>OZ244061.1:2147500-3710873 GCA_965215475.1 Rhodothermales bacterium
ATCTTGAGATCGGAGGGCAGTTCGAAAGCCAAGCTCTACGACTTCGTATGTCGGCTTATTGGATGGATTTCAGAGATGAAATTGTACCTAGTGGCGGGCTGGATCAGTTTGGAGTTCCCCGAACAGGAAATGCAGATCGCACCCGGCACATGGGGATTGAATTGGAAGCGGCGGCCCGAATCCTGCCAGGGTTGAATGCATTCGCCAATGCGACCTTTAGTCGGAACCGCATCGTAGAGTTTATTGAATACGTGACCTTGCCAGATTTTTCGATTGCACCGATGGATCGAGCGGGCAATCCGATTGCGGGTTTCCCCGCACGCAGCGGAAATTTGGGGGTGACGTATGAATATGGAGGGCTCACATTTCGGGCGGACACGCGTCTGGCAGGAGTGCAGTACGTGGACAATGGTGGTGGAAGCACCGCTGATGGTACTGAGCAAGACAATCTGAAGGTAGATCCTTATGCGCTGGTGTCAACGACCGTGCAATGGGAGTTCAGCGATCGGTCTGTGCTGAGTGGACTGATGCTTTCACTTGATGTGAACAATGTCCTGGATTCAAAAGTACTTCTGTATGGAAACGCGGGATTTGGAGATTCGCAGTTCTTTCCAGCGGCAACCCGCCATATTTTTTTGAGGGCACAGTATAAATTATGGTAGCCGACGGGCCGAAACAGACGGAGATCGTATCTGATGGTAGTTTTGGGCATGGCTGTGTCTGAGAAACAAACTCACACGAACCGAAAATACAGGTAAAACGCAAATCCTCAAAATAGGCCCTCACCGGGTGCGTTTTTTCATCTCATTTTACAGGAGACGGCTGGTTGACAATGTTTTCAACGGATTGGCAGCTCAAGATTTTCGAGGCTCCCTCTGGAATTCACCACGTCTCATGGCAGCAGGTGTGGTGTCCATAGACGTACCTTGAATCGATCCTCTTCCTCAATGAGATCTGGAACTGTTCCATTGTGCTCCAGCATGGACTGGAATATTCGATTCCGAACCCCCATGCCATAATGATCTACATAACGATAGCTTCGGAGGATTTCTTTGATAAGCCCGTTCCGCGTCACTCTGACAATACCCTCTTTCATTTTTTCCACAGTCACTCCATTGGGAAGGGGGCCAGGAGAAATGATCTCCAGTCGATCTTCATACATTGATAGTTCTATGTCAGTACCTTCGCGTCCATAGTCGCGATGAGTCACGGCATTTACGATTGCTTCGCGGACTGCATCAATCGGGAGTGCTTTTTTGAGATGCCTTCGACCTCCTTCAAGCCAAGCAATGCTGGCCATGTTTCGTTTTACAAAATCTACCGACCGATCAATTACCCCGCTGTCAGTGATAGAGCGATTTTTTGAAAATAATGACACCAATGGCCCGCAAATCCGCTCCTCGTCAGTGACATTATAATCTTTCTCAGTACCAGGGAATGCCACTGCCATCACTCCTGCTTGAGGCAACCGACGATTGGGATTTTTACCGAAAAGTAACAGCCCCGCAACGGTTGTACAAATCTTGTCATCTATTTTTGCGAGCAAGTCAGAATTAAGCAAAATTCTTTGCCATTCTTGTGTTTCTAGGTCAGGCGAAATCGGTCGTTCAAGAATCATCCGAAAGTAGTTCTCAATTCGATCTATATCTAAATCATCCAGTCCCATATCTGAGACGAATTTGGTTTCGTAGTTGACCAATCCAGCGGATTGATAGAGCCGACCCTCTTCTTCACGGGTTGCTTCCCGTGAAGTACTGCCGACACGGATATAGGTGACCCAGGAACTACCCTTCTTAGCCTTGTATGGCTTGTATGGACTATTGGAATTGAGTTTAATGACTCCAACTAAACGTTTATCATCTATTCTCACAGATCCAAATCCAGGTATGATAGGTGGATGAATATTTTGTCGTGAAATATTCATGACCAATTCTTCCGTGGACAGACGGTCTTTGGATATCCCGGAAATTCTCCCGTCATCTTCGACCCCCAATAAAAGAAAGCCTCCTTCAAAATTCAGCAAAGCCGACATTTCCTTGCCTAATGACGCTGGATGTACATCATCTCGCTTGAATTCTACACTTGAATTTTCGCCATTGGCGATGAGTTCGAGTAGTTCAGTCTTGGTCATAATCACATTCTCTGTTATAGAAGGAGAAGCTAGTTTACATCCGACATTTTGAACAACAGTTCTGATGTCCTACCCCCGATTGAGATCGAATTGTAAAAATGTGTAACGGAACTAGATTCTTGAAGGGGAACTCCACTTATATCGGTTTGTTGCTGTTTTCCAGATAGAAGAGGAATTTACGTGTGTATTCCGGTGAATTGGAACACCTAATCCGCTCGAAGTGGGACAGTCAAGAATTTAAATCTTGCAAGAAACGAACGTGGTGCTTTGACCGTTTCCACAAGAAAGGATAAAAAAGCTGTTGACAAAGTAATTGCTAAGGGGGCTTCATATATTTTTATCCTCCGGTCAAACTAGACGATCTGAGTCTCTATTCGATGATAATAAGTCTCTCGGTAAAATGTGTGTTTGGGGGAAGGCTGGCGTTCACGGACAGCCCGAATCCGGATTGACTCGCACAATCTGTACGTAAATCTTAGAGAGTTAATGGAGAAGGCACTGGAGCACATCAATGTACCGCGGAAAAGGAGGGAGCAATGGATAATTTAGGGAATTATATACGTGAGTACCCATCAATTAGACGGCTACCTGTTGCGTATCCATTTCACGGCTCATAGGAGTCTCTAACGAGAACGCTCCTCCACGTGCAGAGGCCCCAATCCCGGAGGCCTGTAACACATTCGCAGATGCGTTGATATCTGATGGCCACATGCCACACACTTAAACTTGCTTTGCGTCTTGCGATTGTTTTTATCCACATGTCCACACTGATTACAGCGTTGACTGGTGTACTTTGGATCCACCGTGACAACCCTGCCAAACTTGTAATCGCAATAGGTATTGAACCTGCTCCATCCAGAGTTGAGAATGACGCGGTTTAACCCTGCTTTTGCCTTCACATTGGTTCCAGGGTTCTCAGCCGTTGGACATGGTCTTGATCTTCAAGTCTTCACGCTTCAACGTATACGCCTTATTGGACAATCTACGGCTATGTTGATGTGCCGCATTCTTCCTCGCGTTGCGCTGCTGACGCTTCAATTTAGAAATCTTCTTCTGAGTATCCTTGGATCGCCCCATTGCTGTCGGGCTAACTTACGTTGATACCTACGGATCTTGATCTCTTTATCCGTCAAATCTGGAATCGGTAGCATGCCTTGTTCCCCATCCGTAGAAGAATACGAGATGTTATAGGTGTTCAAGTCAATGCCAATCTCTTTGCCATCGTCCACCTTCTCTGGTAGATTCGTGACTTTGTAAATTACGCTCATCTTCCAGTACCGTCCGTCTTTCTTCACGGTGACTTCAATTGGCTCCCCGTCAGGGTATGGATCGCCTCCTTTGCGCCGGAACTTCATCCAACCAATCTTTTGGATGTATACATTCTCGCCGTCCATTTTGAACGCTCCTTGAATCGCGGTAAAGGAATCCTTGTGTGCGCTCCTTGAATGAAATCGGAGATGTTCTCGTTGCCCCTTGAAGAAAGCCTGCCACGCCTCTGCCTGATGCTTCAAGGCATACCGGACAATATGACATGAATACTGGTCTAGCCATTCTGTGGATTGACGCAATTTGGTAAACCGCTTTCCCAGCGAGAAAAACGAGAGCGAAGGTTTTGTCTGGTCTGTATCTCGAACTGCGTCGTATTCTTCCTGACATTCGGCAAGAATGGCATTCCACGCAAACCGACACGCCCCCGCTAACCCGGCGAGTTTCTTTGCTTTCCCTTGCGTCCCCGGACATAGACGATACTCCACGCCCCGGTAGGAACTACTTTTCTCGTTCTTGTTTGAAGCCTTTTGAACAGGCATGATATCAAGTGTAATTTGATGTTGTGGTAAGCAATAGGATAGACTGCGTATCTATCCTATTGTGTCTGTTATCTCTCCAAAGCAGAATGGTTTCATTCTTTGGGTACTCACGTATATAATTCCCATAATTTACTCCTTGATGTTCAGTGCTTGACCGGATCAGTGATTACCCTTTTTCGGCCCTCCGCACGTAACCTTTGCCACTTGATATTGAAGCACTTACTTCTTCGAGATTAGGCCCTGTACTTTGCAAGTAAGTGAAACCTAAGACGAGCTAAGAAAAGATACGTCGTATTCTTTCCTTAGATAGCACCTAAGAAAAGTTTTTTACTTATTGGATGTCATTCAAAAAATTTCCACCCCGCATGGGGAAATGGATCAATGTGTCTACTTCTGGTACAAAGGTGTCAGCATATCTTCCACCTAAACTCCCGCCCGAACCACCAATTGATCTGAGGAGGCTGACCTTCAAACTAGAGCGAGCTAGTCATGCAATCGGCCGACTGGATGGGTTAGTTGATATTTTGCCAAACACTCCAGTATTTCTACATGCATACATCAAGCAAGAAGCAGTTTTATCCTCTCAGATAGAAGGCATCCCGTCATCGCTGTCCGATTTATTTCTCTTTGAGGCTGAGCGTATGCCAGATGTGACATTGGATGATATAAAGGAAGTTTCAAACTATGTTGATGCGCTCCGACATGGCATCTCACAGATAAAGCGCGGAATTCCACTTTGCCAGCGTTTGCTACGAGAGATGCATGCGATCCTTTTGTCTTCCGGTCGAGGAAGGAACAAACAGCCTGGTGAATATCGTCGTTTTCAAAATTGGATTGGAGGGCGATATATAGAGGAGGCGCAGTATATTCCTCCCCCTCCTACATATATTCCGGATTTAATGAGTGATCTGGAAAAATTTATCCACTATGAATCTTCGGAGATCCCAGTTCTTGTTCAAGCGGGGCTCGTTCATGCTCAATTTGAATGCATCCATCCTTTCTTGGATGGAAATGGCCGTCTTGGTAGATTACTGATTACACTCCTACTCTGTGAGCGCGGCGTACTAAGGGAACCAATCCTGTATGTAAGTCTATTCTTTAATTCCCACAGGCCTGAGTATTATGAGCAATTACAACAAATTCACACACATGGGGATTGGGAGTCTTGGCTTGAATTCTTTTTAGATGGAATTTTTGAGACGTCCGAGCGTGCAACGAGAACCGCAAGAAATCTTCTGGATCTTTTTGAGGAGGATCAAAACCATATCAAAACACTAGGCAGGCTTGCCCCGTCGGCACTCCGTGTGTACCATGCATTTCAGGAACGACCGATTCTCACCGTCTCATTGGCAGCAAGATCTACCAACCTCTCACCTCCTACGGTACGAAAAGCCATCCAATATCTTGTACAGTTAGGCATTATCAGGGAGAATACAGGGAGAACACGGAATCAGATCTTCGTTTATGATAAATTTTTGAATATGCTGGATCAAGGAATAGCGGAGGATCAGAGTGAGGCTATTGAGGTTCCGTAAGAAAGAAGTTCTTGTTATTTCTGCAGATTGGACAACTTGTTACGGTAAACGGTAAAAGATGTATCAGGAAAGCAAACACGGATGGCTGACGAAATACTGGTTGACGAGAATCTAGCGGAAGAGCATGGACTTACCAAACAGGAGTACGGATGGATTCTGGAACGGTTGGGGAGGATTCCAACCATTACGGAGCTCGGGATCTATTCGGTCATGTGGAGTGAGCATTGCTCATACAAAAATTCCATTGCTATACTGAAGACCCTTCCGCGTGAAGGAGAGGCCCTTCTGGTTGGCGCAGGGGATGAAAATGCAGGGTTGGTAGATATTGGGGATGGGTTAGCGGTTGCGTTCAAGATCGAAAGTCATAACCACCCTTCGGCCGTCGAGCCATATCAAGGAGCTGCGACCGGTGTAGGAGGAATCCATCGGGATATCTTCACTATGGGGGCGAGGCCGATCTGTGCGCTGAACTCATTGCGGTTTGGTTCACTGGAACACAGCCGGGTCAGGTATCTTTTTGATGGAGTGGTGCGTGGCATTGGAGATTATGGAAATTCGTTTGGCGTGCCGACGGTGGCGGGGGAAGTATACTTTGACCCTGCCTATGAAGGCAATCCCTTGGTGAATGCGATGAGCGTAGGGATCGTAAAAACAGATGCAACCGCATCCGCCATTGCAAAAGGGGTGGGTAACAAAGTGTTTATTGTTGGCTCCGCAACAGGTCGGGATGGAATCCATGGTGCAACCTTTGCATCCGAGGAAATCTCCGAAGAGAGTGAGAAAAAACGACCAAGTGTTCAGGTCGGAGATCCCTTCACGGAAAAACTACTCCTCGAAGCAACGCTGGAATCACTTGCCGCAGAAGTGGTGGTTGGTATTCAGGATATGGGGGCCGCTGGAATCACGTGCTCTTCCTGTGAAATGAGTGCAAAAGGCGGTGCAGGGATGCGGTTGAACTTGGATCATGTGCCGGTCAGGGAACCAGACATGACCGCCTACGAAATTCTGCTGTCAGAAAGCCAGGAGCGTATGTTGCTGGTTTGTATGCCCGGAAAAGAAGAACAACTTCAAAGTATTTTTGAGAAGTGGGATCTACATGCGGTATGTATCGGAGAAGTCACGGACAACGGTCATGTGGAAGTGCACTATAAAGGAAAGAAGGTTGCCGATGTAGAGGCAGATCACCTCGTCTTAGGGGGAGGCGCACCCATTTATCATCGCGAGAGCATTCGCCCAAAATACCTGGAGACGTCCTGCATTCTTCCGGATTTGGCAGATGTGCAGGTGCACGAGGTGGAATCCGTGTTGATTCGCCTCCTCGGAGCGCCCAATATTGCATCCAAGCAGTGGGTTTTTGAGCAATATGATACGATGGTCAGGACCGGGACGATCGGTGGTCCAGGAGCGAGCGATGCAGCAGTAGTCCGGATCAAAGGTTCAAAAAAAGGATTGGCGGTAAAAACCGATTGTAATGGTCGTTACATCTATCTTAATCCACGAAAAGGAGGACAGATTGCGGTGGCCGAAGCCGCACGGAATGTCGTATGCGCTGGAGGTCGCCCTCTAGCGATCACAAACTGCCTCAACTTTGGCAACCCATATAAACCCGAGATCTATTGGACGTTCAAGGAGGCTGTAGGAGGCATGAGCGATGCCTGTAAGATGTTGAACACTCCGGTGACCGGTGGAAATGTTTCGTTCTATAATGAGAACCCGGAAGGCGCCGTATTTCCAACTCCAACCATCGGGATGTTGGGCTTGGTAGAAGATGTGGAAACTCATGCGACACAGGCGGGATTTCAGAGGGAAGGAGATCGGATTTGTCTCTTAAGTCCCAGTGCCTGGAATTTTCGCGGAAAACAGCAGGAAATCGGAGGTTCGGAGTATCTCAGTAGCATTCATGGAAAAATCCTAGGAGATGCTCCGCACATGGATCTCCAAGAGGAGCAGGCGGTTCAGGCCGCCGCGCTTGCACTGATCCAGGAAAAGATCATTGCCAGTGCTCATGATGTTGCGGATGGGGGGGTATTGATCGCGCTCGCAGAATGTGTTCTTTTTACAGAGGCAAGGGGAGCAGAGATATTCTTGTCTCCTCAGGAAGATTTCCGCCTAGATGCGCTTCTGTTTGGTGAAGCACAATCCCGGATTCTGTTTTCGGTCAAGAGCATGGACTTTGAGCGGATGGAAACGATCCTGGCCGAGCATTCAAAGGTGCAATGGACGTATTTGGGTACCGTACAATCAACACCTGTGCTCTCGGTCACAGTAGGGGGGCAAAAGGTTCTGGATTGTACCTTGGATACGATGAAATCGGTTTATTATGGAAGCATTCCTGCATACATGGAGCATGTGGTAGCGTAGTTCAACTTATAGATCTGTTTTGCGTATACCAGTTTCTTTCAATCACTAAAATCATACATAAATCTATGGCTGCTATTGAGCTTACTGATGCTAATTTTCAGACAGAAGTTTTGGATTCTGATGTTCCCGTCTTGGTTGACTTTTGGGCCACATGGTGTGGACCATGTCGAGCAATCGCCCCGATCATGGCGGAGTTGGCCACAGAGTATGCTGGAAAAGCGAAAGTAGGGAAAGTGGATGTAGACAAAAACCCGAAAACCGCAATGGGGTATAATGTACGCTCAATTCCCACATTATTGTTCTTTGTCGAGGGACAAGTACGTGATCAAATGATTGGCTCAGCGAACAAACGAGAGTTCCAGAAGAAGTTGGATGCACTGATTGGACAGCCCGCATAATCGTACAAGGTTAACAAAGCGCATCATTGCAGTAGAAAAAAGTCCGTGTTCTCCGATAAACCGGATTCTCTTTGTCGTAGTCAGAGGCCTCTGAACTCTCAGCGTTTAACTTGGGAACATGTCTTCCTTACCCATCGCATCAGAAATTTCGTTTGAGAGAGCAGAGCATCAGCGGGTCGTGATTATCGGTTCGGGTCCGGCGGGCTACACGGCAGCACTCTATGCGGCTCGTGCAAACCTGGCACCCATCGTCTATGAAGGACTTGAACCAGGTGGACAACTGACGACAACGACAGACGTCGAAAATTATCCAGGTTACGTGGACGGAGTTCTAGGGCCTGTCATGATGGAAGAGTTTAAAGCGCAAGCACTGCGCTTTGGGGCGCAAACGAGGTATGGCTCCGTTACCCAGATAGATTTATCTGAGCGCCCATTCAGAATCGTCATTGATGATGAAACAGGCCTTGTATCTGATGCAGTAATCATTGCGACAGGTGCCTCAGCGAGGTATCTGGGACTGGAGAATGAAAAACGTCTGTTGGGTCGCGGCGTATCCGCGTGTGCCACTTGTGATGGGGCATTTTTTCGTGGTGTAGAGTTGGCGATTGTGGGAGGAGGAGACACGGCGATGGAGGAAGCACTTTTCCTGACAAGATTTGCATCAAAAATCTGGTTAATACATCGACGGGATCAATTTCGTGCTTCAAAAATCATGCAGAAACGCGTAAAAGATCATCCCAAAATTGAGATCCTCTGGGACACAATCGTCACAGATGTTCTGGGCACAGAGGAGGTCACCGGAGTTCAGCTAAGGAATGTGAGGGATCAGGTTGAAAGCAAGTTGCCCGTCAGCGGATTCTTTGTAGCAATCGGACACACCCCCAATACGAGCCTCTTTACATCCTGGTTGGAGATGGATGATCTAGGCTATATCAAAACCTTGCCGGGATCCACTCGAACCAATATTGTTGGAGTTTTTGCGTGTGGAGACGCACAAGATCATGTCTATCGACAGGCGATCACCGCCGCCGGGACCGGCTGTATGGCAGCGATAGATGCCGAGCGTTTTTTGGCGTCAGGGGCGGAAAATATTGCGTAACAGAAACGAGATATTTTCGGGACGCTCTCGGAGTCGGCGCGTATAGTAGGGGAGCCACATACGCCCGTAAGGCACATAGATCCGTATGTTGTAGCCATTACGCACAAGATCCTCCTGCATTTTCTGACGCAGACCATACAGCATTTGAAATTCAAACCGGGACGGGTCAATGCCTTTTGTCCGGGCATAGGATTTTGTTGCTTTAATTAACGTGTCATCATGGGTGGCAATGGCAGGGTAATGTCCGTACTGGAGTAGTTTTTTCATGCACGTGATGTACTGGGTACGGATTTGCGGCATAGACTGATAAGCAATCGTGTTTGCTTCCCGGTACGCACCTTTGCAGAGGCGGACGCGAGCTCCCAGCTCACACATGTGATCCACATCCTCTACGGTACGCTTCAGATATGCCTGAAGTACGATCCCGACATTCGCTTGGTAGTCGGGAAAGACAGATTCAAAAATGCGAAGTGTTGAGTCGAGGACAGAGCTACTTTCCATGTCCAACCGAACAAACCCATTGAAACGTTTGGCCTGTTCCAGGAGAGCTCGCAGATTTTCGAGGCAAAAATTTTCATCGATGATCTGCCCAATCATAGAGAGTTTAATGGAAATGTTACAATCGAGAGCCGGGTCAGAGGCAAGAGCTTTGAGCAGTCGGATATAAGCGTCCCGGCTTTTTACGGCGAGATCTTTACGGGTCAGATGTTCTCCCAGTAAATCCACCGTTGTGAGAAGTCCTTTCTTGCGGAGCTGCTTCACCACAGGAATTGTGTGATCAAGAGTTTCGGCCGCCACAAACCCGCGCGCAAGGGCAAAAGGTAGTCGAATCATAGCAGATCTAGGGCACAGATCAAAAAAATTTCATAAAGCGAAACCTTTCAGAAAAACGTTCCGTACTGCAACAAGTGTCTTCCAGTGAGTGGAAGAAATAGAAGAAAAGGCATCGTGCACAGTCCCAGGTGTTTTCGATGCCCTTTTTTTATTCTTGATGATCAAGTTATAAAGAGGTCCAATCCCCCGGAAAATTAATCGTTTCCGGGAGTAGGTCCAAGTCGGTCATGACTAGATCCGCTCCATGTTCGTGCAAAACGAAAGTATGCGCATCGGAATCCAGATAAGGAGGTACAAAGCCAATTGCCAACATCCCTGCTGCACAAGCAGCATCGATATCGTCCACCGAATCTCCAATGTAGATAGTCAGGTCGGCTTTGATTGGTAAACCCGCTCCCTGGAGAATCGCCATCGCATACAATAGTGGATAAGGATCGGGTTTTCCACGATTGTCTTGATTTTCGCGGGGAACCAGAAGAGAAAAATAATCCTGCCATCCAAACCGATCCAAGGTCCAGCGTGCCTCATCCCGGGGGCGCCCCGTAACGATTCCAAGCACATGACCGTCTTGTTTTAACTGTTGTAGCGTACGGGTTTGGATCAGGGGCCGTTCTTCCGTGATAAAGCCATCCCAGTCTTCGCCCCGGTAACGCCGCTGAAACTCATCTACGATACGCACATAAGGCACTTCTACTCCATAGTCTCCAATGATCGTGTGCGTAAGCGTCCAGTCATCATTGAAGCCTCCACGATCTTTGTAACGCTGAATCGTTTTTGGCTTGATCTCGCGCCCAGTGAAGTGGTAGACGGTTTCTTCAATGGCCCGCAGATAGGAGCCAGACACATCGACTAGCACGCCATCCATATCAAACAGAACGACAGGAATTAGTGGAGAATCTGGCATCTGACAGAGATGCTCCTAGAGGCAATAAAAAGCTCCATCCTAAGAGTTCATCGTGACCAAAAACTCATCATTGCTTTTGGTGGAACGCATTCGATCAAGTAAAAAGTTCATCGCCTGAATCGGATCCATGTCTGCTAGAAGCTTCCGCAGAATCCATATGCGGGCTAGGCGTGCCTCTTGAATCAGGAGCTCTTCCCTCCGGGTTCCACTCATGACTACGTTAATTGCAGGGAAGATACGGCGATCTGCCATTTCTCGATTCAGGACCAACTCCATGTTGCCCGTTCCTTTGAATTCTTCAAAGATTACCTCATCCATACGACTTCCGGTATCAATCAGCGCTGTTCCAATGATAGTCAAAGATCCACCCTCTTCAACATTACGGGCAGCACCAAAGAACCGTTTTGGCCCCCTCAATGCCGTAGCATCGAGTCCTCCAGAAATGGTCCGACCCGAATCCGGGCACACGGCATTGTGAGCACGGGCTAAACGGGTTATCGAATCAAGAAGGATCACGACATCCTGCTTGGATTCAACGAGACGTTTGGCTTTTTCCAGTACAATATTTGCCACTTCCACATGTCGGGAGGGTTCTTGGTCAAAGGTGGATGCCACTACTTCTCCCCTCACATGACGTTCCATATCTGTTACTTCTTCTGGCCGCTCATCCACCAAAAGGATAATCAGATGTGCTTCGGGATGATTCGTACTGATCGCATTCGCAATCTTCTGAAGAAGAATGGTTTTCCCTGTTTTTGGTTGAGCAACAATCAGTCCTCGCTGCCCTTTCCCAACGGGGGCAAAAAGATCAAGAACGCGCATGGACATGTCGTGTTTACGCGTTTCTAGGCGGAGGACTTCATCGGGATAGAGGGGAGTCAAATAATCAAAATTCTGCCGCTCATCCAGATTCGCAGGATCCTGTCCATTGATCTTCTTCACATGGATAAGGGCGAAGTAGCGCTCACCTTCTTTGGGTGGGCGAATTTCGCCATCTACGGAATCTCCGAGCCGGAGACTGAAGCGCTTGATTTGGCTTGGAGATACATAAATATCCTCCGGGCTGGGCAGATAATTATAATCCGGTGATCGTAGAAAGCCATATCCATCGGGTAGAATTTCCAAGACACCGGTCTTGTCAATCATCGTATCTGGGTCAAGTTTACGAGGATCAAACTGTCCCATAAAGGGTGGCTTCGGGTCGTGAGTTCGGCGTCTACGATCATCTTTTGAAGACATTCGATGATCTTTTCGCCCGCGTCGAGAGGAGGCATGTCTTTTTGAACGCCCTCCCGGCCGTCCTCCTCTTGGGGGTCTTCCTTCATGGTCATGACGTGGAGATGGCGACATTGGATCAGAATAGGAGTTGTTTGATGTTTTTGGTTTTTTCCGTTGACTAACAGGTTTGCCGGAGGTTTTTCTGTTCATTCGGGGAGGCTCCTCGCGAAGAAAGGAAGTTCGTTTGGACGGAACCGTTCCCGTTGAACTTGGGGTATTTGAAGGACTCGGCGTTGGAGGTGTTTTAACAGGCTCCGCCGCGGATTTGCGATGAGGAATCTCGGTATCGGAGTTTTGCTGAGCAGCGGGAGTAAGTGTACGGTCCTTGATTGTGAGGTTTGCCTTTTGACGAGAGTCGCGGGCAAGGTCTCCATTTCCAGAAGGAGAGATGGAACTCTGATGGTCAAGAATGAAATGAATCAACTCCTGTTTGCGCAGAGCATGCCATCCCCCAAGGCCTGTCTGTCGGGCAATTTCCTTCAGTTCGGGGAGTCGTTTGGTTTTTAGTTCAAGCTGGTTCATTGAGATTTTAGGTAAGAAGAAGCCAGCAGAGAGACAACATCTGCGTGGCAGGCTAGGAACGATCTCCGCAGGAAGCGGAAACCTCATAAAATAGGTGAGGGTGGGTTGACTGAGAGTAAAGGCAGTAGAGAAGTAATACTGCGATAGTGCTAGTTAGTGTCGTGCAGCACAAGCCGTCTGACTGATACGTCAAACAAGTACAATAGGTTACTAACTTGTGTAAAGGTAATAAAAAATTAAGTAATTCACAAATTTATTCTCAGAAACGCCTCGGCAAGCATATGTGAGCCGCAAACAAGAATAGAGTCTTGCGTAGTAGCTTGTTCCTGTGCAAGGTGCCACATATCCGCAATTGACCCCATCCCTGCAAGAGGAATTGAATGGGAACGAAGGCTTGTGGCTAGGTGCTCTGCAGGGAGTGCACGACGAAGTGCAAGGTGGCACGCATAAACCCTGAGGGACCGATGCGTACGGAGAACCTGCAGAATACCGGCAAGGTCCTTGTCTTTCATCAGTGCAAGCAAAAGATGCAGAGTTCCGGTAGGGGGCATATAGTCGAGAGCCGCGGCAATTGCCGCAGGATTATGGGCAACGTCCAAAACCGTTAAGGGCGTTTCCATGAGGATTTCAAGGCGAGCACGCAGCCCGGTCAATTCATGGACCCGTGCAATCCCTTTCTGGATGAGATCGGGCTCCTGTCTTGTTTCGGAAAAAACGTGCTCGGCGCTTCGTGTAGCCAACAAAGCGTTTTGAAGATGATGGGGCCTGGTTTGAAGATCGCGAGAAGCAAGGGTATAGATGCATGTGGGGGTATGAAGGCGATTGTCGATCACCTGTCCGGCATCAATCCAGGGTGCATCCTGGCGGCAGGCAATATCCTGAAGGATTTTCTGGGTTTCTTCACGCCCCGTCATAGCAATAACAGGAGTTTTTTTCTTAATGATTCCTGCCTTTTCACGTGCAATAGAGTCAAGAGTATTGCCCAATGTTTGGGTGTGATCGAGATCAATTTTTGTAATGACAGAGAGGATTGGGCACAAGATATTGGTTGCATCCAGCCGGCCTCCGAGTCCAGTTTCAATGATGGCAAAATCTACCTTGGACTCGGCGAAAAAAAGGAATCCCAGTGCGGTGATTGCCTCAAAAAAACTGGGTTGCAGACGGTCAAAGAGAGAACCGTAACGCTCTAGCGCATGATGCATCCAGTCTGCCGGCACAGCAGATCCATTGAGTCGGATGCGTTCAGATAGATGCAGTAGGTGAGGAGAGGTATAGAGTCCAATGCGATATCCTGCAACTTGCCCGATGGCTGCAATCATACTAGCCACGGAGCCTTTTCCATTTGTGCCGGCTACATGTATACTGGTAAATTTCCGATCCGGGTTTCCCATCTCATTCAGGAGACGAGAAATCCCTCGCAAGCCAGGTTTCATGGCTGCGTTGCCAAGTTCGGAGTACCGTGGCAGATCCAGCAGCCGCGGAGCATAATCCGGCACCGTCATGACTTTCTGGGACGCAGTGTAACTACAGGAAGAATCATTTCCTCCATGGAGGCACCCCCGTGCTGCATGGAGTCATTGTAGAGATTTCGGTAATGATGATAGTTTGTAGGATAGACGAAGTAATAGTCTTCCTTCGCAATGATATAACAATCCCCCGTATTGCCAGAGGGGAGACCAAAGGCTTTCGGGTCTCGAACAATCATTGCATGACGAGGATTTGCCTGAAGGTTACGTCCAAATTTGTAACGCAAAGCCGTAGAGGTGTTGCGATCTCCGCGCACCTTTGTCCCATGCAGGCTTCGGACCGCCCCATGGTCGGTCGTGATAATGATGGTGCAGTTCTTTCTGGAGAGTGTTTGAAAGGATTGATATAGCCAGGAGTGCTTGAACCAGGTTCGCGTCAGGGCACGGTAGGCTTGTTCGTCAGGAGCTAATTCACGGATTACATCGGAGTCGGCTCTGCTGTGCGCTAGAATGTCTACGAAGTTGATCACAATCGCATTAAGATCTGCCTGTAAATAGTGATTCACATCCTCAGCAAAGGCACGACCATCTTCCTTCCCGATCAATTTTCGGTATCGCATGGAAACGTCACGCTTGTTGAACCTATCAAGGCAGGTAGCAAGCAAAGATTCCTCATGTCGATTCCGACTGTGTTCATCTCCGTTTTCGCCTTGCCATAGGCTTGGATATTGGCGATGGATTTCATAAGGAAGGAGGCCGCTAAAAATAGCATTTCGTGCGTAAGGGGTAGCGGTTGGGAGAATCCCCATTGAAAAATCGGTTTGGATTGAAAAGAGGGGCAAGAGAAGGGATTCAAACTCCAGCCACTGATCATATCGCATGCAGTCAATGACAATGAAGATTACAGGATGGGTATCCGTGATTTGAGGGATGACCCAGTGCGGAATGATTTCATGAGAGAGTCGGGGACGCTCATCAGATGTACGCGAAGTACAGGAGGCAATCCAATCCGGGTAGACCTCTTCAATGTATCGACCGAAGGCCCGGTTTGCTTCCCGGTATTGATCAGATAATACTTGACGAGCACCCTCGTCACTACCTAATTGACGATCATAGTGCACCAGTTCCCGATAAAGACTGATCCATTCCTGAAAACCCGTGCAGTTATTGAGGGTTGCAGAGATGGCATTGAAGCGGTGCATATAGTCTTGAGATACACGCGCATTTCTGAGTTGGATTCGCTCAAGGAGACGCTTGCAGGTAAGCAGAATTTGACTCGGGTTGACGGGCTTGGTAAGGTAGTCGCTGATCTGTCCGCCCAAGGCTTCATCCATCAGATGCTCTTCCTCGCTCTTGGTCACCATGATCACCGGGAGGTCTGGACGTTGTTGTTTAATGGCCGCCAGAGTCTCAAGCCCGTCCATACCGGGCATCTGTTCGTCAAGAAGAACGACGTCAACCAAATCGTCCTGAGTGACGGACTCCACCGCGTCTGCACCATTGGTTACACACGTAACCTGATAACCACGGCTTTCAAGAAAAAGTACATGGGAGCGGAGCAGATCAATTTCATCGTCTGCCCATAGGATATGCCCGGCTGTTGACATCGACGGATAAGGGTTAAGTGAGTCGTAGCCGTAAAGTCAGATGCAGGGAAGTAGGGTGAGGATAACAAACATAGTGTACGAAAAACGGGGGATCATGTTCGATCCAATGCGCAACAAGGTACGTTACAAGGGGTAAAATCTATAACATAACCTACCTGAATAGATCATGGCAAGAAAAGGATTATCTGAACGGATGCAGATTGCGATGAATGAGCAAATCAAGGCTGAGTTGGACTCAGCGTATATGTATCTGGCGTTTTCTGCCGAAATGGAAGCCCGGAACCTGAAAGGCTTTGCTCATTGGCTCCGAATCCAGTGGGAAGAAGAGTTAGAACATGGCCTGAAGCTGTATGACTTTTTGCTTCAGCGTGATGCGAGAATTGAACTTCATGCTCTGGACAAGCCGAGTGTTGACTCGAAGCAGTCCACACTGGAAATTTTTTCGAAAGTTCTGGAACATGAACAGTACATCACTTCTCGGATTAATCAGCTGTATGCGTTAGCACAGGAGGATCAGGATTATGGCTCCCAAACCCTCTTGCACTGGTTCATAGAAGAGCAATTGGAAGAAGAAGAGTCTGCCCGCGAGATCATGGACAATTTACGTTTGGTCGGGGAATCAGGGGCTGCGCTTTTCCTTCTGGATCGCGAACTGGGGCAGCGCTCGGGTGACCATGATTAACCTTGAAGCAGATCACAAAACGCTTCATGAGATATGTCGGCACTAAAATTTCTGGTCCCTGGGGTAATTTCCCAACAAGAATTTGACTCGGTTCAGATTGAGTCGATTGATGTTGCTCCCGGAATCTTGATGCTGGTCGGCCTCGGAGGAAATATCGGAGTTTCTTATGGAGAGGATCATATCTTTATGATTGATGGTCAATTTGGGCCTCTCATCGAGAAAATATTTGCCGCGATTGCTTTGCGTACAGAGAAACCAGTGGAGTTCGTTCTAAATACGCATTGGCACTTAGATCATGTGGCGGCCAATGAGACGTTGGTCAACCATGGAGTGAGGATTCTGGCACACGAGAACGTTCGAAAACGTATGCGTGTGGACCAGGTGTTGCCTGCATTCGGACAAACGATTCCGGCCAGACCTCAAAAAGCACTCCCCTCCGTTACATTTACGGAGGACATGACTCTGCATTGGAACGGGGATTCCATCGAGATTTTCCATGCGCCTGGAGCTCATACAGATGGAGATACGATTGTGCATTTCCGAGAAAGCAATGTAATCCACATGTCGGATACGTACTTCAACGGGATGTACCCGCTCATAGACATAGATTGTGGAGGTTCAATCGATGGAATGATTGCGGTTGCAGAAGAGGTGCTTGCACGCTCCAATGAGAGGACGAAGATCATCCCTGGACATGGACCTTTGTCCAACCAATCCGAGCTGCAGGGCTACCGGGATATGTTGGTGACGGTTCGGAATGCCGTGTCGACGCTGATTCAGGAGGGAAAGTCTCAACAGGAAGCGACGGCTGCAAAGCCTACAGCAGCCATCGATCCTGACTGGATCGGTGGCGTATTGGAACCGGATGTTTTTGTCGCGCACGTATACACGTCATTAACGAAAACGATCAATCAATAAGCCCAGCTCCGTGAGCGGCTCTGTAAAGAGCTTCTTGATCTGATGGCTTCAGAGGGAGGATTTGGAGGTCAACCAGTAGATCACCTGTCCGTTTTGTTTCGGTCTGAACTCCGCATCCCTTGAGCCGTAGCCGGGTCCCAGGACTTGAATTGGGAGGAACATCAATCACGATCGGTTCTCCATAGGGGTCAACCATTGTATGGGTACATCCCAAAAGGGCCTCCAGTCCATTCACGGGCAATTTCATTTGCAAGGTACTCCCTTTACGAGTGAACACGGGGTGAGGGAGTACCTTGAAGGTGAATACACGGGCAGCGGGATCATCCGAGGCGCGGATTCGAAATTTATTCTTTACTCCCCTAGGGAGGACAATCCGTGTTAGAGAACCATCTTTTCCCCGAATCATTACGGGTCCTCCCCGAAGAGCACGCTCCAGCGTTATATGGACGACATTGGTACCTCCTCCAAAAAGCTCCTCAAAAAATTCACCGATACTGGAGAAAAAATCGTCCACAAAAACCGGTTTGGGTGTAGGTTTTGTGGTGAACCGAAGTTGATCATATGCTTTTCTTCGTGCAGGATCAGAAAGAATACTGTAGGCCTGCTGAAGCCGCTTAAAGCGTTCTTCCGCTTGATCATCCCCTGGATTTCGATCGGGGTGATGTCGTTGGGCAAGACGGCGATAGGCGTTCTTGATGTCTTCCGCAGAAGCAGAAGGGGCGATCTCCATTACGGCATAAAGGTCATCAGCGATAGTCAAACGAGACATAAACAACTCCAGGATGGTTCAAGAACAGATGCGTAAGATATTGAGTAGTACGGTTAGAGATGATGAAGAGAATTTCAAAGATACTGATTGCGAATCGAGGAGAGATCGCTCTGCGTATTATGCGGACCTGTAAAGTGCTGGGGATACGTTCGGTTGCCATATACAGTGAAGCGGATCGTAGAAGTGCCCATGTGGCCTACGCAGATGAAGCCTATTGCGTGGGCCCGGCTCCCTCGGTAGAGTCTTATCTGAATCTGAACCGGATTATGGAGGTGGTTGAAGAAAGTGGGGCAGATGCGATTCATCCAGGTTACGGGTTCTTGTCAGAGCGGGCGGAGCTTGCGAGAGTTTGTGAGGAGAGAGGGGTGATCTTCATTGGACCCTCCGCACAGACAATCAGTGACATGGGAGACAAGATGCTGGCCCGAAA
The DNA here is from genome assembly GCA_965215475.1 of Rhodothermales bacterium. Classification (GTDB taxonomy): domain Bacteria; phylum Bacteroidota; class Rhodothermia; order Rhodothermales; family Bin80; genus Bin80. Next base: position 2,166,243 of record OZ244061.1, read on the forward strand.
ACTCATGCAGACACATGATGTACCCGTGGTGCCAGGAACGGAAGGAGAGGTTTTCCATCTTGACGAAGCTCTAGTGATTGCGGATCAAATTGGATACCCCGTACTTGCAAAGGCGGCGGCAGGAGGAGGAGGCAAAGGGATGCGAAAGGTAAATAGCTCCCAGGAAATGGAGCAGGCGCTTGATCGGGCACAGGGAGAAGCGGGGTCCGCCTTTGGGGATGCACGCATTTTTATTGAGAAGTATTTAGAAACCCCACGCCATATAGAATTTCAGATCCTTGCAGATGCACATGGAAAATGTATCCATCTGTTTGAGCGCGAGTGCTCCATACAGCGACGCCATCAGAAAGTCATTGAGGAGGCTCCCTGTGCAGATATGACGGCAGAGCTGAGAGCACGCATGGGGGCCGCAGCAATCCGCGCTGCACAGGCATGCAAGTATCTTGGTGCAGGGACCATTGAATTTTTACTTGATCAGGACCGCAACTTCTACTTTATGGAAATGAATACACGCCTTCAAGTGGAGCACCCGGTCACCGAATATATTACTGGACTGGATCTTGTTGCCGAGCAAATCAGGATCGCAGAAGGGATCCCCTTGCCGTACGAACAAAATGAAGTGGAGATTCATGGGCATGCAATAGAGTGCCGTATTTATGCAGAAGATCCAGAAACCAGTTTTTTGCCCAATCCGGGCAGGATCACCTTTCATCAGGTCCCGGTGGGGGTTGGAGTCCGGGTGGATAGTGGTTTGGGGGTAAGCGGCGAGGTACCCATCTATTATGATCCCATGATCTCAAAAGTAATTACATGGGGGCGTACACGTGATGAAGCAACAGATCGAATGATTGGCGCTTTGAAAGACTATCAGATCGCAGGAGTAAAGACAACCTGCCAATTTTGCGGTCGTGTTATGCAAAGTGAAGCATGGAGGCAAGCTCGTCTTAGTACCCATTTCGTGGAGGAGCATCCCGGGCTTTTGACAGAGCAGGCGAACGTGCCAGCGGAGGCCGCTGCTGTGGCAGCCGTTTTGTTGCAGGAGGCACGGACTTCGGATTCACGGATTTCTGCCTGGCAGAGCCGTAGAAAATGGAATGGATCAAGCCTGTCTCAAGCCAGTTCGCAAAAATCATCTAAATCAGGGGCATCCCCGGCAATCAACAATGTTCTTGGAAGAGAAAAACATCGTTTGGAGTAAGGTTTGCCTGGAAGGGCAGCACGAGATCATGCGCCGAATTTCTATTGAGAAGTATTTTCCAATGAAGGCTACGACGAGAGCGTAGAAGATGTTTATTGTGTATTCCGGTGAACTGGGATAGTCAAATACTTTTCTGAAAAATATTAAAAAGTTTTACCATACCCCTTGTCACTAAGAAAAAAACCCTTAGGATGCCATCTCGTTTCCTTTTCCCTAGAATATTCACCAACATAAATTCCCTCTAGCTACTTGGCGATACAGTCAAAGATTGTATCTGCTAAGCTATGACTTCGCTTCGTAAATCTTTATGTGACACACTCAATGTCCGGTTAAGGGACAGAGCATCCCCCCTCCAACATCACTTGACACGTACAAACTGGCCGACATAGACCGAAGAGGATGGATCTTCCATCGAGGTCGCTTGGATCCGGTACAGGTAGGTTCCCGAGGAGAGTTCCAGGCCCGTCAACTCGATTTCATGGTTCCATCCTGCGCTCAGATCCGCGGCCGGGATCGCCATCACACGCCGGCCCGTCATGTCCAACACGTCCACCCGTACCTGTGCGGGCCAGGGTAGATCCAACACCAGATGCGTTGAACGCTGGAACGGATTCGGATAATTCGGATAGACCCGGAATTCCTGGGGCCTCCCCGAGGCTGCTTCGGTCGAGACCGGGGAGATCACCTCCATGGTGAAGGTTAGACGGTCCTGGGCTTGGTTCGCATCCACGGCCCGATAGGTCAAAGAGATGGGCGGGGTCATCTCTGTGGGGATGCCCCGAATCGTACGAGTGGGAAGATCAAACTGTAAGCCCAACGGAAGCTCCAGCAGGTTCAAGGTGTACGCAATTGGCGAGACTCCACCGGTCGCTTCCGGGAGGACCAGGTCCGCAATGGGTTCGCCCCGGGCATAGGATTGGTCGGGAACCCTTTCGGTAAAGGACATTTGATACACCTCCAGATCAAACGTCTGCTGCGTCTGCGTTCCCGCGCGATCTTCTGCGACATAGGTATAGGTTTGGGTGGATGCCACCTCGGTCGGCGTTCCGCGCAAGGCCCGGGTGCTCGGATCAAAGGTGAGTCCCTCCGGCAATTCCGGGGTCAAGGTGTAGGTATACGGCGCAGCGCCCCCGGCTGCAGGGGGAAGAATTTGATCGGGAACCGGAATCTGAACGGAATATTTCTGATCGGCGATCGTTTCGGTAAAGGTCAACGCCTCCGGCTGAACAACTGCAAGGGTAAACTGCTGCATTGCTGTATTATCACTGGCATCGGTGACCGTATAGGTATAGGTCTTTGCGGCAGCGGCTTCGGTGGGAGTGCCACTTAAAACCCGCGTGGACACATCAAAGGTGAGCCCTTTGGGCAACTCTGGGGTGAGTGCATACCTGTAGGGAGGCGTTCCTTGCTGCGCAGCGGGGAGCGTGAGGTCCTGAATGGGAACGCCTACCTCATAGGACTGATCGGAAAGCGTCTGGGCAAACGATACGGTGGTGCCATCATTGTCGGTAATGGTGAGCGTAAAGGCGGTAATGCTTCCAAGCGTATAGCCACTGCTACTGACCAGCGTCACGAGGATGGTTTCGTCGGGTTCTTCTTCTTGGTCATTGACGATCACGATGGGAATCTGTGCCGAGGTGGCATTGGCGGGCAGCGTAACCGAGGAGGGAATCGTATAGTCGGTGCCTTGGGTGGCCGTCCCTGATAGGGTATAGCTGAGCGTGGTCGCGGTGCTGGATGAGGCGCTGAGGGTCACCTGGACCCGGTAGGTGCCCGCCGCTTCATCCACGCTGGCCGAGGCCACGGCAAATGTGAGTGCTGGTAGACTCGTGCCCCCACCTCCTCCCCCGCCGCTACTTGCGGTCGTGGCATTGACCACATTCGACCATGCGCCGGATAATGTTGCCGAGTTGATCGCACGGACCCGGTAGTGACGCGTCACTCCTGCCGAAAGCCCGGTGTGCGCATAGGTGGTTGCCAACTGACTCGCCACCAATGATGTGAAGGTCGTCCCCCCATCGGTGGACACCTCAATCCGATAGCCCATAATGACTGCGCCCCCATTGCTGGCTGGCGCCGTCCATGATCCACGGGATCGTTATCGTACCACCCACTCCATGAAGGATCTGCTTTTGCAGCGGTTGGTGCCGACGATCCAGGGATGGGAGCTATCCAGTAAAGATCTGGACAATGACCCTGCATTTCGGTTCGCTCTCCGTACCGAGCGGGACGAATCCGTTGTCCTTCCAGACAACGGCATCGCAATCCACGATGTCCCGCTTTTGGAGCATTCTCGGTGCACCCGACAATTTCAAGGTCATGGAGAAAAGGCTTCTGAAACTGTTATGGAGCATATGCTCGTACGCAACGGCGGTGAGCGTCTGGATGAAGGCATCCTTGATGTGGATGCCATGCCCATGGCAACCAACGAGGGTGTAAGTATAATGGTCATTACAAGCGAACCGTCTTCTTGCCGTTGTTTGTGAGTTGTGGAGAAACAGGGGATGTGTTTGGAGCATTCAGGCACTCAACGGGAATCTATCAACTGTCATGATTCCTATCGGAGAACAGATTCAAAAACATGCCGCGGATCGCGTCATTTTTCGCCTTGATGCAGAATTCAATAGTCGTATGGTGTATGACGATTCATGACCGAGCCCTCAGGTTGATGATCTCTGGACCAGAGGCGGTTGTGCTAAGTAATCTCGGGGCAGTCAGAGCTGTGGCAGCGCCAGTTGTTGCACTCGCTGTGTCAGACCATGGACTAGTGCCGTCTGAGTTCTTGGCACGCACCCGATACTCCCCAGCTGTGGCAGCACTCAAACCAGTATGGGAGAAGGTGGCGTGGTATCACTTGTCTCCAGTACAGAGTAAGTGCTCCCCCCGTCTGTGATCACCAAAATAAAGTAGCTGCTGATTGCCGCTCCGCCGTCACTTGCTGGCGCTGACCAACTCAGATTGATGATCGTTGGCCCAGAAGCCGTCGCCGTTAAGGATGTCGGAGCACCCGGGGGAGGTGCCGCTACACCATCGGTCGTGGCATTCGCTATATTGGAAACCAGACTCCTGCCATCCGAGCACTGCGGTCTGCCCAAGGAATGAAAATCATCCAGCTCCCAGGATTCGCACACTTGACCCGAGGAAGATGCGAGACCTCATCCATGCAAATTGATTTACGCCTACTGCCCACACGCATCACGACAGTCTGACAGAAACACGAAGTTCCGGTAGTGCACTAGTGGACATGAAATCGGCCATAATCGATCCTTGAATGCCCCAGGAACAGTTTTGATGTTAAAGATCGGTTACGTAAGACAGGCATTCATCTTCTCAGGTTTTAGGATGAATCCAAGCGGCGGAACTAGTATCTACGGGCTTTCGTTTCAGCGGGTCCATATTACAAAAGGTGACTGACGTTGATTGCAATAGGCAAACAGAACACCTCCGAAGATCTTGTGGGTAACAACAGCACTCACGTTGAATTCAGAGGCGTCAGAAAGAGTTATGACGGGCAAACGTTAGTCGTCAAGGATCTTGATCTACGCATACGAAGAGGTGGGTTCGTAACATTACTGGGCCCCTCGGGATCAGGAAAGACGACCATCCTGATGATGTTGGCTGGTTTTCAAGCACCCACATCTGGTGAGATCCTGTTGGATGGAGAACCCATTCAGGATCTACCGGCACGCAAGCGTGGAATAGGGATGGTATTTCAGAACTACGCTCTTTTTCCTCACATGACGGTAGGGGCAAATCTCGCCTTTCCGCTGAAAGTGCGAGGGATGAGCGTGGGTGAGTGCAGGGAGCAGGTAGAGCGGGTACTGCGTCTGGTTCGTCTTGAGGGGTTTATAGATCGTCGACCTGGGCAGTTGTCCGGGGGGCAACAGCAGCGAGTGGCAATTGCGAGGGCCCTGGTCTTTGAGCCTAGTCTCGTACTGATGGATGAACCCTTGGGAGCACTTGATCGAAGTCTGCGTGACGAGATGCAGTATGAGATACGACGTATCCATCATGCGTTAGGTGTAACGGTTGTCTATGTTACACATGATCAGCAGGAAGCTATGGTAATGTCAGATCGGATCGCCGTACTTCGCGATGGAATCGTTGAGCAGATTGCGATACCGGAAGGCCTGTATGAAGAGCCTGAATCTGCTTTTGTTGCTAAGTTTATCGGCGAGAGTAATCAACTCAAGGGACGTGTTCGTGCAATTTCGAAGCAGAACGATATCTGTGAGGTCGAAACAGGGGGAGAGATCGTTTCTGCCCTGAAAATAGCACCTTGTCAGGAGGGGGATCATGTGATTCTTTCGATTCGTCCCGAACGGGTCAAAATAAATCCGGATGCAGGGAGCTACAAGAATGAGGTAGACGGTACGGTTAAGGATCTAACTTTCCTAGGGGATCAACTACGAATCCGCTTGGCTTCCTGTGGTCGGGACGATTTAATTGCCACGATACCGAATATCGTGGGGCATGGTGGATTAGTGGAGGGGGACCACGTTCGTATCGGATGGACGGTCGTTGACTGTCGTGCACTTAACCACGAATGAACATAGAATTTAAATGAAAGTGATTACGAATGATTGCATAAGTCTGTGGGGGATTGTTGTTCTATTTGCGCTTTTTGCTACGGCATGCGGAACAGAGTCATCTCGCTCTATCACGGCTGTGTCTTGGGGAGGGTCATATGGGAAGGCCGTCAATGAGGGGGTAAACATTCCCTTCGCAGAAGAGACAGGGATTGAGGTCAAAGTGGAAGATTATAACGGAGGCCTTGCGCAAATCCGTGCTCAAGTAGAGATCGGTGAGATTCACTGGGATGTGGTGGATTTGGAGATGGCCGAAGCAGTGCGCGGATGTGATGAGGGGCTTCTGGAGCCAGTAAAGATCTCCTCATTGCCGCCTGGTCCTGATGGCACTCCCGCTAGAGAGGATTTTGTAGAAGGAGTCATTACGGAATGTGGAGTAGGGAGTGTCTTTTTTTCAACCGTGTATGCTTACAATGAGGAAAACATTCCTGGAGCGAAACCTAGCACGGTTGCTGATTTTTTTGATTTGGAAGCTTTTCCCGGACGTCGGGGAATGCGGCGTGTGCCCCAAGTGAACATGGAATTTGCATTGATGGCCGATGGGGTGCCTCGAGATCAGATCTACACAACACTGAGTACTTCCGAGGGGATTGAGCAAGCTTTCGCAAAACTAGAGACGATCAAGGACGAAGTAATCTGGTGGGAAGCCGGTGCTCAGCCGCCGCAGATGCTGGCCGATGGAGAAGTGATTATGTCCACCGCATACAATGGTCGCATCTTTAATGCACAGGTGTTGGAGGATCAGCCGTTTGTGATTGTTTGGGATGGTCAACTACTTGGAGTAGGTCAATTCGTTGTGGTTGCAGGAACTCCTCGGCTCAAAGAGGCGATGAGGTACCTTAGGTTTGTGACCAGTGCGGAATCAATGGTTCAAGTCGGCCGCCGAATTTCCTATTCACCCGCCCGCAGATCAGGCATGCCACTGGTGACGACCCATATAGAGAAAGGGGTAGAGATGGAGCCTCACATGCCAGGGAGCGAAGCGAATGTGGCGAATGCTCTACGATTTGATTGGGCATATGGTGGGCGGATCATCAGGACGAGATGAACGAGCGATTTAGTGCATGGCTGGCTCGTTGACAGGATCTCTTGATCCGAATCGTCGGGCACAGTTACGGTCACTCGGTCTTGTCGCCCCACTGGTGATCTATATTGGGGTAACTTTCCTTGCTCCTTTGGGCACAATGCTGACGCGGAGTATCTATGATCCCGTAGTAGCCAATGTGTTACCTGAAACGCTAGAGTTACTAGAAAATTGGGACGGACAATCCCTTCCTTCGGAGGATATATTTGCTACTGCAGCACAGGAAATCAAGCGTGCAGAAGCGGAGCGAACTCTTGGCCAGGTAGCTGCAAGGGTTAACCGAATCCAAGGAGGGCTGCGTAGTGTTTTTACTCAAACCGCTCGTGAATTACGCAGGATAGAAGAGGGGCCATGGCAGGAGAACATGGTGGGGATTGATTCAATTTGGGCCGATCTAGGGACGTGGTACACAATCCAAATTACGGGGGAACGATTTACAAGGCGCCACTACGAAAGCGCCCTGGATCTGCAGCGCTTGCCCGATGGCAGTCTGACGCCACAACCCATGGAACGGCGTATATATCTGAAACTGTTCTGGCGGACCCTGTTGGTGAGTATGATGGTAACTCTTCTGTGTCTGATTTTGGGGTATCCGATTGCGCATCTGATCGCTAATTCGCCAGAAAACCGCATGAATTGGTTGTTGATTTTGGTTCTGATCCCCTTCTGGACGTCCCTTCTGGTGCGCACCACATCGTGGATCGTCTTACTGCAGACGCAAGGGGTTTTCAATGATCTTTTGGTCGCACTGGGATTGATCAGTGAAGAGGGGCGTTTGGCCATGGTTTACAATATGACCGGAACGATCATAGCCATGACACATGTCTTGCTCCCATTTATGGTTTTGCCATTGTATTCGGTCATGCGTGGGATTCCACCAACCTATATGCATGCCGCCGCCTCGCTGGGAGCAAGTCCCTTGCAAGCCTTTCTACGAGTGTATTGGCCCCAATCGCTTCCGGGTGTGGGAGCCGGTGGGCTTCTGGTATTCATTTTGGCGATCGGTTTCTTCATTACGCCTGCACTGGTCGGAGGAAGTGAAGGTCAACTCATCTCCAACATGATCGCTTACCATATGCAGACATCATTAAATTGGGGACTAGCTGCGGCACTAGGAGGAGTGTTATTAGTGGGAGTAATCCTCCTTTATCTTTTGTATGATCGGTTGGTAGGGATTGAACGGATGGGGTTAGGGCAATAATGAGTACCGCACGATTTAGCCCAGGACGAACCGCATATCTGTTTTTTTGCACGCTTGTGTTCGTGTTTTTGATTGCTCCAATCATCGTAATCGTGCCACTTAGTTTTAATGCTGAGCCCTACTTTACATTCTCCGAGGCGATGTTAAGGTTGGACCCGGATGCATGGTCCTTCCGGTGGTATCGTGAGATCGTCCAAAATGAGGTCTGGAGAAAGAGTCTCGTAAACAGCATTATCATCGGAGTCAGCGCGACGCTGTTGGCTGCTGTACTGGGCACGCTAGCAGCACTCGGATTGGCAAATTCACATATTCCTGCACGGCGTGTAATCATGGGAGTGATTATTTCTCCAATGGTGACTCCTGTAATCATTGCTGCCGCGGGGATGTTTTTCTTCTACTCGGGTCTAGGATTAGGACAGACGTATTTGAGCATTATTCTCGCTCATACCACACTGGGGGTTCCATTTGTTGTCGTTACGGTGACGGCCACCTTGGCTGCGTACGATCCTATGCTCAATTATGCAGCGGCAAGTCTGGGGGCCGGACCGTGGACCGTGTTTCGGCGTGTGCAATTTCCGCTTATCGCCCCGGGAGTGATGTCAGGCTCGCTGTTTGCGTTTGCGATCTCCTTTGATGAAGTGATCGTAGTACTGTTTATGGCAGGGACCGATCAGCGTACGATCCCACGGCAAATGTGGTCGGGAATCCGGGAGCAGATCAGTCCAGCTATTTTAGCGGTGGCTACGTTTTTAATTGTTTTTGCAGTCCTTTTACTCTTGACGGTCAACTGGTTGAGGCGCCGGGCAGAGGTATAGAACCGGGCACATTAGAGTAGCCGGCGTCTACTTTTGGTGGTTGAGTTGGCCATTGTAAGGCAAAGAGTTCGGGTCAGATCTTCTGCAGTAAGGTCAAGCCATCTCCAATAGGGACCAGTGTTAGATGGACCCGGGAATCCTGATGAAGTTTCTTGTTCAGAGCTTGAATTGATTGTGTGGCTTGGCTCTCTGTTGCAGGATTGGCCGCGTCTCCTCCACGCAGCACATTATCAATCATGATCAATCCATCAGGTCGAACCAGAGCCAGGGATTTTTCGAAATACACGTCATAGCTTTCTTTGTCCGCATCAATAAAGGCGGCATCAAACGTGTTTTCTTTCCCTTGGGCAAGAAGTTGATCCAGAGTTTGTGATGCAGGAGCGATATGCAGGGTTATTCGATCAGAAACGCCAGCCTCCGACCAATACCTGCGTGCCACATGGGTGTACTCTTCACTGATATCACAGGCAACAATCTGTCCATCGGAGGGGAGGGATAGAATCATGGCCAGGGTAGAGTATCCAGTGAAGGTGCCAATTTCCAGGATGGACCGCGCCTGAATGAGGCGTAACAACATTGCCATAAATTGGCCCTGATCAGGGGAAATCTGCATCTTGGCCTCTGGATGCTCCGCAGTTTCTTCTCTTAGTGCTGCCAAAAGAGGATGCTCGCGTAGCGATACATCAAGGATATAGTCACGTAATTTATCGGTGAGTGCGAGTGTAGAACGGGACATGAGAGTAACCTCGGGATAGAAGGGATTCGTTAGTAATAGGAGCCGATGAGTGTTAGATTTTGCCGTGTCAACCAGCGACTGACAGCTTTCACTGCCTCACTGGTTCCGCGTGTCGCAATTGGATTGCCGAATTTTGTCACACTTAGGAGCAGATCCGCATCCGCTCTCCCTGCAGGGCGAAGCTGGATAAACAGTTCTTGCACCAATTCCGGCTCGTGTGAGCGTACCACAAAAACCAAGCCTCTTTGACCAATCATCTGCAACACATCCAGAATGACAACATGGCCTTTGGGGAAATGGTGAATCAACTTTTCAAAGTCAGTGAGTTCTGGAATTGATCCATTCAGGAGTGCGTGATGCATGCCGTTTTCTTTCTGAATTTCTGGAGCAACGTCCGGTATATGCGGGATCTGTTTCTGTATGTGTGCATGATAAAATTTGCGGCCAGCTTCGCGCCATTTGGTAGCATATTTTGTTCGAAGAACTGCTGGGGGAGGAGGCGGTTTTGTGACTTTGTAGTAGCTCGATTTAAGAGCTATGGAGAGAGTTTGTTCAAAGTAGGGCAAATCATCTGTGGTAACGAGCAAGGAACCGTGCTTGGTGAGGCGGGCAGCCAGTAGTTCGAAAAACGAATGTTGAAACAGTCGTTTTTCGGCATGTCGTTCTTTTCGCCATGGATCAGGAAAATTCACATAGACGCAAGAAACACTCTGGTTAGATAGAACATTGCGCAAAAGAAACAAGCCACTCCCATGATACAAACGGACATTGGACACATTGGCTTTGCGCAGACGTTTGAAGGCACGTGTAACGGACCCGCGTGCGACATCTGCTCCGAGACAGTTCCACTCTGGGTGTGTTTTGGCAAGCCATTCCAAGAAGCTACCATCTCCAAACCCAATTTCCAGCACAATCGGCGCGTCGCGACGAAAGAGTTCCTGATTCGTTGCGGGCAGAGACAGTTTTGGCAGATCCAGGAAGAGAGGCATGAATCAAGCCTTAGGCATAGAGGTATGCCATCTCAATATGCCGGGCTCCATCCTTGTCCGCAACGGCCATTTGTGCAGCTCCCCGGATACGAGCACCGGCAACTTCACCAGCTTTGTTCAAGGCATAGAAGGACACGTTAAAAGCGGGTTCTCCCTCCTGATTTTGCAGTCGAGCCAGGTGCGTGTTTTTTGCAATACGCTCGCACGCATACAAACATGCATCTTCCGGGCTATCTCCCATGCGCATGCGTTCTACGATCAGAAAGCTACAGCAATTCTCAAGGTTGGCTTCCCCGCGTCCAGTTGATCCGGCTGCCCCAACCTCATTGTCGCAGTAAAGGCCAGCTCCAATAATGGGAGAATCCCCTACGCGACCGGGAATCTTGAAAGCCAGTCCACTGGTGGTTGTCACACTACTGATATTTCCCTTTAGATCCATTGCAGAACAATGGATCGTTCCCCAGTGCTCATTACTTCGTTGCATCGCTTCCCCTAGATCTGTGTCATCGGGCCCATGGGGTGGTAAATAGTCATCCCGATTGGAAAGAGTTTCCCGCCATTGAACCCAAATTTCACGGGCTTCCTGTGTGAGAAGGTTCTCGATAGAGAAGCCGTGCATTCGAGCAAAATCCTGAGCCCCCTGTGCAACAAGAAGCACGTGGTCGGTACGTTCAAGTACAAGCTTTGCAACCTTGGAGGGGTATTTAATCCCCTGGAGGGACGCTACAGCTCCTGCTCTGCACGTTGGGCCATGCATGACAGCCGAATCTAATTCAACAACGCCATTGGCATTTGGAAGGCCTCCATAGCCTACGGTTTGATCATTTGGATCTTCTTCCACCAGATTAACGCCAGCGATCACGGCATCCAGTGCATCCGCTCCCGTATTGATCTCTTCAATCGCACGGGCTACTGCACCGAGGCCATTATGACTTGCAATTGCAACCGGACCGGCAGGGGAGTGTATTTTTGGTTGAAGAAGGGTTGCTGCACTGGCAGCAGTACTGTTTCGGATGAAATCTCGGCGGGTCATGAGAGATGTTTTCATTGGAGTAATTAAGGAGGGTTCATGACAATTAAATTAATTATTGGCCAAGAGCTAACTGCAAAAACTCTTCGGCAGTATTGACTTCGGGATGAGATCGCATGACTTTTCGGAGTAATTGTTCAGCCTTTGCACGGGAAACTCCAAGCGTTTCCAGAGCGGCAAGTGCATCAGCCCGGGCACTGGCGGTTCCCGACGTATCGATCTGTTCAAGATTCAGTTCGCTGATGCGATCAAATAGTTCGACCACTAGACGTTCAGCAGTTTTGCGACCAACCCCGTTGATACGTTGCAGCATGACGGGCTGTCTTAAGGTGATGTATTTTACCAGCTCTTCAGGAGTCAGAGTTGAAAGAGCTGCAATAGCGATCTTTGGACCGATCCCTGAGACACCAAGAAACAATTCAAAGATTGCCCGCTCGCTAGGAGAAAAAAAACCAAATAACTGCTCACGGTCTTCCCGGGTGTAATGATGGGTCAGCAATCGTACCTTTTTACCAATATCAGGTATTTTATCAGAAGTAGACATCGGAATGAAAACACGGTATCCAATTCCGTGCACATCAATGACGGCATGGGTAGGTCCTTTATTGCTCAAGATTCCTTCAATGTATTCGATCATGGATTTGGTAGATTATGTCCAAGATACGACGGGCTCACAAACACAGGGATAGGATGACGCAAGAGGGGAGACCTTCACAGGGAAACCGTGCCTCCATTGTGGCACTGGGGATTCTTGCAAGCCGTGTATTGGGTTTGATTCGATGGAGTCTTATGGCTCGCTATTTTGGCAGTGGAGCACATGCAGATGTATTGAGAGCAGCATTTCAGGCACCGAACGCTCTACAGAACCTGCTTGGAGAAGGTACAATGTCCGCAGCATTCATCCCTGTATATACTAAGATGCTTGAAGAGGGGAGGCCGGAGGCGGCGGGGCGATTTGCTGGCAGTATTCTGGGGTTATTGACGGCGGTAGTCTGTACGGGTGTGCTTTTGGGGGTTTGGTTGGCCCATCCGATCTGTTCGATACTCATGCGGGGCTTTGTGGGAGACGCCGCAGAGGTAGCTGCCGGATTGCGGGAGGTAGATCGGCTTCTTCTGGCCGTCGATATGGTTCGGCTTGCGTTTCCAATGGCGGGCATCTTGGTTCTGTCTTCATGGGCACTGGGAGTTCTCAATAGTCACCGGCGATTTTTCATGCCTTATTTTGCGCCAATAGTATGGAATGTGACCATTATCGGCTCGCTTCTCGGTGTCGGAAGCCTGATTGGATTTACTCCAGGGGAAGATGAACTCTCTATACTGCCGGAAACTCTCACTCGGCTTTTGAAGGCAGTTTTTCTTGGCGGGGTCATAGGTGGTTTGATGCAGTTTTTGATTCAATTGCCATCGGTTGCATGTGTGATAAAAGGATTCCACCTCGGTCTCTCTACTCGTGTGGATGGTGTGCGCCAGGCATTGGTCGCCGTAGGACCTGCACTCGCTGGTCGAGGGGTTGCTCAACTCTCTGCGTATGTTGACATCCTGCTCGCGACTCTTCTAATTGAGGGGGCCGTAGCAAGTATCGGGTATGCACAGGTTCTTTATATCCTTCCGATTTCATTATTTGGTCTGTCGGTTGCGGCGGCCGAGTTGCCAGAACTCACACGAATTGGAACCAGTAGTCTTTCCGGAATGGCAGACAGGATTCGCGCAGGGCTCCGGCAGGGTTTATTTCTGGCGGTTCCCACGGCTCTGGGGTACATTGCGCTGGGTTATGTGATCATTGGAGCGATTTATCGTGGGGGCTTGTTCGGAATGGACGATAATTGGCTCACCTATATTATTCTGGCCACTTACAGTTTCGGGCTTTTGGCCACAATCAGCAGCCGCTTGTTACAAAACGGATTCTGGGCTCTTGGGGATACACGTACCCCGGCACGTATGGCACTGCTCCGTGCCATGATTGCATTGGTAGTGGCAATCCCGGCGATGTTTGCTCTTGATCAGTTTTCGGTATCACAGATTCCAGGGATTGGCTCATCAACCCTATACTTTGGTGCGGTTGGGTTGGCCGCAGGCAGTGCTGTCGCAGCATGGGTGGAGTGGTTATTTCTTGGGCGGGCATTGAAGCACCGATTAGGGCTGGCATTTATTCCTTGGCGCGCTGTGGGCGAAATGATACTAATGGTACTGATAGCACTAATCCCATCCTTTACGTTTTGGTACGTGGCTACTCAAAACTTGAATCCACTATGGAGTGGGATCATCATCACAGCCCTTTTTGCGGCAACCTATCTGATCCTTGCAAAAATAAGAGCTCGCCCAGAGCTCAAAACCTGGGTTGGTCGACTGAGTGTATAGCGTCAATTACTTTTTTGGTCAACGACAATTAAAAGTTTCGCTTGAATCTAGCATTGCAAGATACAAATTTGTCTATTCAAGCGATTGCAAAACCTATGTTTCGGGGAGAAAAAATCCTCGCAGATATTCTCAGAGCAAATTTTATATTCAATCTTGTATTTTCGAGTAGGCATGGTCGTCGCATTTTGTCTCTATCTCTGGACCTAGGCGATTTTCTACGTTTTTTCAGGAGGTCACCAATAATGTTTGATGCACCTGAGCCAGATTGGAATCTAATTAGCCCATCTTGATGTAATTTGTAGGCTGATCAATACCTTTGTACCGATATACTATGCCAGAGGAACAGTCGCCATCAAGCCAGATCCAAATACTCTGGCTCATTTTCGGTGAAATAGATAGACCTAATCAAATCCTGAGCTAGATGGCACGGATTATTCATACGGGCAATACGCCAGCCAAAGAGCGCAGTGCTCATATGCGTACCTGCGCCGAGCTACTTCGCTTATTGGCAGGAAAGGATTCCTTTGACGAGGAAGCGAAGGATATGGTCGCATTGTTTGTCTTTTCACTACGAGGAGTCTATGCGACGATTGAAAGAAGTGCCGATGTATGGGATGAGCGCAATTACTGGAAGCGTGCGGAAACTCTTCGTAATGACTGGCTCTGGAGCAAAAAGGCAGCAGATACGCTCGAAACTCTGATCCATCAAGAAGAATGGCAGAAAATCCCCGAGAGTATGATGGAGCTATTTCCGCGCTTTCAGAAAGTCAATGTTTTGACTATCACCAGGAACGCGGATCATTGGTGTGGAGCATTGAAAGCACTTTTAGCTTCTAAGGAATGACCCGATACGATCCAACGGAGATTGCACCCGGTGATTTGCTCATCGCGCCGCCCAGCCAGCATTCAGATTCGTTTCATCGGGCGGTTGTGCTGATATGTGTGCATGATGCAGATGGGAGCTTGGGGGTAATCTTGAATCGTCCAACACAGCTGTCACTCAATCGTATTCTGGACGATCAAGTTGATGCACATGTGATTTATGAAGGTGGTCCGGTTGAACAGGATTGCCTGACCTATCTTCACCGCTGTGAAGATCTCATACAGGAGTCACAACCAGTAATGGAGGATATATGTTTTTGTGGCGATATTCATGATGTAATCAATGCGGTGAAAGATCATTCGGTTAGTTCCAGGCAAATTCGCTTTTTTGTAGGATATTCCGGTTGGGCACCGGGGCAGCTAGAGCAGGAATTGAGAGCTGGAGGTTGGTTCGTGGCACACGGAGGATCGGACCTAGTTTTTGAACACGATCCTACCACACTCTGGCGCGAAATCCTTCGGGAAATGGGAGGAGAATATGCCATTCTGGCAAACTTTCCTTCTGACCCAAGTTTGAATTAGGCTGGACTACTTCGCGTTTACCAGTTGCATAAATTCGGCACGTGTAGTTGCATCAGAGAGAAAAGTACCGCTCATCGAGCTAGTCGCCGTCAGTGCATTCTGTTTTTCTACGCCACGCATGGACATGCACAGATGTGTAGCTTCAATCACGACCGCGGTTCCATGAGGTTGGAGTACCTCATCAATAGCCTCTCGAATCTGAACCGTCAAACGTTCCTGCACCTGTAGACGACGAGAAAAGGCATCCACGACCCGGGGTATTTTACTCAGGCCAACAATATGATTCCGGGCCATATACGCAACATGGGCTTTGCCAATAAAAGGGAGCAAATGATGCTCACAAAGGCTGAATACGTCAATATCACGAACCAGAATCATTTCTTCATACTCCTCTTCAAAGATGGCGGATCGAAGAATCTCTTTTGCATCAGTCTTGTATCCTTGTGTCAGGAAGGAAAAAGATTTGGCAACCCGCTCAGGGGTTTTCAGCAAGCCATCTCGTTCGGGATCCTCGCCAAGCAGGCGGAGAATTTCGTGAACATGGTAATCAAGCCCCGAAGGAGGAACTTCGTCCTCAAGAGTCTCATCTAACAGGTCGGAGTGATTATTTCGGGCCATAGTATTCAGCAGAGTTCTTGGGGGTTTCATGAAGTCGGACGCAGTAGAGGATGTCGGAAGGCAGAGCATCTGCCAGACGATCCCAGATGGCGATGACAAGGTTTTCTGTTGATGGGATGACCCCCTCGAGAAAAGGGACATCCAAGTTTAGATTTTTATGATCCAGATGACGGATAATACGATCTTGAATCACCTGGTTCAGATCTCCCAGATCCATCACATAACCCGTTTCCGGGTCGGGAGAGCTGGCAATCGTTATCTGAAGTTTGTAGTTATGACCATGCCAGTTAGCATTATTGCATGGTCCAAAAACCTGATGATTCCACTCGTCTGACTTTGCAGGGTTATGCAAGCGGTGGGCCGCGTTAAAATGTGACTCTCGTGTGAGGTAAACCGTTGGCATCCAGATGAATTTTCATAGATCAAAAAGGAACGAAGCAGAGAGCGTATTGTTCGCACAGAGAACGGAGATAGATTCTTATGTCGACTTTATTTGAGCGTATCATGGACGGAGAAGTTCCGGCTGATCTTATTTATGAAGATGAGGTATGTGTGGTGTTTCGCGATATTGCCCCGCAGGCGCCAACCCATGTTTTAGTCGTCCCACGAAAGCCGATCCAGTCACTTGATGATGACCTAGACGCTGCACTTGCCGGGCATCTTCTGGTTGTGGCAACAAAAGTTGCGCAACAGGAAGGGCTTGCAGGTGGTTATCGTGTAGTCATTAATTGTGGATCCGATGGAGGACAGTCCGTGGATCATCTTCATTTTCATGTACTTGGTGGTCGCTCACTGGAGTGGCCTCCAGGATAAGCCAATCATCAGGATGCACGGGGGCTTTTGCAGCCTGTCGCTTCTCTTCGTCTGTGTCCTGGGGATCTCCAGTCATTGTTCGTGGGCGCAGTCTTCATTGCAGCAGAAGACCGAGTTTGCCCGTGAAGTGAATCGGTATCAATGGAGTTCCTTGACTTCATGGAATGCAAATCTTGGTCCTTGGCAGATCGAAATGACCAACCGCTTCGTATCGGATGCGTATCTACAGTATGACCGGCGCCTTCGTTTTCGGGATGAAGATCGTCTTGATTTTTCGGTAGTACGTCCAATTCGTCCACGCTTTGGAGCAAGAGTTCATGGTAACCTTGATTGGTTCGGATCCGGTCGTGCGTCATCCCAATCGCTTTTGCTTGGAGTTCAGATGAATCCCTTTGCAGCATTAAAGCTGGAGACATCCGTAGGGATAGGGTCGGATCGTCGTCCAGGGATTATAACAGGCAATCAGGGGAGGTTATTACGAGTAGATACTGGGCCAGCAGTGGCTGTATCGGCAGACGTGGAACCGCGAGAAATTCAAGGGTACAGGATCTCCTTTTCCTCCGATGCCTCATGGCAGCGCATTGCACCACGCAGAGTAGGAGATTTAATGTTAGAAGCCTCTGCGGCTCGGTCATTCGGTTCTGCAAGACTGGAGTCGCGCGCACGCTATTCTAGTCGCAGAAGAGATACCTACCAAGCGGTATCGTTCTTGAATCGTGGACGGATGCGTGATCCTGAATCCATTGAGGCAACAACCAGTGATACTCTGGACACGAATATCCTCATACAGGTTCCTGTTATGAATGGACTTCGCGTGATTGCACAGGCCGATGTACGACTGAATCAAAGGCGTATCCGTACTCCGCGTGCTCCCGAAGAGTCGATTACTTTCGAGACCGACTTTGGACGTCAGGCATTCACCGGCCAACTCGGAATTCATTATATGCGCGAGCGTATTGATGCACAGTTACGAGCCGAGTACGGGGCGATCAATGAGCATAGAATCCTCAATAATAGGGACGAATTGCCCCCATCGGAAGCGGCACAGAAGCGAGCGCTTCTGCAGCAGGCAGATTATGATGAAGGCGTCTTTGCAATAAGCGGGAATGTGCGGGGGGATATTTTTTCGACACTTTCGGTTCTTTTTTCAGGCAGTTCAAGGATTGTACGACACGATACGCCCTTAGTAAATCTGGATGATCGGGATGAAGTATACCATACGGCGATGTTTACACTCCGCCACCGCCGCAGCCGCCATTTGCAAATGGAAGCACGGATATTTGGTTCGTATCATCATACGGTATTTTTGAATGCGGAACGCTCAGCAGAAAACAATATCCAGCGCTCCTTGCGATTGCGACCATCTGTAGACTGGACCCCGACTTCACAGACACGTATTCGACTGGCCAGTGAGGTACGAGCCACATACACTACGGATGATTTTGTGCTTCCCGGACGAAGATCTTCCGATCAGTCTGCACGTGAGATGCGCCTCGAATCTGAAATTGAACACCGCCTCTTCTCGGATACAGATCTCAGGATGTCGGCTAGTTTTTCAGATTTACGTCTTGGGAGGCTCCAGTGGGAGGAGTTTACCGAAATTCCCTTTGACACGCTCAGGACGTATAGTGCTTGGCTAAGAATACAGACGGGGCATCGGCTTCGTGGTGAGTTGGGGTGGCGCACCTTTCTACGAAGTGATTACGACCGAGCAGTGACGGTACAATATCAGCTTCCTGTTGACCAGGATGCCAGAACACTCGGAAGTATAACTAGAAGTGGAAAACGATGGATCATTCAAACCGGTCCATCGGCCGCTCTCTATTGGACAAGGGGAGCGACAACCTTCCGCCTGGATGCTTGGGCGAACTGGCAACAACTAAGATATCGGCTTTATGGTCAATTACCATCCTTGAATGAACGGGCTATTCGGCGAGCCGCCCGACAGCGGACGCGGCGCCTGATCCCACTTATCTCATTAAGTGCATATTGGAGTCTGTAATGGCAAACTCAACCTTTGGTATAAGAACTCTAGGAATTACGGGAGGAATCGGAAGTGGTAAGTCCACCGTGTGCGCGTATATGGAAAAATTAGGAGCCACCGTCTTTGAAGCGGATCGGGTCGCACGGGATCTCATGGAATCCAGTGATCAAATTCGTGAAGCAGTGATCGAATTATTTGGCACGAAAAGCTATACACCAGAAGGACCTCTAAATCGAAGTTGGTTAGCCGCTCAGCTGTTCAAAGATGAGGTTCGTCTGGGGCAATTAAATGCCATCGTACATCCCAGAGTCGGAGAAGCTTTTGATCGTCAGAAACAAAAACGATCGTCCGGGTTATTGATTCATGAGGCGGCTCTGATCTATGAGGCGGGGGTATCACACCGATTGGATGCAGTTTGCGTGATCAGTGCCCCCAAAAATGTTCGCACCAAGCGTGTGATGGTTCGTGATGGAATAAGTGCAGAGAAAGTGCATGCAAGAATGCAGAGGCAATTCCCCGAGGAAGAGACAAAATCTCGCGCAGATGTGGTTTTAGTCAATACAGGAGATCTTGAGGAATTACGCGGTAAAACCGAACAACTCTATGAGTTGTCCATGAGGCAAGAAACACTCAGTACGGAGAATTTCAAGAATTTTCGTCAACTGTAGGGAG
The DNA here is from genome assembly GCA_965215475.1 of Rhodothermales bacterium. Taxonomy (GTDB): domain Bacteria; phylum Bacteroidota; class Rhodothermia; order Rhodothermales; family Bin80; genus Bin80. The sequence goes on from OZ244061.1 coordinate 2,185,734, forward strand.
CACAAACCCAAAGGTAGATCCACTTCCTGGGCGGCTTTCAATCATGAGTTGACTACCATGTGCGCTAAGAATGTGCTTCACGATTGCCAGCCCCAAGCCGGTTCCCCCCAGCTCCAAGGAGCGGCTAGGTTCTACCCGGAAAAATCGTTCGGTTAGGCGGGGAATATATTCAGGGGAAACCCCAACCCCATCATCGACAACGGAAACCTTGACGGAACTTTCTTGCAATCGCCGGGCAATTACTTCAACCTGCCCACCGGTCTGACCATATTTAATGCCGTTATCAATCAGGTTGCTGAGAACTTGGCTGATGTGGTTGCGGTCAGCAACTATATCAGGGAGATTTTCAGGCATAGAGAGACGCACAGTGATGTTTCGATCTGAGGCCATTGACTCCAGAGATTCAAGAACTTCTCTACTCAATTGGAGCAGATTGAAGGGTTGCTGGTCCATGGAGAGTTCCCCCATTTCAATTCGAGCCACAGAGGATAAATCTTCCGCAAGGTTTCCTAGACGGTTCGCATTTCTTAGGATTTTATGGATAAAGGAGCGCCGGACCCGCTCATCGTCAAGAGCACCATCCAAAAGTGTTTCAGCAAATCCCCTGATCGCAAAAATAGGGGTCTTGAGTTCGTGAGAGACATTGCCCAGGAACTCACTCCGGTAATTTTCCAAGCGCTCGAGTTCCTGCATTTGATTCGCGACACGTTGATCGGCATCATGAGCAAGATCGATAAGGGAACTGAGTTCATCACGGGGGAGCGCAGTCTTTTGATGTGAAGGGCCCGTGTTGGCTTCGCCAATACCTGCGAGTGTGGATTGCAGGGCAGACATGCGTTGCATGACCATCCAATAGATTCCGAAAAAGGTAACGAGTCCGCAGATTAGGCTGATAGATATGACGCCCCACCAAGGTAGCCTGTAGCCCACCAAGGCAGCCAAAAACAATGTGATCAGGACCAGCAAGCTCACGCGCCAAGAAATTCGAAAGGCCAATAAGCCTTTAGGGACTTGTTGTAAAGAGGGCATCTCAATCTTTGAAGATTACTTATGTTCAAGGAAGCGATAACCAACCCCCTTGACGGATTGGATATAATCAGCCCCCTGATAATTGCCCAGTTTTTTGTTGAGCTTGCTCACATGCACATCAACCGTGCGTCTCCCGACTTCTACATTCATTCCCCAAACTTTCTTAATTAAGTTTCTTCGGGTAAATACGACACCAGGGGAGTTGGCCAAAAAGTATAAGAGATCAAATTCTCTACGAGTAAAATTAATTTGAGCTCGTTCTTCGCCGTCTTTTCGGAATACCCAATACCTGTCCCGGTCAATTTCAAGATCATGAATCGAAAGGGTTGAAGCGCCGGGAATGATTCGTTGGGTTCCACGCAGGAGAGCTTTGATCTGGGAGACGATGACATCAAGGCCAAACGTTTTGGAGAGATAACTGTCAGCGCCGATATCCAATCCTTGAACATGATCCTCTTCTTCAGAGCGTGCAGAAAGGAATAAAATAGGAATGGCTTTCAGTCTAGAGTATTTTCGAATATGCTGACATACATCTAGTCCGTTCATACGAGGCATCATGACATCAAGGACAATGAGGTCAAGATCACGAGTTTCAACGATGTCAAGTGCTTCAACACCATTACGAGCGGTAATGGTTTTCATTCCTAACCGCTCAATGTTGTATCGCAACAGGTCAAGAATATCGTCTTCGTCGTCTACGATCAGGATGGTATGGGAATCCTGAGCAGCAGCAATGGGAGAGGTTTTTGACATTGGAGTATTATTGAGTATATGTAGTAGAAGTGAAGCAAATGGCGGACACTAAAATTTACGGACTTATGGGTCAAGGAAGTATATCTTTTTCGGAGTTGAGATCTGTGCACCGGAAAATCAAGAGGCGAAAAACCCAAATAGCATCAGGAGGTCAGAGAAGAAGATTCAGGAACGTCTGAGTAGAAATATATGCTGAATAATAATATAGTACAGGGGTACGGCCCATTTCAAAACCCTTTCTCGAGATATTGGGCAGGGGTTCAAAAAAATAGGTATACGACATCAATTCGTAGTTTAGTTGAAGGTTTGAGTTGGTTGATTTCAACAGGTGAGATAAAAATCGGGATTTGACATGCAGGCAACAGATCGGGGGTATGGGTTTGGAACATTACCGGTATTTCTTGCAGGAATCAGTACAATTCTGGGGGCGATCATGTTCTTGCGCTTCGGGTATGCCGTGGCTCATACAGGCCTTTTAGGGGTTGTCGGGATCATACTTCTTGGCCATTTGGTGACGATTCCAACGGCCTTGGCGCTGGCAGAGATCGCAACCAATCGAAAAGTGGAAGGCGGGGGAGAATACTTCATTATTTCGCGATCTTTCGGGACAACAATTGGCGGGGTCATTGGGATTAGCCTGTATTTATCTCAGGCAATCTCTGTTGCGTTTTATATGATCGCATTCGCCGAGGCATTTACTTGGCTGGAACCGATCTTGGCAGATCAGCTCGGGATGGGATTTGATACACGACTCGTCTCAATTCCTGCATTAGTGATGCTCCTGGCTTTGGTGTTGTCAAAAGGGGCAGATTTAGGAGTCAAGGTGCTATACGTGGTTGCGGCGATTCTGTTTGGGGCATTGCTCTTGTTCTTTTTGGGGTCTCCATTAGAAGGATTTGATCAGAATGCAGTCAGTTTGACAGGGAAGATTGTAAGTCCTGATCCATTCATTGTTGTATTTGCCATTGTATTTCCGGCATTTACGGGCATGACGGCGGGGGTAGGATTGTCAGGAGATTTGCGGAATCCGCGCAAGTCTCTGCCCAGAGGAACGTTATGGGCAACCATTGTGGGAATGGCCGTCTATATCGGAATTGTTTACAAACTGCATATCAGTGCTCCTCCAGAGTTAATGGCAGAAGATCAGTTGATCATGGCCCAGGTTTCTGTTTGGGGGCCTGCGATTCTGATTGGATTGTGTTGTGCGACCTTGAGCAGTGCGATTGGATCAGTTTTGGTAGCACCCCGGACTTTACAGGCCCTAGGAGCAGACGGTACGTTGCCGGGCAAAGGTTTGAATACATGGTTATCTCATGGAGTGGGCAAGGCAAATGATCCTCGACATGCAACCATGATCACAGGAGTGCTAGCAATGGTGATCGTCTTTGTAGGGAATGTGGATCTTGTTGCAACCCTGATTTCGATGTTCTTTATGGTGACCTATGGTTCTCTTTGTGCGATCAGTTTCTTGGAGCATTTTGCCGCCCGACCAAGCTACAGACCAAGCTTTCGATCTCGGTGGTATATCAGCCTTCTCGGAGCCATCATTTGTTTCCTTCTGATGTTCCAGATCAGTTTATTCTTTGCAACCCTTGCGATTCTGGTTCTGGTGGCTCTGTATCAAGGGTTGCGTATAGGTAAGCGAGGAGAGGGAGATTTAGCCTCACTATTTCAGAACGCAATCACTCAGGCAACCCGCTACATGCAAATTCGTCTGCAGCAGCGGCGTGAAGATCAGATCTCTGATGAGTGGCGTCCAAGTGTGATCATGGTGAATGACCGTACCTTTGACCGGCGAAGTCCATTGATGATGCTACGTTGGCTATGCCATAGGTATGGCTTTGGGACGTATGTGCATTTTATAAAAGGACGGTTGACGGCTTCTACATTCTCCGAGGGTAAGCAAGTTAAAGAGCGATTATTGGAGCTTGCAAAAAAAGAGCATAGTGCAGTTTATATGGATACGGTAGTCAGCCCTTCTATTACCTCCGCACTGGCACAAACGCTTCAGGTACCGGGGGTATCCGGTATGTCAAACAACTCAATCCTCTTTGAATTTGCACAACGGGATTCTTTGGATGTGGTCAAAGGTGTGGTAGATCAGTGTAAGTTCGCGGCAAACACGGATATGACCCTGATGGTACTTCGTCATTGTGAGACGAATTTTGGAAGTAAAGATTCAATCCATGTATGGTTAACATGGAACGACAGAGACAATGCAAACACGATGATTCTTCTGAGTTACATCCTTTTAGGGCATCCAGACTGGGAGAAAGCACAGGTGCAAGTCTTTGCCGCCTTACCGGGAGTAGAGGTAGAGCGAACTAGGCAAGAGTTTGCTCAGTTGATTGATGAAGGGAGACTACCGATCTCGGAGAAGAATATTGAATACATGGCGATTGAGAATATTGAAGCATTCCGCAAGGTGGTTTTCAAAAAATCCTCGGATGCAGATTTAACGGTGATTGGGTTTAACATGAAAGGGCTTGAAGAGCGGGGACCAGAGGTGTTTACGAACCACACAAAATTGCATGATGTATTGTTTGTGCGAGCTCCGAGGCAGATTAAAATAGATTAGATATTTCTTTGAAGTCAAAGAGTTGTATTTGACTCAAGAAAACCATATTTGACTGCTCGTTGAAAAGAGTTGATGATTTTCCACGATCAGAAATTGCTGAAACCACAACTATGCGTATCATGCTGAACCATCATCAAAGACGTCAACCCCAAGCGAAATTCTCTATCCCAACCCTCCATGCATCAGGACATTAACCACCCAAACTCAGCACAGGATCTCACTCCTATAGAGGAGATTCAGATCAACCCGAAATCACGGGACGACATTGACCACGCGTTACGAGTTTTGCAAAAGATCGGTTCGACCGACTCAGTACGGGAGAAGGTATTATCAATGATGAAGAAACATCTGGCTACTGATGGGGGGCAACAGAATGTTGGGCGACCTGAAATGAGTCATTGGCGACAGTTTGTTCTAATCGTGATAAAAAATACGCTCAAGTGTGACTACGATCGATTGACAGCACTGGCAAATTCATACATCCAATTACGTCAGATGCTGCAGCACGGAAGCTCAGAAAAGGATTATATCTACTCAAGTTCAACCATACAAGGCAACTTGGCCAAGATGCCAGAGGCTCTCATGCATGAGCTTAATCCTGTCGTGACAAAATATGGATTGAAGAGGTTAATTCCTCCCCCAGAGGGTGCTCGAGGCTTCTCAGGTAGAGGATTGAAGGCAAAAGGACCTCCTTCGGATGTTAGACAGCTTTATGATGCGGTGATGCGATCTATAGAGATGGCGTTCAAAGCATCAAAGGTGTATGGTTTCACTGGTTGGCGCCAGTATGACCATTTAAAGGGTTCTCTTGATCGCGCCTACTGGGAGCTTGGACCGTCAAACAGCTATTCAGGAAAGGTAGAGCATCTAGAAAAGTTTTTGCAGATATGCAGATACAGGATAATAAAATGCGAAAACATTCATGTTACCATTGCAGAAACGGATCCTGAATCTCCTTGGCTTGTCCGGTTGAGTGAGGCAACCGCAGAGGCAGAGAGGTTTTATGGTATGATAGAACTGGAAAAAGTAAACGTAACAGTTTTGACGAATGAATATCCACCTAACATTTATGGGGGTGCAGGAGTACATGTAAAGTATCTCGTGAGGGAATTGGCAAAGCATCATCGGGTTCAGGTCTATGCTTTCGGGAAACAAAGACGGAGTTCGGATTCACTCAGCGTCAAGGGAATTGTGGGAACCGGGGCTCCCTCAGCCAAGGATTCTCGGTTGAACAAGCTTTTCAGTACTCTGCACCGCAATCACGCAATGGCTGCTGCGACCGAAGATGCTCAGATTATTCATGGCCATACATGGTATTCACACTGGGCGGGGATTCTGACAAAGCATCTCACCGGAGGGAAGCTGGTACTGACGACTCATAGCCTAGAACCGCATCGGCCCTGGAAAGAAGAGCAGTTGGGACGTGCATACCACATGAGCTCTTGGATTGAAAAGATCGCATATCAAGAGGCGGATGCCGTGATTGCGGTGTCACCTCAAATGAAAGAGGATGTTATGTCTCTTTATGGAGTCAGTGACAAAAAAGTTCATGTGATCCCCAATGGAATTGATCTGGAAGAGTATCAACCTACGTTTAATGAGGCCGTTCTACAGAGCTATGGGGTAAATCCAAAGATCCCCTTTGTCCTGTTTGTGGGGAGAATTACCCGGCAAAAGGGAATTATCCATCTTCTGCGCGCAATTGCTCACCTTGATCCAGGGATGCAAATTGTCTTGGCCGCAGGAGCCCCAGATACACCGGAAATTGAAGAAGAAATGATTCAAGAGGTTGCCAAACTCAAAAAGAATGGCGACCGCCATATAGTATGGATCCGCGAAATGATGCCCTCCTTCGATTTGATTATACTCTATTCCCATGCCCGGATATTTGTATGTCCATCGGTATATGAACCGTTTGGAATCATTAATCTCGAGGCCATGGCATGTGAAACCGCGGTGGTAGCAACGAATACAGGGGGGATTCCTATGGTTGTTGTTGATCAAGAGACAGGGCTATTGGTTGACCCCGAGGGAGATGGTTTCGAAGAAAGATTGGCTGAAAGCATCAATCAATTGATGCGGGATCCTGATCGGAGTGAAGCTATGGGGCGTAGGGGGAGAGCACGTGTTGAAGCCAGATTCAGTTGGGAGGTAGTTGCGAAACAGACGGTAGCACTATATAAGCGTCTGTTGACAAAAAACCAATAAGAAACGGCCCGAATCCAGCCTTTTTTTCAGGGAAGTTCAGTTCCCTGACAGGAATCGGGTACAGGTTCATCAATTGACGAAGTTTCTCTAGAGATCCGCAGGTCGCATGTTGGGTTTGAATTTGTCTCCAAAACCTGAATTGTTGGGTTCATAAGGGACTGCCGGTTCAGCATTCGCTCCGCCGTCTGGAATCTCGTGGTTTAACGCCCATAGGATCCCATTCAAGGCAAGCTTACGCATAGACTCATCCTTGAAATCATACGGATGCCCAAGTGTAGTAAAGAATACTCTGGCGGAGACACCACTTTCTCCTGTATAGGTCTTCGTCCATGCGACGGGATTCGTAAGTGGATATTGATCCAGACGCCCAGCGTTGGCGTGACTTGATTGCAATGCTGTACCGTGAAGCAGCACGTTGGTATCGCCAAAAAGCTCCCATTCTCCACCATCTACATGGTAGAGCCATGAAAAAGCGCCAAATCCGGTCACACCACTGAGAATCGGATGTGATTGCATGTCTTCTGTAATTTCTACACGGGTCAATGGCGCATCACCATCATCAAAATGGCCATGGTGGGTGATCCATTGTTGACCGAAGACACGAGTGGGCCAGTCGTTGTTCAGGTGCTCTCGTTCCGTGTCATCCTTGTACAGGAATGCATGCGTAGTGGTACGAAAGCCCACCATTGGTTTCCCTGACTCGGCAAACTCCAGAATATAATGTGCTTGTGAGTCGGGAAGTGCACGAAACCGGGTGAAAAGAACCATCATATCTGCATCTTGAAGCCGTTCCAATCCCTCAATATTGTCCAGTACATTCGGATCAATGAATCCTTCTTCATTCAAGGCATAGCAGACGCTGACCTCAAACCCATAATCTCTCTTCAAAATCCTGGCCAGCATCGGCATGGATTCCTCCGAGCGATATTCCTCGTCTCCGGTTACAAAGACAATATGGGGAGGGGAGGATGTCTGTGCTGTGCTAGCTCCCACAAGAAATAATCCGAACAAGACAAGAAACAGAAATCGCATGGTATAAAGGAGATATTTTGGGATAGGGTACGACTTGGAGGCCAAGATAGATAAAGGATCTTACTTATATTAGATCCAAGCACTCACAAGCATATGCAACCTTGTACAGATTGATCCCCGCATTAGTTCTAATTGCCGCGTGCACGGCTCCGCAAAGTGAGCCAGTCAACATACTGTTATTGTACACGGATGACCAGAGATTTAACATCATTGGTGCCTTAGGGAATCAGGAGATCAGAACGCCGAATATGGACGCACTCGTTCAGCAGGGGATCGCCTTCACCCACGCCCATACCATGGGAGGGCTACATGGAGCCCTCTGTGCTCCCAGCCGAGCAATGCTCATGACAGGACGGCCACTTTTTCGATTAGATGGTACGGGAGATCATATTCCACCAGAGTATATCATGTTGCCGGAAGTGGCAGCTGAGGCAGGATATGTGACATTTGGTACGGGGAAATGGCATAATGATCGCGGCTCTTTTGCACGAGCTTTTCAGGCGGGTGAGAACATTTTCATGGGAGGGATGCATATGCCAAATGTAGGGGGACACGAAGCACCCCAGTTACATGAGTATGACTCCACAGGCACATACCCTAATACGGCTCGCCGTAACGTTGAAGGCTACTCAAGTATGCTCTATGCGGATGCGGTAATTGATTTTTTAGCACAAGCCGGGGCAGTGGGCCAGCCATTTTTGGCGTATGTATCTTTCACGTCTCCACATGACCCCAGAACCCCACCTGAACCTTTTGCAAGTTGGTATCATCCAGATTCCATCTCTCTACCTCCCAATTATTTGCCGGAGCACCCCTTTGATAATGGTGAGTTGGAAGTTCGGGACGAGATGCTTCGGGAGCACCCTCGAACGGAAACGATGATACGCGAGGAACTCGCACTTTATTACGGAATGATCAGTGAACTGGATGCTCAAATTGGTCGGATTGTTACTGCACTCGAGGAAAATGGACAACGAGAAAACACCCTCATTGTGATGGCAGGAGATAATGGGTTAGCCGTTGGTAGCCATGGACTTCTGGGAAAACAAAATCTATATGAGCACAGCATGCGAGTTCCGCTTATCATTGCAGGCCCGGGAATTCCTACAAATGAACGGCGAAGCCAGTTAGTTTACATTTTCGACATTTTCCCAACCATTGCAGACTATCTGGATCTCTCGTTGCCCCCAACCGTGGAGGGGATCAGTTTGCGACCCATGATGGAGAACCCTGGATTAGTAGGGCGTAATGCGGCATTTTTTGCATATCGTGATCTTCAGCGCGGTGTACGTACGGCAGATGGATGGAAGCATATACAGCATCAAGTAGATGGAATCCATACTGAGCAGCTCTTTGATCTTAATACCGATCCGTACGAGACGCAAGACCTGGCAGCAGATTCCATGCATGGAACAAAGCTTTCCGAGATGCGAGAACTGCTCATACAGGAAAGCACTCGATGGTTCGATCCTCTGGATCTGAACGCTCCCAATTGGGGCCGCTAAGGGTTGGCGAAAAAAGAATCAATACTTTTATATTTCTAGTGCACCGTGCAAAGGCGCAATAGAAATTGGGTTAGTGTCCAGCGGATTGACTGTCCCAGTTCACTGGAATACGCAGTCTCTATTCGAGAGGACTGAATCTCTATCCAGAAAATCTTCGAAATAGGCCTGTTCCACCGAAATAAAGGAAGAACTTGAACAAAAGCACTACGATTTTAGAATCCGTCGGGGGACCAATTCAATTCAAATGGATAACCATAAACGTATGCCTCCCAAGGAGAAGAGACATACAAATAATCATCATGCAAGGCAAAATCTAAGGGCTCAATATCTTTGGTTTCATTGATAGGAGAAAAGATTATTTTTCTTGCAAGTTTAGAATCATTCCCGGATAAATCAAAAATGAAGTTATTAATTCTACGAGTAGTTGCGATTAGGTAATTAGAATCAATGAATTTAATAGTGATGGTGAATACACGCGTACCAGGCTCCATCCTAGGATCTGCACCCCCAGGGGGAGCAGCAATAGGATCAAAATTGTCAACATCACTCCCTTCGAATCGAATCGTCTTGAAATGCCGGAACTGATTATCATAGATAAACACATACGGGAGTCCCATGTATGCTACGGCAATATATTTACCATTGGGAGAAACCGTGACTAAATTGCCGTTTTCCCCCGTACGATCAGCAAGATCCAGAAGAGGAAGTAACTTGAAAAATTCAATTCTAGAGTAAGGGCTAGATACGCTATATGGACAAATTAACCAGTCAATCTCATGACACTCCAGAAATACATAACTCGGGGAAACTGAAAATCCACGATGTGTTGCTCTGGCAGAATTAAAGAATGAATTCACATATTCAAAATCTTCTGTAAAAATTTGTATGCGCTCTGTATCCTTCACAAATATGTGCGAACCATTGTAATCCATTCCTTGCACATAAGTAAATTCTCCGGGTGCTCTTCCCCCTGAACCAACTTTCCGAGTTAAATATCCATCATTTCCAATCGAGAATATATCGTGTCCATAAAGTTCAGAGACATAAATATCATCCTCAACTGCCAACAGATATGCCGGAGAACCAAGAATCAGTGAATCATTTTGAATTCCTAATCTAGTTGTTGCTACCCATCTCTCAGGTTCAATATCTGTATTTACTACAAGATGAGGGGCAGAATCTAATAAACGATCAATGACAGGCGAATCTTCAAGTCGTGTAAATGTCGTTCCTCCATTCTGACATGCAGATAGTAGTACCAACAAAAACAGAATCCCCACATATCTCCGTAAGAAAAATGAAAATGTGCGGAGAACAGAAATGAAATTCATCCGAAGCAGATCAATTCATGGTCATTCCGCATACCGAACCTCCATAACCTCCTGAACCGATATATGTGTGCACATCGTGACCCTCGCACCAAATATGCATGATCCAATCCCCCTCTTTGTCTTCACCTACATAGGTTGTACATTCGTCATTCTTGCATACGATAACCTTATCTGCATAGGCAGGTAGTACAGTCCCAATTAAAAGAAAAAGACATAACGCCAACGAAAAGAGATACTTCATTTTGACAAGAAAATTTGGTTGAAAAATTTAAGAACAATCCCAGGATAGGTCCGGGGTGTGTCAATAAAAATGACACAAATTCGATTCATTTTTATTGAATCGGGGCGGAGTCATTTCAACCGGTTGTAAATTGGTTTAATCCAAGTGTTTAGCATTGTTGCCCACTCGGATTTGTGTCATTCGGAGGCTTGTTGATCCATACCTTTCGGGGTGGTTTCTGGATCTGGGGAGTACCATTGACAAATGGTCCTGGGTTGCGATCGTAGGCCTCTTTCATGACGAGCTGACGTTGCTTCCACACTCGATCCACCTCTCGATAATGTACGGTTGTTGGATGCATCAAGGCAATGCCCGAGTGGTAGAATTCGTAGTTGTACCATTGGAAGAAGGATCGTGCCCCGCTTCAATGGATCCGAAGCGGGGGGGTGTACCAATGATGATACTTCATGGTTCGGAAGTGCGATTCCGAATACGGATTATCCTTGGATTGATACGGTCGACTATATGAGCCTTGCACTCCTGGATCTGCAAGTAGACGTACATAGGTTTTCCTGACCATGACGGCACCTCGGTCCGAGTGGATCACCCGTTGGGGTTCATCCATCTGTTGACGTTCGATCGTGGTGGAGATGAGTTCCTTAGCGATGGTGGCAGACTCATAGGGAACCAGAGTCCCTCCCACGACATAGCGACTGAAGACATCCAGAATGACCTACAACTTGAAGTAGATTCCTTTACGGGGGCGTTTCCGTGTGGTGATATCCCAACTCCACAGTTGATTGGGGGCTGTGGCCCGCCATTCAGGTTTCGCGTAGGATAGATGGATTCTTTGGTTTCTCCAGACGATTGTCCTGTACAATACGATACATGGTCCTCCGGTGACACCAATCCCGTCCTTCCTCTAAGAGTCTGGCCCAGATCTGACGGGGTGGTAGATCCATAAACCGCTCCGAATTCAACCCATCCAGAATCTCTGCCCGTTTCGTTGAAGGCCATCGGCGTGCATTCTGGGGGTTCCTGGTATGCACTTTTTGTGCACGTTGGCTCCGGTAATCGGTGGACTTGGATATCCCCACATATTGACAGGCATTCGGAATCCCCATGATTGCACGTAACTCAAGGATCATCTGGATCTTAGCTAGGCGTCCGTGTGCGGGCTGCTTTCGGAAAACAGCATTGAGATTTTTTTTGAATCTCAATGCTGTTGTTTGCCTTTTTCAGTTCTCTGTTCGACTGACTGAGCTCTTTCTTGAGGCGTTGGACCTCCTCGTCCTTAGCCGTCAGCTCCTTGCCAGCTTGCGTCGCACCAAACCGTGTGCCTTTTGAGTGCTGATGTCGCCACTGCGTCAGATGAGAGGAATACAAGCCCTCCCTGCGCAAAAGAGCCCCTACATCCTCGCGCGTCTCACAGCGATCGGCTGCCTCCAGAATCCGCAGCTTATAGCTCGCACTAAACCAGCGTCGCTTGGCTCTGGGGATCCCCTCCGTTGATGGAGACTTGTGCCCCTCATCTTTGGAGTTCAAAGAATCATTCTTTTTCATGACAATAAAAGATGGTTAGGTAAATGAAGGCCCTCGAAAAACAAGAAAAAATCGAAATCCAAGTGTGTCATCTTTTATTGGCACAGAGGGGTCATTGAACCTTTAAAGTCAACTCTTTTGAGGTTTGTTCAGCGTAGATAGGGCACGCGAAAAAACGTCTAAGATCAAATATTTTTCGTCAACCCTATGGTCGAATGTGTTCTTCAAAAAGTTTGAGGATTCGACGATACTCATCGGTCCAGCTTGAAGGCTCCTGGAATCCATGCCCCTCAATGGGATAGAGGGCAATCTCCCAGTTTTCCTTGCCCAACTCAATCAGGCGCTGGCCAAGTCGGACAATATCCTGAAATTGCACATTCAGGTCAATCATGCCGTGCGGCATGAGTAACGGGTCTTCTAATCCTTCCGCAAAGTTGATCGGTGAACTGCGGGCGAACGCCAAAGAGTCCGTTGCCGGGGTATTCAAGATGTTGGAAGTATACGCGTGATTGTAATGGGCCCAGTCGGTTACACTCCTCAGAGCCGCCCCAGCACCAAAGTGCTCTGGTTCCGTGAATAGGGCCATCAATGTGATGAACCCGCCGTAAGAGCCTCCATAGATCCCAATATGGTCTGGGCCAATGTCATAAGTTTCTGTGATATACCGCGATGCATCCACATAGTCCTGTAGATCCCGTCCTCCCATATGGCGGTAAATTGCTGTACGCCAGTCCCGGCCATACCCCGCAGAGGCCCGAAAATCAACTTGCATAACGACATAGCCAAGATCTGCCAAGAGGTTGTGGAACATATATTCGCGGTAGTAACTCGACCACCCATCGTGGACATTCTGCATGTAACCGGCCCCGTGCACAAAGAGGACTGCAGCCCCATTCGGTTCAACGGGTTCAAAGACATGAGCGGGGACCATGATCCCATCAGATGCCTCGAAGAGACGCGTTTGCGGTGTGCGCCATGGATATGCAAGCCAGGATTCGGTCTGTGAGTGGGTGATTCGGGAAGCTTCCTCCATAAGACTCTGCACAAACACTTCAGGCGGGCGCGTCTGAAGAGAATTCAGAATGCCCAATGTATTTCCATCTGGTGCGATCACCGTGGTATTTCGCCCAGGCAAGGTTGTCAGTCGCTCCCGTTCTCCACCTGTGATCGGCATTTGATAAAAATGACGTATAGACGGCGAGCCCTCACTGCTGGTAAAAAACCATGTTTGTCCGTCCTGAGAAAGTTGAGGGTCAAAAATCTCGAACGGGCCATCGGTAAGTTGATTTATCTTGCGAGTTTCAACATGGACGGTATACAGATGACTGTAGCCACTAGCTTCACTCTGGAAATAATAGTGCTGGTTATCGGGAAGCCATCCACCAGCACTTCCTCCTCCGAACCAGGAAATGCCTGGGCCTGCAATCCAGGCCTCATCATGTTGTCGATCCAAGAGGTTCAGTGTGCCGGTTTCGGGGTCCAGGCGAACGATCCAGCGGTCCTTGTTATCATCTGCCCGCACGTCCAGGACTGCATATTTACCATCTGCGCTCCAGAACGGGCCGTAGCTGAAGAGTGCCCGCTTGGATTTGGATGAATCGATCTCCACTCCTTCCTCACGCATATATTCTGGCACGTCATAAGCCCCATCTAGTTGATGCAGATCAATTTGATACGTGGTATCGCGTGCCAAATCCTGTAGGTAAAGATTTCGATTTTGAGGTACTCGGCCAACTTTGACTCTTGCCGTAAGGACTTCCGTATATCCACTTTCGGTTACCCAGTCTAGTGCCTGTGTGCGCTTATCGGATTCAGAGCGAGCGGAGGTGACAAAAGAGACGTAGCGCTCGGTTGGATCCAATTGAAGTTGAGAGAGTGAGTTTGATCCCGCATACCATGTTGGTGGAGGATCAATCGAGTTCTCATCCCTTTCTTGAGCAGCAATACGGAGGTCTTCTTCCGTTTGCTGGTCACGGATGATCTTGAAGAGCTCGGACTGTTGTGCTTCAAGGAAAACATCCTGCTCATCGGGGTTTGATTCACTGGGGGTACGTCCATCTCTGAGGTCGGTGAGCTGGGTCAGTGCGCCGGAACGAAGAAAAAGCTTAAACAGGTTATCATCACGCTCGAAAATGATTGCATCCCCTGCAAGTGAAAACCGGGGTGAAGTTTCCGCATCACGTGTTTGGGTAAGGCGCGTTTGGATTCCAGTCTCGCGCTCGAAAAGATAGAGGTCTCCCCCTCGGGCATAGACTTTATGGGAGTGATCGGAATCATATACATGGTTGGCATGTTGCCAACCATCAAAGACGGGGCCTTGATGGAGCCGTTCCTCTCGTGACACCTTTCGAGGCGTCAGATCATTCCGAGTAATCTTATACAACGAGTCACTCTCAAATTTCCCCATCGGGTTCCAGTTGAAATAGAGGGTCTGACCCTCTTCACTCCAATAGGGTGTAGAGGGCCAATCCCCGATATAGGTGGCGGGATCTTGCATGATCGTTGCAACCGAGAGTTGTGATTCCTGGGCAAACGCAGAGAAGTAAAAGAACAGAAGGAATAACGAGGTGCCGACAGATTTGAGGGAATACATATCAAAGGTTGAGGTTAAGTGTATCTAAAGCACAGAGAGCGTTTACCAATCGAATTTGATCGGCCGTTTTGCAGTTTGACGCCAAGAGACGCGGCGAGGCAAAGATCAGGCTTAGCGCTTTTCCACGGCTCAAGGCTACATTAATACGGTTTCGGGAAAGCAAAAACCCCATTCCCCGAGGAGTATCGTCTGCGGATGTTGAGGTCATAGAGACCAGGGCTACGGCCGCTTCTTGGCCCTGGAATTTGTCAACGGTTCCCACTCTGATATCATCTGGAAGTAATTCACGTAGCATATTTACCTGTGCATTGAAGGGGGCTACAACAATAATATCTTCGGGCTTAATTTGCCGGATTTCCTGGTGACGATCTCTCCATGAGCCCTCCAGTAAACGTTGAATGACAGATTGGATGGCGTGGCCTTCTTCTTCACAGTGCTGCATGCGAGGTTCCTCATGGTCGACTGGAACATGATAAGCCCCCGCTTCTGGGAAAGGAGAGACAAGAATCGCCTGATAGGCAGTGGCTGGATTCGCATACACACGTCCCTCATAGAACTGCTCAGAAATGTACGTACATAGTTTGGGATGCATGCGCCAAGTCTCTCCAAGAAAAAGTCCTTTATCCGATTCAACGAGGCGGCGATCCCCAAGCATCCATTCTAGGCAGGACAGGTTGGCTGGTTCGGGATGGCTAGCCTGAATTACTTGTGGAAGCTGACAAGGATCTCCAATCATAACAACATTCTTGGCACACATGGACATCCCAAAAAGGTTGGCCAAAGAGACTTGACCAGCTTCATCAATAAAGAGGTAGTCAAAATGGTCGGTCATATCCTCTCGGCAAAAAAGCCATGCCGTTCCACCCACAATACCTGCGTTGAAAAGATCAAAACTATCACTGGAGGTGGTAACTGGATAGGGAGGCCTGGACGTCATTTTGGTTCGACTGGAAATCTTGTGGATGATCGTCGGCACTGGAGGATCTTCTTCTGCAGCATTGGCACAGGCGGTCAATACATTCCGAATCGCTTCGTGGCTATTGGAGGATACGGCAACACGATACCCTTGACGAACGAGTGACAGAATCGCTCTTGCAGAAACATAGGTTTTTCCCGTTCCAGGGGGACCCTGAACCATAAGCACACTAGATTGCATCCCACTCACGGTCTGCTGCATCCGAGTTATGGATGGAAGAGTTTCCCTACTCAAAACAGAGGGATCCCTTAAACGAGGAGGATTCCGATCAAGGAGGTCAATCACAGCTGGAGGTATATTTCCGGAGCAGATCTGTTCGATTAAGCGGAGAATCGCACGTTCAATCACCTCTGTCCGGATTGCAAAGGAGGGTAGCAGATCCAATGTATTCATCAGATATTCCGATGACCGTACCCCGATCCTCAGAGTCACTTCCCGCTTCTTTATATCCAGGTCTTGGATTGTGACCGTTTTGATGGTGTCATCCACTGCAATGCAGGCATCTTTCTGTGCAGACAATTTCGTGAACTGTGGAGGGAAAGAATAGATACCTTCCACGGATCGATCTACAGGATATCGGTTTTTGACATGCAAACCGGCCAGGCAATCCGTGTCTTCGATCAGATCTTCAAAGGATTTCTTCGACGCATCAAAGACCGCCCATGCTTGGGGCTTTTTTTCTCGGTAGTGAAAGAGCCCCAAATTAATAAGATTTTTTTTCAATTGATTATGCAAGGAAGAATCAAAGATTTTTTCTTTGAACTCTTCGTTGTTCAGGGCTTGTTGAAGTGATCGTTCATTTTGGGCGATCCCTAATTCTGCCGGTGCAGATTGGGTAAGTCCAGTACGTAGAGAAAGGAGCCAATCACGGAGTTTCTCTGTAGACTCACAATCCACTTGATTATAATGCTCCAGTTCCGCGAGATCTTTAGCAGCGGTTGGATCTCCTGCATCCTGCTTCAGGCGCCAGTTGTTGTATGCGATAATAGATCCGGATGCCGTCGTCACGCTCCCCGTACGAGACTCCATATAGAAAGCTTCAAGGCTTTTGAGGGAATAATTTTCTTCAGATGCAAAAATACCTCCACGTACAACGGCGTAGAGGTCAACAAATCTCTTTTCCCGCTGCCAGCCGTCGAGCATCTCTTCCCCAAAGCTGTACTTGATGGTCAGACGGCGGAGTGCCGTCATTTCATAGGGAGCATAGTGGTAGATACGTGCGTTGGGGAATTCCTCAATTTGCTGCCGAAAAAAGTCAAAGAGCTCTCTAAGTTTCTGATGTTCTTCAGAGTGATTGTGGGCCCAGAGAGCTTTGAATTGATCGCGGAACCAGATCCCGTGTAAATATTCGAGACCCTCTTCTCCATTTTCACGATAATGTGGGTTGCCTTCAATATCGTAGAATAGATCTCCTGGGTCAGGCTCGGGTAGCAGGTCAAATCCCTTCCCCTTGACGTGAGGTCTCAAGA
Organism: Rhodothermales bacterium; assembly: GCA_965215475.1. GTDB lineage: Bacteria > Bacteroidota > Rhodothermia > Rhodothermales > Bin80 > Bin80. Next base: position 2,202,970 of record OZ244061.1, read on the forward strand.
GAGAAGTAGGGCCACTACCCTTTCGTCGTCCTACCTGTAGTCGTGCCTGTGTATGAAGGTTCACCAGAGTTTGAGGAGCCATCTTGGGAACCATGTCATATTTTTCGACCCCCGCCAATGCCTCCATCGTTGTGATGCCTGCCTCTTCTAAACGTGTTACCTGTTGTCCACGGATCCCGGCAACCAGATAAAGGCTATCCTCCCTCTCCCATTCAGCATTGCATCGATCACGCCACCTACACAAGTCACATTCGGAGCATCGTCTAGGGATTGTGGTTTCGGGATTCTCTACAAAATGTGTCAACCGTTCCCTTAACTGACGTACATAATCCGTATACTCGCTCAGCCTGTGAGTGGATCGGTTGCCTCCCCCAAGTTGCAAGTGACCATATTCAGGTTGAAGTCCTTGGATATGTCCCAGCAAATCAGAATAGATGACTAGTTGCAAGATATGCTTGGGGGCGGGGGTGCGTTTCAGCTTCGTATCAACAACTTCATAGGAGTAACTCCCTAAAGAAGACGGCTTTTTAACCCGCTCCAAAAAATCCACATAGCCCCGCCAATTTTGGTGCTGGAGTGTTGCTTGGTAGATCACATCTACGCCGCTATGGAGCGCGGCGACCGTTTGTTGAACTGCATCGGGTCCCCGCTCAATGGATACTACCGTTTTGCCTGCATTCCTGAGTAAGTTCAGGTAAGACTGTTCATGTTCATCCCCTAACTGACTGAGGAGTTCGAGATCCTGGGAATTGGGGGTGACCTCAAGGTTCTCTCCATGTGCCTTTCTCAGATCCAGATGAGAAATATGCTTGCATGCGGAAAATCGTTGAAGATCCGATGCGTGGAGTTGTAGGGTGCCGTCTGAAGCCAGGTTCATGAATTTGGTATGATGGCCATGTTGCAAAGTTACTGCCGTGTCCTTAATTTGTCGAAATCTACGGGATCAAGGGGACTCGATGATAAATTACCCGTATGGTAAGTATAAGTTAACCACTAATTTTTGTCTCATGCGCAGGGTTTCATTAGTATTGATCATTGTTCTGGTGTTTACGGCGACACATTTTTATTGGTCGGATGACCATCTTCCGTTAGAAAAAATTGTTTTGCCGGAAGGGTTTACGATTGAGGTGTACGCGGACAGCGTACCGAATGCCCGACAAATGGCACTCTCGCCAAGTGGGGTACTGTACGTTGGTTCGCGTCAACATGGCAGTGTCCATGCCGTCGTGGATTCTGATGGTGACCTGCACGCAGAGGAGTTGTTTCTAATTGCAGAAGATCTTGAGTTACCGACGGGATTAGCGTATCGAGACGGCTCGCTATATGTTGCTGCAGTCAGTCGCATTCTTCGCTATGATGATATTGACTCTCGGCTTCAGGATCCGCCAGAACCGGTTGTCATCGTGGACGATTTGCCAACGGAACGGCACCATGGATGGAAGTTTATCGCCTTCGGCCCAGATGGAAAGCTGTATGTGCCCGTAGGTGCTCCGTGCAATGTCTGTGAAGAGCCAGATCCTTTTGCTACGGTTCTGCGCATGAATGCAGATGGGTCAGAAAGAGAAGTGTATGCACGGGGCATCCGGAATACGGTTGGGTTTGACTGGCATCCTGTGACGGGAGAGCTTTGGATTACAGATAACGGAAGTGACAATATCAGCCCGGATCCGGCCATCACAGATAATTTACCTTCCTGTGAATTGAATTACGCGCCAGAGCCTGGGCTGCATTTTGGGTATCCCTATTATCACCAAGGAGATACCCCGGATCCTGAGTTTGGGGAAGGGCGCACGGAAGATGAGTTTATCCCACCTGTGATATTACTCGGTCCACATGTAGCCCCTTTAGGAATTGATTTCTATACGGGTTCGATGTTCCCAGAAGAGTATATGAATCAGGCGTTTATTGCCGAGCATGGATCATGGAATCGTAGGGAGAAAATTGGTTATCGCATTAAACTGGTTCACTTTGATGAGGCTGGGATGGCTACAGGGCAGGAGGTTTTTGCAGAGGGTTGGTTGGATGGACAGGTTGATTGGGGTCGGCCCGTAGATGTTGAAACCCTTCCCGATGGATCGATTCTTATCAGCGACGATAAGGCGAATGCAATATACCGAGTCTCCTATTCGGATGACGAATGAATACGTTTGGGCATGAGTATCGGAGTGTCATTTTATTTCGGCAAAAGACACACCGTGCATGTGTAAAAAGATTATAATCTTCTCTAAGGCGTTTTCCAGAGATTTTCCGGGAAGCGGGGGTCTGCTGAGTTCCCCACGTTTTTGAGCGAGTCAAGATCATTATTGGATGTGGACATTTTCAAACGGAGGGCGATGGGGGGATTCGTGATGTTGGAGATGGAAGAGATTCAAGGGTTTACATTTCTACTCAAGACTTCTAATTCCATCCTCCAATGAGCCAGAACTCTGATCTGAAACGTGCTTATCTCCGTCATTCGAATCACCAACTGGCGGAGATCCTGTTTCACTCACCGTACATACAGGTATCGGGCAAAACTCTGGTGCCACAGAATACGCCGCGCGTACCTCAAGGACTAGAAGAAGAGCGTAAAGCATACACGCACGGTCAGATGAAAAAAGAATTGATTGATCGTTTGGGTTCACCTACTGTTGCTGACAGGATGATCCTCTCGGCCGGTTATGCACATTTGCATTATTGCCGCGGAATATATCAGGTACGAGCTGCCAAGGACGATCAAACACAGATATTTGAAACCGATCCACGCGAAGGAGTCCCGGTATCCCTTGCAAAAAAATACGCCGCAGAACTGATTGAGAAGGGAAAGGAGAATGAGAGGTGGACCATTTCGGTCCTATTGGAAGATGAGGACGAAGAAATATATATTGCGAACCTGCTTGATCTCACGAAGGCAGTCCGGCGAGGGTAAAGATTACGCGTTTGCGATCAAAGAGAAATGAACCTCAAACTGTCGAATGTGTTTTTGATTTTCATCACCCCTCATGATTCGCGGCAATGGTTTCCAGGTCTTCAACTCTGCGTTTAAGGGAGCTCACTTCATGTTCTGTTGCGTCAAGACGAGTGATGAACTCATCCAGTTCCACCTTGTTACCCTGTCGGACTTTCCCATCCAAGTAGGTCCAAAGTACGACTAGTCCTACGAGGGCAATTACGACGAGCGCACCAGAAATGAGAGGAAGAATCATATTTGTTTTGCCTTGGCTCTTTGTGCGATCATCTCAGAAGCTTCTAGGTTCACGGTTTCCTTGTTGGAAGGATCTTCAAGTAACCGGGAGACTACAATGGATTCGAGATTTTCGATGCGCCGATTTGCTGCTTCCAGTGCATCTTCTGTTTCATTTAACCGTGCGACATATTCATCCGAGAGCGGCGCCTGCATTCGGGCCTTCTTGTATTTTATCCATTTTTCAAAGGCTGCATAAGAAAAAGAAGCAAGAATAGCGATGACCGGAACGATGACCCAAATCATGATTTATGGAAAAACTATTTTCAGTAACAGATCGTAAAGGATACTCCGTTTTGAGTGTGTAGTTGCATGAGTTCCCGTTTTTCTCAAATACTACGCCGGATTTTTTTGTCCAGAAAGCATCCCCGATGGAGGAAGTTGGAAGCGATTCTTGGGGTTCGGATTTACGACTTTTCCTTGTTTGAAAAGGCTCTCCGGCATCCCTCGGTCAATCGAAATCATGTGAACAGCTCCCTCCAATCCTATGAACGATTAGAATTTCTTGGTGACGCGGTACTAGGGGCGGTGGTTGCAGAGTACCTTTACAAGAAGTTTCCTGAGGAAATGGAAGGGTTTCTGACGGATATGCGATCCAAACTGGTGAGTGGAGATGCATGTGCATCAACGGCTCGAGACATGGGGTTAAGGCAATTTATAGAATTCAATCCCCAAATTGAAAAACGAGGAGGGTATGAAAGTGACTCCGTTATGGCGGACTGTTTTGAGTCCATCATTGGTGCAATTCATCTAGACCGTGGTATAACCCAATCTCGAAGATTTATTCATGAGCATATCCTGGAGAGAGTTGACTTGCAGGAACTGGTCACGGTAAATGACAACTATAAAAGCAGGCTCCAGGAATTTGTACAGTCCAAGGGGTGGCCGCAGCCAGAATACCTTGTTACGAACACGAGCGGCCCTCCACATGATCTCATCTTCGCGATTGATGTTCACGTCAATGGGGCTTGTCTGGGTAAAGGGCAGGCAACCAGTAAAAAGAAAGCAGAACAACAAGCCGCTCATCAGGCCTTGAAGTTCCTTTCCTCTTAGTCATTATGTAGCTGGAGAAAAAAACGTAGTCCATTATTTTTAAGAGACACACTGATTATCAATGGAAACACATCTACCGCACGCAGATCGTTTTGCCGCCCGCCATATCGGCCCATCAAAGAAAGAGGTTCAAGGCATGGTGGAAACTCTCGGTCTTGGTTCACTGGATGAGTTGATTCAGGAAACGATCCCTGAATCGATCCTGGATAACCGGCCTCTAGATGTGCCGGAGGCTCGTCCAGAACACGTTGTCATTTCTGATTTAAGAAGAATTGGTCGCCGAAACAAGATTTTTCGTTCCTATATCGGGATGGGATATCATGACACGATTACCCCCCGGGCGATTCTCCGTTCGGTTCTCGAAAATCCATCATGGTATACGCAGTATACTCCCTATCAAGCCGAAATTTCTCAGGGTCGCCTGGAAGCGCTTCTAAATTTTCAAACGGCTGTGATTGACCTTACCGGTATGGAGATTGCCAACGCCTCTTTATTGGATGAGGCGACCGCAGCGGCTGAGGCGATGATGATGTTCTTTCGCCTTGCGCGGAAACGGAAAAAGTTTTTGGTTTCCACTAATTGTCACCCCCAAACCATCAGTGTAGTGAAGGCAAGATCCATCCCTCTGGGGATCGACTTGGTTGTCACGGATCATACGTCTTTTGAATTTACTCCCGATGTATTTGGAGCTCTCGTTCAATATCCGGGTTCGGATGGAGTCATTGTCGACTACGAAGAGATGTGCAATGAAGCCCATCAGGGAGGTGCCTATATTGCAGTGGCGGCTGATTTACTGAGTCTGGCCTTACTTCGTGCACCCGGACAATTTGGGGCGGATGCTGTGGTTGGTAATTCTCAGCGGTTTGGAGTCCCGCTCGGGTACGGAGGCCCGCATGCGGCCTTCTTCTCTACGAAAATGGCTTTCCGTCGCCAAGTCCCCGGCCGCATGATTGGAGTGACCGTAGATATGGACGGTAAACCTGCATTACGGATGGCTTTGCAGATGCGAGAGCAACATATCAAGAGAGCCCGAGCAACAAGCAATATCTGCACCGCACAAGTTTTGCTCGCGGTCATGGCCGGATCTTACGCGGTTTTTCATGGAGCAGAGGGAATCAGAAATATTGCCCAGAATGTTCATATGTGGACGCTTGCGCTGGCGAAGGAATTGCAAAAACATGGTTATCACCTACGACATCAGGATTTTTTTGATACACTTTGCATTGAGAATCCACCGGATGATCTTCGAAAGAATGCAGAATCTCAGGGAATTAATCTTAGGTATCTTTCCGATGGGAGCATTTGTATCTCTTTGAATGAGACGACAACCAAGGAGCATATAAATTCGCTTCTTTCACTTTTTATTCCGGGGGCGACTGATGCTGGTGAACTGGTCGATTCTGTACCAGCATCGTATCAAGGCATTCTTCCCCGCGAGACCTCTTATTTAACTCATCCCATCTTCAGTCAGTATCGCTCTGAGACAGAGTTGATGCGCTATCTTCACCGTCTTGCATCCCGGGACCTGTCCCTGACGACTAGCATGATTCCTCTCGGCTCCTGTACGATGAAGCTGAATGCAGCGGTGCAATTAGCTGCAGTGAGCTGGGCGGACTACAATGGTTTGCATCCATTTATTCCTCTTGATCAGGCTAGTGGCTATCAGGAAATCTTTTCGGATCTTGAGCAATGGCTGAGTGAGTTGACAGGATTTTCCGCCGTGTCTCTCCAGCCGAATTCAGGTGCGAGTGGAGAATATGCTGGACTTCTAGTCATTCAAGCTTATCTAGCCAGTAAAGGAGAAACACATCGAAATATATGTCTTGTTCCTGACTCGGCTCATGGTACAAATCCGGCAAGTGCTGTGATGGCGGGAATGAAGGTTGTAGTCGTAAAGACATTAAAAAGTGGAGATATTGATTTTGAGGATCTGAAAAAAAAGCTTTCACAGCATAGCGATCATCTGGCGGCACTCATGATCACGTATCCAACAACATATGGGGTATTCGAAGAGCAAATTCGTGAAGTTTGCGACATAGTGCATGTGCATGGGGGGCAGGTGTATATGGATGGCGCCAACATGAACGCTCAGGTAGGTCTGTGCAAACCTGGAGATTTTGGAGCGGATGTGTGTCATTTGAATCTGCATAAAACTTTCGCGATCCCACATGGCGGAGGGGGACCTGGTGTGGGTCCTATTTGTGTTGCAGATCATCTTGCACCTTTTCTACCTGGGCATCCCCTCATCTCAACAGGCGGAGACCAAGCAATTGGCCCGGTTGCAGCGGCCCCCTACGGAAGTGCGAGTATCCTTTTGATCAGTTGGTCCTATATTGCACTTCTTGGTCCTAACGGACTTCGGCGTGCCTCGGAAGTGGCAATCCTCAACGCCAATTATCTGGCTCATCGTTTGTCGGAGCACTATGAGGTCTTGTTTCGCGGTCGGAATGGATATGTAGCCCATGAATTCATTCTTGATGTACGACCACTCAAACGTACAGCGGGGATTGATGCAGTAGACATTGCGAAACGCCTGATGGATTATGGGTACCATGCGCCGACGATGTCCTGGCCTGTTGCAGGCACGATGATGATTGAACCTACAGAAAGCGAATCCAAAGCAGAACTTGATCGTTTCTGTGAGGCAATGATTGCGATCCGCGCGGAAATAAAAGAAATCGAAGAAGGAGCTCAGGATGAAAAGCGTAACATTTTGAAACAGGCACCGCATACTACAGCATTGGTGTGTTCAGATGAATACGATCTTCCATATACGAGAACACAGGCAGCATTCCCAGCTCCTTGGACCAGAGAGCATAAATTTTGGCCTACAGTTCGTAGAATTGATGAAGCATATGGGGATCGAAATTTGGTTTGTTCATGTCCCCCGATAGAAGAATATCAATCCTGAATTTATGGCGCACGACATTTTCGAACGTATAGGAAAATCTATTGAGTTACGTTTAGCCGCGATCGCTCTGATCACATTGATCTTGATGATCCCTCTTGCCATTGTGGGGGAGCTCATCAATGATCGCAGCGAGCGGCGTGATGAAACACTATCCAATACAGGGAACGAATGGAGTGGAAAACAGACCCTCCTGGGGCCTGTGATGGTTGTTCCGTATTCTAGTTCCGAATACGTTAGTGGTACATTGGGGGAATCTCCGGGAACCGTACGTTATGCGTTTTTTCTTCCAAATACACTCACGATTACGGGCACGGTTGAACCAGAAATCCGGTACCGGGGGATCTATCAGACGATCCTATATTCTGCAGATCTTACCATCAGTGGAAGCTTCCCGGAAGCAGACTTTAGCCGGTGGTTGATTAACGAAGAGGATATTCGGTGGCAGGAGGCCTTTATTGCATTTGGGATCACAGATATGCGAGGGATCAAGGACGAGATTCTCGTTAACTGGGCGGATACATCGTTGACCTTTGTTTCAGGGATGCAGGAAGCAAGCATATTGGCACCGGCAGGAGTCCGTACTTCCGTGGTCGCAAATGAGCCTGGCGAGTTCCAATTCAATCTTGGACTTGATGGGAACGATGAGTTGATGTTCATTCCTGTGGGCAAAACGACACGGATTGACCTTTCCTCCTCATGGCCCTCGCCCAGCTTCCGTGGGGCTTTTCTTCCGGATGAGCGAACGATTACAGAAGATGGTTTTTCTGCCAGTTGGCAGGTTCTGGATTTAAACCGGGCATTTGGGCAGTCGTGGCGTGGGGAAAGCGAAGACTTATTATTAGAATCTTCTGCGTTCGGCGTTTCACTCTATCCTCCGGTGGATCAATACCGCAAAACGCAGCGATCGACTCGTTATGGATTCTTGCTGATTGGTCTGACGTTACTGGCGTTCTTTTTGACGGAGATGCGGATCGGTCTGCGGGCACACTCCTTCCAGTATATATTAGTGGGATTGGATCTTTGTTTGTTCTTTTTAATGCTCCTTTCGCTTGGAGAGCACATGTCATTCAATCTTGCCTACATCCTTTCCGGCATTGCAACGATCGGGCTCGCGGCCTTCTATGCCGGGGCAATGTATCGATCCCGTGGCGTTGGTTTGTTGACGGCAGGCATCTTGGCTATTTTGTACACGTTTATTTTCCTGCTCTTGCAACTACAGGGCTACGCCCTTCTAGCTGGCAGCATTGGTCTTTACCTGCTTTTGGCACCTACGATGTATTTGACGCGCAATTTTTCAAATCTATCGGCATTATCCCGTTCAAAAAAGAGTAGCGATCCAGAGTGATCCTTGCGCATGACGGAAAACTCTGCATCCTGTGAGGGATGCAAATAAAGTATGTGTGGAGTGATCAAGAGAGTGAAAGATGATGAAAAAAACTAGAAGTATTTTGTTTTGACGTGATCATTGAAAAGAAAGAGGATTGGGGGAAAAGTTGAGAGTTTTGCGTCTCAGGGATGATGAAGAAGGCAACGAATCGCCGGCAAAGGCATGGAAGATATTCCGGAACGGTTTATCTTTTGAAGAACACAAGCGCGTTTTGTACGTGTGATTTACATCGGATCATCGCCGATCAACCCCCTAGGAGTAAACAACCGGTTCCCTGCGACCTGAACGCCCCAGAGGCTACCATTTATGCAAGTAAAAAACGGCAACCAATCATGAACTTCCAATCACGAACTATTCTCGTCGGACTCCTCCTGATGCTCCCCGTATTGGGAGAGATCAACGCCCAAAGCCAAGACATAGAAGAACTTCAACAGCAAGCCAACGAGGGAAATCTTGAAGCCCAGTTTGAACTCGGAGCCCTTTACTTCAATGGAGATGGCGTCGAACAAGATTACACGCAGGCAGCTCACTGGTACAGGAAGGCTGCGGAACAGGGACACACAGGCGGGCAATTCAATCTCGGACTCCTTTACTTCAATGGATATGGCGTCGAACAAGATTACACGCAGGCAGCTCACTGGCTCAGGAAGGCTGCGGAACAGGGACACACAGGCGGGCAATTCAATCTCGGACTCCTTTACTTCAATGGATATGGCGTCGAACAAGATTACACGCAGGCAGCTCACTGGTGCAGGAAGGCTGCGGAACAGGGACACACAGGCGGGCAATTCATTCTCGGATTCCTTTACTTCAATGGAGATGGCGTCGAACAAGATTACACGCAGGCAGCTCACTGGCTCAGGAAGGCTGCGGAACAGGGATACGCAGATGGGCAATACAATCTCGGACTCCTTTACTTCAATGGAGATGGCGTCGAACAAGATTACACGCAGGCAGCTCACTGGTACAGGAAGGCTGCGGAACAGGGAGACGCAGATGGGCAATTCCGTCTCGGAGTCCTTTACTTCGGTGGAGATGGCGTCGAACAAGATTACACGCAGGCAGCTCACTGGTACAGGAAGGCTGCGGAACAGGGACACACAGGCGGGCAAGTCAGTCTCGGATTCCTTTACTTGAATGGAGATGGCGTCGAACAAGATTACACGCAGGCAGCTCACTGGTACAGGAAGGCTGCGGAACAGGGACACACAGGCGGGCAAGTCATTCTCGGACTCCTTTACGACAATGGAGATGGCGTCGAACAAGATTACACGCAGGCAGCCCACTGGTGCAGGAAGGCTGCGGAACAGGGACACACAGGCGGGCAATTCAATCTCGGATTCCTTTACTTGAATGGAGATGGCGTCGAACAAGATTACACGCAGGCAGCTCACTGGTACAGGAAGGCTGCGGAACAGGGAGACGCACATGGGCAAGTCATTCTCGGACTCCTTTACGTCAATGGACAGGGCGTCGAACAAGATTACGCGCAGGCCTACGTATGGTTAATCATTGCCAAGGCTAATGGTGGGCTAACGGAAGAAATGACCGAATCCCTTGAAGAAGAAATCACCAGTCTACGTGGCATACTCACCCCCGTGCAGATCAATCAAGCTCAAAAGCGAGCGTCCCAACTCTACGAAGTAATTCAGACGCGCATTGCAAACAGCGACTCAGCGAACTAATCCAGTAGAGACGCGCCCTCTGCACATCCATTCCAGTATATATTATCCTGCATTTCCATCACATAACATGGGATAACATTTAGGCGGACTAAACTTTGAGGAGTTTATTACCGAGCCATGGTATCGGCTGTTCCGTTTTATAGTAGTCAGCACGAATAAAGAGTGGGTTGCACGCTCGCCTGGCAACGTCACCCGGATTTCTTTTTCGGTAATCTGGATCCTTGCTCGTTTTGGGATTAATTCTCGGAACAGGGTGCGGGTTTCTACAGCGCCCTATCGCTCCTCGACTCGAATCACAAGGAGTCGATACAAAAAACGGGCAATGACCGTACGCTGTACCTCGACATGAATTTTCATCTGGACTGCCGAACTGAGTCATCCATGTGGAAGAAGCCAATTGTATCACTGATCACATTTTCAATAACCATGTGACGGGCATATCGGTCGATGAGGGTGGATACCGCTGCCTTGGTGAGTAGGAAGATGATATGATCTTGTCCGAGCCCCTGAACTGCAATTTGACGAACAGATCTCGGATACTCACGCAACGATCGGACTCGCGGCCTTCTATGCCGGGGCAATGTATCGATCCCGTGGCGTTGGTTTGTTGACGGCAGGCATCTTGGCTATTTTGTACACGTTTATTTTCCTGCTCTTGCAACTACAGGGCTACGCCCTTCTAGCCGGCAGCATTGGTCTCTACCTGCTTTTGGCACCTACGATGTATTTGACGCGCAATTTTTCAAATCTATCGGCATTATCCCGTTCAAAAAAGAGCAGCGATCCAGAGTGATCATTGCGCATGACGGAAAACCCTGTGGGGAATTGAAGCCTATTCGGCTATGATTTATTCGGGTATCATATCTTTCCAAGGGAGGATGTCAATATCTTTTCTGCGCTGCGGCTCATCACCTCCATAGACGACTGTTGCAGAGCACTCAAAAGAGGTTTTGTCAAAATGCTTCCGTACCCGGCGGAGGTTCGTCAGTAGATTTGAGGAGGCGGTTGCCGTTGATTTGGCTTCGATCAGTTGAAGATGGGAGGGAGTCTCAATGATGAGATCTACTTCTGCTCCATTTTGATCCCGATAAAAGGACAGTGCTCTTGTTGTTTCTCCGAGATTTGTTTGATGTTTGACAAATTCCGAGACCATCCAGGTTTCAAAGATGGCGCCGCGAAGGGGATGGGTACGCAGCTGCTCGGGGGATCGAATCCCCAATAGCCAACAAACCAGTCCGGTATCGTAGAAGTGGATTTTGGGCATTTTCACCAGTCTCTTGCGCAGATTTACATGAAAGCTTTTCAAAGGAAAGGCAATAAAACTCGCTTCAAGGACACTGAGCCAAGCCTTCGCAGTTGGCTGAGAAATTCCACAATCTCCAGCGATCGATGAGAAATTGAGTAGCTGAGCCGTTCTTCCAGCACACAGTTCAACGAAACGCTGAAATCTGGAAAGGTCCCCAATATTGCTGATCATTCTTACATCCCGCTCAACATAGGTGTTCACATAGTTTCGCAGCCAATCGGTAGGCTTTAAACCTGAATCAAAGATTCGTGGATAAGAGCCAAAAAAAAGGGCTTCTTCCAGGGTCTGAGGATGCTGAGGGAAGCTTGAAATTTCTCGCCAAGTCAGCGGAAGCAAGTTGAAAATTGCGGTTCTCCCCGCAAGGGACTGACTGACAGATCCGGATAAGAGAATGTTTTGTGAGCCGGTAATGATCCACTTTGCGGGATCAGGGGCTTTATCAACGATCTCTTGTAAATACGAGAGCAGATCTGGAGTCCGCTGGATCTCATCAATGATCGCTCCTTGAGGAAACTGTGCAAGGAATCCGCGAGGATCTTCCAAAGCAAAAGCTCGATGATCTGGAGCTTCCAGGTTGATGTAGGCATGATCACAAAACACGGCTTGGCACAAAGTGGTCTTGCCACTTTGCCGGGGACCTGTGATGGTAATCACGGGAAACGCTTCGGCAGCATCCTTTATTTTTTGTGTTATTTCACGTGGGACCATTTTAAGGATAAATAAAGATAAAATCTTGAATCATCCTAAATATAATGCTTTTACCTCATTTGAAACTTGCAAAGGCAAATGAGAATTTCACAGGAATGAAACCTTTTGACAAAAAATATGTCAAAAGGAATATGACCATGCAAGAACTTACCAAAGTGACGGGATGCACCGCCCGTCAGGTGCGTTATCTGATTGCCGAAGGCTTCGTACCGCCGCCGACAGGAGGGAGGGCTAATGCGGTATACGGGGAGGTTCATATATCGGCGATTGAGCAGTATCAATATCTGCGTACAGCAGGGTTTTCTCCGGCCTCAATCCGGTTATTGATGGAGGCCCAAACAGGGGTACCATTCCAAATAATTCCAGGTGTATCACTCATGATTAACGCAAATCTGATTGCCGAGCAAGTCTCCATGGATGAGTTGGAGGAGCAAATCAAATCAGTACTGAAGCAAATTTTTTCTAAACAAGACAAATAGAATTCCAATGACAAAAAGTACAGTTTCATCTGATTCTGCAACAGCTGACTTATTGAAATTGCCACATTTCCCTGAGCGGAGACGTCATCATGACCCATTTGCAGACCTGGTGCATCGTGACTCGATAACGAATGATGCGCCGATGATAAAACTGGATTTCCATGTAACGATTCGTGGTGGTCTGGCTTTTGTAAAAGCAAAACGAACATACATCAACAAAACCAATGGCCCGATTGAAGCTGTGATGAGTCTGCCTGTATCGATTCATGCAGCATTTTTTGGGTTAAGTGCAGTGATTGATGGGAAGCATTACGATGCTCAGGCAAAACCAAAGCAGGAAGCACTGGAGACATACGAAGAGGCGATTGATGAAGGCAAGGCAGCTGTACTGCATGAAGAGTTACTGCGAGGGATTCATTCGATTTCAGTGGGTAATCTTGGCGTAGGGAAAACGGTCATGATTACGGTTCGCTGGGCAGAGTTGCTGCGGTTTCATGATGGCGTGGGTCAGTTGCGAATTCCTCTTTCCGTGGGAGATGTATATGGAATATCTCCATTGGAGGATGTGGATACACTAACTGTGGGAGGTCCTATCCCTGAGGCTACACTTCACATGCAACACGATGCAGAGAGTGTAGAATTAGCTGGCGGTAATTTGCGTCGTGAGGAGGGGGAGGTTTATTCGACAAAAATCCCAGGCAATGCTCCAATTGAACTGAAGGTGACCGGCGTAGCCCCTTCAGAATTGACCGGTATAAGCCGAGGCGGTCGTCCAGTGACTCTTCAAATATCTCCGCGCAAGAAACAACGGGTTCCTCTGAATGCCGCCGTACTTGTGGACAGATCAGACTCTATGGGTGCCCAGTGTACATATTTCGATGGGAACTCAGAAACTCGGCATGAAGCCGTAGTTCGCGGTTTACGTGAACTGCAGCCATTGCTGATAGATCAGGATCGCCTAGCTTTATGGGAGTTCGATACGGATTGTGACAGGGTAGGGGAATTTACGTCCAACAATCCAAGGGAATTTGGAAGGTTACTCACGAAGCTAAGTGGTCCTCGTGGGGGCACGGCCATCGGTAGGGCCTTAGAAAAGGTAGGTGCCTCTGAAGAAGGCAAGGACATTTTGTTGATCACCGATGGGCAAAGCTATGATTTAGATGTTCAACGGTTGGCAAAGTCGGGACATCGAATATTTGCGGTTCTGGTGGGAGAAGGGAGTTTGGAGGCGATGGTTGGGCATCTGGCCGTGCTTAGTGGAGGGGATCTTCATTTCAGTTTTGGGGCAGATGTTGATCAGGCGATTCAGGCTTGTATAGAAGGGATGCGCCAAAAACCCAATCAGGGCGCACATTGTGATTTAGATGAAATAGGTTTGCCAGAACGTGTGGTGACGGTGCAAGGGAATGCGACGATTGAGGCATCTTGGTCCCAGGCAGTTGAGAATCCCCACGTCAATAGCGAATTCTCGGAAGCGGTTGCGGCCTATGCAGCCAGTTTGGCTTTTGCAGGTGCAGAGGAAGAATGGGCAGCGAGCATAGCAGTTCAGGCTGGATTAGTTACACACCTGACCAGTCTTGTACTTGTAGCTAAAGATGCTCAGATCCAAGAAGAGTTGCCAAGGACAATCAAACAGTCACTACCTACTGTGCGAGAAACGGTGTTATGTTTCATCGCTCCATCCATTCGTCATGCGTCGGCACCAGATCCAAGAAAATATTATTCATCTATTGATCATTCTCGAACGGAATCTTTGGGTGAGATGGATCAGTCGTTGAGTAGCTCTCCCCTGAGCCCATCGATTCTGGGGGGGGATATAGATGACAACCCACAAGCCCAGAATACGACTCTACATCCCATATTCAAGTCATCACCGAGTATTGATTGGGATACCATCGTAAGCTTAGGCAAGCAGATAGATTGGAATACCGAAGGATCCAAGTTGGCCCGTGGTGAGCTTAGAGGAATTCCAGAAGATATTGCAAAAGAAATCACGAACTTGGCTGGCAAGGTAGCAGATTTCACGAATCAAATTACTGCGTCTCGACAGAAGTGGGCACTTATTTTTGTAATTGCCCTTGCGGCTTATGCAGTTCAAGGAGATTCCAAGTGGGCAGCTAGGGTATATCGAAAGATTATTAAAGAAAATAAGATGGTGCCAGAATTAAGTGGTTTAATCCTGATGTATGTTCGCTGGATTACAGGTGAGTGGAAGAATCCAGAATCCATTACCGATCGGGATTCAGGAAAGTAGGATCTCTGAGTGATCCGGAGTTCGGCCAAGGACTTGAACGGGTTATTTCTGATCATGGAGGCTAAACCCTGTAACATCTGTATATCCAGACTGATGTTGCCACCCTTATAGTGTCGTATTGTGTGTAGCATCAATTAGAACTCAAGCCGGTATCTGTCGAAATTTAGAGTAAAAGTTTGTCTGGAGGATGTATACAACAAAACAGGAAAGAGTCCCACACAGAGGGGAATAACGCTTGCGCAGATGTCGATAGTGAGGCACCAGAAGAGTCCGAGAAAGTCGGCATCCCTGTTCTTCTGGAATAAGGTCATGGCTAGAGTGCCATAGCAATACTTTTGTACAGAGCGAGATCAGGGATGAAGGTGTTGGAGATATGGTCCAAACCCATACTTGATTACAATCAAGATGAGGTGGACAGCATGAACATGTACAGGAAGTGAAGATGTTTTTCTTGATGTGTTCACATCTCGTACTTGAATTGGCTTATTCAGGAATGACCGAAATCTCATCTTCTGTGGGGAAATTCTCAGGCACAGGTAGAGTAACTTCACCAGTTGCCAACCATTCTGCGCTACGCTGAAGCAGGGTCCGAAAGCCCACACATCGAAGTGCGCGATCATCTATCTGTCCGTCCCATAAATGACCGGGTAGTAAGGTCAAGACTTTCCCTTCCCCGAATTGGATCCACCAGATCATAAGTTCATGTCTTCCCGTTCCCCCGGGTTCTGTTTCACTCCATGCAGTTGCAAGCACATTCATCCCTTCTGCCGGACCGCGCTGACCATGATAGAGTTCATCATGGGGATGTAGCCATACTTCTGGTAATCCAGTCATAATTGGATGTTCGGAATCTCGAGTTGTGATGATCCAGTCGTGTAACCGTCCATGTCCAGCACCTCGGTCTTCTCCGGGGTCTATACGAATTAACCCGATCTCTTCATCCCAATAGGCCCCATACCCCACCTCTTTTCCCCTCCATAAAAGCCCGACCATTGTTTCATAGGCCTCCCATTCTGGAAAGGGATTGTTTGCGGCGTGCTGAACCAAAACACTCCCTCCCCCCGAAACATATTCCTCAAAGCTTTTTCGAACACGTTCCGGCCACAGTTCTCCATTGTACGCTAATAGGACCATATCATAGGCATCAAATGCAGGGTTCCAATCCTCCCAAGCTTGTTGATCTGCTTCTTTGCCCGGGGTCAAGGTTATATCAATCGAAAACATGTCTGCGTCTAGGAGAGTGCGTTCAAGATGTATTATCGTGCGCTCCCAATCATGATTGTTCTGCCCAGATACAATGAGGACAGAGGACGGATTCGGGATTCCAATCGCTAAGGCTAAGCCCCAGAAGAGGTATATCGCGGTAATCATTTTGTATCTTATGACGAAATGTGATAGAGTTCAAGTATACGAAATCTCTTAATTGATAATTGCGTACTTTGCAAAAAAGATTTGTGAAATCTTGTGATTTGATCCAACAACAGAAACGAATTTCATCGGCTTAGAATTGAGTTGGTACCCAGAAGGTTCATGTTAGAGTGGTCTGCGCTTTATCAAAGAGCTAATCCAATCTCTTGGCCATTAGAACAGTATTCTAAGATCTTTGATGTGCTCGGTTAGTATGAGAGTCGGCATGCTTTTGGGAGTTACAAGCAATAACGACAACAGGGCGAACGTCAATTAGGCCTCAAAAACTTTCCTTGATACGAAAATGGATTGGACAGGACTGCAGCCCGAGATGATTCGAAGCGAGCTAGTGGAAATTGTGGGGGAGCCACATGTATCCACCGATGAATCGGATCGGCTTGTATATTCCACGGATTGGTTTTGGCTACCACAGATGTGGCTCGATCGTGGAGAAACCCCTCGTAAACCCGACTATATTGTGAGGCCAGGGAGTGCAGAGGAGATTTCAGAGATTCTTAAGGTAGCCAACAACTATCGGATTCCGGTTATCCCGTGGGGAGGTGGATCTGGCTCCCAAGGTGGTGCTTTACCTGTGTTCGGAGGAATTATTCTGGATACAAAGCGGATGAATCGGATTATTGAGATTGACGAAAAATCTCTCACAGTCACGGCAGAAGCTGGTATCAACGGGAAGCAATTGGAATGGGCGGTGAACGAGAAGAGACTTATGCTTCCACATTATCCCGCATCAGCAAACTGTGCAACACTTGGGGGATATTTAGCTCCGCGTGGGACAGGGACCATCAGCAATAAGTATGGGAAGGCAGAAGATCTTGTGCTACGTATGCAAGTGGTTTTACCCGACGGACACATTTTACGTACACCGATTGTGCCTCAACATGCATCGGGGCCGGATTTTTATCGTCTTTTCCTGGGATCCGAGGGAACGTTCGGAGTGATCACCGAAGCAACGATGCAACTGGACTATCTACCCAACTGTCGGCTTCTTCGTGCAGTTCTCTTTGATGACTTGACGAAAGCACTCGAAGCTGGGCGCCAGATTATGACACGCCGGTTAGATCCTTTTGTCATCCGCTTGTATGATCCTCGCTCAACTGCCTCCCGGGTGAAGAAGATCTTGGGGTATGAGCTTGAAGGGGCCTATATGGTCATTGGATTTGATGGTGATGAAGAGATCGCAGTTTTACAGGAGCAGAAAGCGATGGAGATCATTAACAAATTCGGGGCGAAGGATCTTGGACGAGAACCTGGAGAAGCCTGGTGGAATCAGAGATACGATTTTTATTATCCACCTCAAAGTCTCAAGTTGCCCTGGATGTATGGGACCACAGAAACCGTGACAACTTACGATAAAATCGAAAAGCTATACTTCGCAGAAAAGAAAGCGGTGGAAGAAGGATTCAAAGAATGGGACATTGACTTCATTGGTCATTTTTCTCACTGGTTTCACTGGGGGGTGATGGTTTACACACGGTTCATTATTCAAAATCCACCCGATGATGCCCGTGAAGCCGTAAGATTGCATAATCGGGTATGGAATACAGCGATGACGGCAGTACTGGAAAACGGTGGGATGGTGAATGAGCATCACGGTGTCGGACTGAAGCTTTCGCGCTTCATGCGCCGTCAGTATGGAGATGCATGGCCATTACTGGAAAAGATCAAGAGATCGCTGGATCCAAACGGGATCATGAATCCAGGTAAAGTAGGGTTTGGACATTAGTAGCCCCCATGAACACCGTCATCAACGCGATAGAGAACTGCCGCTTCTGTCTGATGTGCAGACATGTGGCTCCTGTGGGGCATGTGACACATAACGAATCTCTTACGCCCCATGGCATTGCTTTGGTTGCTTCCATGCAACGCCATAAAAATCTTCCTTGGACCGTCAGTTCCTTGGATGTCCTCTATGCAGAACCCGATGGGGGAAATTGTCGAGCTCATTGTGTTACCGACCAGCCCTTGCCCGCTGCGATTGCTGCCATTCGTGCCGAGGTAGCGAAGGATGGGCTTGCCCCCGTCGCAATCAAACAGATCCATGATCGAATCCAGACGAATCATTCGGTCTTTGGGAGTTATCAGCCGACAGCATCACAAGGCAAATGGGGACTTTTCGTAGGAGATGCAGGCTTCAATCTTGCCCCAAAAACCATGCAGGCAGCTTTGGAGCTAGTCACTGCCTGTGGAATCGATGCAGTTCCCATAGGTCGAGGACTTGACAGCGGATTTATTCCCTGCTCTCTTGGATATCCCGATACGGCCCGCAAGCAGGCCAAGTTGTGTATGGATGAATTGCAGGGGGGCGGTGTGAAGAAGTTATTGGTACTTTCGCCTCAAGATCTTTTCGCCTTTTCTCAGATGTATGAAGAACGATTAGGGCTGCCTTGGCCCGAAGAGGTTGTTCTGATAGATCTAGTTGATTTTCTGGCGGACCAAATTCGGGACGGACATCTCAGGATTAAGCCATTGCCGAAGACCACGCAGAATCTTACGGCCTATGTGGATCCTACACATGCGGTTCGACTTCCCGCGCGCTTTGATGATGCGCGCACACTTTGCAAAGCCGCATTAGGAGGTCCTCCTTTGGAATTATTCTGGCGCCGTGAACGTGCCCATCCTGTCGGAAGTACGGCGATCCAGTTTACACGCCCAGACATCGGAATTCAACTTACAGAATCGCGGCTGCACGATGCCATGAGCCGAGGAGCACAAACCCTTTTGTGTGATGATCCTGCAACACTCTACGAGCTCGGTCTCCGAAATAATCATCCGATGAAGGTTCAGTGTCTGTATGAATTGTTATTTGCACAGTTATCAGAGGGGTGATCATGGCCAATACTGTCGTGCTTATTGGTACGTTGGATACCAAAGGCCCCGAAATGGCCTATCTACGTGATCGTCTACAGGAGTTGGGATTATCTACCATTGTGATTGATTCTGGAATTCTTGGGGAACCGCTGGACATCGTACCGGACATCCCTCATGAAAAATCAGCAACCTATGCGGGGTCAAGCCTTGAAGCCATGCGTTCGGCAGGGAGTCGGGGGAAAGCTGTTGCTTTGATGCGGAAATCACTCAGGAATCTAATGTCGGAGTTGTATGAACGTGACCAACTTGATGCCGTAGTGAGTATGGGTGGCGCAGAAGGAGCCGTTATGGGGGCGGCAGCAATGATGGTTCTTCCTGTTGGTGTTCCTAAGGTATTAGTGTCCCCCATTGCTTCTGGATATCATTTTTTTGAGCCACTAGTGGGAACACGTGACATGATGATTGTCCACTCCGTGGTGGATATTTTAGGGCTGAATCCTATTGCTTGTAGCGTTTTTGACAATGTAGCTGCAGCACTATACGGAATGGTAATGCATGGTCGAGGCTTGTCTGCTCCAAAGGGACGCAATATTGCCATGACCATGCTTGGCAATACCACTACTGCGGTGATGGCTGCAAAAACTCGCCTGGAAAATGCGGGTTACGAGGCGGTTATTTTTCACTCCAATGGTGTGGGTGGCCCCGCGATGGAAGAATTGGCAGTGCAAGATCAGTTTGTTGGCGTGATTGATTTTACAACCAACGAGGTATATGACCCACTTGTAGGGGGAATTCACGACGGTGGGCCCGACCGATTGGAGGTGATCGGTCGTCTAGGGCTACCACAAGTCGTTGTTCCGGGATGTATTGATTTCAGCGTCTGGAATGCAGGGACTGTACCGGACCTGTTAAACGGTCGTCCCATGTATGATCATAATCCAGAATATGTACTGGTTCGAGCCTCCAGCGATGAAATGGCAGAACTAGGAAGAATCTTTGCTCAGAAACTCAATCCAGCGAAGGGCCCTGTTAAAATGGCGATTCCTCTCCAAGGATTATCGATTCCCAACGTGCCGGAGGGCGTGTTTTGGGATCCCGATGCCGATTCCAGATTCATTGGAGAACTCAAACAGCACTTGCGTACGGGCATTCCGATAGAACTCTATGAATGCCATGTAAATGACCCTGCATTTGGGGAAGCAGTGGCAGACTTGTTTATCCATCTAATTGAACCACAACGATCATGATCACATCACCACCAAAAGACTTGAGTCATCTACCGAAACTCACCGAGGGAGACGATGACTTCCGAGCACAATTTTTATCTTGGGATTTGGGGAACCTGACGATAACGGATATTAGGAATTATCTCGAACACAAGGATATCATTCTGGTGCCCGTGGCAAGCTTAGAGCAACATGGTTCCCATCTGCCTCTTTATACAGACACCGTTACCGCGGTACATATCTCGGAGCGTATAGGACATCTGA
This sequence comes from Rhodothermales bacterium, assembly GCA_965215475.1. GTDB lineage: Bacteria > Bacteroidota > Rhodothermia > Rhodothermales > Bin80 > Bin80. Next base: position 2,223,702 of record OZ244061.1, read on the forward strand.
TCGGCGTTTTGCATTCTCCACCTATCTGGATGGGGTACTCGCCGCAGCATATGCATGAACCAGGTGAGGGGCGTGGCACCATTACGGTCCGAAGTACTACGCTTTTAGCCGTAATGCATGATGTTGCGCGCAGTTTGATTCATCACGGATTCAATCGGATTATTTTCATTAATGGTCACGGTTCGAACATTAAGGTAGTAGATCCGGTCCTAAGAAAACTTCGTTATGAAACAGGAGCCCTGATCAGTTTTGTAAAGCCGTATATGGAGAGATATACGGGAATATTGAAGGGACTGATGGAGAACCCGCCCGAAGAAACACCAGGTTGGCATGCCAGTGAATTGGAGACTGCGCAAGACCTGGCGTGGAACGAAGATCTAGTTCGAATGGAGAGAGCCGCATACACCAAAGCTCATATTCCTGATTTTCTACCGAAATCCTTTGCGAAAAAGGATGGGATGCCGGATGTGGAATTCGAGGGGTATACCTATTTCAACTTTCCAATGGATCATCATGAATTTATTGAAAGCGGTGTTATCGGCAATCCCTTGCGTGCGACGAAAGAAAAGGGAGAAGAAGCGTTTCGGCGCCTATCTGAGCATGTGGCCCGTGGTATTTTGGAACTCATGAAAGTTCCGGTAAAAGTGCATACCCGAGAATTTGTTGATCGGGTAATGTGACAGGCAGGACGAAAGGTACAATCAATCCAATCCTCTGCTACCAAATGATTGATCAATCAGATCAACGGGAGAAGGGTTTCAGCAGAGCGTCGAACATGCATCTCGTAAAAGTCGGAGCTAAAAACGCTACTACCGTGATCCTCTAAAAATTTGCGCTCTGAATCTGAAATCCCTTCAGGATTCAAGTCAACACTATCAGGGAATCGGTTGGCTGGTGTTCGATCAAGTGGAGGGCAAAATTCGACAGAAAGAGCACCTTCATAGGCGATATCCTTGAGCGTTTGAATGATTGCTGGCCAGTCAAACGATCCCATGCCGCATGCCATACGGTTATTGTCTGCAACGTGAAAGTTTACCAAGCGACTACCGACCTCGTGAATTGTACTGATCGGATCATCTTCTTCCAGGTTCATATGAAAGATGTCGAGGCAAACGCCGCAATCTGGGGCGACTGCTTCTGCAAGGGCCAATGCCTGAGCTCCGCGATTGACGAAGTAGGTTTCAAACCGGTTGATCGGCTCAATGCCAATTTTCACGCCATATTCACGGCCATAGGCATTAATTTCTTTCAGCGCGTCAACACACCAATCCCATTCGTTTTCTGGTGTTGAGTCCGGGACTATTTTGCCGACCGTACCTGGGACGACTGAAATTACTTCTCCGCCCAGCTCTCCCACCATTCGGATACAATCTTTCACGTAGGTTACGGACTTTGCACGCTGATTTTCATCCTTCGCGAGCAGGTTGCGCTCATCCAGCATGAGAGTTACACTTCCCCAACACCGCACCCCATGATCGTCCAGAAGTTTCTTAACCTCAGTCGGATCGTATTTATAGGGTTCTCCCTGGATTTCCAAGGCTTTATAACCATACTTGAGTAACCGCTTGACGGTCGTTTCAAGTGGTTCTACTTTCATCCAGTTATGAATTGCAAGGTACATGAGTGCTTAATGATTACTGAGGAGCTGTTTCCAACAAGATAATTCCCTCGAGTCAATAATTGGCATCAAGTTCCAGATGATCATTATTTCATGGAGTTTCAGTATACCTTCCTTCATAGAAATACTTCGCTTTGAAACGAGGCACATATTTTGCCAACAAGTACTTACGTGCCATCAAGAGCAAGCGTAGAAATTAGAGTATATGCTGAGAATCTTACGGGAATGAAAATTATGGACACTATGATTTTTTTCACTGCTCAGTTCAGCTTTGAAAATACAAGATCCTGACGAGTACACCACCATCGTCTGCATTTATCCGGTTGGCAGAATGGTAGTTCATAAATAATTTTGAGGATTGGTTCTGGAAGTAGGCACTTTGGATGAAATGCAGTCAGAAGTGTTCTATATTAGGGCCGGTATTCCTGTGGGACAATCATGGATTGATGGACTTAGAGAGAGCCAATGTAACGCTGCGCCGGTCATTTCATGAGGTACTATCTAGAGACACAGATCTGATACATCATCCAGCATCTTTGCATAAAGTAATAGACTCTTATTTTGCTGTGGGAAGATAGATTATATGTTCAGATGACCACCTATGCAGGGCAAATATTCGACTACTGGAGGGAGGGGGGATATTTGGAAAATGAAGGATTAAAGCTGAGATGAAACTCCCGACGGAACCATGCTATTCAGGTATCAAGATAGCGTAAGAGTGATGGGGCCAGCGAAGATAAAAGTTGCTACTAACTTCAGGCTATTCCTTGCACAGAAACTCTCTCCTAAGGCATGCCATTCTCGCATTCAATCGCCATCCAACATAGAAGCTTAATATCATCTATGTCTATGAGGGGTAGGGCAGGCGGGGGTTGACTTCGCTCTATACCTGTGTTCATGACATATTCTACGAGATCATTTGACAGAGAGTATTTCTCCGATTGTTGCAGATCTTCTCTGGACTTGAAAAGAGTGCGGAGCTCATTCTGCTCACGGCGTGGCCAAGGTGATTCCAGAATGTCAAGAGCATCTCTTGTGAGATCCGACTCTATTTCTCGTGGAGGATATTCACGAATAAATTCAGCAACCTGATGATTTATCCGATCTACTTTGGGTTGTAGGTTTGCCGGATCTGTCTCGTGCATCCAGTGTGCCATAATATGGGACTGAGCATCATCCCAGAAATCGTAGACATGCTCATGAAGATTGTCTGGATACCAAGTTGAAGTAGTTTCGTCACATTCAATTATGCGCAGGCAGGTTCCCAGTTCATGGATGATGGATTCTTTCCCACCAGTCGGTTTCCAGTCAGAGTCCGCAGGGACGAAGCGCAGATAGGTTCGTTCATAATCTGAATCATGTCCAACGACTGCACAGAAAAACAATCCGCGCTGATTCCCTTTTCGCATGCCCGAACCAGCTTTCCAAGGTAACGTTTCAATTTTCTTCCCCAGTTCTTTATGAGCTTTACGGAGTGTCTGCCTGTATTCTTCGCCGGTCTGGGCAGCCGCAACGGTTCCTCCACGCTCGAAAAGGGACGGATCTTCTCGTAGGAGCTTTTCAATTTCCTGGCGTGTTTCGGTGAAAACCTGATCCCCATGTGCACCTTCTTTGAGAGGTGCTGAAACCCCAACGCTGGCTGCCGCCATGGCCAGTTTTCCGAGAATCCGTGATTCCAGATTCAGAAGCTCATCAAGCCGGTCAGCCGGGAAGATGGTTCGTAGGAATACCCGTTTGTGTTGGCTGTTGATTCGGTCAATGCGTCCGTGTCGCTGTACCAGTCGCATCGGGTTCCATGGAACGTCATAGTTGATGATGTGGCGGCATTGTTGCAGGTTTACCCCTTCGGCTAGGATGTCTGTCGTAATCAGGATATCGTACCGATCTGTATCTGAACCAGATCGTGCTTGCATGGAGACGGGAGCAAACCCTAAAACGGCTTTGTTCTTGGAAACTCCACCAAATTCTCGAGAGCCGCTGACTGCGGCGAGACGGCCTTGGTATGGAGAAAGTTCTGGGCGTTTTTTGAGTTCCTGTTTCAGGAAATCCCAAATCCACTTAACGGTATCTGCAAAGGAGGAGAAAATCAGAACTTTTCGCTTCTGGGCTTCGTCAATGGCATCGGATGCTTCGTATTCGGCCTGTGTCGCGATTTCAATGAGTTCATCTGACAATGACCTGAGTTTGGCATCACCTTGATTGGATATGGATGCCGCGGAGTCTTCTAAACTTTGAAGCAGGTCTCGGTCGCGTGACACATGTCTTTTTAGGAGCGTAGTGTCAAAGGCTCTGGCGTCTGCAATCTCTTCAGAATGTTTTTTCAAAAGATCTTCAAAGATAATTTCGTCGTCTCCTGAAACTTCCTGATCTTTCAGGAAAGCTGTCGTCACAACATGCCCTTTCTCTAGAGCTTCAAGAAACTGGTCATGCTGCCGAACCATTTTTCGTATGGTTTCTCTAAAGGCAAAGCAGGAAGACTCAAATCGTTTCAGTAATCCAGAACGTAGTAGCCCCGTCATGGCTCGCATGCGGCCATTTTCTTCCTGATCTAGGGGTTCAATCCGATATGAATCTGGCATGTAGCGAGCGAAGCGGATGTTACGGTTTCCATCGGGATCAAGTGTTTTCTCTAGTTGGTCAAAAAATCCAGGCAATTGATGCTCCAATGCGTAGCGAACTGTGATAGCTTCGGGTTTGGGAAAAACGATAGCTCTTCGAGTTCCATCGGATCCTTTGATGGTATCATTGGGATAATGTTTTTTTACAAATTGGCGTGTCCGTTTGACTGTGGTTGCATCAATGATCGGATAGAGTATATCGGGGCTAAGGTTTGTAGGATTCGTTCGCATGGCTTCCATAAAACGTTGCCGGATTGACAGGATTCCCCGGTCCGCGAGATGTGCATCCTGTCGTACAAAGAAGTGGATTAGGTAATAGAGATCCCAGAGCGAATTGTTGACCGGAGTTGCTGTGAGCAGGAGGAGATCTCGTTTTTGACCAAATAGCAGGCGACGCAGAACCGCAGCTCGGGTTGGAGTATTAGGGTTGCGGTAATTATGAGCTTCGTCAATGATGACGAGTTGGTATTCTTTCAGCGGCTGTTGCAGATGCTCCTTGGCCGCCTTCGGGCGCTGTTGGTCGCGTAGTTGTTGATCATTTGCTAACTCTTCAAAGGACATACACTCTATGGCCCGAGATATTCCATATTCATTTAGAAATTGCTTCCATGTAGTGTCACGTAGGGCAGCAGGGCATATCAATAGTGCACGTTGGCGTTGAGCGCTATAAATTTGCAAGATTTCTCCGGCAATGAAGGTTTTACCAAGTCCAACCTCGTCGGCTACAATTGCCCCACCTCTTTCCCGGATCAGGCGGCGTGCACGGGCAACACCATGTTTCTGAAAGGTTGTTAGCGGAAGGTTTTTGTCCTCTTGAATTTCTTCCTCCATCTCTTTGCCGTAGAGTTGCCATAGCACTCGAAGGAAAATGATCCATGGTGCTTGCATCTCAAAAACTACCTCATAGATCTCCGCCAGATTGTAGGGTTCCGCCTCCTCCCAAAGATCATCAAACCATTCTTTGGCTTCATGGAGAATCGTAGGATCAGGGCAACCCAAATTCAACTCTAGATTTTCCGTGAGTCCAGCCTGGGTCAAGTTTGACGAGCCGGCAATGATACCCCCATTTTCATGGGAACTATGGATATAAGCCTTAGCGTGCAGAAAGGATTTTGTATATCTCCGGACTTGCATATTGCCGCGACGGAGGATAGTGATCAGTGCTTCCAGTGCTACACGACTGGTTTGAGTGAAGGGTAATTGATCTCGATCATATGCGAGGTTTTTTGCCTGATTATTCCAAGCTGCATGGATGCGCCGTTTTTGGTGGTCTATGGAAGTTTCGTTGAGTCGTTTTGGGTCGGGAATGGGAAGGCCGCTCGGCTCGGCTCCAAGCAATAGCCGAACATTGGGGATGTCTTTAAGCTGATCGGCAATGTATCTGAACCCTGCTGGACTGAAAAAGGCCGTAGCAATTCGAAGTTGATCGGGAGCCTGATCTGCGTGCTCGGAATCAGAGCTTTGTAGAGTTTCCGTCAGTACCCGGGCAAGTGTATTCCCCTTTTGATTATCGATAAAGGCGGTTTCTTTGTTCATTCTACAGGATCCAGTACAAAGCGGGCGTTTTCTTGGTACCAATTCTGGCGTCTCTGGCACAGGTATACCGTACCTAACAGGTTAGCACTGGGCTTTGAAATTTTATGTTCTCCCATTGTCCATAAATCTTGGATAGGCAACCTATCTTCCATTGGTTTTGACAGGAAAAGAGAGCCAATGGGAGCATGCGTGAAATTGGCAAAAGCCTTCATTTGCCTGAGTGTGGGCACTTTCTCACCGCTTTCCCAATCGTCATATGTAGGAAAGCGTTTACGCAGTTTTTCCGGGTTGACTTGACCATGCTCGCATGCCCAGCGAAGCAATTCGGGGTTTACGTCTATGCATGGGGTCATTGCCTTTTTCTCCATTTTTGATAATGACGAAGTACGCCCGAGAGACGAACTCCATAATCCCAGCCTTCGCGGAAGGTTTCGAAGATGTGGACGAGTTGCGATTCGCTGAGCTCATACAGATGCGCGACCACGGCATCCAGTTCATGAATATGATCTTCTTTTTCAGCTTCATCCAAGGGGCCGTAGGCAACTTCAACCTTGTTAGCCCACTTGGCAAAGCGATCATCTGGGCAGGCGAGTCGCGCGGCAAGCTCAACGGTACGTTTCCATAGTGGACTTTTTCGCGAAGAGCGGGGGATAGGAAATGGATTTATCACGAAATAAGAGAGGCTAATTTCGACAAAGCGACGTGCATACCAATCCAATGGGATTGACGAAAGAATCCCGAGGAGAAAAGCTTGATCTTTTTCATCTCCACGAGGCCAGAGAAAATACGGCCCCTTAGCAGTTATGAATACATTTGGCGGTATAAGGCAGGTGATAACGGTCCGTTGATCCGTAGCACGTGCAACATCCCTGAACGCTATTCGTGCTCGGTAGCAGGGTAAGGTTGCACGGTTTAATCGATACTCTAGGGGAAATTCCGAGTGTACACTACGGTGGTTTTTTCCCCCTCTCTGACGCTTGGATTGTAGAAAATCTAGGACAGGCTCAGGATCCGCCCATGCGTAGTACGTACCCGTATCGGGTGTCCAGAGATCGAAAGATGCTCCCTTATATACGGGCCAGAAACCATCGGGGCGTTTTTCATTTTCCAAATCCATAAGATATTTCTGAAACGTGGGATCTAGCTCGCGGTCTGGGCGTGCTCGCCACCCCCCCCCCACATCATTATCATATATTTTCAGGTCCAGCCTAGGAGACTTACGAAGCTGGGCAAATACCTGAACCGAATCTGATTTCGGCAAGAGAGGAAGGGAAACCGTGTCGTTCCAGTTGTTGATCTCTTCAAGGGAAAAGACTTGAGGATTCTTGGTTGTTTTTGTCCCAAAGTCAGCCAATGAATTATAGGGGCCTCTCAGTGAGATTGCTTTTCCCGCGGGTTTCCCATGTTGTGCACATAAGAGGACAATAGTATATTGTGGAGTTACTTCGTCAAATACCCATCCTCTACGATTTTTCAATGTGGTGACTTCCACATCTGACGCTTGGGCAAACAATGCTTTCCGAAAGTGTTCTGATCCCTTGGCAGAAAATGCATTTCGTGGTAGTACGACCCCGATGTATCCACCATGTTCACACGTGAGCCTCCAGAAACGCCAGCAAAACGCCTTATAGAGATCAGGGTCTCCCGTACCGATTCCGGGGAAATCACCACTGACGAGAACTTTCCGTAATGTGTACGTTTCTTTAATTTCACGCTCATAAAGTACAACCAAATCAGGGCGCTCGTTTCGTAGACTCTCCTTTTCGGCTTCTTGTTCGCGCTGAGGTTTCCCACGTAATCCCGGAAAGTGTCGCCCCCAGAAAGCATCTTGTTCTATTTTAATTTTTTCCCAAGGGGGATTGCCAAGGATTACATCAAACCCCGCACGTGGGCGCAGAAATACCTCAGGGAAGGCAATCGGAAAATGAACCGCAGAGAGGGAACCCAAATCTTGGCGGGTGACATCAAGGGCTTCCTGCATCTTCGGGGTTTCCAAGTCGAGCGAATCAGAAAGTTCTTCCCACTCGTCAAGAATTTCTCTGATAACTGGGTTATTGCTAATCGGTGCAGCAGTCAAGAGGTCACAGAATATTTCCGTGCTTTGAAGTGCAATACGAATATCATCCTGCGCGGTGCGTGCTTTCTCAACATCCTCCAGAGAGGAATCATTACTGTTCGCGAGGCGCCGAAGAGGCTTTTCCGCTTTTCCAAGCAGCCTCTGGGAGTCAAGATTAAATAATGGAATAGAAAGCTCCTGGAACTTATTCCGCAACTCGGCAATGCTTCCTACGCCAACCAGTGCATTCCCCTGAATCAGTGTTCGGTCAAGAAAAGAAAGAGGTAATCCGGGGACGAACGTGTGAATCCAAACGGCAAGTCGTGCAAGTTGAACAGCAAGCGAGTTGATGTCCACCCCGTAAATACACCGCCGGGCGATGAGGCGCCGAAGGAGTTGACTATCTTCAATGGGATCATCTTTGCTGGTCTCACTCAGATTTTCCTTTGCAACAGATCTCAGTTCCGCCAACTCATTCATGATGCCAGGTAGGTTGCGTCCAGCAAGATAGTCCGCCATCTGTTGCTCCATGAGATCAATGGCACTGATCAGAAAATGTGCAGAACCCATCGCAATGTCTGCCACACGGAAATCAAAGAATGCTTCATCGGCATCGGTATCATCCAACGCGTCGAGCCTCTCAAAATGATCTTTTAAAGCAGACTTCAAGGCTCCATCTAATAGATGATCCACAGCAAAGGCTTTTGTGTAATAACTGCCAGAAGATTTCCGTGCTCCAGACTGGTTGTGCAGATAGACATCTCCCGCAGAGACAGCCGGGGTCTGTCCTTCTTTGGCGGGCACGTACACGTCATCACCGTTCTTTTGTCTTTTCAGCACAAGATCCATGTCCGCCTTTGCTAACCCAGATTCAAGGAGACCTTCATAGATGGTGCCAAATTCACGCACCCCGAGCGAGCGAAAATCAACAGCTCCCAGACCTTCAGGAGTCTGAGTCACCAGCAGATCGCGAAGAGCGACTTCAAAGCAGTCATTGGGTAGCGTAATCTCTGACAGTGCGGCACCTGCTTTGGAAATCTCTGCATCATCTAGGAACAGGGCCCCGCCATATGCCGGCACATCCCATTCAACATTTCCCCGTGCGATGGCCTGCCAAAGATCCATGGTCTCCCGCCAGTGTGTGGCCCCCTCGGCGATCTGAGTTTGCTCTCTTTTGGCTTCTGCCAGTTCCCGTGCTTTCATTTTCAGGGAGCGGCGTTGATACGCACTGTTATTTTGATAGGGGAGTAGATCCCGATCTTCCGCATACGCAATGAACAGGAGACGAAACAGAACAATCAGAGCCATCTCGTAGGTCAAGGCAAGTTCGTCAGGATCAGGATCAGCGATTCCGCGTGCTTGTACGATTCCTTGCGCCAGAGTGGGGACGACATCTTCGTAAATACGTTCTCTTAGGCGTTTGGCGAGATCGCCGGCAAAGCGTGTAGATCCTTCCAAGAGCTCATACAGACTCCCACCAGATGCCAGTGCCTCGGCCGAATAGAGGAGCCATAGATAATGCAGCTGCTCATCAGAAAGAAGCCAAGGCTGGCATTCAATGTAGGTCTCGGTACGACCACGACGACCTACACCCACATTGATATCTGTTGCATAAAGACGAATCCGATTTTCTTGGGTAAAGAGGATCCATTTCAGGTTCTTACTATCTGCCTTTCTGAATGCATAGCTAACCGGAGAAAGAAGGTTAAAGCGTTGCTCTTTGTTTTCCACCGACTCTCCTTCATGTAGCATCACAGCGAGTGCCGTATCCCGGTCATTACTTCTCAGTACGCTTGTCAGGTTGTCTAGCGGTTCAATAGAAAATCCGAGAGCTTCCAATAGAGCTTCCCCTTGAAGCCCGATTGCGACCTGTGCCTTTCTTCTGGCACGTTGGAGGTCTGCTCGTTGTGGTACGCCGTACTCCAGTTCATGTAAGGCCAATAATCCTTCATTTCTGAGTCCAGGTAGCTTTGTCTTGAATGAGGGTAGTGTTTGGGATAGAATACGAAGTGCCGCATGCCGGTCGGGTTGGTCCAACAGTTCACGACATAGCCGCTCGACTTGTCCAAGGTTCCTATCAGGATAGATGGGTGGCTCCTCACCGGTAGCACCACACAAGGATGCTTTATCCGAACGGAGGATGACTAGGATCAGAGGAGCTGCTCGATTTCCTTTACGATCTCTCCATATTTTACGTATCTCCCCATCACTCGGGTTTTTCAGTGCATGTGCAACGACTACCTCCATGGCGTGAGTACCCTCACCAATGAAGAGGCCAATCGGTTGGAGGCCAGAACTCACGATTGGTGACCAAGGCAATCGGTTTCGGTCGGAAAGAAACTCTATGTTCTCCTGCATGATGATCTCAAAGAGCAAATGGGTTTATGGATGTTTTGATGACACTAGATTCTACAATGTTTCGGGTAGCTAATATAGGGATACTATAAGATTCCTCAAGATTTTTATTCATATCCGTCATGATATCGTGTTCAGCGATAATATATTTTAACTTGTAGGTTTTTTCTCAACGCAGTGTATGGCGATTCTGCTGGAAGTGGGACAGTCAAAGTGGAATTCCGGAACCTTCGAAGCCGTAACTATGTCCAATGGCTTTCCAGAAAGAGTATTTTCCTTTTCCCAGAGAACCCGAGTTTATGCCTCCTAGTTCTTCCCATGTACCTGATTATGTCCCTGATCGTGGGCCTGCCAAGTACTTTCATGGGCGGGAGCGAATCATAGGCAACTTCGACAAACTTGTCAAGGACTCCATGGACACACAGAAAGGGTCTACATTCCTGATCCAAGGTGCACCAGGCGCAGGAAAGACGGCACTGTTAGAGGAAATGGCGATAAATGCTCTGGAACATCGTTGGGATGTCGCTGAAGTCAATTTAGGAGACCTGTACAATCCCGTCCAGATGGCGCAAACTCTTGGCAAACGCTATATCTCTCGCAAACAGGGCACCTTCAAAACGGATGCAAAGGTGGTGGGTACCGAGCAGATCAAAGAAGTTGCAGGGGATTCAAGTGTATCTCAGGTACTCGAGAAGATGAACCCCAAACGGGGAGTACTTCTCATTCTGGATGAGGCCCAACGAGTTGGTCGCTTCCTCAACACCTCAAATGAGATTCAGGTAATGGAGACCTTGGATAAGATTCATAATGGTAAACTGCCCCATCCCGTCATCCTGCTTGCAGCGGGGTTGGGGATGTCAAAAGCGTCTTTTGGTGACTTGGAGATTTCGAGATTCAAGGGAGGATGTTTTGTAGAATTAGGCGCTTTGGATAAAGATTCGGAACGTGCAGTGATCCAGGATTGGCTTGTCAAAGAGGGAGGCGCCAAGGGAGATCCTGACGCATGGATGGATGCAATTGCGAAGAAAACGCATGGGTGGCCTCAGCACATTTCGGCGTATGGAGATGCCGCGGCCAAGCAAATCCAACACGATGACGGGGAGATGACTCCCGAAGGGCTCGAAGTTGTGTACCGATTGGGAGCAGAAAGACGTGAGGCGTACTACAAGCAACGTGCGGAAAAGATTAGTAGAAAAGAGCGCCGTAGTTTGGCGAGACTGATCCAGGATATTTCTATCGAAGATGGGCTGGACAAGAACGATATTAAGGCGTTTCTGTCACGTGAGTACGGCTCTGCAGATGCGAAGGATTTATTCAAGAGGGTCGTAGAGCGTGGGATCCTGCACAGTCAGGATGGCGCCTATACCATTCCGATTCCATCCATGCACGCTTGGCTGATTTCGAACTATGCCAGTGAGTGATTAGAGACGCCTCCGATTCCGCGCTCCATTCTTCCTCCGTCCCGCGAGCGGGATTGAATCGAGAGAACTCTGATATCTATGTCACATTTGCCGTCAGAGGCGCGAAACTACCCTAAAATCAATAATCGCTCGAAAAAAACAGTCTTCTTTGTGCATTCAAAAATGCACGTAAATAGCGTGTATCTGCGCAGAGTATTCAATGGAGTGCGCTAGTTTTGTTGATCAGCAAAAAATAGATGTACCCCTCACGATAAAATTCCGTGCATGATCCTTCCTCCTACATCTGTGAGGCGAATATCACGTCCGCTGAATCGATAGGTCAAATGTTCATGCTCGAGCCCCAGTAGATACAACATCGTTGCATGTAGATCATGGATGGTAGTTTCCTTATCAATCACCCGATAACCATACTCATCTGTCGATCCATAGACGGTACCTCCTTTGATGCCCGCTCCAGCAAGCCAAATGCTGAATGCTGATGGATTATGATCTCGTCCGTTTGTGCCCTGTGCAAAAGGAGTCCGCCCAAATTCTCCTGCCCATATCACGAGCGTATCCTCGAACAGACCGCGACTTTTTAGATCTCGGATTAAGCCTGCGATGGGCTGATCTACGGCATGAGCATTCAACTCATGCCCCTCCTTGAGATTTGAATGCTGATCCCAGCGGTCCGCAGCAACATTGGGGCAGGTGAGTTCAATGAACCGAACCCCACGCTCAACCAAGCGCCTGGCAAGGAGGCATTCAGTAGCGTATATACGTGTATTGGGATCCGGTGAATCCATCCCATAGAGCTTTTTCGTCGCTTCCGTTTCACCGGAAAGATTGGTCAATTCAGGGACCGAAGCCTGCATCCGGTAAGCTAACTCATAATTGGTGATTGCGGATTCGACATGATTGGCATGACCAATACGGCCAAGCAAGTGCTTGTCGGTTCGGCTCATGAGGTTGAGTTTTCTGCGCTGCAGGTCAGAGGTAGGTTCCTGCGGTTCAATGTTCGGGAGTGGCATGTCCCCAGCTCTGAAAATTGATCCCTGATATGCAGCAGGTAGAAACCCGCTGTTGAAATTATCCAAGCCTCCAGGTGGAATTAAGCCACCATCAAGGACCACATATCCCGGCAGATCCTGATTTTCGCTGCCGAGTCCATAATTAACCCAGGCTCCCATTGAGGGGCGCCCCTGAATTCCGATTCCCGTATGAAGAAAATAATTGGCGTTCGTATGCTCCGGGAAGTCGGCGACCATGGATCGAACAACGGCAAGGTCGTCAACGCACTGTCCGATATGAGGAAACAGATCGCTCACTTCAATACCACTCTCTCCATAACGCCGAAAATCCCAAGGACTTTGTAAGATCTTGCCGATACTGTTGAACTGTGTGGCATCCACCGAGAATTTATCATGTGGATTTTCGCCATTCTCTCTGGCAAGACGCGGTTTCGGATCAAAGCTGTCCACTTGTGATACGCCTCCGTCCATGTACAGGAAGATGATGCTACGTGCTTTCGGGATCAATCGCCCTGGCCTAGGATGCAATGGGCTTGTCTTGGATGGTGCAACCTGTGCAACCATATTACCGAAAGCTGAACTTCCCATCAACCCCAACAGAGCGACACCGCCAAAGCCGTTTCGGCACATGGTCAGCATTTCTCGGCGTGTCATTCGGCATGTCAGCCGGTGTGGGCCACTCATCAGATCAGGTAAATAAATTCTTTTTGATTAAAGATCACGTGACAATACGCGGACCAAATATCCACAGAAGATAAGATCTGCTGCGAGATCAAACCGAGCTGCTCTGCCTCGGTTTTTATAAAGGTTTCTGCTTCTGCTAATTCATTTGATTCTGGAAGTCTTGCAAACGCTTTCAAGTAAATATGCTCAATTCTGTCCCGAATATTAACATGGGCATGACGTACCAAGAGCTCTCCCCAATGTCGGGCTTGTCCGGCAATGAAGGAATCATTGAGCATCGTAAGAGACTGTGCAGGTACATTACTGGAATTGCGAGCTCCAAATGTAGAGAACGGGATTGGCATATCAAAAGATAGCATCATTGGCGGGAGAAAATTGCGCCGAATCGCAAGGTAAACACTTCTTCGACCATCTCCATCCAATGGTCCATTGACCGAAGGCCGACCTCGCCCCTTCATAAACTCTGTCAAATAGATGGGGATTGGGGGGCCATACATGGTAGAGTTCAACTGCCCCGATACGGCCAGAATGCCGTCACGAATCGCTTCCGCCTCTAATCTTCGCACAGGATAATGGGATAGAAGCAGATTAGATGGATCCAACTCCATGATACCTACAGGCGGCTCGGAAGAACGTTGGAATGCATCGGAAAGGAGAATTTCTCTTAAAACCGATTTGATAGACCACCCAGATTTTACGAAGCGCAAGGCCAAATCGTCCAATAATTCTGGATGGGTCGGCAGACTTCCCTGAGCTCCAAAATTGTCGACGGTTTCGACGATGCCTCTACCAAACGCATGATGCCATAATCGATTCACCATGACGCGTGCCGTCAGGGGATTCGAAGGATCTATGATGGCTTGTGCGAACTCCAGTCGCCCGCTAGATGTCCCAGTAAAAGGAGTGCTCGTTGAATCCAGTGCGGTAAGAAATCGGTGGGGAACAGGCTCGCCATCTGGAGTTTTGTAGTTGCCTCGTCCGAATACGGCACTGGTAACCCGATCCCCTTCCGTCATGCCGATAAAAAATTCTGCAGAGGGAAGCAGTTGTTTGATGTGTTGTTTATGACGAATCTGTTCATGGATCTGAGGACGTTGGAGTTCTCCTGATTCCAAGGCTTGGTTGATCGCCGTAATTTGCGCTGGGCTAGCTTTTTCTTGTGCCCAGGCGTAAATGGCGGATTCAAGGATCGCTTCATCATGTTCTAGGTATGGCAGATCAGAAGCGGCATCATCATGCGCCAGAGCATAGGCAATCTCAAAGTAGGATGAATCGTGGATCGTGAGCATATGCTGATCCGTAACAAAGCGGTGTTTATCATAGGTTCCGACCAGTAGCTCCAGATATGCTTTGTGGCCGTTCCATAAACTCACGTCAAACTGGTAGGGTATGAGTGTGTCACTGTTGAGCTCCTGATCCAGAGATCCATGGATTGGTGCGCGGATCAGTTGGAAGTTGTCAATCACCAGCCGCAGAGCAGATTTGTACCCCTTGGCCATAACGGTAATAGAATCACGACTAAGCGTAAAGGTCGGAGAGCGAAGTGCACCGGGAAGTCCCTGTGAGATCTGTCGACTGCTGGTTACGCCTTCGGTGAGTTGGAGAAAACGTTCTTCTTCAATGAAGGGGGAGCCGTGTGGAGGTGCATCGTCAAATGCGATCCCATTGGCAATCCATCCACTCCGTGTCCCATTGCGAAAATCTCCTAACATTTCCCATGTCCCGGTAGTGTTCTGAGTTGCAGAACGGGGGTTCATTCGACTGGTGGGAATAGCGGGTGCGGATCCTAGAGATGACTGCCACCTGTTGGCGATATTCGAACGCAACGTTTGATTGAAATCAATGAGATTCTTTACGACGTCTGTATATTCGTCCGACAGAATAGGGACAGGAGTAAACCGTGCACTCTCGACGATGCCGTAGAGTGAATAGTAATCACGGGTTGGGATCGGATCAAATTTATGATCATGGCATCGGGCACAGGCAACCGTCAGGCCCTGAAAGGTTTTTGTTGTTACATCAATGATGTTGTCGATACGATCCGCTTCATCAATCCTCGTGTCAACAGGGCTGTGTTTTCCTTCTCCAAGCGCAAAATATGCCGTCCCGATTACCGACTCATTGAACCCTTCGTCAGGATTACGCCTAGGGTGTTCTAGAACATCCCCAGCGAGATGCTCCAGAACAAGCTGGTTATAGGGGACATCTTCGTTGAATGCCCGAATGAGATAGTCACGGTATTGCCATGCTCCCTGAATCGTAAAATCGAATTCGTGCCCTTTCGATTCCGAGTACCGGACGAGATCCATCCAGTGGCGCGCCCAACGTTCTCCATATGCCGTAGAAGCGAGCAGGCTGTCTACGACCCGGACATAGGCATTGGGAGAATCATCTTGCTCAAATGCCTGAACAGCATCAGGTGAGGGGGGGAGCCCGGTCAGCACATAAGAAGCACGTCGAATCAAACTGGCCCGGGGTGCCAGGTCCGCAGGGGGGATCCCGTTTGCTGTAATCCGTTCGTGCAACCGATCATCTATGGAGCGTTGATCTTCTGATCTCTGTGGTGGAATCAACGCCCAGTGGGTTTTATATTCTGCTCCCTGATCAATCCATCTGGCGATGAGTGCAATTTCATGTTCGGTGAGGACCTTGTTCATCTGAGCAGGAGGCATCCGCTGTTTGGGATCATCTGTCTGAATGCGATGAATGAGCAGGCTACGTTTGGCACTTCCCGGAACAATTGCACGTCCGCCGGAACGCTTGGCCGTTGCTCCAGTGTAGGTGTCAAGACGGAGATCGGCTTCTCGTGTGCTGACGTCAGGGCCATGACACACGTAACAGGAGTTCGAGAGGATGGGGCGAATGTGATAATTGAAATCTACCTGATCAGGCAACGTCGGATCTGACGTGGAGCATCCCAGAACAGAAAGTCCTAATCCGAAGAGGAGGAAAAGAACACGATGGCAGATCAGAGATCTTTTCATGAAAAACAAGCGAACGTAATTGCCTTAAATTAAGGCAAATCGCGTTGGTATTTTTGGGGAATCCTTACATCACCATGAACCCCAGAATTTTCATCGTACTTCTTTGGACAGGCTTAATCGTTGGCTGCAGCGAGAATACCGTCACACAAGATCCAGAAGATCTGGAACCATAGATTGCATTACGTTCTGTGGCTCCCTTCCCTGTGGGGGTGGCAATTCAGTCAAGCAGATTAAGTTCTGTGCTCCATTCAGGACTAGTCCACACGGTGTTCAGTAGCGTGACGGCAGAGTATGAGATGAAGATGAAGCATCTGACGAGTCCTTCAGGAGGCTATGTTTGGATGCATGCAGATGATGTCGTTGCCTTTGCTAAAGAGCATAATATGCAGATTCATGGGCATGCACTGGTATGGCATCAATCTACACCCGTTTGGCTAGAAAAATTCAGTGGAACGGACACAGAATTTGAAGAGGCGGTAAAAAACTATATCGTGACCGCCGTCCAACGATATCAAGAGGATGTCGTCAGTTGGGATGTAATCAACGAGGCCTTTGAGGATGGATCAGGAGAACTATGCAATTCGGTGTTCCGTCATCGTATGGGGCCGGATTATATTGCCCGCTTATTCAAGTATGCCCGAGAGGCAGACCCAGAGGTTTTGCTGTTTTACAATGATTATGGCACGATTTGGGATGCAGACAAAAGAGAGTCTATGTTTGCGATGGTGGATGACCTTCAAGCCCGAGGCATCCCAATAGATGGGATTGGGTTACAAATGCACATCACGTACACGAATCCTCCATTGACCAACATTGTTGAAGTTATGGAGGCAGTGGTTCAGCGGGGGCTTAAGGTTCACATCTCAGAAATGGATGTTCGTGTTAATCCGCAAGGAGATCTGTCTGTGCTTACAGATCAACGGAGTCAGCTTCAGAAGAGGCGTGTGAACGAGATCGTCGCTGCCTTTATGGATTTGCCCGAAGAAAATCAGTTTGCGATCACTTGGTGGGGCTTGCGGGATCCAGAGAGCTGGTTAATTAATTTTTGGGGCAACCCGGAATGGGGCTTGCTTTTCGATGCAGAGGATCAACCCAAGCCGGCTTACGAGGGGTTCCTTGAAGCATTGGGAGGAAATTGAATCCCCCTCATAGCTCGGCTCTAGTTGAAGATTTGGGGAATCGTGCACAAACGATGCAGGAATTATATGACAACCGAATTGCCTCATGTGTATAAGTGTATCAAAACGTAAAGGATTAAACATCAATTAGTGAACGTCGTAGGTTCCCATAGGGGGCAATCATGCAAAGCGTGTAAGAACGCAGGAGTCGTCGAAGACACGAAGTCATATGAAATTCTTCAAAATTTCGAATTACAAGAACACGGTACGTAGAGGAATCCAAGCGTATAATGGCCAATTATCCCGTCACTTTGATCCAGAGGAACTGAATCGTGTGAACGAAGAGATTAAGTCTGGACAAGTAACGGCCATTGCGACGGAGAAACTAGACGGTGAGAATTTCAAGATTGGATGGAAAGAAGGACGGTTCTATGTTGGTCAACGACAATCGGAAGTAGACGACTGGCATCAGCACCCCAATGCATCAAAGTTCGGAGAATCCCTCAAGACCTTTCTGGATGATTGGGCTGACAATACTCCATTGCCCCATATTCTGGATCATCTAAAAACACCGCCTTATTCAAGTATGATCGCACCGATTGAGGAGGAGCAGGTTCTAGATCTCACGTTCTTTGGGGAACTGGTCGGGAACGCGCTACAAAGACGTTTTACATGGGATTTTGATGGCTATGATGTGTTTTTCTTTGATGTTCATATTCAGTATACGGATAACGGGAATCTTTGCCGTCTTGCATTAGGCTACGATTTTCTTCAGAATCACGTTGCAGATAAAATAGCTTCGCCTTCAGGGTTCAATCTGGTTCCATTAGTCAAGTCCGCTCATCCTCTGAAGGAAATCCTTGAACTTGATCCCAACTTTCCTCCGGTCCTACCGATTGGAGCAAATAATGTAGATGGAGTCAGTGAGGGATATGTGATATCACCATATCACCCGACGACCTATCCGTGGTATCTGAAAATGAAATCCAAACCATTTGCAGAAACAAAAATCAGAAAACCGAAAGAACGGGATGTACGAAAAAGTGAATACGCCGTGCATGTCACAGAAGAACGTTTGCATCATGTACTCCAAGCGTTGCTTCAAGACGGCGCGGTCACAGAGGATGAATTGGAAACCTCTTCCGAATTCGGGAAAACCATTCCACTTGTGATTAAAGCAATGATGAAAGATATACAGGAGGAAGAAGGGGGGGAATTTACCAAAGAGGATCGCAAGGTTGTAACCAGTTTAACCTTGAATCTTTTTAAGTACAAGGTTCTTTCTGGAGAACAATGAATCTTCGCTACACGCAGTGTAAGCAGCAAGGTCTTTCTTAGAGCTTCTCGGATAACGATGATACGGATTCCATGTGCAGAATCAATTGTAGACGAGTAGAGGTCAAAGGGGTCCACGAAATATCTAGTATGTGGATCAATAGCGAAGATCCATATTTTTCGCTACAATAAAATGGAATTAAGATCTACCAAAATGCAGTCGGCATCATAGTGGCCAGACCATAGGTAAGAAGAAGACAACCAGGAGAAGTAGTAGGATAAAGAGAGGTGCTCCAGTGCGTGTATAATCTGTCACTTTGTAGCCCCCCACACTCATAACAAGAAGGTTGACAGGGTGCCCGAAGGGGGTTAGGAACGCGCAGGATGAGCCTACAGCCACAACCATGAGTAGTGCTTGGGCAGAGATACCCAGTTCCAAGGCAGTGCTCAGCGCAATCGGAGCCACGAGGACGGCCACGGCCGAAGTGGGTACGAATTGCGCTGCGAAGGCGCAAAGGAGAAAGAGGCTTCCGATCAAGAAGCGGGGGCCAGCCTCCGCCGCCCGACCAATAACCTCGCGTGCCAGAAGTTCAGCAGTGCCGGATTCTTCCATTGCCAGTCCAAGTGCCAACATGCCACCGAGCAGAACAACGACGCGCCATTCAATGAGTTTGTATACTTCATTCCCCTTCAGACAACCCGTGAAGACCATCAGGAGTGCCCCGAGAAGCGCAGCAATATACACAGGAAGGAGGTTGAACGAAGCAGAGAGGATGACCCCAAGCATAATGAGTCCTGCGATCGGAGCGCGGCGCGTTCGGAACACTTCGCTGAGTTCGGCCGTGAGGACCAAGAAGCGTAAATCTTTCCCAAGTAATTGAATCTTTTTCCGCCGGCCGTAAACTAAGAGAGCATCTCCAAACTGTAGTGGAGCCTCACTGAGATGGATATCAGAGCCAATCGTCTCGCCACCACGCCAGATGGCAAGAGTCGTGAGTCCATAGGAATCCCGAAAGAAGATCTCACTGAGTGACTTGCCTACGATATTCTTTGAAGTGGGAGAGAGCGTGACCTCTGCAAACCCCGCCTCTTCAGATTCTAATTCCGTTACCATAGAAGGTCCGTCAACTTCATAGGCCTCAAGTGATTGGAGAGACTGGAACACTGCATAGGACTCTGGACCTCCCTGTACGATCAGTCGATCGCCAGATTTGAGGAAGTCCGAGGAGCCCGGAAGAAAGAGATTTTCGCCGTCTGATTCATTGCTACGCTGGATCTCAAGGACGGTAAGGCCAAAAGCATAGCCAAGGCGAGCAGAGGCCAATGTACGTCCATGCAGGCCAGAATCTTCAGGTATTTCGAGTTGGGTTAGGCAGCAGTGGAGGTCGTATTCATGCATGGCGGAATCAAGATCCATAGAGGTAATTACGGCGAATTCATCTGAGAACGGGAGTTGCTCCATCCATTCCTGCCATCCTAACAATAATAGCGTATCTCCGACTTGTAGTCGAATTTCCTGAAGACATATGCGGTAAACTGTTTCGCCTCGCTTGATCGCTAAGATTTGAGATTGGAAACGATTGCGGAAATCCAACTCCCTTACTGTGCTGCCACTAAGGGTTGAATTGGATGCGATTTCTACCTGCACAAAGGATGCAGTCTTGTTAACTAGTTGCCCCAAGAGATCTTTCGGTTTCTGTTGGCTTTCAAATAGCCCCCACGACCTCAAGTCATCCATCGCTTCAGGAGAGCCCTCAAAGATGAGAACATCTTCGGCTTGCAATACAAATTCTGGTTTCGGGGCCCGAAGCAAGTGGCCATTTCGCTGGACCGCGAGTAAATTGACTCCCAATGCACGCCCAAGTTGGGTTTGCACTAAACTATGAGCGTCAAGAGCCGAGAGTTTTGGTATTCGCAAACAGAAGATTGATTCATCCAGAGCATAGCGCTCGCGCAGATCAACTTCCGCCATTGAACGATCATTACTGGTTCGTCGATCTGGAAGAAAGCGTCGCCCGACAAGAATCATATAAAGAATGCCTAAGACAAGAGCAGCCGCGCCGACAGGAGTGAAGGAGAAGAGTCCAAATTCCCCTTGACCTGATCGTTCAAGAATGGTTGAAAGAAGAATGTTTGGCCCCGTCCCAATGAGGGTAGTCATTCCTCCCAAGAGAGAGGCAAAAGCGAGTGGGATCAAGAGTCTGGAAGGGCGCATCCCGAGACGACGAGCGATGTCAAGTACCACGGGTAACAGAAGTGCCGTGGCCGCAATATTGTTCATCACGCCAGACATAAGCCCGGCCGTGAGCATCATGACGGCAGTAAGACGCACCGGGGAAGCTCCTGCGAATCTCATCACTTGGGCACCGAGGAGATTTGCAATGCCCGTACGGTACAACCCCCCACTCAGTACAAGTACCGCAGCAATGGTAACGACGGCTGGATTTGCAAATCCTTCAATGGCGCGTGACATAGGGATCACACCACTGATGGCAAGCGCCAGTAGGACGATAAGAGCCACGCCGTCATAGCGAATCCATTCTGTAACGAAAAGAATGACCGCGACCAAGACGATTCCGAGGACGATAATGATATCGACACTTAGCATGTCATGCCAGGAGTTTCGTTCATCAGGCCAAATTTCAGGTAGTGGAGACTGCCAAGACAAAGAAACTGGTGCCTGATTTGGGAAAACCAGATGCTTTTCGACATCACGATCTACTCATGCATGGCTCAATACATGCGATGATCCGGGCGTTTATTTATTGACTACCAAGTAATTCCTCGACGGTATAGTACCCCTGTCTGTCTGCGGTACTGGTTCGAATAGCCGATACCTGATCTGGGTGAATTGCAGATGCACGGTTACCGAACGCATTACGTACATAAGTTAACACAGCTGCGACCTCATCATCGGTGAGCAGATTTCGGAACGGCGTCATGGGTACTTGTCCAGGATAATCCTGTCCAAGGACGGTAATTGGCCCTATGAGTCCATCCAGTGTGAGCTTGATGAGTCGATCAGGATCTCCTAGTACCCATTCAGTTCCAGCCAGCGGGGGGAAGCCAGATGCGGGCAATCCTTTTCCATCGGGCCGATGGCAGGTGCTACAATAGCCATCACGCGCATAAATCTCTTTTCCTAAGGTATAAAGTGTCAAGTCTTCCGCGTTTAAATCGGGGGTCTCTTCTTCCGGCTGATCTGCTGGAACAGATTGATCTTGCAAGTGCGCAAGAGCGGTTACAGAAACGTTCATGTTCCATTTATCAAGTTCAGCCTGACTAGCTTTTTCGGCAATCGGTAATCCTTCTTGCGGGTTTAACCAGGAAGCTGCTGCCATGACTTCCGTACGCACACGACCATGCGGGTCTGTTGCTGCTTCGGTGAGGAGCTCCATCTGTCTCTGAATTTGCGGGTTGTACCGAAGCACTCGAACCGCTGCAGCACGAACCCGAAAATCGTCAGCCTTTAACAATCGTTCCAGTAATTCTATATCGACTTGGTTCAATCCCCAGGTAACCCATAGGGCTTCCAGTAGGAGAAGCTCATGGTTCTCACTATTGGAGTCCAGTTCAGCGACCCAAAGATCCAGAGCATTGAGCACTTCGGAGGGATCCCTACCTCGTAATTCTCGACGTGTACGATAGCGAGTACGGTACTCTGGCAAGGTGAGGTTCTCAAAGAGTTCCTCGATACTTGCTCCATGTACTCTGGCGGGCTCCACAAGTGGCCGACTAGGGTAGGTAATCCGATAGATACGTCCATGCACATGATCGCGGAAGGGATCTCGTGCATTGTGCTGCATATGGCCAATCAATACATTGTGCCAGTCAATGAAATACAGAGATCCATCTGGGGCAAATTCCATGTCTACAGGGCGAAAGTTTCCATCGCTACTCTGAATCAGGTCTTGACGATGTGTACTTGCATACCCCGTTCCATCATCCGTCATCGTGTGTTGTTTCATTCCCAGAAACCCGATCGTATTGTTGATCAGGAGGTCACCCTGAACGTGATCTGGAAAGTGCCGGCTCGACACGAACTCTATCCCAGAAGTTGGGCGTACACGGTGTTCTTCTTCAATCAGGTCATAGGATTTGTGCGTCGACATGCCGTAACGTGGCTTAACAGTTCCAGGCAGCATCCAGCGTACATCCGGCGCAGATGTCTCAGCGAAAAATGGTTGACTCCACTTGTCAAAGGCGATGCCCCATGGATTTGGAATGGATAGTTGAGCGGTGCGTTCAAGATGGCGCCGCTGAGGATTGAAGCGAAAAAACCCACCGTTCGTTCCTCGAACAGGTCCGTAAGGGGTCTCTACATTGGTGTGCAAAAAAACTCCTTCCGCCATATAGATTGCTCCAGATGGATCCGTAGTAAAGGCACTGATCACATGATGGGTATCATGATCATCAAACCCGCTCAATACGATTTGCTGAGTATCGGCTCGATCATCTCCATCGGTGTCAGACAAGAGGATGAGATTTGTTCCTTGGCTTACATAGACTCCCTCCGGAGCAAATTCGAATCCAACAGGAATATGTAAACTGTCTGCCCATATGATCTGTCGGTCTGCTTTGCCATCATGGTCGGTATCTTCAAAAATCAGCAGTTTATCGTTGGGATGTGGATCTCCCGGCTTCCAGTGGGGGTAGGTGGGCATGGAGGCGACCCATAGACGTCCCTGATTATCAAATGACAGCTGCACGGGGTTTGCCAGATCTGGGAACTCTACTTCAGATGCGAATAATTCCACCTCATATCCCGGTGCAGTCGTAAAGGATGCCAGAGCATCGTCACCGTACAGGTAATTAGGATCACCATTCTTTCTGCTTGGCACATAATTGGTTTCAACCTCGGGAAGCTCCCGCGTTCGTGCATCTGCTGCCGCGATGTCCATAAAAATCCCTTCCGTAGCCTGCCAGATTGCTGTATCCCGGATTGCGGTCATCTGGCGAATTTTTTCCAGTTCCGCAGGATAATTGTCGGGGCCAAAAGGATTATATCGTCGCCCATATACATGTACCCCATTAGGGATTTTGAAATCATTATGCCAATGCCAATTCTTGTCTCGAACGGCGGAGAGCACGAGTGTACGTGTATGGCTATCAAGTATACGATTGCCTCCAAATACTTGATCTACGATACTTGGTGCCAGTAAGACATATCCTTCTTCGGTTAGTTGAGATCCGTCAATAGTGAGGGGTTCTAGTGTACGCCGATACCATCTTTCGGAATCTGAAAAGACCTCTGCAAAGGGCAGTTCGTAGCGTTGTGCGACACGCTGAATTGCTTCTGTATAAGCCTCTAGATGAATATTTTCTTGCGTCCCGTCAGGGACATCCATCTGGTAAGACAAATCTTCAAATGCGATGGGCGAAACCAGTACCAGACCAGGGGGACCTTCTCCATTGTAAGACTGTGAGAGTGTATGTTGCACAAAGGCATCCATCTCCTGTTCAAAGGAGGCTACTCCTTCTAGTCCGGCAAAAGATTCATTGAAGCCGAAAAAAGCTAAAATAATATCCGCCTGTAGCCGGGTCAACCACTCGTCTGGTGTTTCAAAGTGTCCTTGGCTATCGGAAGATTGGGCCAGTTCCGTGTAAAAGCTGTCTGCTCCAGGAAAAGCCCACGGAGAAACCCGTCCAGGATGTGGCCGAAATCCTGGCGTATTGCCTCCATCACACATGTTGCGAATGGTTAACTTATGTTCTGGAAACCGCTCATGCAATTCCGTCTCAAGATATCCAAAATTCATCATGCGTGAGCACAAGTTGTTTCCGATAAGAACAATGTGATTCCCTGGTGTAAGGGTTTGCAAGGGTCCAGATGAGTAGGATCCGCAATGTATGCAGAATACTGCAAGTACGAGAGTGATGGCGGCCCGAGTGTGTGGAAGAAGAGTGAACGTCATGAGATCATGTATTTTTTTTGCAATTTACGGAATTGTATTTACGTTATGCATGGAATAGATCAATTCTATCATGAATCATCACACAATACTTAGCGAACCGTTCACACGGAGATCATTTCTTCGGACAATGTCTGCGTCAGCAATACGGGCAAATAGATCCCAATCTCGTGATCGCCCGAACATCTTCATGGTCGTTGTAGACGATTTGGGAACCGGTGATGCGGGCTGTTATGGGAAGCCCGTGACCAAGACACCAGGGCTGGACCTGTTGGCACAGCATGGAATACGATTTACACATAGTTTCTGTACCACGGCCTCATGCAGTGCGAGTCGATCCGTTATTCTGACGGGCCTCCATAATCATGCGAATGGCCAATACGGTCATATGCACGATTTCTACCACTTTAAAACGTTCAACCATATACAATCTCTTCCTGTACTTCTTCGACGTATGGGGGTCCCGAACAATAAGGACGGGCAAGTATCATGTGGCACCCTCATCGGGTTATGCATTTGAAGATGAAATTGTGCCGAAGAGGTTTTCTCCCCTGGAACGTGCCGAGGCTTGCGCACCCATTTTTGATCGGAGAGGTCCCCGTCCCTTTTTCCTGTATTTCTGTACGAATGAACCTCATCGACCTTTTGTGCGAGATGGGAGCGGTTTCGTATCCCCGCAGGAAGTAATCGTTCCCGACTATTTGCCGGATCTCCCCGAAACCCGGGCAGAACTTGCATGCTACTACATGTCTGTTCAACGGGCAGGCCGCGGTTTATGGCGATTGATTGAACTTTTGCAGCAATCAGAGGCATGGGATCAGACGATTGTGGTGTTTATTTCGGATAATGGGATTGCATTTCCAGGGGCAAAGACGACTTTGTATGACCCCGGTATGCGTCTGCCATGTGTGATTCGAAGGCCAGATATTTCACCGGGGATTTGTGATGCGATGATCACATGGGCGGATTTGACTCCAACACTTTTAGATTTGGCAGGCATGGAATCAGAAGCCTCAGCTTTACACGGGCGCAGGTTCAAAGAAGTAATGGTGCAAAGTTCCTCGGAGGGCTGGGATGAGATCTTTGCATCTCACACGTTCCATGAGGTCACGATGTACTATCCGATGCGAGTGGTTCGAGGGCGTCGCCATAAGCTGATCTGGAATATCGCACACGGCCTTCCGGATCCATTCGCCACAGATCTCCAAGCATCAGAAACTTGGCAGGGTACACTCGTGCGTGCGAGGTCTCATTATGGGAAACGTCCGATTCAGGATTATCTGCATCGCCCAAAGTTCGAGTTATATGATCTTGAGCAGGGCCCACACGAGGTCCACAATCTTGCCAGTGATTCAAACTATCAGGTCATACTAGAAGATTTTCAAGCTCGGCTAAGGACCCATCAGCGAAGGACCAGTGATCCATGGATACTCAAGTGGGAGTATGAGTAATGTTATAAAGCATTCTTGGAATAGCTAACTTTAGGTTGAAAAGGAATGTAAGTCTCGAACTACGATAAACTTATGATCGAATGAAAGTTAAAAGTTATTGCTGACTTGTTATCTAGCTATTCCCATGCGGCTATTGGCTCAAGAATCGTTTGGAAGGTTCAAGGTGAAATGGTGGAAATAGTCGTACACGAGCAATAACCCCATATGTTATGATCCGCCTACTCTAATTCTATATGTAGTGCATGCAAGGGAACCCGAATTTTCTGATTCCGGGTTCCTGTAATTTGCTCTTTGGAATATCTGAGAGCAGGTTTTATTTGACCTATCCCACGTTTCTGTGGAACCATCGCGTTTGAAGAGTTCCCGAATTTTTCGGAAACTTATTTCCGAAAAGTGATCTAGAATGCCATCAAGTACACTTTGCGCTCAACTTTGGAGATTTTTTCCTCAAAAATGCAAAAATCTTCGATCTCAATACACAACCTTCCACGCTACAATGGTCGTATCTTTTTCCTGGTAAATCCTTCCATTCTGGTATATGGTGTAGAAGTGACCATCTTCGGGCATGAACATCGAATGTAGATAGTCCCCCGTACCTACATCATAAACATCAATTGCTGCAGTTTTATCTGGAGCCTCGGATGGACTAACTCCTACTACATAAAGCTTGTGGTCATCTATTGTAGTAGGACCTACATGAAAATCTCGGGCAATATTACGTCTGGCGGACATGCCTCCTAGCATGAGCGTTTTTATTTTAGGTTCTTCAAAGCTATCATCATAACCTATTGTGGTTCTGGCATACAAAAGTGTACCATCTGGCGCATATTGCAGAATTAAGGGATACTGGGAAAATACATACAGTACATTTCCATTATAGGTAACTATATGACCCTTTAAGCCCATGGACCCATTTTCCCCCTCATCCACAAGATCTGATGAAGAAATGATTTCAATTACGTCGTCATCAAGTCTGGACTCAAGTAACGGAAGACCATTTGCAAACATTAAATACTCTCGTCCCGTATCGGCAATCTGATACGCATATGGTTGGCGTGATGCCTTCTTTTCTTGCAAGAAAGCACCATCAATTGAAAAAAAGGCTACCTTGAAACCATAGCTGTCTACCACGTAAACGACGGAATCAATCGTTATGCCAAAGTCAGTGATATGAAGAAGTTCGCCAGGACCTTTCCCTAGACCCTCTTCTCCGTAAGAAACAAGGTGTTCTCCAGAGGGGGAAAATTTTAGGACTAGATTAGGCCCCCAGTCTATTGCGTAGAGATTGCCATGACTGTCAACAGAGGCAGGAACAGGTCTATAGAGAAAAATACTTGCCGTATCCGGTATCGTGAACAATTTCTCATAGGAAACTTCAATAAAATTTCTTTCTGAAACACTTTGTTCTGTTAGTGTATCCAAATATAATTGTCCGAAACGGACACGCGAGTTTTCCTCCTCCACTTGACACGAAGCCAGTAATAGGACAATTACCAGAACCATCCCAAGGAGTAATCTGTGTATATATCCGTAACTTTGCACAAATCCTGGTCTGAAAACAGAGATTGCTTTGGGAATAGCTGAAAGCATGTTTTTACAGGTTGGAGGATAGCTTCAAAGGAGCCTCAGCAACCATCTCCAAAACCCACCGCCCCCATCCCAATGATCGGTGCAAGTGACTGTATAAATCCTTGGATCTCCAACTCTACATCCTCCTGTATCTGTCTCACAACAACTGATTTCAAAACATTCGCTATATCCGTGTGAACAGTAGGTACTGCACACACCACTGCATATAGTGTCTGAACTGACTGATCCAGTACTAGAAGGAAGTACCGTAAAGGATAAGATGACGATTCCCATTGCACAGACACAGGATGTGGTAAGCCGAATTAATCGGCGGCGATCAGAAAAGAAAGGCATATTCAAAAATCAAGTTTGGTTGTAAAATTGCGTTAGTTCAGGTGCCCTGGAAAAGAGTAGATAAGACCTCAGATTCACTTTCTTCGGATAGCTGCCCCTCCCAAATTTTAAGTAATCTACCTTGGTTGTCCAGATGAATAACCATTGGTACGTAGTAGATCTTAAGTGAATGAAAAGGTAGTGCAATTAAGGAGTCTACATGCACACCAGCTTCTTTCAGAAGATGGTTTTGTAATCTCATGTTGCTACTCGTATCTATTGCTGCAACAATAGATAAATCAGACCGTTCCTGATTACGCATTGTGACAAGGGCTTGGTAGAAAGGGTAGCTTTGTCTGCAATAACGACAACTGGGTGACAGTGCAAAAAATACAAGTCCAGACCGATTTTCATCGATGTACGGATCAATTTGAGGCAATATATCACCTGTTTCCAAAACATCAGGTGAGGGAGTATCCCCCCTTATTCATCTCAAATTGCGATTTGAGATGAATAAGGGGGGACAGTTTAAATTCAATTAAATGTCACTGCGAAATACGTCATGGAAATGCAGGTCAGTTACAAGACAAGGAAGCATAGTGCGGGACAAGGATATAAGCGACAAGGAACCATCACTAGTGTACTGTCCTCATTATAATAACAATTATACTGCAGCTATATCCAGAGTTTGTTTTGCCCGCCCCACCTTGTCAAGAATCTCATCGACCGATTTCGTCCAGATCAAGGGCTTCGGATTCTCGTTATGGGTCGCGATATAGTTCTGAATACATTGTTCGAGCTGCGCAACCGAGCAGAATACTCCCCGTCGAAGCTGCTTCTGAGTCAGCGTACAAAAGAAGCGTTCCACCAGATTGAGCCAGGACGAGCGGGTGGGGATAAAGTGAAGGAAGATTCGTTTTTTCTGTTCGATCCAATCCAAAACCTTTGCATGTGTATGGGTAGAATACTTATCCAGAATGATATGGATTTCTTGATTTTTTGGCACGGCTCGTTCTACTTTGCGGAGAAATTTCAAGACCTCTTGGTGTCGATGCCGCTTAGAGGTTTCCCCAATGACCTCGCCGGTGGCCGTTTCCAATGCAACGAAGAGGTTCGTGGTCCCATGGCGCGTATACTCATGCGTCATGGTTCCGGCACGACTGGGCTTAAACGGGAGCCCCGGTTGTGTCCTGCCTGGATGGAACTCTTCTCGTCAAAACTGAACACAACCGCATTCTCGGGAGGGTTTAAGTAGAGCCCCACCACATCCCGAAGTTTTTCCTCAAAACGGGGATCTCTGCTCACTTTGAAGGTCCGGATCAAGTGAGGCTTGAGTCCACAGGACTGCCACACACGATGCACGAAACTATGGGTCGTACCGACGGCCTGTGCCATGGATCGACAAGACCAATGTGTGGCATCCTCTGGCAGGGTTTGCGTTGTACGACGAATCACTTCGCTTCGTAGCTCCGCCTGACGCTTCGAGCATCTCCCCCCATGATTCCCCCCGCGATTCCGTCGGACGCAAACCGAAGGCGCCAACGACCCACCTTGTTCTCGTCCATCCCCAATTTCTCGGCAATCGCTTTATTGGTCATCCCGTCGGCAGCCATCAAAATCATACGGGACCGCTCATGAAGTCGCACCGATACACTCCTGGAGCGCGCCCAACGGTGCAATTGCTGACGATCTGGATCCGATAACTCAATCTGAACGGCGATTCGCATTCAATTCCATAATATGATTTGTGAAGCAACAAAAATACGGAATCATATTTAATCATCAATACTATAAATCAGACATTACAATAGGAAATAGTTCATCGATGATATGAGGATTTCCGGTCCAACGCTAGATGTTGCAGGGGTTAACGCATAGTGTGCGTGTTTTTATGGCGATCACAGATGTATGATCGGGAGTGTATCATAGTTAGTGGGGGTTTGGCGCGAATTTCTGGGTTCTACATGTGGATTGGTGAATGGTTTTCTCATGTCGACGGAGTGCTCGGATCAGCATCTCCAATTGCCAGTCGCTCTTGATGGGGTTCAGGGATCGTTTTTCTATGTCCAGACACGCGGTGGCCACCCAGCGCTGCCGTTGATCCGAGTTCTGCCATCGCGAGATTCTTCGGGTGGTATGAGCGAGTCGGCTGTTGACACTTTCCATGATATTGGTGGTTCGAAGTTGATCTCGCAAGGGCTTCGGGATTCCCAGTTTATGGAGAGTGAGCGTTTCTTCCAGTCCTTCGCGTACGCTCGCGGCCGCAGCGGGGGAGCGCGCGTCAAGCCTCTTCATCAGTGCGGTCCGTTTCTTCTTGGCGTCGGCATAGGTCGGTGCGGCATAGGCGGCTTCCATCTCATTCCGAACCTGTTCGGCAACGTCGGCATGGGGGATCTTGGAGGCAACGTTTTCCCGTTTGTGCCACTGGCACCGCTGAATCAGTGCCTGATCTCCAAAGACTTCTTTGACGCCCTTGCGCAATCCTTTCGCCCCATCGAGCATGACCAGGAGCGACGTCGAGGCACGGAAGCCACGGGCTTGCAGATCTTGCAATACGCGGACCACAGACGGATGAGATTCGGATTTTGTCTCGGTAAACCCGAGAATCACCTTCGTTCCGCCCACCCCACCACGAGGATCATTTGCTGACTGCGTAAGGTCTTGCCGTCGATGAACAGCCCCACAAACTCCTGGTCATCAAATTCATGAAGGTATCCAATGCCTTGGCGGTCTCTTGGATAAAGACCCGTCCTACCGTGGAGGCACTGAATCCAAACGTCTCCGCCAGATGGGTTGCGACTTGCCCATACCTGCGCTGCGAACGTCCAAACAACACACTCCGGGTCCGTTGTTCTTCATGGCCAGGTTTTGGCTGGTGGAGGAGTTTGTAGGTTTTCAGGGGCACTTCCCGGTTGTTTGCGGTATCGCGAACCCGGGGAATCTTCACGCGAATTTTTGCCCCGTTCCAACGAATGGTGCCGTGATTCTTTCCCCAACGTTGATACTTGGTCTTGGTGTGCGAACCGTGCGTTCCGCATCGTTCACGGACTTCGGACGGAAACAACAACGGAATCAAGGATAAAAACCAGTCCGAGCTCCGAAACAGCTCGGCCAACTTGTGCGAATTCTCGGACAAAAGCTTCTTGAGTGTGCTGGGAGATAAAGTAGAAGAGAGGGTGGTCATCGTATTGGATGGAGGGTTGTAGATAATTGAGAAAGATACGCCGCATGGCGCACCCGTCGCAAACGGGGTTCGAGGTCGAGCAGGGCGGCGCACAAGCGCATGGTGCGTTGATGAGCTGGCACATCGGTCAGGCCCCGTGTGGCGCGCGTCAGCAGCGTTTGGAGCGAGTTTAACACGCGCAGGCCTCGATCACTGCGAAGCAGAAGCCCCGTCCGTTGGAGCGTGATCCAGTGCATGATCAAGTACCTGTCCAGAGGAACGATTGACCTTGGTCAAGTCATTGGTGATTTGCTGCAGGCTGGTTTGGGCAGAGGAGGCATCCCACTGTTGCCACGCCTGTTGTAAGCGATGACGAAACTGCATGGCTTCGTCTGGATCCAGCCCGGTGAGGGCTTCCTCCATCACCGTATTCAAACATCGCTGCACAGACACGCGCGAGCCCCATACGCTTGATACCGCTGATTGTAATGCCACATTCCCCGGAAGCGTCACCCGCATGCCGGATCCCAGTCCGCGCGTACTCAACGCATCCAGTGTGGCTTCCATGCAACTCTGATCCTGGGGTCCGCATTGGGTCACGTTCACGATTCGGCGATGCCCCTGCAAACTCACCCCTACGCCAATCAAAGCATAGAACCCCAGCACATAGGTGGGCTGAAGCCACAGGTGGACGATCTTCTCGGCATGCCAGTCGCGACAGGCCAGCAGAGATTCCGCCGATTCCCAGCAGGATGACCGATCCGGCTCTGGAACCTCAGAGGATGGACCGGACACGACTGGAGCGGGGTCAGGTACGACTGGATTTGGTTCGGATACCACAGGCACAGGAGATAATCGATCGGTGAACAGACGAAGTACATCGGTATAATGGCGAACCAATTCAAGATGGAGCTCCTGCGAAGACTCCTGAACGGGAAGGTTTGAAGCAGTAGAAGATCGTATATTCATGAAAGTAGAGGTTATGGTTGAACGGAACCCAAACCCCCACTAACTATGATACACTCCCTGTATGATCGTGCATAATATTGTTGGAAATACTAACTTTAAGACAACTAATGTTTGTGAACTATGGTCAAGTATGCCACATACCTATTTCTACTACTTATTCCCATATATTTTGCAGTGGGTCAGGATGCTCCACGCCCAACAGAAACGGTGAACCTTCTAGTTCCCCGACTGGAAATCCCCCCTGAAATAGATGGACGGCTATCTGAATGGAAAGATTTCGCGTTCACAGATGGCGTTTGGGATATTTATCGCCTTCGCCATACATTCTGGTATGATGATGGTCGGCGGAACCGGCTCACAGATCATGGGAATGAGCCGCATCCTGAAGATGACCTACAGGCACGTTACTATATCGCATGGGATTCAGAGTACCTGTACTTCGGAGCCGAAGTGAAAGATAATATGAACGATGTGGACGCTCCAGGGCAAGAGCCTCATGCCTGGTATTTGCGGGATAGTATTTGCTTTTTTATTGAAGCTCCTCGGGATGAGGCGCCAGAATATTTTGGACATGGGGACAATGCATTTTGCTTCGTGGCGGATGCAACACGGCCGGACTATGCAGCATGGTGGCGCCATGGAACGGCCAAGGAGCAGCGATTGGAAGAGCCGATTCCGGCAGAGGCTGTGTCCTATGATTTTGAGTTCAATCCCTGGGGGACAGGGGAGGCAGATTATGTGTTGGAGGCACGGGTGAAAATGGCATCAACATTGGGCGTAAGTGATTCGCGCTGGAGTTCACCAAATGTGGGAGATATCTACGGATTGGAAATCGTACACTGTGATCCCGATGGAGGACCATATGGGGGGCATTTTATGATTTATGGGACTGGAGATGATGATGCTACATGGGGGCGCATGATTCTCACGGGTCCTCAATCCCCCATTGAACGTCGAACCGAATAATGATGTGATGAATTCTCATTATATTCTGTGTCCACTAACTCAGAGAAACCCTTATGTCTTCGAGACTTCTACTTGTAATAGTTCTTACTCTATTTACGATTTCAGCCAAGGCACAGGACAATGTTGCTCCCTTTGAGGGGCGCTGGGCCTTGCATTTACCTGGAGGAGCGGGCTGGCTCGAGGTCACTCATGACCAAGGGATGGTCGATGCATCGCTACTTTGGTATGGAGGTAGTGTTCTTCCCGTAGCTAGTGCAAACATTACGGGTGATCAATTGACGGTAACCAGGACGCAAACGGTTAAGAGAGATTTGGCGGATGGAGGCCAGAGAAATCTGATCTTTACGAACACGCTCACACTGCGACCTGACGGAGATGGTTTGGTCGGTAAGGCTCAATTCCCAGACCATTCTGGAATCGGCAGTGAAGTCATTGAATTCGAGGCGGAGCGAATCCCAGAAATACCACCCGCACCAGATCTATCCCAAGCAACCTATGGTAATCCGATGGAACTGTTCAATGGAATGGATCTCACGGGGTGGAGTCTGATCAATAATGAACAGGTGAATGGCTTTAAAGCAGAGGAGGGTATGCTGGTTAATGATCCGGTACAGCCTGAAAATGGTGAATACATCCGTTACGGGAATCTTCGCACGGATGCAACCTTCGAAGATTTTCGTCTCACATTGGAGGTAAATATTCCCGAGGGTAGCAATAGCGGTATCTATCTCCGGGGAATCTATGAAATCCAAGTGGCAGACACCTATGGGATGGATGCAGACAGTCATCATATGGGGGCGCTCTACAGCAGAATTCAACCGGCAGCTACCGTGGAAAAGCCAGCAGGGGAGTGGCAATCCATGGATATTACGCTCTATCAGCGTCATCTTACGGTCATTTTAAATGGTACCACAATTATTGACAATCAGCCGGTTCTCGGGGTAACGGGCGGTGCGATGACCGCAGATGAAGCCGCACCGGGGCCCATTTATCTTCAGGGGGATCATGGTCGCGTTCTATATCGAAACCTTGTCTTAATTCCAATCTTGTAACCTTATTCCTTATCAACTATGGCTCAGCGTTTTCTAGTTTCCAGAAGAGATTTTATGCGTTCCAGTGCAATTGGCACTGCCGGACTCGCGATGGGAGCCCGACCAGCTTTTGTTGCTCCCAGTGACCGAATTACAATTGGCATGATTGGTGCAGGTTCTAGGGCACATGGATTGGTTGAATCTCTCAAAGCGTTTCCTGAGGTAGAGATCGTTGCTGCCTGTGATGCTTACACAGGTCGTTTGGAGCGTATCAAAAATCGCACGAATGGCACGGCCAAAACCATGGCGGATTACAGAGAGATCATTGCTCGGGATGACATTGATGCGGTCGTAATTTCTAGTCCTGATCATTGGCATTATCAGCATTCGGTTGACTCGTTGGACGCAGGAAAGCATGCGTATATCGAAAAGCCTATGACCTACTCCATAGAGGAAGGAGCGGGTATTATTGAGGCTCAGAGAAGAAATAATCTTGCTGTCCAGGTAGGGAGTCCAGGCCCCAATAGTGTGCTTGTTCAAAAGGCACGTCAAATGATCAAGGAGGGTAAGCTTGGACAGGTTACAATGATCCGTGCAAGCACAAATCGCAATACTGCTTCCGGTGCCTGGATTTATCCAATCCCTCCGGATGCTTCCCCAGAGACGGTAGATTGGGATTTATTCCTGGGATCTGCTCCCAAACGGCCGTACAGCCCTGAGCGATTTTTCAGATGGAGATGCTACAAAGATTATTCGGGCGGCTTATCTACTGATCTATATGTTCATACATGTACCACCATCAACTATGTAATGGATGTTGAAATTCCTCAAAGTGTGATGGCTATGGGGGATTTGTATCGATGGATCCACTCCCGGGATGTGCCTGATACGATCAATGCATCATTGAAATATTCGGATGGCTTCATGGTCAATCTCAGCGGGACGTTTAACAATCAAGGGGGGAATTCAGGTGGTATGAGAATTTTAGGAACTGAGGGATCGCTGGTGTTTGGAGGCAGCGGGCTACGCTTTATCCCCGAGCGGGTCAATGAGGGCAATAACTGGGTCATCGAAAGTTGGCCGAAGGACTTGGCGGATGCGTACTATGCAGATCCTGAAAATCGCCATGAAGAAATTCCTTCTAGTCGCCCTCAAGCGACGGTTGCTGGCGAGGAAATCTATCATTCAGAGGGGGAGTCTTCGATGCATGTACATCTTCGAGAATGGCTTGATGCGATTCGCAATGGTAGTACTACGAAGGAAGATGCAGAAATAGGGCACCACGCCGCGGCATGTGCACATATGATTAATGCGTCGATTGAAAAAGAGAAATTGGTCACGTGGGATGGGGAAAAACTGAAAACAAACTAGCTTGGTTTCAGTAGGAAAATCCTAGTTGCGTGTCCCTTAGAGGCGAAAGTGCTGGATTATATCCAGAGAAGGCGTGTATAGTCTGGTTATTGGAGTGCTCTGTATCAAACATAAAGATGGCACCTATTCACTCCCTCCCAAAACTGGTATTGGCCACGCGGAATATTTACAAAGCCGCTGAACTAAAACTATTTCTGGGTTCTGTACCGGTTGATATTTTTGATATATCTGCCTTTCCAGATGCTCCTTTCGTTGACGAAACCGCTTCTACTCTTAAAGGGAATGCAGCACTGAAAGCTTTGAGTGCTCAGAGGCATACTGGGCTTTGGGCACTAGGAGACGATACGGGTCTTTACATTGATGCGCTGGACGGACGACCTGGTGTACACTCTGCCCGCTTTGCAGGTGAACAGGCAGATGCGGAAGCGAATCGCACTCTGGTACTTGAGCTGCTCGCCGACAAATCAGATCGTACGGCCCGGTTTCGTACCGTATTAGCCTTGGCACATCCTGAAGGCGTTCATTACTTTGAAGGGTATCTTAATGGATGCATTGCACGATCGGTCCTGTCGCCCCAAGGCTTTGGTTATGAGTCAATCTTTATTCCTGATGGGTTCAACGTCAGTCTTGCGCAGCTATCGAGAGCAGAGAAAAACAGGATCAGCCACCGGGCGCAGAGTGCGACAGGACTGGTGACTTTCATCAATAAATTGTTGACTGGATGATTGCCCTCGTACAACGTGTCCGAAAAGCTTCCGTTGTGGTAGAGGATGCCACAGTTGGCAGGATTGATCAAGGTCTGCTCATCTTCTTGGGAATTCATTCACAGGATCGTCACTCGGAAGCAGATTGGCTGGCACGCAAGTGCATAAATCTTCGCATTTTCCCGGATGATACTGGACAAATGAATCTGTCTGTTCGAGATATTGATGCGGACATACTTCTTGTGTCTCAATTCACGCTCTATGGAAATGCCAATAAGGGACATCGGCCTTCCTTCACAGAAGCTGCTCGCCCCGAGATTGCTGAGCCCCTATACGAGCATGTTAAGCGCAAACTATCAAGCGAATTGGGATCCCCCATTGCCTGTGGCCGATTTGGTGCGTCCATGCAGGTTTCTCTGGTAAACGATGGGCCGGTGACGATCTGGATTGAACGTACTCCTGAGAAGATTCAGGATCCCTGAGCATCTCCAATAGGCACAGTCAAGGGTAGAGAAGATCATCAAGTAATTTCTGAACGAATGGAATCTCACGTATCCAGTTGGCCTATATATATGGATGGCCACTCTACTGGACGAATCACTCAGATAGAATCGCCTCCTCAGACTACTAAAATTTCGTAGATCCTCATAGAGTGAAAGTGTTGAGAGAAGCTACTTTTCTGAATCAAGGCGATCAAGAATGAATGGAAAAACGAGCATGGGGAGTAGGAGGAATCCCGCAAATCGTCTGTATGTTAAATGTCGCTTAAAACTTCAGATTCAATGTCGTTCTTAAAATCTATGCGATTCAACCTTTTTAAGGGGATGGGGATTGTATGCGGAGGAGGTTCTGCATATGTTGAACAGATTATTCGTCGTAGCGATAGGGAGGCTCTGAATCTCGATCTTGAGGCAGTAGGGGGCGATATGTGGACCGTAATACATCGAGAAAGCGACAAAGTGAAAGCTTCCGATCAGTAGAAACGCCAAGTAGTCGGTGAATGAGCAATCTTCCGCACGCTAGGAACGAACAAGTCCTGTGGTGCTCCATGAACAGAGAAGCCTAGCTGTTCAACAAATTCATCAAGGTCCCCTTCCATCTCCCGAGGATTTGGAGAGATATGAAAAAACCATCCCTGGACTCGGGGAATGGCTACTAGTGAACAGACACATCGACATAAAATGGAGGCACTGGCAGTCAAATCTTTCAGCGTTGGGCCGTGGTTAGCCTTCACGTTGGGCGTGTTAAGCATAGTGGCCACGGTGATTCTCTTGCTGAAGGGTATTTGGCCTGCCCTTTTCTTAATTCCTGTCGGATTCATCCCTTCTACGTTGTCATCTCTATTTTGGAGAAACAACAGGTGACACAAGCCTGAACGGAAATTCCAAGTGGTCACGCCTATAGCCACTGGAATGGTTTTGGCTTTGAATGATGTTCGCCAATGAACTGTGCCCAACACAGTTAGGCAAAAGTTTTAACGCACAATACCCTTAATATCTTCTCAAAACCTCCCATCCGATGTGGAGGGGGAGAAAAGAGTCGTCCATAGAAAGGCAGGAACCGTTCCTCAGATATTAAAGCACTCCAGATAGATCCTCTATGAAAGCTCACTACTCCATTTCTGCTGCAAGCGTTTCATGCGCAGCTTCCAAGGCGGCTTTTACTTCGAGGATTCCCTCGATTTCACGATCCTCGGGGCCATGCTCAATCCCACAATATCCATTGTAGCCAGCTGCCAGAACAATCCGCAGCATGCGCTCATAATCCAAGGGGCTGGAATTGCCGTTGTCATCGTACACGTTGGTTTTCACACTCACTCCCGTCGCATAAGGCATGAGCTCTTCCACCCCGCGGTACGAATCATAGGTAGTCTCCCCGTCAATCCGGAAATTCCCAAAATCGGGGAGCGTACCGGCACGAGGATGATCGGCCATTTCAATTGTACCTGCAAGCCATTTCCCATTACTTGAATAGCCTCCGTGGTTCTCAATAATTACATGTAAGCCATGCTCTTCCCCAAACTCACAAAGTTGGTGTAGACCATCTGCAACCAGTTTCATTTGCTCATCGTAGCTTCCCTCGCTGTAACCATTGACCCGAATGGAGTGACATCCCAAATGTTTGGCCGCAGTCACCCACTTGAAGTGTCGCTCCACAGATTCGCGTCGCAATTTGGCGTCAGGATCCCCTAAATTTCCTTCACGATCGCACATGATGAGAATGCTGGTTGCCCCCACATCGTCGGCCCGTTTTTTCATCTCATTTAGATAGTCAGTGTCCTCCGCCTTCTCCATAAAGAATTGATTCACATATTCCAACCCTAAAATCCCATTCTCCGCCGCAATGGCAGCAAAGTCTAGGTTATCAAATTTTCCTGCAAAAATGGAACGGTGGAGTGACCACTGAGCAAGCGAAATCTTAAAGAGCTCCTTTTTAGGGGAACCCCAGACTTGAGAGGAAAGGGGGAGTGCGATAGCGGCTAAAGCGCTTGTCTTTAAAAAATTTCGTCGAGATGTGTGCATTTTCATTGTACTGAATTTGTTTTAATTACGTTACTGTGCAAGACCAGGGCCATTGAACCGAATCCAGTCGAGTTCCATGACAGGATCTTCTTCCGTAGACTCAAAGGTAAGGATTAGTGTGATAGTATTTGTACTGGAAGTGATCGGGAGAGTAATCTCTCTCCAATTTTCGTAGGACCCTTTGGGTAGTGTTTCCATCCCAGGAAAGTCGGCAGATACACCAGCAACATAATCTGCCTGATATGGTGTGACGGGATCGCCAGTGTCAGGGGAGATTTCAATTTCGGCCAAAACGGCTTCAAGAATATCGGCAGAAAAACGGAGTGTACCTTTTCCGGTTGCGCGAAAACGCAATGTAAGATCGTCGATACCATGAAGATTCAGAGGTACATATGTGAGTCGGGATCCATTCTCAAGAGGCATGGAGCTGAGGACCGTTCCGCTCCAGTCCCTGCTCGCAGGGTGTGTAGCATAGGTTTCTCTGGTTGATTTTTCCGAACTACTAATGTGCTCCGCTTCCTTCAAACGGGGATGCAATTTTATTTTCTGGCAGGAAGTCTCCAAGCATGCCTTGATAAGAGCGAAACGATCTACATAATGTATTGGGGGAGAATGTGTGTAGTCCTGTGTGATGGAAAATTCTCCTTCAGGTCCAGAATACTCAGATAAAGGAATGGGAGAAGTATCAAACCCGCTAAATATATGGACGGCGATCTCGTTTTCGATTGCCCGATCATGGACAGTAACACGATAGGCATAGGTTGAATCAAAATCAAAGATGCCTCCCTCCGGTGGCCAGTCCAAACTCAGTGGTAGTACCGTGGGAGGATCAGGGATGGCCGGACTTGGTTGGTCAGACAAGCCATAGTAATCCAATCGCACCAACTGCGCATTCGCATTACTACCCCAGAACTGATCTCCCCATTCAATGATGTGGAGGCGGCCACGTGGCCCGACCTCAATATCCATTGGCCTGATATAGTCATTTCCTGGCAGGAATGGGTCAATCTCCAGGACCTTTCCCTGCTCATCAAGAGAGACAATCTTTACCCAGTTACGCATCCATTCGTAGATCATAACCTTCCCGTTGTAGTAGGGAGGAAGGGCAGTATCTAGGGCATTAGCTTGATCGAAATGAAAAATCGGACCAGCCATCGGATTCAGGCCACCAGCACCTAGCTCAGGGTATTCTTCACTAGGCCCATAGTAATATCGAATCCATGCGGGGAGAGCCGGGGGGAGTTCCCGTACACCTGTATTATACTCAGATTCATTGATGGGACTGTTTACATCTGACTGAACGTACTCCTGTTCTGCCAGGTGATAGTGCGTATAGGAGTCATTGTAACCTGTAAAGAATGGCCAGCCATAAAAACCGGGTTCCTTTGCCTGGTTGAATTCATCCCAACTATCTACAAGGCCGGGACCCACATCTCCCCAGTACACCCATCCCGTTGAATCGTCAATGGAGATTCTGAATGGATTTCGGTGCCCCATCGAATAGATCTCTCCACGATGCAGGGAGTCTGCTTGAAATAAATTTCCTTCAGGGATTGAATAGGACCCATCCGGCTCGGGCTTGATTCGGAGAATCTTGCCGCG
This sequence comes from Rhodothermales bacterium, assembly GCA_965215475.1. Lineage (GTDB taxonomy): Bacteria > Bacteroidota > Rhodothermia > Rhodothermales > Bin80 > Bin80. The sequence goes on from OZ244061.1 coordinate 2,263,970, forward strand.
CAAGTCATTCGTGTTGGCAGCCGAGCGCCCTTGATCCGATGCTCGCCTCAGGTCTAGATTGGAAGCGTTTCGATCACCACCAGAGTTATCCCCGGTTGATAAATACAGTAACCCATCTTTGTCAAACTGGAGGGAGCCACCCGAATGACAGCATACAAGGCGCTGAACAGGAATCTCCAGAATTGCAATTTCACTATCCATGTCCAACATGTGACCGTCGTAGATGAACCTGGAAAGACGGTTTACGTTCGGCTTATCGGAAATCACAGAATAGTAGATATAGACCCACTGATTCTCGTCAAAATTAGGATCTAAAGCCAATCCGAGGAGGCCATCTTCAATTTTTTTATCTACGGGGAGCCACCCGATTACACGCATTTTTTCGGTTTCGGGCTCCCAGATTTTGACGACTCCGGCCCATTCAATAATGAAAACACGCCCGTCAGAGGTAATATCAATTTCCATAGGATCGGTAAGCTCCTTAGTGAGAATTACTTCATCATAGGCTGATGCAAGAGTTGCGGTCACATCGGCCTCCACAATTCCTGCGGCCCACTGAATGCCTCCTAATAGATGAGAGCGCATATAGGGATCTTCGTAGCTCTCCACGGTATTTCCGAGCCCGGTATACCACGCCCGCCCCCCATCGTAGTGGTGTGCCCAAGCAATCGGGTGGTCGTCTCCCATGGTTCCTCCTTCATAAGAAGATTCTTTGACTACGGCCAGTACATGGACATTTGGCCGTGGATTAATAGTATAGTTTTGCCACTCATCCGTATGATTCCAAAGCATGGGTAGCCCTTTAGTCGAAGGGTGAAAGCGATCCGTTACAATGATGTCTGCCGGCTGAACCTCCGAGTGTGAGGAAAAGTATGCACCAACAAGGCCTCCATACCAATTCCAGTTGTATTCAGTATCTGCAGCAGAATGAACACCAACCCATCCACCTCCCGACTGGATATATGCCATCAGCCCCTTCTGTTGCTCGGCAGTGAGAACATCCGGTATCGTATTAAAAAAAACTACAGTACGAAAATGTTGTAAGGAATCGGAGTGAAGATAATCTGCATTTTCGGTTGCGAACACCCCAAAATCATGTTCAAATCCGAGAGCTTTGATCGTTTCTACTCCGGCTTCAATTAAGTTTTGCAGAGATTCCTCAGTGTTGGAAAAGATCATCACATCATAAGCGTTTTGTCCCACTGCATCTGTGCCGTCCATGCCAATGGTCACGGCCATGATCAATCCGGCAAGACCTACTTTTATCCTGTTCTGCATATCAGTCGAATATTTTTACACGGACACTCTAGTACCCACAAAGATAGATCATAGCATTGAATACCGAGTGGTTTTTTGCATCTGAACGCCATCCCCGCCAAGGGAAATTTATTCCATGACTCCTCCATGTCTATGGCATGCGTTCCATCCATCTCCGTCTTCCTTCCTCGGCAGATCAACGAATAAGAAGTTCATTCTTTCAGTGGACTCGTAATGTTGTTGATCAGTAGCTGCATATTCTATATTGCTTCTACGGTTCCAGTACACTTCAGGATTGATCCGTCACAGGAATTAGTGGCTTGTACCTCTAACCCGAGTCCTATGTATGTGTGTCCCCAGAAGATCAAGCTTAGAGAGTAATTCATTTCTGCATGATATGACTCTCAAAATCGCATCATAGAGAATCATCTTATGGAGACCATCTGCAAATATTGGATAGCGAGCCGACTGTAAGTCCGCAGCAGAGATGCCTCCTTAGTCACGTCACTCCCTCCTTTTTCCAAGTTTTGTTCTCATTTTTGATCCAGAGACGAGGGGGGCTCGGAGTGAGTTGCAACGATCCCAGGTCAAACAAGATTTAAAGAAATAACCAATCCACATGTTTATCTTGACAAGAACTTAACGCAGGCGGGGCTCGGTACATGCACGACCTGAGAAGATTCAGAAAGATGTCCGGTTTCTTGATCAATACGAAAAACGATCAAAGTGTCTGAGTCTTGGTTTGCGGCGATCAAATACTTTCCATCGGGATTCAGAGAGAAATTACGTGGGGTTCTTCCGTGCGTCGGAAACCACATAGGGCTTGCCAGATTTCGTTTATCTAGAATCTGAAAACAAACGATACTGGCGGGGCCGCGGAGTGATGCATACAAAAAATTTCCTGTAGGATGGACATGAATATCTGCGCCGGATCGAGTTCCAGTATACCCCTGAGGCAGTGCGTTTACGGTATTTAATAGATCTAAATGACCGTCTTTCCATGAAAGAATAGAAATAGAGGAGTCCAGTTCATTGAGCAGGTATACAGTGGTTCCAGAGGGATGGAAGACCAAATGTCTTGGGCCTGCCCCCGAATGAATTTTTAGGGGAGATCCAGAGATTTTGAGGTTCCCATTATCTATATGGTACACGTAGATCTGATCTGTACCCAGATCTGGAACTAGGCAGTATTTACCTGTTGGATCTGGAACAATTGCATGTGGGTGGGGAGCTCTCTGTCGTGAAGGATTTGACCCAGATCCCGTGTGTTGTATATGTTTGGCAATTTGTTCAAGCTTACCGTGATCGTCCAATTTTATAGAGGTGACGGACCCACCCACATAATTGGCGGCCAAGATGTGATTTTCGTTGATACTAACATAGCATGGAGCACCTCCTTGTGTACCGATTTGACCAAGCGGTTCAAGAACTGTAGGGGTGGCATCCCACCCCCATCCCTGCAGGGCACCTTGCGGCGAACTGTCAAACTCTAGTGTTTCACTTGTTGCGTAAAGTCGTTTATTTGCGGCGTCTATCGCCAAATATGAGGGGCTAGGAAGCCCTCGAAATGCATTCTCTGGCCGGAGCCTTCCATCATGGAAGGAATAGGTATAGATGCCGATCCCGCGTCCATTAACATGGCCGAGGCGCTCAGTGTATGTACCAACAAATACCGTTATCATGAATCTTTTATTGCACCAATTTTTACGCCTGCCAAGTTCTCAAGAGCCATGACGAGTGCATGGTTTCCCTCACTCCCGAGACCTCGTTCCTGTAGGCTGCGATAGAGTTGAAAAATCTGACTGGTCATTGGTAGGGGAATCCCCAATACATCGGCTGCTTCCAAAACCAATCGTAAGTCTTTCTGCTGCAGGTCAATTGTAAATCCAGGTTCAAAATCTCGTAGGATTGCTTGGGTTCCTCGATTACTGAGCATCCAACTGCCTGCTGCTCCATGTTTGACTGCTTCAAGTGTCCTTTCGAGATCTAGTCCTCCTTTCTGTGCAAAGAGGAGAGCTTCACTGATGGCCATCATGGAGCCGACTACCAAGATTTGATTCACGAGTTTTACCATCTGACCTGCGCCTGTACCTCCCACATGCGTGACCCGACTGGCCATAGCTTCCAATGCATCCATTGCACGCGTCACATCCGTTTTATCTCCGCCGACCATGATACTCAGGGTTCCATTCGCTGCCCCCTCACTGCCTCCGCTAATGGGCGCATCTAACATTCGTAATCCCGCCGTGTTAAGCCGGGTTTCCATGCTAATGGTTGCCTGAGGGCTGATCGTGCTGGTATCAATGATCAGAGAACCAAGTTTTGCGCCTTGTACAACACCATTTTTTCCGAACAGAATATCTTCTACATCTTGGGTTTCGCTCACACAAAGAAGAATGATATTAGAGCGTGCAGCCACAGTTGCCGCATCAGGTGCTCCATGCGCACCATCGGCTTCAATCGGTGCCATGCGAGAGGACGTTCGATTCCAGATATGTACTTCAAAACCGGCTTTCAGGAGGTTGCGCACCATCCCTCTTCCCATAATACCGAGACCAATAAATCCAAGGGTTTCTTTCACCATCAGTAAGGAATATAATACATGCTCTCGATATCCGTCCGAGAATCCCATACAATTTAGTAGGAGTTCCTACTAACGGTTTAAAGAATATAAACCGTAGAATTAAGTATACTTAAGTGGGCAATCTGTTTTTCGGGGCATCTTGCAACGTCCATCTCACTTGAGCGCAAACATTGCTCTGAGAATACCTTAGGGGATCTTTATATCTGGATCAGGGGGGTGCAAGAGCCTCTGGATAAAGATCCACTCCACCTAGATAGAAGTAAAGAATCTAAGCCTAATGATGTATAAACCTACTTCTTTCGTCACTACGGTCACGTCACATTATGTGAATCCGTGTAGATTCATATTCATCCATGCAAACAGTACATTAGCCCCCCCAGTTGAAGATGTTTGCCAAAAATCCAAGAACTCCCGTGGCTGCTAAGATACTTAGGATGACAATCATGGTATTGTACTTTGCATTCTGAGAATCAATCTTGGATTCCAATCGAACGATGTTGCCATCAAACTTGGAGTTCTGGGCATCAAACTTGGAGTTCAATTGAGCGATGTTGCCATCAAACTTGGAGTTCAATTGAGCGATGTTGCCATCAAACTTGGATTCCAAGCGAGCGATGTTGCCATCAAACTTGGAGTTCAATTGAGCGATGTTGCCATCAAACTTGGATTCCAAGCGAGTTCGGATCGTGTCAATCCTTTCTAATACGTTTGCTGATGCCATGTCCGTGATCAGTTCTGTGAGTTCATTGGCCTCATCTGCTGTGAGTTCAGGCTTGCGAAGCAAGTAAGAAATCCCGGTAAATTGACCCATTTGGTCAGGATTTTGTTCGGTCATATATGAATTGAAGTAAAATAGGTTTCACTACGATTCGTAGGAAAAAGTACCCTGTAGATGGTTGTTTGTTCCTTAATTAACTTGAATACCTGCCTTTACCTGTCATACAGGATTTCGGGACATCTATTGATCCTTCGCATTCTTCTTCTTCTGGAGTTTACTCATTCAAAAAGGGGATCCTCATTTATTTGTAGATGTCTTTAGACAGATCAATCCTAGAACAATAAGAGCCTCTTGGAAACCTCAGTCATGCAAGTCAACCTTATGCCTCCTCGTGTACTCCCAAAAAAGAGAACTGCAGATCATTCTGATGGCAAATCGCGATTTTTCCAAGAGTTACCGACGATTGGCCTTAACGTAAGCGATGTGGGGATGAATTTTGACCGCGAATCGTGTGAATTTTACACCGAAGATCTGCCCCCCTGTACCTCTTCTTGCAAGTGTAAACCGATCTAAATTATAGGGGGCTCGGACGGATACGGCTCCTTTATTGAGGTAAATACTGAACAGATTCACAGGTTTATGCCTGAACTGGTCGAGGCAACATTTTGCTCAGAATGTTGAGTAAATAGTTATGGCAAGAATAGCGAGCGTGTGTTCCGTGTCGCCGCTATTATCACCATATATTTGAAAGCAAGCTGTCTATATATTTTGACGATGTCTTTGATTCATGGGTGAATCTGCATGGCAAGGGAAGAAAATACCTAGATCGTAGCAGAGTCAAGTTTATATAGATGTTCTCCGGCTTTGGGCACGTACAGATAATCTGAATCATTTCGATCTCTCCATGAGGGGAGGTCAATAGAGCGTGGGTCGCAGTATCCAAGACCAACTTTGTCGCATCGTTCTTTGGGAATCTGACTAGCAAGTGTAAGGTGAATACGAGGGGTTTCCACACCATTCTTGTAGGCGGTTTGTCCACGAACATGTGCTGCGTGTGCAAGAACAGTCCATGGATAATGACAATACTTATCCCAGTGTGCTTTGAAGTAGTCGGTCCCATGAAAACCGATAGTATCCAGAAGGGTGCCGTGTGTATACGAGAGTTCTGAAATGTGTGGAGCATAGAGGAGGATTTCGCCACCATCGGCAATAACTGGTTCTAGCTTATACATCCCTTTTGCTCCCGTCCATAGATCATCATACATGAGGGGGATGATCGCAAAAGCCTGAGAAACTGGTTTCTTCATCCAGGTGATATGTAGTTGAGCAGAATGTTGGGCAGCTCTCAACCAGGATTGGTCCTCATCGTCTCCGATATATATTCCAGCCAGATTATTGTCTTGCACAACCAGATTCATGAATACACGCTTGCAGGGAAGTTCATTGGCTGCTCGGTTGATCAACCGTCGAATTGGAGTGTCGTACGTGCCGATAATCGCTCGGCTGGACATGAGGGCACCTGTCCAATGCGTAAAGTCAATTACTTCAGACCCACTGATTCCAGGAAAAAAATACTTATTTCCACCTGAAAACCCTGCAACCTCATGTGGAAAAACCGGCCCGCACACCATAGCTATGTCATAGTCAAGTACTTTTCGGTTGATCGTCACAGGAAGGGGGCGCTTGATCAGTCCTTCGGTAATTGAATACACCTCTTCATCTGAAATGGTCGCTAAGGTGACGAGTTCTGACGGGTCATCCCAGACATGATTGAAAAGGTTGATGTTTGAATAACGGTTGCGTCTTTCAGCATCCGAGATTCCCACAAGCGTTAACCGAGCCTGCTCACTCATCGGCGGGTGGGTTCCAAGCGCAATCAGGAAATCCAGAGCCGCCACTTGCCCCAGTAGAAGATCACAGATCAAGGGAAAAATTGTAGGGAGTGGTGCCGTACGCGTTGCATCGGGGATGATGACCAGGATTCGATCACTGCGCGCAAACTTGTCCTGTAATTCTTTTTCAAGAATCTTAGCGATATCTATCTGATTGAGTGAAGCTTTTGGTTCCATTAAGGGCTTGTATTAATTCTCAAAGTATTAGATTCAGTGTGGTGACAATATTTAATGGAACATGATACACAAAAATTTCTGGGGAATTGCGGTTTTTATGGTCATGCTCGGAAGTTTAGGCTGCCGGACCGCATCAGAGCGACCGAATATTCTCATTATCCTCGCGGATGACCTAGGATATTCCGATATTGGAGCGTACGGAGGTGAAATTCACACGTCAGCTCTTGACAAGCTAGCAGAAAACGGAGTCCGTTTCCGCCAGTTTTATAATGCAGGACGATGCTGTCCAACCAGAGCTTCCCTGTTGACTGGTCGCTATCCGCATGGTGTAGGAATGGGGGCAATGGTCTCTTCCGTTGATAGTGAGCTTACGACGGGGCCCTATCAGGGCTATCTCAGCGAATCGGCGTTGACCCTCGCAGAAATGCTCCAGGACGTTGGGTACCACACCTATATGTCTGGAAAATGGCATGTTGGAGAGCGCCCTCAGCACTGGCCTCGCATGCGCGGGTTTGAACGTTATTTTGGTTTAATCAGTGGTGCGAGTAGTTACTACGAGATCATTGAAAATCAGCCGCGTAAACGGCAAATGGTGCTTGGTGATGATCCTTGGAGTCCACCAGATTCGGGGTTCTATATGACGGATGCATTCACCGATCACGCAATCAAATTCCTTCAAACGCATCCATCGGAGAAGCCATTTTTGCTCTATTTGGCCTATACGGCTCCACATTGGCCCTTACATGCACTCCCCGAAGATATCGCTAGGTATGCACATGAATACGAAGATGGATGGGATGTACTACGTAAGGATCGCTATAAAAGAATGCAGGAACTGGGAGTGATCGACGAAACATATGCTCTTTCTTCCAGGGCCTCAGGGCTCCCTGCTTGGCAGGATATGATCGACAAAAAGGATTGGGTACTACGTATGTCTGTATATGCCGCGATGGTGGATCGTATGGATCAGGGAATCGGACGGGTAGTTCATCAGTTGCAGTCTATGGATGCACTGGACAACACCTTGATACTTTTCCTCTCGGATAATGGTGGATGTGCAGAGAGTGTGGATGGGCGCCAGTTGCATGATCCCCGTACACATGCAGGTGAGCGAGGGTCATATCTGGCTTATGAGGAAGCATGGGCGAATGTATCAAATACACCCTTTAGACTTTATAAGCAGTGGGTACACGAGGGAGGTATCGCGACTCCTTTGATTGTACACTGGCCTGCCCGAATCAGAGGGCCCGGTCGAATTATTGATGAGCCCGGCCATGTCATTGATCTAATGGCAACGGTTGCGGAGGTTGCCCAAGGGACCTTGCCCCATTCGGATGGAAAGAGTCTGTTGCCACTGTTGGATATACCAGAGTACAGTTGGCCGGATCGTACGTTGTACTGGGAGCATATTGGGAATCGAGCGATCCGTCAGGGGGATTGGAAACTGGTTTGGGACCATGGACGTGCGGAATGGGAACTCTACAATCTGGCATCAGATGCAACGGAACTGTATGATCTTGCCGCAGAAGCTTCCGAAATTGCTTCTAGTCTGCAGCAGCGTTGGGAGATGTGGGCGGACTCTATTGGGGTTCAATTGCGCTGAGTATGTCTGCCAGCAGAGTGGAGATCAAGAAGCTTTCTCTGCATTTTATGTGTCACCGGAATCTTGGTCCACTTTGGGAGAGCAGATCAAGTCGGAGCGTTTGCTAGCTTTGGACGGTGTTTTTCACCAGATGGATAGAGATAGGGCAGGCGAAGCCTGAGTTGATCTTCAAATAAAAAGCTTTGCCACCAAGTGCATGAACCACGAGTCCCTGCACCGGTCCACTCGGCGTTTAAGCAATCGTCGCTTTACTACTCAGTTTCAGCGTTTTTGATGGTAGCGACGAGTCTGGTTTCACTTTGTGTAATGGAAGATGCGATTCCAATGCGGAGGTTTAGACCTGCACCCACACATATCGTGATAGAACCATTATGGCTAAGGATTTTCTGCTACATAAGGGACACCTGTACGTATCTTCACCGTGGGAAGAGTACGTATATGGTTATGTGTTCAATCTAGATGAATCCCCGATGGAACACATAGTGCGCTGCCGTACCTATTTTTGTCCCCTGCATTGAAGCGACTCTGATCATTGTCTGTTTCCGACAAGACTCTGTTCATTTGTCTCTATCACTTTTTACACCGGAACTGGGTCTGGAAATTTTTATGATGTTACTGTGAGGGTATGATTGTACTGGTGTCGTAGAATCTACAACAATACAAAGGTCATGAGGTAGAGGGTGACCTTTTAACTTCTGCGGGGGACACTACGGATCAACGTATCGAAATTGAAAATATACGATCGCTATTGAACGACCGTAAAGGGAACGCTCGCCATCGCATGCTTCCACATCATAGAAAGTGTGCCACCTTCTTCTGTCACATCGAAAAATCCAATCGTGAATTGGTCGGCACTGTGAGTCATTTCACGAACCATCATCGGAACACGCACGATATCTTTGTCAGGAGTATAGCCATAGGCTCCCCAGATTCCTTCTCCAGGTTCTCGTCCAGATTCTTTGGCCTCGTGTGTAGAAAGGATAAACATCCAGCCGTCTTGGCTTAAATCAACGAATACACTGTATTCACCGGCTGCAATCTCCATATCACCAATCATGAGGGGGATTTCCGTATGTAATCTGGTTGACTTGTTTGCACCTGCGCGCCAGACAGGAGCAGTTCCGGTCACCATCGCACCATAATCTTCGTCGGAGCCGAAGATGCCCGTGCGGCCACGAAGAATAGGACGGCCATAATCAACAATGATCCAAGCTTCTCCAATTTGCGTTGATGCCTCTCCGCGAGGGGAGGATGACCGTTGAGAAAATGCGTCGCTAGTTCCAAAGAAGAGAAAAGCGAATAAGAAGATTGCAGTACTGAGTCGGTGCATGAGCGTGTTAAGAATATATTTTTCGCCTCTGTCAACGCAGGGGCTACGTTCCTGTTTCCTTGATCAGAGCTTCCCAGTATCAACAAAACATAGTCAAAGCTGCATGTGGATTCAGATCCGGTTTCTGGCCACACGATAAGCATCGAGATTCGTTCTGCATGCCAGTTGTGGCAAACTTCAAACTGAATCCAACTCAGACGGTGGTATTACTTCTGCGTTCTATATCCGCATTTTATGCTGCCCCCGAACCCGTTTCAACTACTCGGTCGGAGTTCCAATAATTACCATGTCCGGCGCGATGAATGCACTGGCATAACTTTTCTCAACCGTTTCCAAGAAGCGCTCGGCATCATCCCGATGGAGGAAGTTTCCGATCCGAATGCGATAGTAGGGAGCACGAAAATCTTGATAGATGGGTGGCTTCGATTCGAATTGAGGGTATAACTGATAGAATGAAGTGTCTTCGACAAAATCCTGCCACCAAGCCAGAGCGTCTTCGATGATTTGATCTGCTTCCAGTTTATGTAATGTAGATAAAATCTGAACTCGAAATCCCGACTGCATATCCGAAGTATCGAATAACAGAGAATCGTCAGATAACAGTACATTGGGAATGTCATGTTGGATCATGGATGCAGGGCCAGCCAACTGTTCCTGATACGGTTCAGGGTTGAAATCTTCGTGCTGAGTCCAATCCCAGTCCACCAATAATTGGCCTCCCGTCTTTTCAGGAGTCGTATCCGCTAATGTCCTTGGGCCAGGAGTTGAACAACTCGCTAGGCCATGCACGAAAAGGATTACGATGACACTACGATTAAATAGATACATTCTTCATTGCTTGGATGATTGCTACCGAAGCACTAGCTCCAATCCTGGTTGCTCCAGCTCGAACCATTTTCATTGCTTCAGTATTGGTTCTTATTCCACCAGAAGCCTTAATGCCAAGGGTACTTCCGACGGTATCATGCATCAGCACAATATCTTTCTCGGTGGCTCCTCCACCAGCAAACCCCGTTGAGGTTTTCACAAAATCTGCACCCGCATCGCGCGCCAATCGGCATGCCGTACGCTTTTCTTCATCCGTGAGTAAGACACACTCAAGAATGACCTTCACGAGGGCAGTATCCTTACAAATTCGTACAACTTCCTCAATATCTTTTCCGACTTCCTTGTATAAACCACTCTTTAATAAGCCTACTGCAATGACCATGTCAACTTCGGTTGCTCCCCTTTCAATAGCAAGCGATGCTTCCTTGGCTTTTGCAGCAGAACAACTGTTCCCATGTGGAAACCCCAGAACCGTACAAATCGCCGGAGATTTCTCCCGGAGCATCAAATTAGCTTCTTTAACGTAGCAAGGAGGAACGCACACACTGGCAAAATTATAGGTAGCGGCTTCTTGACAAAGAACGGTTATGTCTTTGATCGTAGTATCAGCACCGAGTTTGGTATGATCAATCATTCCCGCCAATTCAACGGCCTTCAAGTCTGAGCTATTGAGGTGTATATCACTCATAATTAGGAAACAAGAGATCCCCGTTATAACTTATGATTCGTCTGCGGGTGCCATCCGATCTCAACTCCATGTGTCAAAGTTGTCTATTTTTGTTAGCCCTTACTGGATGCTCGGTAAGCCTGGAGGGCGAACGTACAGTTCAGGATGATCTAGATCGTTTCCTTGAGGTACCTCACAGCATTAACAGAATTGTCCCTTTAGCACCTAGTATTACAGAACTCCTCTTTGCATCTGGGGCTGGATCAAAAGTTGTCGGGGTAACAGCCTATGATGACTATCCTCCTGCGGTTGATTCACTACCTAAGTATAGTGTTATGCCGTTGGATTTTGAAGCGATTGTTGCGTTAGAGGTGGACTTAGTATTTGCCAGTGAGCAGGTAAATAATCCCAAAGATGCAGGTACATTTGCAGCAGTAGGAGTTCCTGTCTACTTCATTACGATAAATACACTTGAGGATTTAACGAGGACGATACGGGATCTGGGTGAATTATTAGGTACAGCAGATGCTGCAACCAAGCGGGCGGTACAGCTTGAAGATTCCCTCGCTCAACTTGCTTTGTTGACCGAAAAACTATCCGAAAAACCGGAAGTGCTTTTTTTGATAGAGACCGCCACATTGTATGCTTTTGGTCAGGGAAGCTACATCCATGAAATGATTGAGATAGCCGGTGGTCAGAGCGTCACAAAGACGCAATCCATTCGGTTTCCAATTCTAACAGATGAGTTCGTTCTGATCTCAAACCCAGATGTAATTGTTGGATCATTTGGACCAGAATTTGAGATGTCGCAGCTACTGGCACATCATCCTACCTGGGACATCTTGTCGGCGGTTGCTACGGAGCGGGTCTATCGACTAGACTCTGCCATTTTACGACCCGGTCCACGTCTCGTAGCAGGAGCCTGGGAACTGGCAGGAACATTGCATTCTGACTTGGTGACCAGTCCATGAATCGGTGGACAGCTATGTTACTTCCTGTGGCATTTTTTAGTGTCATAATTTCCGTAAGTATAGGAAGGGAAGTTTCGTTTATGGAAGCTCTTTCAGTACTGTGGCATCATGTTACATTTGGATATGGCGCTGCTCCAGATCCTATAGCAGATCGTATTGTTTGGAAGCTTCGCTTTCCCCGTGCTGTACTTGCGCTGATTGTGGGAGGTGGACTTGGAATCATTGGTGCTGCCATGCAGACCTTGGTTCGTAACCCGCTAGCAGAGCCCTATATTCTAGGAATTTCCAGCGGTGCCACGGCAGGTGCATCGCTGTTCTATCTAGGCTTTTTACCTCCTCTGATTTCAAAAGCTCTTTCAATGCCCATCGCCGCATTCGCAGGAGGGTTATGTGCGATCTTGATCGTATATAGTGTTGCGGGGACGCGAGGGCATCTCTCGGTGACACGGTTACTATTGGCTGGGGTTGCCGTCGCATCTCTGATGGGCGCGTTAGCCTCATTCATAACCCTTTCTTCTCCTGATCCAGACAAACTGAGGTCCGTGTTGTTTTGGCTTCTAGGTTCGCTCCATTTGGCCACATGGAATACGCTCATTTGGCCTGCAATTGCGGTCTCAATCGGCCTTGTCGTACTGCTTGTATTGGCACGACCATTAGATGGGATGCTGACAGGTGATGAATCGGCGCATTCTCTGGGCGTCCAGGTTGAATCAGTAAAACGAATCTTGATTGTTTTGGCTTCGCTCGTGACCGGATCGATTGTTGCGGCAAGTGGAGCAATTGGGTTTGTGGGATTGATTGTTCCTCACGCCGTCCGCTCCTTCACGGGGGTTACTCATGGAAGAGTATTGCCAGCATGTTTTATCGCCGGAGCAATCTTTCTTCTCTGGGCGGATCTTGTGGCGAGAGCTCTGTTACCCGGTGCACAATTACCGGTTGGTATTGTTACAGCGCTCTGCGGTGTGCCATTCTTCTTGATACTACTGCGTCAAAATCGTCATGGTTTTAGCTGATCGTCTTATCAAGAATGGATGGGTAAGCCTATTCTAATCGCATAGATGTTAGTGTAATGATGGAGGGAAATCAGAAGGAATCTGTGGTCACGGTGCGGGATTTTCAATCTGTCGTGGAGGATGACCTCAAAGAGTTTTCTCGCCATTTCAAGGAAGCCGTGCGTGTGGAGCACGGGCTTCTGAATCTAGTATTGCAATACTTTTTACGTCAGAAGGGCAAACGGATTCGGCCATTATTGGTGCTTCTGACCGCAAAAACATGTGGAGGTATCTGCGAGCGGAGTTATCGCGCTGCTGCTCTGGTTGAACTGCTTCATACGGCCACACTTGTGCATGATGATGTAGTGGATAAATCAGAAAAACGGCGAGGAGCCTTTTCGATCAACGCACTCTGGGGGAATAAAGTAGCTGTTTTGCTGGGAGACTACTTTTTGAGCCGCGGTTTGCTTTTGGCTCTGGAGCATGATGATTATGATCTGTTGCGAGTTCTCAGTGATGCAGTAAAGCGCATGAGTGAAGGAGAACTCCGTCAAGTACAACGTGCTCGCAGTATGGATATAGACGAAAGCTCTTATTACAGGATCATTTCCGACAAAACGGCCTCACTTTTATCGGCATGTACACGCTGTGGTGCGTTAAGTGCAGATGCGGATGAAGAGCGTTTCAATGCTATGAATGAGTATGGAGAGCAGTTGGGTTTGGCATTCCAGATACGGGATGATCTCTTTGATTTTGGGACCCAGGAAGTAGGGAAACCCGTGGGGGCTGATTTCCAAAAGAAGTTGGTAACGCTTCCGCTGATCCATGCGCTTGAGGTCACAGATCAGCCCGAGCGGAAACGAATTCTGAAAATTATACGCAGGGGAAAACAGTCAAAAGAAAGTCGAAAGATCATTCTCGAGTTTGTTGAATCAACCGGAGGACTTGCCTATGCACATGAACGTATGAACGAACATGTGAGAGCGGCTCAATCTTTGTTGAATATTTTTCCCGACTCCGAGGCCCGCCGGGCGATGCATACCCTTAGCCATTATGTGGTTTCGCGGAAAAAATGATCGGCCCTATTCCAGGATCAGTGCTCTTCCCGTTTTTTGGATAACGCCCGTGACTAGATCCTCTACTTCTACCTCCAAGGTATAGCTTCCACGCGGTGCTTGCTCGAGTTCAAGAGAGACATAGGAGATGGGTGAGACCAGTGAACTTCGCTGTTCACTGGTCTGCAAAGTGATGACGGTCGTTCGATCATGGACCGCAGGAATTAGCGAATAGGCAATACGGTATCGTGTTTGTCCATCCGGCTCAGGTTCCAGGTTATAGATTTCGAAATAAACGACAGGGGTTTCAGATCTTGAAAATTTTCCCGATGGATTCACATGCAGAATCACCTCATCACGGCCGATTGCATCTGGCACGGTATCAGTACTGTCTGCAAATAGAATGTCGCTGAGTTGCAGATGGGTATCGGTAAATGTGGGTACCGAATATCGAAATCGGGATGCCTGGAGATGGACGCCATCAATCACCCGAGCATGAAATGCAAAATGAAAGATTTCTGCAGGTAAATCAAGTTGAAATCGATTCACCGTTCCAGGAGCACCCCGAGAATAGGGATGGTTTTCACGGACATAATTAATGCGATTCCAATCAGAGTCATGGACCGCAAAACCGGTTTCTACGATTACGGAATCAGGTCCAGGAACTCGTGCGGTTTCATGTACAGGGACTTCATAGTATACCTCCAGTAATGTTCGGCCATCAACTCCTCGAAACGCTCCAACCACATATGGAACCTCCCAATGCCGAGTGCCGGAAGGCCATTGATGTCGATCCGTACTCAATCCCTCAACCAGAAATGTAGCACTCCTTCGTTCTGCATCCAATGCGTCTAATCCTACAAGTGATGGTTCAAACGTGGGGCCAGCCGGGGAGGGCGCAAAATGCTCTGTGATCCCACAGATTTGCGAAATACAGGTAGGGGCAAAATGAAAAACCAGCACGGAATCAGTGTACAGCCAGGAGTTTGCCTCCCCAATCGTGTAGTCATCCGGTTCTCCGTGACGGATAAATATAATCCCTTGGTCTGTGAAGTCAGAACTGAGCAAGTAGGTGGGCGGAAAATGGGATTCATCGTAGGTAAACATGCTCCGAAACCATGACCGGTACCCGTTGAATAAATAGTCCTGCTCGGCTATGCGTAAGCGCCTATAATGCTCGGCCATACGTACATTATAGGGAGCTGCTGGCATCGGATTCCGGCGAGCCCAAAAAACATTGAAAAATTTTCGGTACTCCTCTGGATCGTGAATTTGCTCAAAGGCAATCAATTCTGTAGGACTAGCGATTGACTTAATTTCGTTGAAGAGAACAAGAGCATCTCTTTTTCCATCGAGGGTGGTAATTGCTTTCTCTACAGATCTGGTTGCTTCTTGTGGGCGCATTCGTGCAAAATCCAACCTAGCTCTTGCGAGAAGTGTAATGGTTTGATCTGCGATACTCTTTCTACGGTAGACCTTCTCTGCGGCGGCATATAATCCTTGCCGCTCGTAGGTACGGCCCACGAAGAGAGTAGACAGGGTTCCTGTTAGGCTTCGAAGCCATAATCGCGCTTCCTCAAGATCCTTGGTCACGATGTAGCGCCAGTAGAAGGACAATAGTTGAGGTAACGCATAATCTAGGTCTGGGCGATACCGTAACTGGGCTTCTCCCAAGATAATGGCTCTCTCTAGATCGTTTTGGTACCGCTTAAGGATGGCATATTGCAAGAGCACATCCTGATAGGTCGAATCCTGGGCAAGGACAAACTCAAAATCGTTTGCACTGCGAGAGAGGAATTGTTGGAGGCGGTTTTTCAGGGTTGGGTTACGGCCATGCTCTCTCAAAGCAATCCCGCGAAGATAGCGTCCTTCGATCTCGGTCGTATCCGATTCAAGAACTGTTTCCAAGATATGGAGTGCCTGCCCATATTCTTGGTTGGCAACTGCCTCACGTACCGACTCCAGATCCAAGGAAGGAACTTGAAACAGGAGTAATATGGTTGTATAGACGGCCATCGCAGAACCTTGGCGAACCGGGGGGGCTCAACTTCTGCGATGCGATCAGATGATCGCACTAATCTTTTGAAAGATCTCTCCTGTTGGTTCACCAGTTTTTTCATGAATGAGTTGAACCATCTTACGCATATTTCCTCGCGCCTGCTTCATTTCTTTATCATCAAATTCAAACTCATTCCAAATAGACCGAATCTGAGTGCATACCTGCTTCCAGTTTTCGTTCATACGATCAGTTGCCATCAGTAGATATTAGATTCAAGACAGAGGAAAAGGATGTAGAAACACACCCCGAAACTTAAGGAGTTGAATGCTTTAGCTTAGAATCTGTTCCAGAACATGAGGATCAGAATGACGAACCACATGAGGTGGCAGGTCCCAGCAACCACGCCTATGGCACGGGCACGAAAAGTGAGCTGTTTTTCTTTTTGAACGGAGGTTTCGGTTTGCGTGGTCAGTATAACGGCTTTGCGGAGCAGACTCCAGAGGGGGCGCAGGAGCATATAATGGATCCCCAAAAGTAGCATCATCAATCCGGAGGCGATGTGATATTGAATTTGACCAGGATAGCCACCACCGATCATCAGCAGACTTGCCGAGAACACGAATGTCGAAAAAAGTAAGACTCCCATAAGCGAGATGGTACGAGTCCCATCAACGGCAATTGCAGGATAACCAGAAATAGCAAATTTTGCCTGACTCCCCAGCCTTAGGCTTAAGCCAAACCAAGCAGATGCCGTCAAGATGTGAAGGATAAGTAAAAGATTTTTGAGAAGAATCATGATGGTTTACGAGTCTATATAGATGCATGGTGGCGCAGATAGGATGCTTCATCAAAGTCGTCCACCTGAATGGCTTCCCATGTGACTATAGCTGCTTCCTGAATTTGAGCTGCTTCTTCTTGGGAAATTATTCCAGCTTCAAGAGCTCTTTCAGATCGTGTATGTTTTGGTTTTCTGTTCAAGGTACCGGAGCGAACTGCTTTTGAAATCTTAGTTTCGATTGGACGAATCTCGGTAACTAGGTTAAACGCATGTTCCATACGGCTGAGTCCACGGGTAGGATCTTTTCCGAGATAAACCCCGGCAGCGATTCGATTCCGCTGGGAACCGGGTGTTTGCATGAGCCTCGCTACTTTGTGTCCAAGTTTGTCCGAGGGACCTTGCCCAAAGCTGTGAAGTTTGTGCCAAAGCAATGCCGGGCCGCGCACCCACCAGGTAAATCCAGGAACACGCATATTGGCAAGCAAGCCCTCAAAGGCTTTTTGAATTTCGGCAAAGGCATATTCCATCGCCCATTGGAAATATGGGAGATCCTCCTTTCGCATGCCTTCTGCTTCAAACCGTCGGAGTGTAGCCGAAGCTAGATACATCCACGAAAAAATATCGGCAAAGCGACCTGTGATTTTTTCTTTTCGTTTCAGTGTACCACCCAAAGAGGCCATGGCCAGATCCGCCATGAAGGCAAAGGAGGCTGACACCCAGTTCAGGCGGCGAATATATTTCCGCACCACCCCACGACCAGGCACCATCGCCATATAACCATGTGTGATTCCCAGGATCAAGCACCGTGCTGTATTTCGCACGACATGTCCAATATGCCCGATGAATGCATAATCAAAATGCACAGGATCATTTTCGTTCAGGGCGAGGATTTCCTTGTAGGCCCATGGATGGCATCGCAGGGCTCCTTGGCCAAAGATGATCAAGGTTCTTGTTAAGATATTTGCTCCTTCCACTGTGATGGCAATAGGATTCCCGATATAGTGATGTGCTAGGATGTTGCGTGGGCCAGATGAAATGGCATTGCCCCCCATAATATCCATTCCATCATTGACAATCTTGCGGCTCAGTTCGGTCAAATTATATTTGAGGATTGCAGTGACCACGGCGGGTGTTTCTCCACTGTCAATACCTCCCAGTGTATAGACACGAGCAGCATCCATAAGGTATACGAACCCGCCGATTCGTGCCAGAGGCTCTTCAATCCCTTCAAATCTTCCGATAGGAAGCCCAAATTGGCGTCGGACGGAAGCATATGCTGAAACTCCAAGATAAACTGCTTTGGAGTCTCCTACGGCAGATGCCGGAAGTGATATCCCGCGTCCAGATGCCAGTGCTTCCATCAGCATCTTCCATCCAGCTCCCACTCCTTTTTCCTCTCCAATAACGGCTTCAAGAGGGACAACGACATCATGACCTTCAAAGGGGGCATTCACAAAGGGAACCCCCAGTGGATCATGTCTTCGCCCCTTCTTGATACCTGGAGTATCGGAGGGAACCAGAGCACAGGTAATTCCGAGATCTTCTTGTTGGCCGAGGAGATGATCTGGATCTCTTAGCTTGAATGCAACCCCTAGAATGTCTGCGACGCTGGATAGCGTGATATATCTTTTTTCCCAATTGAGTCGGATATTTAGATTTCCAGAGGCATCTTTGAAGAGAGTCCCATTTGCCTGTATTGCTCCCGCATCGCTTCCGGCCTCTGGTTCTGTAAGTGCAAACGCAGGCAGAAACGTCCCGCTAGCCAAGTGTTCCAAGTACCGTTCACGCTGTGCCTGCGTTCCATAGTGAATGAGCAGTTCTGCGGGCCCAAGAGAGTTGGGTACCATGACCGTCGTTGCGAGTGGGCCACAGTGTGATTGTAGTTTCATCACGACCGCACTGTTTAGCATTGCAGAAAATCCTAAGCCACCATACTTTTTCGGAATAATCATCCCAAACATTTTCTCCTTCTTCATCAGTTGCCAAGCCTCATCGGGGAATTGCCGATTTGTCCAAACGTTCCAATCATCAACCGAGTCACACAGATCCTGTACTGGGCCATCCAAAAATTGCTGTTCTTGTGAACTCAGATTCGGATAAGGTGCCTCTCGAATACGAGTCCAATTTGGACGCCCTGAAAACAATTCTCCTTCCACCCATACCTTTCCTGCCTCCAGTGCCACCTGTTCCGTATCCGAAATTGCTGGCAGCAATTCCATTCGCTTAATGATCTGCATGATGGGGCGGGTAAACAGAGTTCTGCGGAGCGGCGGCAAAGCAAAAGTCAGTGTGACGAGCACTGAAGCAAGAAGGAACCAGAGGGGTGCACCCGCGCAATAGATCAAGAGAAGAAAAGCGATTCCCCAGCCCCAGATGCGTGCGCCGAAGTAGGCCAGAAGCAAGGCCCCTAGGATGCCAATCCCAATGCTTTGCCATAGGACTAAAACGCTATATCCATATGGTTCCATGAAATTTTCGCTTGGCTTGGTCGAATGTAGAACACACAGTCTTTATACGATCACGTGGTCAAAAAGATAAACTTTGCCCCAGAACATCTCTCCATTCCTAAATCAGATTCTTTGCCCCTTATCCCAAACTCAAAAACACATTGCGACAAGGACCATGGAGATTTCGTATCCGTACGAAAATCCCATATACTCGGCAGTCTCTCCCAATAACTCAGTTTCATTCGCCAAATTAAGCGTTTCGGATTGATTTTCTGCAAAGCGTCTACGGTTTTGTTTCATTACAAACGACAGAGTTTGATGGCATCGGTGACATCATCCTTATTTCCGCCACGACGGACGAGCGTATTGTGGAGTGGATCACAAACGCTCCGTTGACTTACATGCGGGCGTGGAGTGCCGGCAATCCAGCCCGCCATTCCTCCAATCCCAAATAGATAGTTTTTGCGGGAATTCGTGTCACATGAGCAATCCGTGCAGATTCCGAAGTTAGGAAGGTGTCGGTCGAAACAACCCGGCCAGATGGATCCATTCCTGCAAGCGTACAAGTACGCGTATGGGCATCCAAACCCAAGTAAAGAGTGTGGTACATGTGTAGAAAGATCTAATCCGTCTAGCGTCAATTACTTTTAATTGTCGCTGAACAAAAAAGTAATTGACGCTAGACAACCCCACGTAACGATGTAGCACGGAAATGCAAACTCTGGACTTCTCAGCGCTCCATACCAAAGTTCTTTGGAGGATTCGGGCGGGGGGGTGTCTCACGGGCATCTCTAAGTGCTGCCATCTGCTCCTTTGTATGCTCAAATTCGGAGCGCATCCAGTCATGCATAGACGGAATCGGAACAGAGTACATGGTGGTGCCAACTACCGAGACCACTCCCTTATCGATGAACTTTTTGAAGATTTTTTCTGCCCGGTCAGATTCATATTTCTTATTAAGGGGGGATAATACCAAGTCTTTATTGAATGGGGTCCTCGAATTGATCCCCGCGACTGCTTCATACAAACAAACAAGCTCATTCCCGTCAAAACCACTTATGCGTTGTTTATAATACTGCTTCCGTCCCTCTTCTCCCAGTTCCATGATGATCTTCAGTCCCTGCGGTGTCATGATTCCGCCTTTTTCTTTCAAGTGCTCGGCAGCATGTTTTGCATAGGAGTGGACATGTCTAGGCCACCCATGTGTCTGTTGCGCAATCGCATGGATCCACGGAGCCGGATCGCCTTTGGCCTCCCCTTCTTTGGCAAGCCAATCCTGAATCACCGCACGTTCCGACTCCTTACTTAACGCGCCCAACTCCACGACACACCCTTCTGCAAATCTGGAAATCCCCAAGGCCCCAAAGGCTTCTATTGTCGTCCCTAATCCCGCCGCCAACAGGATGACAGGCCGTCCTACATCTCCGTTGTGAATCACATCCAGCGTGTCTCTCGCTCGAGTTTGTTCCGTTGGAGTTTTTTTTTAGATTGATCAGATACTGGGCTTCATCCAGTACTAAAATCAATCCTTTCTTGGGGGCAAGATTCTTGAGGATCTCCTTTGGGCTCGCATGCCCAGCTATACTTCTGACATACCCCCCTTCGATAAACTTCACCCCGACTTTTGCGGCCTGCTCTTGATCCACCGTATACGACTTTCCCAGAGACTGAGCCATGGATGCGGGAGTGTATAGATCTTCTATCGAGATCTTGGATACCTCCCAACCATTCTCTTTTGCCAGCTTCCCACATTGATCCAGTAGCGCGGTTTTTCCCACCCCGGGTGCCCCCTGGATCAAAAAGGTAGATCCCGTTTGGGTATCCCTGGAATCTTTGACCAGTTTGTTAAAGTTGGCCAAGATTTGCTTTCTTCCATGAAAATATGGCGTGGCCCCGCGATCAAACGCCGCGGTCTTTGTAGGAGAAGGCGTCGGCATAGAGAGTACGAACGAAATGCGTTGATAGGATCAATTAGACAGGAGAACAAGGGAAAGGGTTCCTTTACGATATACGCCATCTACATAGGCTTAAGACATGGATCCTCTTTTTAGTCTGACCGCACAAATATCTTTCTGTCGCCGAGTTTGGAGATATCGGGGCAACCTAAAATAACGGGCGGAGGCTCATCACTCAAGAACCTGTAGTGAAAGCGGCATCCCTGACTGCACCCCAATTGAATTCGGGCTTAGCTTGCCAGATAACTTCACGAACTAGAGCTCCTCAGGTTTTCAAAGATGGCTGCTGCTCCCATTCCACCTCCAATGCACATGGTACAAAGTCCGTATTGAATCTTGCTTCGCGTCATCGCGTGCAGTAAAGTAGCTGTCAACTTCGCCCCTGTGCATCCTAAGGGGTGCCCCAAGGCAATGGCTCCTCCTTGCACGTTTACGATGGATTCGTCTAGGTTTGCGTTCCTGATAACTGCCAAAGCTTGGGCGGCAAACGCTTCGTTTAATTCAATTAATCCAATTTGATCCAAGTTGAGGCCGGTCTGCTTAAGGACCTTATTAATAGCTGGCACTGGGCCAATTCCCATCAACTCTGGAGCTACTCCAGCAACAGCAAAGCCAACCATGCGTGCCAATGGTTCTGCACCTAAGCGCTGAGCCATTCCCTCGGACATGACGACAGTTGCTGCAGCACCATCAGACATTTGAGAGGAATTGCCAGCAGTTACACTACCCCCGTTTCGAAAGACTGGACGCAAGCGACGGAGTGCGTCCAGGTTCGTGTCCGCTCTCGGCCCCTCATCAATGCTGAACTGGTAGCTGACCGTTTTAGAAGTCCCATTCTGGAAACTGTTTTGCTTTATATCCAGAGGAATAAGTTCTTTCTCAAAGAGCCCTGTCGATTGGGCAGCAAGTGCCCGCTCATGAGATCTCAGGGCGAAGAGATCCTGATCTTCACGAGATATATCGTATTTCTGTGCAAGATTCTCTGCCGTATTTCCCATCGAAACATACACTTCGGGCCTCTGCTCGGTTATTTCGGGATCTGGTTGAAAATAATATCCACTCATAGGGACGAGAGTCATACTCTCTGCCCCTCCTGCGATAATACATTCGGCCTGTGCCAATTCGATTGTCTGGCTTGCCATAGCGATGGTTTGCAACCCTGATGAACAGAAACGATTGATGGTGGCTCCTGGCACAGAGTCGGGTAGGCCTGCCCGTCCGGCAATAATACGTCCCATATTCATGCCCTGAGGTCCCTCGGGAAAAGCACACCCAATGAGAACATCATCAATTTCTTCTGCACGCAGGTTTGGAGTATGTTCCAATGCGGCCCGGACAGCCTCTGCACCCATCTCCTCAGGACGTATAGAGCGAAGCGCACCACGCTTCGCCTTTCCAACGGGCGTACGCAGACTAGTTACAATGACAGCGGATGATTGCATATTCAAGATTGCTCAGTTGCGGACCGGACGGTTATGTTTCAGTAAACCTGCAATGCGTTCCTGTGTCTTCGGTTGTCCCAGAAGACCGAGAAACACTTCCCGCTCTAAATCCAGTAGATAGGACTCAGATACCTCCTGTGTAATACTTAAATCTCCGCCTGTAAATACATAAGCCAGTTGCTTCGTCAAATATAGATCATAATCACTGATGAATTTGCCTTGATGTAACTGGTACGCCGCCGTATTTAATGCCGCGGCTCCGGGACGCCCGAGTACACGAATATTTTGAGGTACCGGCGGACGATAACCTTGGGCAAAAAGCCGCAGAACCTCATGCTTTGCGGCATGAAAACGTCGGGTACCATTCATGACAATACATGTGTGAGCAGGAAGAAAACCTAGGTCACACGCCTCCTCTGCGCTGGTAGAGACCGTTGCCTTGGCAACAGTTTCAAAGTACCGCATCACATCCAGCAGCAAGTTACTTTCATATCCATGATTCTCTCTGCTGGCCTTCGCAGCAAGACGCATGCTTCCTGTACCTGCCGGAATCAAACCAACTCCCAACTCAACAAGACCAGCATACGTTTCTGCAGAGGCAACGGGATTCATAGAAGACATGACGAGCTCGCATCCCCCGCCGAGTGCTCGTTGATGCGCAGCCACCACGACCGGCTTGCGTGCATAGTGTACCCGCTGCATTGCCGATTGGAAATGAGCAATATACTGTTCAATTTCTCTAAAATTGCCGGTTTGTAATGCTCCGGCAAGTTCTGTCAAGTTGGCCCCCACAGAAAAGTGATTTCCTTCATTTCCAATCACCAATCCGTACAAATCAGGGCTATTTTCAACGAAGTCAATCGCATCCAGTATCCCGCTAATCACCTTGCTTCCCAGTGTGCAGGCCTTGGAGCGGAATTCAAATAAAGCAACCCCGTCTCCCAGATTAACCAGGCCGGATTCCTCGTTTGACCATAGGTCTCGTTTGGAATCTAGTTTAATGGATTCCAAAGAACGCTCTGCAGCGGACACCTTTTGGGCTTCATATTCTTTTTGGGCGGGGATATAAACGCCTCGGTCTGTGTAGAAAGATGCATTGCCTGGTATATCCAACACCCACTCAGGTAGCACAAGACCCTCTTTGGTCATCGCTTCCCTCACGGTATTAAACCCAATCGCATCCCACGTTTCAAAAGGTCCCATCTCCCATCCAAATCCTGAACAGATTGCCTGATCAACACATGCTGGGCTATCGGTCACCTCACCGATTCTCCTTGTCGCATATGCCATGAGATCAAGCATTGTAGTCCGAAAGAAAACGCCTGCACGTCCTTCATCTTCAAACAAGGCAGATAGACGACGATGGAGCGGACCTGCTGATTTGATTTTGCGAAGATCTCCGAGATCCAGTTCTGAAGGATCTTCATATTGTCCTGAAACGAGATTGAGAGATCGAATTATGCGACCTTCCTTACGATAAAATCCCGCTTTGGTTTTTGCTCCCAGTGCTCCCTGACGTACCAATTCTTTCAGTATGTCCGGCACACTGAAACGCTCTCTGCTTTCGTCTTGTGGAACGCTCTCATAAAGGTTGGTACACACAAGCTGCATCACATCCAACCCAACCAGATCGGCTGTTCTGAATGTGGCAGATCTAGGACGGCCAGCCAGGGGGCCAGTCAGGGTATCAATTTCCTCAATCGTGTAGTTTCCAGTGACGAATTGTTCGATTGCTCCCATCATACCGTAGATCCCAATTCGATTGGCAATGAAATACGGGACATCATTCGCCTGTACAACATTCTTACCTAAGTGGACACGGGCGTACCATGCAATTTTATCCAGTACTCGGGGGTTCGTATCGGCGTGAGGAATGATTTCAAGAAGGCGGAGATATCGAGGGGGATTAAAGAAATGCGTTCCCAGAAAACGTTGCCGAAAATCCAGACTGCGACCCTGAATAAGTGCCTGAATCGGAATTCCACTGGTGTTCGTAGATACGATATTGTTCGGGCCTATATGTGTTTCAATTTTTTCCAGCAAGGTCTGTTTGATATCCAGGCGCTCTACCACGGCTTCAATGATCCATTCGATCTCCGAAATTTTCTTCAGATCATGTTCAATCGTTCCGTAGCGAATACGTTGGCTGGTGGCACGCGTAAAAAACGGGCTCGGTTTCAATTTTGATACCGCCTTCAGGTGTTTCTTGACCAGTGCACGCGGATCAGAGCCTTCCGAAGCTAAATCCAGAAGTAAAACTTCGACACCAGCATTGGCTAGATGAGCGGCGATCTGAGCTCCCATCGTACCCGCACCAATTACTGCCGCTGTCCGAAACGGAAGGTGTGTAGAATTTCTTTTCATTCGATTGTCTAACGATCTAATCCTGTTAGAACCTTCTACGTCACTACGGTTCCATTAAAATGAAAATGCCCCGTAACTCTTTGCACTCCACAGTATAAATTGGGTGGAGCATGTTCAGGAAACAGAGGTTTTTCTTGGTGATCTCTGTAACGTAAGATTCTGAAGATCGGTCGAAGAACCTCGACTTGCTCAGCCTGTTCTCATGCCCACAGTACGCGGTATTCCATGAGCAGAAAAATGTTTCCTCAACAATTCGTGATCAGGTTAGCTACCTGATCACGATTCCAATTAATGTCGACGCAGAGACACATTCCCAACTCCGGCGGCCATGACGATGGACGCATCGCCACCCCCATTGAGTTCACCGGAAAAAGAGTGAGATAGCAGTTTTTTGGAGACCTCAATCGGAAACTCACAGGTCACTGTCCCTAAACTCGCTGTCCCACGTACCTCGGCCTGAACATCTTCAGACAGGGAGAGCGATACATTTCCAGCACCTGTACGTAATTTACTTTCTCCTCGGGGTTGCCCCAACATTTCTACGGTTACATTGCCGGTTCCTGCTACTGCGTGTAATGCTTCTACTTGGGCATAGATGGAGAGATTTCCTGCCCCGGTCACAACATCGGCCTCTTCCAGATCTCCGGAAATCTCAATATTACCAGCACCGGATTTTACATCAACTTCCCCTTCAATGTCCTCTAGTAGGATATTTCCTGCTCCCGTACGTCCTGTTATTTCCCCACTGGTTTCCGTGATCGTGATATTACCAGCACCGGATTTGAAATCTACATGGTACTCGTCGGGGATGCGTACGGTCAGTCGAATTTTGATCGCCGAGCCCTTACGCCATCGCATTTGCCTGCGATCCTCTTCTACTCGCGACTGAATACTGACATCGTTTCCGTCTTTGCCAAATTCGTAGCGGTGCCCCGACTGGAGAATCCTTTCGGCTTCCTCAGAACTTTCTGCTCTTGCTCGTCGCTCAAGTTCAATCTTTACAAAATTGCCACCTGTAGCCTCAATTTCCACATTCCCCCTGTCCAAATCAAGGGTAAGTTGACCACCCGGATTTACCCTGTACTCTTTTTTAATTACATCCCGAGCTGTGGGCATCGACTTGAATGCCGCCAAGATCAATATGGCTAGGAGCGTGAAACCAAAAGTCTTCGTATAGGCAAAAGAGCGTTTCATGATCAGATCAGGATTTATGAAAAGCGTTTCATGATGCTCTAAGGCTACGAAGGGCCGGGTTATAAAGTTACAAAGGAGTCTTGATCTATCTGAATCCTGAAGGCATGATCACAGTTAAATTCCCGGCAGTTGATCAATTTTGATGGCAAAGGTTACTCTCAAGCATTTGGACGACAGGTTTCACTTCCTTGGTACAAACAGTAGCGGGAATTCGTTGCATTTTGATACGAGCCCTGAAGAAGGGGGAGGTGGCCAAGGCGTTGGGCCAATGCAGGCGGTCGCCATGGCTCTTGGCGGGTGTAGTGGAATTGATATTATTATGATTCTCAGAAAGCAGCGCCAGGAGCTACAGAAATTTGATACAACCATTACATATGAGCGTGCCGAACAGAAAACTCCTTCGTTGTTTACGCAACTGCATGTTCATTATGAGTTTGAGGGAGAGTTGGATCCAGACAAAGTCCTCCGTGCTGTAGATTTGAGTGTCAACAAGTATTGCTCTGTGGCAAAGATTCTGAAAAAAACTGCTCCCATTACCGTGAGTTGGTCGATCAATGGCCAACACTATTCCTTAGAAACTGCAAACTAAAATCAGACTACGATGAGTGTAAATCATGCGAATGCATCCTGGGAAGGAGACTTAAAATCCGGTAGCGGACATATTAAAACTGATCGGGGATCTCTTGATACCCCCTTTACATTTGGTTCTCGCTTTGAGGGAAGCCCCGGAATCGGTCCAGAAGATCTGGTGGCGGCAGCCATTTCTGGTTGTTTTTCCATGGCTCTTTCGAATGAGCTTGATGGTCGGGGAAATACGGTTACTCGTGTAGATACCCGCGCAACGGTGACACTTGGACCAGATCCCGCGGGCGGGTTTCATATCTCGAGTATTGACCTAGTTGTCCGTGCAAATGTACCCGGTATAGATGATGCTGCATTCCAAGATGCCGCAGAGGCAACCCGTACCGGTTGTCCCATAGCAAAGCTCTATACGGGTACCAAGATCAATCTCGACGCAGCACTTGAGTCTTGATCCCGTTCGATGTGACGGGTGGATATTTGAGGTGTAGTAGTTTTTGGCCCTTGTCGAGGTTTATCTGTCTTTCAGGCTTAGCGTCTCGTCGGGCATTTTAATCAGAGAACCATCATCTATCAGGGGAAGCACGTGATGAACTACCTGTTTTTTGAGGGATCCGCTTGTAGATTTGAAACCAAACATCCGGGCGACTTCCACGGTGCATTCGTGGGTTTTAATTCCAAAGCACCGCTCAACGGCAAGTAGGATCGCAATACGATACTCCTGAGGAGAGATCATTTCTGGGTTTTTCAGAAAAGGCTTTTCCAGTTTACTGCGGTCACGTACATGGACTTCGCTCCCAGGCTTCTTCAAGAAGGCATGCCCGGAATTACATCTCTCAATCAGGCCTTGGTGCACGGCGAGATCAATTGCATCATGGATCGTTTCTTTGATGAGCTTCCCCGTACTGTCATATCCCCATGCTGCTCGCGTCTTTCGAACAATGACATCTTGGTGAACCGGTCCTTCCACCTCGACAATGTCCGTGATTATATCCGTAATCTCTTCCGCTGGAGCATCATGGATAGGATAATAATCGGCTCGACTTGGATAATGACTGCTATCAAACTCTTCATAATATGTCCGAGTTGATTCGGAAAGAGACTCGGGTTTCTTTTCCCTGACGACCGCAGGCTGACGCGGGGTATGAGAAGAACGGCTGGGTATTTTTACATGTGCCTGACGAATGGCGTCGATCGCCCGCCTGGTTTCGGTCTCGGGGTTCGCAAACCAGTCGGTACTCCAAATCCGATGGAAGGTCCAGCCCTTGTTTTCGAGAAGCGTTTGTCGCATCCGGTCTCGCTCTCGTGCCCAGTGTGATGAATGGTATCTTGCTCCGTCGCATTCAATGGCCAATATGTACGCACCTTCTCGGTTTGGATCTCTGACAGCAAGGTCAATCAGGAATCCTTCAGATCCAACCTGATAGTCGACTTCGTATCCATATCCTCTGACTGCATTTGCGACGGCTTCCTCAAATGGGCTGTCCGGTTCTTTTCCAGTGATCACAGGGACATCCATTTCTCCTGTTTCTGCATATTTCAGAAAGGTCTTGAGCATGTAGGGGCCTCTATGTCGTGCTTCATCATGTTTTATATCGGTATGGCGTATGGAAGAGAATACACGACATTGCTTCTTTGCCCTTGTGAAGAGGACATTCAGGCGGCGTTCTCCACCTTCATTGGAGACCGGTCCAAAATTCTGAAAGAGACGTCCATCTTCAGTTCTTCCATATCCGATAGAGATAAAGATCACATCCCGCTCATCTCCCTGCACGGTTTCCAGATTTTTGACAAAGAAGGGATTCTCTTTGGCCTCGCTACAGAAAGAGTTGAGTTCGGGGTAGATGGCTCGCATCTGCTCGGCTTCATTTTGAATGGTTGCCTGCTGTGATTGACTCATTGCTACAACACCGAGCGATTCATTGGGACGCTCTCTGGCGTGTTCCAGAACCGCGTTCATGATCGTCTCAGCTTCCTTTGGATTATGCCCCTTCCCACTACCCCGGTAATAGATCCCATCCACAAACTCAAAGGAGAGTCCCAGATGAGTACTCGTCTGGGAAGGACTAGGGGGACAGACCAGCTTGTTTCCATAGAATTCCTGATTCGAAACTTCGATCAGTGATTCATGTTTTGACCTATAATGCCATTTGAGCATACACCCGGGCATGCCTCGGGCCTCACATAATGCGAGGATGCTTTCCATATCCCCAACTTGGCCTGCAATTACCTCTTCCAGATCCAGTTTCTCCTCTTCCTCATCAACCGTGACCAGTTTCTCGAAGAACATGGTTGGAGGCAACTGTTTTTGATCTCCAACAATAATCGTCCGTTTTGCCCGCATCACGGCACCAATGGCATCTGCAGGCCTCACCTGACTCGCTTCATCAATAATTAGGAGATCAAACTTTAGTCCACCTGGATCCAGGTACTGAGTAACCGACAAAGGGCTCATCAGAAAGACCGGTTTGATTTTCTGGACGGCATCTCCCACTTCTTTCAAGAATCTTCTCAGGGGCATATGACGACTTTTCTTTTTTGCCTCACCGCGGAGCACCCCCATCTTCCCACGTGTACCCTCTGGAATAGATGCATAATGTGCGGACATAACTTCCTGTGAGCTGAGGTTCAGTAAGGCAGCATCTAGGCCCATGAATTCTTCAACCAAAATCGACCGCTCCCGTCCACTCATACGACTCAGGTTAGGGTTCATGTCGCTGAATCGCTTATACAATGCCTCTGCACGGATATAGTCGTAAGTATCACAAGCATACTCAGCTGCTAGCCTGCCATCCGCCAGTCGGGTTCGAAGTTCATCGAGGCCTCGTTCACTGACTGCATTTGCGTTGTCAAATAGTTGAATCCAGACATCCTGTCCCTCGGGGTTTTTTTTCCAGAGAGAGATTCGAGCCATGATATCTTCGAGGGGGACATTTTGGATGGAGTCTTCATCGAATGCATGTTGGAGGTTCAAGTCACATAGATGCACGATTTCGTCCCATTTCTTTTCAACCAACCGGAGACACTTCTGTAACTGGCTTACCAGTTTTTCAGGGTCTTCACTCTCAGGCCAGTTCTGGATTTGGGTTTGAAGTAGTTCAGAGGAGCCGAGCAGTGCGATCTGTTTATTGATCCATTGGGCCGCCTCCAGTGGAGCGGTCACATCTGATTTCCATCCTCGCCATAATGGTCCAAGCATCAGTTCTCCCAGAGCTTTCTGTTCGTCAATTTCCTGAATCTGGGTCCGGTGGTCTATGAGCGCATCTAAGAGTTTCAATCGATCCGAAATGGATGCAGGAAGATTTTTGGAGGCTTGTTTCAGTTCTTTTAAAGCAGCTCTATAGGGGCCGCTCAGCCAGCGGAAAAATGAGGTTTTGCGTCTAGAGATCTCGCGCTTCTCCGCGTTCCAATCTCGCTCAAAAGCACTTGGGATCACAGAAGCTTCGAGTTCAGTACGGACCGTCTGCTCTTTTTGTATTGCTTCAAATAACCGTTGCAATTTTTCACAATGGCGAATGACATCTTCTTTTTCCACTAGCCGATCTATATCCGTAGGCTTATTCTCCATGGATTGGATCAACCGGAGTACCTTGTCAACAAAAATTAATCCTTTCTCTTTCGGAATACTTAATGCCTTGCATGAATGATCAAGGCAGATCATTAGCTCACGAAGATGCTGCTGGAATTGGGTGAGGTGATCCATAAGGCGGTCGCGGTCCATCGGAGTCATTTTACGGTTTGCTCCTCGCCAGTCGTGAGATCCTTCAGGTCCATAGATCTCTGTTAGCTCCGCGAGTTGTTCGACCTCTTTTCGTGCTGACTGCGCGACGTCTGGGCTCCAGGTTGCCGTTTCTTCTATGTGGTAGTTTGGTCTCGGCAGATCTGGATGTGCCATTAACCTGGTTAGTTGGCCGATAATGTTGTAGGGGGTTTGTCCGCTTATCTCATCGATGGTATGAAGCTGTTTGGATAATTCGTTCAACTCATCTCTCACGGTCTTCAAGCGCTCGTACTGAGAGTCGTCCCCCGGTCGAGGTGGTCCCAAGTTCAACGTTTCCCCAAGATTATGATAGATCGCTTTTTTCTGGGCTTTGGTAGAGTGCATTTCTAGGCACAGGGGGCCAAGCCCACATGCTTCCAGCCGATCATGCACGACATCAAGCGCTGCTCGTTTTTCTGCTACAAACAACACGTTCTGATGGTCACGAACCGATACCGCAATGATGTTCGCGATGGTTTGTGACTTTCCGGTTCCGGGTGGTCCTTGAACGATCATATTTCGGCCATCTCGTACCGCCGCAATGACGCGAGTCTGCGACGCATCAGCTTCCATGATATGTCCCAGGTCCTGAGGGTTCAAATATCGATCGTCAAGATTCTCATCTGGGTCAAACAGTGGAGAAGCATCACCAAAGCCCCCACACAATAGCTGCTGCATCAAATCGTTCGGCTCTGCATGATCCAAATCTCTGGACATGAGAAACTTCCCAGATGAATAGAATCCCAACTGGATCGTGTCCGCATATACACTCCAGTTTTCACGAGCACTGACCATGCGATTTACCGGTCGGTAATACTCAGATGGTACCCACTCTTCTCCCTCTGGCCACGGTGGTAGCCTGAGATCAAAATCGCTTTTGAGAAAAGCATCAAAGGAATGATTGGGTTCCAGGTCCTGATCTCGTAGTAGAAGTTTGAAATTGTCTTTTACTCCTTCACGTATTAACTCGACGGGGAGTAGGATAAGTGGAGCAAAGCGTTCGATACTGGAAGAAGAACTCTCGAACCAACGCACGAAACCCAAAGCGAGGAAAAGAGGATTGGCACCCTGTTCTTCCAGAGAGCTGTTTGAATCACGATAGAGCTGTAGAAGGCGCTTGTGCAGGGCATCCTTGGTCAGACGAGTCTGCAGGTTACGATCTGTATGTTTTGCACTGGGAGGGGGTGGGTCTGGAATAAAGATGTTTTCCATGATTTCAGGTTCCTCATATCCGTCTCTGGAATGAGTGAACTGCATCTTTTTCTTTTTATGGACCAGCAATTGAAACACTTCATCGGATCGCTCTTCAATGATATCAAGGTGTTTGCCACGATTTTTTCCGATGGGAGAATGGATGAGACGATTCCTCTTGCTAGTGTCAATAAGACGCTCTTTGAGAGATTTAATTGCTTGACTCCAACCCTTCGGGGGTGGAGAGATATTCGGAAGCCCCTGTGAGCCTTCCATCTGTACATCATTCATGGAGTATTTCGATTGGCATAGAGAGATATTTGGTCAGACCAGAGTTTACCTTGACAAATATATACGGGCGGAAAGTGGTGGAAGCGTTAGTGGAGTTCCTACTTCTGCTGAACCGGCCGGGTAGATTTGTCGGTAACTCCCTTGCGGTAGATCTATTTGGTGTATTTCATCTGAAGCATTAAAAACGACCAGTGCATGTTGGTCACCGAAACGCCGTTCATAAACAAGCACCCGGCGCTCATCATCCACGGTAAGCCACTTGATTGCTCCGTCAATAAACAGTTGCTGGTTTGCCTTGCGGAGTGTAATCAGTTCTCGGTAGAGACCGGTTAATTGATGATCGGCCGAGACCACATCAGGCCGTCTTTCCAGTCCCAATGGGTGCGCATGTTCATCCTCAAAGTTATAATCGGACCACAAGAGCGGTTTTCGTGCATCTGGATCATCTCCACCCCACATCCCCATCTCATCCCCATTCCAAATATGAGGGGCTCCAGGCCAGGTGAACTGTTGTACGAGAATCAATTCCTGGATTGCACGAGTTCTTGTATCAGGGCGATTTACCTTGAAGTGAGGATTGCCTCTAGGGTGCTGATTATACTTATAGAGTGCCGGGTTATATATGCTGGTACTGATTCGGGGAGTATCATGGCTGGCGGCCAGATTCATCATGGCATTCCAGAAGCGCTGTGAGATCCCCACCATGATAGAATCCAGATGTGCGACATATTCGGATGCGCTTAGATTTGGAGGAGCCTGTGCAAAAAAGCTACGCGTCGGCATATACCAGCGATAGTTCATCACGGCATCAAATAAATCTCCCTGTACCCAGGGTATCGGGTCGGCCATTCGATGTGGCCATGAATCCCACCAAACCTCCCCAACGAGATAGGCTTCTGGGTTGATCCTCCGAACAAATTCACGATAGTCTCGCCAGAATCCAAGTGGAACCATCTCTGCGACATCCAACCTGAATCCATCCAATCCATCTTCAGGATCTCCATCACTATTTGGATCCAGCCACCTTCGGGTAACATTATAGATATGAGCTTTAGGGCCGGGGTGGAGATCTCCTTCATGTGCCCCATGGATATGATCCTGGGGAACATCTATTTTTGCCAGTTCGGGCAATGATTTTACTCCCACCCATCCGTCGTACGAAAACTCATTTGTGTCGGGCGTTGCCGGATCGTCAAACTGGTTGATATCATACCAATCTGCAAATGCAGATTCTTGTTGATTCTCCAAGATATCTTCCCATGCCCAGAATCGTACCCCTGTATGATTCCAAGAAAAATCCAGAATGATTCGCATGTCTCTGGAATGCACCTCTTGAATCAGTACGAGAAAGAGACTGTCTGCCGCGGTCCATTGCCATGTATCTGGGTCCAGAGGGTCCTCTGACTCGATCATCTCTCGGTCGCCGACAGGATCAGGTCCAAAATTCCGGTCTACATGGCGGTAGTGTCGTGCATCGAACTTATGTAGTGACGGAGCATCATTGATTGGATTCAAATAAAGTGCGTTGACCCCCAATTCTTTTAAATAGTCCAGCTTCTCCAAGATTCCCTGCAAGTCCCCGCCATAGCGACGCCATTGCACGGCAGTATAAAAGTCTTTTTCATTCTCAATGGCCCAGTCGTCTAGTTTATACCAGTCATGAGTCCATGGAGTAGGGGTCCAGTTGTCTGGCTGGGAATCAAACCAGAACCCGCGTATATCCCTTGGTGTGGGATCATTCGAAGAATCTCCATTCCGGAATCTTTCAACAAATATTTGATACCATATCGCCTCATCTGACCAAGATGGAGGATCATGAACCAGAGTTTGTGCCCACAGCGGGGTAGCAATAAAAATCAGAAGTAAAAAGCTAGCGTAAATACGCATCGGTACCATCTAACCAGTCCTGTCGGGGAGGGCAGAACACATCTACATCGAGTGTGTCTTCCAGAGCGACAGCTTTGTGAGGCAGAGAAGAAGGGATGACCAAAACCTCTCCCTCATGCACAACGACTTCCTGTTCTTCATTCTCTCCAAGCCAAAATTTCAGTGCACCAGAAAGAACGTAGGTGATCTGTTCATTATCATGTGAATGCCGCGGCACTACACTATCTTTGTCTAGATAGACGTGTGTGATCATGATTCGCTCACCGGTAATGATGCGCCGTCCAAGACCCGCCTTGATCTCATCAATCGGCATGTCATCCCATCGATGCAGTGTTGCATGTTTATTCATACTTACGGTCGGAATGGTGGAGAAATGTTCGAATGTTTTTGCCTTAAAGATAATGTCAGCTGATCGCTCTAGCAAATTAGACGAAATAGAGGATTCTCGTTTTCCGTCGGGACGGGTAGCGGGTTCAACTCGGGGATCTTTGATCGGGATATAAAACTCTATTTAGCTGTACACTAGTGATCATCTAGCATCCTGAAAATCGGGAATGGAATATGGGGAAAGACGAGCCATGAGTTTCTCATAATTTAGATTGAGATTAAACAAGGTGATCATTCAATTCAAATAGAGAAAATTTGCCGGGATGATCTACTCCATGGCTGTTATTATATTTCGGGAGTTTCCTCATCAGATATTGAAATCATGAAGTTCATTTCGATACAAAACGGTCTAATCTTATTGTCTGCTTTTATCCTTTTTGGATGTTATGGTAGAGAATCGGCAAGACTTGTGTTGACCAATGGTAAGATTGTGACGGTCGATCCATCTTTGCCTGAGGTAGAAGCCCTAGCCGTAGGCGGAGATACGATCATGGCGGTCGGCACTACTGAAGAAATTACAGCATATATCGGAGCCGAAACCGAGGTGATAGACCTAGAAGGTAAATTAGCCATTCCTGGTTTTATCGAAGGGCATGGGCATTTCCTGAGCCTAGGAGAAGCCAAGATGATTCTTGATTTGACAACAACCTCGAGTTGGGAAGAAATTGTCACTATGGTTGAGGAAGCGGTCATGGATGCGGAGCCTGGCGAATGGATCACTGGTCGCGGATGGCACCAGGAAAAATGGGACTCTATTCCAGCAGGGACGGTCGAAGGAGTTCCCACGCACCATCGTCTGAGTGAGGTATCTTCTGAGAATCCGGTTCTCCTACGCCACGCCAGCGGTCATGCCGCATTTGCGAATAGGGCCGCAATGGACGCCGCAGGAATCAGTCCAGAAACACCTAATCCGGCGGGAGGAGAGCTCGTGCGCGATATGCGTGGAGAATTAACAGGACTCTTGCGGGAGACGGCGGAAGATCTTGTAGGGGCTGCATTGGAGAAATCAAGGGAGAGTATGAGTGCCACTGAATTGGATCAGGAGCTGCGCACAATGGCACGATTAGCTGCTCAAGAAGCCTTGAATCATGGGATTACCTCGTTTCATGATGCAGGTGTGAGTTTTAGTACGGTAGACTTTTTTCGGAAGTTGGCAGATGAGGGAAGCCTTCCGGTTCGCCTATACGTAATGATTCGCTCGAACAGCATAGAGTTGACCAATCGAATTTCTTCGTATCGGATGATTGGATATGGGAATCAGCATCTGACAGTACGAAGTATCAAACGCTCAATCGATGGAGCCTTGGGCTCTCACGGTGCTTGGTTGCTGGCGCCCTATACCGATATGCCTGGATCAAGAGGACTTGAAACGGTTGCAGTGGAAGAAATTTATGCAACTGCAGAAGTCGCAAAAGCTCACGACTTTCAACTCAATATCCATGCCATTGGGGATCGCGCGAACCGCGTGGTTCTTGATATTTATGAGTCATTCTACGGATCAGAGAATGAGGATTTACGGTGGCGTATTGAGCACGCCCAACACCTCCATCCGGATGACATTCCCCGGTTTGGTAGTCTAGCGGTCATTGCATCTATGCAGGGGATACATGCCATAAGTGATGCTCCATGGGTGTATCGCCGCCTAGGTGAAGAAAGAGCTGCGAGCGGTGCATATCGCTGGCAAACATTATGGCAGACAGGAGCAGTCGTAACGAATGGAACCGATACTCCCGTGGAGTTGATTGACCCCATTGCAAATTATCATGCAACCGTGACACGTAGGTTAGCAGATGGCTCTGTTTTTTATCCAGAGGAACGACTCTCCAGAGAACAGGCACTACAGTCATATACACTCAATAATGCTTATGCTGCTTTTGAGGAAGAAATCAAAGGATCAATCGTTCCGGGTAAGCTGGCCGATATTACCGTGCTATCAAAAGATATTCTGACGATCCCTGACGAAGAGATTCTCTCGACAGAGGTACTCTATACGATAATTGGAGGTAATATTCTATACCAAAAGAGCCCTTAATTAAGGATTCATTCGGTGCGTTCTTTCATCTGAATACACATAGTGTCATGTCATACTTGATATGTCGCATTTATTTTGTATATTTCATGTTTAATAATAACGATCTTTATGCTAACATGAAACGTTACACTGTACATTTGGAGGCAGATGAGCGTGCGGAGTTAGAGGCGGTCACAAGAAAGGGATCGCATCGTTCCCAGAAGGTGATCAACGCGTTAGTGTTGCTTAATTGCGACAAGGGTAATCTCAACGAGTCCTATAAAACTGGCGCAGAAATCGCCGGGGTATTGCGCATTAGCATGCGCAGAGTTGATCGGATCAAGAAGCGGTTTGTAGAGGATGGTCTGGAGGTGGCTCTTGGGAATCGGCAGGGGCATCGTGCAACGTACATTCGCAAGGCGGACGGCGACTTTGAAGCACATCTAGTTGCACTGAGTTGCGGTCCCCCACCCGATGGACATTCACAATGGTCGCTTCGCCTATTGGCGGACCGAGTCGTTGAACTGGGGTACATTGAACGCGTCTCTCACGAGACGATACGGCGCGTTCTAAAAAAAAAACGATCTTAAGCCATGGCGACGTGTTGGCTGGGTGATTCCGCCACAAAATAATGCGAACTTCGTAGCAGCAATGGAGCGTGTGCTTGACCTTTATCGATGTTCCTACCATCCAACGAATCCCGTGATTTGCATGGATGAGACTCCACGCCAGTTGATCGGCGAAACGCGGAGGGCCATTCCGACAGCTCCGGGGAGACCAGCCAGGTATGACGATGAATCCCGTCATCTTGGTACTTGCAATGTGTTCATGGCCACGGAACCACTCGTTGGTTGGCGCTTCACCAAGGTGACCGAACGTAGGACTAAAACGGATTGGGCTCACTTTGTGCACGAGATTGCTCAACAATTCCCTGATGCCATCCGAATCATTCTGGTGATGAATAATCTCAATACACATCGCCCAGGTGCACTCTACGATCCCTTTGAACCCGCTCAGGCGAAAGCATTATGGGATCACTTTGAATTCGTTTATACTCCAAAACACGGCAGTTGGCGGAATGTCGCCGAAGTCGAAATCAATGTAATGGTACGACAGTGCCTTCATCGCCGTATTGATTCCATTGATACACTGCGTAGAGACGTTGCCGCATGGCAGGCGGCAAGAGATCAAATAAAAGGAAAAGTTGAATGGCAGTTCACCACAGACGACGCACGGATAAAATTAAAACAGTTATATCCGACATTTGATATGACATGACACTAGGTACGATACAGTCACCCCATCGGAAACCCTAAACCTCTAGGGGAAGTACCCGTAACCAAATTAAAAACAGATATGTCTCTCCGTTTTTCAAATGATGGGCCAGAATTCCCGGGTGACCTAGTCGACTCCTATTGAAGGGTGAGGTGTTTTTTCTGCGGTTCGGGAATCGGAAGGCCGGAATTGCCAGATTTCAGGGGATTGGTTGAGCAGACGTACAAAAGACTCTCGATGGATATGTCGAAGTCAGAGGAAATAGTGTTCAAAGCTGGGCGGTATGAAGAAGCTCTGGGATCGCTCAGACAACGGCTGGCAGATCCTGAGAGGGTTTACGCGATCGGTTTCGGATCTCTGCTCGCTGTATCCACTTCTGCATGCCTTGATCATCGCTGCACCATCCTCCGCCTTGCCCGGGATTTGAATAACCGGATTATAATTATAGTGGTGACGACCAATTTTGACAATCTGCTTGAAAGGGCTACAGCAACCCTTAATGACAATGATTGCCTAAAGGAAATCAGTTATACTGACCAAGCATTGCCAGCGCCCGGCAGTTCCGATTCTACGGGCATCGTGTATATAGTATGCGTCTAGAAAATGTTCATTTGCGAATTTTGTTCGGTGGTTGCTCCAGGCGCAATGACATTATGCAGCCACATTTGGTAAAATATTGACGGAATTGATCCTGCCAGAGACGACTGAGATCACGAAATGACGTTCTTTTCTTCCCCACTCGTCTCGATTGGACGCACCTCTGTGATCCATAAGCGCTAACTTGTTTACCACACATAATTGTTGTAGTTTTATTGTATTGGAGGGAAATATCTAAGTCTTCAATGAGAATTTTTCTTGATGTTGCTTAGCTACTACTGGTTCCTTATTCTTTCTGCAACCCTTATTTTAACAGTCCTATGAAAAAGACCGTTACCGAAGCCCCGGCCAGTCAAGATTGGGATGTATTATGTTCGTTTCTACCTGAGTGCTGGGTGCAGCTTGCAACAGACACGGGTGCTTTACGAGGTCTGCGTAAATACAAGTGCCCAGAGGCACTCTTGCGAGTATTGCTGATCCATTTGGGATGTGGTCATTCCTTACGAGAAACGGTAGTAAGGGCACGTCAGGCAGGATTGGCAGACATTTCGGATGTTGCCCTGCTCAAGCGTTTGCGTAAATCGAAAGATTGGCTCTATGCGATGTGCAAAGAATTATTTCAAGAACATGGCGTTTCTACTTCCATGGAAGCATCCCTGAAAATGCGGGCTTTTGATGCGACGATTGTTAGTGAACCTGGACAGACTGGATCGCAGTGGAGAATACATTATAGCGTTACGCTCCCATCATTCGCATGTGATTTTTTCAAGCTCACTCCCACGAAAGGACAGGGGACGGGGGAATCATTTAAACAATTCCCAATTCAATCGGGGGATTATATCTTGGCCGATAGGGGATATTCAACGAAAAGTGGAGTCAAATATGTCTCAGACGCAGGTGGATATGTAACGCTACGTGTGAATACGGGAGTCTTGCATTTTGAGAGAAAAACGAATGCTCCATTTGATCTGCTTACTGCGGTTGAGACCATTACAAATCTTGGTGAAGTGGGGCAATGGGAGGTACAGGTTCCAGGGAAATCCCCTGTTTCTGGTCGCATTTGTGTATTACGAAAAACAGAGGAGGCTGCTCAGAAAGCACAAAAGACAATCCTACAGAATGCGAAGAGAACCGGCAAGAAACCTCGAGATGAAACGCTCCGATTTGCACGATATGTGATCCTGTTTACAACATTTCCGAACCATTTGTTTTCCGCATCCGAAGTGCTTGAATGGTATCGCCTGAGATGGCAAGTAGAACTAGTGTTCAAGAGATTTAAATCTTTGGCTCAGTTTGGGCACCTCCCCAAAAATGATGATGATAGTTCAAAGGCATGGCTGTATGGCAAACTCCTTGTCGCCCTACTCACAGAAAAAATCGTTCGTCACGCACGAACTTTTTCCCCCTGGGGATACTACTACTGTGCAGAAAAGCCCATGGAATGACTTTCAATTTGCCCTCAATGAAGTAAATCGTGCCATTGAGCCCCGTTGTGGGTTGTCCAAAATGATTCAAGAGTGGAAGTCTATTTCTGAAGGACTCATAGATGGACCTCGTCAGAGAACCCCTCAAATAGAAAAATACCTCAAATAGCAAACAAGTTAGCGCTTATGCCTCTGTGATCCGCCCATGTGAGCGACTTGTTTTTTTCTGGATGCGCAGAGGAGGACTAGGCCGCGTGGCGATATCGTTGGCATTTCCGCCGCTTGAGTCGCGTTCGTTCTTCGGCGCGTACCTGCGTTCCCAGCCGGCAAATATTCGCGGCCAGTACGGACGTGGCCACCGTCCGCTGAACCCCCTCTGGGCTGTATTCACGGACCAGAGACAAGCCTCGGTGGTTCAGGCAGGACTCAATCCCCAAGTGCCCCTTTCGAGCCGCTTGATCGGCCGGATCATTCTGGCGCTCGCGTTCGGCTTTCGTGCGTCTTCCTTTTTTCGGCATCGCCAGTTTTTCATCCAACTGCCTCTGGACTATAAAATCCTCGGTCAAATGAACAAGTCATCGAGATTCCCGGATCCTATGCTTCTATGTGATCCACCAACGCAATGGCAGCGTCCTTGTCGGTTCCTTTCCAGATCATCTCGTACCCCAATACGAATTGATCTTCATCCTCCATCACGGCAACGGGAACGCTCAACTCACACAGAATTCCTGGTTTCCCTTTGACGATCCAACGTATACCAGAACAAGTTCGTGGCCATCATTAATTTGGTGATTGGGTACATATCGATTGTTGGGGCTTGACTGATTATCAGGCCAAGATAGTTTTAATGCTGGTATTGGAAGTATTCGTAAAAAACCTATCACAAACGACACTGTCAGTATTACGGCAAAAACGAGAACCGGCCTACGGCCACGGATAGGGTGTTGGCGTTGTTTCATCGTGGAATTAAGCCGTTTCTATCGTAAATACTCAGTTGTGGAAATGGATGAGTTCTTGACATATATACATGTTCTCTATCGATAGCCACGAGCCATGAATCTGGGAAATTCTCGTCAATAAGACGTTCTCCTACATGGTGCCCTTTTCCTGACAGGGCATCAATGCTAAAGTAGTGGGTCACTTTGGTTGATCGGTCAGCACGGACAGTATAGTTTGCCATGAAAGAATCGGTAAACGAATCAAAAATCAATTGTAAGCCATAACTTTCTCCTTTGTTTAGGCTGCCGGGGTATTTTATTGATGGATGTCCGCGATCGGTCCTTCCCTCTTCAACTGGAGCTATTTTTAGATCGGCGAACTTAACACGCCACAAATCCTCACCTGTATCCGAGTATCCGGTTAGAACTGGAATGAACAGGTTTGCATAAGCAACGACACGGTTGCTTTCATTGCATGCTAGAGATCCATTTGTGGAGAGCAATTTACGAGCGAGTGGATTGGAAGACCTGTATTTTTTCCCGAACGATAGAATGAGATCCCCTGTAAGAGTATACTTATGGATTACACCAGCGTCTTCCTCCGAGTATCCTATTATATATACATGATCATGCATGACGCAAATATCTCCGCTACGTAATGACGAGAAAACATTAAAGGAGGACACCAATTCGTAGGTAGACTGCTGTTGCCGAAAGATTTGAATTCGGCGTGCTTGATCCCAAACCACGAGGAGGGATCCATCATTTGTGACGGCAAGTCCATTCAGATTATTAAACTCGTAAGGGGCATTTCCTGGACGGCCAAAAATCTCGATTAAATCCCCCGAAAAACTGTAAAAGCGTACCTCGCCATGTTCACTGTCTGCGTAGTAGATGGCTTCGCGGCTGATATCCACATCCTCAATTACGCCCAGCATATCATCATGAGCCCCTTCATTAACCCCAATAAGAGATCCATCAACCGAGCCCACATTCAAAATGGATGGAGTGGTTTCAGAGTCAGATTCTTGGAGTAAGAACAAAGGATCTGTAATGGTTGGAATGTTCTCGGGTGTAGGATGGAGGGTACCCATCGTTACAGTGGCTACGTCTTCCTCATTGTTTCCACAAGACATCAAAATTAATACAACGAGTAAAGGCCAAGTAGCACACAAATCACGAAATAGGGAAGGAAGTTGCGTAATCATAGAGGCTAATTTATCTTCAGTTGAGACTCTTGCAAAACCCTCTTCCAATCTGTAAAATATGCCCTCAACTACTCCCAGAGCGATATTTACTTTCCAATGAAGAGGTTTTGCAAGAGGATCTAGTGTCTAAAAATACTTTAAAATCATGATGGATAAAATTAGAATCTGGTGTTTCCGAGTGGGTATGGTTGTTGCATTTTGTATGTTCGGTCTTGTATCTGGAACCATGGTACATTACCTTTCTACTCCAAAGAATACCGAAGCAAGAGTGGGGATGTTTTGCGAAAATGATTACTGTGAACACGGAGAAAGTGGTAGAGAAGATGGGACTTGCGCAGATGCAGGCGAGGTGTCCGATACCGCCTGCAACATGACGGGGGGAGGGTGCGAGACCTACATGTGTGAGGTGTTTTAGACTGAGGGTCGCCAATTGATCTGGAAAATCCAGCATGGGAAGCAATTCGATGTCTGGAATCCAATCATATGGCGATGATGTACTGAGAGCACAAACGATCCAAGTGGTCTCCCGTGGATTTCTTGGGCATTGCAGAAACATATAATCAGGAGAAACTGAAAATCTACGCACGAAATAATTGGGGGAGAAAAACGAACATACATATTTATTTAAACGTTTCCGTAAACACTTGCACGAGCGGAAACTCTTGGAGGAATATACGTGAAGCACTGTGCTTGAGCCCTGCTATTTTACCATTAAATTGTCCTAGCCCTTTTCCCTTTCCGCCAATTTGCTGGCCGATGTGTGTATTCGGATGAAAGAACGCACCGAATGAATCCTTAATTAAGGATTCATCGGGCGTATAAGATTGGGATTGGAGAGAGACAAAAGGAGTTGGCTGAAAGGCCATCACAAAGTAAAGTCGTCGCACAGACGCTAGGTAGTGAGCGTGTATAGTTGGAACCTACAAAGTATTCTGACTTCACGAAGCGATTGATACGTATGCTCGGAAGAAAGAGAGTTCGCTTCTAGTTGTGGTGGACAGGAGCGGTATTTGATTCCTCAAATTCTTTATTACCACTGGACTCGAAACCCTGCGTACAGCGCACGTTCTGCTGCAGGATACATGAAGATGGTGTCGGATCCTCCCGGGTCTAAAAACCCCGTTGTGCTGAAGGAATTGTTCATAAGGTTCACGGTCTCGAACTCCAGCATGATCCAGCCTAATGTATAGGTCAATTTAAAGTCTATTGAAGAGAAGTTATCTAGTCTAATGGAATTTTCATCATCTAACCATGTGCGGCGCGTACTACGCACGGTTGCCATTGCCTGAAGTCGATCAAGAACAGGTATACTGATGGCAGTTGATATATAATCACGCGGGATTGACCTGACAAAATTACCCTTATTTTCTCCTGCTCGATACGTCACGTTTTGGAGCGTATAGTTAAATCGAAATAGTGCAACATTGGGTTTCTCCAGTTGGAGACCCATCTCGATCCCTCTGTGACGGCTACTGGCGATATTTCCATATTGGAAGGTTTGTAAATTGACATCCAGCTCATTCTCCATGTCCATCTGATAGAGACTGAGTGATAGTTCTCCATTCAGGCCTCCGGGGATGAGCACTGCGCGGTGGTAGAATCCGGTTTCAAGGCTGACACCTGTCTGAGGCTTCAGTTCAGAGTTAGAGATTGATATGGAAAAAGGAGGAAAAGGTACGGGGATTAATCTTTGACCAAAGAGCTGATCTAGGGTTGCTGTTTTAAAGGATCGTGCTACGTTGGCATACCAGTTTCCGGTGTGTCTAGTACTGGCTGCATAGCGTGCATTCACCCCTATCTTGGGGCTTAATGCGGTATGAACTGCATCCTGCTCGGCACCCTCTTCAGGTACATAGGTATCGCGAATACGATCATAACGGATCCCGGCCAACAAGCGCAACCAGTCAAGCGGCTCAACGTCATATTGCATGTAGGTAGCCAATGCTTGTCTGGAACCATCACCCCGGGTTGAGAGAGTCCCTCTCTTTCCATCAAACTGATCGAAATCTTCGGCTGTACCGGTGGCCATATCATACCAGGCTACGTCCAATTGCCCTCTCTTTAGATCGGTGCCGATGGTCAAACGATCTTGCACGAACAATTGTGGAGACACCCATTGTGCACTAACGAATACGCGAGATGCATCGAATTTTCTCCATTTTACGTCTGCAAATTCAGCGTTCAGGGGCAGGGTCCGCGCACCTTCTAGGGTACGTGTATTGCCAACGAGAGAACCTCGCAATTCGGACGTTCCACCCAGATTGATTCGACCTTGTAGTGCCAGTC
This sequence comes from Rhodothermales bacterium, assembly GCA_965215475.1. Taxonomy (GTDB): domain Bacteria; phylum Bacteroidota; class Rhodothermia; order Rhodothermales; family Bin80; genus Bin80. Next base: position 2,308,057 of record OZ244061.1, read on the forward strand.
GTATTGTACTCTCATCATTGTGATCAAATTGAAAGAATGGAGATTTCTGTAGACGATCTTGTGCGATCTGCGCACTGGTGAGCGGTCCAGGAATGTCATAGTCCCGTTGATGCATTGATCCAGATAATGTGACGAGAGTTCGATCTGATCGTATTAGATCAAACCCGATCCCCAAGCCCCCCAAAGTGCGATTGGCATGTTCTCGGTATCCTTGGGTTGATTCGTAATTTCCATAGGCAGAAAGTTTTCTGGCACCAAAGGAGATTCGTGCGGATCCACCAGTTTTATAGGTGTCAAAGGAACCTCCAGAGATGGCCATTTCGTAACTCGAGGGAGCCTCAGAGTCAGTCATAATGTTGATGACGCCCCCAATGGCCGCGTCGCCATAGAGAGAGGAGGCTCCTCCACGCAGGATTTCAATGGATTTGATGGCAGCCAGAGGGATCTGATCCCAATTGACAAGCCCGGTTTCCAGAGCATTGATGGGCTGTCCATCTACCATTAAGAGCACATACTCGGCTTCGCCTCCACCATAGAATCCCCGTACAATCGGCTGTACATCATAACCGATTCCATCCAACTGCAGCATCGCAAAGCCTGGTATATGTCGTAGTGTTCCTCCCAGATTTTGAACCCCGGCCAACTGTGAAATGGTCATGCTTCTCAGCACACTGATCGCTCCTGTAGATTGGGAGCGTAAGGATTCGTACCGATCTGCAGTAATAATCAGTTCGTTCATATCCACGACGCTCAAGGTATCTCCATTATCTTGGGCCGAGAGGACCATTGGATACATCAGTGTAAACAATACTAGCACTTGCGTTATCCCCTTTCTCATAGATAAAACTTTTTAAGGTTATCTGACTTGTACTTGATTCCGGAAATCATGATGCATTTCCTACCATTCTGAGATATCGCTATTGAATGTAGGCGGGTCTCGTTATACATCTTATCCGCTTTCTACTCATGGTTCAAAAATTTCGGTCTTATTGAATGAAAAGCCGAAGGGCAAAACTATGGGGGCTACTGAGTGAATTTGCTCCCCGGCCCAGGAAGTCAATTATCTGAATTCACTCTCTATTTTGATGCTCCATGGTTAGCGATAGGTAACTGCATATGGAGAACTATCTTGTGCCGGATCTCTTTTGTAACGGCTATTTATATGTCGCTTAACAATCTTTTCTATTGGCAAATATAGCGACATTGATCCACTCTTTTTAGTAACCATCTCTTTCGTATTCAAGATTCAGATCGGGAATCCAGAGCCGCCATTTCGTTACCAGTTGGGAAGATGGTACGGTTGGATCAAGTTTTGCATTGCCTTTTGTCAATCTCTTCTTACAAGCATCAACGAGATAGGTACAGTCCGACATGCGTTCCGCCAGAAAACCCAAACGTTTAAAGATGACTCCATTTCCGAGACGCTCTGAGTAGGAAATCAGCTTTTCATCTTGTCTACATTCGTGCCTTAAGTATTCTCCAAAGCAAAGAATTACTTGCTGTATTCCACCTCCGAATACGGGCTCGTTCAAAAGATCCAAAATAGTTCGAGGAAGGTCTGAAATAGCGATCTTTATGTTTTCGTGCCACACATGTGTAAGGCCAAAAATTTTAGATGGATGAATATGTTTTACCGTGTATCTAAGACCTGCGTGACGTTGATATCTAGATCGCACGGGCCTGCCCGTGTATACGACAGTATCAAGGAAGATCTGCTCTGTAAGATCCCAGTATTCAGTCATGGTTCGACCACCTATATATCCCGGGTCAAATAACGATGGTGCGATCATCCAAGAATGATCCAGTACCATCTTCAGATCCATACAGCCGAGTTCTGCTACTGCATAGATTCCCGGACCAACGCGACGTAGATACCCCTGGCTACTCCATCTTGAGAGTAATTTGGAAGCGGTGGAACGGTTGACGTCAAGTGATTCCTCAACTTCATCAGTCCGAACAATATTACCAGCATTCCGCAATACAGTAGCCAGCCTCACTCGGCCTTTGGGTAGACCAAATTTTCTTTGATCATGTCACATACAGTATATCATAACTGCAAAAATTTCGCCAAAAACGAGAAATAATGCAATCCAAGTATACTGATTGAGTATATTTCTGCCCCCGAGGCACGGTAAGTGAAGGGATCCACTACTGGAAGAAGAGTGCTGGTAGCCGTGTGATCCGAGTCATCAACTCAACCCTAATTGTTGTTGGATCAAGTATGAAAATCCAGTTTTAGGCAGTCTTTTAGATTTGTATCAGTCAGAGAAAATAAGTACAGTTCAAATGCATAAATTCGCAGTAAATGGTAATTTATGCGTACTCAATACACCTATCAACTCTGTTTTTGAAGAGATTGACCTATGTTTAGGGTCTTTAGGGCTCCAATGATCTCATCATGGAATTTACCATTGGTCCCGATAATTCCATGGTTATGCTCGAGCCCTTTTCCATGGGAAAAATCTAATTCTTTTCCGGCACAATCCGTTACTTGGCCTCCTGCTTCCGTCAGTAAAAGAGAACCCGCTGCGTGATCCCAAATCCGTTCGACATAGTCTTTGCGTGTCGGCAGACGCATATAGATTTCTGCATCTCCGCTTGCTAAGACAGCGTATTTTGCTTGGCTATCCAATTGTTTGCGTTCTGCAGCGATTCCAAGGTATTCAACTGCTCTCTGTACATCCTTGTGTGCGCTGTGGCTTGACTCTATGCTTTCGCAAATTTTGGCATGCTTTATATCCTCTGTGGCACTTACATGGAGAGGAATTTCTCCTATCCGTGCCCCACATCCCTTCGCAGCCAGAAAAATATTTTGATCCAAATTTGGGCATGCAAGTCCAGCGACGACGACTTCCCCTTCAATAATCAGAGCCAGAGCTACGGCATAATGTCCCTTCCGCAGGAACCCTTTCGTGCCATCTATGGGATCCAGAGTCCAGAATCGGTCAGAATATGCTTCCGCATTACCATAATCAATCCATTGGAGAGCATTTTTTAATGAGGTGCCAGGGCGGATCACTTCGAGATGCTGCCCTAAGGTTTCTCGAAGCTCGGTTTGTTCATTTGCTCTCAAGAGTGTACTGTCTTCCTCGGCAATAATCGCATCATCCGGAAATGCTTCATGGAGGGTGCGGCATACCAACGCTTGACTTCCAAAATCTGCAATTGTAACGGGGCTTCGATCCCCTTTTGTAATAGCAACTCGCTCCTGAACAGAACGGCACAATCGTGCTGCTTCAGAGAGCGCGGCGTGCACGGTATGAAGCTCTTTTGAATACGAACTATTTAGCATGATTGATTGGCAAAATCATGGTTTTATAGGATGGAATTTCGTCTAAGAAACGATAGGAACCGTGGGCATGATCAACCATGCAGCAATAATGCTGCATACCATTGGTAATTACCAGATAAGGGACTTTTAATTGGGTATTGTAATGCCCAATTTGATCAAACGTATCCTGACGGAGCTGAACAGACGGTCTTTTACATTCAACCATCATTACCGGTTCAACCCGTCGATCATAAATGAGGATATCTGCCCGGTAGTGGCGATCTTGTATTGGGATTGCGACTTCAAGGCCGATTAATCCAAGCGGAACATCTAAATCTCGAATGAGATACTGGACAAAGTGCTGGCGTACCCATTCCTCAGGAGTCAACGGCACAAAGCGCTTTCGAACTTGGTCCAAAATCACTCTTTGCCCGGCCTGATTACGTATCTCAAAGGGATAAGAGGGCAGGTTCAATTGCTCCATGAAAAGGGCATCATAATGGATCCGACAGTTTTTCCATGCGTTAGCCAATCTACCTCGGGGTGTAGCGCAGCTCGGTAGCGCGCTTCGTTCGGGACGAAGAGGTCGTGGGTTCAAATCCCGCCACCCCGACAGTTGTCTTTCTTTGTACGCTCGTCATCGCATGCATCTTTTATTTATCGGTGATCACGAGATTTGATCTGAACTACCTGGACCTGGATTGCTCAACTTTTCTTTTTGAGCCGTGGAATTAAAATAGCCAAAATAAGGAAGGTTAGAGTATAGTCATATGGATAGATTCGTCCAATCAGACAAAAAGATCCATCCGATCAGTGTGTAGAATACCATGAATGTATACTGTGAGATCTCTTTTTGTGGATGATGGATTACATAAGTTTTGCGGGCGTTGACTAATTTTGTCATCGTAGAATCTCAACCGGGTTATTTCTGACAGGATGAAGAATATCGATGGATATTATTTTCATGGACAGGTTTTGCGTAGATGAATCGTTCCAGCATGCTCTCTCTAATTGTGGTATTAACCACAATCGGCTGCCAACCTTCTTTTGAGACTCCCAATGTGATCTTGATCATCACGGACGATCAGGGATGGATAGATCTTGGAAGCTATGGGTCAGATGTACTGTCAACTCCACACCTTGACACACTAGCTGCGAATAGCCTCCGTTTTACAGATTTTTATACGGCGGCCGCTTCTTGCTCTCCGTCCAGAGCCGCCTTTCTCACGGGGATGTATCCGCAACGGATCGGCATTCCCGGAGTTTTGATGCCACAGTCCAGGCGCGGTTTGCATCCAGGTGAACGAACCCTGGCAGAAATGCTCAAAGAGATAGGTTATGCCACTGCAATCTATGGTAAATGGCACTTGGGTCATGACTCTCTACACCTACCTCTACAACACGGCTTTGATGAGTACTTCGGGATCCCATACTCCAACGACATGACGCCAGATGCAATAAAGAACCCTAACCCACCTGCGAGGCAGCACCCGCCAATCCCACTTGTCGAAGATTACAAGATCATTGAGTTGGAACCGGACCAATCCCAACTGACCCGTCGCTATACTGAACGTGCAACGAGATTCATTGAGATGAATCATGAGACTCCTTTCTTTGTGTACCTATCTCATACGTTTCCGCACGTTCCACTTTTTGTTTCAAATGCTTTTGCGGGGCGATCGGGTGCTGGGCTCTATGCGGATGTGATCATGGAAATCGACTGGTCCGTAGGTCGGATCATGGAGACGCTGAAGCGTCATAATTTAATCGAGAATACGCTCGTCATCTTTTCGTCAGACAATGGCCCGTGGCTTATCAAAGGAGATCATAGTGGGCATACGGGCCCATTACGTGAGGGAAAAGGGACCACGTTTGAAGGAGGGCACCGGGTTCCATTACTGATGTTTTGGCCCGGTGTGATTACTCCCGGTGTCACGGATGCCATGGTTTCGGCAATAGATGTAATGCCAACGATTGCATCGTTTACCGGGGCCCCAACCGGATCATTTCCCTTTGATGGACAATCTTTAGTCCGTGTTATCCATGGGGGCGCGTCTCTACACGAGGCACTGTTTTTCTATCAAGGATATCAACTTCAGGCAGTCCGATCCGGCCGCTGGAAATTACATGTACCGCATCACTACCGTAGCATCCATGGAGCAATCCTTTCAACACCGACATTCCAGGGATCCTATCGGCAAGATTCCATCGGATTATCGCTGTTTGACTTGGAATCAGATATCGGAGAAAGGATCAATCTTGCCGATTCACATCCGGATGTCGTAGAGAGACTCCTTGGATATATAGACGCTATGCGACTGGATCTAGGGGATCAGTTGACAGATATCGCGGGAAGTGGGCGCCGACAATCGCTAGTCTTGGAGTAGCAGTCGGGAGAGATTTGTTTGGAGCTTACTCATCGGGTAAATTCCATTCAAAATTCATAAAGGCATAATATTTTTCCGGGTTTGATAACCTACTCAGATAGAGAGCCAATTCCCGGAGGTGATAGTCTCCCCACATGACACTTTCTCCATTTGCAATGGATGCCTCTTTCGGTACATGATCCCATCTCCTGGGCCAATGGTACACGCTATGCAGAAGCAGCCCCTGATGATTCGGGTCTAAACTCAGATAAGGTTCATCCAGTAGGGTGTATGCAATCTTTTGTCCGGCGGACAAATATTTTTTGCCGGATGGTGAACCCAAAAGGTTCCCATAACGCAAAAGCCCCTGCGCCGTGATCGCAGCAGCTGAACTGTCCACCGGCTCCCAGTCATTGAATGGATCTGCATCCTGTCCAGACCAGTCTCCCAGGTTTTTCAGACCCGGCGCTCCAGTATCCCAGTACGGAATTCCACAGGTTGGTGAATTTTCGATATAGTAGTCTGCAGTGCATTGGAGCACGTTCTGCATTTCATTTTCCAAGTCTCCATACTTTGACTTGTAGCGTTCGGGAAGTATTTGGAAAAACTCCAACAACTCGGCATATCCCAGAATAATCCATGCGAGCCCTCGGGTCCAAGTGGTAAAGGGGGAGTATCCCTGCTGGGTACTCGGACACCTGTAGGAACCAGTACGTGTATTGAAAATCGCTTCATGAGCAACCCGCCCTGTCTCGGCGTATCCATCACGACCCTGATCGGGGGAGGAGACAATATAACGGGAGGTTGTGCGGATATGGGCAACCACCCGATCAAGTAGCACAAATAGTTCATCTTCTTCTCCCCGCAAGGCACCTCCCAACAAATAGGAAATCACCAGAGCACGGAGGGAACGAATCGTGTCTGCAAAAAGAGAGTGCGGGCCGTTGAAAGAATGGATAAATCCAAGGTTCTCACCGATGTTCGTCCAGCGATGCGCCTGAACAATTCCGCTGGTGATTAATGCTTGAACATAATATTTGCGCTCCCACTCATTATGCGGGATCATGCCTTCATCCATCTGACGAAGGAGTGTCCCAAACGTACTGGTAACGGTAAACCCGTGATCGTGAACGCCAAAATTTGTGGTCTGGGGAAGGATTTGTCGAATGGTTGCCTCGCGTGCATACTTCAAAAAATCCTCCGAGTCCGTCACTTCGGCTTGCAAAAGCATAGACCCTATTCGGAATCCCCGAGTCCAATCTGTCCAACTTTGGGAAGTATAGTGTCCATTCTGGGTGTAGACCAGCGCATGATTGGCCTTTGAGTCATTGGCTTCCCTCTCAATGGCCCATAACTTCTTTTCAGATGCCTCCCACATCCGCTCCAAAGGTTTTTTGAAAGCTTCGAGGGGAATCGACTCTTTGGTATGAATCATAGAATTGTCTCGTCCCGTCCATCAGGTAGGTAGCGGATATGTTCAATCAAGTTAAACACACGAGCTTCCCGATCATAAGTCTTATACTGCACCTCAATTCCCTGAGAGTTTTTCTCAAGGAGAATCCATGGATTGACCCCGACATCGGGAAAACGACTACGGTCTGAGGTGGTGGTTCCTATAACAGAGACCAAGATCCGGCCTGCATAGGTAGTGCACAGTTCAATATGAGTTTGGTGCCAATGACCGGCACAAACTACATCCACGCCACACTCGACAGCTGCCTGCACGAGCGCCTCTCCGTTGCGGGCCACATCCAACTCTTTGGATGGCTGAAGAGCCAGCAACGGATGATGAACGGCGAGCACCTTAAACGCATCAGGAGGTTGTTGAAGGAAATAATCGTAGACGTCCTCGATGTGCTGTGCTGTGCACCGACCACCTTTGATCGTGAGACCATGAGCTGTATTCAATCCCAAGATGGCTAGGCCTTCATGCGAGAGGCTCTGTTCTAGATCTCTGGAGATCCATGTTTTATAACGCCGGAATGGATTGAAGATCCGGAGTTCCGGGTGGTGCCACCACGCATGAGCATCATGATTCCCGGGAAGAACAAGCAGTGGCTTTGGAAGTGCGTTCAGAAATGCTCGTACCGCTCTGAATTCGCGTGTCCTTGCCCGCTGAGTCAAATCCCCTGTGATAAGGATTGCGTCGCATTCCGACAGGCGAATACTGGTAATCAGATCTTCCTGTATATGTGCAGAAGCAATCCGCCCAAAGTGTAGATCGCTAATATGGGCAATCCGCATGTCCGTTACAGTAACAGGCTAAGCGGGGATTCCAGCAATTCTTTAACGGTCGCCATGAACTGAGCTCCGACCGCCCCATCTACGACCCGATGATCGCACGATAGTGTAAGCTTCATCCGCTTTCCTGGCACGATAGAGCCATTTTCTACAACCGGAGTATCTCGTATTCCACCGATCGCAAGGATACAGGCATTGGGAGGATTAATAATGGCTGTAAAGGATTCAATTCCAAACATTCCCAGATTACTCGTAGTAAAGGTAGATCCCTCCATCTCATCCGAGGTTAGTTTTTTATCCCGTGCCCGGAGTGCCAATGCCTGAATTTCCTGAGCAATAGTTGCGACACTTTTCTGCTGGACATCACGGATCACCGGCGTGACCAGTCCATCTTCAATTGCGACGGCAACTCCAATATCTACATAGTTATACTTAAGAATCACCCCTTCATCAGGAGCATAGGTGACATTAACGTCTGGATGTTGAACCAGAGCACTAGCACAGGCCTTGGTGACAAAATCGTTGAAAGAAACTTTGGGTCCACTTGACTTTGCCAGATACTCATTCAGCATGGATCGCTGAGTGACCAGAGCTGCCACATCGACATCCGAAGTCAGATAGAAGTGGGGCGAGGAATATTTACTTTCAGCCAATCGCCGGGCAATGACCTTGCGCATCTGAGATATACGGACACGCTCAATGTCACGATCTCCTGAGAGAACGGGCGTGGGTACAGAAACAGGAGGAGGTGTCCGAGCCATTTCTGCCAAGATGTCTCGTTTAATAACACGTCCACCTGGACCGGACCCAGTCAGTGTAGTCAATGCAAGGCCATGATCCGTTGCCATTCGCCTGGCCAGCGGCGATGCTTTGGTTCGTCCATTGGAGGCGATCGCAATTGCGTCCTGTATGATGTGATCTGCAGGAGCAATCTCTGCAGCCGTCTCGGCGGGGAGAGCAGGGGGCGCCTCATCGGATGTATGTCCGGCAATCATCTCGGACACATCCTCTCCAGCATCCCCTATAATGGCGATCAGGCCTCCGATGGGCAGGGAATCTCCTTGCTTGGCAATTTTTTTGAGTAAGATCCCATCATCATAAGCCTCAACATCCATGGTTGCCTTATCCGTCTCAACCTGTGCGATAACATCTCCGGCGGCGATATTATCTCCTTCCTCAACGGACCATTCTACAAGGACACCTTCCTCCATGGTGTCCGTCATTTTCGGCATTTCTATAGCAATCGGCATAAGTCAATCCTTAAAATGGGAAGAAAATCAATCAAGATACAGGGCCTCACGGCAGGCACGATAGACATCCTCCGAGCTCGGCATGTAGTATTCAATAAGGTTTTTTGCGTAGGGAGCAGGGGTATCCTTGGCCGTGACTCTTCCTACGGGTGCATCCAAATGATCGAATGCGCGCGCTTGAATCTGAAAGGCGATTTCTGAGGATACACTTGCAAACGGATTACTCTCATCAACAATCACACATCGGTTTGTTTTCTTGACAGAGGCCATCACGGTCTCCCAGTCAAAGGGGCGGATCGTGCGAGGATCAATCACTTCTGCGGCATAGCCATCTGCTTCCAGCATATCGGCAGCTTCTAATGCACGCCAATAACTCTTGTTATGCCCAATGATCGTGACGGCATCTCCCTCACGAGCAATCCTTGCCTTGCCGATCGGAATGAGATAGTCCTCTGCCTCGGAAACTTCTCCACGCATTCCATACATGAACTCACTCTCAAGAAAAATGACCGGGTCATCATCCCGGATGGCTGATTTTAACAGTCCCTTCGCATCATCAGGATTGGAGATGGAAACTACTTTCAATCCGGGGAAGCAGCTGTACAGGGCCTCAACCGAGGTATTATGGGTTGCGGCCAATTGCCCTGCCGCCCCGTTGGGGCCGCGGAAAACAATCGGGAAGGAGAACTGTCCTCCTGACATATAGCGGATTTTGGGTGCATTGTTGACGAGTTGGTCCATGGCTACGAACGCGAAGTTCCAAGTCATGAACTCAATGATGGGGCGCAGTCCATTCATGGCTGCCCCAATTCCCAACCCAGCAAATCCATTCTCGCTGATCGGTGTATCAATCACACGTTGATCCCCGTAGCGATCACGCATCCCTTCGCTGACCTTATAGGCACCATTGTATTCCGCCACCTCTTCTCCCATGAGGAAGATATCTTCATCTCGGTCCATCTCTTCGACCATCGCAGCACGAATGGCCTCTCGAAGTTGTAATTCTGCCATCGTTTTAAATCTTCAGAAAAGGGAAATCCTCCTGCGTATACACATTATCGTAGATCGATTCCAGGGGAGGTAGCGGACTCTCATCTGCAAATGTGACGGATGCAGCCACCTCTGCTTTTACCTCTACATCCAATACGTCGAGTTCCTCGTTCGTCATCAGCGAATGATCGATAATATAACTTTTCAGGCGCAGGATCGGATCTTCATCCTTCTTTGCCTGCAGTTCTTCTTTGGTGCGGTACTTCCCAGGGTCACTCATCGAGTGTCCTCGGTAGCGATAGGTCCGAATCTCCATCAAAGATGGTTTCCCCTCACGCGCGAGTTCAACATGGTCTCGCATGGCTTGGCAGACGCTGAATACATCCATTCCGTCCACCAGGGATCCTTCCATTGCATAAGAGACTCCCTGTTTGAACAGATCCGTCTCCGCCGCCGCGCGATCTACCGCGGTTCCCATCGCATACTGGTTATTCTCAATCACATAGATTACCGGGAGATGATAGAGTGAGGCAAGATTCAATGCTTCATGAAAAGATCCCTGCCAAACGGCTCCATCTCCCAGATAGCACACACAAACTCCTCCGTCTTTTTTGTACTGATGTGCAAAAGCAATTCCTGCTGCAACAGGAATATGAGCCCCCACAATCCCATGCCCCCCGAACATCCCTTTTTCTTTACTGAAAAAGTGCATGGAGCCCCCTTTCCCTTTGGAGCATCCATCTATACGCCCAAACAGTTCGGCCATACATTCGTTAGAGGACATTCCCAATGCCAGTGCAATGCCATGATCGCGATAGGCTGTAATCACCGAATCCAAACCAGGCTTTAACGCATAGACCGATCCGGTGGAGATGGCTTCCTGACCAATATATAAGTGTAAAAAACCACCAATTTTCTGCCTTCCATACATCTGCGCTGATCGTTCCTCAAAGCGTCTCTGCAGAAGCATGTTTCGATAGATGTCTCCAATATCTGCCACGCTCAATCCGAGATCCGAATGAGTAAACCTGTCTCCCGGATAATTTCGAAAGGTGAGTTTTGTGTCAATAGTATCATAAGAAGATTCCGACTGGCCGTTCTGCGATACTGTACTTTTTGTCTTCAAAGCCATAATGCCAGGATAATTCAGAGATATAGAAGTGTTTTACCAAGCCCAACCCACGTGTACCCCTTTGAAGCGTTTGAGATCCCCCCAACCTTCCGGGCCTCCCAATAAGGACAATGAATCGCACCCTAATCATTATCCCAACCTATAACGAAGCCGAGAATATTGCTTTGGTTCTCAGGCGTGTGATGGAGCAACCCTCCGACCTGGATGTTTTGGTGGTCGATGATGGATCCCCGGATGGTACCGCGGATATTGTTCACCATTTCAAGTCAACGTATCCGACGCAGATTCATCTTTTGGAGCGTTCCAGGAAGCTGGGCTTGGGGACGGCCTATTTGGCAGGGTTTACTTATGCTCTAAAGCATGGGTACGAGGTGATTTGCGAGATGGATGCGGACCTATCTCATAATCCGAATGATCTGCCGACTCTGATTGAAGCAATCAAGAGCAATGAATGTGACATGGCGATCGGCTCCAGATATCTGAAGGGGGTGCGAGTGGTAGATTGGCCACTGGGTCGATTGTTGCTCAGCTATGGAGCAAGTTGGTATACCCGCATTGTCACAGGGCTGCCAATCTATGATGTCACGGCAGGGTTTGTGGCTTATCATCGCCGCGTCCTTGAATCCATAGATTTGGAATTGGTCCGCAGTAATGGGTATTCGTTTCAGGTTGAAATGAAGTATCGTGCCTGGAAAAAGGGCTTTCGCCTACTTGAAATTCCGATTGTATTTACAGAGCGAACCGAAGGCCAGAGTAAAATGAGTTCGGCGATTGTTCGTGAAGCTGCGTTCAAAGTTTGGGAGCTGCGTATCCGCTCCCTCTTTGGAAAACTCTAACCTCTTTCATCATCTACTCAATCATACATCACTAATTATGTCTTATGTACATTTGGCTTCACCCAAATCGGGGGAGCCCATCCAATTCTCCGAAGGCTCTCTTCAGGTTCCCAATAACCCAATCATTCCCTTCATTGAAGGGGACGGGATTGGACCGGATATCTGGGCGGCCGCCCGCTTTGTACTCGATCGTGCAGTCTCTCATGTATATGGAAAGGAGCGGGCAATTCACTGGTATGAGATCTATGCCGGAGACAAAGCGCAACGCAAGTTCCGGGAATGGTTGCCGGAAGACACTTTGCAGGCGATCCGGGACTATCGGATTGCCATCAAGGGACCGTTGACCACTCCGATAGGTGGCGGAATTCGAAGCCTGAATGTAGCCCTTCGCCAAAAGCTAGATCTATATGCATGTGTTCGCCCGACCCGATATTTTTCGGGAGTCCCATCCCCCGTCCGAAATCCCGAACTGGTGGACATGATTATTTTCCGCGAAAACGCCGAAGATATCTACGCCGGAATTGAATTTGAGAATGGAACAGAAGAGAGTCAGCGATTTCAGGATTTATTTCGAAAAACCTTTCCCGAGCATTATTCCAAGATCCGCTTTCCAGAAAGCAGTGGGATCGGAATCAAGCCGGTCTCCGAACAGGGGACGGAGCGAATTGTACGGGCTGCGATTGAGTATGCGATTGCGGAACGCAAGCCGAGTGTCACGCTGGTTCACAAGGGAAATATCATGAAGTATACCGAGGGAGCATTTCGGGATTGGGGATACAAGGTCGCTGCAGATCGGTTTGGAGCCACGCCGCTGGATGGAGGCCCATGGCATGTGCTGCGCCAGGATGGCCATGAGGTCATCATCAAAGATGTCATCGCGGATGCATTCCTCCAGCAAATCTTGACCCGGCCCAAAGAGTATAATGTGATTGCAACGATGAACCTGAATGGGGATTACATCTCAGATGCACTCGCAGCTCAGGTTGGCGGAATCGGGATTGCTCCAGGAGCGAATATCAATTATGATACCGGTCTGGCCCTCTTTGAGGCAACCCATGGAACGGCACCCAAGTATGCAGGACAGGATAAGGTCAATCCCAGTTCTGTATTGCTATCCGGCGAAATGATGCTCCGTCACTTGGGTTGGAAAGAGGCAGCGGATGCCATCATTGGTGCCGTCGAGAAGACGATTAGCCAAAAACGTGTGACCTATGACTTCCATCGATTGATGGAAGGAGCGATCCTGCTCAGTTGTAGCCAGTTTGGGAAGGCACTGGTAGAAAATTTATAGAGAATATCAAATGGTTCACCGAAGGATCTTAAAGGTATCGGCCGAAGAGATTCATACGAAACGCAATCGGATCATCATTCTTTATGTCCATTTTCTTGGCACCGTATATGCCAAGAGGCGTTAAACAGAGCCTAACTCAGAATTAACTAATGATTGAGGTCCAAAATCTCAGTAAATCGTATGGCCCCGTGAAAGCCGTACGGTCCATTTCATTTCAGGTGAATCAGGGAGAGGTGGTTGGCTTTCTGGGTCCGAACGGCGCGGGCAAGTCCACGACCATGAAAGTGATGACAGGCTATCTTCCCCCGAACGAGGGGACCGTCCTGGTGGATGGTATGGATATACGGAAGGAAGTGCTTCCGGTCCGAGAAAGGATTGGCTACCTGCCCGAAAGTACTCCGTTGTATGAGGATATGATTACCTATGATTATCTGGAGTTTGTGGCCGCCATGCGCGGCGTCCCCGCAGAGGAGCGACCGGAACGGATTCGGGCAATGACCAAATCCTGCGGTCTTCATGATGTACTCGCAAAGCGTGTTGATGCGCTATCCAAGGGGTATCGGCAGCGGGTTGGCCTTGCACAGGCGATGATCCATAACCCTCCCATATTGATTTTAGATGAGCCAACCAGTGGTCTAGATCCAAACCAGATTGTCGAAATCCGCGAACTCATTCGAGAGATCGGTAAAGAGCGAACCGTTGTGCTTTCTACACATATTTTATCGGAAGTACAGGCCTCATGTGATCGCGTGATCATCATTGACAACGGGACCCTAGTTGCGGACGGTACCCCCGAAGAACTTCGTGCAAATCTTTCAGGGGGAGAGCAGGTGCTGATCACCTTGCTGGATCCCGAAGAAAATGTCGCCTCTGTTCTGGGTAACTGGGAGCCCGTCGAGGTCATTGAGCATGGTACGGACGATCATGGAGAGACCTATTTCCGTCTAACCTCATCCAGCGATATTCGGGCGGACCTGTTTCGGTTAGCTGTGAAACAGAACTGGACTCTCACTGGCCTACACCAAGAGAGCAAGAACCTGGAAGACGTCTTCCGGCAACTGACCAGCAGTTAAATCTGATCAGGATTTCCAAGATTATCAATATAGACGAAACCATGCATCAAACCTGGATACTTACAAAGCGTGAGCTAAAGGCCTATTTTGATGGGCCGGCGGCGTATGTAGTTTTATGTGTATTCCTGGCCATCACAGGCTGGTTTTTCAGCAATGCACTCTTTCTACAGAACGTGGCTTCACTTCGTTCTGTATTTTCAATTGCTCCCTTTATTTTCTTGTTCTTCATGCCGGCACTGACGATGGCGTCCTTTGCTGAGGAGCGCCGGGCAGGAACATTAGAATTACTTCTGACCCTTCCGGTTCGCGATTGGCAGGTGATCCTGGGGAAGCTCCTGTCGGTCGCACTCCTGCTGCTTTTAGCGATTGCGCTCACGTTTGTATACGCAATTACACTCGCCCTATTGGGAGACGTGGACTTAGGTGGGACGGTCGGAGGTTATTTAGGGTTATTTTTACTGGGGATCACTTATGGCGCGATTGGCATTTGGGCCAGTAGCCTGACCCGCAACCAAATTGTCGCATTCATCCTTGGTTTTGCCATTATCTTCCTTCTGTTCTTGTTGGATAAGATTACGGACTTTGTCCCGAGTCAACTTGGAGTGATTCTACAATATTTGGGTGCGGATTATCATTTTCAGAACCTGATGCGTGGGGTGATTGATACACGTGATATCCTTTACTATGTGTCGGTAACGGGATTTGCCTTCTTGTTGACGACTTATACCTTGGCCAAGCGGCCAGAATAGACTGATTGTGACTGCGGAGCCATGAAACAAGATTTTTCCAGACAAACTACATTACTTCTCGCGGCTGCGATTCTGGTCGTGGTCAACCTGATTGGGCTCAACATTTTTGGTCGACTAGATCTCACAGATGATCGGGTTTACTCTCTTTCCCGCGCGTCCAAGGATATTGTCGAGACCCTTGAGGATCCGGTGACGATCACAGCTTTCTTTACGGCGGATCTTCCGGCGCAATTTGCCTCAAATCGGAGATTTTTAAGAGATAAACTGAATGACTATCGTGCATATGGAGGTCAGAATATTGAGTATCAGTTTATCGATCCAGGAGAGGATGAAGACCTTCGCGGTGAAGCTACGCGATTGGGGATTCCGCCGGTTCAGATCCAAGTAATCGAGAGTGATAACGTGCAGCTGAAGAATGCCTATATGGGGATCGCGATTGAGTATGAGAACAACCGTGAAACCATCCCGGTCATTCAGGATCTTTCACGACTTGAGTATGATCTCACGAGTGCAATCCGGCGATTGACGCGTGAGGAGAAGCCGGTGGCAGGATTCTGGACAGGTCATGGCGAGCCGGATCCTATGCAGAATATGCAGACCCTACAGCAAAGCCTCTCGACGAATTATGAAGCTCGGAGTGTAACGGCGGCGGACCTGGAAGGAGAGGGGAGTCCAGATGTATTACTGGTCATTGCGCCAACCGATACGATCCCCGAGGCCGATCTGCAGGCACTGGATGCATACATCATGGACGGTGGGCGTGTCGGATTCTTACTGAACCGCGTGGCCGCGAACTTGCAGGCAGGTCAGGCCGTCGAATTAAATACTGGCATTGAACCGCTCCTCGCAAATTATGGCATCATCCTCACCCCGAACCTGATCATGGATGAGCAAAGCTCTGTCGTGACCGTACAGCGGCGTCAGGGCTTTTTTAATATTTCCCAACAGATTCAGTACCCCCTCTTTCCGGTTGCTTCCCGATTCAATCCAGAGAATCAAATGGTGAATCGGTTACAGGAGCTCATGTTTTACTTTGTGAGTTCGATTGATACAAGTGCTGCGCTACCCTCTGGAGTGATACTGGATCCCCTCATATACTCGTCTCCGCAGAGTGGTTTGCAGCAGGGATTCTTTATGTTGCAACCAACAGAGACCTCGGCAACGTTATCGGGAGGTCCTTATCTATTGGGTGCAGCCTATACCGGTCCGTTTCCTAGTATGTATACGCCTGGAACCACTAGCCCACCGACGCGACTCGTGGTTGTGGGGGATGGAGATTTCGTGAACGAATCCATTGTTCCCCCGAATGGAGGCAATACTCAGTTTGCATTAAACCTGGTTGATTGGCTTGCTCAGGATGAGGCTCTGCTGAGTATTCGCTCCAAATCGATTGAGCCAAGGACACTTCGGGATACCTCGGAAGGTATGCGTCCCGTGATCAAATATGCGAACATGCTCGGACCGCTCCTGATTGTGGTTTTGTTTGGGCTTGTACGTTGGCACAGGCGGCGCACAAGACAAATTGTAGTTCTGTAATTACCTGACCCATGCGACAAAGACAAACACTTGTACTTGGTGGTACACTAGTTTTACTCTTGGCGATTGCCTGGTTTTCTGGTGTATTTGACCGAAACCCGACTAGTATTCGTCTACCGGATTTAGATCTTCCGATGGATGAAGTAACACATATGTCCGTTTTGCTGCCAGATGTAAAACTGGATCTGGAAAAACAAGATTCCAAGTGGTTCGTACGCGCACCTGTAGACATGCCCGCTGATTCGTCCACAATAGATCGTGTTCTCACAGAACTGAGCGATCTTTCCCTGAATAATCGCGCCACCAGTAATACAGATCGATACGAGATCTACGGGATTGATTCGACGGCGACGACGGTGATGCTCACTTGGCCGGATGGATCCGAAGAGATTGTGATTTCAAGACAGGGACGGGATTATATGTCGATTTATGTTCGCATCGGAGAGGATCCCAATGTATACTCGACCAATGGCCGAGTCACGATCAACCAAGATCCTGAACGGTGGCGAGATCGCAGAGTCGTGGATCTTGGAATGGGAACGATTACGTCCGCACAGGTAAAGCGACAGGATGTCTCGTATGAGGTTTTTCTTGAAGGCGAAACGTGGATGATCGATGGTCAACCTGGAGATAGTTTAGAGATTACAAATTGGCTACGCCGATTTGCCCCGCTGAGTGCGGATGGATTCTTTGATGATCTCCCCGTACAGATTCTAACAGATTCCAGTTATCGCATTGACTTCTCTACCAATACGAATACGACGGTGTCTCTGCAAGCCATGCCAGCAGATCTTGCCGTCGCTCTAGCTCTCAGTGGAGGTCAGCATACGTACAGGGTTTTCGAAAGTAAATTAGATCAATTATTCCCGGAGCGGAATTCATTGCTTGCTTCGGGAGAGTAAACGGAATTCATTGGATGGCCGAGAATACATCAACGCAGCAGTTTGAGTATAAGGCAGAGATGCAGCAACTTTTGCATCTCATCGTCAACTCTCTCTACACAAACCAAGAGATTTTCCTTCGAGAACTGATCTCTAACGCGTCGGATGCCCTGAATAAGGCTCGTTTCCGGCATCTGACCGATCATTCTGAGGCGAGCCAAAAAGAGCTTCAAATCACGATTACTTTGGATCAGGAGGCGAATACTCTCTCCATAGAAGATACGGGGATTGGGATGACGCGCGATGATTTGATTGAGCGTTTAGGGACGATCGCAAGTAGTGGTACACGTGCATTTATTGAGGAGAAGAAAGCTTCGGATTCCCCCGTGGATGCAGGCATGATTGGGCAGTTTGGTGTCGGCTTCTATTCGGCGTTCATGGTCGCAGATGAAGTTGTGCTTGAAACCCTGCATGCCGATGAAGGGGCTGAACCATTCAATTGGAAAAGTGATGGAACGGGAATGTACACGATTCGCCCGGGTTCGCGCCAGGAGCATGGGACTAAGATTACATTACACCTGAAAGAGGAGGCGAAAGAATTTGCAGAAGAGACCCGTATCCGATCCATCATCCGGAAGTACTCCAATTTTGTAGACTTTCCGATCCGGCTTGGATCGGACCAGGTAAATACACTGGAGGCACTATGGAAAAAGCGTAAGGAGGATATTACCGAGGAGGAACGTAGCGAGTTCTATAAATTTGTAACGGGTGATTTTTCAGAACCTTTTGGGCATCTGCACCTACAGATCGAGGGGCTTCTTTCCTTTGAGGCTCTACTATTTATCCCTGCCCAGGCTCCTATGTCGTTCTTCCGGGAAGATCGCCGGAGTGACCTTCACTT
This sequence comes from Rhodothermales bacterium, assembly GCA_965215475.1. Taxonomy (GTDB): domain Bacteria; phylum Bacteroidota; class Rhodothermia; order Rhodothermales; family Bin80; genus Bin80. Next base: position 2,326,574 of record OZ244061.1, read on the forward strand.
GTATTGTTCGGGCGTGTTTGTACGGGATGATGCCGAGGAGCTTCTTCCTGATTACCTCCACTTTGTCCGAGGGGTCGTGGATACAGATGATCTTCCGTTAAATGTGTCGAGGGAAGTAACCCAAAATAGTCCTGTCGCACAACGCATTCGGTCCACGCTTACCGGAAAATTGCTTGGTCTTTTAAAGGATTGGGCGACCGAGGATGGAAAGCGATATGAGAAATTTTTCATGAATTTTGGCCCCGTGCTGAAGATGGGATTGTGGAGCGATCTTTCTCGGCGTGATGAACTGCTTGAATTGATGCGGTACCCGTCTACAAACCGTGAGGATCTCACCTCGCTCCATGACTATGTGGAGCGTATGTCTGGGGATCAGGAAACTATTTATTATTTACTCGCAGATTCTACTGACTCTGCCCGAAAGAGTCCTCATCTTGAAGTATTCGCGCGGAAAGGGATTGAGGTGCTGCTTCTTCCGGATCCTGTCGATGCGCTCACCCTTCCAAACGTGCAGAAGTTTGAGGAAATGAACTTCACCAGCGTTACTGCCGCCGAGCTTGATTTGGGGGAGGATGAAGAATCCGAATCGCTGCCCGGAGATGATCGGGATGAGTTACTATCCCTCTTTCGAATCCAGTTGGGAGATCGGATACAGGATGTCGTCGTCTCCAAACGCTTGGTGGATTCTGCTGCGACACTCGTGGCGGCAAAAGATGGAGTGGATCCTCAACTAGAGCGGATGATGAAATCCATGAATCCCGACTATGAAGGGATGAAGAAAGTGCTGGAGATCAATGTAGAGCATCCGCTGATGCAAAATATTCTGGCACTCAAATCTTCTGAAAATCAGGATGCACTGATGGAAGAAGCGATTGAACAGGTCTACGAAGGAGCCCTTTTACTGGATGGGAATCTTGTAGAACCCTCTGCGTTTGTAGCACGCATGACTCGTATCCTTGTTAATGCAACGCGCACTCCGTAATCTATAGCGTGAAAAGCCCAACACTCCTTGGAGGTATTGAAGCAGGAGGAACGAAATTCGTCTGTGCGATTGGTCATCCACCAGACGAGATTCATGCGGTAGAACGATTCCCCACGACGACCCCAGAAGAGACGATCGGTCGAACGGTGGAATTCTTTCGTGCACAACCGCAGTTGCCGGATTCCATTGGCATCGCCACGTTTGGCCCGGCGGATGTGCGGCCAGATTCGAAGACGTATGGATTTATTACCAGTACCCCAAAACCAGGCTGGTCGAATACAGACGTAGCGGGGCAGATTATGCGAGAGCTGCGACGGCCGGTTGCCTTTGATACGGACGTCAATGGTGCGGCGGTCGGGGAATATTTATGGGGAGCTGGGCAGGGGAAGCAGAACCTTCTCTATTTGTCGATCGGGACAGGGGTTGGAGGTGGTGCGATAGTGAATGGTCAGCCGATTCATGGACTTGTGCATCCAGAGATGGGGCATCTTTTTTTGCCGCGCGCTGAAGAATATGATTACAAGGGAAATTGTCCTTTTCATGGGGATTGTTTGGAGGGAATGGTATCAGGCCCGGCGATCCAGGCACATTGGGGAATTCCCGCTGAGAACCTTCCACCCGATCATACTGCATGGTCTTTTGTGGCCCACTATCTTTCGTACGCGGTAACCAACATGATTCTGATTCTCTCACCGGAACGGGTCATTATGGGGGGCGGAGTGATGCAGCAGACGCATTTATTTCCGGCTATTCGTTCACGAGTCCAGTCACATTTGAATGGATATGTGAAGGCAAAAGAACTAATTGATCAGATTGACCAGTATATCGTTCCTCCCGGGCTTGGAAACAGAGCGGGGGTATTGGGAGCGATGGCGCTCCCGCTGTAATCTCTCCTACGGTTGGCCTTCTGGAAGAGGCAGAAGCAAGCGTGTAGATGAGGATTCACGATTCCAGGGAGAATAGGGTTGGAGTTGACCCGCCGTGAGGCCCGCCCCATTCAGGAATGCGATGATCATTGTACAGACGTGTCCTTTGCAGGTCTAAAGCAGAAAAAATATCATCCAATGAGGGAGTAGGCTCTTTCAATGCAGGTAAACGGGCCTTTGCCTCCAAAAGAAATCGTTGCCTGGTTAGTTCCTCCCTACGATAGGCCTCTTCCCACCAGGTCATAATTCGATCCTGGGATTTTCGAAGGGTAATATTATTGGGCAAGTGATCTTTCTTCTGGCGATTTGAGGTCTGGTTCGCAGGCATCAAATTCCAGAGATCGTCGCATGGCCAGGCTGCCCAGGGAAGACAATGATCAATATCCATATTGCTCCTGTTTAGTTTCTTGCCAGTCCATACGCAATAGATTGGTTGCGTACGCAGGAGCTCTAGTGCACGCTCGCGAACCTCTTTTTGATTACGTTCGGGTTCGTAGGGGCGCATCAGATATCTTAACTCCAATTCGTTCAACGGTCTCTTCTGCAGCTCCGCATATCTCTGTGTCAGTCTGATCCATTCCTCGACCAATACGGGTTCAATCCATATGCTATAACGTTGCAGTGCACGCCAGAGATGGCTTGGGACGATCATGTTTCCAAATACGGAGAAATAATCTTCGTTAAGTGTAATCACAGAGCCAGTCCGGAATCGTTGTCGCTCAATCTTAAATATCGGTGATCCATCAGGATAGGAAAGGTATCGCACCGGCATTTTTTCGATGGTTTCCGCGGCATTTCGGAGAGAGTTGGTCAAGATTTTTCCGAGATCTTCATACAATGTAGCCCCCGGTCGGAGTTGGATGGTTTCTTGTGGATGATGGAGAAGATTTTCAAGAGCCGCTTTGGCAAATCCGAGGCGATGTCCGCCAGATAAATTTTTGCGGCTCTGGGGCATATCCTCTTTCAATAATGGGAGGTAAAGCTGGATCCAGGCAAGTGCAACCGCCCCCATGGGAATCGTGATCTGATTCGGTCCTGATTCACGGGCCAATCCAGGCGATATGCTGGCGACCCGGCACAGAGATCTCAACAGTGCGAGCTTGTAGGTGGAAGACTTGTTGTCCAGCAATATGATCTGCCGAATTAAAGGTAAAGCGCCGGTACCATCATCAGGCAACCGGATAATCATCTGATACCATTGAACTTCGGTTCGACCAAGAATGTCGGCTACTTGCTTGGTTGATTCGACGTATGCTCCGTATCGGAGAGCAAGTTGTTCGATTTCCGTGACCGTAACAGGATACATCTTGCGGTGGATCTCGATCGGTGTGCGGAATGAGATGGCGATGACGCCTCTGGGTTTTAGGAGTGCGACAAGTTTTCGAAAGCTACGTTCTCGGTCATTTTCGGGGATGAACATCCAGACGGCATTAAGAAGAATCAGATCGAACGATATACCGGATCGGCTGATCTTTTTAATGTCAGGCAGGCGATCTGCAATTAATGTGAAGGGAGGTCCGGAGTGGAATCGTTTTGCCTCCCGGCGCATATCGCTGGATGGCTCTACTGCAATCACTCGGTGTCCCTTAGACGCAAGCCAAGCCGCATCCCGCCCGCTCCCGGATCCGACATCCAAAATACTGGCAGGTTCTTGCGGGATATAGGGATCAAGCCAGGCATTGACCTTCCCGGGATCAACGGACTCATAATTAGCCGCGCGCTGTACGCTGTCGAATGCCATGAATATCCAAGTCCTATAAGAAGTCGGAGCGAGTCTTTATTGTTCGACTGCATCCATTGAATTCGGGTAAATAAATCAGATACATTCCCGAGCCTCGGTAATATTTGTGCTTAGGATGCGAGCGCGTTCGGTCAGGACAGAGAGTTGCCCGGTTCGTAGTACTTCTGTATCGATCAGTGCACTACCTATACCGACAGCAGTAGCTCCAGAGCGTAGCCATTCCCCCGCGTTTTCGGGGGTTACACCACCGGTTGGGACTAATTTCAGATGCGGCAAGGGGGCCAAGAGTGCTCTTATATAGCTCAAACCAAGTTGTTCGGCTGGAAAGATTTTCACCATGTCTGCTCCGTATTCGTGTGCCGTCTGCACTTCGGTGGGAGTCAATGCCCCCGGCAGGACAGGCAAATTATTCGCATGTCCAGCATAGATGACCTCTTTCTTTGTAATCGGGCTGATGACAAAGTTTGCTCCTGCAGCGGCGACGTCACGAGTTTGCTGTTCTGTGATGACCGATCCAGCACCGATCAAGATCTCTTCTCCGAAGGATTTTCGCAACTCATGAATCGTAGAGAGTGCATTCGGGGTTGTCAGAGTAACTTCAAGAACTCTGATTCCTCCACGGATAAGAGCATCGACGGCTGCCTTTAAGGGGAGCTCTTCTTTGAGACGTATCACGGCAATCGCGCCGGATGCGAATATTTTTTTTGTCAGAGCACTTCGATGTTCCATAGGTTAAAAAATAATGAAGCATTTTGGATTTATGTTCGTACTTAATTGATTAAAGCGGATCTGCACCCTTCACGTTGATGGATGCGACCAGACGTTTCTCCGTGAAAGCTTTTCTGCTCACTCCATTCAGAGTGTACGGAGTCTTATCAATTTTTTAAAGATACTATTGCAATGGATCATTCAGTTCAGGTTTCGACATCCAATACTAACGGGCAACATGATATGAGGCAGACGTCCGCGAATCAGAAATTATTGGCTGAACTTGAGAAGCAGGCTCGGGTGCTTGAGCCTACTCAAGAGGAATTGGGGGAATTGTTTACGAAAGTTGAAAGATACGCTCGTCAGCATATCTCACGTGTATGCGAAACTCCTGCCTTTGTTAAATCAAAGGAGCGAAGTGTGGGATTACTATCTTCGCCGATCAAGGAGACTGGGATTTCATTGGATGAGACATTACAACTTCTGTATGATCATGTGGATCATGAAGGATTGAATTCGGGGTCCCCTAGGTATCTCGGTTATATTCCATCGGGAGGGTTGATCCATTCTGCCTTCGGTGATTTTCTTGCCGCCATCGGCGGGCGATATGCGGGGGTATTCCACTCTTCCCCTGGTGCTGTTCGTATGGAAAACATGCTGGTTCGCTGGATGACAGAAGTGGTTGGTTATCCGAAAGAGGCAGGCGGTTATCTGGCATCGGGCGGGAGTATTGCAAATTTATCTGCGGTGATTACCGCACGAGAGGCGAGTGGGCTTCGCGGGGCAGATTATGATCGGGCGGTTGTATATATGACGGAGCATACACATCATTGTGTAGACAAAGCACTCCGCATTGCGGGTATGGGAAGTTCGATACGGCGTAGGATTCTGGAAGATGATCACTGTCGGATGTCTGCAGAAGCACTTGAGAAAACGATCGCTGCCGATCGGGCATCGGGCCTGAACCCGTGGTTGATTGTTGCTTCTGCCGGCACGACCAACATGGGTTCCGTAGATCCATTAGAAAACATTGCATCCGTTGCAAGGTCAAACGATCTTTGGTTTCATGTTGACGGTGCGTACGGTGCTTTCTTTGCCCTTTGCCCGGAAGGGCGAGAAGTTCTCTCGGGCATGGATCAGTCAAACTCACTCGTGTTGGATCCACATAAGACTCTTTTCCTACCGTTTGGTACAGGAGCGCTTCTTGTCCGTGATCAGGAATTTCTTGGCCCAGCACATGGTGGTCGGGGTGAATACATGTTGGACATGGACTCGGATGCTCACGAGCTTTCTCCGGCATATTTGTCTCCCGAGTTAACCAAACATTTTCGGGGCCTTCGAATGTGGTTGCCTCTTAAGCTTCTTGGGGTAGCTCCATTTCGTTCGGCTTTATCGGAAAAAATTCATTTGGCTCGGTACGCGTATCAACGTCTGAAAGGGTTTGAGGGATTCCAGGTTGGCCCTGCACCAGATTTATCAATCGTCACCTTCCGCTACGTCCCTAAAAAAGGAGATGCAAATGAATTCAATCTCGCTTTAGTCAATAACCTGCATCAGAATGGGCGGGTATTCATGACATCCACACGAATCAGGGGAACGATCGTGCTACGTTTAGCGGTTGGCTCGTTTCGAACGCATCTGGAGGATATTAATGAAGCTCTTGATATCTTGAGCGATCATGTTATGGCTCTGAAAGAGAGTTGATCAGTTCGTATTCCCTGTAGTTCTCATCTACTACAGATGGATCTCCTGTGTGGGGGGGACTGCGGGATATTCTCATCGTTTTCATGATGGTATCAAACTATTTCCCTCGAAGTGCATTGTGCGTCGTACGTGCAATGTTTGCTCCGAGGGCAGCTGATTCGGCATCATCTTCTAAGCCCTCAATCAGAATAATAAGAACATACGGTGGTGAATTCGGTGGATAGATAATGGCTGCATCATGATGAATACGTGTAATTTGCCCGGTCTTGTGTGCGACCTGTACATCGGACGGGAGTCCAGCGGGAATCATTTCATTGAAGGCCTGGTCTAGCAGTACTTCAACCATATTGCTATCTGCGGAAGCATGGATTGCTTTTCCCTGTTGGATTGCCTCCATGAGGGTTGCCAGAGAGCGTGCTGTCGCTGAATTGCTGAGACCAAGCTCAAAGGCTTTTAGATCTTCCACTCCTCGGAGAACTTGCATACCAGGAGCTCCCAGAGAATCCACGGTCTTCTGGATGGACTCTGATCCCAGAAAATCAATCAGAAGATTCGTAGCGAGGTTGGACGATACGGTAATCATTTGATAGATCAAGTCCGAGATCATCATGCGCTCTCCCAACTGTTCATAGATCGCATCATCTGAATCTTCTTCGATACGGTAGAGCGTTCCATCTACAATCGAGCGGAAAGAGTTTTTAACCTCAAGGGTTGAGTCTAAGGAGAGCCCAGTGTCACGAACCTTCCGCCATGCTTCAATTTGCACCGGCACTTTCATTGTGCTGGCGGCATGAAAAGGGCGATCAGGAAGGATGTCTAAAGTAGTTTGTGTATGTGTATCCCGAATCGCGACCGCAACCGTGGCATTGGGATACTCACGGATCAATGATTCGATATCATCTTGGAGCGTAATGGGCTCATTACATGAGAGAATCATCCCACTAATCAGGGACAGGATCATTAATCGGGAAAGAAAGCGAGCCACGGTTTTAGATTCTACAGGTACGGATATCGGTAATCACAATCCCCGTTGCACCAAGTTGTTCTAGATCATCCATGATCTGATTGGTTTCTTCGCGTTTCGCCAAAGCTTTCACAGCAATCCAGTCTGGTTTACTCAAAGGAGCAACAGTCGGCGATTCAATGCCGGGGGTGATTTCGCATACGCGTTCGAGTACTGATCGCGGGCATCCATACTCGATCATTACATAAGTCTTGGCTAAGAGGATTCCCTGGATACGCCGTACGAACAGATCTGCTGTTGATTTGGCGATCACAGTTTCAGGACGGGCAGCCAATACAGCTTCTGTGCATAGAATGGGTTCTCCAATGATAGAGAGCCCCGCATCCTCAAGGGTGCGACCGGTCTGAACCAGATCTGCAATAATATCAGCAACACCGAGTTGAATGGAAACCTCGACGGCTCCGTCAAGAGGTACAATCTTGGCTTGGATCTTTCTTTTTTTCAAGTCATCGGAAACCAAATGACGGAAAGAGGTTGCAATGCGGAGTCCATCAAACTGATCTGGCGTAAGGTTGCGGTCACATGGACCGGCATAGCATAGTCGCGCCGCTCCGAATTCAAGAGAGAGAATTTCCTCCAGACCCGCCTTCTGTTCAATCAAAAAATCTCGGCCGATAATCCCTAAATCGAGGACCCCGTTACTCACATACGTCGCAATATCACGAGGGCGCAGGAAATAAAATATGACTTGATTCTCTGTATCTCGAATACGTAACTCTCGACCAGTACGACGACATTTATAACCTGCTGCAAGAATTAATTCTACCGCATCCTCTGCGAGGGCTCCTTTATTAGGTAGTGCAATCTGCAACATTTGAAAAGATCTTATAGGTGACGGTAAACATCTTCCAATGACAAGTCACATGCAAGCATCATCACCTGAATGTGATAGATCAACTGAGAAATTTCTTCGGCGGTACGTTCTTTGGTTTCGTGGTTAGCTGCCATCCAAACTTCCCCAGCTTCCTCTAGAATTTTTTTCCCGATTTCGTGAGAACCTTTGTGCACGGCCAAGACCGTACCGGAGTCTGTATCCTGTTGATCTACTTTATCCTTTAACTCCTGAAAAAGATCTTCGAAGCGTTTCATATTGAGTACTGATTGGAGATCATGATTAAAAGTTCAGGGTCTTACCTGATGCTTATACACATTGGCGGAGGTTTTTGTGTTGCTTTAATCTAACACAAAAGGCAATGTCACCATCGGGAAAGATAAAGGAAAAGCCCAGATCACGAGATGCCAGCCCTGCGGCAATGGGAATTCCTTGGAACTATTTCAGTTAAAACTTACCCGATATGAGCCGTTAGAATGTTCAGAACCACAAGTGTGATGGGTTGAGAAAGTTGCAATAGTTTGGTCGTGTTTTATAGAAGGATTCCGCGTAACATGCAAGGTTCATTATTGCCTTAGGGTCGGCCCCCCTATTTCGCGTTTACCCGAAAGACACAATGTCCAGAAACCCGTAGGTATAGCAAGGTCCATACTCAAGGGGGCAGTGCAGGGCTCTTGAGTAAATATGCAATATCCAAGTTAACCGTTAGCGCGCTTACAAAGTATAGTTTGGGCGCATGGACAAAGATTTATCAGGAGTACCAGATTTTCCAAAGGCAAGGGCGATTATCTACTTGGGGTCTTCAAATTGAGAACTGCTTCTGGAGTGTTCCTGGAACCCGTTGGAATCAGTTCAAGCTGTGATTGCTCGTCAATCTCGACTTCGGTAACAGTAAAATCAAGGTTACAGCCCGCAACCAAGATCAGTAGGGCAATACTGGCGATCAATTCGGGATCCACGAACAAAGATATCTTTGATGGCCTCCCAAATATATAACGGACGCCGCTAAGCCTTGATCGACTCAGTAAGTAGGCGGTCGAGTTGAGATGCTCTTTGTTTTCCGGTTCCTACAAAGGCATCATCAAAGAATGCAATTAAGGCGGAACGCTCTGATGGATTTGACTCAAACGCTTCCAGTGCGGACAGAAAACGCTTCCAGACAGACTCTTCAATCTGACCGGTCAAGTATCTCACAAACAGTCTACCAAGTGGATTTGTATTTCTCATTGTTCTCGTTTTTAGCATGTCGGAAGCAACTGAAGTTCGATGGATTGTCTCTCACTTATGCCTTACGACAAAAATCGGGCCAAAGTTACATTTTCATGGCGTGAGTAGTCCACTTACACGTAAAAAGCCAGATATACGCAATCCTTACGAGGAAGATAGATCTCAAAAGAGTATCGTAACTTTGACATTGTCTCTTTGAACATATGCTTCATACGATTCCAATGATGCTTTGGGATCCTTGTAGCAGAGCCTTTTACAAAACCTTCTTCACTTGAGCGCAAACATTGCTCTGAGAGTACCAGATGGGATCTTTTCTATCAGAATCAAGAGTTTTGCAAGAGCCTCTATCTATTCGAGTAAAAAGATGAGCCATTTATGGCAAACACGTGTGATCATGATAAAACAATTTCTCTTCGTAGCCGAGCCACCGGCATCCCCAGTTGCATTCGGTACTTGGAAACTGTGCGTCGTGCAATACGATATCCCTGTTCCTTCAAACTAGCCGTGATTTCCTGATCGGTCAATGGATTCGTCTTGTCCTCTTGCTCAATCATCCCTGCGATAATGGACTTGACTTCTTTGTTGGATACGTTGATACCGGCATCTGTTGCGACTCCCTCCGAGAAGAAATACTTGAGTTCGTAGACCCCAAAATCACATTGAACATATTTGCCGCTCACTACGCGACTGATCGTGGAGATGTCCATATTGGTTCGTTCCGCGATATCCTTAAGAATGAGTGGACGTAAATACCCCTCTCCATAGGTGAAGAAAGCTTCTTGGAAGGAGGCGATTTCGCGCATGACCGTGAGCATGGTTTTGCGGCGCTGTTGCACAGCGTCAATAAACCATTTTGCCGACTCAAGTTTGGATCGAAGGAATTGTTTTGTTTGAGCATCTTGGGTCTTTTTTGAACCCGGCTTCTTGTCCGTAACGGTTTTTTCTATCATTTCCCGGTACGGTTTGGAGACGGAGAGTGTCGGGAAGTTGCCGGAATTAAGCTGAATCACAAAGGATTGATCTGATTTCCGAACCAAAAAATCAGGGATCACATAGTTTTCCTGGGGCATGATTACACCTTCACCAGGTTTTGGATTGCAAGACTGGATCAGATCGATAGCAGATTTGAGAGCAACATCGTCAATATTCAGACGTTCTTTGATTCGTCCATATTGCCTTCGGGAAAAAACAGCAAACAGCTTGGTGATGACCTGAATAGCTATAGTATGTCCTGGGGTATCCTCTGGCATCAGTTCCAGTTGGATGAGCAGACACTCCTGTACGCTCCGTGCCGCAATGCCAGGCGGATCCAGTCGCTGAATACAATACAAGACACGCAGGACATCCTTTTCAGAGAGCTCTTCCCGGTAGTTAAACGTAATATCATCGACAATCGAAGTGAGTTCTCTTCTGAGGTAACCGTCCTCATCAATGGATCCAATGATTTGTTCTGCAATCAGTGTATCCCGCCGGTCTAGGTTCAAGAATCCCTTTTGGCTGCGCAGATAATCTATCATCGATTCTGCAGACGTAAGTGGTATCTCTCGATGGTTCTGATGATCATCTACACGGGCTTTGTATCCATACAGATCATCTACATCGGGGAGTAAATCTTCTAGATCAAATTCTTCTTCATTATTATTTTCTACAGAATCCTCTTCAGAATCTGAGAGAATTTCGTCGGGGGCTCCCTCTTCAAGAAGAGGGTTCATTTCCAGCTCTTGCTGTATGCGCTGTTCCAAAGCAAGGGTTGGCAGTTGCAGTAATTTTATATACTGAATCTGTTGAGGGGACAGCTTCTGCTGTAGCCTTAATTCTTGACTCAGATTTAGCATTTTTGAAGATCTGTCAGTTCTGCCTTATGTTAGTCGCAACCTTTACATGAAACGTAGCAGGTTCCAAAGGGGTTTGCAACCTAATCATTAACAATTCATGCAATACTCAATACCTGTACTATATACTGATGGCGGATCGTAGTGGTACCATGGCACCTAAACTGCACGACGAGGATTTTGAGAGAAGGCTTCGACCGCGAAAGCTGGAAGACTTCATCGGGCAAGAGAAAATCAAGAGTAATCTGAAGATATTTATGCAGGCTGCTCAAGGTCGCGGAGAAGCACTAGATCATGTCCTCTTATCCGGTCCTCCGGGGCTAGGGAAATGTGTGACGGCAGATACTAAAATCCAGACTCCAGAAGGAGATGTTCCTATGGGACGTCTGATTCCCGATGACTTGGCTCCGGGGGAATACAGGGAGCATACTGTAACCATTATCGGAGTGTCTGGAGCTGAGTCCACGTCGCATGTGTATGCGAGTGGGTACGGCCCCACAATCCACCTCACGACAGATCATGGTCAGTACATAGAAGGAACACCAAGACATCCCCTGCTCGCAGAAACGCGAGGCTCACTGGATTGGCGACCACTCGAATCCATTGATGTAGGAGATCGGGTTTTGGTATGTCCAAACAATTTTACCTCAGGACAGAAGGGCATCGGCCTTAAAGGCAGCGATCTAGTTGCTATAGGACAAGGTTCTTCAACACAAAGACCAAGAATAACCGGTGAATTTCAGTGGTCAAAAGTTACGAGAATTGAAACATCTTTGGCAGAGACTTTTGATTTTGTCGTTCCAGGGTCACATTCATTTTTGGCGAACGGTTTCTGTAACCACAATACAACCCTCGGTCACATTATCGCGGAGGAGATGGGTAGCGCCATTACAACTTCATCAGGCCCTGTCCTCGATAAACCTGCAGATTTGGCGGGCATCCTTACGAAATTACAAGAAGGAGACATCCTGTTCATTGATGAAATGCATCGACTGTCTCCAGTGGTGGAAGAATATCTCTATTCGGCTATGGAAGATTATTACATTGACATTGTGATTGACAGCGGCCCGAATGCTCGAAGTGTAAAGATTCCGCTCCCCAGATTTACGATGGTCGGAGCCACCACACGAAAAGGTTTACTGACTGCGCCACTGCGAAGCCGTTTTGGTATAGATTTCCGATATGATTATTACAATGCTAAATTGCTCCAGGAGATCTTGATACGATCTGCAGGGATCTTGAATGTTTCAATCGAAAAAGAAGGTGCATGGGAGATTGCCCGAAGAAGTCGGGGGACGCCACGCATTGCAAATCGTTTGCTACGTCGGGCAAGAGACTTTGCCCAAGTAGAGGGGGATGGGTGTATCAGTCTCAAAACAGCAGATCGGGCACTCACCGCACTGGATGTAGACAAAGAAGGGCTTGACGAGATGGACACACGTATTCTTTTGAGTTTGATTGATAAATTTGATGGAGGCCCCGCAGGGCTCTCCACTCTTTCCGTATCAGTTGGGGAAGAATCAGGTACGATTGAAGAAGTTTATGAGCCCTATCTCATCCAAGAAGGGTACATGCAACGCACCGCTCGAGGGCGCATTGCCACGAAAAGAGCTTATCAGCATCTAAACCGAAAAATCCCCGGTGAAATGCCAATGCTTTTTGATGAGCATGATCGAGATTCTTCCGAATGATCGAAGCAGTCTTCTTCTTTTTCGGCTACGATTTTTCTCCTCATTTATGGCAGACTCGAAACGGGTATGCTACCTGATGGTTGGAGAATGTCTAGGTTCATATGAATGGAAGGTTGATTTTGGAAAATCTTAGACACTGCTCGGATTGATTGATGCAAAACAAGGATCTGGCACTGACTGATTTTTTGCGCACCCTCGAAAGAGAGAGCCAGGGAGAAGTTCGAACGGACGAGTATAGCCGCGTTCTCTATAGCACGGACGCCAGTATATATAGTGTGATGCCACATGGCGTCTTTTTCCCAGCATCAAGGGATGATGTACATATGGCAGTTTCTCTAGCGGCTAAATTTGGTGTTCCGATTCTACCTAGGACAGGAGGAAGCAGTTTGGCTGGACAGGCGGTTTCCGAAGCAGTAGTCCTCGACTTTACTCGTCATTTAAATCGAATTCTGGAGGTAAACGAAGAAGAAGGTTGGGTACGTGCAGAGCCGGGTCTTGTACTGGATCAACTCAATAACAGTATTGCCCCAACCGGATTACAATTCGGCCCAGATCCGGCCAGCAGTAATCGAGCGGCTTTGGGAGGAATTGTCAGCAATAACTCAACCGGAAGCCATTCGATCTGTTATGGCATGACAGCCGATCATATCCTCAACATGAATGTGGTCTTGAGTGATGGATCTCAGGAATACTTGGGACCACTAGAGATAGAGGAGCTCACAAAGAAGGCACAGCGAAAGGGAGCCGAAGGGAGCCTTTATCGGGCAATGATAGAACTCACCGAATCTCCAGAGCATCGCAAAACGATTATTGAAGGAACCCCCCGCCACTGGAGGCGGTGTGGAGGATATAACCTTGATCGATTTGTTGGGCAAGCTACCTCGTTCAAGATTTCTCAGGATGAGAGGTTTAATCTGGCCAAACTAGTATGTGGTGCGGAAGGGACTTTAGCGGTAATTCAGGATGTAACACTGAATCTGGTTCCTATTCCCGAGGCTCGTGGATTGGCAATTGTCCACTGCAGTTCTACGGTCGCAGCCCTGCGTCAAATTCCGGCGATCTTACAAGCCAATCCCAGTGCAATCGAGCTACTGGATAACTTAGGGCTGCAATTATGTAAGGATGTCCCCGAATATTCTCGATTGTTGCCAACATTTATTGAAGGAAATCCAGATTGTATTCTTATTACGGAGTTTTATGGGAGTGGTGAAGTGGAATTGCGCTCAAAGATTGAGCATCTGCAAAAGATTCTTCGCAAGCAAGGGCACCGAGATAGTGTACTACCCGTGCTGGAGTCCAACCGGCAAGCGAACGTATGGGCTGTTCGGAAAGCAGGTTTGGGACTTTTGATGAGTATCAAGGGAGATCATAAACCAATTCCATTCATCGAAGACGCTGCCGTACCAACTAGGCATCTGGCAGAATATGTGGAAAAAATCGGACGTTTCTGTGACGAAAGAAATACCCGTGTAGCTTATTATGCGCATGCCAGTGCTGGCTGTGTCCATATTCGTCCGTTGATCAATACGAAAGAAGCATCAGAGGTTGCCAAGATTCCGGAAATCCTGGATTTTGCCATTGACTTACTACAGGGGTATGGTGGTGCACTCTCTAGTGAGCATGGAGATGGGAGGGCTCGAAGTTGGATGAATGAACGATTCTTTGGGCCCGAATTATATCGGCTATATCAGAAAGTAAAGCAAGTATGGGATCCGAACGGTCTATTGAATCCAGGGGTAGTCGTAGATGCACCTGCTGGAACAGAAAACTTGCGTTATGGTCCCGACTATAACGTAATTCCGTTGGAGCTAAACTTGGATTTCAGTGCGGAGCATGGATTTGATCGTGCAGTGGAGATGTGTAATGGAGCGGGAATTTGTCGTAAAGAAACGACAGGGGTAATGTGTCCTAGTTTCATGGTTACCCGTGAGGAGGAGCATACGACACGAGGACGTGCCAATGCTCTGCGGGCTGCGCTTTCGGGTGTATTGCCAGCGGAAGAGTTGACCAGTAAGCGAATGTATGAGGTCATGGATTTATGTGTTGAATGCAAAGCATGTAAATCCGAGTGTCCGTCTTCGGTGGATATGGCAAAAATCAAGTTTGAATTTTTGGCACAGTATCATAAGAAGCATGGGATTCCGCTGCGCACACGCATGTTTGGGGATATTGCTAAAATCAGTCGTCTAACCAGTGGCATACTTGCGCCTGTATTTAATGGGATCATGAGGAGTGTTCTTGTACGTTTCATGCTGGATCGCACCGTAGGGATTTCCATGCATCGGAAGATGCCAGCGTTTACTAGGCAACCCTTTACTTCTTGGTTTCGACACCGCTCACAAAATGGTCAGCAGAAACAACAGGTGGTATTGTTTCACGACACGTTTAACACGTATAATGATCCGCATGTATCTATTGCAGCGGTTGAAGTACTCGAGGCAGTTGGCTTTGAAGTGATTCTGCCAGGGCATCGCTGCTGCGGACGGCCATTGATTTCAAAGGGATTAGTAGAGAAGGCACGTGCTGCGGCAGAGGATACCATAGAGCGACTATTGCCGTATGCAAAACAGGGACTGCCTATCGTCGGTTTGGAGCCTAGCTGTTTGTTGTCAATGCGCGACGAGTACCTATACCTTTTGCCAGAGAGTGAAGATGCCCGGGTAGTTGCCAGTCAAGCTGTATTATTTGACGAGTTTATTGCCCAACTTGCCGAGGAAGGGCAATTGCAAATGACCTTTACGAATACGGAAAAAGAAGTTTTATTACACGGCCACTGCCATCAGCGTGCACTTGCAGGAACAGAGCCAACACGAAAAATCTTGGACTTACCTACAAACTATCATGTGCGCGAGGTGGATTCCAGTTGTTGTGGAATGGCGGGTGCATTTGGTTATGAGAAAGAGCATTATGAGATTTCTCGAAAAATGGCAGAAAGACGCCTGGTCCCCGAGATGCGTAGCGCGGGCGGGGATGCACTGATTGTTGCCCCAGGCACCAGTTGCCGCCATCAACTGCAGCACTATGACATCAAGCGTGTACTACATCCGGCGGAAGTACTCCGAGATGCAATGATCACGTCAGCAGATTAAAGTCGGGAGCTGCTATGCTTGCTCCTCTCCAAGCTTTTCTGCCCGGTAACCACCGGCCCGAATGTCCCGTAACAGAAGAAGGCCAAACACCACGATCAAGATAAACCCAAAGGGGGCTAGCGTGCGGAAAGAGCGCCTTCCACCTTCATTATCAGCAGGATTTAGTTCCGCCTGTGCTCGCTCTACGACCTCTAAAGTTACACCAGAACCGCTGATGGCTCTGAGCGCTTGCATGGTATTTCCACGAGGCAACTTCCCACCAGTTTCGTACTGTGCCAAGACGTCCTCAACTGTAGCATTTACTGCCATAATATCACCGGATTGTGCTCCGGCATTTTCGGCAATATCCGGAAATTGGAGAGTTACATCTTCAAATATTTCGACAACCACTGGGGTGTCTAGCGTATCGTGTCCACGATCATCGGCAACGCTGCCCAGCCAGGGTGTAACAAAGAAGGACGCCAACATCCCTACGGCCCCCATAACGCCGAGTCCCAAGGCTCCACTCTTAGGGTTTCGTTCAGACACGTAGCCCAACATGGTTGGCCAGAAATAAGCAATCCCGATGGCCCAGACGGCAGCCGTCAAAAAGGCCATTAATGTTGATTCTGCCATACTGAACAGATAAAGCCCTAGTGTGGCAAGAATCGCACCTCCAAACAGGATGCCGGTTGGAGTAAGAACGCGAACAACCGGACCAGCCAGCAGGCGTAACGTGCCCATGATACCGAATACGAATCCAAACACAAGCAATCCATCAATCCCGCCTGCCTGAAGTACAGGAGGAACCCAACTTGATGGAGGCAACTCCATCGAGGCTGTAAGTAGCATCATAGGTAACATGATGAGCATAATCGGAGCAAAGAGTGCCTTAAATGATTGCCCCACAGAGACCCCAGCCTGGACTCCTTCTGTTTGTGGGAAGGGGGCCGTAAACATCATCAGACCATATCCTAGGGCGGGGATCAAGATCAGTAAGGGTTGTGCGCGCCAGCCCCCTCCAAATTGCGCGAACACCAAGGTCAGAAGGATGGCGGCAATCAGGTTCCCGTACGGGAACCACATATGAAAGTGGTTCAGCTTAGAGGTCTTATTGTTTGGATAGAGAGCTGCAACAAGCGGATTGCATCCAGCTTCAACCAAGCCGGCACCAAGTCCGGCGCACAGTGAGCCGGCAACGGCAGGCATATACCCGGGAGCAGTCATGATCAGTATTGCCCCTGCTACATGTGTCACAAAAGCTCCTCGCACAATCCATCGCATTCCAATGATGTCGCAGAGCGGAGAGAAGATCGCCTGGCTGATGGTAAATCCGATAAAGAACACACCAGTGAAAACTCCCAGTTGTGCATTTGTGAGAACAAATTCCGATTTCACCGAGAAGGCGATACCGGAAATGACAGTGAAAGCAAATGCTGTTGTTAACAAGGCAAGACAACTACCATAAAAGAGACGATTACGATTAACCATTTGTCCGAGCTGATTGAAAATAGAATTTTGAGAATAATCAGATTATGAAGATCTGATTAATATAAACAAAATCACAGCTAAATGTGAGAGATGCTTGGTCAAGCCAATCAGGGTAGGACCCACAGAGGTGCAATGCAGCTTAAAACCTCGTGCACTAGGCCCAGGAAAGACAGCGCTGTTGGAAGAAATGGTGGCTCTACCGTATCTTTCTATGTCTTCGTTTCTTTTCGAATAATTCTAACAAATGTCTGGGATGAGTATCTTTTTGCTATTAGCCGTCACTTTCGGAATGGGGAGTGATTCGCTCCGCATTGACTCATCCATTCTCTCTCCCCCCCTTGGAGGTGCCCCCACCCATCTCCTTGATCTACAAAGCGACGGATCATAACGGGGCGGAAGATCGTCTTGAGTTTCGCATTGGTGTAATCTCTCCTGTCGATACAGAAGAAACCCCAGAGAGCTCCCAAGAATTACGAGGATACTCCAATTATCCAAATCCTTTCCATCGTTCCACCCATTTGGTCTTTGATCTTCCATGGCCTGCACAGGTGCAGGTAGACGTCATGGGTGTCACGGGACGGCGATTGGTGTCCACTCCGCCGGTATATCTCCCCGCAGGATGGGGGCATAAAATGCAACTGAGGGATCTGAATGTACCTTCTGTTCCGTATCTCTATCGGATTCAAGCCACCTCTTTGGAGGACCAATCTTTCTCCGTTTATATGGGATACTTTATGAGGGTCAAGTAAGGCATGGGCAGGATGTGTGATGCCATGAGGCTTCCAATGAGGAAATCTCATGGAGGAAACGTCACAGGTTTCGCCGCTTCAATTCGTCCACGGCATGACTGGCCGCTCGTGCGGTGAGAGCCATATAGGTGATGGAGGGGTTTTGGCAGGCGGAGGACGTCATACATGCACCGTCAGGTACAAATACATTCGGGGACGCATGACACTGATTGTAGGCATTCAAAACACTAGTTTTGGGGTCGTTTCCCATACGGGCTGTACCCATTTCATGAATCCCAAGACCGGGCTCTGCCCCCAAGTTTCCCTCTGCATAATGATCATAGGTTTCAATATTTTTCGCTCCCGCAGCATCTAACATTTCAGCCGCGGATTGCTTCATGTCCTCCCGCATGGCAAACTCATTTTCTCCCCACTTACAATGAATACGGAGCACGGGTATTCCCCAAGCATCAGTGACCGACGTATCCAGTGTTACATAATTGTTGAATTCAGGCAACGCCTCACCAAATCCCTCCAAGATCATTTGCCATGGACCAGGATTTCTGAGTTGTTGTTTCAGTTGGATGCCAAATCCCGAACTCGGACGATCCCAAGAAGGCCTTGATGCCTCCCCCTGATAACCGAATCCTCTAAGATAATCACTTCGCTCTGTTTTTCGGGAAAGATTTTGGAATCGTGGAATATAGATTCCGTTCGGGCGGACTCCCTGATAATATCGATCCTCTCCCCCAGGTATCTGTCCTGAAGCACCGATCTGGAAATGGTGATCCATGAGGTAATGCCCCAGTACTCCACTATCATTCGCAAACCCATTAGGAAAACGTGAAGAGGTGGAGTTGAGCATAATCTGAGTGCTCCCAAGTGCAGAGGCACACAAAAAGATGATGTTGGCATACGCCTCTTTCATTACTTTGGTCTTCCGATCGATATACCGAACGCCAGTAGCTTTTCCCTTCGCTTCATCGTAAATGATGCTGTGGACGATACTCTCTGGCCGTAGAGTGAACCTGCCCGTTGCAGCAGCAGCTGGCAACGTAGAACTTAAACTACTGAAATAAGCTCCGGCAGAACAACCACGATAACATTCTCCACAATAATGGCAAGCGGCCCTACCCATATGAGGCTGTGTCAAAATTGCAGCCCGACCAATGGTCATTAATCGGTCATTAAAATGTTGGCTGATCGCTTCCCGTACGCACTGCTCTGCCCAGTTCATCTCCATCGGTGGTAAAAAGACGCCATCTGGACATTGCACAAGTCCCTCTGGATGACCCGTAATCCCAACAAATCGTTCCACATGATCATACCACGGAGCAATATCTTCATATCGGATAGGCCAGTCAATACCCATGCCGTCGTGCAGATTGGCTTCAAAATCCTGCGGCCCCCATCGGTAGCACTGGCGTGCCCATAAGATGGAACGCCCTCCTACAACATCTGCTCTAATCCATGTGAACGGATCGGCTTCAACATATGGATTCTCAAGGTCATTGATAAAAAAATGCTCTGTGTGCTCCCCAAAAGCATACGTACGGGATTGGATGGGGTAGATTTTTTGATGAGTGCGTGAGCCTTGACTATTACGGGCGGCGAATTCCCAATCTTGAAGATATTCAGTAATATAACCAGCACCATGCTCTAAATGAAATCCCCGTTCTAGGAGCAATACGTTCATCCCGGCTTCTGTTAACTCTTTGGCCGCAAAGCCTCCACTGATTCCAGATCCAACCACAATGGCATCCGTGACATCTGGAGGCACATTCGTATACATTTTAGAAGGTCTGTAAGGTTAGTTTAATGATTCTTATACCACTTATCATACATTTCATGATTTGCATGCGTATTCGTTGACCTTCTACTCGTGAACCCGCTCCTCATTTTCTGTACACAATAGTATCCCATTGATCAATAATATCAAAATAATTGTTATTTCCGAGAACATGTTCGGGAGTAGGGAGTGCGCCAAACCCCACTAATTTCAGCATACTCCCACCTGTTGGATCACATTTAACTTCATTAAGCTATTACTGTGTTTATTGTTCAATTTCGTTGAACCTGTCAGTCTTTTGTACTGTCGCGGAATAATTCAAAAATATTTCATACTTAATCAGCTGTAGTAGCTCTATTTTGAGATCTCAATACGGAGTAGATTAACGTAGTGCGGATTCGAGTTCCGTTGCCGCATCGGTCTGAGTGTCGCGGTACTTCACGATTACGGGGACATACGTGGATATGCCATGCTCATGGGCAAAGGAGCTTGATTTGGCGCGACTTCCGGAGACAACAACAGCACCAGCAGGTACCTGACCCGGCTTGAGGATCCGTTCATGGACCAGATCATAGAGTCGCGTGGAATTAGTCAAAATGACACCAGGGGCCAGAACGGCACCTTCTCGAACGATGCAGCCCTCATAGATGCCGCAGCCTCCGCCAAGGAAACAGTCGTCCTCTATGATTACAGGCAGAGCACCAGGAGGCTCTAATACCCCCCCAATCTGTACAGCAGCAGATATGTGTACCCGTTTTCCAACCTGTGCACAACTACCCACAAGAGCGTGTGAATCTACCATAGTTTCTTCATCTACATATGCTCCTGTATTGATGTACATTGGAGGCATGCAGATGACACTCGGGCTGACATAGCAGCCCGTCCGAATGGAGGATCCTCCAGGGACCAGGCGAACATGGTCTGTGATGTTGAGAGGTTTCAACGGAAATGTATCCTTATCAAAGAAAGGAGTTGGCTGAGAGGCGATTTTTTCAAGTTTTCCGATGCGAAATCCAAAAAGGAGGCCTTTCTTTACCCAAGCATGGGTTTGCCAGATTCCTTCTTCATTTTTTGAAGCTGCACGTACGGTTCCCTGATTGAGTGCATGAATCAGGTGGTCAAAGCCAGCTTTTTGTAGATCAGCGTCGTCAGATGAAAGCTGCTGTTGAATGATTGATGGAGAAAGAGACATCAATCTGATTGCGTATAGGCTGCACATGCAGCTCCAATAATTCCAGCTTCATTTTGAAAATGTGCTGGAAGTAGCTGTGCCCTGGTTTTGAGAAGATGGAGATAATGTTTGGTGCGTTTTGGACGGCTGATCCCACCACCGAGGATAATCAGCCTAGGATCTAACAAGAATTCAATATAGGTCAGATATTTCTGAACACGGTTGGCCCACTTTTTCCAAGAGAGTTGATCGCGTTTACGAATACTATTGGCTGCCAAAGCTTCCGCAGTGGTGCCAGCCATGCGAAGATGGCCAAGTTCTAAGTTGGGTACCAGAACAGGGCCCATAAATAGGCTGGATCCAATGCCAGTCCCAAGTGTGAGGACGAGTGTTTTGCCAAGCGCACCCTTGGCTGCACCATAGTGGATTTCGGCATAGCCAGCAGCATCTGCATCGTTGAGCACGGTGACTTCAGAGCCTAATGTAGACGAGAAAAGCTCTTCCACATTTGTGCCAATCCAGGATTGATCAATATTGGCTGCCGTACAAGCAATGCCGTCCCGTATGCGTACAGGCATTGTGACTCCAACCTTTTTCGTCCACGAAAAGTGCTTGGTGACAGCATGTAAGATCTCCGCAATCTCGTTGGGATATCCTCCGGTGGGCGTATCAAGGCGGAAACGCTCCGAAGTCAACTGCCCGGACTCAATGTCAACCAAAGCTCCCTTGATCCCGGATCCCCCTATGTCTATTCCAAGAATTTCCAATCCAAAATCGATCAATCCTAACATAAAGATAATGGAAACATGGCACCTTAAGCAAGTCCTATGAATTTTAGATTCATCCTATTTTACTGTGGTTTGGACGGAAAATATGGTTGATGCTCTGGTCACACAGATCAAGGTGTAGGGGGCTCGGCAATTCTGGATTAGAAAAACAGGATGTATATACAGCTTTTAATCAGATAGGAGCAGAGCGAATCCCGTAAACAAGGGAATGCTTGTCTAATGAAATAGAGGAATAGGTGGATTTTCAAGGCCTTGATAATGAGAAAAATCTAAAAGAGATGCAGTTTCTACCGTACTGGAACAGTTGTAAGAACATGGATCAAGGGAGAGCCTCTGTAGAGACGTAGTCGTCGCAGCGGCAGTGGATATTTTATTGGTGTTGAGGCATCTGGTACAATAGAACAAAGACCTATTGAGTAGGTACAGAGAATCAGAAGGTTTACATGCAAGTTTTTAGTAATTTCCTTAAGCATTAGAACAAAAATTTAAGCCATGATGAGAATTATTTTTTCAATCCTTCTTGTAGGAATGCTTGCCTTAGGAGCGTGTCAGTGCTCGGATAAACCCGAGCAATCTCCGGTGGAATCAATTCACGTATAGGGTATATGAGAATCCCCGATCATATTGTAGAGCAGGTGCGCGAGAGCTCAGATATTCTGAGTGTGGTTCAGGATTATGTGCGGATGAAAAAAGCGGGTTCGAATTATGTAGGGTTGTGTCCATTTCACGAAGAAAAGACTCCATCCTTTAATGTGAACCCATCCAAGGGGATCTTCAAGTGTTTCGGATGTGGTAAAGGAGGAAATGTCTTGACATTCGTGATGGAGATTGAAAGGCTAGACTTTCTGGATGCGGTACGCTGGCTTGCAGATCGCTCAGGAATAAAAATTCCAGAGCAGGGAGTAGGTCGTGAGGCATTTCAAAAGAACGAAGCAATCTATCATGCTCTCCGATTCGCATCGGAATACTTCAGCCAACAACTTCGGTCCTCTGAATCTGGTGCACGAGCTCGTGCATATTTGCAGGATCGTGGATTGACAGAGAAAACGATTGAGCGATTCCAACTAGGTTATGCACCCGATTTATGGGATGGTCTCCTCAAGGCGGCAGAAGGTAGGCATATCAAGCCAGAGTCTCTAGAGAAGGCCGGACTGGTCAAAGCACGGGAAAATGGAGGGTATTATGATCGATTTCGAAACCGGGTGATCTTTCCGGTCTGGTCTCATATCGGAAAGATTATAGGGTTTGGTGGTCGGGCCCTGGAAGAAGGGCCGAAAATACCGAAGTACCTTAACTCTCCAGAAACCGAGGTCTACCGCAAAAGCTACGTACTGTATGGACTCTATCAAGCAAAAAGGGAAGCGCGGCAGCAGAATAGGATTCTTCTGGTAGAAGGGTACACGGACGTCCTAACATTGGATCAGGCAGGGGTAGGATCTGTGGCATGCTGCGGAACCGCGCTCACGCCCCAACAGGTAAAGTTATTGGGACGATATGTGAATGAAATCCAATTACTCTATGATGCAGATACGGCGGGAGCTGAAGCAACCGAACGTGCCATTGACTGTGTTCTCCAAAATAGGCTGGACGCAAGTGTTTTGTCATTACCAGAAGGAGAAGATCCAGATTCATTTGTCCGAAAACAGGGGGCAGATGAATTCAAAAACTTCCTTCAGGCTGAGATAAAAGATTGGCTTGTGTACCTGTACGGTTCTGCAAAACAGAAGAATGCACTCAGTACGCCCCAAGGGATACGGAATGAAATTTCCAGAGTGGCAGAGCGAATTACATGGTTACCCGATCAACTTCTGCAAAAAATATATATCCAAAAGGTAGGGCAACTGTTTGGTATTCTAGAGGGAGATATAGCACAAGAGGTTGCAAGGCATAATAGGCATCGTCGAAAATCCTCTGAAACAGTCCTGGAGCAAATTGAAAATTTTGATTCCGTTGAATCAATTCCAGAGCCGGAGAGAAAGCTCTTGGAGCTCATGCTTGAAGAAGGATTTCCCATGATTGAATATATCCTTTGGAACATGGGCATAGAGGAGTTTCAGGAAGGTACATCCCGAGAGCTCGTAGAAGCTCTGATAACCATTTACCATGAGCATAGTGAAGAGACCGATCAACTAGAAGCCATTGATCTTGGGAAGCTCAACCTCAGTCCACTCGGTCGACAGTTGGCTGCCGGCCTTCTGATCCGCCAGCATGAGGTTTCCCAAAAATGGGTAGAGAAAAAAATTGATGTTCCCAGACTGAATCAAAATCCAAAGCGAATCGCGATGGATTGTATGCGTCGAGTTAAAAGGCAGCTGATCAAACAAGAGTTGAAAAATCTTACCTCCAGTATCATGAGTGCTGAAGAAGGGAGTGAGGCTCAATTCGAACTACAGGAAGAGTATCTCAAGAGGAATCAGTACCTACTTTCTCTTGAGAGAGATGATATTTTTGTGGATGAAACCTGAAGTAGTTGAAGCAAAAAGTTCAGCAATCAAGAACTAGTTGAGCAACTAAATTCGTAAGCCGTTAGTGGGAACTGCTGTCACATTATTTGCATCCCTTATAAGATACAGGGGAATTCACGCGAGAAGGCTAAAATAGTTCCACTACACTCATTGCGATTCACTATCATTTAATATTTATTTAACAATTAGGTAACATTAAATATGGTATGCTATCTTATTAGCACTACTTCACATTCACATAACACATTAACCTTCGAGACCATGAAAACTTTCAGATCTCGTTTTTTAACATTAACCATTTCTGAGCTATGGCATTGGCTGTAATGATGATTGCACCTGCCTTAACGGGGGCATTCATCCAGCAGGATACAATGCCTGTACCTCAGGAAGCCTGTGCCGCAGGTATAGAAAACTGTTGCGTATATGATGCTTATTGCGGTGGCCCAGATGGGCCAAAGGGATATGAACTTTACGGCGGAGCCTGTTCCGAGCGAGACAGACAAATGGACGGCCCTAGGTAATGACCCATCCCATGTATCGGCTACTACTAGCTTTTGTGTCATCAGTCGCCGCGCTAGGGGGATGTGTTTTTTCATCTTCCTCCCCTCCAAGTCCTTTCCTTGTTGAATTTTCCACGGACACTCTCCTTACGCATGCACTGCAGGGAGATTTGTTCATTGACAGTGATTCCTTGGGTCTTCCTACAGACATGGTCGTAGGAAAAAAGTACATATTTATAGGTGATCCGCAAGCAGGCCACTCAGTCGCAATCTTTGACAAAGAATCAGGTGATTTTGTAGCTCAGACGGGTGTCAAGGGAGAAGGAGCGCGAGAGATATCTTTTTTATGGTCAATGAGTTTTAAGCCAGGTAGCGACGCGGGGTGGGTATATGATCCTCCGAGGACAGCAAAATACTTGGAGGACACAACCATCACCACAAAATCCCTTCGGCTGACAGGCGGAGGACATCCAATCGACCCAGTGTGGGTCATTGGAGACACCATAATTTCCTCAGGATTGTATGAATCTGGCAGATTAGGTCTGTACGCTCCCAACGGGGAATTTATCAGAACTCTTGGCTCTATTCCCGAGGGTGAACCAGATATCCCTGTATCTGTTCTTCAATATGCATATGAGGCCATCCTGAAGACCAACTCAACGGGGACTAGAATTGTAGCTGCATCACTAAATACAGACAGAATTGAAATTTTTGATACTTCAAAAATGCTTCATCTCGTACGTGGACCGGGCTTCCATGAACCTCTGTTTAGTGTTGCAGGACCTGCTTTTGAGGGAGGAGGGCCGCGGACGATTATTGAAAGCGAAACGACTCAGGGTTATGTTAGTGTAGCTGTCACGGATCAGTTCATATTTGCCTTGTATTCTGGTAGGACTAGAGGATGGATTCGTAGTCAAGCATACTATTCTCCGCCCGGCCGGATTGCTGTTGTTTTTACTTGGACAGGGACTCCCGTTGGAGTACTTGAACTACAAGACGGAGCAGTGCAAATAGGAGTTGCCAGAGATGGGGAATATCTCTATGCGATTTATCGCAGACCGATTCCAATGGTCTTGCGTTATGAGGTTCCTGCCATGTACCAGACAGGTATCTGACTGATTTGGTAGGTTGGAACATAATGATTGTATCGGCAGTGACACTTGTATCATGCAATCGGCTTGGGGGCAGGGTTGCACTCAGAAAACATCGAAATTGATTCGCCTCTGCTAACCTGTATGGTCATCTATGCAATAGGCTCAGTAGAGAGGTCTTTTCCCCGATCTGTATCCGATGGAGCAGAACTTGGAAGATCTGCCAAATCAGAATCAGTAATAGCGTTCAAGACGATCGGGTGCCTCCGCATCGTAGTCTTTGGGGATCCAATAGGTCTCCGCATCCGGATCAAGCTTGCGACGAAGAGGATCCTTTCCAAAGAGTCGCATCAGTAAGCCAATCGGGATAAATAGCACGATAAACATCACAGTCAGGATGACCCTCGTCATAATGAAACCCAGAACCAGAGCCAGAGCCATCCATGGTTTGTAAAGAGGTCGTAAGAGGTTCGGAGCAATCAGTCCAATGCTCAAGATCAATCCGCCAATCCCTGCAACGAATACGAATCCCGAGATGTCACGCCAGTGAAGTACTCCGGCAATGATTAGCAGTGCAATCCCAAGCGTAAGCCCAAAAGAGCGCAGTTTCTTGGGGGCAGTATCAAGAGATTGTAATTCTTCACGAAGCACGTTCGTACGCGATAGCCTGTTGTACAAGATTATGGAATAGGGAATAAGCCTGCATTCGCTCTGGATGAAATTGGACTCCGATATGAGTACCGTCTACATTTTCGATGGCTTCAATGATGCCGTCTGAGCATTGGGAACTCACAATGTAGCCGGTTCCTGGATCACAGATCGCCTGGAAATGGCGGGAGTTGGCAACCTTCACGTCGGAATCCCAGACCTTTTCCAAGTGAGTGTTGGGGAGAATTTCGATGGGATGGTCAGTGGCACCTCGCTTTTCGCTATGCACACCGGCTTCATTGACCTGATTTTCGACGTCGGCATAAAGGATCCCGCCAGCTCGAACTGCTAGCAATTGCATGCCATAGCAAATTCCAAGGATCGGTAGATTCCGTTCCGTGGCCACATCCAGAATCAAGTTGTCAGAGATCCATCGCCTAGGATTGACGGGGGCCAGCTGTGCAGGGAGTGTTCCAATCATGTGTTTCGTGATACCGGGGCCGCCAGGAATGATAAGTCCCTGAATAAAATCACAGATCCGTTTTGCTTCAGACAAAGAATTCGCCAGTGGCAGAAGTATTGGTTGCCCCTGAGCCGCCCTGACGGCACTTACATAGGTATGATCAAGCCGATACTGTTCATCTTCAAAAGAAGTGGTTATACCAATGCGTGGATTCATCGGGGACGGAGGTTACGCAAATTTATATAGCCAGGGGGATGACGGTTTCCCCTTTTTCGTAACGCAACAATCATATGGCCATCGGACTTGAATGAACCACTGATATGGAGGGTAAGAGCTCCACTGTCAATCAACTCGGTGAGTGCAGATTTGATGGTACGTTTCCCAGGGGTGGAGGTGGATTTTCCATGGATCAATCGGACCGAATCTCGACCTCGCCGCGCAGATTCAATAATGAGTTGGCGAGATAGGTGCAGCGCTTCATGGACGGTGCAGCCATGTAAGTCCAGTTCTGGACGGGTGCCATCATCGGTCAGGCGAGGTTTCATGATGGAGATGGTCGAAAGTAGTCTTCAACCCAATGGTGTATTTGTTTACGCACACGCCGAAAAGTTGCTAGCTTTTCCGCATCGGAGCCATTAGTCGCGCGGGGATCCTCAAAACGCTGATGAATATTGTTTCCAGCGGGAACGAACGGACATGCTTCACGCGCAGAATCACAGACGGTTACAACGGTGTCCAGGTTCATGGACAGGAATTCATGAATGTTTTTGGAAGAATGACTTTGAATGTCAATCCCAATTTCCTCCATAGCAAGAATTGCAAATGGACTCACACCGCCTGGCTGGGTTCCCGCACTATAAACGTCATAGTAGCCACCATAAAGGTGTTTGAGTAAACCTTCCGCCATTTGTGAGCGAGAGGAATTATGCGTACAAACAAATAATACAGTCAGCTTATTCATGAGGTGTTTTCTCTTTCCATTCAAGATGAATGCTCTGTATTCCAAATGTAGATTTCAAGCTTGAGATGACATCGGAATTCGCCTCAACGGTGGTGTTTTGACTGACAAATTTTAATTCATGACCATTTTCTTCAATCTGGAAAAAGAGCTTCTTTTTCCCAGGATTCTTTCTGCAGATTTGAATGAAATGATCCAGATCCGCATCCTTTAGTTCGGAAAAATCTAGAGAGATCACAATATTATCGAGAAATTCTCCGCGTATTTTGTCTAGTGGGATAATACGACGAGCAAGGATTTTGAGTGACCCGCCACTTTCTTCGATCTCTCCAGAAGCAGTAACGAGGGAATTTTCAGTGAGAAACTCTTTCGCCTCTTCATGGACAGTAGGAAAGCATACAAGCTCTGCCTGTCCCGTGCGATCTTCTAGGATTGCGGAGGACATCAAATCTCCTTTTCGAGTTTTTCTAGGCTTGATGTGGGTGATCACGCCACATACAGAGCGGTACAGCTTTTCATCACTCTTGGAAGCTATGGTGGCAATCCCCGCCAGATCAGAGTCCGAAGAGGAGCGCTGTTCAATTTCCCATCCATCCAGAGGGTGCCCAGAGATATAAAAACCAGCCAGTTCCCGCTCCTTTGCAAGTACTTTCGTTTGGGGCCACTTTGCACATACGGGCAAATTTGGTTCGGGTCTCTCGGTAATCGAATCTTCGTCCGCAAACAGGAAACCTTGTCCAAGAGCCTCATCACGCCTTGCATGTTCTGCATAATGAATGGCAAGGTCGAGGGCCTCAACGATTTGTGCACGATGATCCCCGAATCGATCTAGAGCACCTACATATGCAAGAGACTCAAGTGATTTTTTATTGAGAATGCGTGGATCCAGGCGTTTGACAAATTGAAACAGGGTTTTTGCAGGTCCCATCTTATCCCGGCTGGATACGATATGATCAACGGCGGTTCGGGCGACGCCTTTGACAGAGGAAAGTCCAAAGTGGATCGTTCCATTCTCATCTACGGAAAAATCTTCCCTGCTATGGGTGACCGAGGGGGGCTGAGGTTGCAGGTCAAGGCGCCGTGCTTCATTCAACATTGTGATGAATTTGTCAGAATCTCCTGAAGCATTCGACATAGCCGCGGCCATAAATTCAGCGGTATGATGTGTCTTCAAGTAAGCCGTCTGGTACGCCACAAGTGAATACGCAACACTATGGCTGTTGTGTACGACAAAGCCATTTGCAATGTAGTTATGGTCTTTCTCTACAGTGAGGTCGTACGTATGCGCATATCCGGCAGGAATGATTTGTACGATGTTGTCCCAAATGATTTTTACACCGGTACCAAGAAGAGTATTTCCGTCTTCATATTTAGTGGAACCTGCCGGGGATTCGTATTCAATGGTTGCGATCTGATCCCCCAAGGAAAGATTTTCAAGGTGCTGCCAATCCCCATGTATACGGAATCGATGCGTAGAGGTTGTACGAATTCGTCGTCCGGCCTGCGTCACTACCTCAAAAACCTGTTTAAATCCATTATAGTAAACAGCTTCTACATTACGGGGAACCAGTAGCCCATCATTTGCAAGGGCGTAGACCTGAAATCCCTCCCAACCCTTTTCGTGCAGTTGGCGGACCGTGATCTGTACTCCCCTGTTTGCATCCATAATGAGGGTCGATTCTTCGATACATTTATTGAATCCATAACCCGCAAACTTGTCCATCATTTCAAAGACATCTTCCGCCGTTTTCTCAGGAATCCCGCGTTCTTTTGCTCCCTCAATAAATCGATTCCTTTGGGCCTTCATTACCGATTTTTTCTTTTTCCCCATCGCTCGGCGTAAAACATCTGCTGCTCCAAGCGAATAGCCTCCCATGACCTGTGCGATTTGCATGACCTGTTCCTGGAAGACAGGGAGTCCATAGGTAGACTTCAATACCGGTTCTAGGATCTCGTGAGGATATTCGACTTTTTCTTGACCATGTTTGCGCCGGATATAATTAGGAATTAAGTCCATCGGCCCGGGGCGGTACAGTGCATTCATCGCGATTAAATCATCCAGCGATGTGGGCTTTAGCTGCGCAAGCCATTTGCGCATACCATCCGATTCAAACTGAAAGATGCCGTAAGTATCCGCTCGTTGAAAAAGTTCAAATGTAGGAACATCGTCCAGAGGAAGAGTATCCATATCGAGTACCTTCCCAGTACGATCTTCTATAATATTGCAGATGTTTTTGATGATGGTCAGGGTTGAAAGTCCCAGAAAATCCATCTTGAGTAATCCAAAATCTTCAACCCAATCTCCGGAGTACTGGGTTGTAAGAACCTGCTCTTCCTTATTCTTCGTGGTGGCAACAGGGATATAATCGCTAACGGTTCCGGGTGCAATAATGACTCCTGCAGCATGAACTCCTGTGTGCCGTGCACATCCTTCCAGAACTCGTGAAGCCTTGATAAGAGTTGTGAGCTCTTTTCGGTCAGATTTCGGTAATTTTTTGAGTTCTGGCACGGTTTTCAAGGCCTCGTCCAGACTGGTCCCATAGGGGATAGATTTGGCAATCTTATCCGCCTCCTGAAGGGGGATCCTGAGAACTCTCGCGACATCTCGAATGACCGTACGGGCACCCATCGTACCGAAAGTGACGATCTGGCTGACGTTTCGATCCCCATATTTTTTGATTACATAATCAATCACCTTTGCTCGTCCGTGGTCGTCGAAGTCAATATCAATATCCGGCATGGAAATGCGCTCCGGGTTTAAGAAGCGCTCAAAGAGTAGATTGTATTTGAGAGGATCTACGCTCGTAATTCCAAGACAGTAGGCCACGGCACTGCCGGCTGCCGAACCCCGCCCGGGGCCTACGGATACGTTCATTTCACGAGCAGCAGTGGTAAAATCCTGTACGATCAGGAAATAACCTGCGTACCCCATTTCTTTTATGATCCCCAATTCGCTGCGCAGGCGATCCTGCACCGCTTCGGAGAACTCCGGATATCTTTTCCTGCCTCGCTCAAACACAATATGTTTCAGGTATTTATCCGCATCATCTCCAAATTGATCAGGGATCTGAAAGTGAGGCATTAGAAGTTTCCCCAAAGGCAGATCAAACTGGCATTTCTCTGCAATCTCGAGGCTATTTTGCATCCAGATCCCCGTATCTGGATTCTTCCCTAGGCTGGCCTTCATTTCGGCCGTAGACTTCAGATAGAACTCTTTCTTGTCAAAACGAAGACGCTGAGGATCATTAAAATCTTTTCCGGTCTGTAGGCAGAGGAGGATATCTTGCGCAAAGGCATCCTCTTTCATGACATAGTGAACATCGTTCGTTGCGACCACATTCAAGTTGAATTCAGAAGCCCATTTCAGGAGGGTCTCATTGACGATGGCCTGCTCTTCAATACCGTGGTTCTGGATTTCCACATAGTAATTATCTCTGCCAAATAGATCCAGGTAGTTTTTGAGTAATACGCGTGCTTCATCTAGGTTACCGCTGAGGATCGCCTGCGGAACTTGCCCCTGGAGGCAGCAGGTCGATGCAACAAGCCCTTCGCTGTACCGCGTTAAAAGGTCAAAATCAATGCGCGGCTTGAAGTAGAATCCATCCAAAAACGACAGGGAGGACAGTTTAATAAGATTTCGGTAGCCGACTTCATTTTTTGCCCATAGAACCTGATGGTATCGTACCCGGTCTTTCCTTTCCTCCATGGGGCTGGCACATAGATAAAATTCGCATCCGATCACAGGTCGGATTCCATTGCGTTTGGCGACGGAGTGAAACTCTGGCACGCCATACAGATTTCCATGATCCGTGATACCCAGAGCATCCATGCCCAGATTTTTCGCCTGAGTCACGAGGGAATCAATCCGTGCGGCTCCATCCAGTAATGAGTAGGAGGTATGGCAGTGCAGATGACAGAATTCAGACATAGTTGTACAGTACTCTCTATGCAATAGGTTTGATGGGGAAGATAGGCTGTGGCAGAGGTATGACCGTTAGGGTGTTGGTTTCAGATTGCAATAATGAGAGATTAATGTAAGGTTGCAAGAGAATCTTTCTGGAGGGTTAGATAGCGATTGTTTGGGAGAAAATAGATACTCGATAGAATAAGTGAGGGAGTGTTTGAATCCCGATCCTGAGAGATCGGGATTCAAACAGAATGCCAGCCATACCTCGATAGTTACTGGAGATCAAAACGATCAAGGTTCATGACTTTCACCCAAGCATTCGCAAATGATTGGATAAAGAGAGCATCTGCATCATCACAGGCAAACGTTTCCGCAATGGCTCGCAACTGTGAGTTTGAGCCAAAGATCAGATCAACAGCGGAGCCGGTCCATTTGAGCTCTTTTGTTTTGTAATCTCGTCCCTCAAAGACTCCATCCACAGAAGTAGAAGGTTCCCAGATTGTATCCATATCCAGTAGGTTTACGAAAAAGTCTCGTGTAAGCATGCCTGGCCGGTCCGTGAACACTCCTAGATTTGATTCATCAAAATTTGCATGCAGAACACGCATTCCCCCGATCAACACCGTCATTTCCACCGGATTCAGAGTCAACATGGAGGCTCGGTCAATAAGTAACTCCTCCGCAGATTGAGAGCATCCTGACTTGATGTAATTACGGAATCCGTCTGTGACAGGCTCTAGTACGGCGAATGAATCCTCATCTGTTGCTTCCTGTGTAGCATCTGTACGGCCTGCGGAGAAGGACACTTGAAGATCATGTCCAGCACGATGGGCTGCTTCCTCAACCGCGGCACAGCCGCCCAAAACAATCAGGTCTGCAAGGGAAACCTTCTTCCCAGATTGAGTGGAGAAGTTTGATTGGACCTGCTGCAAAGTATGAAGAACGCTTTCAAGTTGATCTGGATGGTTGACCTCCCAATTTCGTTGAGGCACTAGGCGAAGGCGTGCTCCATTTGCGCCACCTCGTTTGTCCGTACCTCGGAATGTAGCCGCGGATGCCCAAGCAGTTCGAATCAATTCTGGAATGGTTAACCCAGATTCAAGGATACGACGCTTTAGTGTATCAATGTCACTCGTCGTGATCAATTCATGATCAACTTCCGGCACGGGATCCTGCCAAAGGAGTGGCTCTTTGGGGACTTCGGAGCCCAGATAGCGACTGATTGGCCCCATATCTCGGTGTGTGAGCTTAAACCATGCACGTGAGAAGGCATCTGCAAATTCATCAGGGTTTGCATGAAATCGCTTGGATATCGGTGCATAGATCGGATCTAAGCGAAGTGCTAGGTCTGTTGTCAGCATCATAGGGGCATGGGTTTTCGTTGCATCGTGTGCATCGGGTACGGTTCCGTTTGCAGATGCATCAACCGGGGCCCATTGCATAGCTCCACCAGGCCCTTGGACGGATTCCCATTCATATCCGAACAAATTCTCAAAGAAGTTGCTGTCCCATTTTGCGGGAGCGGTAGTCCATGCCCCTTCTAATCCACTTGTAATTGTGTCCGAACCTTTGCCATCCCCATATTGGTTTTTCCAGCCAAGCCCCTGCTCTTCTATGGATGCTCCTTCAGGTTCAGGACCTACATACTGGTCTGATGATGCCGCACCGTGTGCTTTCCCAAAGGTATGACCACCTGCAATAAGAGCAACCGTTTCCTCGTCATTCATGGCCATGCGAGCAAACGTCTCACGGATATCTACAGCGGCGGCTAACGGGTCTGGTTTGCCATTGGGGCCTTCAGGATTCACATAAATGAGTCCCATTTGGACGGCACCTAATGGGTGTTCCAGGTCACGGACTCCCGAGTAGCGTTCATCTCCCAGCCATGTAGTTTCTGACCCCCAGTAAATATCCTCCTCGGGTTCCCAAACATCCTCCCGTCCTCCTGCGAATCCATACGTTTTGAGTCCCATGGATTCCAGAGCGCAATTCCCGGTTAAAATCATGAGATCGGCCCAAGAAAGTCTGCGACCATATTTTTGTTTAATCGGCCAAAGCAAGCGGCGTGCTTTATCGAGGTTTGCATTGTCCGGCCAGCTATTGAGTGGAGCAAATCGGAGTGTACCGGCACCCCCACCTCCGCGACCATCCCCTATACGGTAGGTACCTGCGCTATGCCAAGCCATTCGGATAAATAGAGGCCCATAATGCCCATAATCTGCGGGCCACCAATCTTGCGACTGAGTCATCACGGCATAAATATCCTGCTTGAGCTCGTCCAGGTTTAATTTGCTGAATTCCTGAGCATAATTGTAGTCTTCACCATAGGGGTTCAATTGGGCAGAATTCTGGGTTAGAATTTTCAGACTCAACTGGTTTGGCCACCAATCCGAGTTCGAATACCTTTTTGCCGTGGGGCGGGTTTGACCTATGACAGGGCAGCTATTATTGTTGCTCATTAGATGTAAAGTTGATGATGAAAGTTGATCAGAATAGAGGGAAATAGTTGTGATCTCAAGGACGTTTGACGTTTGAAAAACACGATAAAAACGGCAAGTATCTGCAGAAGTCCAAGATACAAAATCGGGAGAATATTCCTGTATCTTTTGAGCTGATAATTTTCTTACCAGAAGGGTCTTGGTAGGCACAACACTACATTCTGATACGGACAAGGGAGAGTCCGGATCATATGCGTCTGAAGTTCGGTTTTCCTGCAATTCATGGAATATATAGATGTCGTATCTTCAGGGGGAACCCAAACCCTTGTGATCATGAGATTTCTATGCTATTTTCTTCTTCCCGTCATTGGTTTCGTGCTAATTGCAGGTTGTTCATCTATGCGCCAGTCCGCTCCAACCGTGCCGGAAAAACCTGCTGAACCGAAGAGTGAAGAAGAGGATGACTCAAATAAGTACAGTGAGGTCATCACCGAAGATGCAGTAACGGATGAAGGGCTATTTAAGGTACATCAGATTGAAGAAAAGTTGTTTTTTGAGATTCCTGA
Source organism: Rhodothermales bacterium (assembly GCA_965215475.1). Classification (GTDB taxonomy): domain Bacteria; phylum Bacteroidota; class Rhodothermia; order Rhodothermales; family Bin80; genus Bin80. The sequence continues at coordinate 2,361,312 of OZ244061.1, forward strand.
TTCTCTTCTGGAATCTGAAATGCTGTTGGTGACACGCCAAGCAGCGACGATGAATAATATGGGGTATGGAGGGATGAAGACGAATACTCAAGTGATGCGCTGGCAAAAACAGGCGGATAAGATCTTGCTGCGGATCGTTTCGTATGAGAATGTTGCCGATGAAGACGAACCCATCTACAACGCAGTACGAAACTCAAACTTCGAGCCAATTCTGGACGCATTTGATATTGAGGCTCTGAATGAAGATTCGACCGCGAGTGTCATCGAGGTTACCGATCTGTTTACCTCGGATGTGCCTTCTCTGGGATTGCCTTCCTTCCGCAGGGACCAATACCGGGTACGCCGCCTGGATTCTGATCGCACCTACATTGCTTCGGCGAAAAGTTATCCGCTGAATATTGAAGTCAAACATGTACTCAGCTACGATGCAGCGGAGCCCCCATCCAACGCGTCTGCAGGAACGATTTCCGTTGAGATGAACCAATCGATGATCCTTTTGCCACAGGATCCAATGCAGCCCAGGCTTTGTGATCAGCGAGTCGGATATTTCAGCGTGACGATGGTGGACTATGGCCGGGATGTACAGAAGGCCGAGGAGAGATGCTATATCACACGCTGGAGGCTTGAGCCTAAAGATCCTGAGGCATACGCTCGAGGAGAGTTGACCGAACCCGTCAAACCGATTGTTTATTATATTGACCCGGCCACTCCCATGAGGTGGAGGCCGTACCTGAAACAGGGTGTAGAAGACTGGAATATAGCTTTTGAGGCTGCAGGGTTCAAGAATGCAATCATGGCGAAAGATCCTCCCAGTGAGGAAGAAGATCCTGAGTTCAGCCCAGAGGATGTCCGTTATTCTGTGATCCGTTACTATGCTTCGGACATTGAGAATGCGTTTGGTCCCCATGTTCATGATCCACGCACGGGTGAGATCCTGGAAAGTGACATCGGGTGGTATCACAATGTGATGAATCTGCTCAGGAACTGGTTCTTTGTTCAGACTGCCGCGGTCAATCCGGATGCCCGTTCTGTCGAATTCAGAGAGGAAGTCATGGGTCGGTTGGTACGCTTTGTTTCGGCACATGAGGTAGGGCATACGCTTGGGTTGCCTCATAATTGGGGCTCAAGTGCGGCCTATCCGGTCGACTCTCTTCGGTCACCTACCTTCACAGATATCCATGGCACGTCTCCTTCCATTATGGATTATGCCCGATTCAACTATGTTGCCCAACCGGGTGATGGGGTTACAAATCTTATGCCTGATGTGGCGGCCTATGATAAGTGGTCCGTGAAGTGGGGATACTCCGTAATTCCAGATGCAAAATCAGAGGATGAGGAGCGCGAAACGCTGAATGAATGGGTGATCGAGCGTGCTGGCGATCCTCTTTATTTTTATGGTCGTCAAGGACCGAGAGTAGATCCGCGGTCACAGAATGAAGACCTGGGAGATGATGCGGTCAAGGCAAGTGATTATGGAGTTGCAAATCTTAAAGTGATTCTGAATGAATTGATTAATTGGACTGCAGAGGATGCGAAAGATTATGGAGATTTGAATGAACTTTATGGTCAGATCGCAATCCAGTGGAACCGTTACATCGGTCATGTGGCTGCAAATGTGGGTGGACACTATGAGAATTTCAAAACCTATGATCAGGATGGGATCGTATATACTCCGGTCCCCGTTGAGATTCAGCGTGACGCCATGGACTGGCTTTCAAGACAAGCATTTGCATCCCCCACCTGGATTTTGGACAATGAGATTCTGCGCCGGATTGAGGGAGTTGGAGCCATGGATCGTATCCGCCGTTATCAAGTCGGTGCGGTCAATACGCTTTTGAATCCAATTCGGATTGGACGGCTTATGGAGGCCGAAGCATTGGCAAATGGGGAGGAGGTATATACATTCTCAGAGCTATTAAGCGACTTGCGTGATGGGATCTGGACCGAATTGCCAAGAGCTTCGGCGATTGATCCATTCCGACGTAATCTACAGAGAGGACACTTGGAACGTCTTGAATATTTGATGACCGAGGAGGCTGGACCAGTTCCATCTTTCTTTGCCAGTTTTGGGATGGCACCCGTGGATGTGAGTCAGTCAGATATCCGCGCTTATGTACGCGGGGAGCTCAAGTCACTGAAGACAGCGGTTGATCGAGCTGCCAGGCGGACGGGTGATCGGATGACACGGCTTCATCTGGAAGATGTCAGCGTTCGCATTGAAGCTATCCTTGACGGCGAAGACTAAAGAGAAGTTCAACTGGAAAACATCAGTCTAAATGGCAACCCTATATGAGGTTATACAGAAAATTGATTTTTGTCATGTAACTTCGTGGCTTGTATTTCAACGGATTCTAAGTAGATTAATCCAAGCAGCTGCTAACTTAGGTTTGCGCTGTGTTTTCGCCTGTGATATTGACGAGGCGGCGTGCAAACAATACAAGGAGAATTTCGGATTTGAACCAGAGAGGGACATTTATGATGTAATGGCTGTAGATATACCAGATCATGATTTACTGTTCGCTGGTTTTCCGTGCCAGCCATTCAGCATTATCGGTGATAGGAAGGGGGTAAAAGATTCCAGAGGGCTTTTAGCGTTTGAAATCATCCGTACTTAAGGCAAAGCAACCTGCAGCATTTGTACTTGAGAACGTACGCCAGTTCGCTACAATCGGCAAGGGTGCAGTAATCCGCTCGCTACTATATGAATTATGTGAATCTGGTTATAATTGTGACTGGCGGATCTTAAATGCCTTAGATTATGGCCTCCCTCAGAAGCGAGAACGAACAATAATTGTCGGCTTTCTTGAAGAGAAGACAATAGATCGATTCGAGTGGCCAGTTTCATCGCGAAAATATAAGCCGTTGTCTGAAATTCTTGAGGACGATCCTGATGTCAGATTTTTGGCAAGCGACTACATACGAGATAAGAGAAAGGCGGCTCACACTTCCCAGATCACACCGTCGATCTGGCACGAAAATAAGGGAGGCAACATTAGCAGTCAGCCATATTCTTGCGCGCTTCGGGCTGCTGCGTCTTATAATTATTTGCTGGTCAACGGTGAGCGCAGGCTACGCCTAGAGAAATGTTACGGCTTCAGGGGTTTCCAGACAGCTTTGATATAATTGGCAATGATAGTCAGATTAGGAAACAGACGGGGAATGCCGTACCTGTTCCTATGGTTCAAGCGGTCATAAACGAGGTACTAAATGCAAACAAGAGTGCGTGGCGGGTTCGAAAAACGCGAGCCGTATCCGCTTAATCAACCAACCCACCGAGTCTGTCGTATCAGGAATTTGCCAGCGAATCGTCTACCAGCTAGCTAGTGGTCGTACTGATTTATCCGGTGACGATTGGTCAAGAATATTTGCGGAATCTATAGAAGGCATCAATCATGCCAGCCCATTAGGATTGGCTGACGTTTCGTGGAACGGTTGCTGCTGGTCACTCAAAACCGTTAAAGCTCATAATCCCCTCAATGCACGCACAGTCAGACTAATTTCAGGACGAAATGATCCAAATTTTTCGAGTGGAATATCCGATCCTTATCTGGATATCTCTGCCACGGGAGCATCAGTTCTTTCCATTTGTAATCAACGGCTAGCCGAGACACAAATAAAGCATAGTGATGTGCGTTTGGGTGTATTAGTGCGTAACATGAGTCAACTTGAGTTTACTTATTTTGAGAGGCCTATGGTCATAGTTCCCGTAAATGATTATAAGTGGGAAGTTAATCGCAACAACAATTTGGAAGGATATGGAAAAAGCGGCCATAAGTTCACTTGGCAACCGCATGGGGGACAGTTTACGATCAAAGAGTCGGTACCAGACAGTAGGATAAGATTCAGAATCGTCCAGCGTCCCAGAGTGGCTAGTCTAAAAGCAGTCTTGCAGAGTGTTGGTTTTGTCGAAGATTGGGTACAGATCATAAGGTAGTGATGGATTGGTTAACTCCGAAACAGGGTAGCAAGATAACGGAGGTCGCTCGCTCCAAGGATACGAAGTCTAAACTGTTCGTACGACGGTAATTACATGAGGCTACCGGTTTCCGTTACACCGAAAAGGCGTGACCGAAAAATCGAGTTTTGTGTTCCATTACCGAAAATGCATAATCTTCAGAAGCTATTGCAAAGCTGTTGATTCAGATAGAAAAGATCCTACCTGATACTCTCAGAGTAATGTTTGCGCTCAAGTGAGAGATGTTTTGCAAAAGGCTCTTCATACATGGCATTAGACCTGATACGCTTCCGACACTAGGGTCCAAGATCAAGGGAAATATGGCGCATGATGAAAAAACTCAACGATCTTGCGGCGATGGGATGGAGTATTTGACATTCCGGGAATGCGACTTGGGATAGCCAAAAGCATTAGACTCCATGGTAGCTTGGCTCGGCACGCACACTGTAATGTTTGGACAAAAAAAAAAGGAAACAGACAAATGAATCCATTAGGACTCTTGTAAAACCTTTCTCCAACCTATAAAATATGGGTCTTCGCCCTTTATTGTGAATTAAGCCATAAATTTAGGACTTTCGAATTTTATGGTTCACCTGAATTTAAAGAATCACATGCAAAACACCTCCTCTGTTGAGAAAAGCCTAGGTCTCCAGGCACCCTGGGAGATTTTAGAAGACACCTACGATGATCAAGCCCAACGAAGGACGGTAACGTTGACCTGTACCGATCCGTCTTCGTTGACCTGTCCGAAGTGTGGCAAGGTAGGTCCCTTTTATGATCTTCGTACGGAGCGGCAATGGCGCCACCTGGATACGTGTAAATATCAAACGATTCTGGTTGCACGGATTCCCCGGATTCAATGTTCGGAGCATGGAGTGAAGACGGTCCGAGTTCCCTGGGCGGACGCAAGTTCCCGCTACACCCATGACTTTGAAGAGTACGTGATCGGATGGGCCAAGGAGGCAAGTCTTTTGGCGATTTCCCGCCAGTTGGGGATCGGCTGGAAGGGCATTGCCGGGATCCAACGGCGTGCGGTGGAGCGGGGGAAGGCTCGAAGAAAGGAGGAGGTAGTTGCCAACATTTGTGTGGATGAGGTCGCGTACCGAAGGGGGCACAAGTACCTGACGGTTGTATCCAATGCAGATACGGTACTGTATGTGGGACTTGGACGGGAAAAGGGCACTCTGATGGGTTGGTATCAGCAAGTATCGCCGGCCCAGTTGCAGGGAATTCGGAGTGTAAGTATGGATATGTGGCCGGCGTATATTCATGCAACCCATGCCTGCCTTCCCCATGCTGACGAGAAGATCTGTTTTGACCGGTTCCATGTCTCCAAGCACCTGGGAGATGGGGTCGATAAGGTACGGCGACAGGAGCACAAAGAACTCCGAAAGAGTGGGAATGAGATGTTGACGGGAAGTAAATACATGTGGCTCAAAAGTCCTCCCAACATGTCCATGAAGCACCGCATTCCATGCGCTCCGCACCAGTACCCTACGAACGGCCCGAGCCTGGGCGATCAAGGAAACGGCTCGAAATCTATGGCATTATAAAACCCGGGGTTGGGCACGCAAGTACTGGATGAAATGGTTGAGCTGGGCCATGCGCTGCCGACTTGAACCGATGAAAAAAGCAGCTAAACTGATACAAAATCACTTATATGGAATCCTCAATGCGATCGTTCTGAAGGTGAGTAATGGCCCTGCCGAACGCATCAACAGCCGGATCAAAACCATCAAGGTTCGTGCACGTGGATTCCGGAACAAAGACCGATTCATAGACGCAATTTACTTTCATTTGGGCGGACTAGATTTGAGCCCCAGAATCTGAAAAAAATGAATTTCTCACAGAAAAGGCTGAAGAGCCTAAAATATACCATCAGCACTCTCAAAGCGGTATATATATCTCTCTTCAAACGAGGGAGTTTTTGAGGGAGGATCATTAAATCGCCAATTACAAGCATAATTCGAGCACATAAGTAACGCTACCACTGCAAACTCGCGCGCTATCAAGGAAAGTCATCTGGTGAGAACGTTAAACTAATTGGCGAAAAAAATCTCATTTTCGGGCCAAATTGAGTCATTAAAAAAAAAATTCTGCATGCAAGCGCTTTCATTGAAACCAAGTTCAAAACATGCGTAAACAGGGGCATCACCAATCTTTGTATTCCATGATTATCAAAAAAATTAGCCCTAAAGGGCGCTCTGTACGGGTCACGTTTGAGCTTCCACTAGAAGAGGCGCAGCATAGCGCTAGTGTGGTGGGTAATTTCAATGACTGGGACGCAACAGAGCATCCCATGAGCCGCAACGATCGTAAAGGTGTCTGGATAAAGGCGCTGTCGTTCAAGCCGGGTTCCAAGATTGAATTCCGTTACCTGATTGACGGGCATAGATGGCATAATGAGCCTCACGCAGACACGTATGAACGGAATCCCCACTTCTCGGACAATTGCGTTCTCACGCTTTAGCCGAAGAGGAACAAGACGACATAGACGGCAGCGATCATTGCAAATATATCGGCAATGAGCCCTGCTGGAACCGCGTGACGGGTCTTGCGGATATTCACAGCCCCAAAGTAAACCGCAATCACATAAAATGTGGTTTCTGTGGAGCCAAACATGGTGGCAACCATTTTGACGTAGATAGAATCTTCGCCAAACTGGTTGATCATGTCCAAAACGATTCCAACGGATCCCGATCCGGTTAACGGACGAACGATCCCCATGGGGATCACCTCCGCAGGGATACGGAGGAGCCCAACAACCGGTTGAAGCAAATCTGTGAGGAAGTCCATGGCTCCGCTGGCACGAAACATCCCGATCGCAAATAAGATGGCGATCAAATAAGGGATGATCATTACAGCGACATGAAATCCTTCTTTGGCACCGTCCACAAAGACCTCGTAGACACGAACCTTACGGATCATCCCATAGAGCGGGAACCCGACCAGGATCGCTGGAAGCACCAGTGCAGATGCGTAATCCAAGAAGATCTGTACGATATTCATTGCGTCACCTCGCGGTAGCGTTTGAGTCTTCCTAGAAGCTTCACAGCCGTAATCCCTACAATCAACGAAAGTGTGGTCGTAATCAGGATCGAGAAAAACAGTTGGTTGATTTGTAGACCCATAATGGCAACCAAGGTAACCGGTGGAAGGATCTGAACACTAGCAGTATTCATCGTAAGAAGCATCACCATTGGATCAGTTGCTGTGTCTTCGGTTTCATTGAGCGTTTGAAGCTCTTGCATGGCTTTGATGCCAAGGGGGGTAGCGGCATTGCCCATTCCCAGCATATTTGCAGAAAGATTAAGGACGATCATTCCTAAAGCTGGGTGATCTTTAGGAACTTTTGGAAAGAGCGGTCGGATGAGGGGTTGCGTGAAGCGGACCAGAGCATGGAGCATGCCGGATGCTTCTGCGATCTTGAGAAGTCCCATCCACAGTCCAAGTCCTCCAATCAGCCCAAGAGCTAGGGTCACAGCTGTCCTGGCAAAATCTAACGCAGCCGAGGCAATCGCATTCATTTTGACCCAACGTACGGGACTAAATGTGATCGTGGTCTGCCATTCGGTGCGGATGGGATTCCCCTGCAAAGCCCCGCGACAATCATCTTGGCCTGTCTCTTGGCAGATGGTTTGTAGAGGTTCTACGAGGGAGGCATTCTCGGCAAATCGGAGTTCCCGTCCGGCAGACGTCTGCAACAGAACCCCAGACCAGGTATTACCAGTGATTGAGCTGTCTCCATAGTGGGTTGCAAGATCACTTCCCAGGATCTTAACGTTAACATGTTGTCGGCGGGCATCGGAATTATAGTCCTCGTCAAACATGATCGTGATTGGAAGAGGAGTCCCGTTACGGTAAGTATCCTGAGCAAAATCTGTGATATCGCTTGTCAGAGCAAATACTAGACTCAGGACAATCAAACCACCCCAGATATAATTCAACATAGACTCATGGTTTGAGAGAGGAAGGGTGCATTTCCTGGTTCGGAGGGATGAGTAAAACTGATTCCATATTGCGTAGGCGAAGTGTTGTAGTTGGTGCAATCAGGTTTTCGCGTACAATGAAGCGATGCCGTTACATTCAGGGAGTCTTCATCTGAGAGCGTTTCTGCTACATGATAAGGCATCTTTAGTTGATGGTAGACATAGAGCCCTTCCGCATTAAGACGCGAGGCAAGAACTGCAGCGGTAAGCCGAGGGCCCGTTCCAGGCTCTTCATCACAGCTTTGGCAGTAGGTGGAATAGACAGGGCCTGGATTTTGCTGTACTGCGGGATCTGGATCCTTGAAGAAGGTCTTAGGCGTATTTTTTCTAAGTTTGTAGCCTCCGATCAGGCGGATCAATCCCACAGTTTTCAGGAAATTTCGACGGGTACTAGACATCTGCCTGACTTGAAAAATACGTATCAATCTGTTTTGCCATATGTGGGCCCACAATATTCCTGAGGGCTTTTTGATCCGCATCTTTGATTTTCCGGACCGATCCAAATGCTCGAAGGAGCTTTTGAACCGTTTTGGGACCGATTCCGGGGATATTTAACAGCTCTGAATGCAATAGCCGGGTCTTGCGTTGTTTTCGCTGACTCGTGACAGCAAATCGGTGGGCCTCATCCCGGACACGTTGGATCAGTTGTAGGGATGCACTTTGTTTGGCAATGTGATAGGGTTCTTTGTCTTCCGGAAAATATACTTCTTCTAGACGCTTGGAAAGTCCGATAACAGGGAAATTTCCATAGGTTTCGGTTTGTTTCAGAGCTTTGATAGCACTGGAGAGCTGTCCTTTTCCTCCATCAACGACAACCAGATCAGGCCAAGGACCATCTTCGCTCTGTATGCGTGTGAATCGGCGGCGGATTGCTTCTTCCATAGAGAGAAAATCATCTGGTTTTCCATCCGGGACACCACGGATTTTATAGCTCCGGTAGTCGCTCTTTCTAGGTCGTCCATTATGAAATACAATACAGGATGCAACCGTGCCGGTTCCGCCGAGATGGGATACATCAAAGCATTCAATTCTTCTGGGTAGCTTATTTAATCTCAGATCCGCCTGAAGGGCTTTAATGGCAAAGGGGATACGATCTTCACCTCGCTTGAGTAATTCCAGTTTGAATTCTCCGAGCAAGAGATCTGCATTCGCCTGTACCATGCGCATCAACTCTGCTTTTTGCCCCCGCTGAGGAGTAACCAGAAGGACTTTTTTACCACGCTGTAAGGTTAGAAATTCCTGGAGTGTTTCCGGTTCGTCAATGGGGGTATTCAGAAATACCTCTTCAGGAAAAAAAGCCGTTTGCGTATAATAGTTTTCGAGGTAGCGCTGCATCAGCACAGAATCGTCATGTCCCTCGATTTGGCGCATAATCTTGTGTTCTCTTCCAACAATTTTTCCCTCACGAACCTTAAAGCAGATCCCCACAGCAGCGTTCTCATCTCTCGCCGTTGCTAAGGCAAATAAATCTCGATCTACGATCGTGGCGGTCACCACTTTTTGTCGTTGAGAATAGGTTTCGATCGCATCAATTTGATTGCGTAGGTGTGCGGCTTCTTCATACTGCTGCTGCTGACTCGCAACGTCCATTGCTTGCATAAGCGTACGTTTGAGCGCCCCAGTATGGCCTTTCAGGAGCATTTCAATCTGTGCCACCGTAGCGTCATAGGATTCAGCAGTTTGATACCCCACACAGGGGGCCGCGCACTTCTTGATATGAAATTCTAGACAAGTCCGGTATTTGCCACTTTGAATCGGTTCGGGGGAAAGATCTAATGAGCAGGTACGGAGCTTGAAAATAGATCGAATGACTCCCAAGGCTCGCTTCATGCTTCCTACATCGGTATAGGGGCCAAAATATTTGGAGCCATCTTTGATGATTCGCCGGGTTGTAAATATCCGGGGAAAGAGCTCATTTTTGATACAGATATAGGGGTAGGTCTTGTCGTCCTTCAAGTTGATATTGTAGCGTGGTTTCCGTTCTTTGATGAGGTTGTTTTCAAGGATGAGGGCTTCTGCTTCATTGTCGGTGACAATTACCTGGACATCTACGGCCTTAGCGACAAGGAGCTTTATGCGCCCCTGTACATGTGCATCCTTACGGAAGTAGGATCGGACGCGGCTACGAAGGTTAATGGCTTTACCGATATAAAGTGGATTTTGGTTCTGATCTAGAAATTGATACACACCACATTTCGTTGGGAGCTCAGACACTTTCGTCTGGAGTGTTTCTTTATGTATGTCGGGTTCACCCATTCTCGACGGATTCCCAAAAGTCAAGTAAAACCGCTGGGAGTAGCGTATGTTGTAGACTCGCAGGCAAAAGAACAATCTCTGCGTTGGGCCACTGGGACTGGAGAGTTTGGGCGTGGATTACTTCGGAGCTGACGTCACTGATGAGTACCGGTATTGGCGGGAGGACAGGGACGTTTGAGGAGTATTTGGAGGAGGTATTATGGAGTACAAAACTTTGGCATTGCCCAGGCAGAGGGCCACTACTCACGATATGTCTGGAAGTGGTATCCGAGGGGAGGCAATGACCAGTGAGTCGCAGATGATGCTCTAGTTCATGACACGAATTAAATTCCACGGCATATTGTTTATTGGGCTGGCAAAATTCCACGAGGATTCCACAGGTTTCTCGTGGATGTAAAAAGAAAATTCGCTTTCCGTTCGCTCCAGGGATGGGGGTATCCGTCAGAGGTTGAAACCCCGATGCTCGCATGCGCTCGAGTTGCTCTTGTACATTGGCGACTCTGAAGGCAATATGATGAAGCCCCTCACCGCGTTTTGACAGGTAGCGAGCCACGGTGGATTTCGCCTTCAGAGGTTGGAGAATCTCCAGTTGGGTCCCACTCCCATAGAACCGGACTCGAACGCCTTGTTCGGCAATATCTTCGGGTAGAGAAGAGAAAGAATTTGCAAGTTTATGGAGGAGGCTCTCCATTACCCTACCATCATGAACGGCGACACCGATGTGGTCTATGGGGAGCATGGGAAGTAGGTACGGGATCTCATTTTATACAAATTTAATCAGAAAGTGTCCAGTATGCGTGTCAGAATTCTTTATGCTGCGTATACGTACCAATGAATCCAGTTCCCCCGTTGGTCACAAGATCTGTGAATGATCGCAGAGATGCGGTCCAGCACTTATTACGCATTACGCAGGACGGAGCATACCGTAGCCTGATTGATCGAGGTGCGAGGCCAAGAGTGGTTGCATTCGTATCAACCGTCACACGTTGGAGACGATATTTATTGTTTCTGCTGCACCATTTCCTCAATAATAGAGACAAAACGCTTCCCAAACAGCTTGAACCGCTTCTTTTGTTGGGAATTGCAGAGATGGTTCTGTTGGATGAGCCGCCCCATGCAGTAGTGAACGAGACCGTCAATTTGGCACGCTCTATGCACTTGCCGACCGGGCTGACAAATGCGGTTCTCCGGTCTGTGGCACGCAATCATAAAACCCTTCCTGAACCCAGTACCGGGAATCGATTTCGCGATATAGCGATTCGCTGGTCTCATCCTACGTGGCTGACTCGTAGGTATGTCAAGCGTTATGGTGGAGAGGAAGCGATCCGTCTGTTGCAGCGAAATAACGAAACACCGATCTATGGCATTCGAGTGAATCAGGCGCACATGGGTGTGTCCCAGCTTTTGGAAGAACTCTACACGCAAGAAGTTCATGTATCTCGATCGAATTTCTTGGAGGATTATGTGCGAACTACTTCTTTAGGCCCCCTGATCCGTCAAGGCTATATGAGTCGTGGAGCATGTTCGGTACACGATGAGAGTGCAGGCCTTGTTGTGGCATTACTTGATCCGAAACCTGGGGAGGTAATTCTGGATACATGTGCAGCACCGGGAGGCAAGACATTGGCGATTGCCTGCCGGATGCAGGGGAGCGGACAGGTACATGCCTGGGATAGGCATCAAAACCGGTTATCGAAAGTAGATGAAATGGCGCAAGTTCAGGGGATGAAAAATGTTCAAACAAAAGCCGTAGACCTTCTTCATTCTCAGGAGATGCATGCGGATCGTGTGCTTTTAGATGTGCCATGTACTGGAACCGGAGTCCTGAATAAGCGCGCGGATCTGCGTTGGCGGAGAACTGAAGAAGATCTGGTGGATCTTACGAAACTGCAATCACTCTTATTGGATAAAGCGGCTCAATGTGTACGACCAGGAGGAATTTTTGTGTACAGTACATGCTCGATTGAACCGGAAGAAAATCACCTGCAGATAGACGCTTTTTTGGGACGCAATTCCAGTTTTATTTTGGAGAGTGCGGAGAATTTTCTTCCGGCTGAGGTGGTGACTCCAACCGGTTATATGACTACCTTACCTCACCGACATGGAACAGATGGAGCGTTTGCTGCTCGGCTGCGAAAACTCTAGTGAATTTGTTTGTGAGCTGCAGATGATTCCCAAACTGTATACGACAGGCAACGTACAGGGTATCATCTCCGAGATATGGATTGCAGAAGTGTCGTGATCGTAGTCCAACTGTATAGATGTCAGTATAAGGGTTTTGTGTGTATTACATTCAGGATTACGAAGCCGAATGATCTTGCGTCATCTTATCTTTTTCGTGTTGGCTGCCTTGATTTGGTGTATTCCTGCGTCCGCGCAACGGATTGCCAAATATGGGGCTGACTTTCTGGCCGGGGGTGTAGATGCTAGAGCTTTGGCAATGGGAGGTGCGAATGTTGCGCAAACCCGGAATGTAAACAGTGTTTACTGGAACCCATCAGGTTTGGCACATACGGAATATCCAGAAGTAGCGTATATGCATGCGGAGCGTTTTGCCGGGATCGTTTCTTTTGACTTTGCAGCGATGGCTTATCCGGTCAGCCATAACTCCACTGTGGGGCTGAGTTTTTTCCGGAGTGGCGTGAATGATATCAAAAATACCCTCAATGCCTGGGATGCTGAACGCAATCAGCCCAAGGCGAATCCGGAGTCATACATTACCAGCTTTTCTGCTGCGGATATAGCATTTTTAGTGAGTTACTCGCGAAGACTCAATCAGCGATTTACAGTTGGTGCATCCGGCAAGATCATTCGACGTACGATCGGTGATTTTGCGGACGCATGGGGATACAGTTTTGATGCCGGTGCTCAGTGGCATGGAGACCGGTTCATGGTTGGAGTACAGTTGCAGGATCTTTCAACCATGCTGCAGAGCTGGAGTGTAAATGCAGCAGCGTTTTCAATTGAAGAAACGAATCCAGATACAGGATTACCGTACACGTTTACGGAAGTCTTTGATCAAGAATTACCGACCGGAGATACATTTTTGGTATTACCGGTGGTTCGACTGGGTTCAGCTTTAATCCTGCCAGTCAGTTCTCAGAATACTCTAACGTTTGGTCTGGATCTGGACATTGCATTTGATGGGCAACAGGCGGATACATTCAATCTAGGGGATCTATCCTTTCATCCGAGGTTGGGCGGAGAATTCTCATTCAAGAATCTTGTTGCACTACGGGCCGGGGTCAACCGTATAGCCCAGACGGAGGGGGATGGTATGGATATCGTTCCCTCTGTAGGAGCAGGAGTACGTCTGGGTTCATTATCGGTGGACTATGGGTTTGGCGATTTTGGGGGCCTTGTAAGTGATTTGGGGTATTCACACAGAATTTCGGTGCACTTTACTTGGAAGAGAGAGTCGTTTCGCCGGCCGTCGGAATAGGTATAGCTTATGAAATTTGTAAGCAAAGGAGTCCATCCTCATTCAGAACAAAGATCTTGGGGGCAAAAGATTTTGAGATCCGCTCAGATCCGCTTCGGAGTACAGCAATCATCGGGGATTCTGGATGGCGACCGATTGATCTATATTTCTATCATGTTTCGTGATGAAGTGGAAGAAGTCATCAGTGGGTAAAATCGCCGACCCACCCAGATTGGCTCCATCCAGGAAGGCCCTGTCCAGGAGCCTGTTTACGTGAGAATCTGTGCTCACAATGTAATTGATTGAGTAGGACTTTTATGGTCTTCACATAAAATTCACTTGGATAAAGCAAAAAAATAGGATCTTGCATGATTTTTATTCGTATACTTATTTAGACTGAATCTAAATAAAATGGTTTTTCAACACCAGAGTCACTCGTGGATGAGATTGACTTGGGGTATTTTCGTGATTCTGTTTTTATGCAGATGGACTGCGATTGCTCAACCGGTACCGTCTGATTCCAGCCGCGCAGATTCAATACGCTCGGTACAGATGACTCCTATGGTTATCACAGCTACCCGATCCGAGAAAGTTCTTGAGGATGTAGCGGTGCCGATAAGTGTGATTACCTCAGATATCATAGAACGAGAGGGAGCTTTACGCCTTGGCGATGTATTAGCGAATGAGATGGGGATGGCTTTGTTTGACGATCACGGTCTTGGACTGCAGGTACAGGGATTTGCCTCAGACTATACACTCATCTTACTTGACGGCGAACCGGTGATTGGTCGTACCGCTGGCACTCTTGATGTAGGTCGTATTACGTTGAAAGGTTTAAGCCGTTTAGAAATCGTACGGGGGCCATCTTCATCCCTCTACGGAAGTGAAGCTCTTGCTGGAGTCGTCAATTTGATTACGGCTCAACCGACTGAAGGAGTGCAAGGATCGGCTAGCTTTCGTATTGGCTCTCATGCAACTTCGGATATGTCGGTACAAATGGAAGGAGGGAAAGAGCGTTTTGGTGTACGATTTGTCGTCAATCGATATGCATCAGATGGTTACGATTTGACGCCGAGTATTTATGGTCCTACGACCCCTTCCTTTGCTGACTGGACCGGGGATTTGCGAAGTCGTTTCGTTCTGTCGGATCGTATCCAAGTCAAGTTGGGTGCCCGAGGAGCCGTCGAAAATCAAGAGAGCGTATTTGCCTCTGGGACAGGCGGGCTTTCCGAGGATCGATACCATGATGAGGGTCGACGTCTAGAGTGGAGTATTCACCCGGAGATCAAAGTTCAACTGAACGATCGAATTCATCTGAATACGACCTTTTATGGGACCAGTTATCAGACAGAAACGCATCATCGCCGGCAGGATGATGGGTATATCAACCATGAAGACGAATTTGATCAGACACTTGCCAAGGCGGAGATGCAAGTGGATTTTCTTTGGGATGCAGAGCACTTGAGTAATTTTGGAGTTGGGGTGATTGGCGAACAAATTGGGGGGAGTAGATATGGAGAAACAGGAAACAATCCCAATCCAGAATCAACTCAGTCCTATGCTTTCGCTCAGCATGAATGGCTAGTTTCGGATCTTCTCCATTTCAATACGAGTGTTCGTTTTGATCATCATTCCGATTACACGGCCAGAGTGACTCCGAAATTTGCCTTGCTGATCCGTCCCTCGGATAAAATCCGTTTTCGTGCAAGTGTTGGAAGTGGTTTCAAAGCACCTGCTTTTCGTCAGCTTTATCTGTCCTTTACCAATCCAGTCGGAGGATACTCTGTATTTGGCTCATTGCCGATGGCTGAAGGTATCATGCAATTGGAGGCAGAGGGGCAGATTGAGCAAAGTTTTTTTGATGTTTCTCGATTAGATCCCTTGTTAGCAGAAAGTTCTATTGCCCTGAACATAGGTGGATCTATAGAGCCATTCTCATGGCTGACTTTGCAGGCAAACGCATTCCACAATAATGTCCGAGATCTAATTGAGACGCAACCGGTGGCCCAGAAAACCAACGGATCTTTTGTATATGGCTATTTTAATTTAGCCCGAATCTATACAAGAGGAATAGAACTTGAAGCAAAGATTGCATCGCAATTGGTAGGTCAGAGCTCGCTTGATGTGACTCTAGGGTATCAATTTTTACAAGCTCGGGATCGTGAGATTGTCTCATCTCTCAAAGAAGGGACTGTATTTGGGCGCCTTCCAAATGGACGGGATTATCGTCTTGGTCTTGGGGATTACACAGGTATGTTTGGGCGTTCGCCCCATTCCGCATCTGTTCGCGCTGCTTATATCAACAGGGATCTCGATTTGATTTTCAGTGTCCAGGGACGTTGGCGTAGTCGCTATGGGTATCGGGATCTGGATGGAAACAATTTGGCGAATCGGCCGGATGAATTTGTCCCTGATTATGCGGTTCTTGGTGCAGCAGCCACCAAATCATTTACGGTCGTTCAGGCCATTAGAGCAGTGGTACAGGTTGGTCTGGACAATGCTTTTAATCACACATATCCCACATTAGTGCCCTCACTTCCTGGGCGGCGGGGGTATGTATCTCTCGAAATAAAATTCTAAATGAATCAACCATCACATATCAGAAAGACACCAGCTATTTTTCGCAGTATCTGGTTATTAGTCGTCGCAATGGCTTTCTTCATTGCGTCCTGTGATAGCGCCGAAATGGATCCAGATCCGATCCCACTTGAAACATTGATGGCAAAAGATGTGCCGGCTGATCCTGTCTCAGGCAGAGATCCTACAACAGGGCGGGCCATTTCAAATAATCTCTTTACATTCTATGATCTTGATGAAAACAAGATCGTTCTTTCTTCATCTGTAACGGACGCAAATCAACGCCGAGGGGATTCTACAGGAACGGTTTGGGATATAGGCTTCAGAGGCACGACGATTATATTCAATGGCGGAGAAAGTGGATCTGGCATGTCAAGTGCACAAATTATTGCTCAACCGTTTGACGAGGTCATTGAAGCACCAGAAGGTGAGTATATCATGGATGGGAAAAATGATTCTTGTCCACAAGTTCAGACACCAAGAGGCCCTGTACCTGGTAGCACGCTTGCGATCTGCACAGGTTCTGGTAACGGGTGGTATAATTACGATGCCAATCAGGGGTTGATCAGCCCGATTCCAGGCCGAACTATTGTGATGAAAACTGCAACAGGAAACTACGCATCACTTCGTATTCTAAGCTATTACAAGGGAAATCCAAATCCGCCAGATCCCAACCAACCCTCTCGCCACTATACTTTTGAATTCATTATTCAAACCGATGGTTCACGGGATCTCAGGAATACAACCCCCGACAGCTGAAATGAAGAATTGATTCGGACTTTTACAGAAGAAGGAAATGCGCATTAAAGAAATCTTGCCGGCGAATTCTACAATGGGCATAGTTCATTTTGAACTTGATAGAGATTCTATTTGGGAGTGTGTCAAAGTTAGTGGGGTTTCGCGCGAATTTCTGGGTCATTATGTAGTGTGCGTCTAGAAAATGTTCATTTGCGAATTTTGTTCGGTGGTTGCTCCAGGCGCAATGACATTATGCAGCCACATTTGGTAAAATATTGACGGAATTGATCCTGCCAGAGACGACTGAGATCACGAAATGACGTTCTTTTCTTCCCTACTCGTCTCGATTGGACGCAGCTCTGTGATCCGCCCATGTCAAAACTTAACCCTATTTTTTTCTGAAAAAAGCGCAGATTTCCCGCACCATTTGGATGGATTTTTTAAAAAATGATGTTGTTCAAGGAGCAATGGCGGGAGTCTGATTCGGTTTGATGAACCGAATCAACACAGAGACTTGATCTTCAGAAGTTTGAATACTTGACGTTGGGTCGGGGTCAGTTCATTGTCCACAAACTTCACTTCGTGATCCTCGTCGGCCTTTACGTTTAGAACGCCCGTTACACGGCATACCCCAGAGAGTTCTTCCATGATGGACTCAAAACTCTTGGGTCTTTCCGCGTCTTTGGTCTTCTTGTTGTGTGCGTTCCTCTTTGCATTCTTGACCGGCTCCACCATATTATCTCTCTGGGCTCTTTTTGCTTCCAGATCCTCTTCGGCAAACGTGATGGGGGCAAGTTTCTTTCGTAGATGGTATTCTACATAATAGGCCAGCATACATAAAAAGACATGAGCAATGACCCGCTCGGATTTGACATGATGGATGGGGCGTACGCGCAGAGAGATGGATTTCATCACGCGGAAGGCGCGCTCTACGGCGGACCGTCGTTGGTAGTCCGACACCGACTGCTCAGCGGGCTGTTTCAAGCTGGACCGGATCGCATAGACCCCATCCAGGCGCTCGGCCCTCTGAATCGCCTCCGCATTATGGGTATACGAGAAATACCCTTCCTCGATCTCAAGGAGATAGAATTTCTTTAATTTGTGTTTCCCCAGTGCACGCTCCACGCGCATTCCAATCTTGGCCTTGTCTTTGAGTCGGCGGGGTGTACGGGTGGTTGCCGCAAGGATCTGGTCCAATTTTGCGTCGGCCTTCGCCAAAAGATCCTCACGGGTTTTCTTAGTCTTTGCCGCCTGAAAGGGGTTCCTGCATAGCACGAGGCGTTCCTTGGGATAGAGATCGCTTTGAATCTCCACCAGATCCTGTTGGTCAAACAAGCTCATTTGCGTTTTCTCTTGCTCCACCACCTCACGGATCTCCTGTTTTTGCATGCCCGTAATCCAATCCAACCCCACAGGGATGATCTCCTCCTGAATCTGTTTCTGCTTCAAAAGCCCGCGATCTCCGACCAAGATCACATGCTTGAACCCAAACGTATTTTGGAGCTTGGAGATCTGAGCGCCAAGGGTCTTGATATCGGGGGTATTGCCAGGAAAGACGTCTACGGAGACCGGACATCCTTCCTTATCGGTCATCAATCCATACACCATTTGTTTTTTCCCTTTTTTCTTGTCCCGGTTATAGCCATATGCTCCAAATGCATTTTTATCGCCCTCCAAGTAGCTGCTGGTCACATCATACAGCACCATTCCACCTTCGGTGAGATGGCGTTTGGCTAACTTGCATTCGATCTTGGTCTTGCAGGCGGCCAATTCATCCATGGCCTCATAGAGATCATTCTGGTCCACATGCTTGAGGTCAAGTTCTTCATGGAGCGTTGTGATACAGCTCAACATGTCACTGGTCTGCAGTTTGCTGGCGGGCTTGATGACCCGGGCCGCAATCATGCCGAGAACCAATCGTCGAAAGCGCGAATTCTTTGGCGCAATGAGGGATGTCATTTTGAGATGCTTCATCATGTGTAGAACCACCGCAACATGCCCATGGTGCCGGGTACGCTGGGAGTGCAGTGCCTCCTTGAAGGACTGGATGGCATGGCCTCCCTGCAAGAGCGTTCGCAGTCCTTCGCGAATGGGTTCGGGAAGGTGCGTTACATTGGCGATGGTTTTTTTGATGGTTCGTTTGCCGTCTCGTGTGGAGGTTCGCACGAGCCAGGTGGAGGGGGAATTGCGGTTCGGGATTTCGGCTAAATACATGGGCTCAAATAGGTTTGCTAAAACGTAAATATACGACATAAATTGCAATAAATAACCCAAAATCAACAAATATTTACATGGGCGCACTTTTTAAAATGAATCTGGGGATCAAAAACGCACAAAAACATATGCTTAGCATACACAAAAAGGCAGATTCAGACCGAAAAACGGGGCGGAGGAAGGGAAAAAGAGGACGTTTTTAACCAAAAAATCCTACGTTCAGGAAAAAATAGGGTTAAGTTTTGCCATGTGAGCGACTTGTTTTTTTCTGGATGCGCAGAGGAGGACTAGGCCGCGTGGCGATATCGTTGGCATTTCCACCGCTTGCGTCGCGTTCGTTCTTCGGCGCGTACCCGCGTTCCCAGCCGGCAAATAATCGCGGCCAGTACGGACGTGGCCACCGTCCGCTGAACCCCCTCTGGGCTGTATTCACGGACCAGAGACAAGCCTCGGTGGTTCAGATGATTCAGGCAGGATTCAATCCCCGAGTGCCCCTTTCGAGCCGCTTGATCGGCCGGATCATTCTGGCGCTCGCGTTCGTGTGTCTTCCTTTTTCCGGCATCGCCAGTTTTTCATCCAACTGCCTCTGGACTATAAAATCCTAGGTTAAATGAACAAGTCATCGAGATCCCCGGATCCTGTGCTTCTATGTGATCCACCAACGCAATGGCCGCGTCCTTGTCGGTTCCTTTCCAGATCATCTCGTACCCCAATACGAATTGATCTTCATCCTCCATCACGGGAACGCTCAACTCACACAGAATTCCTGGTTTCCTTTTGACGATCCAGCGGGGAAACGGCTTGAAGATCGAGTAGACGTTTTCATGGCTGGGAATCGGTTCCTACTTGAAAATTCGCCGTCGAATCTGATTGGAAAATCGGGCCACGTAGTCCAGATACATGCAAATCTGTTGCCGTGCGTCACACAGGAGCTGCAAGGTATGTGGATCGTTCTGAGACGGGCTTGGCTCGAATCGTTTGTTCCAGTGCATCAAGAAAGAAGCGGGCTTTCTTTGCCATTCGGAGACAAAAATGCAGATCGGTGCGGACCTTCGAGAGTTTGTATTCCGGGCTGCGTCCTTTCCGCGAGGACGGATATTTTTTGCGGAGGTTCTCGCGCAAACTTTTGTGCGGTCTCCATCCAGAACGCTCAAGCGTGCGGGCAAGGTTGGCGCGAACCCGAATCAGGCAGCGGGTTGCATCCTGGAGCAGGCGCAAATCGGTTGGAACAGGAACATTGGTTTTGACCGGTTTTGAGTCGCTCCGACACTTAAGGGGCGCTTCTTCGTTCCTGCCGACGGTTCGGTGCCCCAAGTGTACGACCCGTTGATTGACCTTCCGGAGCAGTTCAGGGCTCAGGGCCGACACATTCTGATGAATGCCCGCACGAGTGTACCGGGTCGAATCGGTTTCCCCATGCCCCATCATGTGTCGCAAGACCTGGGGATCGTTCGCCAGAAAGGTTAATAGATCATCGCTGCAATGTATTCAAGCCCGCCAAGACGAGAATCTGCCAAACCTCCATTCCGGGGCGTCCACGCCGTTTGTTGCCCCCGGGCTGGTAGGTCTCCAGAAGTGCCATCCATTTCGTACGGGTTTGTGGATCCACAAAGATCTTCTGAAGTCCATCGAGATAGACTTGAACCCTATCTCGGTCGGTTGGATGGAGAGGAAGGTCCTCAATGGGGATGGGATCGATGGACATTTGGAAATCGTACGTTTTTCGCATCAAAAAAACTCGAAGATTCGCAGTATTTTCCTTGTACGCCCCAGCTTGGAGGCGGGCCGCATTCTTCACGAAGAAAAATTGTGAGAGAAAACCCACTCCCCAGATGCTTCCAGTGCGATTCTTGAAGAAATAAAACCTCCCTTGAAAACCAATGCTCCCGAAGATGCCTCCATAAGATTTACCGTGAAAAATCGGGAGAATTGTGACAAAATACGCCCTTAGAAAGCCTAAAGAGCATGTTTTTCGCTATCTTAGGTATTTTGCGGACGGGCACTATGTAAGCAACTATGCGAGAGACTCGTTTAACTCATTAGCATTTAGATCATTCTTCAATTGACTGAAAATAGCACCAGAAATCTCCGGTCAATCGTTGATTTATTTCCGGTAAGTTTGATTCAAGATATGTCCAGAATTCTTTTCTCTTTGCCCATTCGGAAAAATTCTGAACATGTCTATCGTCGGAATACAGAGTATTTTTGACGATTTTTGCAATCAAGGCAAGTTGGTCAACGAATGAATCACTGACCCTTTGCTCCCTCCAGATCTTTTGGTGATTCAGGATCATGCCTTTATTTTTTACGAGAGCGCTGGTTGCAGAGAGCGTATAAGCGACGATATTAGCCCTGTAGCCGCTTCGATTTCGATACCAATCTTGGCGAGAAACCATGCGCTCAGTCGCCTTAAAAACGATACCTCGAGCAATAATTCGGATGAAATAATCTTTGTTGAATTGTTCCTTTGACTCCTGCCAGGCCTCTTCAATCCGCTGCATATACTGGATGAAATTCTTTTGCGCTCCAAGATTCACCCAATGTGGGCTTTCATCCCAAACATTTTCAAATTTAGCAAGATCTGTTTTTGTGAATTTTGTGGGATATTCAGCCTTGAAGCGTTTCTTTTCCGCATCCGTTTTTCTAGATTGTTCGTCGGCATATTGTCCTCGCGAGCGTTCATAGAACCACTTGGTGCCATTTAATTCACCTTCAACGGCAGGTGCCCATACCTGACGCGAGAGTTTTTCTATTTCGATGTGGAACGGATGGTTCGACCGCAGATCTGGAATACTCACTCTATTTTGAGTGTTTGCATACTTTGCGATGTTCTGTACCATTTCTGGCCCGAAGTTGTCACTAATCTCAGAAATCTTCATCTGAACAAAAACTTTTGATAGATCTGGAGCATTTTTTAGTTGAGATGCGTGATAAACTGAAGCAGTCGTCTGTCCTCCATTCACGATCTGTAGGTCTTCAATACGAATAATCCGGGATCCGTTATCATTGAGCTTTATATTTCGTGCCGTTGCGGTAATTCCGTTGTTATAGGCAAAAAATTTATCAGGATTATCCAGAAGTGTGTTACGGATTCCTTTGTTTACATTACCTCGTGCCTGCAAGAAGCAGCGTACGTTCTGCTCCAATAGGCGGGCCCCATATTCTTCATATAAACTGGCTAGAATTTTTCCAGAAATAACGGCGAGATATGCCTTAAAGGTATTGGGGCCAACATGTGCTCTGAGACAGGGTACTCCCTGCTGAAACTTAGCAACGAGATCTACAACCAGCGGCTCTCGACCTCCTCGTGAGCTGTATTGACGGTACAGTCTTGAGATATCCCAGACAGAGTATACTGCTTTGACACCACCCAAATCTTGGTTGTCGATTACCTTACTATGAGTACTGAGATGTCGTTCGGAGGATAAGATGAAATTGACCCGCCGAATTCGGCTCTTATGATCATAAATTAAGCGGGCCAATTGGTACTCAGGAGATGTCTCATCAAAATCCAAGTAGAGTAGATCATTTTTTGAAGTCAGAAAAAATCGGCGAATCTGCTTAAACTCGTTCTCATAGTCCCTTTTATAAAAGGACTCGAGAGTCTTCCGGTGTTCAAAATCAGTGACGTGTAAATCTAGGATTGTTTCTCCTGGGTGAAAAAAATATCCGTCAACTTTCATGCCTCCTCGACCACTTCGGTGATAGTGACAATGTTCAAATCCCTCGATATGACCAGCTTCAGTCAATTCTTGTGAGACTTTATCTATGAAAGCGGTACGCTGAAACTCTCCATTGGTCATATCAATCTGCAGTTGCGCAAGGAATTCTTGGAAATAATCTTCAATAGTCATTTGCATTATTCAATTCCAGATAGTTTCAATTGGACAAGAAAATGGGTTCGCGTCACTAATCTGTAGGGTATATCTTACATTCTGGATTCCTTTGGGGAGTTCAGATCGGACTATTCTAGGGAAAACATCAGTAACTCGATAAACATATATTTCAGCGACTTGAAATAATGGTTCGTCGTACTGATATAGTTCGGCATATCCAGCAGTTGCCAGTTTTAATTGGTATTCTTCAAGTGCCGAACTCTCTGCCAGATCGTCTTCAATCTTTTGCACCATTTCATTGAGAGATAGAGCAGAGGGTAGCTCGGCATTCTCAATGATATGCTCAACCATTAGGTATAGGTTTTTGACAGGGCTTTCTAACTGATCTTCAGAGGAAATATGGACAAGATTGGGTCTTTCGTTTGAAACGGTTTTAATTTCGACAGCTGTGCTCTCAAATACAAAGTCCTGATTTCCGCCCTTCGGCCCATTCCATGCATTCAGTGCATCATTTTTTTTGAGTTTATTAGTATAGAGGCATCGAAGAAAATACAATTCTGCAAAAAGGCCTCTGACCTCCGCAGGTGATAAAATCTGAGGTCTTTCACCGGCAAGAAATCGTTGCCAGCGTTTCAATTGATTCAAGATTATTGTTAATGCAGTCCTTGAGTCAGATGTTTTTCTGAGACTGCGTACCAGCGTTCTACACAGAGCATGGAATAGGTCAAGATTGATATGGCTGACCAGTGTGATAACTAAGGTTTGTGTACGACTTTCAGGTCGTTGCTGAAGATCGAGCTCAATACCCTGAATATTCAGATTTGCATTGAAGAAAATCTTACGATGATCTCCGTCAAGATTTGCAATGAGGAGGCAGTGTCCATGCACGTCTTTGCCCCAGTAGATAGGAATCAGTAGGTCAGCATTGACCATCCGGACATTATAGTCCACATTTGACTGCTGAATATCGTCCCAAGGAGTAGAATGAGCCATGGTGTTAATCTGGAAATAACTTTGTTTTCAAAATCAATAATCAGTCTTCTCCGGCATCCATATCGTCTTCTTCTTGGCCATGGGTGGCAAACAATTCAAGTTGGACGTAAACCGGGTTTACTACAACTTCAACCTTGGTGATATAATCACCTGGAGGAAAACTTATTCCGATAGTTGGGATGCGGACGTTCTTCAATGAGGAATTAGGGTGTCCGGTTATAACATGTATCATAAGAAGAGGGCATGTTCGAATTGCGCGATAATCTGTGTCAATGATTGTTCTTTCGGTCTTATTCTGTTTTGCCCTGAGATCTGCCCTTTTTGCCGCTTGAAGCACTTGGTATTCGGAAAGCCCAAGTCCTTCATCTCCGCGGCTCGCTACTCTGCCCTTATTAAGAACCCAACGATCACCACCTTCTTTAAATCCATCTTGCTTTCTCCATTGAGCTCCTAGATTTGACAAATTAGCCTTGTTTTCTCTTTCCCGAATGGATACCAGAACGACATCGCATGTTTGATATTTTTCGGAAGTTTCCCTTAAGTATTTGATTAC
Source organism: Rhodothermales bacterium (assembly GCA_965215475.1). Taxonomy (GTDB): domain Bacteria; phylum Bacteroidota; class Rhodothermia; order Rhodothermales; family Bin80; genus Bin80. The sequence goes on from OZ244061.1 coordinate 2,385,844, forward strand.
ACCGAACTTCCTATGTTCTTGGGATTTGTGGGTCGTGAATTGAGTCAAGAATTGCTCAATTTTCTCTGTGGGAACTTCGCGAATGATCCATCCCTTGGTACTTTCCTTTCCCGGATTCTTGGCACGTTCAAGGGTTTCCGTAGGCCAAAAATCTGCGATCAGTTTTTCATTTTTGGAGTTAAGTTTAGAACTCATTGGTAGGATTGTAAATTCTGCGATCCGAGCGCTATAATTGTGCCGCAGAATGTGCTTCTGACCACTTTGCATTTTTCTTGGAGAAGTAATCAGAAGTCGATCCGGGTGCGTTTCTACATATAAACCAAAGTCTTTGGGTGTTTTACCCATTAGACGCATATCGCGAACCTGATCTACCAAATCAAGGGTTACTTTGGTTACATGCGAGTACCAAGAAATCGCATCTCCAGAGAGATGGATACGGCAAAGGTCGCTGTATCCGTGCCGGTACCCAAACCATCGTCCCATCTGCATAAGAGTGTCGTACATCCTAGTGCTTCGATAGACATAGCTCACGCATAGCCCTTCAATCGTGAGTCCACGCGAAAGACTCAATCCTCCAACCGCAATGGCTGTAAGTCCATTTCCGCTGACCTCATATTTTTTATAGTCCAGCCTATCGTCAGACTGAGCGTTAATCATGAAAAGGCGAATGCTGGTTGCTGCATTTTGTAGTTCGGACTTAATATCTTCCCAGGAATGACCACAATGCGAGAATGTCATATTAAAGGCTTTTTTAAGCCGTTGCATGCTTAGGTTACGAGATGAAATCATATCGGGCATTGCGTAATTTGCCTGCACGGCTTCTTTGACTTCTCGCAGATATATGCTGACTAAATCCCGGATTTGTTTCTGTACATTAACAAATCGGGATACATTGATCATCATGGAACAGTGATGTGCTTGGTGACCTCGCAGATTCCGAATGGATTTGGCAACGATAAACTCGTTCAAAGCTGTATGCAGACTAGCGGGGAGTACAGAAATCTCATGATCTTTTTTGTGGGTCAAAGGGAGTACATCATTGCAGTCGGTGATCGGAATGGTCACCTGATTAGAGGTTTCTTCATTCTCGGGTAGAAACACTTTCTCCGGTCCAAAGTAATTGGTTGGCGCATCTAAAAAATAAATAAAGTGGCGGGGAAAGAGATCTTTTTGCACATCTTCATCATAGGAATCCGGGTTGATAAAGATATTGGCGAAAGGCGTTGCGGTATATCCCACGAAGCTGGATTTAGCAAACAGTTTCAGGATTTGCCGAATTAATCGGTTGGTCTTTGTCGGATCATGTTCATCTTTGTTCGTATTGATTGAAGCATGATCCGCTTCGTCGTCAATCAGTAGCGCTGGGACTGCTTTAATTTGATCAGCCCCTTGGGCGTTCATATCCTTCAGCCAGTGATAGAGAGATGTCAGCACACTCACATTTTTTTTGACGACCAGAATAATCGGTCTGCTGAAGTCATTCAATTCCCATCCGCTTTGCCGGGCCACTTGCTTATTAAAATCACTGCTAACAGTTGTGAGTGTTACCGGGCTAGGAAATTTAGGAGTTTGCTCCTGATTGAGAGTTCCGACTCCGATATATTCTTTTGATTCAGAGTGTTTGCCCACAAATCCTTCATCAATGCGCATCTGGGTTTGGCTTCGGAGGATGTTATGGGTTCCGGCGATCACAACAATGAATTTGTATCCTGCATCTGCAGCCCTAGTGATCAGTGCAAGGTAGTTTGCTGTTTTGCCTGACTGAACATTTCCAATGACTAACCCACGTCGATCCCAAGAGTTGGAGGACAGCGGGTTCTCCAACATTCCGAGGATCTTTTCACTCACATCACGAAGTGATTGGCACATTCTGTTTGACCATCCAGAATAGCCCAAGTACCGGAAATAGGCATCAGAGTATATCCAATCAATATCTGTTCGCTTGTCTACCCAGTCAGAATCATGTTTAGAATCTTCTTGGGTCAGGGATATTCCACTCCCCATTCTAGTAGTGATAGCCGAAAGTACTCGATTCACTATAGGGCTCAGATCTCTATGATAGTCGAAACCTTTCGCAAGCACCTCTGCCTTTAATCTAACTTCATTCTCTTTTGGAGTAGAATCAAATTCGCGATTCAGAATTCTAATCAGAGTACTCACAAAGTCCTGCTCCATTACAAGAGTGTGTGCCATTATTCCGAATCCTCACTCAAATAGTCTTCTACGATGTTCCAGTAGTGATCAAAGAGGCAGGTTGACTGGAGAAAATCCTCAAAAATCTTCGTGTCGTGCTGAAATTCTTTGGGGAGGCTTTTGCGCAGTATTTGAATTCTCTCCACAATAGATTCCTTTTTTTGATTCAGTTGGTAGATCTGCTTTGGATTATCATTCCAGTCAATGCTGATTCTCTCTACCGGAAGATCTTGTCCAATCATATCAAGAAGTAGCTTCAGTTGAGAGCGGCCGACTTGATTTAATTGCTGATTCAGTTCCGTTACCATCGGATGATCTGTATTCAAAGCGTAACGTATACCGTGAGTTGAATCGGGATATCTTTGCCAGAGCGGGAAAGAATTTTTTTCTGAGTTGAGCGGTTTTGTCCGTTCTGTGTAAACCCTTTTGCTTCGGGTTGTGATTATGTCTAGAATCTGACTTAGACGATCGCGGACAGCTCGGGGAGGCTGAACTCTAGATTTTTTAATGTCAATTGTCCACCAGCGATCAAGTTTGCTCGGAAAATCGATCTGAACCCTGGCGAGTTGGGTAGATTTGTTTTTTGGAATCAGCCGAAACCATCCTCCCCACGAAACCAGCCGACGGTTACGGTAGACGTAGACTCCCTGATTTTCATAAAAGCCGCTGTAGTCTTTGTAGAGATCAAATTTTTCCACAGAAAGTTTGCTATGGTGGGGCAGGATATAGCCCTGCATTCTGATTTCCCGGGAGTCAATAGAGATACGTTCAAGAGGTAGACGCTGTGTGGCCGTGTGATTACGGCAGAATGGATCAAAGGGTTTTACGGGGTGTCCATTTACAGATATTTTCAGTGGGTCGCACCAAGAGACATCCCCCTCCATAAATCGATGAAATACCAGTGCAAGATGTTGTGTCACCGCGGCCAGTTTTCTATTAATAATCCGTTGCCGATCCTTCCCTACAGAGTCGCCAAACAGTCGGTCAGGGTTGCGCCAAAGGATCAACGTTCCGCGGAGGGGTAACTTATCAATGAATGGGAGCTCACGAATCTCTTGTAAACTCAGAATGGAAACAATCCAGTCATCCCGGTGATCTACCACATCTAGATTCCATTCCGCTCCGTTAATCTGCCCTTCCTGTCGACTTATGACGGTTAAGCATCTACACTGGGAGAAGGAGGCCGTCTTCAAACCTAGTCCGAATTTTCCCAGATCATGAGGCGATCGTTCCTGAATGCGGTGTGAGCCACCATGCTGCATAGCATGAATGATTTCGAGATCTCCCATTCCACGACCATTATCAAGAATGGCCAGCGTGGGCTTCTCGGTATCAGAGATACAGTAAATATCAATTTTTTCTGCTCCAGCGGAAATACTGTTATCTACTAGGTCTGCGATTGCAGTCTCAAGTGAGTACCCAATGTCACGCATAGATGCAGACAGCGAGGCTGCACTCGGAGGAAGACGTAGTTCACGTGACATGTTTGTCCTCCTGCAAATGATGTGCTATTCGACGGGCTACTCTATCTACTCTTGCATTAATTTCGCACTCCCAAGCAATGATTACCAGCCACCCCAATTGCTTGAGCGCAGTGGAATTATATTTATCTCGTTCAACCGTAGTGCGAAACTTTTCCACCCAGAAGGTCTGATTAGATTTCGGAGTAGTAGCGTGCTTACAACCCTGATGACGATGCCAGAAACAACCGTGTACAAAGATGACCGCACGGTATTTACAAAGGACTATATCGGGTTTCCCGGGTAGTTTAGAATCATGAACCCGAAACCGAACCCCCCGTCTATGAAGTGCCGAACGAAGTTTTCTCTCAGGACCCGTATCACGTCCTCTGATTCGGGACATATTCCAACTGCGACGCTTTTTTGAGAGATGATCGGCCATCACAATATCTTTTTGGCAGCATCTAGAACATCTGCTACAACGTCTCCGATCTGGCGGGCTAGGTACGGAGGTACGGCATTCCCGATTTGTCGATATTGTTCGGTTCGCGGCCCCTCAAATTTGTAGTTGTCTGGAAAGGTTTGGAGACGTGCTGCTTCGCGCACGGTCAGACTCCGGCACTGTTCCAGATCATAGTGGATATAGTAGTGACCATCTTTAGCAATATGTGCCGTGATAGTGGATGCAGATCGTTTCGGCAGCTGCACCTTGAATCTGTCTACAAACTTTTTCCCTGCCACACCATCTTCAATATCACGATGATTTGGTAGCAGAGCTTGTGGAAAGTCAAGTAATTTTGGGCTTCTGCCAGTCACATGAGCAAAAGCTGTTGCGAATGCATAGCGCTGAAGATCTGCTGTCATATGAGCACGTGCATCATGCCCCGTTAGTGTGCGTACGCGCGGATCATACATGAACGCCATTGCCCCACCAGTCTTTGATGGCTGCGGTGGATAAGAGGTCGCACTGCGTCTAAATGTGTTTGATCTAGACTTGAAGAGAGTATCTATTCTGCCGCGTATGGCGTCAGCGTGAGTGTGGCTTCCAAAATCAATCTTTTTCAGGGAGAAGATTGCTGATATCCAGGCCTCTGAAGTGTCCGGCTCATCCGTGATCCCGCTACGGATTTTGGGTAGATGTCCGATGGTTTGCTCTACAGTCAGAGGCTCTTCAGGTGTCAACTGTGCAGGCGTAATGTTAAGATCACTACGGATTCCTAAAACAAACACCCGATGCCGGGTTTGCGGTATGCCATGCAATTCGGATTTGACCAGAAAATCTTGGAGCTTGCTTGCGCTACCGAATAAGGTATTTGGGCAGTAGAGTCCATGGAGTTTATACTCGGAAAATTTGTCTCCCGAGGTCCCTAGAGCACATCGTGGGTTTCTGAGATCTTTCCAGATCATTTGGATCATGGACTCTCCATTGTGTGTGGCAGAGAGGAGGCCCTTGACATTCTCCATTACGAAGACGGGAGGTCCGTGCTCAGCAATAATCTTCAAGTATTCTTTGTAGAGAAAATGACGCTCATCATCCACAAATCCGGGCATGTTTTGCATACGTGAGCGACCGGCTACGGAGTATGCCTGACAGGGTGGTCCTCCAACGAGTACCCACAGGGGAGTATTTGCTAGCCTATCCGCAATGATCTTTCGGACACGGTCATGATTTTGAGGTCCGAGTTTGAGATGTAGAGCAGATTTTTCGGCATGACGTGATGCAGTGGGATAGGATGCGAAGAGTTCTACATCATTCACGGCACCATCCATATAGCGGTAGTAGGCTTCTGGAGCTCTGCCGGGAGGGAAGGAGCGGAAGAAATGCCTGAGGCGCAGCGTTTTATGCGCCCAGGCATCTTTTTCAATGGATGCAGCTATAAAAAATCGGGGGGGGGGGGGCGATTTCAAACTACTGCTGCCCGCAGAAGCAACAAACCCTTCCCCTAATCCACCAGGCCCTGCGAAAAGATCTACAACAGGATAGGGTGCTACTTTCATGAATATCAAAATCAGAGGAATACGCCGATGAAATATAGTGGGCCTAAAATATACTGAATTGCGGGTTCCTGGTAGCAATGCCAAATCAGCTCCTCTCTTTCATTGTAGTCAAATTCGTTTTTAGTAGCGTTCCTCAGTGCAAATTTCTCTCAATTTCTGTCAATTTTGTGTGAATGGTGGAATATCCAAGATGGGCAAATGGGATATCATTGGGGGGAGTGTGTCAAAGTTAGTAGATCCAACGCCAGATTGTAATCATGAGCAACGTAAATCTAGGAATGGTTATCGTTGGATGCCTGACACATGGTAGTCCGTGCAATGATGAGATTTCCGCAGATAAGGCTATATTTTACTGTCATTCGGGAAAATGTATTGATAGAATATGGCGATCATCGGAAGTACAGAAACTCCCTGTAGGATTGCAATCATCGGAGCAGGTCCGGCAGGATTCTATGCAGCAGGGCACCTGCTGAAACAAAAAACTCATGTCGTGACAGTAGATGTATTTGACAAACTTCCTGTTCCCTATGGACTTGTTCGCAGTGGTGTTGCTCCAGATCATCAGAAGATCAAAAATGTAACCCGCGTCTATGAAAAAATTGCGGCACAGGAAGGATTTCGATTTTTTGGGAATGTTGAGTACGGCAAGGATATTGATCTCTCAGATCTGAGTAATCATTATCATCAAGTATACTTTTCCACCGGTGCACAGGTGGATCGTCGGCTAAATATTTCGGGAGAAGATTTACATCGGAGCTACTCGGCTACAGATTTTGTTGCCTGGTATAATGGTCATCCAGATTACACGGATCTGCAGTTTGATCTGTCCAAGCCTTGTGTAGCAGTCATAGGGGTTGGGAATGTGGCGGTAGATGTTTGCCGAATCCTTTGCCGCACAGTAGATGAATTAAAAAGTACAGATATTGCGGATTACGCCTTGGAGGCACTGGCTGAAAGTCAGGTACGCGAGATTCATATGTTAGGAAGGCGAGGGCCTGCGCAGGCGGCATTTACGTATCCAGAAGCTAAAGAACTGGGAGAACTGATGAATGCAGATATCTTCGTTCCAGAATCAGAAGCGGAGCTGGATCCAGGATCCGATGCATGGATGTCAGTCCATGGGAATCGACTGATCACCAAGAAAGTCGAACTTATCCAGACATTTGCAAAAAAGACGGGTGGAGGAAAGCCGCGTCGCTTGGCTCTGCGCTTTTTAGTCTCACCTGAAGTATTGCATGATGATGGGAAAGGTGGGGTAGGAGGGGTAACCCTTCGCAAAAACAGACTGATTGCCGATGGAGATCGTCTGCGACCGCAGCCGACAGAGATTACCGAAAAGTTACCTGCAGAGGTGGTATTTCGATCGGTTGGATACCGAGGGGTACCACTTCCAGGATTACCATTCCGGGAGGACTGGGCTGTAATCCCGAGTGATCAAGGTCGAGTCACGGGTGATGGTATTTCATGTGGAGTTTACGTTGGAGGGTGGATCAAACGCGGACCTACTGGAGTGATCGGTACGAACAAACCGGATGCCCAGGAAACCGTTCGGAACATGTTAGAGGATATAGAAGCCGGTCATTATTTCAACCCCGGAAACACAAACCCCGAATCCATTGACCATCTATTGCAGGATCGATGTAGAAGTATATTTCGGTGGGACGATTGGATCGAACTGAATCGCCTGGAAATCGCTGCCGGTGAACCTCTGGGGTGCCCCAGGGTGAAATTTACTTCAACGGAACGTATGTTGGAAGCACTTTGCCGTTAGGGAAAGCTCTCAGTTTTTTGCCCCAGATCTTACTAGAAAATTCAGCATATTCAGGAGCACAGCCGCACAAATTGTAGCCGAACCAAATCTTTTCCTGGTTCTTCCACTTTTTTAGTGGGTTGACCGATTTTGATAGCCTACTGGATATAAATCCAGACCGCCAAGATAGAAGTATATCGCATTCGCAAACCGCTCGGGATTTCGGAATCCTCGTGCACGAACTTTGATCGTTTTAATCCGACGATTGATCCTCTCAGCGGGTCCATTACTCACCCTGAGAACAATGGCATTGATGATTCTCCAGAGATATTTTTTGATCGTCTTGGAGACGTTTCTCATGGGATCCAACCGACTTCGGTCAAGCCATCCTACCCATCGCTTCCAACCTTTGAGTGCCCAAGTACGACTCGTGTAGTTCCACAGCTTCAGGTTCATTTCCTTCATCGCCCAAGCACGTGCTGTTTTCAACGTACTGTTCTTTCATGGATCCAATCGTTTCTTTTGTTTTGCCGACATATTCTTCCGGTTGGTTCGCCAATCATACTTTGTCCCAACCAGATCCAGAATGCCTTCTCGCTTCAAGACACGATGCTCTTGTTTACGAACGATATCCAGCCCACCCTGAATATAGTTCGTCACATGAAAATGATCAAGGGCAATCTTTTTTTTTGGGGGAATTCGTTTAAAAAGAAAATAGATAAAATTATTTTTTCGCCCGTCCTTAGGGGTTTGTACGCGGGGAACCCGACCGTAAAAAAAAAAACACTTCCAAGTAAATAGATCCAGATGGCGCCACTGACGCTCCTTGCGATGGATCATACTAAGGTCCCAGGCTCGCCCGTCTCTGGGCGTACAAGATCCTTCCCCGAATGAGAAACATAAAGATCCAATCGCTTCTGCTCTTCATTCGTTCTCACATCATCAATAGACCAGCAAGAGTCTAAATTTAACCACCGATGCATCGAAAATCTTAAATCGGTATCACACATAAGAAAAGAAATTTGTGAACCCTGTATTAATCAATTCCACACAATTCGGGGTAGAACCTCTAAAAACAAGTTCACGCTTATGGTGTGATTCCCCTCGGCTACTTGACACGGCAAGATTAATCATTCCACACAAATTGAAGTAAAACCTGATTTTCAGTCTCTCTTTCGCATCATTAACATGCGTTACTAGGGATTTTTGCTGAAAAATGAAGCCTCGCTTGATATCAATATTTTTTGTATATTACTACCCAAGCAAAACCCTGATTTTTTCATGTTACGACTTAGACTTCGTCCTTCCATCTTGATAGTATCAACAGTCATGGTACTAGCTATGACAATGCTTGTGCCCCCTCTGGCAAATGTGTTAGGTACATCGGATGTTGTCGCCGTTTCCCAAGAAGCTTGCGCATCAGGTAACGGATCTTGTTGTCCTTACCCGAAGGCTGTCTGCGGTTTAAACGGCCGAAACTATGATGATAGAGATTTTCACACCGGGAGTTGTGGTGGTGATGACGAAGAGAGGAATGATCGTACTACCGCGGAATAATATGCATTTTAGGTACGATTATTGTCTATTTGTAGGTTTTATTATAATAATTGCCGGATGTTCTGCTAATACAGACCAAGATGGCCCCTTGGGTGCGGTAAGTTTCTCGTTAGATACTTTGACCACCTACCAAATCAATGGCAATGTATTCAATAGTTCGGACAGTCTCGGTTTTCCTTTTTCATTGGCCGTAGGAGATGACCAGTTATTCGTTGAAGATGCGAGTAGTGTAACATCTCGTAATCTCCTGATTTTCGATCGAACCACGGGAGATTTTCTTCTATCTGCGGTGAACCAAGGCGAAGGACCACTAGAGATGAATGGATTACGGTCACTGGATTTCAAACCCAATCAAGACAGTGGCTGGATATATGACTCCTCACAAAGAAAAATACAATTTTTCGAGAAAAATTCGTTAACCAATCGGATGATTCGGTTAGAGGAAGCTGGTTTTATTTTCGGAGCGGTAATGATAGAAGGAGGTAGTATTGCGGCTGTTGGTATGCACGAATCTGGCAGATTAGCAATCTATTCACCGAGTGGAGAATTCGTTAAATTTCAGGGGCCTGATCCGCCAGGTGATCCCGAAATCCCCAATCCAGTACGAAATCACGCGTACCAATCGTGGTTGGCCACAAATTCATCTGGAAATCGTATCGTATCAGCAACTTGGTATTCGGATCAAATTGAGATTTTTGGCTCACAGGGTTTACTGCATTTGGTTAGAGGTCCTGGATTCCATGAACCGAAATACTCAGTTCATGGAGATAACGAGGGAAACTCGTGGCCTCGATTAGAAAACGATACTATTATAGGATATCTTAGTGTAGATGCGACCGATAAATATATATTCGCTCTTTATTGTGGAAAAACAATGGGTTGGTCACGGAATACTGGCACAGGAACCGCTTGGGGATATCAAATCATTGTATTTGATTGGAATGGAACTCCTCGGGCACTTATACAGATAGAAGATGGTGCACTCCAGATTGGTGTATCTGGGGACGGACAAGATTTGTATGCCATATATCATCGCCCCACACCTCTAATTTTGCACTACGAATTGCCAGATCTTGGATAGTTTCTCATTTACTTCTACCAGCAATAATTATTACCATTAGACATTGGTGGGAATTGATGCCAAATCAACCGTACGCACACATGGTTATGATCACTCTTCAATGTGTTCGTTGAGTCTTGCCAAGGCGATAAAGAGAGTTTCCAATTCTGCATAATATGCGTCTATATCTAATTCGTTCTTGCGCGCTTTGAGTAGAGCAATCTGGCCCTCGAGAGTCGTACGTTCACGTACCAGCACCGGGGCTTCTGGGAGTGTTTGACTGCGTCGGAGCCAAATAACACTTGCTACGAATCCATCGTTTGATTCATCCAGCATATCTGCGCGTGTACCTTCCCTGTCCCCATTGTCATCGAGCAGGCTATGTTCGGTAGCCAGATGTCCCTCACGTTCATAATGCCGTGCCGTTTCTTCTGCGGTATACTGAAAAACCTCCCTAAGGGAAAGATTGGCATCGCGGTCAAGATCTGCGGCCGGATCAACAAGGGCCTCCGTCAGGTGTTCGGGAAAGATCGTCTGATTGCGCTGCGTTCCAGTCCGGGTCGCCGTAATCACGATTCTTTCAGGTGCGCTGAGTGCTTGGATGAATGGGCCGCTGGCACTCATGGTACAGATCCAAATACTGCGCCGTACCTGCAAATCATGGATCAATGCTGCATAATCACTTCCACTTAGATCTCGCCTGGGGATATTCAGAGCCGACTGCTCTCCATCATAGCTTCCATGCCCAAACAGCAAGATATATAGTTCATGTTCGGGAGTCAATTCTTCGCTGAGTTCGAGGAAGTGTGCACGGATATTCTCGGCGGTTGATTCACCATGAATATATGCGCTTCCGATAAGAGTACGCTCGCCAAGCACGGTCACATGCTCCTCTTCAAACCCCAATGGCCCAATGAAAGCGTTGTACGTTTTCTCTAGGTGAGAGGCAATCCGGCTGGTTTGCTCGGGAGCACCTCCCAGACCACCGATAATCAGGGCATGACGCTCCTGTGCGTTCACACTGCTGGTAATGCAGGCGAAGATTATGGCTAACGTAATCCCTGTCGCCTTCGATAGAGCCATTCTCCACATAAGAGAAGTACAGATAGAAGAAAGAGAAGAGGCATATCCCATAAATAAGCTGCTTGATAGACCGAGGTACTCGTTTGGCGAGATCGCAGATTCATTGGCACTTCAGAAACTTCTTCCGGTTCATAGTAAATAGTTGCTAACTGTTCTAGGAATTCCTGTTTCAGGGTAGCATCGTAATATTCAACTGGTTGATGGCGGACTAGATAGCTACGCTGATCGCGTCCAATCAACTTGCCACCCTCCATGGCTTCAACCATGACCTCGTAAATGCCTTCCCGATCGGGAGAAAAGCGTAATTGAAAATATCCTTCGTCGGAAAGTTTTTCACGAGGAAAGAGCGATTGGATTGTGCCATCGGGGGTACGGATCGCGGCACGCACCTCCGTGCCATTTAGCGGGAGATATGTCTCATCATAGACACGTACCCCCAGCTCATGAATTTCTCCGGGTAGAAGCCGAGTGGCAGAAGTCTCCAGATGAACCCTCCCGGGCGCACTTGCAGCCAACCAGCGGGCAAATTGCTGCCAGAACCGCTCATGGCGCTCATCGTCTGCCTCAAGCAACATCTGCCATCGCCAAGTACTGCTGGTTGCAAGTGCAGCAGTACGACCTTTTCCGTATTGCTGAATCGTCAGGATCGGCTCTTCTGGGCCGTACTCATCATCCGGTTTTACGGCTAGAACCTGTGCACCAGGCTTGGACTCACCCAATAAATTGATACTGGTAAGTCGGGGCATCCCACGCCAAAGGATCTGGTTGATAGAGGGGTCAGGGGAGAGTTTCATGAACGGATGCTCCAAGCCTTCAGGAGTTGGTGCAAAGACATATCCGCGGTCACCCTCTTTATCTTCAAATCGGATCGGAAGAATCTGTGCACGGGTAAAGTCAAGACGTACGGGCAGAATATCAGCCACGGGTGTGCCAGCGTAGTCACTTTCTGAAAATACGTTTCGTCCCCCGATCATCACAAATCCGCCACCCCGGACGCGAACAAATGACTCAATGAGTTGCAACTGACTCAAAGAGAATGCGGAGGCCTCTACATCACCTAGAATGATGGCATCAAAACTATACAGATCCTTTGCTTCCGTTGGGAATCCACCCGTTAACTCATCGGCAGATTGAATGCCCTGACGATAGTATTTGCTGGTGCCCGTACGGGTGATTGCTGTAAAACGAATGACCTGATCAGATTCCAGTGCTCGTTTGATGAACTTGTATTCTTGGCGTAAATGTCCTTCAAAATACAGCATACGTAGCGTATCGGTGCGAGTATCAACTAAGAGAGGGAGTGAGTTATTAAGGGTATTGAGTTCATTAGGGGTAGATTCGAGGGTGATCTGATATTCCCGGGCCCCTTCGCTTGGTGGCTCAAAAAAGAACTCCATCTGGTCGATCAGACCATTCCCCTTAAGTCGGACAGATTCGGAGAAAACTTCAATATCTCCGTCGTAGACAACAAGCCTAGCAGGAGTAGGCTCCAGAGAAGTACTACGGATCTTTACCTCAAGCTCTGCCCCGGCCTGCTCTCCGATCCCCTTGTGGGCAAGTACTTCCAGTAGCTCCCGTTCGTTACTAAAGGATGAGCTACCGATCCCCAGGATGTGGACGCCAATTCCTTGATCGCGAAGTGCATTTGCCTGTTCTGAGGCACCCATGCGGCTGGTTGTATTTCCATCTGTCAGAATGACGACTCCCGTCAGTGGTAGCCCCCGAAAATCAACACGTACTCGATTCAGTGCTGACTCAAGATCGGTTTCATGGGCAGGAACAGCCTGATGGATACTGTCCACCCTTGTGGCAGTTGATGCGAAGGTGTAAAGCCGAATCTTGAATAGATCGTCCAAACTGGGGATGATTCCCGACTCGGGCTGATTCAGAAGCTGTTTTGCCTGCTCAAGCCGGGTTTGTCCTTCTTCCCCGTCCGGTAACAGCATACTGTCGGAAACGTCTACCATGACCGCGACGAAGTTTTCATCAGGGACAACCTCAGGTACAACGAGCTGCGGCTCAAAGAGTGGGAAGATCAGCAGCAATGCAGCAATAGATCGTAGGACTAAACTGGTTCCTCGAACATGCAGGGGAGTTTCACTACGCACGAATGCAACGCCTAAGACGACCAAAACTCCGGCCAACACAACCATTGCTAGCACATTAGAATGCAGGCTGATGGTTCCTTCGGCAAACTGGACCGCATCAAACTTGAACATACCTTCTACTGCCTGGGTCGTCTGGAGAGAGATTCATAATATTTTTCGATTAACCCTTCGTACTCAGCAGGTACTTCCCCGCGGCGACCTCCATACAGTTTGGATTCCAGTTTGACCGTTTCCAAGGCTTCCAGCAACTGGATTTCTAGTTGAGAGAGCGGTGTATAAATTTCTTGATTGAAGAATGATTTGGCGGATTCTTCATCAAGCAGTACTCCGGTATGATCTGCGCGCGCAAGTGAATTCTGGATTCCCGTGGCGGCGCGTTGATTGTCACGTATACCTTCCTGTAGGCTACGTGCTGCTTCTCGTACCCGGTTCATCTGACTCTGTAGTCGTGCCATCTGGGCGGGAGATCCACCACCTTTCCGCATGCGTTCTGCTTGTGATTCCAGATTTTGCAGTTCGCTCCGAAGTGCTTCAATGTCGTCAAGCGATCGGATCAGGTTTTCTTCTTCGGTGACGGGGAGAGACTCATTCAATTCACGCTGGATCGCTTTCAAGCCTTCCAGATCTTCTGCAATCTCTTCTTGGATACGTCGGGCAGTGGACATCCATCCGTTACGTAGTGCTTGCTCAGAGTTTTGTATATCCTCTGCGAGTGCACTGCGATGAAATTCTTGTCTAAGGTTGCGCGCAGTTATTTGTGTTTCAGAGTCGGATGATTCGAGCATCTCTGTCTGTTCCAGGATGTCTTCCAGATCTCCCATGACTTCCCTGCGGCGATCGATGAGCTGATCCAAATCTTCACGGTCAGGGCGATCTCCCGCATCGACCAAATCTTCACTCAACGCTTGTTCACGGTCAATGAACGCGCTCAAATCGTCACTCAGTTGCTGCAGTGCGCGCCGATCTGTTCCACGGGTTTGTACTCGCAGAGATTCTTCTAGAGATTGCAATGAGTTCGCGGCCTGCTGTTGCCGTCGTGCAGCTTCCTCTGTATCACCTCTTCGTAGTGCACGCTGCGCTTCTTCCATATTGCGCAGGGCCTGATTCATAGTATTCTGTCCCCGCTCACTCGATTGCTGTCGTTGTAGGCTCTTTAGGGACTCTTGTAATTCTTCCTGGTTGCGTTGCAGGCGATCAACAAAGCGGCGCCGGTCTTCTTCCATCTCAGGAGGGCGCTGTTGTGCCAGTTCCTGCTGCCGCTCGGCTAAGTCTCTCACCCGCCGCAAGGCATCGTTCTCCTCGGCACTTGCTTCTGCAGCAGGTGCCGATTGAGGAGATTCATATTTATCTCGGGTGATGTCCAGTTCGAGGTCCATCAATTCGGACATACGTTCTTCGGTTGCGTTGGCACCGTTTCCCCCTCCGTTTTGCTGCTGCCGTGCCACTTGCCTCTCGGTATTCAGGGCATCTGCGCGGAGAAGTTGATTGAGTGCCCGGTGCTCTGGGGTCAGAGCTTCACGGAGGCGTTCCGTAGAAAGCTTCTCTATCGCCTCATCCATCTCCTCGACAGCAGACTGAAGATGCTCGGCGACTTTTTGCTGCTCTGGGCTACCTCGCAGTTCAAGCGAAAAAGCAGTCGTACGCAGACGCTCTTGAATATTTGCCTGAAGGTTTCGCTGCGCCTGGATGAGTGCATCCAGAGCTTCATCAAAGTCTGGCGGTGACTGTCGCAGTAGCCGCCAGGTTGCAGCAATAATATCCTGTTGACTTACGATCAGTCCTCCCTGGCGCTGCTGCATGCCACTCTGTCCGCCGCCGGCATTTGCCAACTGTGAAAACTGCTGATCAAACGGTATGATCTCGACAAAGTACATGTCGGATGCCTCGGAATGCAGTGCATCCGTAGCCTCGACGTAGTAAGTGATCACATCTCCAGGCTCTAAGTTGTAGTCTTCTAGAAATAGCAGATATTCTCCGGTCACCTCAGTCCTATCTGGATTCTGAAGCAAATTGATACGAACTTCTTCTTCTCCATTGACGGAGTAGTTCAGATCAAACGACCGAATTCCATAGTCATCGCTGGCATCGGCTGCGATGAGCACTTCTTGAATCGCATTGGCACGCAGGTCACGCCCCGGTTCCTGGAGTATGATTTGTGGACGGACATCTTCAATCGGTGTGATCAAATAGGTTCTGGGAAAACGGTTCGTACGTGCTCGATCATCCTGAAGTTGAACGGTGTAGCGATCGTCATTCAATAGATCGAATGTTCCGCGGAACTGGCCAGGCTCAATTTGGGAGAGCTGAAGATCCGCTCCGTTTTGGAGGGACAGAATAGCCTCCTGAGTCACATGATTCGTATGCACGGTAACGGTTACACGCGACCCTTTCAGCCCCTCAATATCTCCCTCATCTTCCTGTGTCCTGACAGGGAGTTTGGCGTAAGTGGGAGACTCATACGTGGCATCAATCTGAGCAACTTCTGGGAAGAGGTATACGGAAATCATAAATAAATCTGTCCGATGGCGACCGGACTCAACATAGTATTGGAGGCCATCTTGAATGTCCGCGAGTTCAGCGAGGTGTGCTCGGGGATCGTTTCCAGGAGTCATCGGCTGGCGCACCCATTCGCCGCTTCGGTCCTGATAAACAAGAAATACATCCGTTTGTCCTTCCGAGCGAAGGGTTGCAATGACAGGGACGGTATCGCCCTGATCCACTTCTACGTCTCCCGGAGAAATGACTATGTAGGGAGTCCGTAAAGTCTGTGGTGGAGGAGTATCAAGTTGCAGTCGGTCTAGTTGAGTGAGTCCTCCGACGAGGCAGGCACAGGCAATAGTGAAGGAGGACGCAACCCACAGGCGTGCTCGGAGGCGTCGGAGCATAGAACGAGAGCCCATGGAACGTACCTGACGTGCAGCATCCTGGATCAGGGCGGTAGCTACTTTTCGGTTGGCGATTCCTGGAGCTTGGACGGCACTGTTCAGGCGATCTTCAAGATCAGGGTTATGCTCTTCAATGAAAAGTGCAATCTGCTCATCGGAGATGTTCTGTAGTCGTCGGCGAAGTAGCCAGAACAGTACGACGGGAATCAAGAGAGCACATACAAGAGCTCCCCAAAGAAAACTCCCTGTGAGATAGGGCTTAAACCACAAAAGAGCAAAAAGAAGAAGGCAAACGGACGCAATACATACGGCAAGGTGCTGCCGATGGGTACGCCGAGTAAACTGCTGGCGTACTTCTTTAATCAGCGTATGAATGGAACGGTTATCCTGAGACATTCGATGATCGCCGCGAGGCGAGTATGGTTTCTAGTGCAAATACTCCGATCAGAATCAGTAGCACAATTTTCCAGAGTTTTTGTTCTTGCTCAGCGTTCTCTAGTGGCTGTGCCGCAAGTACCGGCTGTGTTGAGCGAGCTGCAAGAGCCGCGTAAACTTCTTCTACATCTCTGGCGGAAAGGTTGCTTTCCAGTGGGCTGATATTCACAGAGAACGATTGTTGATCCCCATTTATTCGGGCGTCATAATGTCCAGGTACGTGTGTATCCTGAAATACTCCTACGCCTGTCGAATCCAGAATAAGACGGAATATGTCCCCATTTGGATTTGCAAGGAGTACCTCTTCGGCTGGCAGTCCACGAAAGCTCACGGCATCTCCTATTTGGAAGATCTGATCGGTAACAGATTCGGGGTTTGCATACCGGGCAATCTCGTATAGCAGTGGTAGATAGATCTCGCTCAACGCTAGATCATTCCATGTGGTACCAAGGCTTGAAGTAAACACCAGCACCTTCCCACGCCCGAAGCGGCGTTCAATCAGGAGAGGATCTCCCGTATCAAACGTCGCAAGTACATGTGCAGAAGAGTCTGGAATGACTTGTACATAGCGCCGAAACTGGGGGCGAAGGACGGATCCTGTGCTATGCTGGACTAGAGGTGTAAAAATGGGATGTTGGTTATCAATCTCCGCGATAATTGCATTGCTACCTTGGAGATCACGTGCGCGGACTACGCCTGTAATTGTACCAGCGCCCAAGAGGGATGTCTGCGAGAAACTACCCTCATCAAATGCTAGGAGGACCGTCCCTCCCCTGAGGGCAAAATTTTCCATGATCGTTTGGTCACGGGCGGATATGGTATTTGCAGTAGTGATGATTAACAGGTCCGCAGTATTTAGTCGGATGGGGCGGGGACCGGCGTCGAATCGGTACTGACTGGCATCTTGCAGATCAAATGCACTTTCAAGAAAAAACGCATTTTGCATGTCCGGGCTCCCATCCACTGCAAAGATTCCCGATCGTGGACGGATGGAATAGGTAAAATAATAGCGATCATCTGGACCGGGCACAGGATCATCATGGATGTGGAGATTACCTTGATAGAGACCAGGCCGTTCCACCAGTTGTTGAAAGGAGGGAGTGCGCCCGGTCTGTTGCCCGATTTCTTCTGAATGAATACGTAGCGTCACGATGGAGGGTGTTGGAATCATCGCATCCATCTGTACGGACACCAAGGTTCCTCGGCGCTCCTGAGAAAGCTCTACATTCTCAAAAAACTGGTTCCCCGGGGAGTTTGCTCCGATCTTGACAGGTTCGATCGTGATATCATCTGGTAATTGGAGATTTTCGAGGATGGGGGTGAAGGATGACTGTTGAAAATCAGAAATGAGCACGATTCGGCGCTGTTCAAATCGTGCGCTCTGAAGAATTTCTGCTCCGAGTTGTAAGGCAGGGTAGAGGTCGGTAGTTTGGTAGTCGGGAGATTGTGCATCTAGCACGGCTTCATGCAAAGAGATATCATTACCTAAGGGGGTCAGCTGCTCTGCCGTATCACTGAAGCGCACCAACGCCCATTCATGGCCGGTTTTCAAGTGGAGGCGAGCTTGTTCAATGGCTTCTTCAAACCGTGTGTCGTATTGCATGCTATAGGATCTATCCAAAAGAATCACGACAGATTCCTGTCCGGCTTCCTGCAGGAAGGGTACATCTTCGGGCGGAATGAATGGACGGGCAAACAGAAGTGCGAGAAGCAGGAGTATTCCAGCCCGGAGCAGCATCAGGAGGAGATCCTGTAGCCTTCGTTGCCGAACCCTCTGAATGGGAGTAGCCTCCAGAAACATGTGCGTACTGAACGGCACTTCACGGGCTTTAAGCCTTCGCACTAGATGAAGGAGCACGGGAATGAGTGCGGTGAGTCCAGCAACCAGAAAAAGGGGGGTGATAAAGGACACGGAAACGTCAGGTTAACCTCTGCGTCGTGAACGTGCAAAGAGGTACTGAAATAGGGCCGCATCTAGCGGAGCATCTGTTTTAAGTACAGCATGGTCAATCTGCATCATCCCACAGATCCGACGCAATTGGTCCTGATGTGCTCTGAAATTTTTCTGATACTGCGCTCGGGCCGTTTTTGCATCAATCAGCATTTTGGTATCGGACTCAACATCCAAAAGTTCAACGACGTCCGTAAAATCAAATTCAATCTCTTGTGGATCCAAGATCTGAAATACCAGCACATTATGGCCGGTAAACCGAAAATGTTGTAACGCGCGCTCAATCGTGCTGAGATTGGCAAACAGGTCGCTGATCAGCACAATGAATCCGCGTTTTCGATGACGTTCTGCAACGGCTTGTAAGGAGCGTTCAAGATTGGTTGCATCCTGTGGGTTCGCTTCTTCAAGTGTACGCAGAAGCAAATGCAGATGAGCACGAGTTGCCCTAGGAGGCAAATGTTTACGGACGGATGTGTCAAACAGTGTGAGCCCACAGGCGTCCCGTTGGCGGTTTGCCATCCATGCGATGGCTGCAGCAAGAAACCGTGCATAGGTCAGCTTTGTTTGCCCCCCCGAGCTGTAGCCCATCGATCGGCTCATGTCTAGTATTAGATGCAGTCGAGTGTTTGTTTCCCCCTCGAATTCGCGGATGAAGTAGCGACCGGTTCGCGCAAAGACTTTCCAGTCTACCTGTCGCATATCATCTCCGAACACATATGGACGGTACTCCATGAAATCTACACTGAATCCCTTAAAAGGACTGCGGTGTAGTCCTGCAAGAAATCCCTCAACGACGGAGCGAGCCAGAAGCTCAAGGGATGAGATTTGGGCGAGGATCTCAGGTTGAATGAAGCGGGTTTCTGCTCGGGCCATTGATTACTCCTCTATTTTCCAGAAAGCAATTCCTCCAGTCTGTTGGCCTGCAGTCGTAGATGCTACATGGGTGGCGGATGCCAAGTGAATCACATCTACGGTTCCGGGAGCTGCCCCGATCCCTTCTGAAGTTACAAAGGCATATTTATTGTCTGGCGTAATGACGACTCCGTGGGGGATGGGACGGGTAGTAGGAATACGGGCCCGCTCCGATGTGGCAGGCAGATCGAAGATGCTGATTTTCTGGGCACTTTTGAGGGTCGCAACCAAGGTGGATCCATCCGGCGAAACAGCAAGATTATAAGGAGATCCAGAAGCTTGGATCTTTTTTTGTACCGTGCCTTCATCTGTGTTTACGATCACGATCTGATCGGAGCCATTCGCTGCAATATATGCATGGGGGTTATTAGGGTGAAGTGCCACCCAGGTTGGCTTGGTTCCCATGCCAAGAGGGATCTTGCGGAGGACGCGAAGGTTCAGGGCGTCAAGTTCAACGAGGATATGGTCCATCATCGCAACGGAGTAATGACGGGTAGGGTCTTTACCAAAGGCAGAGCCATGCGGCATGATGCCGGTCGGAATCTGACTGATTTCCACCATCATTGCGGGGTCCACCACAGAAACGGAGCTTGGCTCGGGGTTTCCATGAAGATTAAAATTTACGACATACAATAGATCCGTATGAGGGGAAATAGCCATGGATGCGGGGAACAGGCCTAAGGTTGCGGCCCCGATGACGCGATGATCTTCTGTAGAATAGCGTACAACACTCCCATTGGGTTGTCCATGGGCAATAGAGACGAACAGGGACTTGCCTTCCGGGTCAATGGCCAGTCCGTGAGGGCCTTCGATTTCGGTATGAATTTGCCCGACTTGAATCGTATCAGTGGCGGTGATGGTTTCGCCATCAAATACAACACGCATGACCGTATCATCGGATTCATTGGCGACGTACATGAAGTACGTTTGTGCGATCGTTACTTCAGTGACAAAGAGGCACAAAAGCAGGACAGATAGGGAAGGCATAGAATGAGTCATCTTTAACAATTTACAGAATAAAATACGCATGGACTCAAAGAACGAAAGTATCATCAGGCTTACTGGAGTCGGGGATCCTCGTTCCGACTAGAGTCGAGTTTGGGTGTAATTGCAGATGTTCACAGAAGGGAGGTCGTGAATCTATTTCCTCCAGAGTGATCTCTTAATGTTTACGATAACTTTGGGAATTATATACGTGAGTACCCAAAGAATGAAACCATTCTGCTTTGGAGAGATAACAGACACAATAGGATAGACTGTATATCTATCCTATTGCTTACCATAATATCAATCAGACTGATACCATGCCTGTTCAGGCTTCAAACAAGAACGAGAAAAGTAGTTCCTACCGGGGCGTGGAGTATCGTCTATGTCCGGGGACGCAAGGGAAAGCAAAGAAACTCGCCGGGTTAGCGGGGGCGTGTCGGTTTGCGTGGAATGCCATTCTTGCCGAATGTCAGGAAGAATACGACGCAGTTCGAGATACAGACCAGCCAAAGCCTTCGCTCTCGTTTTTCTCGCTGGGTAAGCGGTTTACCAAATTGCGTCAATCCACAGAATGGCTAGACCAGTATTCCTTTACGGTTGTCCGATATGCCTTGAAGCATCAGGCAGAGGCGTGGCAATCCTTCTTTAAGGGGCAACGAGAACATCCCCGATTTCATTCAAGGAGCGCGCACAAGGATTCCTTTACCGCGATTCAGGGAGCGTTCAAAATGGACGGCGAGAATGTATACATCCAAAAGATTGGTTGGATGAAGTTCCGGCGCAAAGGAGGCGATCCATACCCTGACGGGGAGCCAATTGAAGTCACCGTGAAGAAAGACGGACGGTACTGGAAGATGAGCGTAATGTACAAAGTCACGAATCTACCAGAGAAGGTGGACGATGGCAAAGAGATTGGCATTGACTTGAACACCTATAACATCTCGTATTCTTCTACGGATGGGGAACAAGGCATGCTACCGATTCCAGATTTGACGGATAAAGAGATCAAGATCCGTAGGTATCAACGTAAGTTAGCCCGACAGCAATGGGGCGGTCCAAGAATACGCAGAAGAAGATTTCTAAATTGAAGCGTCAGCAGCGCAACGCGAGGAAGAATGCGGCACATCAACATAGCCGTAGATTGTCCAATAAGGCGTATACGTTGAAGCGTGAAGACTTGAAGATCAAGAACATGTCCAAGTCTGCCAAGGGCACGGTGGAGAGCCCTGGAACCAATGTGAAGGCAAAAGCAGGGTTAAACCGCGTCATTCTCAACTCTGGATGGAGCAGGTTCAATACCTATTGCGATTACAAGTTTGGCAGGGTTGTCACGGTGGATCCAAAGTACACCAGTCAACGCTGTAATCAGTGCGGACATGTGGATAAAAACAATCGCAAGACGCAAAGCAAGTTTAAGTGTGTGGCCATGCGGATCACGCAGATATCAACGCATCTGCGAATGTGTTACAGGCCTCCGGGATTGGGGCATCTGCACGTGGAGGAGCGTTCTCGTTAGAGACTCCTATGAGCCGTGAAATGGATACGCAACAGGTAGCCGTCTAATTGATGGGTACTCACGTATATAATTCCCATAACTTTGCTACGAGTCATAATAGTGTGTACATTTGGCGGTCAAAGATATTAGACCGAACGATGCAGGGTTAATTCAAACACTGTTGCTTTAAAGATTTTTGTATTATCTTTACGGGGTATTTCCTTAACTTTTCCTCCACGGCCAGAACCCCTTCAACCTTGCCTGGAGGTCCCAGACTATCCGATTACTTGAGCTTGGGAGTGATTGCTCAAGTCTTTCCAATGCCTGCCGTTTTGACGGCCCTGGAACAGAGCAAATCCACCAGCATACGGAGGCGTCGCCTGCCTGCTGAAGTGATGGTGTACTATGTACTGACCTTATGCCTGTTTCGGTCGGTCTCTACGCGGGAAGTACTCCGTTGTCTTATGGATGGATTTCGCTTGATTCGTCCTGAGTCTCCTTTTGTAGTGTCGGGCAAGTCGTCTATCTCTAGGGCCCGAACCCGACTTGGAGTTGCCCCATTCCATCAGCTTCGTCAGAGCAGTGTGCACTGGCTGTCGAACGAGAATACTCCTGGGGCGTGGTACTGCGGTCGTCGTCTCGTGGCGATTGATGGTTCCACGCTGAGTCTACCCGACGAGAAAAGTAACCGGGCATTTTTCGGGTTGCCTGGGTGTTCACGGGGGCAGACTGCGTTTCCCAAACTGCGTATTTCCATGCTCTTGGAATTGGGCACGCGTGCGCCCCATGCATGGTGTGCGGGCCCCTACAAGGAATCGGAGCAGACCCAGGCAAAAGAACTGATATCGAATCTGGGTCCGGGCATGCTGATGCTGGCAGATCGGGGGTATACGGGGCATAAGCGCTAACTTGTTTGCTATTTGAGGTATTTTTCTATTTGAGGGGTTCTCTGACGAGGTCCATCTATGAGTCCTTCAGAAATAGACTTCCACTCTTGAATCATTTTGGACAACCCACAACGGGGCTCAATGGCACGATTTACTTCATTGAGGGCAAATGAAAGTCATTCCATGGGCTTTTCTGCACAGTAGTAGTATCCCCAGGGGGAAAAAGTTCGTGCGTGACGAACGATTTTTTCTGTGAGTAGGGCGACAAAGAGTTTGCCATACAGCCATGCCTTTGAACTATCATCATCATTTTTGGGGAGGTGCCCAAACTGAGCCAAAGATTTAAATCTCTTGAACACTAGTTCTACTTGCCATCTCAGGCGATACCATTCAAGCACTTCGGATGCGGAAAACAAATGGTTCGGAAATGTTGTAAACAGGATCACATATCGTGCAAATCGGAGCGTTTCATCTCGAGGTTTCTTGCCGGTTCTCTTCGCATTCTGTAGGATTGTCTTTTGTGCTTTCTGAGCAGCCTCCTCTGTTTTTCGTAATACACAAATGCGACCAGAAACAGGGGATTTCCCTGGAACCTGTACCTCCCATTGCCCCACTTCACCAAGATTTGTAATGGTCTCAACCGCAGTAAGCAGATCAAATGGAGCATTCGTTTTTCTCTCAAAATGCAAGACTCCCGTATTCACACGTAGCGTTACATATCCACCTGCGTCTGAGACATATTTGACTCCACTTTTCGTTGAATATCCCCTATCGGCCAAGATATAATCCCCCGATTGAATTGGGAATTGTTTAAATGATTCCCCCGTCCCCTGTCCTTTCGTGGGAGTGAGCTTGAAAAAATCACATGCGAATGATGGGAGCGTAACGCTATAATGTATTCTCCACTGCGATCCAGTCTGTCCAGGTTCACTAACAATCGTCGCATCAAAAGCCCGCATTTTTAGAGATGCTTCCATGGAAGTAGAAACGCCATGTTCTTGAAATAATTCTTTGCACATCGCATAGAGCCAATCTTTCGATTTACGCAAACGCTTGAGCAGGGCAACATCCGAAATGTCTGCCAATCCTGCCTGACGTGCCCTTACTACCGTTTCTCGTAAGGAATGACCACATCCCAAATGGATCAGCAATACTCGCAAGAGTGCCTCTGGGCACTTGTATTTACGCAGACCTCGTAAAGCACCCGTGTCTGTTGCAAGCTGCACCCAGCACTCAGGTAGAAACGAACATAATACATCCCAATCTTGACTGGCCGGGGCTTCGGTAACGGTCTTTTTCATAGGACTGTTAAAATAAGGGTTGCAGAAAGAATAAGGAACCAGTAGTAGCTAAGCAACATCAAGAAAAATTCTCATTGAAGACTTAGATATTTCCCTCCAATACAATAAAACTACAACAATTATGTGTGGTAAACAAGTTAGCGCTTATGGGTATACGGGGTTTCCCTTGTGGTTCCGGGCAAAAGAGACGGGGGCAGACTTGCTTTGGCGGGCACGCAGTCAACCGCATTTCCCTGTGAAGGAGGCGTATGAAGATGGATCGTGGCGTAGCGTTTTTAGAGGCAAGGGCACAGACCACACCTGTGAGGTCCGCGTGATGGATTACACCCTCAAACAAGAAGATGCGACGATATACAGGCTGGTGACGACGATGTTGGATCCAGAAGAGGCCCCCGCGGACGAACTGGCCGCCCTGTACCATGAGCGGTGGGAAATCGAAACCGCCTATGACGAGATCAAAACCCATATGTTGGGACCAAGGGCCATGTTGCGGAGCAAGACCCCCGAGCTCGTACAACAAGAATTTGAGGGATTGATGCTGGCCTATTATGCGGTCCGCGCACTCATCTCAAAGGCCGCCAACAAAGCGGCTGAAGATGCGGATCGATTATCCTTCGTACATACCGTCAATGTTCTCCAACGTCGGATTCAACAACTCGGCGTTTCCCCCCAAGAACAAGATTCCACAGGTCATGATTGAACATTTGATCGACGAAATACTGTAGGAGCGTGTTGTATCCAGTCGAGGACAACGAAAGCCGTGCGGATGGAGACAACCCCCCCCCCTTATTCATCTCAAATTGCGATTTGAGCCCAGCTTGAACGATTCAGATTTGCTCATCTGATCAAACAACCCTTCCAAGATAAGGAGAACCTTGATAATTCTCTTTTCAAGAGGGCATTTTTCTCTTTTTTTATTGAAAAAAATCCATTGTTGAGATAAGTCAAACGTATTTTGAGCTTTTTTTATCTATAATAGTTTCCCGCATCTTCACGCAATTTCAAATTTTTGTTGCCATTGGATCCTTTGGATCCATGCTCCAATTGTCTGAGATGGATGTTTTTTCGTCACCAATTTCACCCCGGAGGTGAATCATGACGGACTCTCAAAACTTACAGGTTCAGATCCCCTATAACCACTCTATTTTGGTGCAGGCATCCACGACCAACCATACGACTTCCGATGCGGGGGCTCTATCTATGAGGGGGCTGATTGAAGCTACAGGTATTCTTCCCTATCTGGTGGACAATCTCCATGATCCACGGGATCCCTATCGTACCACACACTCCATGGAGGATCTGCTTTTGCAGCTGTTGCTGCCGACGATGCAAGGATGGGACTTGTCCAGTAAAGATCTGGGCAATGACCCCGCATTACGGGTCGCTCTCCGTACGGAGCGGGGCGAAGCCGTTGTCGATCCAGCCAACCAGCCGGCATCGCAACCGACGATGTCACGCTTTTGGAGCATTCTCGGTGCACCGGATAATGTTGAGGTGATGCAGAAGGGTCTTCTGAATGGAGCATAGGCTCGTACGCAGCGGCGGTGAACGTCTGGATGAAGTCATCCTTGATGTCGATGCCATGCCCATGGCCATCAACTGGGATGCAAGTATAATGATCATTACAAGCGAACCGTCTTCTTGCCGTTGTTTGTGACGTGTGGAGAAACGGGGGATGTCCTTGGAGCATTCAGGCACGCAACGGGAAGCGACCAACTGTCAGAAGGTCATGATTCCTATCGGTGAGCAGGTTCAAAAACATGCCGCGGATCGTGTCATTTTTCGCCTTGATGCGGGATTCAATAGTCCTGAGGTGTACGAGGATATAGAGAGCGCAGGCCTGTTTTATGTGACACGCTTGAAGGGCAACAACAAGTTAAAGGCGATGGCCGAAGCCTATTTTGATGGGAAAGGATGTCCACCGAACACCTATGGCTATGTTGAGTTGATGTATCAAGCGGAGAGTTGGGATGGTCCACGTCGGGTCGTGATGGTCATACGGCCTCGTCCAGCTGAACTCTATGAAGACTACTTCTTTTTGCTGACCAACCTTGACGCAGAGACCTATTCGGGGGAAGCACTGGCGAAGATGTACGCGATGCGTGGAAAGGCTGAAAAGCATCAGGGGGAAATCAAAGAGTTGATCAATCAAGTCATGCTGTCATCCACAGAACGCCCCAAGGAACACTACAGAGGCCATAAGATCATCCGTGAACAGGAGCCTGAAACAGTGGAAGAACGAGAGGTTCGCAGAGAAAATGCCGTGCGTCTTCTATCGGTTCTCTATGCATATCAGATCATGCATATTGGTCGATGCCTTCATCGCACCAGAGGTGGTGCCCAATGTGGAGCGTAGCCCTGTCACATCAGACACCGAAGTTCATCAGGATACATCTCTGAAGATCAACACGGAAACGATGATGGTGGATGACACGCAGAACACCGATGCCAGTACAGAGGTAGACTCCAAACTAAAGCATACCCCTCACATGCAGATTACCACCTTTCGCCTCCACCTACTAAAAGTCGGTGCAACCCTTGCACGCCATAGTCGCTACGTTACGTTTTCTATCGCCCTGTCGGCAGAGCAACTATGGATCCGTTTTTGGGATCACCTTCTGCGACTGCGGTGGCACTGCTTGCCCGATATCTAACGCCAACCACCTCATCTGAGGTGGTTTTACAAGTCAAAAAAAAAATCCGAAACATCAACGTATAGGAGAGGTGCGTCCATACGGTAGGATTGGGTATGCGATACATGACTGCACTTGGTGCGATTGGAGGGCCGAACTACTACCATGATAGTAGTTAGCCTGATTCCAACGGAAAAAAGCAGGAGATTCTGTTGCATGAGAGGTTCGTGTATCATCTCCCTGCGATGGATGAACCGTCAACCCAGACTTGGACATAAACAGCGTCTTCATGCCTACCTTTTTAGCCAAAATAATCAGGATTTGACCCGAAAATATCGACGATGAAGAAAGAAAAGCTGCGAATCTCAGCAAGATGACGATTTAACAGAGATCGGAGGTTGAGATGAATAAGAAGGGTTTATATGACTTTGGATTTGTCCGATTCAGAAATAAATAGGATTATTATACTACATTAAATAGTTCATCACAACCCTAAATCTTGACATCTTTCCCGCTCACGCCTCTGGGCGCGATAATGCTCTGAGATCACTTCTCGTGACGGAGACGCATCAATGCCTGCGTCATCCAATTCTCGAGAAACGTTGAGACGTTGATGCTCTGGTACTTTTTGGAGCAGAATGTTGACTGCCTGATTGAACTGCTTCGTCATTGCTGTCTTTTGTGTTAGTGCGGTTGTCAATTTCCGTGTTAAGATCTTGATCTGAGTACTCTGATCAAGGGTCGTAATCCTCATGTTCCTAAAATGCTTGCGGAGCCATGCCATATAGTTCTTTTTGAATTCTCGGTGTTCCTGTTCGGGCATCTCTTTGATGTTTGATTCCATGAGTTCTGTTTGTGTCTGCTCTGCTTCTCTCACTTGTTCAACGAACCCACGTATTTTGACTTTCAACTCCGATGTCGTCTTCACGTATTCCAGAGCTCAAGCATCCTTGATTTCGCAGCTGTGTTCGATGCTCCCCAAGGTAAACCAGCTTTTCGGAGTATTTCTTTTGCAGATTACGGAAGCACTCGCGTCCAGGCGGGGAATATTTTTTATGGCTCAGATGTCCTTTTTCATCCATGGGAGTCAAGCATACATGAATGTGTGGGTTTTCCTCATCCATGTGCTGGACGGCGTAGATCAGCCGTCCAGAGATGTACTGATCCACGAACTCCATCGTCGACTCTTGCCAGTGCTGGAGTGTCTCGGGTGAAGTGGCTTAATGTCAAATCAATACACGCAAGAGAGACTTTCCCGTAGCATCCAGTTTCGATTGTCCGTGCCTGTCACACGCAGGCACCATGACACGCATCGGCTCCTCGTGGTCGTCAGGCCATTCCTACTTGAGCTCTTCGGGGAGGGTAAAGAT
Organism: Rhodothermales bacterium; assembly: GCA_965215475.1. Taxonomy (GTDB): domain Bacteria; phylum Bacteroidota; class Rhodothermia; order Rhodothermales; family Bin80; genus Bin80. The sequence continues at coordinate 2,413,909 of OZ244061.1, forward strand.
AACGGTCATAAATCGGTTTGCGTCGGATCGGATCTTGCGTCCTGTGTCAGTCTGGTGGGTCATCGTTGTAACCTGTCGAAGGAGCTCCCGGTCGTAGATGGCTTCATTTTTGTGCGTATCTTTTTCGTGAATGTTGGCAGCGCGTTACATGTGGCTGAATTCGGGTTTATGGCGGAAGTCATGGGCGGTACCATCCATAGACTTGGAGACCTGGAGGTTCATGGTCGGGTGCGGCGATAGCAGTCCTAGAAATAGAGCACGATGCCTTAAGTATTAGTGTATCAGCGGATGGGCAAGATTTATATGCAATCTATCATCGCCCCGTCCCCATGATTATACATTACAATATACCGGGAGAATTAGGCTGAGAGCAGATTTACAGGCAAAGAGTTAGTATGGTAAAAACCAAGGCAAAGCGGTCGATAAAAAAGGAGGAGGAAATATAGAAAAACCCGAATTAATGATATAAAGGACCAGCAATTCCCACTAAGTCAAAAACTTCCTTCATGGCGTACCCACGGCGCATATTATCAGAAGTGATTTCGCAAACTATTTTGCTGAATTTTCGTCAGATGAGTACTTTTTGACCCTTTTTACGGCTCCGCCCATCCATGCAGATAAAATACGCATTTTAGGGAAGGTTTTTTTTTGCGGAGTATCGCCTTCGGGTGAAGGTGCATTGACAGTTTTGCGGTTCTTTTGTGTCATAGAGGTTTCCTCCTTTCGATCACCAATGAAACGGAAGACACGTAAACCGTTCAACAAGAAACGTTTGATTCACACGGTCCGCAGCCGTTTTGAACCGATTGCAGATCCAAAACCTTCCAGGGGATGTACGCTCGTGGATTCCCTGATGTCGGGATTTCTCTTTGAAGTGCTCCGCGTTACTTGAATTTGATCAAACGATTCGTACTGGTACCCCTATTGCCAATAGGAAGCGTCTCTTTGGGGTAAACCATATGCCCAGCGATGCGCAAGCGTCTTGGTGAAGTAGATCCGTTCGATTTTTCATTCAAAACCATCTTTGCCCAATTGCAACGGGGGAAGATTCTGGAGGGGGTTCGGTTGATCAACCATCACGTACTGCTTGCCATAGACGGAACCGGCATGTTTTCCTCCAAGTCCGTTCATTGCTGTGAAACGCCTCCTCGCGATGGAACATCTACGTTCATCACATGCTCTGTGCTGCATCCACTCCCCAAAATCATGATTCCTCTGATGCCCGAGCCGATCGTCAAAGACGATGGCACCACCAAAAACGATGGTGAACGTAATGCATGCAAGCGGTTCTTTGGCGGAGAGAACACCCCCATTTGAAGACGATGGTGGTTCAGGATGAACTCGTTTCCAACGCGCCCTATCTTCGTCTTTTAGGAGAGTATGACCTAAGATAGATCATCGGAGCGAAGCCGGGAGGTCACACGTTCCTGTTTCCCTATATGAATCGCAGTGACGAGACCAAAGAAGTGGAGATGGAGGTTCAAGGAGTTCGGTATCGTTGTCAGTTTCACAACCACGTTCCTTTGAACGCATCCAATGCAGAGGTTCAGGTCTATTTTTAGAGGTGTATGAAACCAGACCGGACATCAAGAAGCATCCCAACCCCAAAACGATGCGCTTTTCTTGGGTGACCGATCTTTCCCTTGATGAGACGAAACTCATGGAGATCATGAGAGCGGGGCGGTCCCGATGGAACATTGCAAAACTTAACCCTATTTTTTCCTGAACGTAGGATTTTTTGGTTAAAAACGTCCTCTTTTTCCCTTCCTCCGCCCCGTTTTTCGGTCTGAATCTGCCTTTTTGTGTATGCTAAGCATATGTTTTTGTGCGTTTTTGATCCCCAGATTCATTTTAAAAAGTGCGCCCATGTAAATATTTGCTGATTTTGGGTTATTTATTGCAATTTATGTCGTATATTTACGTTTTAGCAAACCTATTTGAGCCCATGTATTTAGCCGAAATCCCGAATCGCAATTCCCCCTCCACCTGGCTCGTGCGAACCTCCACGCGAGACGGCAAACGAACCATCAAAAACACCATCGCCAATGTAACGCACCTTCCCGAACCCATTCGCGAAGGACTGCGAACGCTCTTGCAGGGAGGCCATGCCATCCAGTCCTTCAAGGAGGCACTGCACACCCAGCGTACCCGGCACCATGGGCATGTTGCGGTGGTGCTACACATGATGAAGCATCTCAAAATGACATCCCTCATTGCGCCAAAGAATTCGCGCTTTCGACGATTGGTTCTCGGCATGATTGCGGCCCGGGTCATCAAGCCCGCCAGCAAACTGCAGACCAGTGACATGTTGGACAAGACCAGCTGTATCACAACGCTCCATGAAGAACTTGACCTCAAGCATGTGGACCAGAATGATCTCTATGAGGCCATGGATGAATTGGCCGCCTGCAAGACCAAGATCGAATGCAAGTTAGCCAAACGCCATCTCACCGAAGGTGGAATGGTGCTGTATGATGTGACCAGCAGCTACTTGGAGGGCGATAAACATGCATTTGGAGCATATGGCTATAACCGGGACAAGAAAAAAGGGAAAAAACAAATTGTGTATGGATTGATGACCGATAAGGAAGGATGTCCGGTCTCCGTAGACGTCTTTCCTGGCAATACCCCCGATATCAAGACCCTTGGCGCTCAGATCTCCAAGCTCCAAAATACGTTTGGGTTCAAGCATGTGATCTTGGTCGGAGATCGCGGGCTTTTGAAGCAGAAACAGATTCAGGAGGAGATCATCCCTGTGGGGTTGGATTGGATTACGGGCATGCAAAAACAGGAGATCCGTGAGGTGGTGGAGCAAGAGAAAACGCAAATGAGCTTGTTTGACCAACAGGATCTGGTGGAGATTCAAAGCGATCTCTATCCCAAGGAACGCCTCGTGCTATGCAGGAACCCCTTTCAGGCGGCAAAGACTAAGAAAACCCGTGAGGATCTTTTGGCGAAGGCCGACGCAAAATTGGACCAGATCCTTGCGGCAACCACCCGTACACCCCGCCGACTCAAAGACAAGGCCAAGATTGGAATGCGCGTGGAGCGTGCACTGGGGAAACACAAATTAAAGAAATTCTATCTCCTTGAGATCGAGGAAGGGTATTTCTCGTATACCCATAATGCGGAGGCGATTCAGAGGGCCGAGCGCCTGGATGGGGTCTATGCGATCCGGTCCAGCTTGAAACAGCCCGCTGAGCAGTTGGTGTCGGACTACAAACGATGGTCCACCGTAGAACGCGCCTTCCGCGTGATGAAATCCATCTCCCTGCGCGTACGCCCCATCCATCATGTCAAATCCGAGCGGGTCATTGCGCATGTCTTCTTATGTATGCTGGCCTATTATGTAGAATACCATCTACGAAAGAAACTTGCCCCCATCACGTTTGCCGAAGAGGATCTGGAAGCAAAAAGAGCCCAGAGAGAGAATATGGTGAAGCCGTCCAAGAATGCAAACAGGAACGCACACAACAAGAAGACCAAAGACGCGGAAAGACCCAAGAGTTTTGAGTCCATCATGGAAGAACTCTCTGGGGTATGCCGTGTAACGGGCGTTCTAAACGTAAAGGCCGACGAGGATCACGAAGTGAAGTTTGTGGACAATGAACTGACCCCGACCCAACGTCAAGTATTCAAACTTCTGAAGATCAAGTCTCTGTGTTGATTCGGTTCATCAAACCGAATCAGACTCCCGCCATTGCTCCTTGAACAACATCATTTTTTAAAAAATCCATCCAAATGGTGCGGGAAATCTGCGCTTTTTTCAGAAAAAAATAGGGTTAAGTTTTGACATTGAACATGAAATGATGAATGCCCTCAAGAATCAGGGTGACCATTTTGAGCATAATGATGGACACGGATATAAGCATTGATCCACGGGGTTTGCTTGTCTGATGATGCTTGCCTTTTTGGTGGATCAAGTGGAGCAGCTCTGTGATGGGTTATTCCAGGATGCACTGGCGAGCATGGGGAGACTCAAATATTTGCGAGAGCGAGTACGAAACCTGTTCCGAGAATTTGATTTAGAGAGTTGGGAGTTTCTCTACCGGGGGATGGCGGAGGGATTCAGGGTCACCGTAGAAATTGATTCCTCGTAGCGGAAACCAGGGTCGTGGGAGGAGAACGTGAGCCCCTGATGGTATCAGGGGCTGGGAGTGGTGTGTCCCGTTGTCAGAACGTACAGAAAAAAGGATCAGAAAACGTCCGATTGGGGCAGGAATGGATCCTCAAAAACCAGCAAAATCCGTCTGATTTGCATCAAATACTAGATCAACTAAATTCTAAGCCGTTAGTGGCAATTGCTGATAAAGGGCAGATTCCGTGAAAAGAAAAACTGCCAAAACTCATGAAAATTTCCACGATAAATTGTAAACTTGTGCAAAGAACAGATAGCTAGGATCAGCATAACCCACGACGAAGTAGTCTGCATATGATATCCATCCACGCCACGAATACTCTCGAATTCAGCAGAATTGAGAACCGAGGACGAAATCGCTGAATATATTCCGGCAGAATAAGGGAATCTCCAGGATTCAATAAGGTGAAATGGGAAAGCTGTTTTTGGACGCATCTAAAGTTACGAATTTCTGAAAATCCGCTCCTTCCAGATTGCGAGACCAAAATAGCAGGCAGCTCCCAAGATCAGTGCCCCAGTAGTGCCCCATTTATTGTTAAACAGCAGGGCAGCGATGATCAATGCTAGCCCCGGTAGAGATAAAAGAAAGAAATCCCAATAGGGAGCAGCACATTCTCGCCAGGATACTTGTGCCAGTCGGAGAATGACGAATAACTGGATAGCCCGCACGATGGCACCGGTAATTCCACCGGCAATCAGCATCGTATCTATACTTCCAGAGAGCCCGCCCAAGACTAATGCCATAGACAGACAAACAAGTAAAAGTAATGCCATCAGAAAGTCCAGCCGCTGGCTTTCAGTCACATCGTAAACCCTGGTGAGAGGGGATACAATGGAACCCAGTACTAACCATGCTGCGATATAGGTAGCATAGATTCCGGTCTGCCGATGAAGATCTCCCAGCCATAATTCAAAAAAATCTGGTCCCGCAAGCATGACGGAAAGAACAGGGAAGATTCCAATCATGACCAATCGGCGATGTACTAAGGAACTGATAGATGTCAGAGTACCAGATAAGTGCGCCTCTGCTGCACTGATAAAAAAGGGACGTGCAACGGATCCACTGATGTAAGACATAGGAATCGAAATTGCGGCAAGAGCAATCCCGTAGAATCCAATGGTGTCTTCAGTGATGTCGGTATCAAAGAAGAACGGGATCAGAAGCACGGTCAATTGCCCCATGAGTGCACTAATCATGGATGAAGGTGTCGAGAACAATGCAAAATACCGATAGCGAATAGCAGCTTTGATCATGCGATCCCAACTCAATGCAGAAACGATAGCTGTCGCACTGCGACGCAGTGCGACAGCTATGACAATAGTGGTAGACACGATATGGCCAAAAATAAAGCCACCAATATGTCCTGCTTCATTGGCGTGGATCGGGGGAGATCCAGTACCAATCCGACCGGTCACCATCGCTAAAGTCAGACTGACATGGCTGGCACTAATGTGACGGAATGCCCGTTTTCGAACTAACCAGAATTCGGCAATTTTCCCCATCCGCATACAGATGAGAGTAAGCGGGACCAGAGGTAGATAGGGGGCAATGGCAGGAAAAGCCAAAAGATCGGCAATTTTGGTGCTCCAAAAAGAGAGAATCATAAGAAAGATTGCACTCAGAAAGGTTACCGAAGCGGAGAGCCAGATCAGTACGGCCGCATCGTGATCTTCTTTTGGGAGCATCAGCGCGTCTTCATACCGCAGAGAAGCAATGGCTCCAACAAGCGTCATGAGCGTAACAAAATACTTGCCGATGCCCAGTTCTGAGGGCGAGTAAAGACGTGTGATGACCCCGAGCGCAAGGTATCCAATCACCATCACAACCCCGGCAGCGGAGAGCAGGGTCAGAGTGGGGCCGCTGAGACCCTGCGTCGAAAACAGGCGGCTTAGGGTTTTCATGAATCCGGGTTGATTTTCCATACGACCCAAGGAGTTGCCCGATACACAAGCTCAAACCCGTTTAGAGGAGCTTCTTCCTGGCGCACAAGATAGTCAAATCCGTACTTGGACGCCAGTCTCTGGATGTCTGGTTTGGGGAGAGACAGGTAGGCACTGTCTAGCCTAACGATGACATCGGATCCGCCACGCGGCGGTGTTGTGATGGGGGCTAGGTCAAGGAGTCTTGTAAACCACTCGCTCATATAGGGCTGATGGAAAGGAACCGCCTTGAAATTTATAACGATGGCACGTTGTGCCTGAGATCTGAAGTGGTCCCACCCCGGTGGGACTGCGAAAATCGCATCCACCTCCGTAGAGTCACGCGCCCATATCGCAACCTGTTCCGGAGAAGTCTTCTTAGATGTCGGCCGAATGCCCAGCGAATCAGGTGTAATGATAAGGAGCGTGGCTGTGATGAGAGCTGTTGCACCAAGAGCATAATGTCCATGATCAAAAAAAGCAGTTAGGATACGTCGATAAAATTTAAGAATCAGTTGTGCGGCTACATTTGAAACCAGAATCACACAAAATACCTTGATCAGTACGGTAAGCTTAAAGAGTTGCAATCGAGCGATCATCTCAACCTGAAAGACTTCCGTGCATAGGAAGGAGAGGGCACAAAGTACCGAAGTGATGGTCAGAACTCGTCGAACCAGTACGCGGTGAGATCTGGGCAATTGTGAGAATACAGCAAGCCCAAGTACGAACAGGAATGCAAAGCGCAAGGCCTGTTCAGGATCAAACGATAGGGGCATATAGTGGTGTGGTGCCCGGAATTCAAACAGGATATAAAAGTAGGACCAGAAGCCCTCCGGATTTGCTCGTGTGAGCTGGAACCAGATGAGTGGGCCCAAAGCCGGCAATGCAGACAGGCTGAAATAACCCGTAAACAGGTATGGCTGGCGTCCAAACCATCCGTGTTTCCATAGAAGCAAAAATGCGCACACCATGGCAATCTGTAAACCAACCAGTGCTTGGATCCAGACACCAAGGCCCATTAGAAGGGCCGCTTGTCCGAGTCGACCACGTACAAAAAACACCATCCCCCACAAACTGAAGGCCCAAGCCGGAATACTTGGAGTGAGGATCCATGTTACGAGGTCGTTTCCTCCCAGTGTGAACTTGGGGGTCAACAAGAGGGCCAAGATCACGCAGAGCGTTGCAGAAAGACGTTCACGAGTAAGTTGCAAACTAAGTGTATACAATGCCATGCTGATGCCGAACCAACTTGCTACATAGATGCCCAAGATGGTTGCATACATTCCAAACAGCTTTGCAGGTAGCCAAGCGATAAGCACAAAGAGGGTTCGAGGGCCAAACGTGTCTAATTGAACGTTCACAAACCAGTCAGACAGATACAGGTTGGCATCCAGAAGATGCATGAGGTAAGGCAAGATCTCATCCTGATCACTGATGGCATAATCATAACCTCGCCAGAGAAGATAAATCGTAAGGGTGAGCAGCGGTAGATACAGGGGCGGTCGCATTCCCATCCCTGTGAGCAGCCGTGGCCACCGGCCCATTTGACGCGGCATGGTTATCGTCCAAAATAAATCCGAGGTCTCCGCCGCAGATGATAGTATTGTGTAAGCACCGGATTGAACGAGCGTTTGAACTCGGCGATAGAAGGCGTGTTTGCTCCAACAAAGTCAAATTTTTGGATCCCGGATTGAGATAGAATCGGAAGGGCTTCTCCAATTAATACGGTCATCGCCGGCCCGGGAACACTCCCGGCGATCCAGTAATGAGCGGTGTTTTGGTCATGCAGAAGGATGAGCCCGGCCTCGGGAATCTTTCCTCGCATGGCCACAAACACCCGTGCCTGCTTTCCCATTGCTTTCGTGATGGCTTCTAGAGCAGCCGGCTTGGCCGGGATAGATCGCCCATGTCGGTTGTAGCTTTTGGCACAAAGATCAATCACATGAGGTGTTGCGGTGGAGTCTTCATGAATTTTGTATTCGGATCCTTTGGATTTCCACGTTCGGCGTGCTCCGCTAGACCAGTTTTCAGGGTTTGTGGGCAGCTGGATAAGGTAAGTGAATAGCGGTCTCACTTGCCAGCCGCGCCACTGCGCCGTGCGAGGATCCGATAAGTGAACGAAGAGGTCGGCTCTCCGGGTGGTTTGTTCGGCAAAACAGAGAAGTTGATCCAGGGAGCTCTGCTGCCGGTGTACCAAGTGTGCACTCGGCGGATGGGGTAACAATAATGCAGAGTACTGTGTACATGGAGGTACGACAATGCGGCGAAGGGTTTGGCCTCCTTTCACATGAACCAGTAACGCAGCCTCGTCCTCATGAAAACAAATCTGTGGTTTCAGTCCGAATACCTTGCTAACGGTTTCTACATAGCGCAAGGACGCAAAAACCCCTCGTGTACGCTCCCAAAGGGATTGATACCGGTCACGTACACCGGAGTCATTCAAGTTGTAGATTGAGGTGCTCAACAGTTATAGGATATACTGACTGAGATCGCGATTTTTCACGATACTCCCGAGGCGCTCTTCGACCTCATTGGCATCCATAGAGATCTCCTTAGGAGAGCTACCGTCTGACTCAAAGAGCAGATCTTCGAGGAGGGTCGTCATGATCGTATGCAGCCTTCGAGCACCAATATTCTCCACTTCATCATTGACCTTGGCGGCCGTACGGGCGATGAGCCGAACGGCATCGTCGGTGAACTCAAGGATAACTTTTTCCGCTTCTAGAAGTGCGCGATACTGTTTGAGCAGGGCATTGCGGGGTTGCGTAAGAATCAAATAAAAATCTTCCTCCCCCAGTCGATGCATTTCTACCCGGATCGGAAAGCGACCTTGCATTTCGGGGATGAGATCACTGGGCTTGGAAACATGGAAAGCCCCGCTGGCAATAAACAGGATATGATCGGTTCGGACCATCCCATGCTTTGTGGTAACGGTTGCTCCTTCCACCAGAGGCAACAGATCTCGCTGGACGCCCTCACGAGATACATCAGGGCCGCCCCCATTCTTGCTCGCTCGGCTTGCGACCTTGTCAATTTCGTCAATAAAGACAATGCCTGAATCTTCAACCCGCTTGAGTGCTTCCTGGGTTACGACATCCATGTCAATGAGCTTGGATGCCTCTTCTTTGGACAGAAGTTCTTCGGCTTCAGATACCTTAACTCGGCGTTTCTTACGACGTTTTCCTCCAATATTTCCGAGCATATCTTGAAGGTTCATGCCCATTTCTTCCATTCCCATTGGACCAAAAACCTGCAACATGGAAGAAGGCTGTTCTTTTTGAACCTCAACTTCGATCTCACGGTTGGCAAAACGTCCATCCTTGAGTCGTTTCCGGAATTTTGCCCGTGTCGGAGATTCTTCTAAGGCAATATTTCCGGATTGGCCATTTTCCAAATCAGGATTAGAGACGGGTGGGGGAGGAGGGATAATGATATTAAGGATGCGCTCACGCGCGAGTTCGCGTGCACGCTCTTGTACATGAGCTTCATGCTCCTGCCGTACCAGACGAATTGCCCGGTCAGTGAGATCACGGATCATGCTCTCCACATCGCGACCTACATATCCGACCTCTGTAAATTTTGTTGCCTCAACCTTGATAAAAGGGGCATCAACCAATTTTGCCAGTCTCCGTGCAATCTCCGTCTTTCCCACACCCGTAGGGCCCATGAGAATGATATTACTGGGCAAGATTTCATCCTGTAAATCACTGGATACTTGTTGGCGGCGCCAGCGGTTGCGTAGCGCAATCGAGACGGTACGTTTGGCTTCGGTCTGTCCAATTATATAGTTATCCAGCTCCGCCACGATTGCACGTGGGGTCAGATGCTCGTTCATGGTCATCAGATTAATCTTAGGTCGTAGACTTCGCGGTTACAGAAATTGCTATTGATCGTAGGCTTCGGTAGAAATGCGATCAACTTGCTCATAATCTTCCTCGTCTTCACGCTCCATCTCGTCATGAATTTCGATTACGTTAGGGTGATGATAATTGATCAGTAGCACGGTATAGTTGAACGGGAAGCCCTTACGTTTTTCAAGCCATACAGCACCTGCTTCATTGAGTTTGCCGACAATTACTTTTGGATCGTCGTGATCTCCAAACATATCGGAAAGTTTTCGCAACAGGGGAGTGAGGTAAATCTCCTCGTACTGCCCAAAGAATTGTTCAATCATCTCCAGTGCAATCAGTACCGTTTCATCTGTAATCTCCGTAAGTTCTTCTGGCACGGTCGTCAATCCAGATGGACGAACAGGAGTAGGTGTTTCGGTATGGTCTTCTTCGTTCGGAGATGCATGAAGGGTTTCATTCAGAAATTTGTCGGCATGGATAAAAAGATCTGAATATTCCCCGGAATAGTTAATGCCGGGAGGTTGGAATGTGATGGCAAAGCCGCGCACATTCTTTCGTTGACAATATTTGAGAAGGGGAAGATAGAGACGGTCCCCTGTGATCAGGAAAATGGCTCGTATATCTTCACGGTGTTGTACGATTTCGAGTGCATCAATGCAGATCTGGATCTCAGAAGCATTGGACTGCAGAGAGGCGGGAACAAACCGGGGCTCCAATCCAGCTAGATAGAGGCTTTGCTGAATCTCTGGATCGGTCGATCCTAGAGAGGCGAAGTCGGCATAAGCAACCGGTGCATCTAAGTGAAAATTTAAGTCATTCTTCACATGTTGCAAAGTGGAATTTAGCAGTGTATTAATCACATATTTGGGTTTTGTACGATCAATTGCATTACGATCAATATAGTCGAAAAGATTATCGTAGTCCACAAACATGCATGCACGTTGAGTTGAAGCTATATTGGGCAAAATTCGATCAGGCATGGTATCTAAAATGTATTATTTGTCGGGATCGTCATCAATTTCAAGCACAGTCAGGGAGTGATTGGTATAGACACATATATCTGCGGCAACGCGAAGAGAATCGGTCACAATTTCTTTTGCGGTCAACTGGGGGGCATGTTGGATCATGGCACGTGCGGCGGCAAGTGCGAAAGCACCTCCGCTTCCGATTGCCGCAATGTCATCATCGGGTTCAATCACATCCCCACTACCACTAATGAGTAGGAGTCGGTCCATCGTTCCAACGACTAGTAAGGCTTCCAGGCGGCGCAAATAGCGATCGGTGCGCCAATCTTTGGCGAGTTCTACAGAAGCACGCGTGAGATTTCCTCCGTATTGCTTGAGCTTATCTTCAAAGCGTTCAAACAAAGTAAATGCATCGGCAGTAGATCCAGCAAATCCGGCAAGAACCTCTCCGTCATAGAGTCTGCGAACCTTCTGAGCCTTGTGCTTCATCACAGTACTTCCAAGGGTGGCCTGTCCATCTGATCCGATTGCAACCTTTTGGTGGCGCCGAACACCGATTACGGTCGTACTGTGCAAGGGGTACTCCTGCATGTATTTATTGATAATTAAAATATGTAAGGGAGATGCACCGGCCGTGCACTATTACTTTACTGACACCCAAATCTTATGCGTCAGCCCTTCCCACTGGATAAATAAAATAATCGGGATCAATCGAGAGATTAGAATAGAATATTCCCGTACGTATGTGTATGGTACCGACAGCGGACGTTCTTGTTCCACTACGGAGAAAGATCAATCAACTGGTTGATAAATAATTCTTGAATTTCGCGAATCTCTGCGTGACGCCCCTGGAAATGATTTGCAAAGATTACAAATGCCAGGAGAGAATCATCGTTTTGGGTGAGATATCCTGCAAGGGCGTTTACATTACCAAGTGTTCCAGTCTTTGCTCGAACCCGACCGTAGCCTGGAGAAGTTCGGATGAATCGGTATTCGAGGGTGCCATCCTGTCCGCCCACAGCCAGCGAAGACAAAAATGCATTACGTACCTCTAGGCTGGGATGTAGGGCCATGAAGCGAAGTAGTGCAATCGTCATTGCAGGTGTGACTAGATTCTTACGGGAGAGTCCTGAACCGTCAACCAGTTGCAATCGGTCCGTCTCTAGTTGTGCATTTTGGTAGGTTCGTTTACTGGCTTCAAGGCCCATGGCTGCCGAGCCCGGTTCATATTCGTGGTCACCGGGTTCGGGGCGTTCGTATCCCAGTGTTTTCAATAAGTGTTCGGCATAGAGATTGTGACTCTCTTTGTTCACGATTGCGACCAACTCGGCCAGCGGAGCTGAGGCATGGGTGGCAATCACTTGGGCCGTCGAGTAGTCGAGCTCCAAAGAAGAATCATCTATATCAAGGAGTGTTCCGTGAAGATGAATATCCCGAGAAGCGAGGATCGTGCGGAGTCCATGCAGAAAGTATAGCGTCGGATTATGGACGGTGATTGCTTCGGGGTCTGATTGACCAACCGGCACCTTGCTTGATACAACAATCTGGTTTGTTTCAGGGATGCGGGCATGTCCTTCAACGACCTCTTGCCCCCGTGGCAGAGTAATGGTTTGGTTGTCGACGACGAGGAAAGTTCCTGGATCAGGGGTCATGGAAAGTTCTCCCACGGCTCCTGGTTTCGTAGGATGGACAAGCAGATCTACAACGGCATCGTGAAACGTTAAGCCACTGATTTGCGCAGCATACCCATACACCAAATCTTCCCAACTCCAGTCTGCTCCCAGGGGAACATCGTCAAATACATTGTCATCCCCAATGAGATCTCCATAGATCTCTTGGATCCCTAGAGCGTCAAGCGAGTCTGCAAAGGAATGAAAAAGATGCATCCAATTTTCTCCAGGAGCTCCTGTGGAAGGGTCGCCTGATCCACGAACGATGAGATTTCCCTGAAGAGCCTCTCCATTCCGCGTTCCATTTATATAGAGCTTGGTTACATAGCGGTAATCGGGGCCCAACTGATCCAGTACCGATGCAGTGGTGAACAGCTTCGTAACCGAGGCAGGCATAAAGCTTCGGGTTGGATTCCGGGCAAAAAGGGTATCTCCTGAATTGACATCCACGACCATGCTTCCCCACCATGCATGTGGTCGGGTATCAAGAACCGAGTCCAGTACACTTTGTGCGATACAGAAGCTACCCGGGAATAGAAATACAATGAAATATATCAAGGAACGCATCTATGTTCTAAATTATTTAATTGGACTTTCGATCTGTAGTTGAGCGGAGTGGCGAAGGACGACAAATGCGAAGTGGGAGGAGTGAAGGGGGGCGGCAGGTTGAATTCGGATCGCCCAAAAATTACCTCCCTGCAGTGCCCGATACGAAGTGATTGTACCAACAGGGATATTGGGTGGAAAGACCTCACTGGCTTCATGTGTAACGACACGCTGGCCGATCTCAATATTCTCTGTCTTGACAACATTACTGAGGATTAACGAATCTGGAGTACTGGATTCCCCCGAGACGATGCCTATGGCACCGAGGGTATCAATCATGACAGGGACATAGAACTGTGAATTCAGGTACGGCATAACATCACTGTAGTTCTGATTGACCTGAACAATCCGTCCAAGTATTCCCCGATGGTTGATCACGGCCATATCCACGTCTACCCCCTGAGCACGTCCTACATTGAGAGTGAAGAAATTGGTGGATCCGTAGGGCTCACGTGCGATGATGCGGGCGGCGACGGTTTCGAATTCGTTCTGGCGCCTCCATCCTAGTGCTTCTCGCAAATCTTCATTCTCACGCCCTGCAATCTGTGAGCGATTGAGTTCGTGAATCAAACGTAGATTGGAATCCCGGAGTTGCTGATTTTCGCGTAGGGCACGCGGGATCTCTGCGGCCCAACTGATGCGATACTCCACCGCACCAACCAGTTTCAAGGTCTGGGCACGAATCCCTCTCATAAGTGAGTGATTGGCGTTTGCCATGAAGATGGTGGAAATCGCCAATAAGGTCAACAGAAGGATGAATGTGCGCAGGCGAAGCAGGAGATCAATCATCCCGAAACAGGTATTCGAAGGTTATCTTTTGCTGAATTCGCGATTCGGAGCATGGTCCTTCCTGAAGGAAAGGTCAAGACAGGACATCAATGTATGGGGATACGTTTTCCAAAATTTTCCCGGTTCCGCGAACCACGGCAGTGAGAGGATCATCTGCAATATAGACCGGGATGTCTACACGGTCACGGATATGCTGGTCCATTCCATACAGGAGTGCTCCACCACCGGTGAGCATAATTCCCCGCTCGAGAATATCAGATCCCAATTCAGGGGGTGTTTTTTCTAGGCACTGAACTACTGCCGAAACGATATTATTGATTACTTGTGAGATCGCATTGCGAACTTCCGGTGAGGTCGTAGCATGCACTTTGGGCATTCCTGTACTTGAATCCTGTCCTTTGATGGAGATCTCCATTTCCGGATCCATCGGAACGGTGCTCCCGATCTCTTTTTTTATCTGCTCCGCCGTACGTTGTCCAATGATGAGACTGTGGTAGCGCTTGAAGTGGGACAGGATTGCCGCATCGATCGCATTTCCTCCCACACGTACAGATTGATCCACTACGATTCCACTTAGCGCGATCACGGCAATTTCGGTCGTTCCGCCTCCAATATCCACGATCATATTCCCAATCGGTTCGTCTACCGTCAACCCAATGCCAATGGCGGCGGCCATAGGTTCTGAGATCAGGTACACTTTTCGTGCCCCAACATGTTGAGCACTATCTCGGACCGCACGCTTCTCGACTTCCGTAATTCCACTGGGGATACAGATCACCATCTGGCTAATGGTTTTGATCAAGCCGGTTTGCACTTTTCTGGTCAGACCACGGATCAGTTGTTCCGCCATCTCAAAATCCGCAATGACTCCATCTTTGAGGGGACGTACGGTTTCAATATTCTTGTGCGTTTTTTCATGCATGGTTAATGCATCGTTCCCTATAGCAAGGACTTTCTCGGAGCTACGGTCATAGGCAACAATACTGGCTTCACTGAGGACGATTCCCTGTCCCTTTACATAAATCAAGGTGTTCGCAGTTCCAAGGTCAACCGCTACATCGGTATTAAAATTATAGAAACCCATTCGTCGTTCTTGATTAGATTCGTAGTAGTTAAGATACAATTATTGAAGTTAGTGTCTAAAGTGTCTTTTCCCAGTGAAGATCATAGCCATATTGCGTTCATTTGCGGCTTTGATTACCTGGTCATCCCGAATGGAACCACCGGGTTGGATCGCTGCAATTGCACCGCTGTCCGCTGCGGCCAGCAATCCATCCGGGAACGGGAAGAATGCATCCGAAGCGATGACACATCCTTCAAAGCTCAGTCCGGACTTGGCTCCTTTGGATACGGCAATCTCGGAGGCATCAATCCGGCTCATCTGACCTGCCCCGACCCCCAAGGTTTGGCGATTTTTTGCGTACACAATGGCATTACTTTTTACATGCTTTGCCACGCGCCAAGCAAAGGTAAGATCCCGAAGTTCAGATTCACCAGGTTGGCGGTCTGTGACCATCGTCAGAGAGTCCTCCTCCGCCGGCGAGTCTATGGTCTGGCAGAGGACACCTCCTACGGCGCGGCGGAGCTGATAGAGCTGATTCGAGGTGGTTTTGAATTGAATCAGTCTACGATTTTTTTTCTTCTCGAGCCATGTGAGTGCATCACGATCAAAAGAGGGAGCGATCACCAATTCTAGAAAGATAGGGTCAATCGCTTTTGCAAATGCAAGAGTGCAGGGTTCATTGATGACAACGATCCCCCCAAAGGGTGATTGCTGATCGGTTACAAAAGCCAGGTCCCAGGCCTGTACTAACGTATCTGCGGTGGCGACTCCGCAGGGATTGGTATGCTTAAGGATTGCAACGGTCGGGTCTTCCTCCATAAATTCCTGGATGAGTGCGAGAGCTGCGTCCAGGTCAAGGAAGTTATTATAAGAGAGGCTTTTGCCATAGAGCTTGGTAAATACCTCGTCGGGATTACCATAGAAAGCCGCTTGTTGATGGGGGTTTTCTCCATAGCGAAGAACACTGGTGCGGGGCAATTGCAGATCTAATTGATTTGGCAGAACTTGATCGGATTCGCCCGCAAAGTAGTTGGTGATCGAGCGGTCATAGGCGGCGGTTTTGGCGAATGCGGATTGTGCCAGTTGGCGCCGGAGTGAGAGCGGGAGGGATCCATTGGAGTCATTCAGGGCATCAAGGATGGTCGAATACTGCTCAGGAGATGTAAGTACGGTGACATGGACAAAATTTTTTGCTGCAGCCCGAATCATTGCCGGTCCTCCAATATCGATATTCTCTGCAGCAATCGCATCGTCCACATTCGGATCTTGGATCGCTTCTGTGAAAGGATACAGGTTGACAACAACAAGATCAAAAGGATCCATTCCGTGCTCTTCCAGATCCTCCATGTCAGTTTTTGCATTCTGCCTAGCGAGGATGCCTCCGTGGATTGCAGGGTGCAACGTTTTTACACGTCCTCCAAGCATGGAGGGAGCATGAGTGACGTCGGCAACATCGATGACCTCCAAACCAGATTGACGCAGGTGAGAAGCCGTTCCTCCGGAAGATACGAGTTGGATTCCATGTTTTTGGAGCCCAGTCGCAAATGAGATGAGGCCTTCTTTGTTGAATACCGATAACAAGGCACGACGTGGTCGCACCTGATCGGGGATGGGTAGTTTTAGAGGTTTAATGGTCATCGGTGTGAGGATGGATCGTGACATGGTGACCTTGAATATGGACACGCTCCTGTGCAACAAGGCAAATCGCTTCGGGGTAAAGCTGGTGTTCAACCTTCAATACGCGCGCAGCTAAAGAATCTACGGTATCATCAGTATGGACAGGCACTTGTTTCTGGAGTAGAATCGGTCCGGTATCATAGTCTTCGTCCACGAAATGTACGGTCGCACCACTGACGGTCTCCCTCGCTTCAAGGACTGCCTTGTGGACACGGCTTCCATAAAAACCTTTACCCCCGAAGCGGGGAAGAAGAGAGGGATGAATATTCAAGATTCGTCCCTGGAACGTTTTGATGATTTTAGAAGGAACCTTCAACAGGTACCCGGCAAGAGCAATCAAGTCAATATTTTCTTTGTCTAACAAATTGAGGACCGTGTCCACATAAGAAGCTTCACTTCCTAAGATACGAGGAGATAAGATATGTGAAGGGATATCCAGTTGTTTTGCCCGTTTCAGTACGCCGGATTGTGGGCGGTTACACACCAGAAGTACGACGCGGTATTGGTGGGCGCGCTCTACTAGTGCTTGAAAATTCGACCCACCACCAGAAGCAAAAACAGCGACGCGCAGACCCATTCAACAAAACACTTTATTTATGATAGCAGGGAAATCTGAGAAAGATCACGTTACCCCTTAACGATGGGTTCCAAAATGCTTAAGCAGCCACCCCCGGGATCCGCGCTCAGTCTAGCCGATACCCCGATAGGTAGCACACGCCGTGCAGTGAAATGCCCATACGTCAGTCCAGACACAACCGGCCAAGGATATTCATCCACACAGTCAAGAATAGTTTGAATCATGAGGGTTTCCGTTTTCGCATCCATCTGGGGTAGATCTTCAGTAAAGTTGCCGAGGATTAAACCACCAAGTCCCTCTAAGATCCCAGCATTTTTTAACTGTGTAAAGAGGGCATCAATTCGGTAGGGGGGCTCATGGATGTCTTCGATAAATAGAAGTGTTTTTTTTAGATCTGGCAGGTACCCGGAACCGATCATTCGAACAATGGTGGACAGGTTTCCTCCCAGGAGGGTTCCGGTGAACTGACCTTTCCGCAAAGTCTTTAACCCTTTTACTGGCAGAGGAAGCTTCCCTTCAAGCATTCGCCGGACCTCTTCTTTCATGGTTGCAGGGATGGAATCCCATTCGATAACTACGGGTCCTGATATGGATCGCCATCCGGAGCAGGTAAAGAGAGAGAGTTGTAAAGCTGTGATGTCGCTATACCCAATTAACACCCCGGACGTACGTTTTGCGGCTTCATAATCAATCCGGTTCAGAATTCGAAGGCATCCATATCCTCCACGAACAGCCATCAAGTACCGGGTATGCGTGAGCGTCCGGTGAAATTGTGCGACACGCTCATCATCCGTACCACTAAGGTATTCGCGTTGGGAAAGTTGAACAGGGTCCCAGTGCACCTGATAGCCATCTTTGGTCAGAGCGTTCAAGCCACGTTCCAGCATTTCAGGGGAACGAGGCGCACTCGCAGGCGAAACAATGCCCAATGCCTCGTCAGAGTGCCATATTGGAGGATAGACCATAATTTAAGTGAGCTGATATAGCGTACTATTGTAACGAGCCAGCAGATAGATGGTTGAACTAAAATGACAAATCCACAAACCATATGTATACGTCCTCTGGAGTATTGGCCAACTCTAGCGTCGGCAGCCTTGATGTTGGCGGCAGAGATTGTGATCCTGGCAGATACGTTTCAGTATAGCCGTCAGTCCTTACAGAACCGTATGCGTGTACGTAATCCGGATGGATGGCAATGGGTTTCTGTGCCTTTGAAGGGTGGACAGCATGGTCGGTCGCAGCACGTAACCCGAATCCGCCCGGTTCCCGGGTGGCGGAAGCGTCACTGGAAAGCGATTCGTTTCAATTATAGCCAAGCTCCCTATTTTAATCATTATCAGGATTCGATCCAATCCCTGTATGTGCAGGATTGGACTTACTTGGGCGAGTTGAATGCGGCAACTACACAATTAGTGTATCAATGGATGAATGGGGATGGAACCATGCTCAACGCGACCGAATTGGATGGTGCTCCCGATACGGTGGAGGCCATCATGACCCACTGGCCTGAGGCCGAGCTCCTGGCCCCTTCTGGGATTCCGGAGGCCGATTCATCTTATCAGTTGTATTTTTCGACACCAGATTACCGTCAAGTATTTCCTGGATTTGTTTCGGGTATGACAGTGCTGGACTTGCTATTTAATTATGGCCCGGAAAGTACAAATCTGCTTCGAACAGGGACACGTATCTTGCCATCAAACAAAATAAATTAATGGATCTTTCTTTTTTATCCGAGCAGGTGCTTTGGGGAATTCAAATTGGTCAACTGATTGTTGCCGCACTACTTCTATTGTTGGGGTTTTTGGCGCAGAATGTTGTAAGGCGATTACTTGGGAAGGTGATGAGTCGCCTGAAGAAAGAAGGAGATTTGAGTGTAGTCGAAGATGTAAATCGACTCCTCACGAGGCCATTCAGTTTTTTAATCAATGTAGCCCTTTGGAATGGGGCCATTGGTCTTCTTAGTCTTCCAGAAGAGCCAGTGAATATCCATTCATGGGCGACGACGTTCGGGATGGTTGCATTGATTCTTGTCATTGCGTACTGTGCATTTCATGTGGTAGATGTGTTTGCGGGAATAGCCATGAGAGCCGCAGATAAAACAGAGACGAAGCTGGATGATCAATTGGTATCTCCTGTGACGAATACGGTTAAGCTTTTGGTGGCGCTGATTATGGTTGCAGCGATCTTAGGTCAGTTTGGCTATTCCGCGACGGGCTTGATTGCAAGCCTCAGTATAGGTGGGCTTGCCGTTGCATTTGCCGCAAAAGATACTCTAGCAAATATTTTCGGGTCAATCGTCATTTTCAGCGAACGGCCATTTCAGATTGGAGATATTGTAGAGATTAAAGGAGTGGAAGGTGCAGTAGAGGAGGTCGGGATCCGTAGTACTCGGATCCGACAGTTCGATCAGACAGTATCCATTTTGCCCAACCAAACCTTCACAAACGCAGAAGTACGCAATCTTTCAAAGCGGGAATCTAGACGGGTTCGTTTTGAAGTCACTCTAACTCACGAAGCAACCGTCTTCCAGTTGGAGAATTTCCTCGAGTCCATTCGTCATTCGCTTGCAGAGCGAACGGATCTTCATCCGGATCAGAGTATGGTTCGGCTTACGAAGCTGGATACGAATGGATTTGGTGTGCTGGTCCAGGCATTCACCATTTCAACAGATTTTGCGGAATTTATGGCAACGCAGGAAGAGATTATGTTGCGTGTCCGAAAACTGACCGAGGAACAGAAACTTCCAGTCATGCCAGCGCGAGAGATTCGTCTTTCCGGAGAGGTTGGGGGGCATGGATCGGCCTAAGGTTTTTCGTCAACTCGGGTACCCCTCTTGGGAAGAACCTTTATATTGTGGGAGATGAACGTGCTGACCTATGAATCCTAAACAGTATTGGAGCATCAATCTACGCTATCTGGGGATCCTTCTAGGGGTTTGGGTTCTGGTTTCTTTTGGTGCGAGCGTTCTTTTAGTGGACACCCTGGATGAGGTGCGTGTCTACGGTTTTAAGCTTGGGTTTTGGTTTGCACAGCAGGGTGCGATCTATGTGTTTGTGGTGATCATATTCATTTACGTGTATCTCATGAACCGGCTTGACCGAAAATCAGAGACGGAGGCTACATGAACGTACAGGCATGGACCTTTGTCCTGGTTGGGTTTTCCTTTGCACTCTACATTGGGGTGGCGATATGGTCCCGCGTCAGCTCAACGAAGGATTTTTATATCGCGGGTGGGCGGGTTCATCCGGTATTGAATGGGATGGCCACAGCGGCAGACTGGATGAGTGCCGCTTCATTCATTTCTATGGCGGGTTTGATTGCCTTTATGGGGCGTGATGGGAGCGTTTACCTTCTTGGGTGGACCGGAGGGTACGTACTCTTGGCACTGCTTCTGGCACCGTATCTGCGCAAATTTGGGAAATTCACGGTTCCTGATTTTGTCGGGGATCGCTACTATTCTCAGACCGCCCGTTTCGTAGCGGTAATCTGTGCTATTTTTGTGTCCTTCACGTATGTGGCAGGGCAGATGCGAGGGGTAGGAATTGTATTCTCCCGATTCCTGGAGATTGACATTGTCATGGGGGTCTTGATTGGGATGGGGATCGTGTTTTTTTATGCCGTCTTGGGAGGGATGCGAGGGATCACCTATACACAGGTTGCTCAGTATTGTGTCTTGATTTTTGCTTACCTAGTCCCGGCAATTTTTATCTCACTACTGATGACAGGGAATGTGATTCCCCAAGTGGGCTTTGGGGATACGCTGGTGGATGGATCAGGAGCCTATCTTCTGGACAAGCTCGACAATTTGAGTACCGATCTTGGCTTCGCGGCTTACACAAGTGGACAAAAGAGTACGATCGATGTCTTTGCGATCACAGCAGCTCTGATGATTGGGACTGCTGGACTCCCGCATGTGATTGTACGGTTTTATACCGTGCCTCGAATGCGGGATGCTCGCACGAGTGCTGGTTGGGCACTGGTATTCATCGCAATATTGTATACGAGTGCGCCAGCAGTTGCTGCCTTTGCTCGGACTAATTTATTGACCACCGTCACTGACCGACCGTATTCGGAGGTTCCAGAGTGGTTCAAAAACTGGGAGCGGACGGGCCTGATTGAGTTCGAGGATAAAAATGGAGATGGCAAAATCCAGTACGTTGGCCCCGCATCAGAGAAGGAGAATGAATTAACGATCGACCGTGATATTATGGTATTGGCGAACCCTGAGATTGCCAACTTGCCTAGCTGGGTGATTGGACTGGTTGCCGCTGGAGGGCTTGCGGCGGCACTCTCCACGGCCGCAGGGCTACTTCTAGTCATTTCCACAGCGGTGGCCCGGGATCTTCTGAAAAAAGGATTCATGCCGAATATTTCGGAGAAACGAGAGCTATTGACGGCGCGGATCACGGCGGGCGTGGCGGTCCTGATTGCAGGTTATTTCGGCATTGATCCTCCAGGATTTGTCGCACAGGTGGTTGCTTTCGCATTTGGCTTGGCGGCTGCATCGTTCTTCCCGGCAATTATCCTGGGAATTTTTACGCGCTGGATGAACAAGTATGGAGCGGTAAGCGGGATGATTACAGGGATCGTATTTACCGCATGTTATATTATTTTCTTCAAGTTTGTGCGCCCAGAATTGAACAGTGCAGATTATTGGCTGCTAGGCATTTCTCCCGAGGGAATCGGGAGTATAGGGATGGTATTGAATTTTATTGTAGCGATCACAGTTTCCAAGTTTACCCCACCTCCGCCTTCCTCCATCCGTACATTGGTCGATCGCATTCGTACTCCTGGCAACTAGGTTGAATTGCCACAATTTTGCTACATTATCACATATGTTTTTCTTAATTATTATGGATGAATGCAGTTTGCTTCGGTTGATTATGTAGTTTTTGGGGCATACTGCTTCCTCATTGTTTCGCTGGGACTTTGGGTGTCCCGGAGCAAGAAAGGGCACATTCGAGATGCCGAAGATTACTTTCTTGCAAGTAAGTCTCTTCCGTGGTGGGCCATTGGCGCCTCGCTCATTGCGTCCAATATTTCTGCGGAGCAGTTTATTGGAATGTCAGGGTCTGGTTTCCGGTTGGGGTTGGCCATTGCCACGTACGAATGGATGGCAGCCATCACACTGCTTCTGGTCGCTTGGCTATTTATTCCGATCTATTTGAAGAAGGGGATCTACACGATGCCCCAATTTCTGGAATCGCGCTATGATGCACGTGTTCGGACACTTCTGGCAGTTTTTTGGCTTCTAGTGTATGTATTTGTAAATCTAACTTCGGTCGTATATCTAGGTGCTCTTGCCTTAGAAGGAATCATGGGGGTTACCCTTTGGCAGGGTGTGCTTGCACTTGCAGTTTTTGCCACGGTTTACAGCGTTTACGGAGGCCTCAAAGCGGTCGCATGGACCGATGTAGTTCAGGTCTGTTTCCTGATTGGAGGAGGGCTATTGACTACGATCCTTGCGCTGAATGCGTACAGTGGAGGTGAGGGTATGTTTGCCGGCTTTGCAAAGCTACTTGACGAAGTGCCGGACCGCTTTAACATGATCCTTCAGCAAGGCGAGCTTCTCTACACGGACGACGAAGGGATCCAGCAGGATGCTTGGGAATTGCTTCCTGGGATTGGAGTTCTTGTCGGTGGAATGTGGGTTGCAAATCTATTTTACTGGGGGTGCAACCAGTACATTATTCAGCGCACCCTGGCGGCACCGACTCTTCGTGAAGCGCAGCGAGGGGTTGCATTTGCAGGTTTTTTGAAGCTACTTCTTCCTTTGATCGTGGTGATCCCTGGAATCATTGCGTATGCGCTTTCGGCTGAAATCGAGACTGCAGATAAGGCGTATCCATGGCTGTTGAATGAATATGTTGGTTCAGGCCTGAAAGGGTTGACGTTTGCCGCATTGATCGCTGCGATCGTATCCTCACTTGCTTCAATGATGAATAGTACGAGTACCATCTTTACGATGGACCTGTATCGAAACTATATTCGTCCAAATGCTAGCCAACAGGACCTGGTTCGTACGGGGCGGGTGGTTGCACTGGTAAGTATGGCGATCGCCGCGGTGTTGGCACCACAGTTGGCATCTCTTGATCAGGTCTTCCAGTATATCCAGGAATATACAGGCTTTGTGAGCCCGGGGGTTTTGGCAATTTTTGTTCTGGGATTGTTTTGGAGAAAGGCAACTCCCAATGCCGCATTGATCTCCGCCGTGTTCAGCATTCCTTTGTCTGCCCTTATAAAATGGCTTCTTCCTGGTATGCCATTTATAGATCGGATGGGATGGGTATTTGTAATTTCTGTAGTACTGATTGTTGTTGTATCATTGATTGAAGGAAAAGGGAAAGATAGTAGCAAAGGTATCCGTTTGGGGCGCAATATTATTCAAACGGATCCAGTATTTGCAATTCTGTCTTTTGCGATTCTGGCGATCACTACGGCGTTGTATGTAATTTTCTGGTAGAAAGATGAAGGGAGGTGTGTGAAACTTTTCTTTCTAAATAAATTCTCAAAGATATCCATGTCTTTGCGATAGGCATAGCCCCTATATCGATCCACAAAAGTAAGGGGAAAAGATGCCTTTGTAAACCTCTACTACGATTCACAAAATATGCACGAAAGCACCGTCAGAGTGATATTTATCTCCCCAGGAGATGTTTTTGCAAGAGGTTAAAAATGTGAATTATCAAGAAAGTGTTAAATTATTAAAGATTTTTCGTTAAATTAGTGTTGCGTATATCCGTTTAATTACAATTTTCGCTCAAGAATAATGAGGCTCATGCCATGAAAACGCTTACATCCCATAATGGGCTGGCGATTGTTTGATAACATGATCTCTGCCCGATCCTTTTATGAGGCTCGGTAGTAGCGAAAGTAAAATAAAGGGGTAACTAACTTGTTTAATTAGGTAAATGGAGGATTTACTATGAGATTTAAACTGCTAATCGGCTTAACAGCATTAATGCTGGTCACCACATTAGTACTACTCACCATGCCCATGGCATTTGCTCAGCAGGGCAAGATTGATGGGGTCGTCATCGATGCTACGACAGGAGAGACGATTCCTGGCGCAAGTGTGATTATTGAGGGTACTGCCCAAGGTGCAGCCACTCAGGTAGATGGGTACTATTTCATCAATAATGTTCGCCCCGGGACGTACACGCTGGTGGTTTCCTTTGTTGGATTTATCACGCAGCGGGTTGAGGGAGTTCGGGTTTCTACTGGGTTGACGACGACCAAAGAAATCCAACTCAACGAGGAAGCACTTGGGATGGACGAAATTGTGGTCTTGAGTGAACGTCCAATTATTCAGTTAGATGTCTCTGCGAATGTTTCGAGTCTCAACTCAGAGGCATTTGAAGACCTCCCCGTTGCCGGAGTCACCGAAGTACTTGATCTCCAAGCAGGAATTGAACCTGGACTTCGTGTACGTGGGACTGGAATAGATCAAGTGGCTTTTATTGTGGATGGCATGAGCCTGCGCACGGGGCGCTCAAGTCAGCCCTTTACAAACATTAGCTACACAGCTCTAGAGGAAGTTCAAGTGCAAACGGGAGGATTCAATGCAGAGTATGGAAATGTTCGTAGCGGGATTGTAAATGTCACCACCAAAGATCCATCCAGAACGAGGTACACGGTTGATGCCATTTATCGCTATGAACCTGTCCAAGCCAAAGCTCTTGAAGCACTCGGAGGAATGTCGCTGGATAATTGTACCTATCCTACCACACAGGGAGACTGTGACAGTTGGTTCATCCGTCCGTTCCTGGACCCGGAGGTTGCTTGGGAGGGTACATCTAGTGGGGCGTGGGATTCCTACACACAGAACCAATACAATGCATTTGAGGGATGGAACGCTCTTGCTGAGCGGTTGGTGAACGACGAAAAATTTGATGTTACCCCCCAAGATATGCAGAACTATTTCAAGCATACGCACCGCAAGGATAACGAGATTACCAAGCCTGACTATGAGGTAGATGTGACCGTTGCAGGGCCGCTGGTTCCAGGTTTCAGTGACAAACTGGGCGGTTTACGTTTTTCAGCTTCTTATCGAGGAACTCAAACGGCCTACCTTTATCCTCAGACGCGTGATGCGTTTACGTCTCAAACCATTCAAGGTAAGATCATCTCGAATGTGAGGCCGGGTATGAAACTTAGTGTGCAGGGAATGAAGGGGATTGAGCGGGGGATCAACCAAAATCAGGGGACTGCCGATCTTCGGATGTACAATGGAAGCATACCTGCATATCCATGGTGGGGGACAGGCTCAGAAACCGTTGATGATATTAATCGTCGAGGGCGTGTGATTTTTTCGGACGGTGCATTCCCACTTGCCAATATAGATCATACGATGATCGGAGCAACCTTCACACATACCCTAAGTGCGAGTACTTTTTATGAAGTAAATCTTCAGAATATTTCTTCGAAATATCGCAGTCATTTCCCGAATCTCCGTGATGGTTCTTATATCGAGAACAGTCAATTTTTCCCAGTCCCCTATACGAATAATTTCGGGCGATTGACGGATGCCGGAGAACAAAATAGGGATCAAGTGACCTGCTTTGGTGGGGCTAGCGACATCAATGGAGATGGAACGATCCTTCCCTATTGTGTGGGGGAGGAGCCGTTTGGATTTTTAGGTCAAGGGGGAAACCTTTTAGGTGGAGCAGAAACCACAGGTGGTCACTGGGTCAAAACTCGCGATACGTCCGATGTAAGCGTTTTTACTGGACGATTTGATCTGACCAGCCAAGTCACTCGCGTGTTACAGATTAAAACGGGTGCTGAACTCATTATCAGTGATTTTGATCTCAACTATAAGAGAGTGAATCTCGCACTGATTGGGCCTGAGCCTGAGCAAGACTTCCCATTCCAACGTCAGCCAATTCAAGGTGCAGCCTATGCACAGGGGAAACTGGAATTTCAGGGGATGATTGCCAATCTGGGAGTTCGGGTAGATTTCTTTGATGCCAATACGGCTTGGTGGGTTGCTGAAAATCCATATGATCAGGCGTTTCGGCAGCGTGCGGATGAGCTGGATGAACTTCTGCAGAAGGAAGACCCAGACGCACAGATCTACATCAGTCCTCGTATCGGAGTTTCATTCCCAATCTCCAATAACAGCAAGCTATATTTCAACTATGGTCACTTCCGTCAGGTGCTACGTCCGTTTGATGTATTTGGGGTGAGGCAATCCCGCAACGGAGGAATTGATATTCTGGGGAACCCGGACCATCCAATGATGCAGACGGTCGCGTATGAGTTAGGGTTTGACCAGAACCTGTTTGATCAGTATCTCCTTCGGATTAGTGGATTCTATAAAGATATCCGTAATCAACCCCGAGGGGTCACCTATAATGGACTCGGTGGTGTGGTGAATTACCAAATTGTACAGCCTTGGCATTATGAAGATATTCGTGGAGCAGAGGTTACTCTCACCAAGTTGAGAGGAAACTGGATCCGAGGATTTGTGAACTATACCTTCCTCCAGACCAAGAGTGGTACTTTTGGATACGGTCGCTTTAACGAGAATACATTCCAGCAACGAGTCTATCTGCGAACATCCACCGATTATCGCCTTTCGGCACCGCTTGCCGAGCCATTTGCTCGTGCAAACCTACTTTTTTTGACGCCAAGCAGTTTTGTACCACAACTTCTCAACGGTGCATTGCTTGGGGATTGGCGAGTGAGTCTATTGGGTGAGTGGCGTGCAGGTAGTCAGTGGACCTGGGCGGGTGGTGGTGGTGCACCGCCGGAACTCCAGCAGAATGTGCGCTGGCGTAGCTATTGGAACTTTGATCTTCGTTTTACGAAGCATATTAATACGCGTTATGGAGGTGCACAGGTTTTCCTAGATGTTGCGAACTTGTTTAATCGCCGTCATCTTTACAGTTCAACGGGGTTCCATCCAGACGGTCGAGATTTCGATCGCTATATGTGGTCACTGCATCTGCCGGGAGATATTTATGATCAGTTAAATAATGTGGATGCATCTTTGCCCTATGCAGAAAAGCAGAACCTCCCGTATATCTGGGTGCCGGGTAAGGATCGTCCTGGAGTATTTCGTCGTCCTGATGTAGCTTATCAGCCGATTGAGGCTTCAAAATCGCTAGACAGCGTCACTGATCCGAATACTTCCGCATGGTATTGGGCCGCGGATACAGGGACCTACTCACGATGGAATGGATCTAGTTTTGAAGAGGTACCAAGGGATCAGGTCAATAAGGTACTTGAGGACAAAGCGTATATTGATATGCCCAATCTCCGATTCAATACGTTTCTGAATAATCGGCGGATCACCTTGGGGATTCGCGTAACCTTATAGTTTTCAGTAAAGGGCTGCCACCTCTTCGGGGTGGCAGCCTGCTGAGGAACCTAAAAACTTGACAAACAAGTTCATGAAAATTACTTATCATTTCAGAGCATTAACCATCGGCGTGTTTTTGTTCGTGCTTACGCCAGCCGTTGCGATGTCACAGTTCACCGCTCAGTGGTTGGATATTGGTACATTTCATAATACATTCACTGAATCTGGAGCGCAGGACGAGACGAATGGTTCCGCACCCAATGGTTTGGAGTGGCCTGCGATCCTTAGAGGGAGTAGTCATTTCACTGCTGCTGCATTTTGGGTTGGAACCAAAGATTGGACAGATTCTGAGGGTGAAAATTACCCATATTTTGTGGCGAGAATTGGCCCACGAACTGCTGGTGCAGATATTACTTTTCCTGTACAAAATCGACTTATCAGTAAAACAGAGGATACCGTTGTGGAGGTAGATGGGTCAACATCATTTGATAATGTTGCCATCGTAGAGGTTGACCCTTCCATTCCAGCGGATCGTATGATTCACAATATTCATAATATGTATGTGGGAATTACCGTAGATCGTAAGGCTTATGCTTATGTAAATCAAGCACACGATGATTATAATATCATTGAATATGTCTACACAAATACAGGGAATGTAGACGGAGATGAAGACATTGAATTGCCTGACCAAACTTTGAAGGATACTTATTTTTTCTGGATTCACCGTTGGAGGGGAAGTGAACAAGCGGCTTGGGCTGTCAGTGGCGGGCAGGTTTGGGGCAAATTCAGTATGATTGATGTTGTTGGTGATGGGCATGCGGATTACCCGATCTCGTTTACATCTCAGTATCTATGGATTGGAATTGATCCTGAAACTCAGGCTGAATATGATCGCTTTGGTGGACCACTGTTTTTACCAGGGGATGTATTCCCGCCAGGGGATACGATCGGGCGTTTATCCGGTGCTTCATTTATAGGACGAACGACGATTCATGCGGACAATTCTCCGACGGATCCCACATACACTCGCTGTACGACGGCTACGATTAATACCTGTCAGCCATCTACCATGGGATTCATGGACCAAGATGAGAAGTTGACATCAGACGGAAGCCCGCACGAAGATTATTATGAGTGGGGCATTCGGACACGGGAAAACCCGGATCGTGTTGCAGGAGGATCTGCTCAGATGTACCCTCATTATGCAGACAGGATTGAACCTACAGGCATATTTTGGGAGCCGAAAAACGATTCTTCCACTGGAAAACAAGGAGGACATGCCCCGACAACAGCCTATGGCCCATACGACATAGCTCCTGGAGAAAGTATTCGAATTGTCCTTGTTGAGGGAATTGGTGGATTATCGATTGATGCGAGTGTCAGGATTGGTCGAGCGTTCAAGTTGGGGGGGGATAATCGAGATTCAAAACTCATTCGCTATGACGCAAACGGGGATGGTAGAATTCAGACAGGTGACTTTGATTACAGCATTCGTCAGATGGATACCGATGGAGATGGCATGTTTGACACCTTCGGTCACGGATTGGAAGAGATGACTAAAAATCAATGGGTATTAACGGCAAGGGATTCTTTGTTCTTGATCACTCAACGCGGACTGAACCTGTATGCAGCCAGCAATGGCATGACGACTTATCCGATTCCAGAGGCTCCTCATGCTCCTACCAATCTTACCGTTGTGGGGCGACCGGATAAGGTTGAACTCACTTGGACAAATCCTGCTGGCGGGCCGACTAGAACGGCATGGCGGTTATATCGTACTTCGCGATTTGAGGATAATATATACGAGAATTGTTTCAATCTTGATTCACGGCAATTTATTGACGGATCGAACGCGTCAGATCCGGGTGATCTGTCTTCAACTCAACAAGTCCATTGTGAATATGATCTCGTCGCAGATCTTGGACCAGGTGCAGCGTCGTACGAAGATACGGATCTGAACAGGGGCACGGATTATTATTATTATTTGCAGGCGATTGGTGAATCGCAGCCGGTTGATCTGGATGGGATTAACGGAACACCGACTGGTGCTCCGCTTCGTAGCTCTCGCTATCTCACACAGACGTATCTTCCCGTGAACCTTAAGCGTTCTCCTTATGGAGCCACAGGTACAGTGGCGGATGCACGTATTGTACCGAATCCAGTGAACCTTGGATCGGACTCAACAATACGGTTTGACCAAGAGGATCGCGTGGCATTCTTCAACATCCCGGGGAATTGCACGATCAAGATCTATACCGAAATCGGTGAACTGGTCCATACCATTGAACATAATGACGGGAGTGGTGACGAACTGTGGAACTTGACAACTGCATCTCGACAGCTACTGGTTAGTGGCATTTATATTGCGGTCATAACCGATGAGGATACAGGTGATGAAGCCATCCAGAAATTCACGGTAATCCGGTAGATGTGGCTCTGCGCTGCGCTATGTTCAGTGCGGCGCAGGCTCATCACCCTAAGAAAACAATAAAATGAAAAAGTATACCTTCTTTTCTACGTTGACGATCCTTACCCTAGTGTTTTGTGGGGTATCAATGTCTTATGGCCAGGCAGGTCTAACGCCGGATACGGAAGTGGAAACAGATAAGCGAGCCCAGGCGGGTATGAAGTTTCTGAGTGTGTCTGTGGATGCACGGGCATCAGCCATTGGTTCTGCCATGACGGCCGAACTGACTGGTTCCTCTGTATCCATGTTCTATAACCCCGCGAGTATGGGGTTTATGTCTGGGCGCATGTCTGCGTCCGCGACGAATATGTCATTCATTGCAGATATCGGATATACGCAGGCCAGTGTGGCTTTCCGTCCAACTTCATCCGCGAATTATGGTGTGGTAGGCGTTTCGATCGTTTCCGTTGATTATGGTGATTTTTACCACACGATTCGCGCAAACAATGATGATGGATTTATCGAAAATGGCACCTACAGTCCAACGGCATTATCCGTTGGAATTGGGTATGCTAGATCTTTCGGCGATCGCTTTTCCGCGGGCGCAAATATCAAGCTTGCCTTCCAAGACATTGGTTCAGGATTTGCAACCTCACAGGATTTTGATTCGGGAGTCATTGCCACGACCCAGGATTACAGTGTCCGAACGGTTGCCTATGATTTTGGTATTGTATACGCAACCGGGTTCGAGAGCTTGGTGATCGGGATGAGTGCTCGCAACTTTGCACAAGAGCAGAGCTATGTGCGTGAACGATTTGAATTGCCACTGACGTTCCAGATTGGGATGTCCATGAACCTGGTGGATCTCACTTCGATTGACCCAGATATGCACAGCATGAAATTGCATGTGGATGCGCAGCGTCCACGTGACTTTGCCGAGCATGTTCGCTTTGGACTGGAGTACACCCTTATGAATATCGTGTCGTTACGTGGAGGGTTTGAGCAATTGGGAGTTAGTGAAGAACAAGGGTTCAGTGCCGGTGCAGGACTGCGATATGGATTCGGTGGATTCAACGTTGGAGCGGATTATGCTTATACTGATTTCGGTATATTTGGCGCCGTCAACCGGATTGGACTTCAGATTGGTCTATAGATCTTTTGATCTGACCAATCTTGGGTAAAGAAATCATTCAGATTGCAGGCGGAGTGATTTTTAAGAGAGTCTGTTTTAGGTTTTGAAGAGCGTCCACGGCCTACAAGAACCGTATTGAACTTCTAGACACCGAGATGGCTGACATAACTTCGTCAAAGTTCCGTGAAGTATTGAATAGGAATTCCTGCTGAAAAATGAGATGCTCGTATATGAGAGGGGAAGAAGGCGAACTTTTTTGGGAACAATAAAAAATCAAGGAGTAGGAAGACACACCAAATAGTTTCTCCGCGAACGCCTTTTATTGCCGGGGAACTTTGATGTATCAACGAGTGTTGCTACAGTTTCACCTAAGATTCTGATCTCATGTTGTGGATCGGTTTATCCATCTTCTTTAGCCTGACGGGAGGACACACATTTCTCTTTGGTCTTGGAGGGAGTGGTGAATCTGTGGAGACGGGCCTACATGGATTCACCCTGGATGAGCTCCCCGAGCCGTCGTTCTTGGTAGAGGAGCGCCCGTCACGGGTGCATGTGATCGTTCCAACAAAATCCCCCCCCCCCCATTTTTCTTCACATAGGAGTACGGATGCGCTCCTTCGCGTATCTTCGGGATCCGGTGTAGCGCGTTCCAGTGAGGATGGAATTGCTTTTGGTGGGCGTACAGGGGACAAAGCCCCTTCTTCAAAAACAACTCCGTTCTTTGATCTCCATTCAGATTCGGTGCACGTCCATGAAAAGAGCCTCTCTTTCTCAGAAGCAGGCAGACGCCCGCCCGGAAAACCCACAAATGTGACCGTCGTCCCCTATAATACTGGGGCCGATGCGCGTGGGACACTTTCCATTTCTTGGACGGCCAACCCCAATGGGAATAAAGCCATCACAAACCACGAGATTGATTGGTCGCCGGATGGAACAGCTGGCAGCTGGGAGGATCTTCGCACGGTTTCCGGCCAATTAACGAACACGCTGTTCACTGGACTCTCGCCGGGCACCACGCGCCATATCCGGATCCGAAGTCAGGATGGCGATGGTTGGGGAGACTGGTCCGATGTCGTCTCTGGGACGACCAATATTGTGGCGGCACCTGGGAGCCCCACAGGCATGACTGCCGTTCCTGGTGGAACCACACCTGCGGAGAGGCAGACCAGACTAACTATTTCCTGGACTCCCCAACCTTCTCAGAATAATCCCATTACTGGGGTTCAAGTGGACAGATATAGTACGACACTAGAAAAATGGGAAATAATACTTCGGTTTATTTCCACTACTGATGATATCCAAACCAGCTATACAGATGTCGGTCGTTCACCTGGCACCACCTATCGTTACCGGGTCAGGAATCGTAATGTGGATGGTTGGGGAGGCTGGTCCGAAGTCTCTGGGACGACCGATTCAGTTCCTGGGAGCCCCACAGGCATGACTGCCGTTCCTGGTGGAACCACACCTGCGGAGAGGCAGACCAGACTAACTATTTCCTGGACTCCCCAACCTTCTCAGAATAATCCCATTACTGGGGTTCAAGTGGACAGATATAGTACGACACTAGAAAAATGGGAAATAATATTTCGGTTTATTTCCACTACTGATGATATCCAAACCAGCTATACAGATATCGGTCGTTCACCTGGCACCACCTATCGTTACCGGGTCAGGAATCGTAATGTGAACGGTTGGGGAGGTTGGTCCGAAGTCACAGGGACGACGGACGCGGTGCCGGTGCAGGCCCCCGCCGCCCCGACGGGCTTGGAGGCCACGGCTGACGGGCCAACGACGATCAACCTGCGTTGGACGGCCCCCACCGACAACGGCGGCGCGGCCATCACGGGCTACAAGATTGAGTCAAGGCTACGATCCGAAACCAGCTTCAGCACTCTCGTCACGGACACCAGGTCCACCGCCACCACCTACGCGCATACGGGGCTCGCGCCATCTACGCAGCGGTTTTACCGGGTGAGCGCGATCAACTCCGTAGGACCGGGGGCGGCGTCCAGTTCCGCCACGGCCATCACGGCGGCGGCCACGCGCCCCAGTGCCCCCAGGGGTCTGACCGCCACGCCTTCGGGTCGCTCCACGATCATCCTAAATTGGACGGCCCCTGCAGATGACGGCGGCTCACCCATTACATTTTATCGCGTTGGCGTGTCAACGGATCAAGGAAGTAGTTGGGGCGCCTTGGCCGACGTCCGGGGAGCCACCACCTATTCGCATACGGGGCTTTCGGCGGGGACGCGGCGCGATTACCGGGTGGTGGCGGCCAATAGTTCGGGGCGGGGCTTTAGTGATCGCTCGAATGTCGCCACCGCCACCACCGCGGCCGCCACGCGCCCCGGTGCCCCTACGAATGTCGCGGCTGTAGCCGAAGGGCAAACGGCGATCGAATTGAGTTGGGAGGCCCCGGCCGACAATGGGGGCGCAGCCATTACCGGCTACCAAATCTTTATCTCTGAAACTGGCAGCCCCCCTTGGGCTCTTCCTTTTCAGAACTACAAGAGCACCTCCTATAAACATACCGGGCTCAGTGCAGGCGCGGCGCGATACTACCAGGTACGTGCTAGAAACTCGGTGGGTTTGGGTCCCTTCTCCAAGACCGTCAATGCGACCACGGAGGCCCTCAGCGCGCCCGCGGCGCCCACGAGATTGGACGCGACGGCTGAAGGCCCGGAAACGATCAGCCTGTCCTGGAACGCACCTACCAATACCGGCGGCGCAGACATTACCGGCTACCAGATTGAGGTCTCTCCCAATGGCACCTCAAACTGGGGTGATTTGGTGGCCAATACCGGGTCCACCACGACCGGCTATGTCCATAGGGGCTTGGACGCGGGCACCACGCGGCATTACCGGGTCTATGCCATCAATTCGCAGGGGGCGGGCGCAGTATCCAATGTGGCCAATGCCACGACCCTCCCCGCCACGGTCCCTAAGGCCCCCACGGAGCTAACCGCCACGCACGATGGGTCAACGACGATCAACCTGCGTTGGAAAGCCCCCACGAATACCGGCGGCGTACCGCTTACCGGCTACCGGGTGGAAGTCTCTCCCAATGGCACGGACACGTGGACCGAGGTTACGCCTGCACACACGGGAACGGGGCGCACCTACAGCCATACCGGGCTCACGGCGGGTACCACGCGGTATTACCGGGTCTATGCCAGAAATTCAAAGGGGCTGAGTGCCGCGGCATCGAATGTGGCCAACGCCACCACGACCGCTGCCGCCACCGCCCCGGGTGCCCCGCCCAATTTACAGGTTTTTTCCCCAGGTTTTCATGATGTGAGACTTACCTGGGGACGTCCGCCCAGTGATTCGCCGATCACAGGATACAAGGTGGAATGGTCTACCGATGGCGGCACCAACTGGGAGGCGTTGATTGGATACGGCGATCTGACTCGGACGAGATACCAGTTTCTCAGTAGTCGCTTGACGCCGGGGAGCGTGTTTCATTTTCGGGTTCTGGCACGCAGTGCCTCGGGAGATAGTGCCCCTTCGGATGCAGTGTCCGTCACCGCCGCCTCGGCCCCTGGGTCAGGCATTGCCACCAATGTACGGGTGCGCCAGACGTCGGCCAACGCGGCGCAAATTTCCTGGGATACCCCGACCGATCTTCCTTCAGGCCATCAGATGTTTGGATATAATGTTTACAAATCTGATGATGATGGGGATTTTTGGTCACAGTTCGCACGGGATGTCACCACGACAACCTATACCGATGATCAGGTATCGGCGGGTAAGACCTATGGGTATCGGGTTACCACCTGGATTGGTCCGAGCGAGAACGAAGCCCTTCAGGGTCAGTTCTCCGATGCCGCTTTTCTAACGATAACGATTGCTAGGGCCCCGGATGCGCCAACATCGCTGACCGCTGTGGCAAATGGACAAACGACCATCAACCTGAATTGGACGGTGCCATCCAATACGGGGGGCGCCGCGATCACGGGCTACCGGGTGGAAGTCTCTCCCACAGGAACGGGAGACACGTGGACCGATCTGGAAGGAAACACCAATTCTACCGCGACCACCTATTCCCATACCGGACTGAGTGCGGGTACCACGCGGCATTACCGGGTGCGTGCGCTCAATTCGGTGGGGGCGGGGGCGGCGTCCAATGTGGCCACGGCGACCACCACGGCCCTCACGGCCACGGCCCCGGGTGCCCCGACGGGCTTGACGGCCACGGCCTCGGGGCAAACGACGATCAATCTGTCCTGGACGGCGCCATCCAATACGGGGGGCGCCGCGATCACGGGCTACCGGGTGGAAGTCTCTCCCAATGGCACGGATAACTGGACGGATCTGGTGGCGAATTCGGCGGCCACCACCTATTCCCATACCGGACTTTCGCCGGGCACCACGCGATACTACCGGGTGCGTGCGCTCAATGCGGTGGGTACGGGGAATCCGTCCAATGTGGTGAGTGCAACCACCACTGCCCTCACGGCCCCGGGTGCCCCGACGGGCTTGACGGCCACGGCTGCAGGGCGAACCATCATCAATTTATCGTGGACGGCGCCGACAGAGAGCGGGGGTGCGGCGATCACGGGCTACCGGGTGGAAGTCTCTCCCACAGGAACGGGGGACACATGGGCCGATTTGGTGGCCAATAGTACCACGACCACGTATGCGCATACGGGACTCAGTGCCAATACGACACGGTACTACCGGGTGCGTGCGCTCAACGCGGTCGGGGCCAGTGATGCCTCCAATACCGCCAATGCCACCACGGATGGGATTACGGCCCCAAGTGCCCCCACAGGGCTCACGGCCACGGCCTCGGGGCAAACGATCATCAACCTGCGTTGGGCCGCGCCGGCGGATAATGGCGGCGCCGCGGTTACCGGGTACCAGGTGGAGGGATCGGAGGATGCAGGATCTACCTGGATGGATCTGGTGGCGAACACGACGGCCACGACCTATTCGCATACCGGCCTCCCCCCGGAAACCACGCGGCAGTACCGGGTGCGTGCGATCAATGCGGTGGGCACGGGGGCGGCGTCCAATGTGGTGCGTGCGACCACGGAGGCGGCCACGGTGCTCTCGTTTGCAGGCGCAATCTCTTCGCAGCGCTACCCGGTGGACCTTGCCATCGCAGCGCTGGTCCTTCCGACCGCCATCGGAGGAACTCCGCCCTATATGTATGCGCTCTCTCCCGAAACGCTTCCGGAGGGACTGTCGTTGGAGGACGGCACGCTTGGGGGCACGCCCACCGCGGTGACGGCGTCACAGGGATTTACCTGGACGGTGACCGATGCCCTGGGGGCGGAGAGTACGATCGAATTTACGCTGGAGATCTACGAAATCACGTTTGTCACCACGGTCATGAATCAGTCCTATGATCGCGGACAAGGGATTGATCCACTGATCTTGCCGGAGGTGACCGGGGGCACCGATCCGGTTCAGTATACGCTCAATCTGTTGTCGCTTCCGAGTGGACTGAGGTTTGATGCGTCCACGCGCACGATCGCGGGCACGCCCGTGCAGATCACGTCTCCGGTGGAGCTGACCTACAGGGCAACGGATGCCAAGGGGGCCCAAGCCAGCTTAACCTTTACCCTGGAAGTGGTCTCGCCGGTGGCGACCGAAGAGCAGAAGGAGCCTCCCCAGGAGCTGATCGTGCATGCCAACTATCCCAACCCCTTCCATACGTCTACGAATCTGCTCTTTGATCTGCCGTGGCCGGCCGAAATCAAACTGGACGTCCTGGATCTGACGGGCAGGCGGGTGTATACCCATCCAATGGTGCGCATGGCGGCGGGCAGAGAGCAGGTGATCACATTGGAGCAGGTTGCCCTCCCGGCCGGCGTCTATCTCTATCGCATGGTAGCCACCTCCATGGAACACGGCACATCCGCCGTCAAGGTCGGACACTTGATGAGAATGAGGTGACCAGAAGGGCGGACCGAGACACGGATCGCTTGCCGGAGATGATGTAGGAAGCAGGAGAAGGGGATGCTCGCTTTGCATGGACCCGCAAGTGCTTCCCAAAACGCGTCAATAGACCAAGATTGATCCTTGATCCATAATATTCGCAGTAGAACTAAAAATATTTCAAAAATTCCTGAAAAAGGGAGTGATTTCAACAAGTGGATTCCTGTATTCTGTCCCCATTCCATTTATGTACGATTGGATGAAGTTGGAGCTTGAGCGGGCACAGGAAAAACTTCGGCGATGAAGGTCTAGGTCAAGAAATCTCCGAATTAATGGGTGTGAGTGAATATCATAGCATGAATTCATCGACCTTTTTCATGGGGATTGGAGTTATTATTCAATAAAAATTTTGGTTCTATCACGAATCGTGTGGATAGAGATCCAGACCGCCACAAAAGAAGAGAATAGCAACTCTGAAATTTTCAAAGGTTCTATATCCTCTACCAATGGTTTTGATCTCTTGAATTTTTCCATTAATCCTCTCTGCTTTTGCATTGGACTGACGGTTCCATAATGCGTTGCAGACGCCATCAAAGTGATTCTTACACATGTCTGCAACTTTCATGACTTCTTTGACACCAGCCTCGTTCACCTCGTCAAGCCATAAGTTGAGATACGCTTTCGCTTCTTTTAACGATGCACATTCAAAGATGGCTTTGAAATCTTCCCGTAACCGCCAAGCGACACTCACATTGAGGTTGGATTCCTTCACCACTTGGAAGATGTCTTCCTGTTTTTCCGTACGATTGTTTTCGTTTTTCAACAGTGCATATCGGCTCCCTTTGAGTTCTGGATGCTGTTTGACCTCCCGCCTTCTTACTTGATTGATGGCTTGATTGAGATACTGGATTAAATGAAACCGATCGTGAATCATGAGGGCATGGGGGAACACCTTTGCAACCGCTCCAATGAAGGCCTTCCACATATCCGTAGATATCGTCTCTATCTGATCCTTGATTTGCCCTAAAAGGCATTCTAAGAGTTCTATCGTGCCTTTTTTCGTCCGTCCCGGTCCAATATCAATGACCACTCCACGATCCGAATCACTCACAATCGTTGCATAGGTATGTCCGCGCTTGAGAGCCTTTTCATCAATACTGATATGGTGAATTCCTGCCAGAGATCTGCGTGACTCTCCGCGTTCAACAGCACGGTGCATAATACGATGGAGCTGGTTAAATCCGCACCGAAGAAGATCTGCTGTTTTGGTCTGATTCTTAGTTGCTTTCAGCAGACGAATGGCAAAACATTCAAAAGCATAGGTGACTCGACTGGATGGAGCCGCCCAGGGAATGGTGACCGTCTTTGGACC
Source organism: Rhodothermales bacterium (assembly GCA_965215475.1). Taxonomy (GTDB): domain Bacteria; phylum Bacteroidota; class Rhodothermia; order Rhodothermales; family Bin80; genus Bin80. The sequence continues at coordinate 2,452,271 of OZ244061.1, forward strand.
ATTAGGAGTCAGTACACGGGGAATCCTACAGTGAAGAAAACACTTGAAATGAAAGAGATCCAGATGGCGCCATTGACGCTTCTTGCGATGGTCATACAAGGTACCAGACTCACCCGTATCTGGGCATACAAGATCCTTCCCCGAATGAGAAATATAAAGATCCACTCGCCCCTTCTTCACATTGGTTTCCACATGATCAATACTCCAGCAAGAATCTAAATCTAACCACTGATGTATTGAATTTTTTAAATAAGTATCAAGCATGAAAAATAATTTTGGTGAAACCAAAATTAATCAATTCCATACAAATGGTGATAGAACCAAAATTTTGACAGGCGTTAATTTTCGCCGGGAAGGGGTAGAACAAGGGTCGTATTTGTGTACCCCGCAAAAACATCCAAGCCTCCACTCACATTGGAGTACACTGGAAATGGTTCTTCAATTAGAGGATCAAAGGACAGATTACGTTGCAATGATTGAAGATATCTATAGTAATCTTCGCTGAGCGACGAAAGAACCAGACGCAATTCCTTTCTCCCGAATCGATTTGATACACTACCATAAGTTGTTCCACTCCATGAGTAATCCTCTCCATCAAAGCGCCTGTCTGTCACAACATATTCGTCACATAGGACAAAAACAGAAATTCCGTCAATTGGATCATTAACTTCCTCATCGGAATAACCACAAGACCATCCAAGATTCAACCCTTCGAAAGACACTGCTTCGTATACGCTGTCACTTTCTACAGAACCTATACGACGATCCCTTATGCGACGATAAGCTCCTATTCGATAATAGTTGTTCATGTCAGGCGTGTCTGAAAAGGTGATCATGATTTGGTAATTGGATTCAGGATTCAATTCAGGGATGAGATTAGTTGAAGGTAGTAATTCAATTGAATAGTCGGAAATAATGACGGGAGGAGGAACTGCAGAAACAGCTTCAATACTGGCATAGCTTATAAAATCCGCGCGAAGTGTATACATGACTCCAATCCTAGGTAATTTGTTTGTACTGGATACGTATCTCCCATCTCCTTGGTACTTCAGGATGTCAACCATGTTTGAACCGTCCATGATCATGAGAGATGCGTCTGAAATGTATTCACTTGTTACATCTGGCTTTATGTTGACTCCCAGACTTCTGTGCACCGTTGCTGACCATGTACTGTCTGGAGAGAAAAAACTCGTAACCACTGGCTCAGAATTGTATTCGGGGGCATCCACCTCAATGATAGTCTCGCAGCCCAAACAAAGCAAAATCAGAAAAAACAATGGATACTTCATCAATGAATTTTCAAAATTCAAGCTTATAGTTTGCAAAAGGGATGATCGGGAATGCGCTAATTTCCTGAAATATCAGATAATTCAAATCGTCTCCATTTTCTTCATCAAACGAGTTTTTTGTTTGTAGAAGAAAAGGGTTCCGTCTACTGTATGCATTGTAGACTCCAAACGAGAATGTCCGGTAAGACCACCGCATATCTCGTTTCATCTGCATAGATAAGTCAAGGCGATGATACGCTCGCATTCGAAGCGAATTTCGATTACCAAACGTGGTTAACAAACGGGATTTGTCGGGTTCAAAAACATTAAATGATCCTCCGGGGTCGTGTTGAAACCCATAGAACTGACCAACGGGTAACCAGACTGCCTGACCAGTGCCATAAACCCAGACAACAGACAATTCCATCAATGGACGTAACTGCCAACTAGCGGCGATGGACACGTCATGCAAGCGGTCAAATCGGAAAGGGAACGTTCGCCCGCCGTTTAGGGCAGGAAATTTTCGTTGAGTTTTTGTTAAACTGTATCCAATCCATCCGGTAACCTTTCCGATACTCTTTCGAATGAATAGTTCTCCCCCATACGACCAGCTTTTTTCACTCTCAATCGGTTCCTTCTCTACCAGACTGGACTCCGGGAAGCAACTGAAGCGTCTTGAAGACGTCTGTTTCTCCTGCCAGAACAGGGAGTGCCCGGATAGTTGCACAGGCAACTTGATCTGGCTCATTTGAATGGCTTCCACGGTGGATTCTCCGACTGCAATAACCTCTATCTCATCAAGCCCGGTGGTCTCGGGCTGTAATTCAATGTTTAACTGAAGGTTTTCGGTCAATTCCTGATTTAGTATGCGGAGGAGATAGCCAACATGGGAGATGACGAGACGTACGGAATCTGCCTTAACAGATAGGCTGAAAAATCCATATCGATTGGTTGTTGTACCAATACCCATTTCGGATGCATGAACGGTCGCTCCAACCAAATTTTCAGCACTCTCGGCATCAACTACAAAACCGCTGATCACATACCTGTTTTGTTCGTTGTTTTGATCAAATTGCTGGTCAATCAATACCCCACTCGAGACGGTATTGGTCAGCAGGTGGCTCGCACTGGCTTCCCATGACCAGCAAACCAGAAGAACATAACAGACTGCAGCTGAAAAACGTTTGAACGTAGACATCGCAGAATCACTCTCCTCCTGGCGGAGATTCAGGGAACAACCAATTAGGGTTCCCCCGCAAATAACTTGTACAACTACAGTTATGGTACGTGAGAACATTCTTCTCCCTCGATGTCCTACGTCGCAGATCTTGAATTCTTCCCAAATACTTCAAATTTTTTTTTTGGGAGGGGGGGGACTCTCTACCATTTATGCAAGTAAAAAACGATAGTAGAGAGTTCCTGATTTTGGCGTAGCGTACTCTGAACATCATCTAATTGGACATTTTCTGTAATCATGTGATCAATTTTTGCAAAAAAAACGGATCAAAGATTTTTGCGTAATGGAAGATTTATATGGTTAATTCTGAAAGAATCTTCGTGACCAAAAATTGCCGAAGCGAAATTAAGAGCAACGCCGAAAGTTCTTAATAGGAGGTCGGTATACGAGTTTATTGTCCAAGATTTAACAAATCTGACTTTTAGGGTGGGTATTCCGATTGAAGTGGGACACCCATTCAGTTTTTCGTTGTACCTTCTGGATTCAGTGCCCATAAAATTTAAATCAACTCGTGTTCATTGATAAGTTCACTTGGACTTTCGTTCACCTATTTTTGGCAGCTTGCAGTCAATCACTGCCGGACCCGTCTGCCCTGCCGGCTACCGTAGATTATAATTGGCATATCAAACCGATTCTATCGGATCGCTGCTATGTGTGTCACGGTCCAGATGATCAGGTTCGAAAGGCGGAGTTGCGGCTTGACACCCGTGAGGGGGCTTATGGAACTAGCCGAGAAGATTCAACACTTCGGATCATTACCCCAGGCAATGCGGCTCTCAGTCTCCTGATGGAGCATATTACCAGTGAAGATCCCCAACGACGTATGCCTCCGCCAGAGAGCAATTTATCACTATCACAGCGAGAGATTGCACTGATTCAGCGATGGATTGATCAAGGAGCCAATTGGAAGCGACATTGGGCTTTCATCCCTCCTACAGAGTCAATTCTTCCCGAAATAGATCAGGATGATTGGGTTCGTGGGCCGATTGACTACTTTGTCTTACAAAAGATTGAATCTGCAGGACTGTCTCCATCAAGTGGGGCAAGTCGTGCCAAACTGCTTCGTCGTGTCACGTTCGATTTAACAGGTCTGCCACCCACTCTGGATGAACTGGATGCTTTTCAGGAAGATCGTCGCCCCGATGCCTATGAACGTGTTGTAGATCAGCTTCTTGCACGTCCCGCATACGGAGAACGTATGAGCTCCATGTGGTTGGATGTTGCTCGTTATGCAGATACACATGGATATCAGGATGATCGGCCAAGAACTATGTGGCCATGGCGCGACTGGGTGGCGCGTGCATTCAATACAAATCTTCCGTATGATGATTTTGTAACTTGGCAGATCGCCGGTGATCTGCTGCCGGATGCGACATTTGATCAGCGGCTTGCAACCGGGTTTAATCGTAACCATGCAATCACTCAGGAAGGAGGCGTAGTCGCAGAGGAGTATCTGACAGAGTATGTTGCAGATCGCACCAATACGACTGCGACGGCGTTTCTAGGAATCACGATGGAGTGTGCTAGGTGTCATGATCATAAGTACGATCCCATTCTGCAGGAAGAGTACTACAGTATGTTCGCATTCTTCAACGGCATGGATGAGCAGGCGCAGATCAGTTACTTTGACCTCTCTCCAAAGCCTTCTATACGACTCGAAGATCCAGAATTGGAAGCCTCCATCCTGCAAACAGAGGCCGGCATTGATTCACTTGAACAGATGATTGTCTCCTGGCCACAATCTTCCCCTCCGTCGGAGTGGATGCCAGATCCCGTGACCACGATCGAATCGGCGCTCTTGACCGTTCTGCCCTTGGAAAACCTTGCCTCTCTTGCAGATATGGATGCGGCCGTCAATACGGGGCTCGAAAAAATACTCGACCCGCCAGTAGTTGTCCGTGGAAAGCGAGGCGGTGCATTTGAATTTAATGGGCAGAATTTCTTAAATATCGGACTAGAGGCTGATTTTGAATGGTTCAACCGGTTCTCTCTGAGTACATGGGTGTTTGCGAAAAATCAAAGCAAAGATGTTGCTTTACTCTCCAAGCGAAATGGTGAACAAAAACGCAGTGGCTATGATCTTGTACGGACAAAAGAGGGGAGGCTTCGGCTCCGGTTAATTCATGACGGAGAACATCAAATTTCTGTTGAATCAATCCATACATTCGCAGCAGATGCCTGGGTTCATGTTTCTGCTACGTATGACGGAAGTGGGCGGGCCGAGGGGGTATATTTGTATCTGGAGGGCACGAGAAGCAAGGTCCGTATCCTGGAGGACACACTTGAGCGTGAGAGTATTTTGAATGGAAATGGACTCCTGGCCGGTCATTGGACTCCGCGCAATCGCACGATTGATGAGATTGAGGGGATGAGTGGTGGGGCTTTAGATGAGATCTATGTACATACCCGGGTACTTACGGATATTGAAGTTGCTCATCTAGCGGAGCAGAACGCTATTCCTCCGCCTCTCGACCACTACCGGTCACATTATGATCATGCATTCCAAGTAGCGAACATGGGGTTAGATAGCCTGCGGCGCAGTCTCAGGCGAGTTCCGAATGTGATGATCATGGAAGAGATGCCTACGCCACGGACCACACATGTTCTGGATCGCGGTGCCTATGATGCGCCGCTGGACTCGGTCGGTCCTGCAACTCCGACGGCGATTCTCGCTTTTCCAGAGGAATTCCCTCGCAATCGGTTAGGTTTGGCTCAGTGGCTGACCCATCCGCAGAATCCTCTTACTGCACGTGTTGCGGTGAATCGGTTCTGGCAACTCCTCTTCGAAGAAGGTTTGGTACGTACACCAGAAGATTTTGGCAATCAGGGTGCTTTGCCTTCTCACCCGGAATTGCTTGATTACCTAGCAATCACATTTATCGAATCAGGATATGATATGAAGGCACTTATAAAGGAGATCGTTATGTCCTCCACGTACAGACAAAGTAGTCAGGTTACGCGGAGTCTTCTCCTACGGGATCCAGACAATCGCCTGTTGACCCGTGCCCCCAGAAAGAGGCTGTCCGCAGAAATGATACGAGATAATGCACTGTCAGCGAGTGGTCTACTGAATCAGACCATAGGTGGCGAACCGGTGCGCCCATACCAACCTTCGGGCCTCTGGAGAGCTCTTGCTAATCAGATCGGCGAAAATCGTTATCGACCTGGTCCAGATATGCATCGGCGTAGCCTCTATACCTATTGGAAACGCACGATCCCGCCACCGTCAATGCTGACCTTTGATGCTCCTGAGCGTTCCATATGTACAGTAGAGCGGCAAACGACGGCTACTCCGCTACAGTCGCTGGTACTCTTGAATGACCCGCAGTACGTGGAAGCAGCCCGTGGGCTATCTTCCAGAGTTCAACTGCAGGAATCCTTGGACGAGCGGCAGCAGATTGCCATGGCTTTTCGCTGGCTGACATCCAGGGTACCGGACGAAATAGAACTAGATGGATTGATAAATCTGTTTGAGGAGCAGATCATGGAGTTTGAACAGGATCCTTCCAGTGCTCAGGAGCTGGTTTCCGTTGGAGTCAGCCCACTACCGCAGAATGCAACATCCGTGCAACTGGCAGCAATGACGGTCGTTACGAGTACTATTATGAATCTAGATGAGGCCCAATACCGATGAACGATCTGATATACGATGTCGGATGTCAGATGAATCGCCGGCATTTCTTTTCGAAACTCAGTCTCGGAATCGGTGGCGCAGCTCTCTCATCTCTGATGGGATGCAGATCTACTTCGGACCAATGGGCTTCAGGTTCAGAACTCCAAGGGGTTTTAAGCTCACCACATCTTGCTCCTAAAGCGCGGAGAGTGATCTATCTCTTCCAAAGTGGGGGCCCCTCCCAACTAGAGCTCTTTGATTATAAGCCGGATCTTCACCTGCGGCGCGGGCAAGATCTTCCAGAGTCGATTCGAATGGGGCAGCGTCTGACCGGTATGACCGCCTATCAGAACTCTCTTCCTCTGGTCCCTACGATCTATCCATTCGGGCAGTATGGGAACAGCGGCGCATGGATGAGTGACTTGCTCCCCTATACATCTGAGATTGCGGATGAACTCTGTATCGTACGGTCCATGTACACAGAGGCAATCAATCATGATCCGGCGATCACATTTTTTCAGACGGGTTCGCAGCAACCAGGCCGCCCAAGCATGGGAGCTTGGCTCAGTTATGGCCTTGGTAGTGCCAATGAAGATTTACCCACCTTTTGCGTCTTGTTGTCTCGTGGTCTCCAACGTCCACAGCCGATCTATTCGCGCCTGTGGGGGAATGGATTTTTGGCAGCCCTGCACCAAGGAGTACAGTTTCGTTCGGGTGCAGATCCAGTTTTATACCTTAATAATCCACCTGGCCTGGATGCCGAAGACCGGCGCAGTATGCTCAAACATCTGGCTCACCTCAACGAAATGCATTATCACAGGAGCGGAGACCCTGATGTCCAGTCACGGATTGCCCAATATGAAATGGCGTACCGGATGCAAACATCGGTGCCAGATGTCACGGACATGTCGGATGAGCCGGAGTCGACCTTTGAGCTGTACGGGGAAGCCGCTCGTACCCCGGGAACGTATGCAGCGAATTGTCTTCTAGCCCGGCGCTTGGCCGAACGTGATGTACGCTTCATTCAGCTTTATCATATGGGCTGGGATCAGCATGGAAACCTGCCCAAGAATATTGCCTTGCAATGCAAGGATACCGATCAGCCATCTGCAGCACTAGTCACAGACCTCAAACAGAGAGGATTGCTAGAAGATACCCTAGTGATTTGGGGTGGGGAATTCGGTCGTACGAATTATTCGCAAGGAACACTGACGGAGACGAATTATGGGCGCGATCATCATCCAAGATGCTTTACGATCTGGATGGCAGGAGGAGGCGTCAAGCCGGGACTCACGTACGGAGCAACCGATGAACTGGGGTATAACATTACCGAGAACCCGGTTCATGTGCATGACTTCCAAGCAACCGTACTGCATCTCCTTGGAATTGAACATGAACGGCTTACGTTCCGGCATCAGGGACGCCGATTTCGATTGACCGATGTACATGGCCATGTCGTTAAGGATCTTCTCACATGAAAACTTGCATCTTGCTGGTTGTCTTTTGCTGCTAGTGAGTGCGGGATGCGGTCGTGCGTTCCAATCCGACCATGCAGAGCTTCCAGAGGTCGTGGATTACAACTTCCATATCCGCCCGATCCTCTCGGATCGCTGTTATGTGTGTCATGGGCCGGATGCGAATGCTCGACAGGCAGAATTACGTCTTGACGAGGAGTATGGAGCAAAGCAGAAACAATTGATCTCAGGTGGATATGCAATTGTGCCGGGGAATTTCAGAAAAAGTCATCTATATTCCCGGATTCGTTCCGAGGAGGAAGAGTTTCAGATGCCTCCTCCAGAATCGAATCTGTCCCTGTCGGAGCACGAGATTGCTCTGATCGTGCGCTGGATTGATCAAGGAGCGGAGTGGAAGCCCCACTGGAGCTTTCTTGAGCCGGCACAGATGGATTTGCCCGCAGTAAAGCAATCGGACTGGCCTCAAAGTCCAATAGACTACTTCATTCTGTCGAATCTTGAACAACAAGGACTCACTCCTTCTCCAGAAGCTACGCGCGGTACGATTCTGCGCCGGGTAACCCTTGATCTGACAGGGCTTCCTCCAACTCTGGAAGAGCTAGATGCCTTCTTGTCGGATACCTCTTCGAATGCCTATGCAAAGGTGGTAGATCAGTTACTGGATTCACCGGCCTATGGAGAGCATATGGCTTCGGCATGGCTCGATATTGCCAGATATGCAGATACTCACGGCTATCAGAATGACCGAGATCGGCATGTATGGCCATGGCGTGACTGGGTGGTGAGCGCCTATAACGAAAATCTGCCATTCAATGAATTTGGAATATGGCAGCTTGCTGGTGATCTGTTGCCAGATGCAACCATGGAGCAGCGGCTTGCGACGACCTTTAATCGGAATCATCGTCAGACCAATGAGGGAGGCAGTATCGAGGAAGAGTTCCGGACCGAATATGTGGCGGATCGTGTGAATACATTTGGGACCGCATTCATGGGAATGACATTGGAGTGTGCTCGTTGTCATGATCATAAGTATGATCCGATTACACAACGCAACTACTATGGACTCTTTGCCTTTTTCAATAATGTAGACGAATCAGGACAGACTTCCCATTTTACGGACGCGGTACCAGTTCCGGCCATGGATTTACCCGAACCAGATCAGAAGGATGAGCTGGAGCGTCTAGCCCAGGCAATCCAAGCGGCGGAGCGTGCGGTTAGAGATCTGACTGAAGCATCGAGAGTGCAATTCGAATCCTCGAATCTCTCTGTGCCCTCTGGTTCTCCATCTCGTCCCATCCTTCGGTGTGAATTTGAATCTTTGAATGGGGAGACCCTACAGTGCGATGGAAATAAGAGAGGAGAAGTCGTTTTCAATCCTGGCATCGCCCCCGGTCATTCTGGCAATGCAATGACGTTTGATGGCGAGAGTGGGTTTCTGTTTAAGGATGTGAAGGAATTCGAGCGGACTATGCCGTTTTCGGTCAGTATCTGGATCAACCCTGGTGAGGAGACCGGATTGATCATCCATCGGACACAGGCTGCTCTGGATGCGGGCAGTCGGGGCTGGGAACTGGCCTTGGATCATGGTCACCTGATTGGGCAACTAGCTCATATGTGGCCTGAAAACTCCATACGTATCCAGACAACTGCGACCATCCCACTCGGTGAATGGACCCATATTGCGATGACATATGATGGGTCCAGTCGTGCGGAGGGTCTACGTCTCTATATTGACGGTCTTCCTGCGGAGGTTGAGGTGATTCGTGATGGACTGACACGCCATATTACCTATGATACGATCAAGGTGCCGCTTCAGATTGGATATCGATTCCGAGATAGTGGCTTACGAAATGGGGCCGTGGATGAATTGGAGTTGTATGATCGCTGGTTGTATGGCTTTGAGGTGGCCCGATTCGCAGGTAGTCAGGATATACCACTGGATTCAGAGGATCTCTTCCGATGGTACCTTGCCCATGAGGTGGTTCCGTGGCAACGTGCACAATCCATTCTTCAGGATCTACGTGAAGAGGAGAACACGATCCTGAAGGATATCCCAGAAATTATGGTTATGCAAGAAATGGACGCGCCACGTTTAGCGTACATTTTGGAACGTGGCCAGTACGATGCCAAAGGAGCATTGGTTGAGGCGCATACTCCAGAGTCCATTCTATCGCTACCCGATGACCTGCCTCGAAATCGACTCGGACTGGCAAAATGGCTTTTCAGTCCTGAGCATCCTCTGACTGCGCGTGTCGCGGTCAATCGGTACTGGCAAAAATATTTCGGGGCGGGGATTGTGTCAACACCCGAAGATTTTGGTCGACAGGGTGCATTGCCTGTTTTTCCGGAACTCCTTGATTTTCTGGCGACAACGTTCATGGAGTCCGGATGGGATATCAAAGCGATGCAACGATTGATAGTAACCAGTGCAACGTATCGGCAGCAATCCGAGCCCACAGCTGAATTACTGGCGTTTGATCCAGAAAACAAGCAACTAGCCCGAGGGCCTCGGCTTCGCCTGAGTGCCGAAATGATTCGTGATCAAGCACTTGCGGTAAGTGGATTATTAGACCAAACCGTAGGGGGAGCTGCCGTAAAGCCATACCAACCAGAGGGGCTCTGGGAAGAGAAGTCCGGGATTGAGTATGACCAGGGCTCGGGCAAAGACCTATATCGGCGCACACTGTATACGTTCTTTAAGCGCACGTCGCCGCCCCCTTCACTGATTACATTCGATATGCCAACACGGGATCAGTGCATCTTACGACGTCAGCGCACCGCGACCCCTATGCAGGCTTTGGTTCTGCTCAATGATCCTCAATATGTGGAGGCTGCACGCCATTTATCTGCTCGTATGCTGAAAAAGGAGTTGCTTGAAGAGCAGATTCAATTAGGATTTCGGGTCTTGACAGGGCGAAGTCCAACTGAGGCAGAAATGGAAACCCTCAAGGCAATGTACCAAGAACAACTCGAAATCTTTTTGCGGAACCCAGAGTCCGCAAGACAATTACTGGAGACGGGGGAATCCCCCTTGGAACAGGGACTGAACTTTGCCGAGTGGGCCGCGCATACCATGATTGCGAGTACACTGTTATCTTTTGATGAGTCAATTGAGAAATATTGATGCACGAATGCTCCAATTATAATCCTTTCCGCACACGCAGAGAGTTCCTGGAACGCCTCGGTATGGGACTAGGCGGGCTTGCTCTATCTTCTCTGGTGAATCCGGTTCAGGCAGCGGAAACCGAGATGATTCCGCGTGCCAAGCGGATTATCTATCTCTTTCAGAGTGGTGGGCCTTCACAGTTCGAACTGTTTGATTATAAGCCCCAGATCAATGCGATGCATGGGCAAGAGCTGCCGGAATCGGTTCGAAAAGGACAGAGACTGACCGGGATGACCGGGTTCCAAAATTCGTTGCCACTGGCACGTTCTCATTTTGGATTCACGCAACATGGAGAAAGCGGGGCCTGGGTCAGTGAATTAATGCCCTATACAGCGAAGGTTGCAGATGAGCTCTGTTTTGTCAAGTCCATGCACACCGAGGCGATCAACCATGATCCAGCCATCACATTTTTTCTGACGGGTTCCCAGATCGCAGGTCGGCCCTCTTTCGGATCATGGCTGAGCTATGGATTGGGAACGGAAAACGAAAATCTCCCCGCATTCTGTGTTCTGATTACCAAGGATAAATCAGGGCAGCCGTTGTATGCGCGTCTATGGGGGAATGGCTTTCTGTCGTCACAGCACCAGGGAGTACAATTTCGAAGTGGACAGGATCCGGTGCTATATTTAGGTAATCCTGATGGCGTATCATCGGCACAACGGAAAATGCAACTGGACCGGCTCCGGCAATTGCATATGCTCAAGGAAGGGATGCCTGGCTGGGAGCGGATTGAATCCCGTATCGCTCAATATGAAATGGCCTATCGGATGCAGACCTCCGTACCGGAGGTAATGGATCTTACGGATGAGCCGGAGTACATCTTTGATCTTTATGGCGAGGATGCCCGGGAACCCGGTACGTTTGCCGCCAACTGCCTGTTGGCCAGGCGTCTTGCAGAACGCGGAGTACGATTTATTCAGCTCTTTCATCAGGGATGGGATCATCATGGGGGGTTACCGGCGGGCATTCAGGTTCAGGCCAAAGAAACAGATCAGCCTTCCGCTGCATTAGTGCAGGACCTGAAGCAACGAGGAATGCTGGAGGATACGCTGGTCATTTGGGGAGGAGAATTTGGGCGTACGAACTATTGTCAAGGACGCTTGACCGATGAGGATTATGGGCGGGATCACCACCCGAGATGTTTTTCATTATGGATGGCAGGCGGCGGAATCCGGAGCGGGTTGAGCTATGGAGAGACGGATGATCTAGGCTATAATATTGTACGGGATCCAGTGCATGTACATGACCTGCAGGCAACCCTAATGCATCTCTTAGGAATCGATCATGAGCGGCTCACATTTAAGTATCAGGGCCGCCGCTTTCGCCTCACGGATGTTCATGGAACGGTGATGACTCCACTTTTTGCATGAAACTTCTTTGGATCATGTATGCTTTGTTTCCTGCAGCGATAATTCTGTTTGGTGGTTGTCAGCGTACTCCTCAGGTCAGTTTTAATGAACAGGTTCGGCCGATTCTGAATGAGAGTTGTGTGAATTGTCATGGGGGGATCCGGCGGCAGGCAGATCTAAGTTTACTCTTCCGACATGAGGCCCTTTCGGTGGCCGAGTCTGGGGAGCGTGCGATTGTGCCTTTTGAGCCTGCAGAAAGTGAATTGTTGCGGCGTATTGTGCATACTGAGCCAGCCCATCGGATGCCCAAGGATGCCCCGCCGCTCACACCGGATGAAATCCAAACCCTGCATTCCTGGATTGAGCAGGGTGCATATTGGGAAGATCATTGGGCGTATGTGGCCCCAATCCGCCCCCCTTTACCGGAGGTCTCGGAGCAGGAGTGGGTTCGTCAGCCCATGGACTACTTTGTTCTTGCCCAATTGGATGAGAAGGACTTGGTGCCACAGCTTGAGGCTGCTTGTCCAGTTCTTGTTCGAAGAGTTACCCTGGATCTTACGGGGTTGCCTCCAAAGCCTGAGGATATTGACCAGATCTGTACAGGAGGAACACCGTACGAAGCATACGTAGATTCGCTCCTATCTTTACCTTCTTATGGGGAGCGTTGGGCATCAATGTGGTTGGATCTTGCGCGGTATGCCGATTCCAAGGGGTATGAAAAAGACGTCGGGCGAACGATCTGGCGCTACAGAGACTGGGTCATTCAATCCTTCAATGAAGACATGCCTTTTGATCAATTCACGATCGAGCAGTTGGCTGGAGATCTATTGCCGGAGGCGACGGAGAGCCAGTTGATTGCGACTGCATTTCATCGAAACACAATGACGAACACGGAAGGAGGGACGGATGATGAGGAATTCCGGACTGCCGCCGTCATTGACCGTGTGAATACGACTTGGGAAGTATGGCAGGGGACCTCGTTTGCGTGTGTACAGTGTCATGGGCACCCCTATGATCCGTTTGTACATGAGGAGTACTATGAGTTTTTTGCTTTTTTTAATAGCACGGCAGACAGGGATCTGGACAGTGAATTTCCGACGCTTCCCTTATTCAAGGAGGAAATGGCTACAGAGGGCGAAGCGCTCATCAACGAGATTACTCGGTTGGAAGAGGAGATGATTGCCCGGGTTCGCTTGGATTCGCTGGCACGTCAGCGCCGTATGTGGGAAACGACGTTGGATCAGCCTGAAGTGATTGGACAGGTCCAACTTATGCTACAGAACGAGGTGAAACGGGTGGTCGCAACACTGGAGACCGAGCGAGGGGATGCGCAGCAATGGACTCTTGATCAGGTCTATGCCGGTCTGAGTGATGATCCGGTGATCGTGCGTTTGCGGGAAGAAATGGCGGAAAAAGAACGTGCACTACAGGCATTAAACCCCATTCATACTCCGATCATGCAGGAGCTCCCGTTCCAGCGTCGGACGCATGTACTAGAACGGGGCAGCTTTCTATTGAAGGGGGAGGTTGTGCATCCAGGTACTCCAGATATATTGCCTCCCATGTCAGAAGATGCTCCCCGGAATCGTCTGGGAATGGCCGAGTGGTTGGTTAGCGGTAAGAATCCCCTGACGGCCAGGGTGACCGTGAACCGATTCTGGGAACAGCTGTTTGGGATTGGTTTGATCGAGTCATTGGAAGACTTTGGAACCCAGGGACTGGAGCGATCACATCCAGAACTTCTGGACTATCTAGCGGTGAGCTTTGTAGAGGATCATGACTGGAGTGTGAAATCTTTTTTGCGCATGATTGTCCTTTCCGCAACGTATCGCCAGTCATCCCATGTGACGGATGCGTTATTGCAGATAGATCCACGGAACCGGTATCTGGCACGCGGACCTCGTTTTCGCCTGAGTGCGGAGCAGATTCGGGATCAGGCACTGCAGGTGAGTGGTCTACTGAGCTTGAAGATGTACGGTCCCAGTGTGATGCCGCCTCAGCCGGAAGACCTCTGGAAAAATCCCTATGATAGACGCCAGTGGCAAACTAGTGAAGGAGAGGATCGCTACCGACGAGCAATATACACCTACTGGAGGCGCACGGTCCCATATCCGTCCATGGCGACGTTTGATAGCCCCAGTCGAGAATTTTGTGTATCCCGGAGAATCCGAACCAATACGCCTTTACAAGCACTGGTCTCTCTAAATGATCCTGTGTTTATGGAAGCGGCACAGGCACTGGCGAAGAAGATGCAGAGATCTGAGAATCCCGTTCAGGCGGGGTATATTTATGCTCTGGGAACTCCTCCAAGCCCTGATGCCCTGAATGTATTGACGACTTTATATACGGAGGCTCTTATGGAGTACAGAGAAGGTGCTGATCATGCTATGCAGCTGATGGGAGGTGACGAACCTGCAGAGCTAGCAGCACTCACGATTGTTGCAAATTCGATCCTAAACCTTGACCAGTTTCTCATGAAAGAGTAACTTCAATTCTGAATTCAACAGGTTTACCCAGAGAAGAGAGATCCATGAATCTTGCTAAAGAAGCCCGTGACACTTATTTGAGTCATATCACAAGGCGCCATTTCCTGAAGTCGGCAGGTGCAGGTTTTGGCGCACTCGCATTTGCTTCGCTTGGGGCGGCGTCAGCCAATCCGCGTCCTCCTCAGGGACCACATTTTGCACCACGTGCGAAACGAGTCATTTTTCTGCATATGGCGGGTGGCCCTTCTCCACTTGAATTATTTGACTACAAGCCCGAATTGGCACGCCTGCATGGTCAGGATTGTCCAGAGTCTCTTCTGGAGGGCAAGCGGTTTGCTTTTATTCGGGGGATCCCAAAGATGTTGGGGCCTCAGGCAACGTTTCAGCAGCACGGAGAGTCCGGAGCATGGATCTCAAATCATATGCCATATCTGGGACAGGTCGCCGATAAGATCGCATTTTTGAAAGCGATGCATACCGATGAGTTCAATCACGCTCCGGCGCAACTGCTGGTTCATTCAGGGAGCCCTCGTCTGGGTCGTCCCAGTATGGGATCCTGGGTTACATATGGGTTGGGAACCGAAAATGAAAGCCTGCCTGGGTTTGTCGTTTTGCTTTCGGGTGGAGCGGCTCCAGATGCGGGTGCCAGTGTTTATGGAAGTGGGTTTCTGCCTACCGTCTACCAAGGGGTGCAGTGCAGAACCAAGGGAGATCCTGTACTGTTTCTTGGAGATCCAGACGGCATCCCGCGCAGTTTGCGCCGCAAATCCATTGATGCCATCAATACAATCAACCGGCAGCAGCATGAGGAGGTTGGAGACCCAGAGATTCTCACCCGAATCGCACAGTATGAAATGGCATTCCGGATGCAAACATCGGTTCCTGATGCGATGGATATCAGTCGTGAACCTGAATATATCCATGAGATGTACGGTACAGAGCTTGGAGAGACCGCATTCAGTAACAACTGCCTTCTGGCACGAAGACTCGTTGAGCGTGGGGTTCGCTTTGTTCAGTTATTTCACTGGGGTTGGGATTCGCATGGAGCAGGAGAGAGCGAAGCCCTGAATGGGGGGTTCTTGGAGCGCTGCCAAGAAACGGACCGTCCGGTTGCTGCACTATTGAATGACCTAGAGCAGCGAGGACTCCTAGATGAAACCCTGGTCATCTGGGGTGGAGAGTTTGGGCGGACTCCAATGTTGGAAAACCGTACGGGCACGGATAACCCCTTTGTGGGGAGGGATCATCATAGCGATGTGTATACCATGTGGATGGCCGGTGGTGGTGTAAAAGGTGGTGTAACGCACGGGGAGACCGATGCGATTGGTTACAGTGCGGTTAGTGGCCGGGTGCATGTCCATGATCTTCAAGCCACAGTCTTACATTTACTTGGGTTTGATCATCTCCGGTTGACCTATCCTTTTCAGGGCCGAGATTTTCGCCTGACGGATGTACATGGTCATGTAGTGCGTGAAGTACTAGCTTAATTATTATTCATCCTGATGAAGCAATCTTTGATTTGGTTATGTGTGGGCCTCACCTTTGTGGTGTTCATGCTCATCATGATTCCGGGTAGTGGTCGGCCGAGTGACTTCAGTTTGTTTTTTGGGCGGTTTCATCCTCTGGTTGTCCACCTGCCGATTGGAATTCTGATCGTGGCTGGCCTCCTTGAAGTGCTTTCACGCAGGCCTTCTCTTAGGGGGCGTTATGATACAGGCATATTGGCTCTCTTATACATTGGTGTTTGGAGTTCAATCTTGGCCGTAATTGTAGGGCTTTACCTGGCTCAAGGGGGAGGGTATGCCGCAGAGCAGTTGGCTTGGCATAAGCGTATGGGGGTGCTGGTTGTGCTGTTCGCTTCGTTGGCCTACTTGTACAAAGCTTGGCCAGGTCTTTCAGAGCGCTGGCTCAAAAACTGGGAGAGTCGAGTGTATGGGATTATCATGGGGTTGATGCTTCTGGCCGTGACCTTGGCGGGGCATTTTGGAGGGGTTCTGACGCATGGTCCAGATTACTTGACCCGCTATCTTCCTGATGGTATACGTCAGATCGCGGGGTTACCCAGAAAAGCAGAGATTGGACGTTTACAACTTGAGAATCCTGCTGAGACGACCCTATATACAGCATTGATCGCTCCGATCCTGGAATCTGGATGTATTGCATGTCATGGACTAGGGGCGCAGCGGGGTGGCTTACGCCTGGATACGCCTGAGTTCATCAATGAGGGGGGAGATGGTGGTCCTGTAGTTGTGGCTGGGAGTGCACATGAAAGCGAACTGATTCTTCGTATTTGGTCCCCTGCAAACTCGGATGAACGGATGCCTCCAGCCGAAAGTCCACAGCTCACGGTTGCAGAAGCTGAACTGCTACGCTGGTGGATTGATGCCGGGGCTTCTTTTGAAGAGTTATTGCCGGATGTGGAGTGGTCTCCAATCACGCAAACGATTGTAGATCAAATGGGTCTGAATGAGATCCGGACAGGCATTTTTGCATTGGATACATCTCTACCTGACTCGATGGATATTGTCCAACTTGCCAGTTTGGGGGTATCGGTTACTCCTTTGGCGGAGAAGGAACCCTATCTGCAGGTACGCTGCGTGAATCCACAGACATGTACGGAAGCGAGTGGGCTGCAGGAAGCACTGCGCGCTTTATCCGGAAATATTGCTTGGCTTGATCTTGGGCGTTCTCCGGTTGGAGATGACTTGATGGAAGTCATTGCAGATTTACCTCATCTCACCCGTCTCCATCTTCAACAAACGTCCGTGACCGATGCCGGTTTGGCGAATCTGAACAACTTGGAATATCTGGAATATTTGAATCTCTATGGAACGGCGGTTACCGATTCTGGCTTGGTTCATCTAGAAAATCTGACTGCACTCAGATCCCTCTATCTTTGGCAAACCGGGGTCACAGATGTGGGGGTAACCCGGTTACAATCCGCGCGCCCCGATCTATATATCAATACTGGTTTAACCCTCACGCCGGTCGGGCCAGATACGACGGATTCATGAATATTCACCTCTTTTGGATCGTACTGTTTTTATCTGCATGCACAGATCCTCAGACGGTGATTACACCCGCGGAACCTTTGGATCGGCCCAATATCATATGGATTTCTGCGGAGGATATGGGTCCACGCCTTGGATCTTATGGAGATCCAATTGCCAATACGCCTCGACTTGACTCACTTGCTAGTCTTGGTACACGCTATACACGTGTATTCACGACAGCCGGCGTATGCTCTCCGAGCCGAGCCGCAATTATTACCGGCATGTATCAGGTCAGCTTCGGTGCACATCATATGCGTACGTTATCGGGTGCTCCATTTGCGCCGGAGCCCACTCCATACAGTGTAGTTCCACCGCATTACGTGAAGACTTTTACAGAGTATTTGCGTGCAGCAGGATATTACACGACCAATAATGTTAAGGAGGACTACCAGTTTCAAACACCAGTCACGGCATGGGACGAGTCCAGCTCGGAGGCACATTGGCGAAATCGTCGCACCGCGGATCAACCATTTTTTTCGGTGTTTAATTTCACGACGACCCATGAGAGCCAAATCTGGCCGGATCCTGCTACGGCTTTTAAGACCATGGGGTTGCCGGTTATGGCAGCAGGCCCTCCACCAGATCCCCTATCTACGGACCCTGCAAGGGTTGCGATACCTCCCTACTATCCAGATACACCTGTAGTACGACGGGATATTGCACAACAGTATGATAATATTGCAGAGATGGATGCGCAGGCGGGGATGATTTTAGATCAGTTGGCAGAGGATGGGTTAATGGAAAATACGGTCGTATTTTTTTGGAGTGATCATGGGGATGGGCTCCCACGACATAAACGCTGGTTGTACGATTCAGGATTGCATGTCCCGCTCATTATCTATGTTCCAGGTCGGCTTCCTGAGGTGAATGAGGAGTTGGTGAGTTTTCTGGATCTTGCTCCTACGGTTCTCTCGCTTGCGGGCGTTGAGCCTCCAGCCCATATGCAGGGAAGAGCGCTTCTTGGCAGGTTCTCAGGTAACAGCCTTCCACATGAATATGTTTACGCCGCTCGGGATCGCTTTGATGAGCAGTATGATCTAGTCCGGGCGGTCCGAGATACTCGGTATAAATATATACGGAATTATCGACCGGAAAAGCCATACGTCCTGCGGATGGCATATGCGAATGTAATGCCGACAATGCAGGAGTTATATAGGCTTCATGCGAGCGATGAATTGACAAAAGAGCAGTCATTATGGATGCAGCCGCGCCGCCCTATCCATGAGTTTTATGATACGAATATAGATCCACACGAGGTAAATAATCTTGCTTATGATCCTGCGTACAGGGATGAGTTGTCCCGCTTGCAAACGGCCTTGGATGACTGGATTGTAGAGGTTGGAGATATGGGATTCAAATGGGAATTGGGTATGGTAGAGTCCATGTGGCCTGGTGGAGAGCAGCCCGTGACGGGTGCACCTGTCATCTTACCTCAGGCGACCGCGCGTACTGCAATCAGCAGATCGGGTGGGTTGGATGATGCCCAGAGTGGCGGAACGTTTGAGCAAGCTGTAGATGTGACGATGTATAGTGGAACACAGAGTGCTTCGATTACCTACACTATTCTTGATGATTTCGGCAATGAGGGAGATTGGTTACTGTTTTCTTCTCCTCTTCGGTTGGAGGAGAGTGTCGTACTTCGTGCAAAAGCAATCCGATATGGATATAAGGAGAGTGAGGTCAGTGAAGCCGAGTTCATCATCTTGCCCGTTCGGTAAGGTACGCGTTCGTTCAGGGTTGAAGGTGGCGAAGCATTGTTCCGAATCGTGCCCAATCATTTACTTTTGCAAGGTTGTGGATTGATGTCTTTTTCGGTTGCGGAAATTCTGATGTTCACGGAATTGGTGAAGAGATTAACGATGAACCAATGAGATCGTACTTGAATGAAATTTGGAGACCGCTCTGCATAAATAAACGCCCGGTGGTAATACTTCAGCATCAAAGACATAATTGTACGTTCCCACACTATGAAATTCATCCGTCAGCGTTGCCACTTTCTGACCAAGTACGTTGAACACATCTAACTGGATGTGCGTGGGCTCAGGAACCTGTATCGATAAGGTGACTCGGCCTCGAAATGGGTTTGGATAGCCAGGAGACAGTTCGAAATGTCCATCGGGAATTTCGGCGGTGGTATTGAGTTCAATCGGGCCAATCGGGAAGAGGTCTCTTTCCGAAAACCCTTTAAAGTCAACCCCATAGCGTAGCGCACGGAAGATTGCATTTTGCTGGCGAATTGATCCAGCCGGGCCAAATGGAGGAATCGGATCTCCCTGGGATAGAGGACCGGTTGGTACTACGGGATTGATGTACTCCCAGATCAGTTGATCCGATCCCGCTGCAAGTTCAAAAACACGGCCCGTCATTCCCTCGGCAATTAATGTGTTTCCATTGGGAAGGCGTTGCTGGCCGGAGACGAATTCACTGTAAAACTCACCTGGTGCGGAGAATGTCCAGGCAGTTTCAGGATCCTGAAAAGACCCATCTATATCTTGAGCATACCAGACTGCATCTCCGTAGCTATCTTTCATGTACGGCAGTACTAGTTCATGAACAGTGGAGTAGTTTCCTTCCGGCTGCCCGACTCCATTCTCAAATACAAGCAAATTCCCTGCTCCAGGCAGGCCATCGGAAATCCATTGAACAGAGTGAAGAAAGTGCAGAGTTTGATCTTCTTCATCTCCAATCCCATACATACGGGGATTCCCCCAGCGGTACAACAAGCGGCCCCCTAATCCGAAATTTCCTCCCGAAATTCCATGGGCTTCTTCCGTGGAGGTGCTGTGGTCAATAATCCAGAATTCATTTAGGTAAGATGCGCTGACGACAATCACGTCTAACTTTTCATTATAATCCAGTGCGTTGAAGTGGAGCCAGTCCCCACCGCTCGAAGTGTTCACATCAATACGTTCAGGATAGTCAGCAATACGTTCCGCATACGTATCCGATAGCAGTGGGTTATGATCTTGAACCAGATGGTCCCAGGAATCCCATTGCCATACAATTTCTATTGTATCGGGCAATATCGGCTTGAATTCGACAATTCGCTCACTCAATATATGATCTTGGTTCTCAGCAAGATTTTCGGGGTCATAGCCTACTGAGGTGATTGCATCCATATCCCGTCGATCCCACACGACTCCAAGCAGGTTCCCATTCGGAAGGGGAACCACGTCATGATGCAGCATATACGTATCGGTCACAAAGTCGTGTTGCCACCGAACGGTCCCATCCCATTCAATAATTTCGAGCCGACCGGACCGGCCTTGGACCCCCTCCCATGTATTCGGGGCGCCAGAAATTCGGAGTAGAGCGCCATCAGGTAATAGCCGGTTGGTGGTCCCAAATGCAGCACTCACATTCCATTGATGTACGGTTTGTCCCTCCAGGTTAATCAGGTAGACGCTGGGGTGCAGTAATGGGGTAATCAAGGTGTATCCTTCATACGTCCCAGGATCATTGCGGATTAGCCCTACAGTCTGATCCTGTGCCTGTACGGAAAGTGGAAATGTCAGGACAGAAGCGAAAAGAAAGACTAGAAGCAAGAAGAGATTTACATATAGTGTGATTGGTCGTCGCATAGCTTAATGATTATTTGGGTAGATAGGGAGACGTTCAATGCGGTGAAACATGATTCCCCACATGGCAGATCCGTCATTTCGTATAACAGCCTCATAGGCTACATCTTTTGTCGTATAATCAACTTCAACCGTTTTTCCGTTGGGGCCATTTTCATGATTCGCACCGGGCATAAAGACGACGGTATTCTCCTCATGATGATAATCAACATCCGATACAATCCAGGAATAAGTTGAATTACCGCGTTCACGGCCATATTCCCAGACCTGCTGAATTGTCATTTTATCTTCATCAATTCGATATTCTACTGCCCGACTGAACACAGGATGTCCCTGATAATGC
This sequence comes from Rhodothermales bacterium, assembly GCA_965215475.1. Classification (GTDB taxonomy): domain Bacteria; phylum Bacteroidota; class Rhodothermia; order Rhodothermales; family Bin80; genus Bin80. The sequence continues at coordinate 2,473,839 of OZ244061.1, forward strand.
CGATTGTCTCCATTGTCGAATAGAAACAGGGTTTCATGGGGAGTTAACTCAGGTGCATGTTGATACCATGCCCAAGAGAAGTCTGAATGGTCAGTAAACCCTGCTAGTACTTGGGGATCCGTGATCGGTATTCCATTTCCATCCAGAGGTTGCAAAAGCTTGGTATTCAAATCTGTGCCGTCTCCGGCTTGATCCCAGCCTCGATGAGGTGCCAAAAGCCAAATCAATTCATTATTACGAGAGAGTTTTACAGTGCCTTGAACACGCCCGGATACGATGATTGCATCATCATTTTCATCATAGGCAAGACCATTTGCATGGAACCAGTCTCTGGAATTACTACTCCAAATACGCCGCCGTGAATCCAGCGATTGTCGGAGATCCCAAACCTGGACAATCGCTCCATTGTCTCGGTCAATTTCCAGGATATGGTCTTCTATGGTAGGCAGTCCCTGTTTATTGACTGTAGCTAGCAGATTCCCGTTGGGGAGTTCAAGGACATGATGGTGAAACGTATACCCTGGCAATGGCCACTCATGGACAACTCGCCCTAACATGTCCATTTCGACCAAGCGTCCACTACTACCATCGCCGAAGTAGAGATTGCCATTTTTCAGGCGCTCCACGCCAGCATCATAAAACAGGCCTCCTAGCACTGGATGTGCATCCATATTGGCATACCATCGAATATGTCCATATTGGTCAAAAATGAACGGGATCTGGGGCAAATCGCGATTGGAGTGACCGAAGTAGCTTACAAGGTTCATACCTGGCTTCTTCCTCCTTGTATTGACATGAACATTAATGGTTGGGAGTTCCTGTAAAAGTTGAGCAGTATCAATAGGTCGGGTTTCTTCTCCCAGTAATTGATTCCCACGATCATAGAATCGAAAATACAAGATGTTGCTGTGCGATGCATAGAGACCAAGGACCGGGAGCGTAAATGAAGTAGTGATTTCATCAAATCGATGGATGAGATTTTCTTCATTATCGTTACGGCTTTCGATTTCTAGTTCAACCTGAACGGGTTGCGCGGTTTGTAGCTTGAGTTCTGCAGAAAGTGGAGTATAGCCAGTTGGATTGAGGATTAGGCTTTCACTGATGATCAGGTCTGAGAGCCCTTTATCGGTTGTTTCTGATTCAACTGGATTACTATCACAACCAAGTAGGACAAAAACGGCAAGAGGGAAGAAAAAATATTTTAAGGGAGACATTACTTAGGTGTCCTTCTTCACGTTCTTCCAAAATTGAATCTATTTTTACCTTTTTCGGGCTTCTAGCATGGACGATCCGTCGGGAGACGAACACGAGGAATCATGAATTATTTTGAAGGGATACAGATATTTTGAAGATACTGAATCTGTCAAAAACACCGGGTTCTTCTTTCCGAGATTGCATTCGGGGGCTTTCTTTCAAGGTCTCATGCGTTGATCGTAGGAGGAATTTGCAGGAAATAGATGACACTAAGTACTATCCTGATCGTTTACGTAGGTAGCTTCAGTTTGAAGCCTAAAATCAGAAAAATTATCTGTGATCTTCTAGAATTAGGGCGAAATAATTTTGATCACGGATAAAACAGAATATAGACCCCGATGCTGAGAGGAGGCAGTGCTTGAAAATGATGGAGATAAACTCATATTTATACGGGGAGGTACCCTCTGCGATGGTTCATTTTTCCGCTGGACGATTGCACGACGAGAGTCGGAGATCTTGCACGCCCAATCGTTCTGCGACGGAAAAGATCCTATCTTGGGGAGGGGGTGGAGCCAAGGGGAGTCGAACCCCTGACCTCTTGAATGCCATTCAAGCGCTCTACCAACTGAGCTATGGCCCCAAAGACGGAGGTTACACAAGGTTTTCTTTTTGTGGTTCCAGTGATTCCCGGTTCATACATAGAATCAGACGATTCAATGATCGGCAGAACGATTGATGTTGGACGGTGAGCAACAAATTTCGGTCGCACCCCATCCCATGGAGCAGTCTTCAAATAAGCGGATAGAGGTCGTCAAGTTTGGTGGAACTTCGATAGGCAGTACGAAGGCAATCCGGCAGGCGACTCATTTAGTCCAAGGGATTCCGGAAGAAGTTCAGCGTGTTGTAGTCGTGTCTGCTATGTCAGGGGTAACGGATCGGTTATTGGGATCCATAGAGAGATCCCTTGGAGCGGAAAGCCCTGTTCAGAGTCCCATTCAAGAGTTACGCGATCAGCATGAACGTGTCCTAAATGAGTTAGTGATCGAAGCGGAGCAACAGGGAATAAGACAAAAGTTGGAAGATCTCTGGTCCGAACTGGAAAAGCTATTGCAGGGGATTGCTCTCATAGGAGAATGCTCTGATCGTACCAAAGATGCGATCTTGAGTATTGGGGAACGGGCGTTCGCTCCTTTATTTTCTGCAGTATTTCGATCTGAAGGAGAACAATCCACCGCGTTAGATGCACGGGATTTGATCCGAACAGACGATAACTATGGAGATGCGTACGTGGACTTTGAAGAGTCTATGCGCATGATCCAAACACATTTTCAAGGTGTCCCATCGAGTCAGATTATTGTAGTGACCGGATATATTGCATCTGCACCGGATGGGTCAACAACGACACTTGGTCGCTCTGGAAGTGATTTTACAGCAACGATTCTCGGTTCGGCATTACGTGCTCAGCGGGTCGTGATTTGGACTGATGTGGATGGAGTTCTATCGGCGGATCCTCGTGATGTCCCGGAGGCATTCCCCTTGGCTCGTCTGAGTTACACGGAGGCTGCAGAAATGGCCTACTTTGGTGCTCGTGTCCTACATCCAAGGACCATGCGCCCGGTGCAAATGCTGGGGATCCCACTGCTCATTAAGAACTCCTTAAATCCCAAGGCTCCGGGGACGTTGATTTCGAATGAGTCTCAGTCAGTTGAGCTCAGAGTAAAAGCAATTTCTCCGATTCGGGATGTGGCAGTGATCATGCTGGAGGGAAATGGCATGTTAGGGGTACCAGGAATTTCTGCGCGTGCGTTTGTATCCTTAGCGGATCAAAAAATTAACGTACTTATGATTGCGCAGGCCTCCAGCGAACACAGTATCTGTATGGTTGTGCGCGAAGCGTTTGCAGATACTGCCGTAAAAACACTTCGTACGGTCTTTGCAGGAGAATTGGCAAAACGTGACATCAGTGCGATTTATGCCATTCCTAGATGTGCAATTGTCTCTGCGGTGGGTGATCGTATGCGACATCATCCTGGATTGGCAGGAAGAATGTTTGCTACGTTGGGGCGGAGTCGAGTAAATGTTTTATCGATTGCACAGGGAGCTGCGGAAACAAATATCTCTGCCGTAGTTCGTGATGATGAGGTTCGCCGTGCTGTGAGAGCCCTTCATGAGGCATTTCCCTTGGGGCGTCTGCGCACACACATTTGTCTGTTGGGGCCAGGGCGGGTTGGAGCTCATTTATTAAACCTTCTGGCGGATCAGAGAGATAATTTATTGGAGCGGGTAAAGTTGAATGTGAGGCTCATAGGTATTGCGAATTCGCGAAAAATGCTTTGGAACCCGGATGGGCTTGCATTTGAAACGGCAGCTTCAGATCTCGAACATGGATCACCAGCTAATCTAGATTGGCTGGTGGAGCAGTTGGGTTCCAGTCGACTGGAACGAATCATTGTCGTTGATGCAACGGCTAGTGAGGAAGTTGCATCATACTATCCTGATTTTCTGGAACTGGGATTCGGAGTTGTGACGGCAAATAAGTTGGCCAATACTCTGGATTTACCATTTTATCAGAGACTCCAGAAAGCAGCAAAGCGGCGTGGCGTAGCTTTTCGGTACGAAACGACCGTAGGTGCAGCGATTCCAGTGATCTCCACAATTAAGGATTTGGTTCGGTCAGGAGATCAGGTTCATAAGATTGAAGGGGTTTTCTCAGGAACATTAGCGTATGTGTTCAACAGCCTGGATGCTGGAGAGTTATTCTCGAAAATCGTAAAACGTGCCCATTCGGAAGGATGGACAGAACCCGATCCAGCGGATGATTTGAGTGGAGAAGACGTTGCTAGAAAATTATTGATTCTGGCCAGGGAGATTGGTCTGCAAGTCGAGCGAAGTGATATCCGAGTCGAATCTTTACTGCCCAAAGGACTCAAAGCGAAGAGCCCCCAAGCATTGTTCAAAGAACTCACTACAGTTGATCCACAATGGAAAGAAAGAGTAGAGCAGGCAAAAAGTAGAGGTGAACGGCTACGCTATATTGCGAGACTTGAAGGAGACCAATTAGATGTGAGTGTCCAGGCGGTACCGGATAACTCTCCGTTTGCCACAGCATCTGGTCGAGGAAATATGATTGCGTTCACCACCGATCGCTACAATGATGAGCCACTGGTTGTGCAAGGTCCAGGTGCAGGGCTTGGGGTCACTGCAGGAGGACTTTTAATGGATTTGATCCACTCGGCAGAGTTGATGCCATAGTCGTAGGGTTTTCGCTACTTGTCAGGAGTACAATGTCTGTTTCTTTACGAATTGCTCTCGCGGGTACGGGGCGCATGGGCGAGGCGATAGAAGCATCTGCACGTTCGCGTGGACATGTGATTGTTGAGCGATTTAACCGAAAAAATCCGGTTACGGAGGAAGCGTTGGGATGCAATCCTGACGTTGTGATTGATTTCACACAACCCGAGGTTTTGCTCTCTCATGTCACCAAGTACTGCACGACAAATACAGTCGCGGTGATTGGGACCACGGGATGGGATCATGAGATAGAAGAGGTTCAGAATCTTGTTCGTTTCCATGAAGCAACCGTACTTTACAGCTCCAATTATTCGCTGGGGATACAGATTCTTTTTCAGGCGTTACATGCTCTTGGGCCACTTTTGAACAAGTTGCCTGAGTTTGATGTAGCGGTACAGGAATTGCATCATACAGCAAAATTGGATGCTCCCAGCGGAACCGCAATCAGTTTGGCAGCATATCTGGTTGAGATTCTTCAGAGAAAGCACGGTTGGGGCACCACTTCCACGCAACATGATTCTTCTCAACTTGAGGTTGTATCCATTCGGCTGGGCCATGTATTTGGGCAACATCGGGTTATGATGGATAGCCCGGAGGATCAGATCATACTGGAGCACACGGCCAAGAACCGACAAGGATTTGCCCTCGGGGCAGTTCGGGCGGCGGAATGGATACAAGGGAAAACCGGATTGTTTACACTTCAAGATATGCTCGCCGAATGGCTTGCAGACGTAGCGAAAACATAGTCATCCAACAGTCACGTAGATCCATGATTTTTTCGGGTTCAGCAACGGCATTAGTCACACCTTTTTTGGGAGATGGATGGATTGATGAGGTCGCTTTTGGTAATCTGATTGATCTTCAGATCCAGTCAGGATCATCTGCAATCGTCGTATTAGGGACGACCGGAGAAAATGCAACGATAACTCCAAAAGAGCGAAGCAAGCTAGTGGCCCTTGCCGTGAAACAGGTTGGTGGAAGGGTTCCCCTGATTGTTGGGACGGGAAATAACTCCACCAGTGAAAGTGTTGAGTTCTCCGTTGAAGCCGATCGTCTGGGGGCGGATGGGTTATTGGTTGTAGGACCTTACTACAATAAGCCTCCCCAAAGGGGATTTAAGGCACATGTAGCGGCAATTGCAGATGCTACGCCATGTCCGATGATCCTCTACAACGTTCCAAGTCGTACAGGCTTTGACGCAACTACAGAATCAATTCTTGATTTGGCACATGAGATTCCCTCCGTGGTAGGCGTGAAAGAAGCATCGGGGGATTTGGCGAAGGTCGCGGATCTTATTCAGGGAAGGCCGGAAGGGTTTGCCATCTATTCCGGAGATGATGAATGGACCCTGTTTTTTTTGGCTCTTGGAGCGGATGGGGTAATTTCGGTAGTGAGCAACGTTCTTCCAAGGCTGATGAGTCAATTGGTTCATCTGGGTTTAGGGGGTAATTTCAAGGAAGCGTCACAGGTCCATTATACTCTGCTGCGAGCCATGCGCGCCTGTTTTCTGGATACCAATCCAATACCAGTGAAGGCGGTCTTGACCAAGCTTGGATACATAAAATCGAAACTACGCTTACCTCTGGTGGCAATGACGACAGAGCAGCAAGAACTCATTATGTCTGAATTTCAGACTGCACTGGAAGTGAAGGAGGAATAAAAGTAATTCCAAGCCCGCAGTAGAATCCCCTTAAGAAGGCTCTATAGGAAGGTTTTTCCTGGTGAAAGAAGCCGATTTACGTCGGAGATAATCGATAAGTACATCATCAAAAGGTCTACTTGATCTGTGCATGGATTCCATCAGATTCAATGAACGATTTTAGCAGATTGGCGTAGCATAATATGTATAGTTCCAGATTTTATTATCTGCCTTGATATGTGGAGATTTTATGTTTCTCTATTGTGTGAATGTCGTATTGAAATTGCTCCATTGGTAGTGCGCATTCCACATTACATGAGTTGACTGCCAAACCCAATTGGGTGTTGATAGAATGAATCCAATGTCTTATTTACTTTGTTTTTTGACAGATCGGAGTGAGGATAAGAATTTTTAGGCCATGAATTAATGGAAGCAACACATCAATTAGAGCACGAAAATGGAGATATTGCTACTTCCAGTGATTTCACTGAAATTGAGGATATTACAGAAGAAGATGATATTCTCATTCCGCGCGAATATGACATTTTCTCCTATGGAGTTGACTATCCGGTAGACTCTCTCGTTCGTCGTATGAAGGATGGCAGCATCGTTGTGCCTATGTTCGCCGATTACTCCAGCGATGATGACCGAATTACAGGATTCCAGCGGAATTATGTTTGGCCGAAACGTAAGGGTGACAGATTTATAGAATCGCTCCTTCTAGGATTGCCTGTTCCAGGAATCTTTTTGGTACGCGAGGAAAGTGGCCGCCTGCTTGTTCTGGATGGACAGCAACGACTAAAATATTAGAAAAATATTATGGGGAAGGTTCAGATCAAAAAAATCGGCTCCAAAAGGTGCATGATAGATTTGAGGGTAAGAGTTACGACGAGTTGGATCCAACGGATCGTAGGAGACTTGATGACAGCATCATTCATGCAACAGTAGTTAAGCAAATGGCTCCTACTGAGGATCAGAGCAGCATATACGATATTTTTGAGCGGCTGAATACAGGAGGTGTAAATCTACATCCACAAGAAATCAGAGTCGCATTATATCATGGAAAGTTTGCTCAAGTGCTTTCAAAACTCAACAAAGATCCTGATTGGCGTGTTCTTTATGGAGGGCAGTCAAACAGGCTAAAAGATCTGGAGATGATTCTTCGGTTTTTTGCATTTTACTATTCTGGAGATAAGTATTGCAGACCGATGAAAGAATTTTTGAACAGATACATGAGCAGTAACCGTAATCTTGAATGTCAGAGCGAAGATGAGCTGAAAAAAATATTCCGCAAGACAACCTCCTTTCTCAGGAATTGTATAGGAGATCAAGCATTTAAGCCATTTGGTTCGTTGAACGCCGCGGTACTTGATTCCGTGATGACTGGTGTCGCAAAACGAATTGAGCGCGGATCAATCAATAATTATAATGAGATAAAAAACAAGCTTCAAGGGTTATTCAAAAATGACGAATACATTGAGTCGGTAAAGACGGGTACTTCTGAAGAAGGTAAAGTAGGAAGAAGGCAGAAACTTGCTTTAGAGGCATTTTCCGAGATTGCATGAATGGTATTCAAGAGGTTTCACGCATGAAGCAGCGCCTTGATGCCACGTTTGAGTGTATTGAAACCATTGATTCTAGTGCGCTAGAATTAAAATCAGATTTTGCAAAGTATTTGTGTGTTTTAGTCTCAGGCTACATTGAGAGGGCAATAGCAGAGATCGTTCAAGAACATGCTCGCAGAAATGGATCTTCTACATTACAAAAATTTGTGGAGGCAAGGACGAGCAAAACCCAAAGTGCCCATCCCCAGAGAATCATAGAGCTTTTGGGAAGTTTCCGTAAGGAATGGGGGCATGAAATTAAGCAATCTCTTTCCGAAGATCAGTGGGCAGCAATCCATAGTATGGTCCGGAACCGACATCAAATTGTTCATGGCCGTGATTACTACGAAAAGTCTCACAATCTAATTATCAGAGTACAAGAGCTCTGTCTGGGAGAGAGTTTAGCTTAAAAGAACTAAGACAGGGCAGGTTAAATCCCAACCAATCTTTCATAGTGTAATAGATAACATAGACATTTCTGATCTAACTTTGGGGGATTTAATATTTTTGGAGTCTGAATTTGAAACCATTTTATGAATGCACAGCGGTAGTAGTACAAATGAGTCAAGTCTGATGAGAATAATGGATGATGCAAAACTCGTTTTATTTTTTATTTGACTGACATCGAGCTATCCATTCCTAAGGTTTGTAGAATAGATTTTCCCATCCAACTATGGAGAGCATAAAGTAAAATAAGAGGTTTCTAATGTCTAAAAATTTCCATTCAAAAATTATAGATGAGCCACTATCCTGATTATCCGACTCATGGCAGCGGAAGAATCCCGTATTAAGATCAATCAGGAGAGTACACTAAGTAAATGACGGATATTATTTCTGAAATCGAAGAAGACGACGGACGGATTATTCCTCTGAGTATTACGGAGGAAATGGAATCGTCCTACATTGATTATTCAATGTCGGTGATTGTAGGGAGGGCTCTCCCAGACGTTCGAGATGGACTGAAACCTGCTCATCGCCGCGTTTTATATGGGATGAATGAATTGGGGTTGACCCCCGGTTCGACCTATAAAAAGAGTGCTCGTATTGTTGGAGAGGTATTAGGGAAATACCATCCGCATGGTGATTCATCCGTCTACGATACGATGGTGCGGATGGCACAGGATTTTTCTTTGCGCTATCCACTAGTAGACGGTCAAGGAAATTTTGGATCCGTTGATGGTGATTCCGCCGCGGCAATGCGGTATACAGAGGCACGTCTCACACGTCTCGCCTCGGAGCTGCTCCGTGACATCCGACAGGATACGGTAGATTTTCAGGAAAATTTTGACGGTTCTCTGGATGAGCCGATTGTTTTACCTGCTGCACTTCCCAATCTGCTGGTAAATGGTGGGGACGGGATCGCAGTTGGAATGGCGACGAAGATCCCCCCTCATAATCTAAGGGAGGTGGCTTCAGCGATCATTGCATACATTGAAAATCCTGAGATTGACACCTTAGGACTGATGGAGTATATCCTTGGCCCAGATTTCCCGACGGGGGGAATTATCTATGGGGCGAAGGGGATTCAGTCCGCTTATCATACGGGGCGCGGACGGATCCTCATGCGGGCACGTATGCACGAGGAAGAACTAAGCAGTGGGAGGGTTGCTCTTATCATTACAGAGATTCCTTACCAGGTCAATAAAGCCGTTCTAGTGGAAAAGATTGCTGAACTGGTACGAGATAAGCGGATTCAGGATATCAGAGATCTTCGTGACGAGAGTGATCGGGATGGCATGCGAATTGTCATAGAATTAAAGAAAGATGCTCAGCCTCAGGTGGTTGAAAATAAACTATACAAATACTCTAGATGTCAGCAATCGTTTGGGGCAAACTTGGTTGCTCTTGTCCATGGACGGCCACAGACACTGACACTGAAAGACGCGGTCGTCCATTTTGTTGACCATCGTCACGAGGTTGTGACACGGCGTACCCAGTATCAACTTAGTGAAGTTCAAAAACAGGCGCATATCTTGGAAGGCCTTGTAATCTCGTTGGATCATCTTGATGCGGTGATTACAATGATTCGTGAATCTGCTGATGTAGACGAGGCTCGGACCTGTTTGATCGAAGGAGTCTGGCCGTCCAAATTAACTCCAGCACAACTTGAGCGCTTGGGTCTTTCCATTACTGCTCCAGGTGCTGCAGATCACGGCCGAGAGACTTGGCTGAGTGAAGCACAGGCAAACGCGATCCTAGCTCTTCGATTAAGTCGATTGACAGGATTAGAGCGAGATAAGATTCTGGAAGATTTTCAGATGAAAAAGGAAGAAATCACACGCCTGACTGGGATCCTGGAGAGCAAGGAATTGCGGATGAATATCATCAAGGATGAGCTTCAAGAGCTCGCAGATAAACATGGTGATGATCGTCGTACAGAGATTGATCCCTTAGGGGGAGATGATATCCTCATTGAAGATCTGATCGATAATCATAGAGTGGTTGTAACGATCTCACATCAGGGAATCACGAAAAGGACTCCCTTGGATGATTTTCATACGCAAGGTCGTGGAGGAATCGGGGCACGCGGCAGTACACTCCGAAATGAGGATTATCTGGAGCATTTGTTCGTTTCATACAACCTTGATTACCTCTTGATTTTTACGGATTACGGTCAATGTTATTATTTGAGAGTGTATAATATTCCGGCTGGGGGGCGTACGGCGCGTGGGCGCAGCATTCGAAATCTAATCCCCATCTCATCAGAGGATCGTATTCGGGCTGTATTACCGGTCAGTCGGGAAGATTTTCTGGATGAAGAATTTCTAAAGTCTCATTATATTCTGATTGCAACGCGTAGAGGACTTCTCAAAAAAACGTCTTTATGGGCGTATCGTAGGCCTTGGAAAAAAGGAATCCGAGCAATCAAGATTCGAGAGGGAGATGCGGTACTAGAGGCTCGTCTGACAGATGGGAATGCTCAGATTATTATGGCTTCATCAGGGGGACTTGCTAGTCGACGCTCTGAACAGCGTGTGCGAGCTGTTGGACGAGTCTCGCAAGGAGTAATCGGAATGAGGATATCAGAAAATCAGCGGATTGTAGGAATGGTAATCATATCTGAGGAAACAGAACGTACACTGCTTACTATTAGCGAAAATGGGTATGGAAAACGTTCACGTGTCAGTGATTATCCAGAAAGGATCAGTGCAGGGAAGGGAGTCATCGCGCAAAAAATTAACGAAAAAACTGGTTCACTTGTAGCTATTCGGGGAGTACTAGAATCCGATGATTTGATGATAATTACCGAGAATGGGAATCTGATTCGGCAGGCAGTAAATAGAATTTCGGTGCTTAACCGTTCTACACAAGGCGTCCGACTGATTACACTAAGAGAAGAAGATTCGATTGCGGATGTCACCCGTGTTATTTCAGAAGATGCAGAAGCGGATCAGGACACTCTACCAAACGAGGATTAAAGTTCGGGCCTCGGATTGATGAGCTTAAAGTGTGGAGCGAGTTCTTTCGCCTATTGCTATAATACATACTTAGATTGGTTCAACATTGTGGAAGAAGGCGAATCTTTTTGGGGAACAAATAAAAAATCAAGATGTAGGGGATATATGGAGTATTTTCTCCGCGAAAGCCCTTTATTGTCAGGGCGACATGAAAAAAATCATAGTGATTGAATATTCACCGAATACTTTTGTTTCATGTGGATTTTAGGTTTCGTGATCTTCTCTGGTTTGCCCCCTTCGGATTCAGGACATCATGCCTTGCTCTTAGATGATGAACGAAGGGACTCCATCCACGCCGTAGAGATGGACATGCATTTGTGGGAGCTCGGTGAGTTACCTACGTCTTCTCTCTTCGTAGCTCACCTTGATGAAAGCACTTCATATGGACATTTAATCCATCCAACAAAATCCCCCCCCCCATTTTTTCTGGTAATCCCGTCATAGGGACGCTCCCTGATGGATTTTCCGAGTCGGAATCTCTGGAAGAGGGTGCTTTATGGACTGGCGGAATTCCGGATATCTCTCCGATCACCGACGGGTCAAGTGCAAACTCAAAGACCGCTGAGACGACTGATCAAGCCGTCCCCGATCCCCCAAGAAATTTACAAGTGAATAGTCAGTATCATAATTTTGTTTATCTATGGTGGGCCACTCCCTCCAGTGATGGAGGTTCTCCGATTACGGGGTACAAGGTGGAATGGTCCACCGATGGCGGGACGAACTGGGAGGTTCTGGTTGACGATACTGAGCGAACGGTTCGGAATTATTCATTTTTAAGTAGCCGATTGACCCCAGGGGCGACCTTTCATTTCAGGGTCCGCGCCCTCAATGCGGACGGTGAAAGTGCCCCCTCCAATGTAGTTTCCTTCACCGTCCCATCTCCCTCTGGACGAGGCATTCCGACCAATGTGAGGATAACGGAGACCTCCTCTGGCGCGGCACAAGTTTCTTGGGATGCCCCCACAGATTTGCCAGAGGGTCAGAGCGCCTGGCTCTACTATCTCTTTAAATCCGACGACAATGGAGATTTCTGGAGTCAGCTCGCCGTAATTCACGCACCAACATTGAGTTATACCGACAATTCGGTATCCAGTGGCCGTACCTATGGGTATCGACTGAGGGCGGCGTATGGTGTTAACTTAGACCGATCCGTTCCTAGTGATTTTTCAGAGCCAGCCTATATTAAGCTCTCGACTCCCCCGGACGAAGTTTCTTCGTTAACGGTGACGTCGGTCAGCGCGAGCATCATTGATCTTTCGTGGTCGGCCCCATCGTATGATGGGGGATCTCCGATTACAGGGTATCGGGTCGATATTCGGACCGTCACGCCACAGGCCTATGTACGTTTGGACGAAACGACGTCCACGAGTTACCGTGTCACGGGGCTGAATCACTCGACGCAGTACCGAATTCTTGTGCGGGCTGTCAATAACACGGGTGCGGGAATCCAAACCGCCATCACGTCCACGACGACGGCCGCAACCAGACCAGATGCCCCGACCGGCCTGACTGCCACCCCGACGGGGCGAACGACCATAGAGGTTTCATGGACCGCCGCAGAGGAAACCGGCGGGAGCCCGATCACAAGTTACTTGGTACAGGTTTCTCCCACTAGATTCTCTCCCGGCAATATAGATTGTTTTTCTCCTTGCGCTCAGAGAAATGTAGCAGAGCACATCAGGACCACTACCGTAACAGGGCTTCAACCGAGCACCATATATTATATTCAGATCTTTACCTTAGCCGCTGGCAATCCTGGTGGGCTCATATTCAGTTCTGCTAGCAGCACAATCAGCGCCACCACCGATGCGGTGAGTGCGCCGGATGCGCCCACGGGATTGACGGCCGCGGCAAGTGGGCCAAATAGTCATGACTTATCATGGACCGCGCCCGCCGATGATGGTGGTGCTGCGATCACAAGCTATCAGGTGGAATCGTCGAGCACCGGCGATCCCGGGAGTTTTTCAGTGCTGCTCCCCGCTAGTTTGGGAAATGCAATCCCTAGATTCAGTAGACCTGTCTCACCTGGGACGATCACCTATTACCGGGTAAAGGCCCATAACTCGGTGGGAACGGGGGCGCCGTCCAATGCGGTTCGTGCCACGACAAAGGTGGTCACGGCGCCCGCAGCACCGACGGGCTTGACCGCCACGGCCGATGGCCCTTCTGTGATCAATCTGCGTTGGATAGCGCCCTCCGACAATGGGGGTGCTGCCATTACAGGCTACCGGATTGAATCGTTTCGACTGGGAGGTGGGTTCTGGACCGAGGTGACGCGCAATACCCAATCCACGGCGACCACGTATATGCATACGGGACTCACCGCAAACACCAAATTGCATTACCGGGTCAGCGCGATCAATACGGCGGGAACGGGGGGTGCATCAAGCAGCGTCCGTGCCACGACCACCGCTGCCACGGCCCCGGCTGCCCCCACGGAATTGACCGCCAAGCCCGATGGGCCAACCATCATCAACTTGTCCTGGACGGCCCCATCAAGGAACGGGGGCGTAGCGATTACCGGCTACCAGATTGAATCGTCTCCCACGGGAACAGGAGACACATGGACCAATCTGGTGGATAATACCGAATCCACCACGACCACCTATGCGCACACGGGGCTCACGGCCGGCACCACGCGTCATTACCGGGTCCGTGCGATCAATTCCGTGGATCCTGGCGCATGGTCGAATGTGGACATGGCCACGACCGCAGCTGTAGCCACGGCTCCAGATGCCCCCACGGCACTCACCGCCACGGCAGAGGGGCAAACAACGATCACGTTATCATGGACGGCGCCAGCCAGCAATGGGGGCGCCGTCATTATGGGCTATCGGATTGAGGTGTCCACCGACGGGGGAACGAGTTTTTCTGAACTGGTGGCAAGTCATAGTACGACCAGCTATTCGCACACCGGTCTAGATGCTGGCACTGCCCGACACTACCGGGTGCTTGCCATCAACTCGGCAGGCCGTAGTGGGTGGTCCAATACAGGCAGTGCCACGACCGCTGCCGCCACCGCCCCGGGTGCCCCGCCCAATTTACAGGTTTTTTCCCCAGGTTTTCATGATGTGAGACTTACCTGGGGACGTCCGCCCAGTGATTCGCCGATCACAGGATACAAGGTGGAATGGTCTACCGATGGCGGCACCAACTGGGAGGCGTTGATTGGATACGACGATCTGACTCGGACGAGATACCAGTTTCTCAGTAGTCGCTTGACGCCGGGGAGCGTGTTTCATTTTCGGGTTCTGGCACGCAGTGCCTCAGGAGATAGTGATCCTTCGGATGCAGTGTCCGTCACCGCCGCCTCGGCCCCTGGGTCAGGCATTGCCACCAATGTACGGGTGCGCCAGACGTCGGCCAACGCGGCGCAAATTTCCTGGGATGCCCCGACCGATCTTCCTTCCGGCCATCAGACGTTTGGATATAATGTTTACAAATCTGATGATGATGGGGATTTTTGGTCACAGTTCGCACGGGATGTCACCACGACAACCTATACCGATGATCAGGTATCGGCGGGTAAGACCTATGGGTATCGGGTTACCACCTGGATTGGTCCGAGCGAGGACGAAGCCCTTCAGGGTCAGTTCTCCGATGCCGCTTTTCTAACGATAACGATTGCTAGGGCCCCGGATGCGCCAACATCGCTGACCGCTGTGGCAAATGGACAAACGACCATCAACCTGAATTGGACGGCGCCCGCCAGCAATGGCGGCAGCCCCATCACGGGCTATCTGATTGAGGTCTCCACCGATAGAGGGGCGACCTTCACACCATTGGTCCCGAGTCATCCGACGATCTCCTATGCGCATACGGGCCTGACCGCAGGCACCACCCGTCATTACCGGGTGCGTGCGATCAATTCGGTGAACCTTGGGGATCCCTCCAATGTCGCCACGGCGACCACGGCGGATGTAGCAAATCCGACGGCACCCGGCGCGCCAAGGTCCCTCACCGCCACCGCCTCGGGACAAACGACCATCAACCTGACTTGGACGGCACCCGCCAGCAATGGGGGCGCAGCGATTACCGGATATACATTGGAAGTATCCACCGATGGGGGGACGACCTTCACATCATTGGTGGCGAGTCAGTTGGCAACCACCTATGCGCACACCGGGCTTTCGGCAGGAGTGACGCGTCACTACCGGGTCCGTGCGACCAACTCGGCAACATTATCCGGCGCATGGTCGAATGTGGTCAATGCCACGACCGCAAGTAGCGGCGGGGGAGGAGGAGGTGGAGGCCCGAGTCTACCAGCACTCACATTTGCCGCGGCTTCGGCCAGCGTGGATGAAGCGGCGGGCACCTACCGGGTCCAGGTGACCCTCAGCGCCTCATCCAGCACCGCGACCACGCTCAGCTATACCCTATCAGGGACGGCCACCCAAGGCACCGACTATACGATTCAATCCTCGGTTACGCTGCCCGCCAATGCCACGTCGGCACAGATTCCCATCGTGATCGTCAATGACCAAGAAGAAGAACCCGACGAAACCATCCTCGTGACGCTGGTCAGTAGCAATGGCTATACGCTTGGAAGCATCACCGCCTTTACGCTCACCATTACCGACAATGATGGCACCACCGTATCGTTTGCCCAGACGCTTTCCGATCAGTCCTATGAGGTCGGCGTTCCCATTCAGGACCTCACGCTCCCCGCTGCGCAGCAAGGAACGCCTCCCTACAGGTATGCACTCACCCCAGAGTTGCCCAAAGGGCTCACCTTTGATGTGTCCACGCGGGTTTTAAGTGGCACTCCCACCGAAGCCGCTGCCGCAAAGACCTATACCTATACGGTCACCGATGCCAGTGATAATACAGCAATGCAGCAGTTTACCCTTGCAGTTGTTCAGCCGGAGGCGTTGACCTTTACCGAAACGATCGCTGATCAGAAATATCCCGTTCAGATTCCGGTTCCCGATCAAATTCTTCCCCCTGCAGCCGGGGGCGTTGCGCCGTATACCTACACCTTGACCCCGGAATTGCCGGAGGGACTCACCTTTGATCCGAGCACCCGGGCCTTGCGTGGAACGCCGACCGAGGTGGCATCTACCCAAACCTATACCTATGTCGCAGAAGATCGCGCGGGAACGCAGACGCAGCAGACGTTTGATCTGGAGGTGTATCAAATGTCCTTTACCGAAAGGGTTCCCAACCAGTCCTATGCCCGGGGCGAACCCATTGCGGACCTGGTCCTCCCGGAAGCGACCGGTGGAGTCTCGCCAATTGCGTACACCTTGAACCTGCTGGAGCTTCCGTTGGGCTTGCAGTTTGATCTTCCCACTCGTACGATTCGGGGCATCCCCACAGAGATGACCCCGCCCAGGTCTCTGACCTATCGGGCCGTGGATGTGAACCAAGCCGAGGACCGTCTAACCTTCACCATGGAGGTGATCTCCCCGGTCTCGACCGAAGCAGCCTCGGGGAGGCCCCAGGAATTCCGGGTCTATCCGAATTATCCGAATCCGTTCCAGCGTTCAACGCATCTGGTGTTGGATCTACCCTGGCCCGCACAGGTACGGGTGGACGTGTTGGACATGACGGGCCGGCGCGTGATGGCGATCCCGGCCGCGAATCTGAGCGCAGGATGGAACCATGAAATCGAGTTGACGGGCCTGGAACTCTCCTCGGGAACCTACCTGTACCGGATCCAGGCGACCTCGATGGAAGATCCATCCTCTTCGGTCTATGTCGGCCAGTTTGTACGTGTCAAGTGATGTAGGAGGGGAATGCTCTGTCTTTTAACCGGACAGGGCATTGATTGGTCACGTAAAGATCTATGAAGCGAAGTCATAGCTTAGCAAATACAACCTTGTGACTGTATCGCCAAGTAGCTAGAGGGAATTAATTTGGTTCTTCAGAGTTTGGTATGAAATGATTAAATTCAAGATGAATCAAATATAGCAATTTCATGACCAAGGAATTTATGAATTCAGTGATGCAGGACTCGTTAGGACTTGACTCCGAGTGGCAGGTTGATGAGGTCACCTTTGCCCCGAAGGAGCGACGAATTGATGTGTATCTTTCGCATTCGGGAAAGAATCTGATCTGTCCTGAGACGGGAGAACTAGGCACCTTGTATGACCACCGCGGGGAGCGAGGTTGGCGACATTTGGGAGGGTTTCTGTGTAAAGGTTAGGTCCATGATCGCATTCTCCGAGTCCCGTTTTCCGCGGGAGTTAAGACCATTACAATTCTTTGGGCGGACGCATTGAGTCGGGGGACGGATGCGTTTGAGTGCGGGGCCATTGATTGGTTGTTGGCAACCAAGAATCAAACCAAAACGACCAAGTTACTCCAGTGCGGATTTTACCAACTCCAGGGGATGATGCACAGCCGGGTCGGCCGTGGAAGGAAGCGAAGGATACTCATGTCCAAACTTAACCCTATTTTTCCTGAAAGTAGGATTTTTCGGTTAAAAAACGTCCTCTTTTCCCCTTCTCAGCCCCGTTTTTCGGTCTGAATCCGCCTTTTTGGGTATTCCGATTGAAGTGGGACACTAATCCGAGGGCAGTGGGACACCCATTCCTGATTGCACGGATTCCCCGGATTCAATGTCCAGAGCATGGAGTGAAGACGGTCCGGGTTCCCTGGGGCCGACGCAAGTTCCCGCTACACCCATGACTTTGAGGAGTATATGATCGGATGGGCCAAGAAGGCAAGTCTTTTGGCGATTTCCCGTCAGTTGGGAATCGGCTGGAAGGGCATTGCCGGGATCCAACGGCGTGCGGGGGAAGGCTTGAAGAAAGGAGGAGGTAGTTGCCAACCTTTGTGTGGATGAGGTCGCGTACCACAAGTACCTGACGGTTGTGTCCAATGCAGATACGGTACTATATGTGGGGATTGGACGAGAAAAGAGCACTCGGATGGGTTGGTATCCGCAAGTATCGCCGACTCAGTTGCAGGGAATTCAGAGATGGATCGGTGGCCGGCGTAGATTCATGCAACCCAAGCCTGCCTTCCCCATGCCGACGATAAGATCTGCTTTGACCGGTTCCATGTCTCCAAGCATCTGGGAGATAAGGTGCGTCGACAGGAGCACAAAGAACTCCGAAAGAGTGGGAATGAGATGCGGACGGGAAGGAAATACCTGTGACTCAAACGTCCTCCGAACCTGTCCATGAAGAAGGCATTCCATGCACCCCGTACCCTACGAACGGCCCGAGCCTGGGCGATCAAGGAAACGGCTCGAAATCTATGGCATGATAAACCCCGGGGGTGGGCACACAAGTACTGGATGAAATGGCTCAGCTGGGCCATGCGCTGCCGACTGGAACCGATGAAAAAAGCAGCCAAACTGATATCACGTATATGGAATCCTCAATGCGATCGTTCTGAAGGGGAGTAATGGCCCTGCCGAACGCATCCACAGCCGGATCAAAACCATCAAGGTTCGTGTCCGTGGATTCCGGAACAAAGACCGATTCGTAGACGCAATTTACGTTCATTTGGGCGGACTGGATCTGAGCCCCAGAATCTGAAAAAACACAATTCTCCACAAAAATGGGCGAAGAAACCCTAATTTCAGTGGCAGATGTAGAATTATGGAGGAAAATTTCAAATCCGATAAACAGTAAGATTAAAGAAAACGATTTTGACAGAAACGTAATTCACTCAGAATCACGTCTAAATAGCTTCACTTGAGACTGCCTCGACTGGAATCATTTGCGCAAGTAGATCCATTCCCTCGTCAATTTCTGCTTTCGTGAAGGTCAATGCTGGACGGAAACGGATGGAGGATTCTCCGCATCCAATCACGATCAACCCGTTCCTATAACAACGCTTGAGAATCCTGTCACGCCATGGTCGTGATGTAACATCTACCGCACACATCAATTTACGGCATGTGTGCATTCGTGAGCCACTTCGTTTGATCTATCAGTGCCTGCAGTCGACATGGTTGCCAACGGTAGTAGCATTTTCCAAGAGAGCATCTTCTTCCAGGATACGATCAAATCGTATCCTATCCACGATAATCCCGCCCCAGTTCGCTTGCAATGGGTGATCCACTTCAATCGGAATACCCATCCGCAGGATTAAAATCAAGATTCCATATTAAATTCAGGGCTGCGCGATGGAGGATGGGGGCAAATCGCCCATAGGAGCTTCAATCCATGGTCTCCGTTGGATCAAACCTTCAAAGTGTGAAACACGGCTTTTGAGATCAGAAATCGAATCTTTAATCTGCTGTTGACCGCCGTGAAGATCATTAATTTGGCCTTGCATATGATTGATTTGACCTTGCATATGACCGATTTTCTCCAATACGCCCCCAATTTGAATTTGCTGTTGATTGATTTGGCTCTGTATCTGACTTAGGTCCGTACGAAGAGACTCAAACAACTGATCCGTGCGCTTGACGGACCAAATATTAATACGCCAGACTGCGATGATAACTGCCGCCACAGACAAAATGACATCCAAATTGAGGCTCTGCCAATCCATGAACTAAATACGATCTACCAAGATAGTCGCAGTATACCCTTACACGAATAATGGGTTCAATATTTCGAACATACTACCACAATAGGAGATATTGGAATCGTCAATTTCTGCTTTCATGAAGGTCAATGCCGGACGGAAACGGATGGAGGATTCTCCGCATCCAATCACGATCAACCCGTTCCTATAACAACGCTTGAGAATCCTGTCATGCCATGGTCGTGATGTAACATCTACCGCACACATCAATTTACGGCATGTGTGCATTCGTGAGCCACTTCGTTTGATCTATCAGTGCCTGCAGTCGACATGGTTGCCAACGGTAGTAGCATTTTCCAAGAGAGCATCTTCTTCCAGGATACGATCAAATCGTACCCTATCCACGATAATCCCGCCCCAGTTCGCTTGCAATGGGTGATCCACTTCAATCGGAATACCCATCCGCAGGATTAAAATCAAGATTCCATATTAAATTCAGGGCTGCGCGATGGAGGATGGGGGCAAATCGCCCATAGGAGCTTCAATCCATGGTCTCCGTTGGATCAAACCTTCAAAGTGTGAAACACGGCTTTTGAGATCAGAAATCGAATCTTTAATCTGCTGTTGACCGCCATGAAGATCATTAATCTGGCCTTGCATATGATCAATCTGGCTTTGCATATGATCAATTTGGCCTTGCATATGATTGATTTGACCTTGCATATGACCGATTTTCTCCAATACGCCCCCAATTTGAATTTGCTGTTGATTGATTTGGCTCTGTATCTGACTTAGGTCCGTACGAAGAGACTCAAACAACTGATCCGTGCGCTTGACGGACCAAATATTGATACGCCAGACTGCGATGATAACTGCCGCCACAGACAAAATGACATCCAAATTGAGGCTCTGCCAATCCATGAACTAAATACGATCTACCAAGATAGTTACAGTATACCCTTACACGAATAATGGGTTCAATATTTCGAACGTACTACCACAATAGGAGATATTGGAATCGTCAATTTCTGCTTTCATGAAGGTCAATGCCGGACGGAAACGAATGGAGGATTCTCCGCATCCAATCACGATCAACCCGTTCCTATAACAACGCTTGAGAATCCTGTCACGCCATGGTCGTGATGTAACATCTACCGCACACATAAATTTACGGCATGTGTGCATTCGTGAGCCACTTCGTTTGATCTATCAGTGCCTGCAGTCGACATGGTTGCCAACGGTAGTAGCATTTTCCAAGAGAGCATCTTCTTCCAGGATACGATCAAATCGTATCCTATCCACGATAATCCCGCCCCAGTTCGCTTGCAATGGTGATCCACTTCAATCGGAATACCCATCCGCAGGATTAAAATCAAGATTCCATATTAAATTCAGGGCTGCGCGATGGAGGATGGGGGCAAATCGCCCATAGGAGCTTCAATCCATGGTCTCCGTTGAATCAAACCTTCAAAGTGTGAAACACGGCTTTTGAGATCAGAAATCGAATCTTTAATCTGCTGTTGACCGCCATGAAGATCATTAATTTGGCCTTGCATATGATCAATTTGGCCTTGCATATGATTGATTTGACCTTGCATATGACCGATTTTCTCCAATACGCCCCCAATTTGAATTTGCTGTTGATTGATTTGGCTCTGTATCTGACTTAGGTCCGTACGAAGAGACTCAAACAACTGATCCGTGCGCTTGACGGACCAAATATTGATACGCCAGACTGCGATGATAACTGCCGCCACAGACAAAATGACATCCAAATTGAGGCTCTGCCAATCCATGAACTAAATACGATCTACCAAGATAGTTGCAGTATACCCTTACACGAATAATGGGTTCAATATTTCGAACGTACTACCACAATAGGAGATATTGGAATCGCTCATCTCGTGTTATACCCTCGCAATGAAGAACTACCCACGACTCACAAAAGATCGGTAGTAATATCAGCAATTTCCACTAAGCTGTAACCATGTTTAGGGAGAGAGATTTCAAATCTTGTTTTCGCCGCGGGCAGGAAATTTATCCAGTGACCAACTCCTAAATTCTAACTATGTGCGCCAAGCTAACTGGCATAAGTATATCGGGGAAAAGTCGCAGAGCATGCCTGACCAGATTGCAGTTTCGATATGGATGTGCTCTTCACGGATGATTGATAACAACCGTTCACCATGATGAGTGCTTGGGAAAGCACTGCACTCCCCATTGAAACAACCCTGATTTCAGTGGCAGATGTAGAATTATGGAAGAAAATTTCAAATCCGATAAACAGTAAGATACAGACGGAACTAAAGAAAACGATTTTGGCAGAAGGGTGCTTCACTCAGAATCACGTCTAAATAGCTTCACTTGCGACTGCCTCGGCTGGAATCATTTGCTCAAGTAGATCTACTCCCTCGTCAATTTCTGCTTTTGTGATGGTCAATGCCGGACGAAAACGGATTGAAGATTTTCCGCATCCAATCACGATCAGCCCATTCCTATAACAACGCTTGAGAATCCTGTCACGTAGTGGTCGGGATGCAACGTCTACCGCACACATCAGTCCACGACCACGTGCATTCGTGAGACATTGCATTTGATCTACTAGCACCTGCAGTCGACTCAATAGATGGTTGCCAACGATAGTAGCATTTTCCAAGAGGGTATCTTCTTCCATGATCTCCAGGATACGATCAAATCGTACCATATCTACGATATTTCCGCCCCAGGTAGAGTTAATACGCCCTGGTTTGACAAATACATGTTCATCAATTTCATCAAGACGCCGACCTGCCAGTACGCCACATACCTGCGTCTTTTTTCCGAATGCAATTAAGTCTGGCGTCACGCCCAACTGCTCCCATGCCCAGAATGTACCAGTAATGCCTGCACCGCACTGTACCTCGTCGAAAATGAGTAAAGCATCATTTTCAAGACACAACTCTTGAAGTCCCTTCAAAAACCTAGAACGAAAGTGATTGTCACCTCCTTCTCCCTGAATTGGTTCCAAAATAATACAGGCAATTTCATCTTTGCGCTTGTGGAAGTAGGTTTTTGCTTCCTCCAATGCTTGGTTCTCTAGAAGTTCAACTGCTTCTGAATGCTCAGATAAGGGGAACGTGATTTTTGGATTGAGAATACGAGGCCAGTCAAATTTCGGAAAGAATCGTGTTTTCCATGGATCGGAAGTATTGGTCAGGGATAAAGTATAACCACTACGGCCATGGAACGCCTCACGCAGATGCATCACTTGTTGACCATGCTCAGAGGAGATTCCTTTGGAGAGGTTTTTGCGAACCTTCCAGTCAAAGGCTGCTTTCAGTGCATTTTCTACGGCAAGTGCTCCGCCGGAAATGAAAAAGGCATAGGGTAGAGATGATGGTTGTGCGATACGTCCGAAAGTATCCAGGAATCGGGCCATATGCGTGGTCTGAATATCTGAGTTTGCAATTTTATTGAGTGCAGCATTGCTGATTCGATCAAGGGCTTCCTTGTCAGATTCTAATTTCGGATGATTCATTCCGAGCATACTGCTGGCAAAGAAACCAAAAAAATCCAGATAAGATTTCCCAGTAACTTCATCAATAAGTCTGACTCCTTGACTCGTCCGCATATCCAATACGAGAGGCATCATTCCTCTGGCATTCATATGTCTGCTGAAGATATCCGGCACTTGTTTAGGGCTAATACACATCGACATAAAAGTGGTTAGTTGAGTTCGGAAAATGGATCATTGCATGCACTTGCAGGTACGCATGAATATAATAAACTTCATCGTTCCTTGAGTTCCAAGATCAAAAAACGCCCTTCCCTTCCCGGGGAGATCACGCTGAAAAAACGCTCGGGTTTAACGGGCGATGGGGGAGACAGTTTTGTTGGGTTACCCGTGATCGAGGCTGCACCACGGATACAGCGCCCTGACTGGTTGCGTGTGAAACTCCCATATGGCCCCACCTACCGAAAACTGGTAGATCTGATAGAGGATCATGATCTTCACACGGTTTGCCAGAGTGCTCGCTGTCCGAATATGGGAGAATGCTGGACCGCAGGCACGGCGACATTTATGATCCTTGGGAATGTATGTACACGTTCCTGTGGGTTCTGTGCAGTTCAAACAGGACGACCTGAGCCAGGATTGGATTACGATGAACCCCGCCGCGTAGCCGACGCGGCGAAGATCATGGGACTCAAACATGTGGTTGTAACTTCGGTCAATCGGGATGAGAGAAAGGATGGGGGAGCACCTATCTTTGCAGAAACAATTCGACGGGTTCGTGAAGAAATTCCAGGCTGTACAGTAGAGGTGTTAATCCCCGATTTTCGAGGGATATGGGATGCATTACAAATCGTTTTGGATGAGCGTCCGGATATTTTGAATCACAATGTAGAGAGCGTTCCTAGACTGTATCGCCGAGTTCGCCCACAGGCAGATTATGAACGTTCACTGGAGGTGCTTAGGATTTCAAAAGAGCAGGGGTTGCGTACTAAGAGTGGCATAATGGTCGGGTTAGGCGAAACGAGTGAGGAAGTACTGGGTCTGATGGATGATTTTGTACGGGTAGGAGTGGATGTAATGACCATTGGACAGTATCTGCAACCTACACGAATGCATTTGGAAGTAGAGGAATTCATTCCCCCGGATCAGTTTGTCTGGTACAAGAAAGTTGGAGAGGACAAGGGAATTGAACATGTCGAGAGTGGCCCATTGGTACGAAGTTCGTATCATGCAGAGCGGCACGTGTAATCAGACGGCATGAGCTAAATCCCAGAAGGCTAGATCCTGAATTCCGAGGATAGGTCGGGAGTAGGTTCCGATGAGTGTTCAGTTCATCTGTACGGTATCTTTTGAGGGATAAAGATCTCCAATCATAAGTGCATTGAAGAGCAGTTTGTACGTTGCGCGAGTCTGTCCTCTAAATTGTGGACGGAACCCAAAAAGGACTACATGGCCATCACCATGAGCAACTCGAACGATTGCCGCCTTACCGCCAATTGCATTCTCCTCTCCGAGGGCCCAACCACTCATCAGAAGATCCTTCTCAGGATATCGTGCGACCACTTCAACAGGCGGAGAAGGGCCGGGAGCCAGATCAATCCTGCCTCCTTCCTGAAGGGTGGATCGGCGTACGGTCGAGAATGCACGACTGCGCACAAATGAAGCCGCTACCTTTGAAGGCATCCCATACCCGATCGGGTGGGTGGAGTCTACTTTGAGGCGAACGAGCGATCCCGGAATAAAAAATCTTGATTGTGGGATCTCCTGCACTACATTTTCTACGGGAAGCCCAAACTGATCGATGATAAAGTCGCTTGCCTGATCTAATGCCACGAGCGTTCCTCCTCCGGCAACATAGTTTGTTAACGCAAGCGTTCCCTCGAGTCCAAGCCCTCCGGTATATTCTTCCGGCATCATTCCCGTACGATGCCCATGCAAGAGGCTCTCTGTACTTTGGTTGGGAAGCAAGATGGCTGTGTAGACAGATAAATCAGACGATCGGATGTCCACGTCATGGAGTGTGTCTACTCTAAATGCAAATGATTCCAAGAGCCATCGTGTCCAACCTTCATCCATATTGGCAACCCAAGTTTTGTACAGACCAATACGAGGAGCTTTGATTGGATCTCGCGAGGGGAGGTTTTCGGGAACGGAATGGAAATTTGCTCCTGTTTGATCGGCAATATCTCGAAGGACAGGATGTGATTCGAGAAGAAATGCTCCGGCAGGCCAAGTATCTCCTTCAACCACAAGAGAGTCGGTTACAACCTCTACGTTCAAATCGTTTTCGAAGGCTTTATT
The DNA here is from genome assembly GCA_965215475.1 of Rhodothermales bacterium. GTDB lineage: Bacteria > Bacteroidota > Rhodothermia > Rhodothermales > Bin80 > Bin80. Next base: position 2,499,249 of record OZ244061.1, read on the forward strand.
GAGTGCGAGGCGACTCCGGTTTGGCCTTGGATCGATCAGATACTGGTTGTGATTTCCACTCGCAATTACCCCAGGGAGCGGTGACAAGTCTTCGGTAATGGGTATGGTCTCTACGGTTGGGAGGATTGGTATCCGGTCAACCTGGAGCCCCATCTGAAGTGGTAGGGTCCATCCCGCGAGATCATAGGGAACAATAGGGGTGCCTGCTTCGGTGCGGCGATCAGGGTAATCTTGAACTTCCAACAGATCTTCCAGATATGGCCTGAATGCCTGAGCCTTGGAGATGATGAAAGAACCAGCTGGATACGTCTTATCCAAGGCTGTAAAGGATTCCATGGCTTGTTCAATCTCAATCCCTCCGACACGTAAGATATTAACGAGGTTAAGTTCTTCGCCAGCATTTGGCTGGTCATGAGGGATCACATAGGCAGCCACAGAATCAACCCTTTCGATCGCGTCCCGGCCCATTTTCCAGATATTGTAAAGCCAACTCTCTCGACGATCTGCGGCCACTCGCAAGCCCCCCATGGAGGCAGTAATCATGTACTGTATGGGTTCAGAAAATCGGGACCAACCACCCTTCCATGGATTTGGATAAAAAATGTTGGTTCCTGTGGTAGGATGCCCTCCACGTACAAAATCAGGGATAGAGTCCGGGTCAAAATAGCGGGGACTGGGTGTTGCATGAGCTACCTCTGTCAGTATTCCAATCATGTTGTGGAAGTAGGGAACTGTACGCATCCCGCCGTTCCACCACATACTGAAAGTAATCCCGGAAATCACTCCGGGCATATCCTTCATGGCAAACCGATTTGCCATGGCCGATCCAACAAGATTTACAGCAGTAGTGATTCCAGGATGGATACGGGGATTCACTGGATCTGTAAAGGGAGGAAGAAATATTCTGGTCCAACTAGGACTAATCTGATGATGATTATAGACCATTTGGGGATACCACTGATTATAGAGTACCTCCGTTACCGCTTTGGATTCGGGCATGTTGTTCATGAACCAATCGCGATTATTGTCATGTCCGACATAGTAGTGATAGAGCCAGGGAGGATGCGTGGCTTCATACGGAGTACCAACGGTGTGGTCATACCAGGACGCGATAATATCCAATCCGTCGGGATTCATGACGGGCATCAGTAAGAGAATGACATTCTCTCGAATATGCTGCATTTCATGAGATTCTTCTGTTGCGACCCGCCACGCCAGGAGCGGAGCCATTTGAGCACCGGCGATTTCGGTCGCATGCAGACCTCCATCAACCCATATGACGGCTCTCCCCTCTTCCGAAAACTCTCTTGCATCGGCCTCGGAAATCCTACCGCGTGCAAGTGAGGCACTGATCTGTTGCCAACGATCCAGAGATGCCAGATTTTCCTCACTCGAAATAATCAAAAGCAATAAGGGGCGTCCAAGTACAGAAGTCCCAATCTCTTGGAGGATCACTCGATCACTTGTTTCTGCCAGTGCCTCGAAGTAGGAGAGCATCTGGTCGTAGCGGGCAAGTTTATAGTCATCTCCGGGCATAAATCCAAACACATCCTGTGGATGTGGGACTTGGCTCAGAGAGTTGGAGCACAGGGTAACACCTATGAACAGGAAGGCGAGTATGCGAAAAAATCTCATGGGATTGGTTATTGCGGGATCGGTGCACCACGCTCATTCGGGATACATGGGCCGGTTGGTCGCTCATCTTCGGGGACGGCATAGAGCTCACGCAATCGACTCAATTCCTCCTTCAGTTCGGTTTGGATTTCGGAATATGCGGCATCATCATACACGCTATTCATTTCCATCGGATCAAGTTCAAGATCAAACAGCTCCCATTCATCGCGGTTGTAAAAATGAATAAGTTTATAGCGATCCGTCCGAACTCCATAGTGACGCTCTACGCAGTGGTATCCAGGGTACTCATAATATTGATAATAGTGACTTGTTCGCCAGGTTTCCGGAGTTTCGCCCAAGAACAATGGCTTAAGACTTTCTCCTTGTATATCGCTGGGAATGCTTACGCCTGCCAGGTCAAGGAAGGTTGCGGCAAAATCCAAGTTTGACACCATCGCATGATTGACGCTACCAGGTTCAATCTTTCCCGGCCAGCGAACCAGCAGAGGAGCCACCAGAGACTCCTCGTACATCCAGCGTTTGTCATACCATCCGTGTTCACCTAGATACCATCCTTGATCTGAGGAATAGATTACCACCGTATTCTCATCTAGGTTTTGTTCTTTGAGATAATCTAGTAATCGACCAACATTATCATCGACGCCGGCCACGGTACGAAGGTACTCTTTTGCATAGCGCTGATATTTCCATCGGGTCAGCTCATCGCCTTCGAGATTTGCTTCCAGAAATTCCTCATTCCGAGGCCCGTAGACTTCTTCCCATCCGACGGCCTGTTCTGCGTTCATACTCCGAGGAGGGGTCAGTTTGAGGTCTTCTACATTCATATGCCTGGCAATGGTCATACCTTGCTCCGCGGCAGGAGATGCACGATTCGAGTAATCATCAAACAGGTTGGGCGGTTCTGGAATATCCTCATCTGCATACATCTCGAAGTGATCGGGGCTTGGATGCCACTCCCGGTGAGGCGCCTTGTGTTGATACATGAGCATAAATGGCTTTGTAGGATCCCGCTGTGTATCCAACCAGTTCAGCGCCAAATCGGTAATAATATTTGTCGTGTATCCTTCGATCTGGAGAGTGTCGCCAGGAACTAAGAAGCGCGGATTATAATAGGGTCCCTGACCAATGAGGACTTGCCAGTGATCAAACCCGGTTGGGGCACTTTGAAGGTGCCATTTGCCAATCAAGCTGGTTTGATAGCCTGCAGCTTGAAGGAGTTTTGGGAATGTCTGCTGCGTACCATCAAATCGGTTCCCATTGGTGAGTTGTCCATTGAGATGGCTGTGTTTTCCAGTCAGAATAACGGCACGGCTTGGGGCGCAAATGGAATTCGTGACGAGACACTGAGTAAAGCGCATGCCTTCATTCGCAATCTGGTCAAGGTTTGGGGTCTCATTTACGACGGAGCCGTAAGCACTCAAGGCTCGTGCGGTATGGTCATCCGTAAAGATGAACACAATATTCGGGGATGGTTCCGGTTGTGCACACCCGGCCAATATCAGGATGAGGAGTGAAAGAAGTTTGAAATGTTTCATGAATTTTACTGGTTTATAACCATTTTCCCTAAACCTAAGCATTTCCCAGCAGTATTCAGTCCGTCCGATGGAAATATCTATCATACTTACATTTGGCTAGTTACAGAATTCATTCCTACCAATGACAAATAACCGCACACTTGCCATTCTGAAACCCGATTGTGTTCGTAAGGGGCTGACAGGAGAGGTATTGCGTCAGATCGAGATCTCAGGATTCAAAATCTGCGCATTGCATATGCAACAACTTACACAGGAACAGGCAGAAGGCTTTTATGAAGTACACAGGGAACGACCATTTTTCAACGATCTGATTCAATTCATGACAAGTGGGCCATGTGTGCCACTTGTCTTGGAGAAAAATAATGCCGTAGATGGTTTTCGAACACTCATTGGAGCTACGGATCCAGAACAGGCGGAAGAGGGAACGATTCGAAAGCGGTTCGCAGAAAGCAAGGCGGAAAATATCGTTCATGGTTCCGACTCACCGGAAAATGCACAAAAGGAAATTGCCTATTTTTTTGAAGATTCTGGTATTCCAGTAGATGCGCTATGAGAGGTTTCGTATGTCTGATCATCATTCTTAGTGTTGGGTTTGTTCAAGCCCAGGAAACCGTCGTACGTACAGGGGCAGATGTTCTGGTAGACTCCGAGTTTGACCACTTCGCTGGACAAACTGTCGGATTGATTGTGAACCATACGACATTCGTTGGGGAGGAACATCTGATTAATTTGGTATATGATTCTCCAAAGATCACGCTGGGGGCCATCTTTGGCCCTGAGCATGGATTACGAGGAACGGCTGAGGATGGGGAGTCGGTGCAGGATGGGGTTGATCAGCTCACCGGCTCACCTGTTTACAGCCTCTATGGGAAGACGCGTAGGCCAACCCCAGAAATGTTATCCGGTATAGATGTACTGGTTTTTGATATTCAGGATGTGGGAGTACGATTCTATACGTTCATTTCTACGATGGGTCTGGCCATGCAGTCCGCATCAGAAGCAGGGATTCCCTTTGTAGTCTTGGACCGTCCCAACCCTCTTTCGGGCTCCTATACGTCAGGGTTTGTTTTGGATCCGGAAGTACAATCATTTGTAGGACAGTTCTCTATTCCGATTGCCTACGGCTTGACCGTGGGAGAATTGGCTATGATGATCAAAGGGGAAGCTCTACTGCCGGGTCTGGAGGCTTTGGAGCTCGAAGTCATACCGATGCAAAACTGGACGCGGACCATGCAGTGGCCTGATACAGGACATCCATGGACCCCGACTAGTCCGAATATTCCCAAGTTCGAGACTGCTCTGGTATATCCCGGAACCTGTTTTTTTGAAGCGACGTCTGGAAGTGAGGGAAGAGGAACGCGGAATCCTTTCCTTCAGGTTGGGACGGCTGGGGTAAATGGGAGTGAGATTGCGGCAGCGTTGAACCGTAAGTCTCTGCCGGGTGTGATCTTCGAAGGGGTTGACTTTACACCGGAACCTCTGACCAGTATGGAATCTGCTCCCAAGTTAAATGGGGAGCTTATACAGGGGTTGGGGATCAGAATTATAGATCGGACAATTTACCAGCCCGTGGAAGTAGGTATTCATATTCTCCACGCATATTACCATGCGGTGCCAGTATCAGAAGAGTTTTTAACTAGGCCGGAGTGGTTAGCCAAGCTCTCCGGGACTACAAAACTTGCCGGCATGCTCAAGTCCATGACACCAGAAGAGATTATTGCATCGTGGCAAGATGAGGTTACCAGTTTTATTCAGCGGAGCGAGCACTATCACCTGTATGACTAGAGTTTCGCCAGAGAATCGCATAGATGATCTCAAGGTATCCGCCCAGGATTAGCAGTGGGGCGACATATAGCGAGAGAAAACCGTCTACCTCATTCTCCAAGCGCATGATGGCATATCCAAGGATGATCGCCAACACACCTACGGCAACCAGCACATAGTTGTGGGTCGACAAGATCATGGAGCGCATTTGCACACGACGTTTTCTTTGATGAGATCTAGCAGATTTTTTTGGACGAGGCATGTCAGGGGCAGGTCATTTTAAGGTATTATATACGCGAGGGCCTGAGAATGTTTTTCAAAAGCTGCAGTATTTTTAATCTCCTGAAGTTTCGATCCATCTGAATGAAAATCATTCGCGATATGCCTGATTGCACCGGTACCGACCATATAAGTTTCTGAGCTTGATGGGGGAATTGCTACGTCTCATCTTTGTTGGGATTATCGTTGTTGTCCTTCAGTGGCTTTTCTTTGGAAGGTTGGATTTGTGGGGAGCAACTCCAGATGTGGTATTACTCTTTGTACTCTGGGTTTCTGTGCACCATGATCAGAACACGGGAATGATTGCGGGTTTTTTGGTCGGATTTGCATTGGATGCGATCTATGGTCTATGGGGAATCCATATGTTTGTGAAGACGGTGATCGGGTTTTTGCTTGGTTTTCTGAACACGATGTACGGGGATGTATTTATCAGATCAGTACGCCGAGTAGTTGAGATAACCGTGGTGATGTCATTGTTGCACAATATTGTACTTGTACTCTTTGTCGCAATGCAGCGAGGGGGAGGTTGGGGATACCTTGTATGGGTTTTGTGTATAGGGAGCACGTTGTATACTACGCTTGTGGCATTTCTTGTTACGACTTTTTGGCGTCGATCGCGGCCGTAGCAATATAATTTTTGGGGGAAAATCAAACGGAACCAATTTCAGTGACATAGAATAAACAGGGCCATTGCCCTGTAGCTCAATTGGCAGAGCGCCTGGCTCTGGACCAGGAGGTTCCAGGTTCGAATCCTGGCGGGGCAACTACAGATCTTTTTTGGTGACGGCAAGAAATCCCGCATACGTTTCTGATGAGCTGAGAGGTTGCTCCATTGTGTGAAGCAGGCTGATGGCTCCATCCAGGTATAACGCATCGGTTGCTCCCGCAGTATCGCGAAACCAGCTTGCAAAGTCATAAAAGTTGACGGCCCCGTTGGTGATGGCAATAATTGCGTGACCATCCTCAGATATTCCAATCCCGCTTCGTAGACGACAATTTGTAGAGCCTGGAATGAAGGCAGGATGAATTCGATGATTTTGCAAGAGTAGAGGTCCGGATTGGAGTGCATAATCAACTTCGATCTTTGACTTGCTATAGAGTGAAGATTCTAGAATGCCAAACCGATTCTTTTGAATAAAGAATACTCCGTTGGGTTTGAGGTAGAAATTTCCATATCCGTCCTCAAGATTTAAGGGACGCAGTTCTTGATTCTTTTCTATGTATAGCCCTGTAGGTACCAATCCCGGTTCAAAAATACCGGCGTTGGTAACGGCAATGACCGAATGGCCTGTACTCTCAAGCCATTCTACAACAGTTTGTACATTTTTGAAGGGTTCATTGGAGGTTGGATTTTTCCAATGCAGAGTGATGTTATGATGTAAAGGGTTGACACGAACAGTGTCATACGGCTGAGACGAATTTAGAGTACAGGGCTGATTTTGCAGTGACTGTTTGATCGTGCTGCAGCCTGTGAGCAGGATCATTGTCAGCGCACAACCGGATAATGTAAGTTTCCAGAGAGAATGAATTTTTTCGCTCACTTTGAGAGGAAATTATAGCACGGAGAGATGCAGAGAAATGGAATCATTCTCCAAGTCAGGCCAAACAGGTTGCTCAGTTATATGAACGCCCCGTCACCTCAAAGGGGGCGGTAAAATGGCGCATGAATAATGGCCCATTTGCATCCATTGCAACAGAGATTTGGTTGCCAGTGTCCGATTTTCTTGAGGTACCCGCGTCAGGGCCGGAAGAATTTACCGTTACAGGGAATCGGGATAATGTCACAACGTCGGGATGGGCGAGGTACACAGCAGCAAGAGGATCCCATGCGAAAAAAATCCCTTGTTCGGCATAAGGGCGAACCGACTCCAGGACTTCGGTGGTCATGCGTCCTACGGGGCATCGGGCCATTTTATTGAATTGATCAATGAAGGGGATTTTGACGGGGACTTGATTTGTGGCATCCAAGGGGATGAGTGTAATCGGCAGATCAGAGCAGAAAACTTTTGATGCCGCGAATGGGTCTACAAAAAAATTCCATTCCGCTTTTGTGGTAGGGGAGATAAATTCATCAGAGTGATGAACATTCCCAGGCACCGCGAGTGCTCCTCCCATAATCACCAGTTCGTGGATGGCAGGAGCAGAGTCTCGGGTGAAACCCGTCAAGTTTGTGAGCGCTCCCAGAGCTAATACACGGACTGGGCGGGAAGACCGGGAAAGTCTTCGCTGCAGAAATGAAACGGCGTGTTCTTCTTCTGGAGGAATAAATGCCTTCGGAAGGCTCACCCCGGGAAGATCATCGGAGAGCTTGCGCCAGCGTTGAGGGAATGCAGCATCTCCCGACGAGGGCTCATGATCACCGACATATACCGGAATATGTCCTGTGGCAAATGCTGCAACGATCCGGGCAATGTTTATGGCCGCACGCTCTGCATGAGCAAGGCCATAGGAAATCGTAATGGCTTCCACTTGGATAGTTGGGTGAACCAGTAAATATCCTAATGCCAGAAGATCATCAGGTCCGGCATCAGTATCTACAATGATAGGATTCGATAAAGCGTCAGGCATCATAAGTCCCTGCAGTAATTGCTCCTCCAGATCCTGTCCAGTTCGTATGGAAAAATTTTCCGCGCGGCTCACCAATGCGCTCATATGTATGAGCGCCAAAGTAGTCCCTCTGGGCTTGAATCAGATTTGCAGAACCTCTTGCACGTCGATAACCATCGTAAAAGGCTAGTGCACTACTGAGTGCCGGGGCAGGAACGCCGCAGGAAGCTGCAGTTGCAACGATCCGCCGCCATGCCCCCTGAGCATTTGAGAGTGCTTTGGTGAAGTAGGGAGCCATCAATAAATTTTGCAAATCTGCATGATCATCAAACGCTTCTTTGATCTTCTCCAGGAATGCCGAACGGATAATGCAGCCTCCTCGCCACATCATAGCAATATTTCCGTAATCCAGAGGCCAATTGTAGGTTTCGGCAGCAGAACGAAGGAGCATATACCCTTGAGCATAAGACATAATCTTTGCAGCATAGACGGCATCATGCAGGTCATGTACAAGCTGTTTTGCATCTATCTGATGGTCAATGGAGGAAGGTCCAGGAAGGATTTCCGAGGCGCGAGTTCGTTCAGTAGTCAGGGACGAAAGGAAGCGAGAAAAGACGGCTTCGCCGATTAATGTGAGAGGCGTTCCCTGATCCAGAGCACTGGCTACGGTCCATTTTCCGGTACCTTTTTGTCCGGCGCAGTCAAGGATCGTATCCAAGGTAAAGAATCCTTCTTCATCCTGGTGTCCAAGAATATCACGAGTAATCTGAATGAGGTACGAATTCAACGTACCCGCATTCCATTCTTCATAGATATCCTGCATCTCTTGATTTGAAAACCCGAGGAGTTCTTTCATAAGATGATAGGACTCTGCGATAATTTGCATATCCCCATACTCAATCCCATTATGGACCATCTTGACGAAATGTCCAGATCCATTCGGACCAATCCATTCACAACAAGGAGATCCATCTACTTTGGCAGCAATGTGCTGGAAAATAGGTTTTACATGTTGCCATGCTTCTGTACTTCCTCCGGGCATGATACTAGGTCCGGTACGAGCTCCTTCCTCTCCTCCGGAAACGCCCGTTCCAATGAATAAAATCCCATGTGCTTCTACTTGATGGGAGCGCCGAATGGTATCTTGGTAATTGGAATTGCCCCCATCAATCAGAATATCACCCTTGTCTAGCAGCGGAATCAGACTGGTAATCGTTCGGTCAACGACATCGCCTGCCTTGACCATCAAAAGAATGCGACGAGGGCGCTTGAGCGTGGTCACCAGCTTCTGGAGTGAGTCGACTCCATGAATAGAAGTATCCGCGGCAGGACCGGTAATAAAATTCTTCATGGTCGAAATCGTGCGGTTGAACACCGTCACTTTAAACCCATGATCGTGCATGTTCAAGACCAAGTTTTGGCCCATAACGGCCAGACCAATTACACCAATATCTGACGCTGAGTCCTGCTTCATAAGTGTTTAAGTCCGATGGTTATATTGTAGTAGAAGGATGAATTCTGCATTAGATCACAGGGGAATAATCGATGTATGGATCCTCGAATTCTGCGTATACCTGTGACCATGGTGCCAACGGGTCAATTGGACTGAATACGCCCTGGTTCCCGTACCTGCATCCCTTCCATATCGTTCAATTGATCTCCAAGCACACGTCTCATGCTGTCTGCAAGTGCACCGAGCTGTTCAACTATTTCTGGATAGTTTTCTGAAACATCTTCGGTCTCCTCTAAATCAGCAACAAGGTCATAGAGCTCAAGCCCTGAATTCAGGTGTGTATATCGACCAGGAATCCCATCTACTCCGGGTTCTTGTCCGATCATCGTTCGATATCGATGAGGAAAATACAGTTTCCAGCGATCCTTGCGCACCGCGTGCAGTTCATTTTGCCGGTACCAGAAGAAATAAGCTTCCTGAGGAGATTCAGTCGTTTTGCCGCTCATGAGAGGCCATATATTTTTCCCATCAATTGGGTGTTCAGGCAATGGTGCATCAATGAGATATGCCAGAGTAGGGAACAGGTCAATAGTCATGGCAGGTGTAGAGACAGATAATCCTTCAGGTAGAGTTCCTGGCCAGTGTGCAATGAAGGGCACTCTTACGCCTCCTTCCCATGCGGTTCCTTTCCCTTCGCGTAGGGGGCTGGCATTGCCACCATGATTCCCATAGCTAAGCCATGGGCCATTGTCACTTGTAAACAGGACCAGAGTATGATCATCAATATTCAATTCCTCCAAAGTTCGCAGGATCTGCCCCATTGACGAGTCTATTTCGTGGATGACATCCCCATAGAGTCCTGCCCCGCTGGCACCCAGGCGCTCTTCGGAAACAAACAGCGGGACATGAGGCATTGGGTGGGCAACATAAAGGAAGAATGGGCGCTTGGCACTTGACTGAGCTCGGATAAATTCCGTGCTGCGCTGTGTAAAATCAGTTGTGAAACGGGATTGATCCGTATTGAATCCTACAATTGAATCTCCTTCAATCGTGGGTAAATCTCCCCAGCTATCGGGGCTCTCAGGATGGAATGGCCACATATCATTTGAATAGGGGATGCCGTAATAATCATCAAACCCATGTTCCGGAGGCAAAAATTGTGGGTGATGGCCTAGGTGCCATTTTCCATACACGGCTGTAGCGTAGCCTTGAGATTGAAAGAGTTCTCCTAATGTAATCTCATCTTCATGAATCCCATGGGTATTCCCGGGACCAAGTGCGTTATGGATGCCGATTCGGTTTGCATAGCTCCCGGTCAAAAGCGAGGCACGAGAAGCGGAACAGACGGCCTGGCTTACATAAAAATCTGTAAAGTGAACCCCGTCAGCGGCCATACGGTCAAGATTCGGAGTTTCATATTCAGGTGAGCCATAGATGCCAAGATCACTATATCCCATATCATCTACGAACATGATGATCACATTCGGTGGAATGGGGGGCTCGTTGGTACAGGTGGCCAAAAGGACCAGGAGCAGAATGGAGTATTTTTGCGTAAGGGAAACCATTTTCCTGAAAGATACCATTCTAATCAACGTAAAGGAATCTAGTCGTGGTCATGAGAAGGTTTTTACGAGATATGGATCCTCTATTCTCATGAGGTGTCCCCTAAGAGATTGGATCCTTGAAGGAGAGATGCCTCGGATCAAACGAAGAAACTATCTCGAAGAAAAAAACGTACATAAGTTTGAGAGATCAGTGCTTCTTTGGAATGGTGACCTCGTCGCTTAGAAAAATCAATTTATCTGCGGTATATATTTCTTTGAGCATATGTCTTCCATCACTCATAAAAAAACGAACCTATAATGCCACGTTCAACGGTTAAGCAGGTTCTTTTACTTGTTCTGTTCACATTCTTTGTGACTGCGAGTGTTTCGGCACAAGTTCGTTTTGCAGGGAGTCATAATACACTGAAGGTGAATGACAGGATGCTTGAATCAAGTGATGTTCCCAAGAGTCTATCGAAGACAATTGAGGAGTATTTTCTTACTCCTGTCCCGGGGCCGAGAGGTTTCACTACGTACGATTCGACAAGCCCTTTTCCTTTGAGGGTCAATATCAATGGCGTATCATATGATATCTGGGCAGAACATATTACTAAATCTTGTGGAATTGGCAAGCCAACTGTAAAGATCTTGATGGGGGAAGATTGGCTCAGTATAGGCCCTTATGGACGGATGAGAGGGAGAACACAGAATAAGCCAACAATTCAGGTCAATTCGTTCAAGGAAGACGGACAAAAAATAAAATTGTTTGTGAATTATGGAATTCCTATGGAATCCCTCTATGATCACGAGGGTGAGACAATAGAATTAAATACATATGTGAAGACAAGTATTCTAGATGATCAATATGAGGTTATCTTTGAAGGCCAAGAAAAAATTGAGGATTTGATTCCGAGTCAGATCATAACATTCCCTGATCGACAGCAATGGGTGGGTATAAATCAGACGCAAGTCTCAACCGATATAGATAAACTGTCGGTCGAATTGGAGGTAAGTCACGGAAAAACTACATCTCTACAGGAAAAGGTTGTACTTCCGGGATATAATCAGACAGGTGTTATGCTGAGCGATATTATGCTTGCGTATTCGGTCGAGCAAACGGAAAATGGTACTCCTCTAAGCGAGCACGAAATTGTTCGTCAAGATTTCTCAATTCTACCGGCAGCACGGAACACCTATTTGACGAATTGGCCAATCTACCTATACTTTGAGGTATATGGATTATCCCTTAATGCTCAAGGGGAAACGAGTTTTGAGGTTGAAATTAAACTAGAGCCCCAAAACACCCGCCGCGGAATCCCTCGAATATTCAAAAGGAACAAGGGCAAAAAGGGGGTATCTATAAGTTATAATGGGAGTGGTTCAGAGATAGAAGAATCTTTGTATCAGATCCTTGATATCAGTGATGAGAAAACAGGACCCTATCGGTTGACGGTAGTTGTTCGAGATAACGAGACAGGAGAAGAATCCAAGAGATCTCAAAATCTTTTTCTGGAGAAGGATCCTTGTGCCGAGTAGTGAACCTATTCGGAAATTTTTTCAGCGAAAACACTTTTATGTGAACAGGGTGGTGAAGGCGAACGATGAAGGAATCTGGATGAATGGAGCACATAGGGATAGATTGTGTGCTGTGCATGCCCGGCAACGGTTTTCTGTTGACTTTCACATCCACACCAAAATATTTTTCTGAGTGGGCTGACGAGTAGCAGGTTGTGTGGACATGAGTCTCAACGAATACTTCGGTCTCACGAAAATATTATGCCCATTCTCCTTTGATTCGTTTTGGATTTCGTGTCAGGGACGGAAATATCGCTTGATATTCAGGGTAGAATGATGAATAATTTGTGAAGATGCCCAGAATGTCGAATAATTGCCAAGTCTTCGTCTCTTGGGTCGTATATTTGCCGTTCATGATATGGTCTGCAATGAAACGGCCGCATCTTTTTCCCTAACTAAACTTGGTACGATGAAGTCCTTTTTAGCCTCATTTCTAGTTCTATTTTTTGTGATCACGTTTGTCGCATGTGGAGGAAGTGGTTCGGAAACCGAAACAACGACATCTTCAGAAACAGAAGAATTATCCTCCGAGTCTGCGAGTACGGAATTGATGATTCGCCCGGTGGGTAATGAGATGAAATATGAAGTGGAAACGCTTACCGTTGCCGCCGGAACCGAGGTCACATTGACCTTAGAAAATATTGCTACAAGTCCGGTGATGATCCACAATGTTGTCATACTCAAAACCAATAATGATGAGGATGTGACCCGGATTGGAATAGCGGCAATTACTGCTGGCGAGGAGAATGGCTACCTCCCGGAAGATGATGCGATCTTTGCTGCTACCCCCATGGCACAGCCTGGAGAAACGGTTCAGGTTACCTTCACGGCTCCCTCTGAACCAGGCACGCATCGCTTCATTTGTACCTACCCGGGGCACTTCGGAGTCATGCAGGGGGTCTTGGTGGTTACTTAAATTGTCTGCGTCTGAGAAAGACGTAGCGCACATGGGTTTTCTCGCGATTGCGTTTTGTCTTTGATCGGATTGACTATTTTCATAGGTTAGAACGGGACCAGATTGTCTGAGTACGGTTGTGGGATCTGGTTTTGTTGTCGCCGCTGAAATTAATCCTGGTGCAGCCGACTCACACGCACGTTGATGCATCAGGAGATCTTTCTGTGGGTTATTCTGGATGAGTTTCTGCCGTGATGATAGCACTGGGGGCATACCCAATGCGGTGAGCAATGGCCCTTAGTTGATGATTTGAAGGCAGAGTGATGGGGGTTGTATACAAGAGCCAGCGATCGGCTATGGATGCCTCAGGTTCGAGAATCTGATAGCCGATGGAGGCCCCTTGGGTTGCGGTCGTTAGATGCAGTTGCACAGATTCTGAATGATCAGTATCAATCGTGATTCTATAGTTTGGGGATTCGCTAATTGCCCGTGTGATATTCGTCCCATCCGAGATCAATTCAATGGAGATCGCAGAGGTTCGGGGTTGAATATGCCCAGGCCACAGTGAAGCAACAAAATCCATTTCGTCCATTGTTCCAGGATCTGAGGTATCACTCATCCAATCGTTCAACTGAGTACGCATTTTGGCCATCTGCTCGGCATAGGCAGGGTCCTGGGCAAGGTTCAAGAGCTCATGCGGATCCATTTCGGTATCAAAAAGCTCCTCCTCGGGCTTTGAACTCCGAAACCATTGAGACTGAAATTCATCAAGCTCGCCAGCATCACGCAAGCGAAGCAGTTCTTGCATGGTTGCCATCTGCTCCCGATAGGTAACCGGCAGATAATAGCCGCGATCAGGTTGTAGGTTTCGGATGTATTTGAACCGATGATCTCGGACGGCCCGTTTGGTATCATACTCGGTATCAAACCGATCGGCGGCAGCATGGATATATTTTCTGGGCACTTCCTCACGCTGGCTGCCCAAGAATGCCTTTCCGTCCAGATAATCCGGTAGGGGGGCGCCGATCAGGGAAAAGACGGTAGGAGCCAGGTCGATGAAGCTGATTAACTGCTCATCGGTCAACCCTGCAAGCTGCTGCCCAGGAAATCTGATCGCGAAGGGAACATGGAGTCCTGAGTCATAGAGCTGGCGTTTTTGCCGAGGAAGAGGTCCACCATGATCCGCATAAAACATGATGATGGTGTCTTCCAGTACGCCAGCAGCGTCCAACTCATTCAGAATTTCTCCAACACGAGCATCCAGGAGTAGAATGTTTGAGTACATCCTTCGGACATCTGCACGAACCAGCTCAGTATCCGGCAGATAGGGAGGAATAGGGACATTTTTGTCAGGAGGGATCAGAAGAGAATCACTGGCTCGTGCCCAGATCTGGGATTCATGGGTCACACCAATATTGAAAATCGAGAAGAAGGGCATATTCTCTGGGCGATTCTTCCAGTGAGCCTGACGGTTATTTTCGTCCCAGGCCATCACGGGTGCCTTGAATTGGTAGTCCTGCTTGCTATTATTGGTTGTATAGTAGCTGTTTTCACGCATAACCTCACTCATCATGCGTACAGGAGGATCGGGAGTCGCTTCATAAGGGATGACCCCAATCTGTTCCATGTACTCTTGGCGTGAAGAGGTTCGCATGTGCTGAGCTCCTCCGCGAGTCGTATAAATGCCAGTGGCAATTGAGAATCGGCTGGGGGCACAGACTCCCGATACGGAAAACATTCGAGTATATCGCACCCCATCATTAAAAAGTCGATCAAGATTGGGGGTCCGAATGGTGGAATCTCCATACGCAGGGATGGTGGGGCTCATGTCTTCGGCAACGATCCAGAGAATATTGGGCCGGTTCGGGAGTTGCAGGGAGTCGTAGTCTGGAGACTCTCCCCGGAATACACTTGATGCCAAAAAAAGAAACAGAATAGAGGTAGAGAGTATGAAGTGCATGTTATAAGCAGAATCAGAGAACTGAATATATTGAAATGACGGAAAATGGAAATAGCAGGGTCATGGAGTTTTTTGGTGTCCGCACAGGAGGTTCCATGTCGCTACGTTTATTTCCTGTCTGGGCAAAGGCACTCGGGATTCATGGAGCAAGCCTTCGAGGAATAGATTTGCCCATTGACGAGACATTGGAGCCTCATCTTCAAGCCGTTCAACGTCTCAAGAATGATCCTCAGGTATATGGTGCTTTGGTTACGTCCCATAAACTTTCTGTCGTTCGTGCAGCAGGTGAACTGATTGATCAATGGACCCCGGCCTCAAAATTAACGGGGGAGGTTTCGGTACTTTACAAGAGGAAGGGAGAATTGTGGGGAGATACCGTGGACCCTGTAAATTGTGGTTTGGCGATGGCAGATTTCGTACCTTCAAATTGGTGGTTCCTGAACGAGAACGCGGGAATCCTTGTACATGGAGGTGGAGGGGCATGTGTTGCCCTTTTGGTACATATGCTGCAACAGTCCGATCATCTTCCTTCTTTTATTCAGGTCGTAGAAAAGCGCCGCGACAACCTTGATCATTGTAATCAAGTGGTCAGACAGCTTGATTCAGGTAGAATTACTGTAGAATTTATTCATTCAGGCCAGCCACAGATCTGCGATCAACTTGTTTCCAATCTTCCCCCCGGTTCCATGGTCGTCAATGCCACGGGAATGGGAAAAGATCTGCCAGGCTCCCCCGTTACCGATTCGGTACATTTTCCCATTGGTGGAATAGTATGGGAGCTTAATTATCGAGGAGAGCGTCCATTTCTTCATCAGGCCAAGATGCAGGCACAGTCACGGTCATTAATCGTGGAGGATGGCTGGAATTATTTCCTAAGAGGCTGGTCAAGTGTCATTGGGGTTGTATTTAATATTCCTATTACAAAGGCACGATTCCATGATTTTTGTGCGGT
Source organism: Rhodothermales bacterium (assembly GCA_965215475.1). GTDB lineage: Bacteria > Bacteroidota > Rhodothermia > Rhodothermales > Bin80 > Bin80. The sequence goes on from OZ244061.1 coordinate 2,515,388, forward strand.
CACCAAGCGAGAAGGAACCTCTTTCACGACTCGGTAATCATCTCTAATTTCTTACCTTTCTTGGAGTCATCCAATAACAAAGACGATGCATCTTGGATTTGTCAGTGCGATTGTACCCGAATTGTCAGTTGAAGAAGTTTTTTCGCTCGCATCAGAGCTCACCTATGATTGTGTTGAGTTGATGTGTTGGCCAAAGGGGAAGGCTACCCGGCGCTATGCAGGTGTTACTCACGTAGATGTTCAATCGCTGAATCATAAGGGAGCACAAGCGCTTCAAACCCTGAGCCTGGAATCGGGTGTTCGTATTAGTGCTCTAGGTTATTATCCGAACCCTCTATCTCCTGATCCAGAGGAGGCGAAAGTTTCGAGAGTACAAATACGGCGGATGATTGATGCGGCTGAACTGCTTGAACTGGATACGGTCAATACGTTCATTGGCCGTGACTGGCATTGCTCGGTTGAAGATAATTGGTCCAAGGTCATAGAAGTATGGAAGCCGCTTGTCACCTATGCCGAAGAACGCCAGATCCATATTGGGATCGAAAACTGTCCGATGTACTTTACGAACGATGAGTGGCCTTCAGGCAAGAATATCGCTCACTCACCTTCAATCTGGCGCCGACTCTTTAGTGATTTAAACAGTAGTGCGATCGGGCTCAATTATGATCCGTCTCATATGATTTGGCAGCAGATGGATGCATACGAACCCATCCGAGCTTTCGCGGACCGACTCTTTCATATTCATGCGAAAGATGTTCGAATTGATCAGGATCGCCTTAATGAAGTTGGCATTCTTTCCGTACCAAACTCATTCCATACGCCCAAATTACCTGGTTTGGGAGATGTAGACTGGGGGAAATTTTTCTCTTATCTGACTGATACGGGGTACAGTGGAGCAGTTTGTGTAGAAGTTGAAGATCGTGCGTATGAGGGATCTTTGGAGTCCAGGATCGCTGCATTAAAACAAAGTCTGAATTATTTAAGACAATTCATCCCGGCTCAGGTATCGTCGTAGGATGCAAGTCATTTCAAGTTTCGTTAGATGAATGCACCGTTAGCATCATTGGAAAAGAGCAAGGATTTTTTGATTGCGATTGACTCGGATGGCTGTGTCTTCGATTCAATGGAGGTGAAACACAAGGAATGTTTTTGTCCGGTTACGATCCGTCATTATGGTTTACAGGCAGTCAGTAAATATGCCAGAGAGTCGTGGGAATTTGTGAATCTGTATTCAGTGGACCGAGGGATGAACCGCTTTCCTGCATTGGTACGGGTTTTGGATCAGTTGCGTACCCGCCCCGAAGTTCTGCGGCGCGGGGTAGATATTCCAGTTTTGCAGGAACTCAGAGCTTGGATAGGTACGAAGCCAAAACTAGGAAATCCTGCCCTGGCAAAGGCCACCGAGCGTATTCCCGCACTACTGGCTGAGTTAGCATGGAGTGAAGCAGTCAACCAGTCTGTATCGGAGATGATGCATGGCGTTCCACCGTTTCCATATGTACATAAAGTGTTTTCGAAAGCCGCGAACCAGGCGGATATGATGGTTGCGTCCAGTACACCGGTAGATGCTTTACACAAGGAATGGAGTGAGCACGGACTCTCAGAGTATGTCCAAGTGATTGCAGGTCAGGAAATGGGTCCAAAATCTCATCAACTCTCGACTTTTGCAGCCAGTCAGTATAAGAGTGATCGGATACTTATGATTGGTGATGCATTCAGTGATTATCGAGCGGCGAAGAGTGTCGGAGCTTGCTTTTATCCAGTTCTACCTGGCGAGGAAGAGTTTTCCTGGGAGCGGCTTCACTCTGAAGCACTAGATCGGTTTTTTCTCTGTGCGTATCAAGGTCCTTATGAGCAGCGGCTGATCGGTGAATTGAAGCAGAAGCTCCCGGAACGTGCCCCATGGGAACCAAAAGAGTAACTTGACAGGATATTGTGGTGAGTGTTTACACCCGGTCAAATTGTTGATAATGAGTTCGATCAGGTATCATTTTCTGGGGACACCGTAAGATTCGAGTATCAGGTTTCGGAAAAAACATCGGTGACACAGCCATCGCTGGCAGAGGAAACCGTATGAGCATATCTCAACAGCACACCAGATTTTGCTTTGAGCGGCGGGGCGGTCCAGTTTCTGCGTCGCTTGTCAAGTTCCGTGTCACTGATCCCAAGAGTTAGTGCATGATGGGTAGCATCAATCGTGATGGGATCTCTATCCTTGACCAGAGCAAGTGCACCACCAACTTGTGCCTCTGGGGTAATATGCCCTACGACGAAGCCATGTGTGCCTCCAGAGAAACGGCCATCGGTTATGAGTGCTACATCTGTACCAAGGCCCGCTCCCATGATTGCGCCAGTTGGGCGAAGCATTTCGGGCATTCCAGGGCCGCCTCTGGGGCCGCAGTACCGGATGACCAGTACATCGCCGGCGTTAATCTTTCCGCCAAGGATGGCATCCATTGCTTCTTCTTCGCTATCAAATACGCGTGCGATTCCTTTAAAGCGTTCTCCCTCCTTACCCGTAATCTTGGCGACTGCACCACCGGTAGCGAGATTGCCGTATAGGATCTGCAGATGCCCGGTAGCTTTGATAGGCTTATTCAGCGGATAGATGACCTCTTGTCCAATTTTCAGGTCTGGGACGTCCAACAAATTTTCTTTGATACTACGCCCTGTAACGGTCATACAGTTGCCATGTAACAGATTGTTTTCAAGAAGCATTTTCATGACGGCGGGTACACCTCCCACATTATAGAGATCTTCCATGACAAATCTTCCGCTGGGTTTGAGGTCCGCTAACAGTGGGGTACGATCACTCATATATTGGAAGTCATCTAATGTGAGTGGGACTTCGGCTGATTTGGCCATTGCAATCAAGTGCAATGCAGCATTTGTAGATCCACCCAGGACGATGATCATCCGTAAGGCATTTTCAAATGCTTCTCTGGTCAGGATATCTCTTGGCTTGATATTTTTTTCTAGAAGTCGGTAAATGGTGGCACCGACCTGAGTCGTTTCTTCTTGTTTTTCTTGACTGACCGCGGGATAAGAGGAGTCAAATGGAAGTGTCATCCCCAATGCTTCAATCGCGGATGCCATGGTATTTGCCGTGTACATTCCTCCACATGCTCCGGCTCCGGGGCAGGCATGACGGGCAATCTCCCGAAAATCTTGGTCACTGATTGCGCCTGTAGCACGCTGACCGGCTGCTTCAAAAGCAGATACAATATCGATGGGCTTATCATTCCAGCATCCCGGCTTGATTGTACCACCGTATACCATCAGGCCTGGGCGATTCAGTCGGGCTAACCCCATGATGGAACCAGGCATATTTTTGTCGCACCCTGCCACCGCAATGACGGCGTCGTACCACTGAGCTGAAGCGACTGTCTCAATAGATTCCGCAATGATGTCTCTGGAGGGTAAAGAGTAGCGCATTCCTGAAGAGCCCATAGAAATCCCATCACTGACGCCAATTGTATGGTAGATCAATCCGATCAAATCCTGTGTCTGGATACTGGATTTGATTTGGGTGGCTAGGTCATTCAGATGCATGTTGCAGGGATTCCCTTCCCAACCCATGCTCACAATCCCTACCTGCGCTTTATTCAAATCTTCTTCGGACAGGCCGATCGCATGTAGCATGGCACGGGCACCGCCCTGAAGGGGATTTTGAGTGACTTGCTTACTAAATCGGTTCATATGTCCTTATGTGAGTGGTAGCAAGATTGATAGTGCTACGGAGATTACCCCAGCAGTAACGCCTAAAATAACCAGTAATACGGACCAGGATTTCAGGGTTTCAACCTCGGTGAGGCCGCTCATCTTAGAGTAGATCCAGAATCCACTGTCGTTCATCCAGGATCCAACCAGAGAACCACCACCGATCGCTGTACCAAGGTAGACGATATTAAAATTCAAGCTTTCAGGAGTGATCATGGCAGCCAGCATTGCAGAGGACGTGATCATTGCGACCGTTGATGATCCCTGGGCAAACTTCAATAAGCTGGCAATTCCAAAACCAAGAAGTAGCATGCCGACTCCTGATGTCCCGGAACTTCCTGCAAACAGTCCACTGATTGCAGGTCCAATCTGTGCTTCCTTAAGCATGGCACCAAACGTTCCACCTGCAGCCGTAATGAGAATGATTAATCCTCCACTCATCAAGGACTGTTCGATCACGGTGCTGAGCTCCTTGCGAGAAGGTCGGCGCATATGTATGTAGAGCGTGGTAGATGCAATGGCAGCTAATAATAGAGCCATATTTGCATCACCCAGAACGAGAATCCATTGGGCAAATATAGTGTCATTTCCCAAGAGAGGAAGGAACACCGTCTTCCCGGCAATCAAGATAATCGGAAGTACAATCGGCAGGATCGAAACCCCTAGGTTTGGGAGCTGATTGAGCTGGGTTGAGGGCATTTCGATTCCCGGCGCATCACGCATGGGAACGGGCATTCTCTTGTCGAGCCAGCCGGCGTAGAATAAACCCAGAGCTGTGGCGGGAAGGGCCACACATACTCCGATCAGGATCATGGTCCCCAGGTCGATATTTAGATTTTCAGCGATGACCAGGGGGCCGGGTGTAGGGGGAACTAGGGCATGCGTTGCAGCTGAACCTGCGGCGATTGCGACCACATATTTCAGATAATTTCGCCCGGTCCTAGAAAACATCGAGCGGGCAAGCGGGATGAGTAGATAAAAGACCGTATCGAAAAACACAGGGATGGATAGCACAAATCCGCTAGCTGCCAATGCAGGGCTACCACGATTCTGTCCCAGAACACGGATAAATGCTTCTACGACGCGATCCGCTGCACCACTGCTCATCATCGTTACACCGATGACCGCTGCCATAGCAATGACAATTCCGATACTCCCGGCTGTCGTACCAAAAGAGGTGGCTACACGCGCGATCTTCATAGACCACTCCCCGGGAGAAAGGATACTGATTACAATCGCAGCCGTAATTAGTGCAACAAATGCATTGATCCGCAGACCCACAATCATGCCTACGACAATGACAACGCCAAGCAAAAGGATTAGCAGTGGAATCATTAGGAAGGGAATATAATGTAGCAGAGAGGGCTAATGAGAGTATTAATTAGAATCGGAATTCCTCTGAATTCAGGCCAAACCCTATCTCCATTGTCGTGAGGGTAGAATTTTGACCATTTTGTAAAAGAGCCAGGACTGGCTTGTGAGTAGATGATGTTCAACACAATAATTATATGACAAATGATTCTTTGCGTATAATATAACGGGTAGGTGGTCAATGACCAAAGTCCGTACAGGGTTATTTCATGCCGGTGAGAATAGCTTGTTTTTAAGGTTGCATCATCTTTTATCTATCTGGGGATCGTTGCCTTGGCTGCGAGTGTAAGTTATAGATTAAGCCAGTACATAGCAGGAGCATTGGTAAGATCTGGGCAGAGAACGTGATTGCCGTAGCAGTATAATGAGTCTCCTCAGAAACGCAGGAATGGCTCTTGTCGATTGGGTGCCGAGTTTTTTGGTTGAACGGGAAGTGTCCAGTACTCGGCCAATAACTGATCGCAGTGGAGGCATTTTTGGCCGATGAAATATTCCTATACCATATTGGCTGTACTATCGGGGATACCGGAAGTTACAGAGGGATGTTGTTGTGAACACAAACTTGAGAAGGATTGCGAGGCTTCCGCACAGCTTAGGAAGCACACAATTCGGACCGTGTGGGTAATCTCAGTTTGAGAATTCACTCTGAATTAGAAATGACGTGTCGCCAAAAATTACGATTCTCTTCATAAAATCGACGAGACTTGGAGGGAGCTCCCCGGGTAGGACTCGAACCTACAACCCTGCGGTTAACAGCCGCATGCTCTACCATTGAGCTACCGAGGAAACGCCCCGCTAACCATCAAACAGTAGATCATGTTCCCTTTGCGGAAGCTCATAGGGAAACTTTGACCTACAAAAGGGTATCACATCCGTTAGCCCTGGTGGCGGAACTGGTAGACGCGCAGCATTCAGGATGCTGTGCCCATACGGGCGTGGAGGTTCGAGTCCTCTCCAGGGCACTCATAAAGAAGTGGCAGGTTATCCTGCATAGACCTGAATCAGTACGCAAGCTTGATCATTGACGCCACAAAATAATTGGCAACGTGGCAACCTAGGATTGCGAACCAGTTGTATGACCTCACATAAGAGTTGTATCCGCAACTTTTGCATTATCGCACACATTGATCACGGCAAAAGTACGCTTGCAGACCGATTACTAGAGATAACTGGTACGGTGGAACAGCGAGATATGCAGGATCAAGTACTGGATTCCATGGATTTGGAGCGGGAACGTGGCATTACGATCAAAAGCCATGCAATCCAGATGACGTATGAGGCAAAGGATGGACTGGAATATACACTGAACTTGATTGATACTCCGGGTCATGTGGATTTTACGTATGAAGTATCCCGTGCATTGAAAGCGTGTGAAGGTGCAATTTTGGTCGTAGATGCTGCTCAAGGGATTGAAGCACAGACCATCAGCAATCTATATTTAGCACTGGATAATGATCTAGAAATCATTCCTGTACTCAACAAAGTAGATTTACCGGGAGCGCGGCCGGATGTCGTTGCAATGTCTATTGAAAGCCTGATTGGGGAGCCAGCGGAAGATGTACTTTGTATCAGTGCAAAGACAGGGGAGGGAATATCAGAGCTGTTGGAGGTGGTAATTCAGCGCGTTCCAGCTCCCCAAAGCGAGTCAGATGCCCCCCTCCAGGCATTAATTTTTGATTCTATCTTTAATCAGTATCGAGGAGCCGTCGCATATGTACGTATCTTCCAAGGCATGCTCCGCAAACGAGAACCGATCAGGTTTATGGCGACCGATCAGGAATATCTTGCCGAAGAAATTGGCGTGCTTAGATTGGGAATGCAACCAACAAACGAATTAAAAGCCGGAGACGTTGGTTATGTCATTGGATCGATCAAAGATGTCAGACACACACGGGTAGGCGATACGATTACTCATGCACGTCATCCTGCAAATACCCCAATTGAAGGGTTCAGGGAAGTCAAGCCAATGGTATTCTCAGGCGTATATCCTACAAGCACGGATGATTTTGAAGATCTTCGTGCATCTCTGGAACGGCTGCAACTCAATGATTCTGCAATTGAGTATGAACCGGAAACTTCAGCAGCACTGGGATTCGGCTTTCGAGTTGGATTCCTGGGACTGCTCCATATGGAGATCGTTCAGGAACGATTGGACAGAGAATTCAATCTGGATATCATTACAACCTTGCCGAATGTGAAATATGAAATTGCAACCAGTGATGGGAAGGTCGAGATTATTGAAAATCCCAATAAGGTTCCATCGGCGGGTAGACTAGATTATATCAAAGAACCGTTTGTAAAAGCGGAGATTATTTGCCCGACAGAGTATATCGGAAATATCATGAACCTATGTACTGACCGAAGAGGGGAGTTTGTAAATCAAACTTATCTCGGGACGGAGAGGGCGACGCTGGAATATCAATTACCCTTAGCGGAGATTGTTTTCGACTTCTATGATAAGCTCAAGAGTATATCCAGGGGATATGCCTCGTTTGACTATGATTTCTCCGGTTACCAACGTAGTGATCTAGTCAAGCTTGACGTACTGATCAATGGAGATCCTGTGGATGCGCTTAGCGCAATTGTTCACCGGAGTAAAGCCTATGAAATGGGTCGAAAACTTACTGCCAAGCTTAAAGATCTCATTCCACGTCAAATGTTTGAAGTTGCCATTCAAGCAGCTATTGGAAGCCGTGTCATTGCACGGACAACGGTCAAAGCAGTCCGTAAAGATGTGACGGCCAAGTGCTATGGAGGAGATATTACACGAAAGCGTAAGCTTTTGGAAAAGCAGAAAGAAGGAAAAAAACGCATGAAGCAGGTTGGCAGTGTTGAGGTGCCGCAGGAAGCATTTTTGGCAGTACTTTCAATGGAAAGTTAATGCGATGATGCACCCTTTCCTTGCTGTAGTGGTTTTCTCCATTTTCGCATCTCATGTGTATGCGCAAAGTAATCGAATTACATGGGATCAGCTTGGTCTGGTCTATGCAGAAGCAAGATCCCAAATGATATACCAGACATATATCGAGGCAAATGGAGAGTACGTCCTTCCCTATGGACTGACTCGTTCCCAAGTTGCTAGTGATTCCCTGTTGGATTGGATCGCACAAACGATGGGATTGCGGGATAAAGATACCTTACAGGGTTTTGATGGGGAGATTCACACGTGGAAGCTGTTAACCCTTGCAGATGACTCCGAGAGGATCGCACAAATTGAGGAGGTTCAGTGGTCTTATCTAGGAAACAATTTTTTTACGTCGATGGATACGGTGGCCACCCCCGAAATCCGGGCTCATCTGGAGTCATATTTTGGCCCTCCAACCCAGACGGTTGTGGAAATAAAACAGGAAGAACAATCGCTCAGGAATGATTATAGCCAGTTTGAGTATTGGTTTTTGGTCAATGATTCAATTCCAATGATCGTAATGGATGTGGGAGGCCCCTTTGATCGTGGCGTCATTGTCGCGACAGATCATCAGTATCGTTCGCTCCTTTATCGTATGAGGCACTCACTTTTGGGTGCGGCTCTGCGGGGAAGCGAGCCGAAATCCTACATGGATTACTATTACCACCGCATTGCGGAGAGGTGGTATTTAACGGGATTCGACGGTACTGAGTATTTTAATCGAGAAATCCCCGCACCGAACCTCAAACCCGGGAGGCCGGATCAACGCTCATCACCGGGGGAATAATCTAAGAACAGACAGATTATGTCAGAATCATCTGAAAGGAAGCAGCGGCGCAAGCAACGCGAAGCAGAGCGAGCTCAACGCCGCGGCAAGTCCGAGAAAAAAAAGAAGAAGGGACCAATTCGGGAATGGTTGGATGCCATTGTGTTTGCGGTCATCTTTATGGTCATACTTAGGTCAATCTTCTTTGACCTTTTCCGGATTCCCACTCCTTCCATGGAGAAAAGTTTGCTAGTTGGAGACTATATCGTCGTTTCCAAGATTCACTATGGTATGCGATCCCCCATCACACTGGGGATCCCTTTCAGTCCAATCTATCTGCCTGGACTTGAACTTCCCTGGACAAGATTCCCTGGATTCACTTCTCCGAAACGCTTTGACACGGTCGTCTTTAACTGGCCCGTCGATGAGGGCAAGCCAATCGATCGAAAAACATATTATATCAAGCGGATCATAGGCATGCCGGGGGATACGCTTTCTATCGTTGACAAAGTGGTGCATGTAAACCGTGATACTCTCTTTTTTAAAGAGACCCAAAAGCCCTTGAAAGATACTATGCAGCACCTGTGGTTTGTCTATAAGGAAGATCCTCGTGTCCGGCTTCCTAGTGCTCGGTTGCGGGAATTAGGAATTTCTGAAGCGTTCCCTACGATGAATCCAGCAATTGAGCGTATTCAATCTACGGATGAAGCAGCAGCGGCGGTTGCCAGTTGGGATTATGTAACCGATGTTCGCCCTGTAATCCGAGGTGCACGTTCCAACCAGGGCATTTCTCTTTATCCAGCGAACGCAGATAACTCGACGGATAATTTTGCACCACTGATCATTCCAGGTGAGAATAACACCGTGAATCTCAATGCAGAAAATTGGCCTATTTACCAGCCGGTGATTACGAATTATGAAGGACAGGTCGCATCCTTAGATGGAGATCGTATTCTGATTAACGGTGAAGTACAGGACACCTATACGTTCAGTCAGAATTATTATTTCGTCATGGGCGATAATAGGGATAATTCTGAGGACAGTCGCTTTTGGGGATTTGTCCCGATGGATCATGTTGTGGGTCGTGCGGTTGCGGTCTATTTCTCATGGAACAGCCAGGGTAGCCCATTCTTGATTGGTCAGATCCGTGGAAACCGAATGTTTCGTGCAATTCAATAATGATTGCTTACGGGTAACGTGTAATCTTTGTGGCGTACTGAGAATTGTGAGTGGGTTAGATCAGGTGGTATAAGTGCAAAATTATTTACGAAAATGGTAGAAGATCCCATTGGTTAGGATCACCATTATTTTGGGAATAATATACGTGAGCCCCCATTGATTACGGGCTACCTTTTTCGTATCCATTTCCCGGCACATAGGAGTTTCGAACGGAACCGCTCCGGTTCCACGACCATTCGAATTTGCATCCACGACCATGAAAACGTCCGCGGAGACCGACGTGTCCCCTGTATATTATAAGAGATGCTGATTTAAGTTCATTGTTTGGGTCTTCAATGCGGTGAAGATGTGTCCATTGGTTGAGAGGTTTTGAATTTCAACTGGACCCATCGGAGCGTTTCGGATACTCCATACGTTGAACCGGTTTGCATCATTCAAACGTGGGTCTCTCCCTGGGAGCCACCTGACGCCCCCTGCGTCTTGAACGCCTGGGGGGGAACTGTGCCCCAGGGGGAACCATGATCTACATCCAGTAGAGAGTGTGTGCCGTTGAGCACCGATACAGGGGCAGATGAACGTCATGGCGACCCACAAAACTTACCCCTAAAGATACGGAAACCATGACAGAAAAAAATCGCTACACGAGGTTCGCCGGAGTGGATTGGGGCTCGGAATCTCATCAGGTCTGTATTCTGGACCGAGAGGGCCAGGTCCTCGGAGAGAAGGCATTCTCCCACTCCGGAGAAGGGTTCCATCAAATGATGGACTGGATGAGGGACACCGCAGGCTGCGATCTGACCGAGATTGCTACCAGTATAGAAGTTCCACATGGTCCGGTGGTGGAGAGTTTGATGGAGCGCGGCATTCAGGTATTTTCCATCAATCCGAAGCAACTGGATCGATTCCGGGATCGGTTTTCGCCGGCCGGAGCCAAAGATGATCGTCGGGATGCGCGGGTACTTGCCGATGCCCTTCGCACGGATCCTGACCGTCTGCGTGCGCTGGATCCAGAGGATTCGGACATCATTCCGTTGCGAGAGTGGTCCAGGATGGAGGCGGAGTTCACCGCCCAGCGTACCCGCCTCATGCATCAACTCCGAGCACAGCTCTGGCGCTACTTCCCGCAATTCCTTCGCCTCAAATTCCGTCTCGATTCTCCCGTATTGATGGCTCTGTGGACCCTCATTCCGACCCCCGCACGCGCTCGGAGAGTTCGACTCCGTTCAGTACAAAAAGTGCTCAAAGAACATCGGATCCGGCGCCTGAGCGCCGAGGAAGTCCTGCAATTCTTGCGGGCGAAGCCCCTCACGGTTGCCGACGGGGTGGAGCAAGCCGCGACCCAGCACATCCGACTCGTTCTGCAACAGCTGGAACTCCTTGGGAAGCAGATCCAGGAGATCAAACAGAACATCGAATCCATTCTGGGTTCGCTCCATGAAAATCCACCCTCTCAGGAGATCTGCGAACCTGAAAACGCATCGTCTGGGCAAGCCCCCTCGTCCAGATCTGCGCCACCAGATGTAGAGATCCTGTTATCGATCCCGGGAATCGGAAGCTCGGTCGCAGCCACCCTTCTCTCGGAAGCCTCCTCGGCGATCCAAGCACGGGATTACCAGGCACTGAGATGCTTGTGTGGCACCGCTCCGGTCACCAAGCGATCGGGAAAAAGCCACAGGGTCGTGCAACGAAAAGCCCATCATGCACGGTTGGCAAATTCCGTCTATCACTGGAGTAGAGTCTCCACCCAGCGTGACCCCATCAGTAAAGCCAAGTACAAAGCCCTGAGGGACCGAGGACATAAACATGGACGATCGCTCCGATCGGTGGGAGATCGACTACTTGCCGTCGCCTGCGCAATGCTCCGAGATCAAACCCTCTATGATCCCAGCCGTCAAACCATGGCGTCCCGTACCTCGTAAACTCTGCCTCTCCAACCTTTCTTGGATGCAAAGCAGGATCGTGACGAAACGGAAACTTCCAGGGCAAAAGAGGAGCCTACGTCTAATTCGGATCCACTCGCTCGCGTCCTTTTGCGTAGTCGGATACGATGAAATCAGAGTGCTCGGGACCGAGGAGTTTATACCAGCCCACGCCAAAAATCGCTTCCATGGAAGAATACACAAAAAATATTTTAAAATTTATTGGTTTTTATTTGCATAAATGGTAGAGAGTCCCCCCCTGTTTTGAAATCTTTGCAACCAAAAATTGAACCTCGTGGAAGGTCAGCCCTGAGACCTGCCCCTGCCCCCTGTCCTTCCCTTTGGATCCCTGCAAGGGTTCGCTCGGTATGAGGATAAACCGGAGTTGATGTTCCCGCGAGGCGAGCGGACAGTCGAACCGCTGACACGGTCATGGTGGCTGGGGCTAATCCTTTTTCATGACAGTTTAATCTAAAAACGGGTCTTCGCCTTTTATTGTGAATTACGCCATAAATTTAGGGACTTTCGAATTTCATGGTTCACCTGAATTGAAAGAATCCCATGCAAAACACCTCCTCTGTTGAGAAAAGCCTAGGTCTTCAGGCACCCTGGGAGATTTTAGAAGACACCTACGATGATCAAGCCCAACGAAGGACGGTAACGTTGACCTGTACCGATCCGTCTTCGTTGACCTGTCCGAAGTGTGGCAAGGTAGGTCCCTTTTATGATCTGCGTACGGGGCGGCAATGGCGCCACCTGGATACGTGTAAATATCAAACGATTCTGGTTCCCCGGATTCAATGTCCAGAGCATGGAGTGAAGACGGTCCGGGTTCCCTGGGCCGACGCAAGTTCCCGCTACACGCATGACTTTGAGGAGTACGTGATCGGATGGGCCAAGGAGGCAAGTCTTTTGGCGATTTCCCGCCAGTTGGGAACCGGCTGGAAGGGCATGGCCGGGATCCAACGGCGTGCGGGGGAAGGCTTGAAGAAAGGAGGAGGTGGTTGCCAACCTTTGTGTGGATGAGGTCGCGTACCACAAGTACCTGACGGTTGTGTCCAATGCAGATACGGTACTATATGTGGGGCTTGGACGGGAAAAGAGCACTCGGATGGGTCGGTATCCGCAAGTATCACCGGCTCAGTTGCAGGGAATTCGGAGATGGATCGGTGGCCGGCGTAGATTCATGCAACCCATGCCTGCCTTCCCCATGCTGACGAGAAGATCTGCTTTGACCGGTTCCATGTCTCCAAGCATCTGGGAGATGGGGTGCGGAGGCAGGAGCACAAATGTGTGGTCGGATTCTACATTGAGGATCCGCTTACTCACATGCCAGCAACGATCAATGCCATGAGAATCAGTTTCCCCGAGTACAGATGCAATCGGCAGTAATCACATCACCATGAGCAGAGTTCATTGTGCAGTGATCTAGCATGTCTGATGATTTTCTTGCACACAGTGCAGTGCTATACGAAGATCCTTTGTATGAGTCACGTCCCTTCGTACGGGCTCAATGTGGATCTAGGATTTACGGATTTTATCAAACATCTCTTGCTGAGGTGTTCCAGGAGGTATGTCGTAGGGGTGTGCTGGTAGTTGGACAGGTTTCAGGACCGGATAGCGGCGGCCAAAGTCGAACAGTTGCGGCTTGCCATACGGTTCTTCTCCAATGACCAAAACCGTTGTTCCCTGCTTCAGGATTTTTGCTCCGACGGAGGCGATCCCAATGGATTTGCTGGTCGTTTGCCAAGTATCTGCCCAATGATATACCCATTTTGCATCCGCATCAACCAGACGCACACACCCATGACTGAGAGGCCCGCCCGTGGGCATCTCATATTGGTGGACATGCATCCCTTTAGCCTGATGAAAATTCATCACCCAGTACATTTCCCATGGTTCGTCTTCGGGGCTTTCTGACGAGATACGATACTCTTCACGCCAATTGAAATTGTAGCGACCGAAAGGAGTCGGAGTCTCTTTGGGATCACCGGTATTCATGATCCCCCAGCGCATCAATCGTCCATATTCGTAGGCAGCAAATGCCTGAATCGATTTATCCATGATGAAGAGTTTATCGAACTCTCGACCTCCCGGGTAGTAGCGAGGAAAAGGGGAATACGCTCTGAAGTCCAACTCAAACTCGGTAGGATAGATGATCGTATCGCCAATAGCATAGGTTTGCATGAGTCGGCGATTAATCATTTCAACGACCATGGATCGATGGTTGCCTAATCGGGTGTCTCCTCCACCAATAATGCGATAGAATGCGTTTCGAGCAAGGGCGCTGTTTTCTCGATCATTTTCCATAACGTGATACTTGTAAAATACTTCTGGAACATGATCAAGGCTTTTAAAGCGCAGATCAAGAAGATCGGCAACCGCATCCTGATCAATATACCCGCCCCCCTGTGCATATGCCAGAGGAACCGCCATGAATGAGATCAACAGCAAGTAAAAGCGCATGAGAGTCATTGAAGATGTAGATTCTGTCTTACGTAAAAGTCAGGCCTGAGGTTTGCACCCCTCTTCCGCAAGCCGCTCAATCATTCCTATGCTTCCCAGAACGATAAGAATATCTCCCTGTTCGATCAAGTCATCAGGCCTCGGATAGAAATGCATTTTCTGATCTGATTTTTTGATGATTGCAATGACAATAGTTTCCCATGATTGTCGAAAATCTGCCTCTCCGAGCTTTTTTCCGTCAAGTATAGAGCCAGCCTCTACAACGATCTGTTCCATGCCCAATCCCAAGTCCTCAGCCTGAAGAACCTGAGACATGAACTGGTCAACGTGAGGGCGAAGTATCACTTGTGCCATTCGTTCCGCTCCAACCTGTACGGGTGAGATGACCTGTGAAGCTCCCGCCTGCAGGATGCGCCGTCGGTTCACGGCATCCGATGCCCGTGCTAAAATAAACAGATTTGGATTCTTTTCCCGAGCAACAAGGGTTACATATACATTTTGAGCATCATCAGGAAGCAATGTGATGAGTCCTTTTGCATTTTCAATCCCTGCAGCCAGTAATCCACTGTCATGAGCTGCATCCCCGGAGACAGCATTAACCCCAGTGTAAACCAACTGCTTGACAAGCGTTTCATCTCGGTCGAGCACGACTAGGGATTTCTTGGCTCTTAGCAGAGATTTGGTGACATCTCGTCCCACACGCCCATACCCACATATGATATAATGATCTTTCATGTTTCTGATTCTATATATTCGGCGTCGATTCCGAATGAGGGTGCCAGCGATGAGCATTCTTGCCCACCTGTATGTTACGACACCAACTGATCCGATCCCGACGAGTCCAAAAATAATGGTAAAGATTCGTCCCTTATGTGATAGCTCATGAACCTCGGTGTACCCAATAGTGGTCAAAGTTATAAACGACATATAGAGTCCATCCATAAGACTCCATTGCTCCAGGAATGAATATCCGATGGTACCAATAGTCATCCATAAAAACAAAAAGAGGATGCTATATATCACCTCGATTCGCTTTGGCAACCGTTCACGCAAATTTCCGGAACGATCTAATAGGGGTCTCATGAGACTGCCGATTATGCAGTGGTAGGAATTTGAATTATCCGTGCATATATGGAACTGCTCAGTGGGCGTTCAAATTCTCCAGCGCGCAGAGCATTCAGCGTATAAATCCCCGGATTGAACACGTTAGTTTCTGCAGAGATATCTTTGCTAGCTACCATGGTTCGAAAATGGCTTCTGGAGGCAAATGCAATCTCTCCATGCTCGGTTCTATAGTAGATGAACATGGCAGGAAGTATTCTACAATGATGATTTTCAGAAATTTTCTCCACAGAGTTGATCAGGCTGTCAATCCCGCATCCACTAATCGTGCCTCCGGGAATCTCTCCGGCAATTAGCAAGAATCGATTTGAGTACAGAGCTGCTGAGCTCTGAATACTTCGGCCATGTGAAGTCCATTCTTCGAGAAAAATCTGGACATCACTAAGGAGGGTTTGCATATTTTCATGAGTTCCCTCGAGAGGGATGACCCAGAGTCTAGCTTCATTAGAGCGGTCGATCAGAATGGATTCAAGAACGGGGAGCATCAGTCAAGGGGGAAAGATTTACTGGAAATTGAGGCGGGTTTATTTGGGTCAGATTCTAGTTCCTCTCGTAGCTGAGTCACACGCTGCTCTGCAGCATCAAGTCTTGTCAAGCACTCTTTTGCAAGTTGAATCCCCTCTTCGTACTGCTTCAACGAAGATTCCAGTGTATTGCCTCCCTCTGATAATGCTTTAGCAATAGACTCAATACGCTTCATAAGCGTATCAAGAGATTCTCTGTCTTCAGAGAGTTCGTTTTTCATGGAAATCAGTGAATGGTGTGGGATATTCACAAATCATTATACACATAAATTAAAATAAGGATGGATTTAGGACTTCAAAAAAAGGTTGCGGTAGTTACAGGGGCTAGTCGGGGGTTAGGAAAAGCGATTGCAATGCAGCTTGCAGCGGAAGGGTGTCGACTGGTAATCTGTGCTCGCGGGGAAGAAGCATTAATCTCGGCAAAAGAGGAAATTACCCAGTTATATGATGTACCTGTTCAAGCAATTTCGACGGATTTAACGGTTCCAGGGCAGCCGGACGAGTTGATTAAATCAGCGGTCTCTGAGTACGGGACCGTACAACTTCTTGTCAATAATGCAGGTGGGAATCGTCGGGGCAAATTCGCTGACTTATCGGATCAGGACTGGGAGGATATTTTATCCTTGAATTTAAAGATGCATTTGCGCTCTAGTCGGGCAGCGATTCCGCACATGCGAGATAGTGGTGGGGGAGCGATTCTGTTTGTGGGATCCATTTTTGGTCGCGAAGCAGGTGGCCCTGGACTTTCTATTTATAACACTACGAAGTCAGCACTGATGAGTGCCGCAAAGATTATGGCGCTTGAGTTGGCTTCAGATGGGATTCGGGTGAACACATTGGCTCCTGGGTCGATACGATTTCCAGGGGGATCTTGGGATAAGCGGGTCAAGAGTGATCCCGAAGGTATGAAAATATT
This sequence comes from Rhodothermales bacterium, assembly GCA_965215475.1. GTDB lineage: Bacteria > Bacteroidota > Rhodothermia > Rhodothermales > Bin80 > Bin80. Next base: position 2,532,276 of record OZ244061.1, read on the forward strand.
TATCGAAGAGAACCTTCCTATCGGACGATTCGGGACGGCCGAAGAGATTGGCGATGTGGCTGCATTTCTGCTTTCTGACAGGGCGAGCCTGATTACCGGGGCGTGCCTGAACGTAGATGGGGGACAGTCACGGTCATTGATCTAAACGAACTCGAGCAGGCGGACACGCAGTTTTCGTGTATCCGTGTCGGTCTCAGGTCGCCTCCATTGGATCAGTATTGGGCTTTGATAGGTGCCGGTCATGATGCGCCCCTGAGGTTGCTCATTCTCCGCGTTGATCAGGAAGCGGGCAGTTGCTCCCAAATTCATCCAGCGGGTTTCAAGAGGAGCTGCTAATCGGTCAATCACAGACTCTAGCAAGGGTAGACGCATACCTAGACGCTCAACCATATATTCAATTGCAGAAACACTTCGGCTGGCGAATTGAAGACCATCTCGAATCGCAAGGTGCAATTCATACGTGAGCATTTTTCTTGCTTTTTCGGGCAGTTTACGGGGATGGCGTACCAACTCGGAGGCGTGACCAAGCATATACCTCAGGGGATTTTTGAGTACGTCCGTGATATCTCGTTCAACCAATAACGTCTCGTATTCATTGACCGTAATTCCGGCATTTTTTTCACTCGGATCCAATTCAAAAGTAATCAGACCACGGTGAATTTTGTGCTTGTTAACAAGAGGTTGTAAATCACTTAGATGTTGACTGAGGTCCAAAGCATACTGCTCTTTGCGAGGTATTTTTATCGAGAGGGTTTCCTCGTGAACACATTGGGTCTCATTATATCCCACAGCGAGAGTTTTCCGTGATCGAAATGTTCCCTGAAATTCTCCATCAAGATCAATAAAGTAGATAGGTTCATTTGGATCAAACTCATAGAGGGCACAACTACACAGCCCCAGACAAATGAAAGCGAGATGGGAGTCAGCGTTCAGAGGTTCATGTTTTCGCTGTTCGGCGGTCAATTCATCACGAAGTTCCATCCGGTCATGCCAATAAGGTGCACCTTCTGGGAAGAGTCGATGGGCAGAGCGAACTAGGTAGTCAACTCCTTCTGGCTTATTTCCAAGCTTGGCAGCGAGGGATTGCTCTAGGAACCCAGCGGTAGTATGTAATGAGCACAGAGCCACCTTTTCGAAAGAAGAAAAGGTGGGGCTGTCAATTTGTCCCAGCTTAGGAGAAACATTTTTGATGTCGAGACGAGATCCAGGAGAAAGATCAAGTGAGGCAGCTATTGTAGAATGATTGGTACGAATGGAATAAGTCTTTGGTTGGGAAAAAGTAAAGATAAAAAAATATAGAGTATTACGACTAACTAATCGCAAACAATTACTTCTCGATGTCCGTCAGCGAAGTGAATGGATAGGATGTCATCTTTGTTCAGACCGCGCATAGAACGTACAACTTTCTTATCTCGTTCAACCCGGGCATATCCCCGTGCTAGGACTTGATGAGGGTTAAGTCCGATGATCTGTTTCTCGAGCAATTCGAGACGATGCCTGTGAGTTATAAGACGGGTATTACATGCTTCGTAGAGAAGATCTGTTTGTTTTGCAAGGGTCTGCTGAGCATCACGGACATGATTGATCGGCGTATTGAACGTATAGGATCCAGTAATTTGTATGATTCGTCTGCGTCTTGACAGAATTTCGTTCTCCAGAGTTTGAACCATCTGTTGTTCATATTCCTGAATTTCCCGGATGAGCATGGACTGATCTGGTACCGCAGATTGTGCTGCATGTGTCGGCGTAGCGGCACGCAGATCCGCGACAAGGTCTGCAATAGTCGTATCGGTTTCATGTCCCACAGCACTGATGATCGGAATTTTCGAGTGATAGATGGAGTATGCAACGACTTCTTCATTGAAAGCCCACAGGTCTTCAAGAGAGCCTCCGCCACGTCCGATGATGAGTAGATCGGGCCGTTTATGCGGATCAAGCCGATTAAAATCATCAATTGCCGTAGCAATTTCGGGTGCAGCTTTTGGCCCCTGAACGATTACAGGAGCTAAAATTATCTTGCTTAAGGGGAATCGGTCTTGTAGGATACGAAGCATGTCCTGCAATGCAGCTCCATCTGCAGAAGTAGCGATTCCGATACGCTGAGGAATTCGGGGCAAGGATAGTTTTATATGCTCGTCAAAGAGACCATCCTGTGTAAGCTTTTCCTTGAGTTGCAGAAAGCGTTGTTGAAGTTCGCCCGTTGTATGACGACGTTCGATTTTTCGAACATCAAATTGGAGACTGCAGTACTTAGGATATACGGTTGGTGCGCCATAGATCCGTAGCAGATGACCGGGTTCAGGAATAAAATCCACAAGCCGTGCACGGCTTTGCCACATCACGCATTTGAGAGAGCAGGACTCATCGGCAATCGTAAAATACCAGTGGCCTCTTCGGGATACATGCTCAGAAAGCTCGCCCTCTACACAGTAACTCCCATGATCCTGTACATGTTTGCGCAGGCGTGAGAGATATTCTCCCACAGATATTATAGCGGTCTGTCTACGACTCATCAGATAATATGGGGTAAATGCTTGCCGAGATCAAACAATCCTGTAGTTTAGCTACGATCATGGACTGATTTAGAAAGTTAAACGAGTTAGAGTATTCGCTTAATATAAACCAGAAATAGAAACGGAATGAAGGTTGCCGAACCGAAGCCTCAACGGATCATGTTTGTATGTTTGGGGAATCATTGCAGGAGTCCCTTAGCGCACGGTTATTTTCAGCATTTACTGAAACAGCATCATTTGGAACATGAGATTGAAGTAACCTCATCGGGGACAAGTGGCTGGCATCTTGGGGAACTCCCAGATCATCGTGTATGCAGTGTCGCGGAGAAGCATGGATTTTCACTTCGACACATTCGAGGGCAGAAAATAAAAAAACAAGACCTCGAAAACTATGACCTCATCTTGGTGATGGATCGAAACAACTTGAACGATGTTTTGGCATTGGACACGCGGGGCAGCTATACGGATAAAGTGAAGTTGTTGCGGACATTTGATCCAGAATCATCCCAGGATGAAGTCCCGGATCCGTATTACTCGGGTATCTTTGAGGAGGTATATCAGATCGTGAGCCAAGCCTGTAATGCGCTTTTGGAAGACATGAAAGTTCGAATAACAGAATAACCGTCCATGGATTTTTGGATGATTATTTAGGAGTGAATACTTGAAAAGATTTTGAATTAGATCATTCGATTTTTACAGATGCTTCCACTAAGCAAGTAGCTAGGTATAAAATGAGAGGTTTTGCTTTTGGCAAAATCCACACTCTCTTGCCTATTTTTGTGGTGGAGTCATGATGGAAGCAGCAGAGATACGAACAATTCATAGGACATTATCCTGAAAAGTTATCCTGTGATAGAACCAACGAGTTCATGGAAGTCTGTGCAATTTTCATTGGATGTCGCATCTCTCCTTGGCGTCAGATCGTCTCTTTTGAGTAGATCTTTCCGCACTATTTCTCGCATTATCTCCCCGTATAGCATGAGTTCACCACTGCTTTGTTAAGTGATTGATCTATGCTGTTTTTGGAGACTGATGGGGAGGTGGGGGTTGGTTTCAGTAGCTCAGTGGATTTCGATTTATTCGGATGAGCAAGTAGGATTGAATACTTACTGTTTTAGCAGCGGTTGTTTTATTTGTTCATAGAGAAGAAAAAGATGTTCAACCCGCTCTCGCTCTGAATCAAATTTTTGGAGACGATACAGTTTATCCACGGCGAGGTCAAGTTTTTGATGGGCACGACGAAGATGCTTTGGCATCATATCTGGGTCATACAAATGAGACAGTGTTGAGCCTGTGTAAACTGCACGAATATCCAGAATCGCTTGGGCTAGAGGGTCAAGTGATGCCATATCTGCGTCTGTGGGTGGCAAGGGAAACGTGTTGTAGACAATCCCGACAGAATACCTGTAATCGCTCTTCAACCTCCCACCAACAGCCCGCATCCATGCTATGTGCATGGCCGAAGTGAGGAGAGCAAAATCTACGAGGGCTGCATTGGTTAATACTTTTAGGCTATTACTTGGAACCGCTGGTGGTTCCATCCATCCAATCGGGATGTATTCCCTCCGTTCTGAACTGGTTTCTGGAATCACCAGAAAAGGCGATTCGGGAATGACATTTACATGATAGAGACTCGGAGTTTGGGCGAGCTTCTGTGTTGGCTTACTCTTACTGGCTTCTCGATATGCGCGAACTGCAGCCATCCGTTTTCGAACATGCGGAAGCTCTGCCAGCACATTTGGTGGAGCATCATGCAACGCTAAAATCCAGCGCTTCTTGCCCTGCAGAAATTCACGCGCTCCAACGAACGGCCGCATGAATGGAGATGAGCCAGGTTCAATTTCTAAAAATTCGTTCCGCTCTTTTTCATTAAAAATATAGTAGCCCTTATCTATGGGTTTTGATCCAATGATCATCTTTCCTAATCCATTGATTGGATGGCTCTCTTCCTGTGCTACAATATGCGGATTGATCAGACTGCTGACATCAAATAAGTAAGGGGAAAGCATCGAATGATTGCTTTCAAGAGGTTCGCTTTTGATATTGGGGTAGCTGAACAGGCGCTTCTCTACTCGCGCATGTTTCTGATGATCAAGACCAATAATGACCACATGTACATGAGCTTTTCCCCGCGCATCTGATCCCCATGCAAAGGTTCGGTGGGCAAATGAAATGTCGACCTTGCATCGCTCAAACAGAATCGGCCATAGCTGTCCTACCTGCTCCCCTTGTGTGATGGAATTGGTGGATACGAATCCAATTCGCGCTTCCCCTCCAGAACAGATGTATTCGCCTGCCTTGATAAACCACGCAGTAACATAGTCAAGAGTTCCCCCGCTTTTGCCCAGTGCAGCAACCCGATGCACCTGTGCACGCTGTTCCTTGCTTTGAAATTTCGCCCCTGCGAATGGAGGATTCCCAAATACAAACGAGCAGTCCTTTGCCACGAGCACATCAGACCAATCTATTTCCAATGCATCTCCGTGAACAATATGAGGTGATGCCTCCAATGGAATCCGTGTGAATGTCTCACCGAACTCAATGCTCAGGTGATTATTCATAATATGATCCATCATCCACAATGCAGTCTCGGCAATACGAACAGGAAATTCACTGATCTCAATTCCGAAAAATTGATCTACATCAATCAGAGAAAGTGTGGATGCTTCAAGATCTCTCTGGCCCTCTTTCCCAAGACTCTTTTGTATTTCTTTCAAAACCTCCATCTCAAGTAGGCGTAATTCCCGGTATGCAATAATGAGAAAGTTGCCACATCCGCAAGCCGGATCAAAGAATTTCATCTGCCCCAGTTTCTTCTGAAATCGTCTCAAATCAGGAATCTTTCGGGTATCTTTCCGGGATCGCAAGCGATCAAATTCACCGCACAGATCATTCATAAAGAGCGGTTTAATCACTTTCAGGATATTTTTTTCGGTCGTGTAGTGAGCTCCTTGTGCTCGGCGTTCCTGAGGATCCATCACCGACTGAAACAGAGCACCGAAGATGGCGGGAGAGATATTGGACCAGTCGAACATGCAAGCATCAATTAAGGCCTCACGCATATCCGAGTCAAATGAAGGGATACGAAGCAGCCCCTGGAACAATTCTCCATTGGTGTATGGGAATCGGTCAAGATCCTCGTCTAGTGTGCTTGGACGCTGATCTTCTGGCGTATCAAGAATTTGAAATAACTGTGCTAACCAAGGCCCCATATCGGAGCCATCCTCTCCTGTTCGTTCCTCGATGAAGTCAAAGAAAATATCACGAGGTTCAAAGATTCCGGTATCATCCGCAAACAAACAAAATACAATCCGCACAAGGAGGCGCTCTAGATCATGTCCACGATAACCGGCTTCATGAAGCCGATCATGTAGGCGTCCAACTAACTCAGAGGCTTTGACGTTAGCGGGATCCTGATCCCGAAAAGTTCGGCGTTGGACACCAAGAATGAAGCTGAATGCCTCAACATTTTTGTGTAATTCTGCAAGGGTAAAGGAAACCTCTTCCCGTTCATCCAAATCGTAAAGATGAAAAGTTTGAAAATCACTCACCAAGATATATTGAGGGCGCTTGCTTTCCGGGAGATTATCAAAGTATTCCCCGGCCTGTTTGTAGGCTACCTTGAGGTCACGACCCGCACTTTTCTGCTCAACAATCAAAACACCGGGCCAAAAGAGATCCATGAAGCCGGATGAATGATCCAGTTTTGCTACGTGTTCCTCATAACGAGCAACGCTACGGCGCCGAACGCCGAAGATTTCAAAGAAGTCGTTATAGAAACTCTGAGTTTCCCCCTTCTCATAGAAGGCCCCATTCCAGTCCTTAGAGAATTTGCTCGCCCGGATTCGGATCTCATTCCATGAAAGGCGCATTAGGCTTCTTCACTTGCTCTTGATTCCATCTCAGATATAGTTGAAACAACTTCCTCATCTTCGAGCTGGATTCAATTTGAAATTCAATGCAAAGATAATGATTGATTTGTCCTCCTAATCAACGTAGAGTCTACGACCTGACATAATAAGTACTTGAATTCATCGTGATAAATTCGGGGGCTGCTTACATTAAACGGAACCTAAACCTCACTAACTTTGACACACTCCTCCAGGCAGAACCGTCTTACTATAAGACCTATTCGGGGAAGGGTAGAATAAGATTCGTATTTGTGTATCCTGCAAAAACACCTAAACCTCCGCTCACATTTGAGTACATTGGAAATGGTTCTTCGGTCAATGGATCATAAGAGACATTGCGTTCTAGTGACTGAAGATATTTGTAGTAATCTTCGCTGAGTGACGAGAGAATTAGACGAAGTTCTTTTCTTCCATCCTCGTCTGACAATTCGATTGTGACCCCACTCCACGAGTAATCTTTCCCATCAAAGCGCCTATCCGTCACAACAAATTCTTTGCAAAATATATTTATGGCTATTCCATCAATTGGATCAACAAGATCTTCGTCGGAGGAATAGCCACAGGACCATCCAGGAGTTAATTTATCAAAATCAATAAGAGTATAAACACTGTCAGAATCTGTTGCACCGATACTCATGTCTCGTATACGACGATATACTCCTATTCTGTAGAAGTTCGTACCAGGCGTGTCAGAAAAACGAATTCTGAGATGATATCTGGAAAATGCACCATGAGCAAATGCATCCGTTTCGGGAGATAGAGGCAGAGTTTCAATTGAATAATCGGATATCGCGACTGGAGGAGGAGCCATGGAAATAGCTTCGATGTTATTGTAGCTTGGAACATCCATACGCAGTGTGTACATGATTCCAGCTATCGGTAACCGGCCTGTATTGGATACATATCTTCCATCTTTCTGATAATTGAGAATATCCACTATGTTGAGACCATTCATCACCATCACAGATGCATCTGAGATGTATTCACGTGTTGCATCTCGCTTTACGTTGGCCCCCAGGCTTTTGTGCATGGTAACAGACCATGTGCTGTCTGGAGAGAAAAAACTCGTAACTACCGGCTCTGAATCGTATTCAGGGGGATTCACTTCAATAATGTTCTCGCAACCAATACAAAGCAAAATCAATAAAGACCACAAATACTTCATCAGTGAATTTTCAAAATTCAAGTCTGTAGTTCACAAAAGGAATGATTGGAAACGCACTGACTTGCTGAAATATCAGATAATTCAAATCATCTCCACTTTCATCGATTGCATTTTTTGTTTGCAAAAGAAAAGGGTTCCGTCTACTGTATATATTATAGATTCCAAACGAGAGTATTCGATGAGCCCATCGTAGATCTCTTTTGATCTGCATGGATAGATCCAACCGGTGGTACGCTGGCATTCGAATCGAATTTCGATTGCCAAACGCGGTTAATAAACGAGATTTATCGGGTTCAAAAACATTAAATGATCCTCCGGGATCGTGCTGAAACCCATAGAAATGGCCAATAGGTAACCAGACCGCCTGCCCCGTGCCGTAGACCCAAACAGCAGACAACTCCATCAATGGACGTAACTGCCAACTGGCGGCGACCGATACGTCATGCAGGCGGTCAAATCGGAAAGGAAAATTTCGCCCATCGTTCAGAGTAGGAAAGTTTTGCTGTGTTTTTGTCAAACTATATCCAATCCATCCGGTAATCTGGCCGATACTCTTCCGAGCAAATAGCTCCCCTCCATACGACCAACTTTCCCCCCTCTCAATCTGGTCCTGCCAAGAGTCTCCGGTTAAATTATTGATTTGTGCACCTTCTAGATACTCAATCTGGGAATCCATCCATTTATAGAAGCCTTCAAGCGTAACGTCGTAGGTCCTTTTAGGAGAATTCCATGCAAAGCCAAAAGCTATCTGTGTCGCACTTTGAGGTTGGACTTGATCTGTTGCAGGAACCCACAAATCCAGAGGAAGAGACAGACCGTTTGCAACGGGTAACAAATGTGAATTCTGTCTCAACAGGGTATACGATGTCTTGAAGGCCAGACTCGCCGCGAGTTTCCATCGTACATTGAATCTGGGTTGAAGAGAATGATAGGCTTGGCCTCTGGCAAAAAAACTTGAAGCTCGCATGCCAGCATTGACTGATAAATCTGGAGAGAGCTGAATTTCATCTTCAATATACGCATGTACTTCCAGTACTCTGATCTGATGATCAGGATGATAGACGGTATCTATGGGAGCAATGTCTACTCCGAATTCTCGCTCCGAAAGCGTTCCAGTATTGTATGTGTGGGAGGTTCCTCCCAGACCGAATCGTATATAATGATTGGAGTTCAATGCCCAGTCAAACTCTATGCGACCAATGAGATCCGTAATTCCTGAGATATAACTGCTACGATAAAAAGACTGCATATCTGAGGGATCATCAAATGGGCCGCTCTCTCGCCGGTTTCGTGTTCCCGCTCGATAGCGCGTATATCCCAGTAGCGTATTGGAAAAAAATTTAGATCCCCATACTCGATTCCAACGTGCAGTCATTGTCAAATTACGCCATCCAAATTCACTACGGTCTTGGGTCCACAAGGGTGCTCGATTTGAACGCGCTCTCGCATACGCGCGATCACGACCTGTGTAAAAACTCAAATAGACACGATCTTTTCTGGACGTGATATAGTTGATTTTTGCACTGGTATCATAAAAATAGTATCCGGATTTTTTGTCTTCGTCAAGGAAAGGATACACCAATAAATCAAGATAGGTCCGCCTTGTGGCAACAATAAATGAGGCTCTATTCTTTACGACCGGGCCTTGGAATGTAAAGCTGGAACCGATAAGCCCTATAGATGCCGTCCCTTCAAACTCCTTCAAATTCCCCTCCTCCATGGCCAAATCAATTACAGAGGATATACGCCCCCCATAACGGGCTGGAATCCCCCCTTTGATTAGTGTCACATCTTTAATCGCATCACTATTAAATACACTGAGAAACCCATACAGGTGACTGGGATTGTACACCGTGACTCCGTCTAGCAGGACCAAATTTTGATCAGGGCTGCCCCCGCGAACATACAGTCCTGTGGTTCCTTCTCTACCGGATTGGACTCCGGGAAGTAACTGAAGCGTCTTGAAGACGTCTGTTTCTCCCGCTAAAACAGGGAGTGCCCGGATGGTTGCAATCGGCAACTTGATTTGACTCATTTGAATGGCTTCCACGGAGGATTCTCCAACGGCAACAATTTCCATCTCACCGAGTCTGGTGGTCTCGGGTCGTAATTCAATGTTTAACCGAACATCTTCGGTCAATTCCTGATTCAGTATACGGGGGAGATAGCCAATATGGGAGATGATGAGACGTACAGAATCTGCCGCAACGGAAAGGCTAAAAAATCCATATCGATTGGTTGTTGTACCAAGATCCATTTCGGGTACATAAACGGTGGCTCCGACTAAACTTTCAGAGCTCTCAGCGTCAACCACAAATCCGCTGATTACAGATCTGTTTTGCTTGCTACTTTGTTCCGGTTGTTGGCTGATGAAAGTCCCATTCGTTGAGAGGTCAACCAGTAAATGATTTGCATTGGTTTTATGGAAACAGCAAACCAGGAGGACACCGTAGATCAAAACTGAAAAACTTCTAGACATTGACACTATTATCAATCACTTCACCTCACGCATATACCTGATTTATATTCGACCTCTTGCAAAAGCTCCGAGATTGAGTACAAACATTGCTATGAGAGTATCTATGAGGTTTTTTTCTATTCTGTAACAGGAAATTTGAAGAACTTCCTCAGTTACCTTTGTTTTTCCAGAATCGAAGCCCTTTTAGGCCAGAAATCATACTTCCCTTCTCTATTCTAGATGTTTGTTGATTGGTAGTCCGGAAACTCCCCGCACAGCGGCAGAATGCTTACTTCTGGTGCCTCGTCCACGCGTTCTACGCATGCTAGCCCATGTTGATAATGTGCCATGTCCACTACTACTTCCCCTCGAGGTAATTACTGTTACACTTACTGAGGTGGATTGTCCACTGGGTAAATCAGTGCTACTCACAGGATTTAAGAAATAGCCACCATTAGAATTTCTGTATTTGAAGAATTCGGTATTTGCAATTCCTCTTCCCGATCCTGTCCAGGTTGTATAAGACGTATTCCACATCAAGACGGTTCCTGGAGAATTGGGCGTAAAGTCGCTGTCGCCAGAATTCACTTTTATACTCGGGTAGTTAAAGTCGGCAGCGCACATATAAGTATTAGTGATAGATCGTGCAGGATTAGTTCCGGCAGCGAATCCAAAATCAGCAGGACTACCACAACCAGATTGTATCCCGGCGGAATTTGCAGATTTAGATAAACCCCCCTTATTCATCTCAAATTGCGATTTGAGCCCAGCTTGAACGATTCAGATTTGCTCATCTGATCAAACACCCCTTCAAAGATAAGGAGAACCTTGATAATTCTCTTTTCAAGAGGGCATTTTTCTCTTTTTTGGTTCTACCACCATTTGTATGGAATTGATTAATTTTGGTTTCACCAAAATTATTTTTCATGCTTGATACTTATTTAAAAAATTCAATGCATCAGTGGTTAGATTTAGATTCTTGCTGGAGTATTGATCATGTGGAAACCAATGTGAATAAGGGGGGGTTCTTTTTATGGAACAGGTGAAACCGCTAATTTTCGACGAAAATGCTCGAAATATGTCAGAACGTCTTTTGCAAGCCTTTTTTGACACAGAAACAATTAATCTGCGTCAGATTCAGAAAGCGTTGTATCGTATGCGATTGATCTTGATGTTTGCGCAGTCGGATACCACGGGATCTCCTAACAATATTGTATATGACGAATTTTGTGTCGCCCTGATATTGCATGCGTACGATTCAGATATATTGAGAAATCTTCTTCGCGGCGAGCTATCCGACAAAGATGTCGTGGAACGCTTGTTGCCCTCCACGGTGAAGTACGATATGAATCTCCGCAAAGAACGACGTTGGTTTGAAACGATTGTCATCAGAGCAGCTCAAGAAATAGCGGGTAAGAATCAGTCGATCGGTGAATATGATGATACTCCACTTCTTCGGTCGTATATCAAAATCGTTGAATCAACTCCCGATGGTAGTCTCGATCCAACTTCAGAAAGATATTTTGCGGGTTGCCTCGTGGAGGATGTTAAAAATCCACCCGGTAGCGAACTCTTTTACCCAAGAGGTGTCCCTCATAGATTCAGGAACGCGGTCAAGTATCTCGAGATGCTAGAGCCCCTGAAATATTCTGGGGGTTGATTTTTACAGTTATCTCCCACAAGGAGCATGGATTAGATTTATAAAGAATGGCACATATCAAGAAGTTGTTCCCCATTTCCTTGAAGATGTAATAATTATCCACTATAATAGGGGATTATCTGTTCCAGATTATTCACTCTCTAGCAAATTATTCAGCTACAAAACTTGGCTCTTCAGCCTTTTCAATGAAAAAGTGTTTTTCATTGAGAGAGTTTCACCAGTTGCTATAATTCTCGCTTTAGCGGCCATTATTTCATCGGCTGGAGTAGATTACCAAGAAATAAACTCAGTGGTTCTCAGATTAGAGTCCCACTTGGCAGCAAAAGTCGTCAATATTTGTCAAATCCTCCAACAGCACGTCTGGTTTGGCTGATTTGAGATCCTGATAGCTCGTGAACCCCGTTGCAACCGCGATACTCAGTGCTCCATTTACCTGACCACAAGTGACATCGTGAATCGAATCGCCGATAATGACCAAATCATGTCCCACAAAGGCTCTTCCGCAGTGCTTGAGTGCCCGTCTAGTGGCGATGGCAGGGAGCTTGTTTCGGTCAGCATGGTCACATCCGAATGCCCCAAACGGGAATAAATGATCTAGTCGAGCCGCCTCCAGTTTACGATAGGCGGTCACACGAACATTTCCGGTTAGCAATGCCAGTTGAATAGATTGATTGGGTTTCAGATATTCAAGGAGCTCTACGACACCATCCGAGGGAGTAACCTCATCAGATACATACGTAGCGTGGGAGATGTAGCGTTCCAATGCAACCGGTATAAGTTCTAGTGTCTTCTCTGGGTTGAATCCGGCTAGCAAAAAAATTTCTTCCAGGATTTGGGGATCCGTGCGTCCAGAAAAGGATACTCCTTCGGTTGAAATGGGGCGCCCGCAAAGATCTTCAAGTGTGTCCTCGATATGTTTACGGCTGGATTGAATGGGTTTGATGAGCGTTCCATCGATGTCAAATAACAGAAGCTTCATCAGGACGGATATTGGGCCTTTATGTATGTACGATAGCTCTCGTCAATCACAGCCTGAAGCCATGGTTGATTAGCGAGATACCACTGAACGGTAGTGCGAAGTCCTTCCTCAAGAGAATGGCTTGGAGTCCATCCCAGCTCAGTCATGAGTTTGCTTGCATCAATTGCATAACGGAAGTCATGGCCTGGCCGGTCTTGAACAAATTTGATGAGTTTCCAACTGCTCTTAGCAGGACGACCTAATTCATCGTCCACAATCGTAAGAAGTACGTGTAATAAGTCCAGGTTTGAACATTCTCCAGAGCCTCCAACCAGATAGGTTTCACCAGCGATGCCGTGTTGTAGCATACAGATCAGTGCTTCACAGTGATCTCCGACATGAAGCCAATCGCGTACGTTTTCGCCTTTAGAGTAGACGGGGATGGGCTGTTTGTTCAGAGCTCGAACAATGGCCAAGGGAATAAGCTTTTCTGGAAATTGATAGGGCCCGTAATTATTTGAGCAGTTAGAAATCACCACAGGAAGCCCATAGGTATGAGCATACGCCCGAACGAAGTGATCCGCAGATGCTTTGGAAGCAGAATAGGGAGATCGAGGTGCATAGGGGGTATCAGGTGAGAATTTACCCGTCGGCCCCAAGGCTCCAAATACCTCGTCCGTAGAGACATGCAAAAATCGAAAGTCCTCTACATCGGATGAAGACTGGAGCCACAAATCCTTGGCTGATTGTAACAAAGAGGTCGTTCCAAGGACATTGGACTGGACAAAGTCTATTGGAGAATGGATCGATCGATCCACATGACTTTCTGCCGCAAAATGAATTATGGATGTGAATTGGTACTCTGTAAATAATCTCTGTAAGAGATCTCGATCACAGACATCTCCATGAATAAAGGTATAATTGGATGTATTCTCAATTGAATGCAAACTTTGGAGGTTGCCAGCGTAGGTCAACTTATCAAGATTCACGATGATAGAATCCGAGAACTGTGGGACAATCTGGTGTAAAAAATTTGCACCAATGAAGCCAGCCCCTCCGGTCACCAAGATACGGCGGGGTTGGTGAGTGGTAGTGGGCATGGTCAGATCATGAAGTATCCGATTGCTACCTAAAAACAGGAGCGTTTCCGGAGTAAAAGGATCACAGAGGGTAGCGTATATGTATATGCCGTGTTCTGGTTCGATCGGATGTTGTTCCATGCATGATTCTCGTTCTAGAAACTCCAACAGATACGTCTTCCACATTAACGTATGAAATTTGGCAGGATTCCTCCGGCCAAACAGGTTTATGGCGCGGCCTGTTTTTGATTTTCCATACGTTTGTCATGTCTTGGACTCGTTGGATGTAGATCAACCAGGCGGATAAAGAAGAGGAGCGCTTCGGAAGAACCATGCTCATTGACGATGAAAGAAAGTAGATCGTAACAGGATCTTTTTGACCAAGCGTTTTCATCACAACAGAAGGCAAAGTTGCAGAGCTTTTGCCAAAATCCATACTGCGCACAATGATTCCAACATGTGCAATCTGAATCCAGGTTGATCTTCCCAGAAAAGCCAATTCGTCTTCCAGGGGGATTTTTGCAAAGCGGTCTTCAAAAAAAAAAAGAAGACCGGCCCTCAGTTGTTACTGGGGCCGGTCCTGATGGTAGCGGGGGCGGGATTCGAACCCGCGACCTTCGGGTTATGCATACCATCTACGATTTTCATCGCCGATCCAGTAGGATCGTTTGTGGTCTGGACTTTCTCTTCACCCTCGGCCGAACCGTTAGGGGCTTGCCATTAAGTCTCTACACCTTCCGTTAAGGCTTGGCTCGGGATTACCACGCAACAGGCTTCCCCGAATTTGACAAGATTTCACGTGCCAGTTTCCCTTCGCACGCAGCCCATATACACTATCGCCAGATATCAGGAAGAGAATTGCGCCTTCTACAACCTAGGCGAGAGTGAGACTTGAGCCCGATGAGCTACCACTGCTCCACCCCGCGATATATCAGTTAATACCTTTTGGAATGAAAAAAGGTTCCAGTATTTGGCACACCCATGCACATTCTTTGTTGAAAGCGGGGTTTATGGATTGACTCACCAATCATTCATACTTAATATTTATCCAATGGCAGTTATCAAGGCATTCGCGGCCCTGCGACCAACAATTGAAGCAGCAGAGAGAGTTGCTTGTGTTCCTTACGATGTTATCAGTACTGCGGAGGCTCGTCAGATGGCGAAAGGGAACCCGAAAAGCTTTCTTCATATTATTCGCCCAGAAATTGATCTGAGTCGTGATATGGATGAATACGACCGTGCAGTTTACTTGCAGGGAGCTGAAAATTTACGTCAATTTGCTTCTGGAAGCGATAGCTATCAAGAAACGGAACCCTATCTATATGCCTATCGCATCCGAATGGATGAACACGAACAGGTTGGTATCTATGGACTGGTTTCCGTTGAAGAATACAAGCGAGGTGCGATTCTCAAGCACGAAAATATCCGTCCTCCAAAGGTTGCTGATCGAACTCGCCATATTCTGACCCAGGCTGCCCATGCGGAGCCGGTCAATCTAGTATTCAAGGACTATGCTCCGGTAACAGACTTAATGGAGGAGTGTACGAAGACGGATCCGTTATTTGATTTTACAGCAGTGGATGGAATTCAGCATACGGTGTGGAGATTCGCGGACACACAACGTTTAGTAGAAGCATTTAAAGGAGTGGGTCCAGTCTATATTGCAGATGGACATCATCGGTGTGAGGCGGCGTTGAATGCATGGGAGAAGGAAGCTGCTCCGGGGAGCGATTTTTTCCCAGCTGTGTGCTTCCCAGCGAACAGTACTCGAATTCTTCCCTACAACCGGATTATTCGTGTGCCAAATGTGGAAAAATTTATTCAAGCGATAGATAGAGTTGGAGCAATCCAAACGTCAACGGAAACGCCTACCCCATCTAGTCCAGGTGAAGTATCTCTGTATGCGGAGGGGAGTTGGCATACCGTTTTACTCCCCCCAACGAAACGTAATGGTGTGGCGGATCAATTGGATGTTGCTCGCCTTGGAGAATTGATCCTTGAGCCTTTTCTGGGCATCATAGATCAGCGCACGGATCCCAACATCACGTTTGTGGGAGGAATCAGGGGAACGGATGAACTGGTGCAACGTGTGGAAGACAGCCGTCACCCTTCGGTTGCCTTTTCAATGTTTGCAACTAGTATGGATCAACTGCTGGCGGTCTCGGACGCGCATGAGCTCATGCCGCCAAAATCAACCTGGTTTGAACCGAAGCTTCGAAGTGGACTTCTGATTCATCGTTTTGCAAGATAATGCGCGTACTGATTGCCGATAAATTGCCTGAAAAAAGTATTGAGGCATTAAGGCAGGCCGGACACGCTGTAGCGGTTGAACTTTGTTCAGCAGATCAACTGCAGAAAGCACTCATCCACCATGAGACCGAGTCTCTGGTGGTAAGATCAACCAATGTGACACGCAGTATGATTCAACATGCGCCATGTCTTGAGTTGATTGTGCGGGCTGGGGCAGGATATGATTCTATTGATTTGGAAGCTGCATCAGAGTTTGGTGTTTTCGTCGCGAATTGCCCGGGCAAAAATGCCAGTGCAGTTGCCGAGTTAACGATTGGGCTCATCGTCTCGTTGGATCGCTGGATTCCAGACAATGTCTCAGATGCGCGAGCAGGAAAATGGCAGAAAGGCAAATACGCCAAGGCACGAGGCCTCAAAGGTAGGGTGCTCGGACTCATTGGTATGGGAGAAATTGGCCAGCTTGTTGCCAAGATGGCGCAGGGGCTTGGGCTTGAAGTAGTCGTATGGAGTCGCTCACTTACCGCTGAATCGGCCGTATCCTTTGGAGTAAGCCGTGCAGACACCCCTATACAGGTTGCCGCTCAATCCGATATTGTTTCATTGCATGTAGCAGCAACGTCATCAACGTTTCAGATAGCAAACGAGGATTTTTTTACTGCGATGAAGCCAGGAGCACTTTTTATAAATACTACGCGAGGAAGCACGGTAGATGAAAATGCTTTGCGTACAGCATTGGATGAGAATGGAATTCGTGCCGCTCTGGATGTGTTTGCAGATGAGCCAACCTACAAAGAGGGGGCACTCAAGACACATCTGCGAACACATCCTTCTGTGTATCTGACGCATCATGTTGGAGCATCAACAGTTCAGGCACAGGAGGCTACTGGAGATGAAGCGGCGCGCGTGATTGACACGTATGCGAATACGGGAGTTGTCCCTAATTGTGTTAACATTGCGGTTCAATCAGCCGCGACACATTTAATAACCGTTCGGCATCTGGATAAAGTTGGAGTGCTTGCCCGGGTACTTGATGTGGTACGTAAGTGCGACCTGAACGTACAAGAGATGGAAAACCAAGTGTTTGCTGGTTCTGTGAATGCTGCAGTTGCACGAATCCGCATCGTGGGTAAACCTCCTGATGAACTCTCAAGCTTGCTCAAAAATATTCAAGACGTGTTAGCTGTTTCAGAAATTAAACTTTAAGATGACCTCAACCCAATCTAGGCGTTTGCATAATTTTTCGGCAGGACCAGGTACGCTTCCTCTTTCAGTTCTTGAGGCCGCTCATGAAGAACTGCCTGTTTATAGGAAAACAGGAGCATCCGTAATGGAAATCTCTCATCGATCACCCGAATATATTGAGATAGAGACCTCTGCACGTAAGCGGATTGCGAATCTCCTTGGGTTGACCGCGGATTGGCACATATTATTTCTTGGAGGAGGTGCTTCGATGCAGTTTCACCAGGTACCATTGAATTTTCTTCCCCCGGATGGACAAGCGGCATATCTTTTGACCGGAGCGTGGGCGAAGAAGGCACACGCGGAAGCATGCAAGATTGGTCATGGTCGGATTGCGGCATCCAGTGCAGAATCTGCCTTTACTTATATTCCAGATCCAATATCATGGGAGTTGGACTCTCAGGATTCTTATCTGCACTATACATCCAACAATACGATCTATGGGACTCAATTCCATGATGTTCCGAGAGTGAATTGCCCGCTTGTCTGTGATGCATCCAGTGATTTTTTGAGTTACCCGCTTGAATTAGATCGTTACGGGTTGATTTATGCAGGAGCGCAGAAAAACATTGGTCCTGCTGGCGTCACGGTCGTGCTGGTTCGGGATGGGTTTTTAAAATCTCGCAATACAGAGCTACCTACCATGTTGGATTATGGAACCCACGCTGCAAAATGCTTCAACACCCCTCCGGTTTTTGCAGTCTATATGGTCGAAAAGGTATTGGAATGGTTAGAGAATCTGGGGGGGATTTCGGGGGTACAGCAGGTGAACAGAAAGAAATCCACCCTTTTGTATGATGCGATAGATTCTAGCGGATTTTACCGGGGAACGGCCGAAAAAGCGTCCCGATCCCAGATGAATATCACGTTCCGATTGATCCAAGAAGAACTAGAACCGGTATTTATTGAACAGGCTGCGGAGCATGGGTTGGTTGCGCTCAAAGGACATCGGTCGGTCGGTGGAATTCGCGCCTCCATCTATAATGCATGTCCATTAGAATCCGTGAAAGTGCTTGTCGATTTTATGAGAGACTTTGAGAAGAAAAATGGGTAGTTTCAGTTTGGGGTAGAGATCCCAGGAAATTTTAATTGATCGTTGTATATTCTCTCTGAAGTTTTTGAATCATGACCTTAGGAATAGTTCGCGCTTCCGCACCGGGAGAACATCGAGTCGCATTAGTGCCCAAAGTAGTTTCTACTCTGACCAAGAAGGGGTTGGAGGTTCAAGTAGAATCCAAGGCAGGTGAGGGGGCTCAGATTACGGATGATGCATTTCGTGAAGCAGGTGGAAACATTGTGTCGGGACAGGACGCATGGGGATCAGATATCATTGCATTGGTAGGGCCACCATCGGAGGATGAGATGCAGTGGCTCAAATCGGGAGCGGTTCTCGTTGGATTCCTCCAGCCGCTTGATGCGCCCGAGCGAATAAAGCAATTAGCTGGCCGGGAGGTGACTGCGCTATCCATGGAGCTGGTTCCCCGGATCTCTCGCGCACAGAAAATGGATGCGCTCAGCGCCATGGCTTCTTTGGCTGGCTACAAGGCAACACTGATCGCCGCGAATTATCTTCCTAGATTTTTTCCCTTGTTAACGACAGCAGCGGGTACGATCCGACCTGCAAATGTGACGGTTCTGGGAGCTGGTGTTGCCGGGTTACAAGCCATTGCAACCGCGCGTAGGCTCGGGGCTCGTGTATGGGGATACGATATTCGTGAAGCCGCCCGAGAAGAAGTCAAAAGCCTTGGCGCCCAGTTTGTTGAGTTAGATCTCGAAATCAATGATATGCAGGATGAAGGTGGATATGCCAAGGCATTGATGGAGGCCAAGGCGAAGCAGCAGGTAGAACTGCTGGTTCCTCATCTAGCCAAGTCGGATGTAGTGATCACTACGGCTTTGATCCCAGGGCGCAGTGCTCCAACCTTAGTAAGCCAAAAAGCAGTTGAATCTATGGCCCCCGGCAGTGTGATTGTTGACCTTGCAGCGGTAAGCGGAGGGAATTGCACATTGACGACGGCAGATGAAGTGGTCGTCCATCAGGGGGTCCAAATTATTGGCTATACGAATCTCCCATCCATGGTGCCTACAGACGCCAGTTTCCTTTATGCGCGCACCGTTACGGCGATGATCAGCGAATTTGTTCAGGATGGAGCGTTTCAACCAAATTTTGAGGATGAAATCTTCAAGGCTTCCTGTGTTTGTCACAATGGGAATATTGTACATGAACGCATTCTCAGGATAATCAAATCATAATGCCATGACTCCATACTCGCTCTTTATACTGGCCATGTTTATTGGTCGGGAGGTTTTGAGCAAGGTCCCTCAGACGTTGCATACGCCTCTGATGTCCGGATCCAATGCTATCAGCGGAATCACCATTGTTGGTGCCTTAGTGTCCGCCGGAATGGTAGGAGGAGTATGGGCCAAATGGATTGGTGTATTTGCCTTGGTTTTTGCGACGATTAATGTTGTAGGAGGATTTATGGTGACGGGGCGGATGCTGCAGATGTTTAAGAAGAAATCCACGGAGTAATGCCTTTAGGACTCATTGAGGGAATCTATCTTCTTTCTGCAATCTTGTTTATTACAGGATTGAAAAGATTGCAGTCTCCTGTTACAGCACGGTCGGGTAACCAGCTCGCAGCTCTCGGAATGCTGCTTGCAATCATTGTCACACTCTTTTCCCAGAAAATTCTCACTCCAGTAGAGATGATAAGTGGCTTAGTGGTTGGAGGATTGATCGGCATTGTACTGGCAAAGCGTGTTCAAATGACAGCAATGCCTGAATTAGTAGCAGCCTTCAACGGGTTCGGAGGCTTGGCTTCCGCGCTTGTGGCGGCGGCTGAAATCGTCCGGGTCGCCCTTGAACAGGAGATGGTGAGTGAGATCACTCCGAATGCATTTCCGTATCTGAGTGTGCTGGTGGGGATGGTGACATTTTCCGGGAGTCTTATTGCATTCTTGAAGCTTAGCGGTAAGATGACAGGAAATCCGATTGTGTTTCCTGGACGATATGTGGTTCTAGTGATCTTTCTAGCTTTGATCACGGCTTCCATCACATGGACCTTTTTTGGTGGAGAAATCCTTCTATGTTTTTTAATTCTTGCCGGTTTATCTCTGATTTTTGGGATCCTGATTGTCCTTCCTATTGGCGGGGCCGATATGCCCGTCATTGTAGCATTTTTGAACGCGCTTTCTGGATTAGCTGCAGCGGCAACGGGGTTCGTATTGTCCAATACCGTTCTGATCGTCAGTGGTGCACTGGTTGGAGCTTCAGGGATTATGTTAACCAATACCATGTGTGTTGCCATGAATCGGAAATTCTGGCAAGTCATGGTTGGAGGTTTTGGGGGCGATTCTGATGAGGATGGAGCAGGAAAGCTGGCAGATGGGCGCACGATTACCTCTACGACCTCGGATGATACGGCAATCATGCTCAGTTATGCGCGTAAGGTCATTATTGTGCCGGGTTACGGGTTAGCAGTTGCCCAGGCTCAGCACCAGGTACGGGAATTAGCGGATGTATTACAGGCGCAAGGTGTAGAGGTTAAATATGCCGTGCATCCTGTTGCGGGGCGTATGCCGGGGCATATGAATGTACTTTTAGCAGAGGCGAACGTGCCCTATGACTCATTGTTTGAGATGGATGAGATTAATCATGAGTTCGATTCGACCGATGTAGCACTTGTGATCGGAGCTAATGATGTTGTGAATCCTGCGGCTCGTCATGACCGATCAAGTCCAATCTACGGGATGCCAATCCTGAATGTTGATCAGGCCAAGACGGTCGTATTTCTGAAGCGAAGTATGCGACCGGGATATTCTGGAGTCCAGAACCTTCTGTTCTTTGAGTCAAACACACGTATGCTTTTTGGGGATGCTAAGGATTCAGTGGCGGAGTTGATTACTGAAGTCAAGGCTGTTTGAATTTGAACAAGCAACCGAACAGCAATAATTGCTTTGTGTGTGGTCGCAATAACCCCCACGGCCTGTACATGTCTTTTTATGATAATGGAGAGGATGAGGTGGTATCACATTACAGCGTTCCCCGATCGTTTGAAGGATATCCAGGAATTGTTCATGGAGGGGTGCAAGCAGCGATCCTAGACGAGATCATTGGGCGCGTATCTCTGATCGAAGATTTTCATGCATTTATGATGTCGGTCCGGCTTGATGTAAAGTATCGGCATCCGGTCCCTGTGGAAGTATCGCTTCATATTGTCGCCAGACGGGAGGTGATCGGAGATCGCTTCGCCAGAGCAGTAGGGATGATTTATCTGCCGGACGGAACGTTAGGATCCGAAGCATCCATTAAACTGGTACGTCTTCCAGAAGAAATTCGTACAGGTGTGGATGTTTCTCAGGAATTCGGTTGGCGCGTGGATCCATAAGAGATCTAGATTTTGGTAGAAGTCATTAGAATAATGCCTAGGTTCTCGTAGGGGTGATTTTGGATTTTTGTCTTTTATTGTAGGTTCTATCACGAACCATGGTTAAGAGACCAATATATGTACTGAATAAGGGGGGATCAAATTCATTCTTAGTGGAGAAAACTCCATGATAGAAACATCGTGCCCATATGAAGAGGTTTTGAGCACGAATATTGTGAGTAACGTAGAAGAATTTTCACTGGCGTGAAATCATCTCCCGCAATACGGGCATCAGAGCTTCCCAGACTGTATCAGCAATTTTTTGCTGTCCGGCGGCATTGGGATGAATTCCATCGGATTGGTTCAACTCAGTAACTCCGCCGACTCCTTCCAGAAGAAAGGGGATCAGTTCGGTATTCATTTCATCTGCTACGGCAGGAAAAATCTCCCTGAATTCTTTCTGAAAGATTGGACCCAAATTAGGAGGGACCTGCATTCCAGCAATCAGAATACTTACAGCAGGGTTAGCCTCCCTTGCTTGGTGAATGATTTGTGTCAGGTTGCTTTTTGTCATGGCTGGTGAGAGTCCTCGCAGGCCATCATTCGCCCCAAGAGCAATAACTAGGATGTCGGGAGGGTTTTCCAGTTGCCAGACAAGACGTCTCAATCCCCCGGCAGACGTGTCTCCACTTACGCCGGCATTGATAAGAGTTACAGGCAATTTTAATGAATCGATGCGTTCCTGTAAGAGAGAAGGATAGGCTTCTTCTTGAGGAAGCCCATAGCCAGCGGTCAAACTATTTCCCAGAAAAAGTACACGGGCCAATGTATTCTGGGGGTTTTGCGCAACCACTGACCTTGTTGGTAATAGAACACAGAGGCAGATTCCTGTGTATAGGACGATGCTGATTTGAGCAAAACGAATAAACACTTTAAGATCTAATGCTTGAGGTTACTAAGCTTACGAAAACATATCAAAGTGGGTCCCGATTATTGACCGTTTTGGATAAAATCACATTTTCTCTGGGTAATGGTGAGGTCTGTGCGGTCGTGGGGCCTTCTGGCAGTGGAAAGACAACGTTACTGGGGTTATGTGCGGGGTTGGATTCACCAACTTCAGGTAACGTGAAATTGGCCGGGTATGACCTTGAAGGCTGTTCCGAAGGAGAACGAGCAAAAATTCGGCGTGATTTTGTTGGATTCGTCTTTCAGACGTTCAAACTCATTCCAACCTTGACGGCACTACAGAATGTAATGGTTCCACTGGAACTCAGCGGGAAGGGGAGTGCTCGTCAACACGCCCTGGAGTTACTGACCGAGGTTGGACTCAAAGGACGTGCACATCATTATCCGGTTCAGATGAGTGGGGGAGAGCAGCAGCGGGTTGGTCTTGCAAGAGCCTTCATTAACCGCCCAGCCATTCTTTTTGCCGATGAGCCAACAGGCAACCTGGATACGGCAACAGGTAATAGAATTGAAGAACTACTCCTTGATTTGAATCGCACAGCAGGTACGGCCCTGGTTGTGGTGACGCATGATCTAGAATTTGCCCGGTCATGCCACCGGATTCTTGAGCTTCAAGCCGGTCAGGTTATTCGGGATTATCAAGCCGCAGAAGTAGCGCACGCAGTGGCATGAGAAATGCCTGGATCTTTCGTATGGCATGGTGGGAAAGTCGTGGGAGTCGCCGACGACTACTCATCTTCCTCTCATCAATGATTGTTGGGGTTGCCCTCTTGGTAGCACTCTCTTCCACGTCAGAGAGTCTACAGTACAGCGTAGATCAGCAGGCACGCGAACTCCTGGGAGCAGATATGCGGTTTTCAAATAACCGGCCATTTGATGAGCTTACCCAAGTTGGTATTGATACGATTGGGGTTGCCAAAGCCCAAAGAGTGTCTACCTTGTCGGTGGCCTATTTTCCCTTGCAGAATCAATCTCGCTTAGTCGGTGTCTATGGAGTAGAAGATGCCTATCCTCTATATGGGGATCTGAAATCTGATCCGGTGGAGGCTTCAATTCAGTTCAAAGAAAGATCGGGAGCCCTAGTAGATCAAGGTTTGATGCAGAAGTTGGGGATTCAGACTGGAGATACGGTCCAGATTGGTCAACATAGATATGAAATCTCAGGCTCACTCGAGCGTGCCCCCAGCGAGACAGAGATCGGTATGTTTATCATGCCTTCGGTCTATGTACCTCTTGCCGCATTGGATACCGTGCTTCTTGGCTTCGGAGCGATGGCCAATTATGAGATCTATGTAAAACTTGCCCCAGATGAAGACCCAGAAGCTATCCGTGATTCCTTATATAAGGATACGAATGTTTTCAACGCAAATATTGATACAGTCGCGGAACAGAGAGAGAATTGGGAACAGGCATTGAGGTTTTTCAATCAGTTCCTAGGCCTAGCGGGCTTTGGTGCACTCATATTGGGTGGGTTGGGAGTTGGGGGAGCGATTCGTGCACATGTTCGCCGTTGCCTGGATAATATTGCGGTATTGCAATGCTTAGGTGCGGGGAATGGGGGCGTTTTTTCGATTTATTTTTTTCAGGCGTTTATTCTGGGATGCATTGCGGGGGTACTGGGATGTTTTGGGGGAGCACTGGCCCAATTACTCATCCCTTATGCCATCAGTCCATTCCTGCCATTTGAGGTTGCATTTCGTCTGTCATGGTCAAGCATGGCGATGGGCTTTGGAGTTGGTTTGTTTGTAACATTAATTTTCGCGATCCTGCCTTTGATGGATGTGCGCGGAGTATCCCCATTGCGGGCACTTCGTTCCAATATTGAGCCTCTGACTCCTGCACGTGCCCGCTTTTTGGCATATATTTTCATTGTCGGAGGACTGATTGTGATTGCGGCGGCCCAGTCAGGAAGTTGGGTTGTCAGTGGGTACTATGCGCTAGCGATCATCATTGCTTTCGGGGCACTGGCCCTCGTGTCAAAACTTCTTATGTGGATCACCCAGAAATTGACGGGGCGGATTCCATTTTATCCACTTCGTCAGGGGTTTGCAAACTTACATCGCCCCGGGAATCAGACCCTCTTAGTTATGTTGGCCCTTGGGCTTGGTACATTTATTGTCATGGTCCTACTGATCAGCGAGAGCACGATCGTAAAACAGATGAATATGGTAGGAGGCACCGGGCGACCAGACATGATTTTCTTTGATATCCAGAATGACCAATTAGATGGAGTGACGCAACTGATCGAAGAGCAGAGTTGGCCCATCATTGATAGTTCTCCGATCGTGAATATGAGATTGCATGCAATTGGTACGCAGACAGTAGAGGAGCTGGTCAAAGACTCTACTCGTGAATTCACATGGCCGCTCACACGCGAGTACAGGTCCACCTATAGGGCTGCTCTCACGGATGCAGAAACACTCGCCAGTGGGACCTTTATCGGGGCGTATCAGCCAGATTCTGCTTTTGTCCCAATCTCCGTGGAAGATGATTTTGCACGAACAGAGTTGGGCTTAGATATGGGAGATACGCTTGTTTTTAACGTTCAAGGAAGACGGATTCCCACAAAAATTACCAGTTTTCGAACCGTAGATTGGGAGCAGATGCGGTCAAATTTCTACGTCGTCTTTCCCTCGAATATTTTGGAAGACGTTCCACAAACGCACATTATTACAAGTCGTAGTGGAGGCAGCACCTCCCCAGATTCTTTGCAGTCAATGGTGGTCGCGAGGTACCCGAATGTTACGGTGCTCAGCCTTGAGGCAATTATTCAAATCATTCGTGAAGTTCTTGATCGTATTCGATACGCAATCCAGTTCATGGCATATTTTTGCTTCATTGCGGGGATTCTAGTTTTAATCGGTTCTCTTTTGATTGGTCGATTGCAACGAATTGAAGAAAGCAGTCTACTGAAAACGCTAGGAGCAAGCCGGAAGCAGCTCCTGATCATCACAATGGCGGAGTATTCGGTCTTGGGATTTTTGTCTTGTGCAACCGGATTAATTTTATCTTTGGTTGCCGGATGGATTCTATCGATTACAGTCTTCGAACTTCCATTGGCAGTAACCAGCCAGTCCGTTCTTGCGGTGATTGCTGCGGTGATAGGATTGACCCTGATGATCGGATTCCTGAGTAACCGTAGTGTTTATGATCGATCGGTACTTTCCGTACTTCGTGCAGAGGGATAATCGATCTGGTATAGAATCTTCTAAATGAATACGTTGAATCAAATTCGTGATCGGATCCATCAAGTGCAGGAAAAAATTATGGGTGCTTGTCGCCGTGCAGGGCGTAGGGAAGAAGAAATCACGCTCATTGCCGTGACGAAAACCTGGCCTTCCGAGCTAGTTGCAGCAGCATCTGCGGCCGGACTCACAGATTTTGGAGAAAACAAAGTACAAGAATTGATTGCAAAAGCTCCTCTTTTTCCTGATCGAAACTGGCATATGATTGGACATCTGCAGAGAAATAAGGCACGTCAAGTTGTCGCGAATGCCAAAGAATTTCATGCCCTTGATAGCATTCGACTAGCTCAGGCACTCAACCGTCATGCCGAAGAGGCAGCTCGAATACTTCCCTGTTTTCTACAGGTAAACGTATCCGGAGAAGCATCGAAATTTGGACTAGATCCCGCTAGGGTGGGGAATGTCGTGAAGGAATTGAGTGACTGTGAATCCATTCGGTTGGTAGGACTCATGACCTTGGCATCGCCAGATCCCGAGAAGGTGCGTGAGGAATTTCGTCTACTAAGAAGTATACGCTCTAAATATGAATATTTAACAGGTTCAGGATTATCTATGGGGATGAGTGGGGATTACGAAATAGCGATTGAGGAAGGAGCTACCCATATACGTGTCGGTTCTGCCCTGTTTGGACCAAGAAAGCCACTCATTAAGACATAATCAGATTCAGATGGAAGAAAATATTCCCGACTCCCAAACACAGGTGGCACAAGTAGAAGAGGCGGTGGCTGCAATTCGTACACACACCCAGATGCAACCCCATGTTGGTTTAATCCTAGGTACAGGGTTGGGAAAGCTGACAGAGGAGATTGAGGTTGCCCATCGGATTCCTTATGAGTCAATCCCGCACTGTCCTGTGTCGACTGTAGAATCCCACGGAGGAGAACTTCTTGTGGGTACGCTTCGAGGAGTTCAGGTGGTGTGTATGAAAGGGCGTGTACATGTGTATGAAGGATACAGTGCCCGTGAAGTGGCGTTTCCCGTTCGGGTCATGGCCAAACTTGGCATCTCAAGCTTAATGGCTTCAAATGCGTGTGGTTGCATGAATCCAGACTATCGTCGTGGGGATGTGATGCTACTTTCAGATCATATAAATCTGCAAGGAGTCAATCCCCTGGTGGGACCAAACGTAGATGCTTGGGGGCCCCGATTCCCGGATATGAGTGAACCGTACGATGTTGAACTACGTCAGTATGCGAAGCAGGTTGCCAAAGTCCATGCAATCCAGCTTCATGAGGGGGTATATGTCTCTGTCTTGGGGCCTTGTTTGGAAACCAAGGCAGAGTATAAATTCTTGCGGACGATCGGTGCGGATGTGGTCGGGATGTCGACAACCCCGGAAGTTACGGTTGCTAGGCATATGGATTTGCGCGTGATGGCGGTGAGTGTAATCACGGATGAATGTTTTCCTGATACGCTCCAGCCTTTGACATTAGACGATGTTATTGAAGCAGCAGGGATTGCAGAGCCAAAACTGTCTGCGATCATGTCTGGTGTTGTCGAAAAACTTGCTCGTGGATAGTCAATGAGTGCGGGAATGAAGGGCTTTGAAGAAATTCAGCGGGTAGACGCTCATGTAATTGAGCGGGAGATCTGTCAATGGTGGGAGTCCGAAGGCATATTCCAGAAAAGTGTTGAACTACGAGCTGGGGCTCCGACCTATACGTTTTATGAAGGCCCCCCCACCGCAAATGGGCATCCGGGTATTCACCATGTGATGGCCCGCACGATTAAAGACGTATTCTGCCGCTACCATACGATGAAGGGGTACTGTGTGGAGCGGAAAGCGGGATGGGACACGCATGGACTTCCCGTAGAGATTGAGGTGGAAAAAAGTCTTGGTCTTGATGGCCCGGAAGATGTGTTGCGCTACGGTATGGAAAAATTTAATCAGCAGTGTCGTGAGAGCGTTCTAGCCTATAAAGGAGAATGGGATGAGCTGACACGACAGATGGGGTACTGGGTTGACCTTGACCATCCCTATGTGACGTTTGAGACGAAATACATCGAAACTGAGTGGTGGCTGATTAAGCAGATTTATGACAAGGGTCTTCTCTATAAAGGACATAAGATTCACTGGTATAGTCCAGGGTCCGGTACCATTTTGAGTTCACATGAAGTCAGCCTAGGCTACAAAGAGGTACAGGATCCAAGTGTTACCGTCCGGTTCCAATCATTAGATCGTCCGGATACGTATTTCTTGGCTTGGACCACGACACCGTGGACGCTGATTTCGAATGCAGCATTGGCGGTCGGTCCAGAGATTGAGTATGTATCGATTCGTTGTGCTTCACTGCCTGAATCGAATCTGATTCTTGCAAAGGCCCGACTGGAGATGCTCCGAGAAGAGTATGAAGTAGTTGATACGATGCGTGGGCGTGAGCTTGAGGGGGAGCAATATGAGCCACTTTTTCGCTTCTTCAAAGATCAGGGTTACCAAGCCTGGCAGGTAGTTACTGCTGATTTTGTGTCTACGGAAGATGGCACAGGGATCGTACATATTGCTCCTGCATTTGGAGCGGACGACTATGAGGTAGGGCAAACGAAGGGTTTTCCTGTTCTGAACCCGATTGATCTCCAAGGCTGCTTCAACGCAGATGTGCCTCAGGTGGGTGGGCTTTGGTTCAAGGATGCAGATCGGCCCATTATTCGGGATCTACGCGGGCGGGGACTTTTGCATCGGGATGACAGCTACGTACATAATTACCCTCATGACTGGCGGAAAGGAACGCCTCTTATCAGTTATCCGGTAGAAAGTTGGTTCATCCGAACCACAGCGATTCGTGATCGGCTTGTCGAACTCAATAATCAGATTGCATGGCAGCCTGCATCTATCGGAACTGGTCGCTTTGGAGAGTGGCTGTCCAATAATGTGGATTGGGCACTTAGCCGTCGCCGTTTTTGGGGGACCCCACTTCCCGTGTGGGTATCAGATCAGGATCCGGAGGTTATCGAGGTAATTGGATCCATTCAGGAACTGCGTGAACGATGCGGAGAGCAGCTCCCGGATAGCGATGAAGATGTCGATCTTCATCGCCCCTTTGTGGATGAGCTTACATGGCCTGCGCCAGATGGAGGAACGATGCGGCGGGTTCCGGAAACGATAGATGTCTGGTTTGATTCAGGAGCTATGCCATTTGCACAATGGCATTATCCATTTGAGAACCAAGAAGAGTTTCACCAGAGTTTTCCCGCGGATTTTATTGCAGAAGGTGTAGATCAGACACGTGGCTGGTTTTATACACTCCATGCAATTGCGGCACTAGTGATGGATGAGGTTTCATTTCGGAATTGTGTGGTCGGTGGGCTGCTTCTTGATGAGAAAGGAGAGAAGATGTCCAAGACCAAAGGCAATACACTGGACCCCTTTGATTTAATCAAGGAATATGGGGCGGACAGAGTACGATGGTACATGATGAGCAACACTCCTCCATGGGAGGATCTAAAGTTTAACGTGAATGGAGTGAAGGAGGTAGAGCGTAAACTCTTCAGCACCTTAATGAACAGTTACAGCTTTTTTGCCACGTATGCCAATATAGATGGCTATACAGTTGAACAAGAAGCCTCACCCGTGCTTGAGCGACCAGAGCTGGATCGATGGATTCTCAGCCGTTTGCAGTCTACGGTGGAAATGGTTGATGTTGCACTTGCAAGCTATCATCCGACCAGAGCGGCTCGCGCGATTGAAAGTTTTATCACAGATTTGTCAAATTGGTATATCCGTAGATCTCGTCGTCGGTTCTGGAGTGCAAAAGCGGCACAGCCCTCGGAATCTGATGATGACAAGTGGGCTGCGTATGAGACGGTATATGTGTGTCTTGAGTCAACGGCACGTCTTATGGCACCGATCGCTCCTTATTACAGTGAATGGTTATATCAGCATCTTATGGTCAATACCCGGGATGCGTCTGACTCGGTTCACTTGTCACGGTTTCCCCAAAAGAATGAGTCATTTATGGATGTTGCACTGGAGGAGCGGATGAAGAGTGCGCAAGTGATTTCCTCTCTGGTTCTCGGACTCCGTAACAAGGCGGGTTTGAATATTCGCCAGCCTGTAGGCCGGATCCTGGTAGTGGTAGACGAAAAATGTCGGGAAGAAACGATCGGTCAGGTTGCTCCTATCATATTGGAGGAGGTGAATGCCAGAGCGATCGAGTACATTGATGCTTCACATGGGATTGTTCGCCGTAGTGCCCGTCCCAATTTTCGTCAATTAGGTCGCCGAGTTGGAAGGAATATGCCCAAAGTCAAGGAAGCGATTTTGGCCCTGGAGCCTGCGCAATTGAAGGCTTACAGTGAGGGTGAGAGTATCAAGGTCACGCGAGAGGACTTTGAATTAGAACTACAGCCAGGGGATATAGAAATCACAACGGAGGGAGTTGAAGGATGGCTGGTAGGCCAAGAGGATGGATATACGGTTGCTCTAGATACCGTGGTTACGGAAGAATTACTCCATGAAGGGTTCGCTCGTGAAAGCATTAACCGGCTTCAGAATCTTCGGAAGGCCGCTGGATTTGCCGTGACAGATCGTATTCATGTTGAATTTAGGGCAACAGAGGTTTTGCGCTCAGCGATTGAAAACTATACGGATCGGGTAAGAAACGAAACGTTGGCGGTTACGTTAAAATGTGTCACTTCTCCAAAGGGAGAACGTATTGAACGATTTGATATTGGTGAGGAAAATCTCACGTTAGGAGTGAGTCGATCAAAATAGATTCACCGTACAAAGATAGATTAATTGTGAAACTATGGCAGCTCTAAAATCAGCCCAGATATCTTCGGAAGTTTCCGTCAATGGTCCAGCAACCACTCCATTTGACGATGAATTACTGGCTCATTTTCGCACGTTGATTCTCGATAAGCGCAAGGGTGCACTTGACGATATTTCGAAGATGCAGGCTCAGATCAAGGATTCGCGCGAGCGATCAGAGAGTGACTCAGCGTACAGCTTTCACATGGCTGATGCGGGAACCGATGCAATGGAGCGTGAGAAGTTATATCTGATGCTAGCCCGACAGAAAAAATATATTGGTTATTTGGATCGGGCCCTTGAGCGGATTGAGAATCGAACGTATGGTGTTTGTAAGGTAACGGGTAATCCTATTTCCCGGGAGCGGCTAGAGGCGGTACCTCATACAGAGATTTCGATTGAAGCTAAGCTCAAGCAAAAGAGATAGGTTTGTATATGCGTCTGTTCTGGATTGTAGCCGGAGTGTTGATCCTTGATCAGACCACGAAGGTGATTGTCCGTACCAATATGGATCCAGGCCATTTTGGTGCGATGGATCTTCTGGGAGGCTGGTTGAAATTCACCTATACCGAAAATCCTGGGATGGCGTTTGGGATTAACTTTGGCCCCCCGGGCTTAATTGCCGGGTTTTCGGTGATTGCTGCGGTAATGATTACGCTCTACCTGATCCGGGTCAGACGAGGCTATTTGCCATATACCGCTAGCTTGGCGTGTATTCTTGGTGGGGCAATCGGTAATATCACAGATCGTCTGTTCTATGGAATCATATTCGACTATGGTCCCTTTTTTCAGGGGCGCGTGGTTGACTTCATTCACTTTGATATTTGGCATGGGCAGATATCTTCATCCATTCCGCTGATTGGTGGGAGTTATTTATCATTTTTCCCAATCTTCAATGTGGCAGATATCGGGATTGTAGGAGGAGTAATTGGCATTTTACTTTTCCAGAAAAAATTCTTGAATGGGTTGCATTGTTCTGAGCCTGAAGAGTCCCTTGACAACCCTGAGGAGCTCCCTATTACGGAACAGCCTTCTATGGCATAGTGCCATATGTATAGATGTTTCATCTCTACCAGCAATCTAATGCGATGGAGAGAGATCATTTTAGACTCGGAGGGGGCGAAAGTGCGATTTGTGATGGGATGGAACAAGTTAACAGTAGGAAGGAGATTTTTCTTTGAAGTGATACATCTAAGGATTAGCATACATACAGGCTAGGGTTTAGATATCCTGTTCAGATTTTTGGTCAGAATTGAAGAGTTTCTGGGTGCTGACTTGGAGTTTTACAGGTATGTTTTTGCTAATTTGAAATGTTTATTGAGATAAACTAAGCCATTGAAGAGGCGCAACCAATCAATGCTTTTGTAGTTATTGGATCCGACTTCTTGCCTACCTCCTATTGGATGCAGATACTTGGGGCCTGAGGGAGTATTTTGATAGGAGCCTCGGTTTTGTGACATGAAATGACAACTGTAAACAATATACCTGCTCTCGTAAACCGCCTATGCGCATTTCCTCGAGAAACAGAATGGTTTGAATTCAAGTCCAATGATGCCAAGCCGGAGAGACTTGGTCAAAATATCTCCGCAATCGCAAATGCCGCGGCAATTTCTGAAAAACCTCATGGGTACATAATCTGGGGGGTCCAAGACGAAAATCATCGGATCATCGGCACTACATTCAATCCTGCGATGAAGCGGGTACGTAGAGACGATCTTGAACACTGGCTCTCTAACAGACTGAAACCCTCCGTCAATTTCCGTTTTCACAAGGATATCGTAAATGGTAAGAATGTGGTCGTGCTAGTGATTCCGCATGCATTTGGTCAGCCTGTTAGATTTGAGAATGAAGCCTATATTCGCATAGGATCTCATACCAGAAAACTAAGGGATTTTCCAGAAAAGGAAAGAGTACTGTGGCGCTTGTCGGAGGGTAATAATTTCGAAAATGGAATTGCAATTGAAGATGTAAAGGACGCAGATGTGCTACGCTTATTGGATCATGAATCCTATTTCAGGATAGTACGAATTCCGACTCCTGCTAATATTTTGAATCAACTGCAATGCCTTGAACGCGAAAATTTCATTCACAAACGTGATGATGGCATGTGGAACATTCTAAACCTGGGATTCTTATCGTTTGCACAAAACCTTGAAGATGTAGATTCACTGCGTTACAAATCTATTAGGGTTGTTAAGTATTCAGGATCAGCTAGATATAATGGAAGCCGCCAAGAGGAGTTCTATACGGGTTATGCTTCGGGGTTTTCCAGCATGATTGAACTCATAGACAACCTTGCCCCCACGGATGAAAATTTCAATGGTGGTATCAGAAAACAGGAATCAAGATTCCCACCTCTCGCAATTAGAGAGGTGGTTGCAAATGCGCTAATCCATCAAGATTTATCGGTCAGCAGTGCTGGGCCATTAGTTGAAATTTTTGATAATCGCATTGAAGTGCTGAATCCAGGAAGACCTCTTGTAGATTCGAAGCAATTCATAAATGCCCCTCCTAAATCGCGTAATAAGGCATTGGCTAAATTATTTCGTAGATCGGGGATTTGTGAAGAGCTTGGTAGTGGTTGGGACAAAATCGTGTATGAAATTGAGAATCGCCAATTACCAGCACCACGCATTGAGGTAATCGGCGACAGCACGCGTGTTACAATTTATGCAGCGATTCCACTATCTGAAATGGACTCTGAGGACCGTGTGCGAGCTGTTTATTTGCACGCATGTCTAAAGTATACAAATAGTGGCACCGGTATTACCAATACGACCGTTCGACAAAGATTTGGCCTGAGTGAGAGCAAAAGTGCTCAGGCGTCAAGGATATTGACGGAGGCTTTGGTCTCGGGTGACATCGTACCCAGGAATGCAAATGCGAGTCGAAAATTCATGCAATACATCCCCTACTGGGCAGGAGATTAAATAGATGGCATAGAGCATTTTTTAGGATATTATCTGCATAGGAAGTACTTGCTAGAGCCAAGAGCATTTCCTCAAGCATCAACGGGTTCATCTCACCTATTGAATCTGGTTTTTATTTGCTGATTATTTTCACGAAGGGCTCAAAATGGGATAGATCAGGTCTTTGTTGTCCAATTCTGATGCTCTGAGGGGGATTTTTTTATTTGCTGATTATTTTCACGAAGGGCTCAAAATGGGATAGATCAGGTCTTTGTTGTCCAATTCTGATGCTCTGAGGGGGATTTTTTTATTTGCTGGTTATTTTCACGAAGGGTCCAAAATGAGGCAGATCAGGTCTTTGTTGTCCAATTCTGATGCTCTGAGGGGGATTTTTTTATTTGCTGGTTATTTTCACGAAGGGCCCAAAATGAGGCAGATCAAGTCTTTGTTATCCAATTCTGATGCTCTGAGGTGTGTATTCCGGTGAACAGGGACACCTAATCTGGAGCAACTGGGAGTGTACCAGCAATTGAAAAGGTATTGACGATCGTATGCCTTTCTACGAACACATGAAGCACTCATTGATGTAATATGAACTGCCCGTGTGACTGATGCAAGGATCTTTAATTATGGATGGCCCGACTCGTTTCCGTGTTGATCAAGCATATAATCAACGGTTAGGCTTGAGAGTGCCCGTACACCAGTTACCAGTGCAGATTCATCTACGAAAAAATAGGGAGAATGATTTCTAGGGATAGTCTCAAGGTCCGCCTCAGGAGGAGCGATACCGAGAAAAATAAATAACCCTGGGATTTCGTTTGCAAAGTAGGAAAAATCTTCCGCCCCTGTAATTTTCGAGGCTTGACTGACAGAATCCGAGACACGTTCCAGTGATGGAATCATCTGCAAGGTTAGGTCTGGGTCATTTACGGTTACAGGGTAGCCATATTTAATTTGTACCTCGGCAGTCGCACCGGCACTTAGGGCAATGTGTTCAACTGTATGTCGGATCCGTTGCTCAATTTCTTTACGTACTTCGGATGAGAAGGTACGAATGGTTCCGGAGAGCGTTACTTCATCCGGGATAACATTGCTTCGTATTCCTCCATGGAAGGTGCCGATTGTAATGATGGAAGGGGTTGCGGTTACATCAAGTTGACGACTGGCGATAGTTTGTAATCCCAGCACAATTTGGCTACCGACCACGATCGGATCAATTCCGCTCCAAGGTATAGCAGCGTGTGTTTGACGCCCTTTGATCGTAATATACAATTCATCTGCACTTGCCATAAAGGGGCCCGGCAAATAGCTAATGTGATGTACCCGTTCTGGCCAGACATGTAATCCAAAAATCACTTCTGGAGTGGGATCAGCGAAGGCACCCTCACGAAGCATGAGTTCTGCACCACCTTCCTCCCCTTCGGGTACTCCTTCTTCCGCAGGCTGAAAAATAAATTTTATGGATCCCGGTAACTCATCTTTGATGGTAGCCATGACTCTAGCGACTCCCATTAAGATGGCAGTATGTGCATCATGTCCACATGCATGCATCACACCAACTTCTGTCCCATTATAGATCGCTCTAGCTTTTGATGTAAAGGGGAGATCCACCATTTCTGTAATAGGCAGTGCATCCATATCCGCACGCAGGGCAACAACGGGTCCAGGTTTGCCTCCCTGGAGGAATCCGACGACTCCTGTATGAGCAATTCCTGTTTGAACCTCCATCCCAAGTGAGCGCAGATGATCGGTGACCAGTGCAGCCGTGCGAAATTCCCTGTTACTCAGCTCAGGGTTTGCATGTATATCCCGTCGCCACTTAATCACATCTGATTCTACAGAAACAGCATGCTGATCCAGAGCTTTATGAAGAGATGCACGACTCTGTGCTTGAGTTTGTGCAGAAAGTACAACTCCAAAGAATAGGATAAGGCATAAAGCGAGGAATATCATTTTATTGGAGAACATAAAAAAGACGAAAGTATTTGATACACTCCCCGGCAATATCGCAACAGGTTGAGGAGTATTCTGAACCATGCATACGGAGGTTGGAACTCACAAGCATGGTGGGAGTCAGCAATGGGAGTATAAAGCGAAGGGGACGCACGGTCGTGTCAATAGTTAGACATGACAATTTACGATAGGAAAACCTATTTTATTGCCCAAAACAGGAAATGCATTCCTTTGATGGAGAAACAACACAAAAAGAGTCCTAAAAAGCGCATGTGGGGAGGTCGTTTTGCACAAGAAACAGATCGATTAGTGCAAGAATTTGGTGCATCAATAAGTGTAGACAAACGGATGGCTATAGAGGATATAGAGGTTTCCCTTGCACATGCATCAATGCTGATGTCCAAGGGAATTCTTTCTGAAGAGGAATCCAAAGCAATTTGTACAGGTCTGGAAGAGATCCGTAGAGACATACTTGCAGAGCAATTCTCGTGGGACCCCGTGCTTGAAGATGTCCACATGAATATTGAGTATGAGTTAACCAAGCGAATTGGTTCCGTGGGCGGAAAATTACATACGGCTCGAAGCCGTAACGATCAGGTTGCCACAGATTTACGTTTGTGGTTGCGAAAGATGGGGAGCCAGATCAAGGCAGAGCTTTATACATTCCGATCTACGATGGTTCATCTCGCTGAAACACATTTGGATGTAATCATGCCTGGCTATACGCACCTTCAGGTTGCCCAACCGGTTCTTTTTGCACATCATCTGATGGCCTATTATGCGATGTTTACCAGAGATGTAGAGCGTCTTTGTCAGTCCCTGGAGAGGATAAATGATTCGCCACTTGGTGCTGGCGCCTTGGCGGGGACGAGTTTTGATATCGACCGGGATGCAACGGCGGAGCAGTTGAGGTTCAAAGGAATAGCTTTGAATTCAATGGATGCAGTCAGTGATCGAGATTTTGTGTTAGACTTTCTCTCGTTTAGTAGCATTGCTATGGTGCACCTGTCGAGATTGAGTGAAGAACTCATTCTGTGGTCTAGTCAGGAGTTTGGTTTTATCACGTTACCGGATAGTCATACGACTGGAAGTAGTATCATGCCGCAGAAAAAAAATCCTGACATGTGTGAACTGATTCGAGGAAAGACTGGCCGAGTATGTGGGAATCTCATGGCGCTTCTCATGACCATGAAGGGGTTACCACTAACGTATAACAAGGATCTACAGGAGGATAAAGAGGGGGTTTTTGATGCGGCAGATACCCTTCTGGCATCTCTGAAAATATATTCTGTAATGCTTCCTGACATTCAAGTGCATGCAGAACGCATGAGAACTGCTGCAGGATCTGGATATAGCAATGCCACAGATCTAGCAGATTATTTGGTACGTAAGGGGATGCCATTTCGAGATGCACATGATGTAGTAGGGCGTTTAGTTGCGATCTGTTTGGAGGAAGGGATTCCTCTGGAGTCATTACCCATCAAGAAAATGCAACAGATGAGCCCATTGATTGAGACTGATGTATTCAAATGCTTAGCGTTGGATGCTGTTATAAATGCGCGGAATAGTTTTGGTGGAACGGCGACGAAAGAGGTAGAACGTCAGATCAAACTTGCGCGGGAGCAGCTCAATCGTGAAGTTGCGGCGAGTAACCCTGTTAATTCATGTTAAACTGAAAAATCAGTACAGTAGACCAGAGAGCATTGAGCGATGTTTTGTGTGTCAATGCCTGACTTGTCATAGATCATGCGTCGTCTTCAAACCAGAGATTATATGTGAATGGACATTCTATCAGGATATACCCCACCCCTTCTTGTGTATATAACGTGGCATCCAAATTGTCATCAATTAGACTCTGTAGCCAAGCAAATTTTTGATCACTTTGGAACTTATTGATTTCAAAATATCACGGGTGGATCAGGAATTGAGGTAATATATAGCAGGAATCCTGATCGTGATTTATCTATTCCCATTGAGATAAATTGGGAAGTGGAGTATCCTATTGTCGTGATAACTATGATTGATAATAACTTCATTGAAGATAATGAATGGGTAAAATACCTCAGAGATTTGGGAGAGCAAATAGAGAAACACGGCAAGGGATCTCGTTTGCTACCAGTGGCATTAGAATATGGAGTTCTTAATAACCTGAATCTTGATCAGCAAGCTCTTCGATGGGATGAATGGGATCTAGTGGAAGAAAAGCGAACGCAACGACTTATCAGAGAATTAGCGTATGAGTTTTCGCGCATACTGCGCCATTATCTTCATCTTCTTAATCCAGATGATCGCGTAATAGGAATTGAACAGGATCTAGCGAAGGTGCAGATCTTTCTTCGTCATACTAAACAGGATGGAGAGGGAAAGGAAATTGCTGAAACGATACGCAGTTGGCTGCATCAGAATAGTAACCTTGCCAGTTTTATGGATACTTATGATAGGGAATTATATACGTGAGTACCCATCAATTAGACGGCTACCTGTTGCGTATCCATTTCACGGCTCATAGGAGTCTCTAACGAGAACGCTCCTCCACGTGCAGATGCCCCAATCCCGGAGGCCTGTAACACATTCGCAGATGCGTTGATATCTGATGGCCACATGCCACACACTTAAACTTGCTTTGCGTCTTGCGATTGTTTTTATCCACATGTCCGCACTGA
The DNA here is from genome assembly GCA_965215475.1 of Rhodothermales bacterium. Classification (GTDB taxonomy): domain Bacteria; phylum Bacteroidota; class Rhodothermia; order Rhodothermales; family Bin80; genus Bin80. Next base: position 2,570,362 of record OZ244061.1, read on the forward strand.
TTACAGCGTTGACTGGTGTACTTTGGATCCACCGTGACAACCCTGCCAAACTTGTAATCGCAATAGGTATTGAACCTGCTCCATCCAGAGTTGAGAATGACGCGGTTTAACCCTGCTTTTGCCTTCACATTGGTTCCAGGGTTCTCCACCGTGCCCTTGGCAGACTTGGACATGTTCTTGATCTTCAAGTCTTCACGCTTCAACGTATACGCCTTATTGGACAATCTACGGCTATGTTGATGTGCCGCATTCTTCCTCGCGTTGCGCTGCTGACGCTTCAATTTAGAAATCTTCTTCTGCGTATTCTTGGATCGCCCCATTGCTGTCGGGCTAACTTACGTTGATACCTACGGATCTTGATCTCCTTATCCGTCAAATCTGGAATCGGTAGCATGCCTTGTTCCCCATCCGTAGAAGAATACGAGATGTTATAGGTGTTCAAGTCAATGCCAATCTCTTTGCCATCGTCCACCTTCTCTGGTAGATTCGTGACTTTGTAAATTACGCTCATCTTCCAGTACCGTCCGTCTTTCTTCACGGTGACTTCAATTGGCTCCCCGTCAGGGTATGGATCGCCTCCTTTGCGCCGGAACTTCATCCAACCAATCTTTTGGATGTATACATTCTCGCCGTCCATTTTGAACGTTCCCTGAATCGCGGTAAAGGAATCCCTTTGCGCGCTCCTTGAATGAAATCGGGGATATTCTCGTTGCCCCTTGAAGAAGGATTGCCACGCCTCTGCCTGATGCCAAAACTTAACCCTATTTTTTCCTGAACGTAGGATTTTTTGGTTAAAAACGTCCTCTTTTTCCCTTCCTCCGCCCCGTTTTTCGGTCTGAATCTGCCTTTTTGTGTATGCTAAGCATATGTTTTTGTGCGTTTTTGATCCCCAGATTCATTTTAAAAAGTGCGCCCATGTAAATATTTGCTGATTTTGGGTTATTTATTGCAATTTATGTCGTATATTTACGTTTTAGCAAACCTATTTGAGCCCATGTATTTAGCCGAAATCCCGAATCGCAATTCCCCCTCCACCTGGCTCGTGCGAACCTCCACGCGAGACGGCAAACGAACCATCAAAAACACCATCGCCAATGTAACGCACCTTCCCGAACCCATTCGCGAAGGACTGCGAACGCTCTTGCAGGGAGGCCATGCCATCCAGTCCTTCAAGGAGGCACTGCACACCCAGCGTACCCGGCACCATGGGCATGTTGCGGTGGTGCTACACATGATGAAGCATCTCAAAATGACATCCCTCATTGCGCCAAAGAATTCGCGCTTTCGACGATTGGTTCTCGGCATGATTGCGGCCCGGGTCATCAAGCCCGCCAGCAAACTGCAGACCAGTGACATGTTGGACAAGACCAGCTGTATCACAACGCTCCATGAAGAACTTGACCTCAAGCATGTGGACCAGAATGATCTCTATGAGGCCATGGATGAATTGGCCGCCTGCAAGACCAAGATCGAATGCAAGTTAGCCAAACGCCATCTCACCGAAGGTGGAATGGTGCTGTATGATGTGACCAGCAGCTACTTGGAGGGAGAGAAACATGCATTTGGAGCATATGGCTATAACCGGGACAAGAAAAAAGGAAAAAAACAAATTGTGTATGGATTGATGACCGATAAGGAAGGATGTCCGGTCTCCGTAGACGTCTTTCCTGGCAATACCCCCGATATCAAGACCCTTGGCGCTCAGATCTCCAAGCTCCAAAATACGTTTGGGTTCAAGCATGTGATCTTGGTCGGAGATCGCGGGCTTTTGAAGCAGAAACAGATTCAGGAGGAGATCATCCCTGTGGGGTTGGATTGGATTACGGGCATGCAAAAACAGGAGATCCGTGAGGTGGTGGAGCAAGAGAAAACGCAAATGAGCTTGTTTGACCAACAGGATCTGGTGGAGATTCAAAGCGATCTCTATCCCAAGGAACGCCTCGTGCTATGCAGGAACCCCTTTCAGGCGGCAAAGACTAAGAAAACCCGTGAGGATCTTTTGGCGAAGGCCGACGCAAAATTGGACCAGATCCTTGCGGCAACCACCCGTACACCCCGCCGACTCAAAGACAAGGCCAAGATTGGAATGCGCGTGGAGCGTGCACTGGGGAAACACAAATTAAAGAAATTCTATCTCCTTGAGATCGAGGAAGGGTATTTCTCGTATACCCATAATGCGGAGGCGATTCAGAGGGCCGAGCGCCTGGATGGGGTCTATGCGATCCGGTCCAGCTTGAAACAGCCCGCTGAGCAGTTGGTGTCGGACTACAAACGATTGTCCACCGTAGAACGCGCCTTCCGCGTGATGAAATCCATCTCCCTGCGCGTACGCCCCATCCATCATGTCAAATCCGAGCGGGTCATTGCTCATGTCTTCTTATGTATGCTGGCCTATTATGTAGAATACCATCTACGAAAGAAACTTGCCCCCATCACGTTTGCCGAAGAGGATCTGGAAGCAAAAAGAGCCCAGAGAGAGAATATGGTGAAGCCGTCCAAGAATGCAAACAGGAACGCACACAACAAGAAGACCAAAGACGCGGAAAGACCCAAGAGTTTTGAGTCCATCATGGAAGAACTCTCTGGGGTATGCCGTGTAACGGGCGTTCTAAACGTAAAGGCCGACGAGGATCACGAAGTGAAGTTTGTGGACAATGAACTGACCCCGACCCAACGTCAAGTATTCAAACTTCTGAAGATCAAGTCTCTGTGTTGATTCGGTTCATCAAACCGAATCAGACTCCCGCCATTGCTCCTTGAACAACATCATTTTTTAAAAAATCCATCCAAATGGTGCGGGAAATCTGCGCTTTTTTCAGAAAAAAATAGGGTTAAGTTTTGTGATGCTTCAAGGCATACCGGACAATATGACATGAATACTGGTCTAGTCATTCTGTGGATTGACGCAATTTGGTAAACCGCTTTCCCAGCGAGAAAAACGAGAGCGAAGGTTTTGTCTGGTCTGTATCTCGAACTGCGTCGTATTCTTCCTGACATTCGGCAAGAATGGCATTCCACGCAAACCGACACGCCCCCGCTAACCCGGCGAGTTTCTTTGCTTTCCCTTGCGTCCCCGGACATAGACGATACTCCACGCCCCGGTAGGAACTACTTTTCTCGTTCTTGTTTGAAGCCTGAACAGGCATGGTATCAGTCTGATTGATATTATGGTAAGCAATAGGATAGATATACAGTCTATCCTATTGTGTCTGTTATCTCTCCAACGTAGAATGGTTCCATTCTTTGGGTACTCACGTATATAATTCCCTTATGATATCCCGGCAGGGTGTCTTTTTCAGAAGTCATTCAGAGTTATATAGGGAGATCTGTCTTTTTAGCAATCTATACAGATCAATATTCCTCGCGTGAATGGTGTCGCAGAGAAATAATTGATGCTAAACAAAAAGGGGTGCCCATGATTGTTGTAGACTGCTTGCAGAAAGGTGATGAAAGATCGTTTCCATATCTCGGTAATGGGCCAATCATTCGAATGGATGCTGTTGCCAAGAATCGTATTGCAGAGATTGCCGGACAATTGCTGGACGAAATACTAGTGATCTTTCTCTGGCGTTGCCGCGTTGAGTTAATTCCAGAAAAACCATCCGATATTATATTCATGTCTCGTCCCCCCGAACTCATATCCTTGGTGACCTTGGAGACAGAGCAAGAGAGGCCGAATATCGTCATATACCCAGACCCACCTCTTGGCCCAGAAGAAATGGGTCTCTTCGGTTCAATCTGGGATGATTTACAAATCCAAACCATGAGTCAATGGTTAACGGGGGGAGATATATGAATCTGAAACAGCAGAAAATAACCGTTGCAATTTCAACTTCTGATAGCCCAGATCTAAGGGCATTGGGACTAAGTGAAGAGCATCTCAAAGGAGCCATGGCAGAGATCGCGCTTCAACTACTTGCCATTGATGTAGATCTTGTCTATGGTGGAGATTTACGTCAATATGGATTTTCTCAAATTCTCTTCGAACTGGTCTTGCGGTATACATCAAATATCGATTTGAAGAAGAGAAGGGTCAGAGTCACGAATCATCTGGCATGGCCTGTTCATATAGGAAAACCCGTAGATCAACTTAATGCTCTTGAAGAAGAACTTCAAGGAGCAGCAGAACTCGCTCTCTTAAAACATGATGGAACCCCGATGACAATGGATAATCGTCGCAGTTTACCAATGCATGTTCCAAGTCATGATGAATGGGCATCTGGATTAACAGCGATGCGTAAGTTCCAAAGCTATTCGACGGATGCAAGAGTACTTCTAGGTGGTCAGGTTTCAAACTACAAAGGACATATGCCTGGAGTAGCAGAAGAGGCATTATTGGCCCTATGTGACGATAAACCGCTGTTCTTAATTGGTGGATTCGGCGGATGCACTCGTGATATTGCCGAGACACTCGGTCTTGTTAAGCCATGGGCTGGATCACGAAATTGCTGGCCTGGACGGAAAGAGTTTGAACAGTGGAGTGGTGAGGATCTTAATAATGGGTTATCTAAAGAAGAGAATGAAATATTAGCAGAAACCCGGTTCTTTGGGCAATTCATTGTGTTGCTTCTACGAGGTATACTAAGATTACTCAAGCAGAAAGCGTATCAGGTGGATAAAATTGGGGCGGATTAATGATGCACAAAGGTTTTTATAAGCTACCACCACGAGAGCGATCAGTTTTACAAGGAGCACCTTACTCAGATGTCTCAACGTTATGGTTTATTCATAGATAGATCTGTGAATACTGGTGACATCAATGATTCCCTTTCAGATCAGCGCATTCGGCAGATCATCAGAGATGAGTATCTAAGGGATTCAACCGTAACTATTGTACTGGTTGGACGGGAAACGAAACGTAGAAAGCATGTGGATTGGGAAATATATTCAAGCATGTTTGATGGCAAGGTCAACAAGAAGTCGGGTATTCTGGTAATTAATCTACCTAGAATATCTGAATTAGGCATTGCCAGTATAGAAAAGAAAATTATGTATCCCGATATCCAATCTTGGGTACCGATTCAAAGTAGGGACCAACTCGAGAGGTTCTATCCATACATGCCTGCACGAATCATTGACAATCTATTGAAACCGAAATCCGTTGACATATCCGTTGTACCATGGTCAAGAATAGCCAATAATCCCCCAATCATACGTTTTCTCATTGAAAAGGCATTCCGAGGTAGAACTCGGTGTCAGTAGGACTTACTTCGTCCCATGCGTCGCAGGAATTCACAGGATCCAGTAGCTAAATTTCTTAATGAAATAGTAAACAGACAAAGACGCTACCTGAATGCAAGAAATCAACTCGCTCATCGATGAGGAAGAACTTCTTGCATTTGACCCAAGTTCGGGTTGCGTTAGACCCAATGGGGATCTTTACTTACAAAGCTATATCGATCTGAAAAAATAGGGGCAAAGAAAGGTGATGCGTTCTGTTCTTCATGCACTTTTTTGCCCCCTGTATATTATAAGAGATGCTGATTTAAGTTCATTGTTTGGGTCTTCAATGCGGTGAAGATGTGTCCATTGGTTGAGAGGTTTTGAATTTCAACTGGACCCATCGGAGCGTTTCGGATACTCCATACGTTGAACCGGTTTGCATCATTCAAACGTGGGTCTCTCCCTGGGAGCCACCTGACGCCCCCTGCGTCTTGAACGCCTGGGGGGGAACTGTGCCCCAGGGGGAACCATGATCTACATCCAGTAGAGAGTGTGTGCCGTTGAGCACCGATACAGGGGCAGATGAACGTCATGGCGACCCACAAAACTTACCCCTAAAGATACGGAAACCATGACAGAAAAAAATCGCTACACGAGGTTCGCCGGAGTGGATTGGGGCTCGGAATCTCATCAGGTCTGTATTGGGCCAGGTCCTCGGAGAGAAGGCATTCTTCCACTCCGGAGAAGGATTCCATCAAATGATGGACTGGATGAGGGACACCGCAGGCTGCGATCTGACCGAGATTGCTACCAGTATCGAAGTTCCACATGGTCCGGTGGTGGAGAGTTTGATGGAGCGCGATATTCCGGTATTTTCCATCCATCCGAAGCAACTGGATCGATTCCGGGATCGGTTTTCGCCGGCCGGAGCCAAAGATGATCGTCGGGACGCGCGGGTACTTGCCGATGCCCTTCGCACGGATCCTGACCGTCTGCGTGCGCTGGATCCAGAGGATTCGGACATCATTCAGTTGCGAGAGTGGTCCAGGATGGAGGCGGAGTTCACCGCCCAGCGTACCCGCCTCATGCATCAACTCCGAGCACAGCTCTGGCGCTACTTCCCGCAATTCCTTCGCCTCAAATTCCGTCTCGATTCTCCCGTACTGATGGCTCTGTGGACCCTCATTCCGACCCCCGCACGCGCTCGGAGAGTTCGACTCCGTTCGGTACAAAACGTGCTCAAAGAACATCGGATCCAGGCCGAGGAAGTCCTGCAATCCTTGCCTCTCACGGTTGCCGACGGGGTGGAGCAAGCCGCGACCCAGCACATCCGACTCGTTCTGCAACAGCTGGAACTCCTTGGGAAGCAGATCCAGGAGGTCAAACAGAACATCGAATCCATTCTGGGTTCGCTCCATCAAAATCCACCCTCTCAGGAGATCTGCGAACCTGAAAACGCATCGTCTGGGCAAGCCCCCTCGTCCAGATCTGCGCCACCGGATGTAGAGATCCTGTTATCGATCCCGGGAATCGGAAGCTCGGTCGCAGCCACCCTTCTCTCGGAAGCCTCCTCGGCGATCCAAGCACGGGATTACCAGGCACTGAGATGCTTGTGTGGCACCGCTCCGGTCACCAAGCGATCGGGAAAAAGCCACAGGGTCGTGCAACGAAAAGCCCATCATGCACGGTTGGCAAATTCCGTCTATCACTGGAGTAGAGTCTCCACCCAGCGTGACCCCATCCGTAAAGCCAAGTACAAAGCCCTGAGGGACCGAGGACATAAACATGGACGATCGCTGCGATCGGTGGGAGACCGGCTACTTGCCGTCGCCTGCGCAATGCTCCGAGACCAAACCCTCTATGATCCCAGCCGTCAAATCATGGCGTCCCGTACCTCGTAAACTCTGCCTCTCCAACCTTTCTTGGATGCAAAGCAGGGTTGTGACGAAACGGAAACTTCCAGGGCAAAAGAGGAGCCTACGTCTAATTCGGATCCACTCGCTCGCGTCCTTTGGCGTAGTCGGATACGATGAAATCAGAGTGCTCGGGACCGAGGAGTTTATACCAGCCCACGCCAAAAATCGCTTCCATGGAAGAACACACAAAAAATATTTTAAAATTTATTGGTTTTTATTTGCATAAATGGTAGAGAGTCCCCCCCTAAAAAAAAGGAGATTTGAAATTGGTTTCCTTGGGAATTCTGTCTTTCTAGAGTTTCATCACAAGTTTCACTATAAATTGAAAATGTGCGACTAGGATTCTTTCGGAGCATCTGAGGTTCCATTCACGGAGCCCATAAGGATCGCGATAGGTCGGAGACTCTCAATATTCTCAAAGAAGATTTTTAAGGTGGCTGTCAATGGCACGGCAAGAATCATCCCTGTTATCCCCCAAAGCCATCCCCAGAATATGAGAGACACAATGACGAGAAGGGGGCTGAGGTTCAGACTGAATGCCATAAGTCTTGGATCCACCACATTGCCCATGATCATCTGAATGAGCCACATCAATAGAGCCGCGCTGATCGGGATCGTTAATGTATCAAACTGCAGTAAGGCGAAGCCAAATGGAAGCAGCACAGCAACGAATGAGCCAATATTGGGGATATAGTTCAGCAAAAATGCTAAAAATCCCCAGAAGATAGGATAGTCAACCCCTAGGATCAAGAGAGCCAGAAAGATTAAAACCCCCGTACCTAGACTGACCAGCGTTTTTGCAACAAGGTATTGGCGAACCTGCTGGCTGATATTGTCCGTCACAGAGGCAATCCGTGTCGCAATACGCTCGGGATAAGCACGCCGAACTTTGATCACAAGTTCACCACTCCCTGCTAGAATAAATAGCATGAACAGGAGAACCAGAAATGTATTTCCGGCAAGGGTGAACGCCTCACCGATTCCACTCTGAAGTAATGTAGAAACCATGGATGGATCAACGAACTGATTCAGGTCCAGTCGATTCTCGTCAAATCCGATCACCGCGGCCGCACTCTGTAGGAGTGCTTCTATATCGGTAATGACTGTTTGTATACGTGGTAGATAGAGATCCCCCGCGGTTGCGAGTGACTGCGCGCTTGAATACACGATATATCCAATGATTGAAGCAACCGCAGCAAGTACCACAAAAACGACGATCAAGGCAATGATTGTGGAAATCCGTCGGGATTTGAGATACAAGACGATGGGTTGAAAAATAAAGGATAGCAATAGTGCCACAGAAAAGGGCACAAGGACACTACGGAGTTCGAGTAGCACAACACCGACAACAAACGCCGCAATTAACCCCAAGAGAAAGTATACAATCCCTCTAGGGTTGAGATTTGAAAAATCTGCACCTGAGCCTGCCACTTATACCGTTATCTTTTTCAAGTGAATATTTTATTTTTGAATCCGCTCCCAAACCCAGATTACGAACATCGCTCCAAGAACGGCAACGAGTATGCTTCGCCAATCAAAGCCCTGGACGCCGACATCAAAAAATACGCTACCTGCCCAGCCGCCAAGCAGGCCTCCGATAATTCCAATGAACATGGTCTTGAAAATCCCATATCCCTGCCGCCCAGGATAGATCCATTTAGCTAATGCTCCGACGATAAGACCAAAAAGTGCCCAACCCAAAATTCCCATAGGATCAAAATGTTTGTGAAGAAATATTTAGTACGTGAGCTATAGGCATCTGGATTCAATAGATCCTTGTTTCGAGGAATATAGAAGTTACCAATAATATAGAAGACTGAGCATATGTCCAGGGCCATCAAAGCCGTCTTCGAAGGGAATGTACGCATAATCTATGTCAATACGGTCAAAGAACAATCCAATTCCAAATGTGTAACTCCTCAGTTCATCGTTGGAGATGTAGCCACCACGCAGATCTACTAGTTCCATGATTGTCACTCCTATGCCAAAGTGGAGTCGTGTTAAGCGATCATCAATCAGGTGCGAAGCTTCCATACGGAGGATCAAATCTAGGATGCGAGTCTCATCGAATACGGTAATAATTTGAAGTGGAGACAGTGTGATCCCTCCCTGAACAAGGCGTGGCAAGGGGGTTCGTTCTGTTTCTAGGGCCCCCATTCGTCCGAGATTACGGACGGTGAATCCAAGCCCCAAGCGCTCATCAAGGATATCTGTCTGAAGACCAAAATCCAGTGCATACCCGGAAGCATTCGTATCAAATATTCGTTCTCGAAGATATTTCGCGGTCATCCCTATTCGTAATCCACGGAGAACGCGGGCATAGCTTATTCCCGCACTAATAAATTGTGCACCAAAGAGACCATCCGGTTCACCTGGTTGCGTTCGTGCCTCTAGGTCTCCACTATCCGTAGCGGTCAATGCAAGCCCCAATGCACTCCTGGATCCAAGAGGGAGTTGAGCAGAAATATCATAGGCTTGAACCTCTCCGATCCACCGTCGATGCGATCCTGCGACAGAATGACTCCCATTTACCAATCCAGCTGGATTCCAATAGGTTGCGAAGGCATTACGAATATTGGATACGTGCGTATCCCCCATGGAACCTGCATGTGCATTGACTCCAATCCGTAAAAAGCTCAATCCTGTCTCCTGCCCTAAGGTAGGAGTTGCCAGTAAGATGAGAATCAAGGTTGTAAGTATGCGCATACTCAGAGAAAAAATCGTAAGGAAAGAAGGTGCATCGTCCCAAGTGCATATGGCTCCAGTACAATGGTATATGAGAGACGTGTCACTAATAGACCCAGAGACTGTTCAATCATGAACCCTGCACTGGGGCGGGGACCGCCATCGATTAGATGCTCTAGGCGTCCCATCCCTGCACGAATAGCGAACTGGGGGATTAGAATGTATTCAGCACCTAGTCGAAAGTGACTCTGATGAAGGGTAATCTCCCGTGTATCAAAGGTTTCCCTTGGCACCCTGCCTGTAAAAATAACACGAGGTTCTCGGATTTCTCGTACCGAAAAGCTGGATTCGTATTCGGCAAGAAATTGTAATCTCTCCTGCATAAGAATCCAGGACGCACCGATGCGCAGTCGTGTCGGAAATTTGTCCGTCACTCCAGCTCCATCCTGATTGATGGAGTCCCAACTGTATTTCGCCAAGAGATCATCAAGGACGACTCCAAGGTGTAATGAAGGAAGGATCTTGACCCCTACACCAAAATCAAGGCCGAAAGTTTGTACAGCTGGCAGATCCGCATGTAAATCATTACGAAATAATTGCAATCCAACACCAATGGATACTCCACTACTTACACGAACACCGAAGGCCGCAAAAAAAGCATACTCATTCGTTGAGGTCATGCCGATATGATAGCCACTTGAGTTACGTTGGTCAATATCCTGAACTCCGGTATGAATGAGTCCAGCCGCAATACCTGCCAATGGTCTGAGGGGAGTACGAAGTTCCACGAACTGCATTTGGCGATCCTGACTCATCAGTGCGGCACTCAGACCTAGGCTCTGATGATTAATATAGGGGGCAAGTGCTGGGTTATAAAATGGGCTTGCAGTACCAGATACATCTCCAGCCATCGCATTACCGACCGCAATTCCCCGACCCCCAAATCCCATTCGCCCAATTTGTCCAGCGGTCTGAGCTGTGGCCACGGTGGGCAATAGTAGCAATAGACAAACAAAAAAGGAACGATTCATCGTTACTCGACGATTAGAATTTTGCCCCAGAACGTGTCTTCGTCAGATTGAATGGCATAGAAATAAGGTCCATTAGCTAATCTTGCTCCTTGGCGATCACGGCCATTCCAGGCCATTTCATTTGGTCCGGTAGAACCGGATGTATAGGGGATCTCACGGACAAGAGTCATACTATAATCGAAGATCCGAACGGTAACCGACTGAGGTCGCCCCAAATCAAATCGTAAGCGGACTAAGCGATCTACTGAAGGGGAAAATGGATTCGGATATGCATAAGTCGATACCTTTGGTACCTGATCTTGTGGAATGATTGTAGCGAGACCCGATGGGTCAAGCGGAGTCTGTGTTCGAAAGATCGTCCAAGAATCTCCCTGATCCTTGCTCATAAATAATCCATCGTGAGATGCAACCCAAAGCGCATCTTCTGTGACCTCAACCGCATATAATCGCGCACCCGGGCGCATGCTCCGAACCGGATTTTCGCGGTCAATGAATTGATTATTGAAGAAAAAAGTGTTCCCATCGTCTCTGGACTGATATAATCCACGTTCACAAGCCACATAAATTCGTGGGCCATCGAATGCAAAATCGGAGCACTCTTCCCCATGGAGAGCGGTCTGGAATGTAACTCCATTATCACGGGTAACCGCAATTCCATAGTCTTGTCGGCTTCCTCGCCCCGGCCAGTTCGTCATCCAGATTGCTGGCGGCTGTGCTCCTCGAGGCTGCTGTTCAATGGAAATAATCCAATTCCCAAGCAACCCGTCGTCTGTGGTAGAATGATACCAGCTGATGCCTCCATCATCTGAGCGGTTGAGCCCCCCAGCAGTACCTGCCCAGATCGTCCCAGTTTCGTCAACCAGTACGGAATAGGCTTGAAAGTTGAGGCCCTGGAATAAGGGAACAGGGATATCCACCGGTTGAACGGTAAAAGCAAAATCATACCCTAATTCCGGCCCCAAGTAGGAGGTGGTATCCGGGGGGAGCACGACACGTTCCCAAGTTTGTCCCAGATCTGCACTACGACGAAGTCCCATGAGCTGCCCCGCAACCCAAAGAGTTTTGTTGTCAGGATCAAAGGCCAAATCCCAAGGCGCAGCTTGTGCGGGAACGGTAACTGGCAGAGTACTGAGGGTAACATCACCATACGTGATCACTGTATCTTCGGGGGTATCTAACAGTCCGGTGGTTATCGGGTCATCATCCATAGGTGGTGCAGGAAGCCAGAAATCCCATGATTCTCCGCCATCGGGAGAGTACAAGATTCCAATGACTTCATTGACTCTCTGCAACTCACCTTCAGTAGTTCTTTGTGTGTATTGATGACCCACACCTGCCCATATAGATTGATCACGGATCGTTATAGAATAGACAGAATTTCCGAAACCCAGAAACGGATCAGCAGCAACAGCTTCCCATGAACTCCCTCCGTCATGGGATACATTCAGATATGGCCCTACCCAGATAGATGAACCTGCTGAGGCAAGATTCGTGCTTGTATTGGAGAGGATCCCGGGGGAGGGTACAAGGTTTTGTGCTTGTAGTGGAGAAGCAATGAGAATGGTCAGGCCGAAGAGGATGCGGATCATTATTCGTAGATCTCCACGATATAACGGACCTGTTCACTACGAAGGCCCGCACGATCAATAGCCTCAAAGATGAAGGTGTTTGAGCCTAGACTATTTGAACTTAGAATAAATACAGTGCGTGTATACAGGCCATCTCCGGCCTCGGCATCTCCACTGTCTGCACTTGAGCCACAGGGTCGATTTCCTCCGTCGTCGCAAAGTGCGTTTCGATTTGCAGGATTAGATTCATTCCAAAACTCTACGGTTTTCACATTTTCAAGCCCATCCGGGTCGGAGACTTTCGCAATGAAGAGCAGGCTCTGAGCAGGCTGACCTGGAGCTGGACGTTGAACTCGATCGGGGATGATCAAATTTTCGATGAAAGGAGGAAAGCTGGGTTCAAAAGTGCGTACATACTCTAAAGAAGTTCGGGCCTCGCCCCCAAGTTGATTGTTTTCATCTATGGCGTAGACAAGGACAGGATAATTCTCGACCTCAAGTGCACTAAGGGTAAGATTTGCTCTGGCGGTATAGAAGTTATTCCCTTTGGAGGAGAAGCTACCGGCTCGAATTGGAGGCCCCGTCGTATCTGGAGACAGAAAAGCGTAAGAAACCAGATCTACGGCACTTCCCGGTGCATGCACCTTAACCATGAGGTCAATTGAGATGTTCACACTATCGCCTTCGATAGAAGATTGGTCTACGAAGCCATAATCAACACGTTGAGGTGTGATCGTAAACTCTGTGATTTGTGGAAGTTGTTCCGTAGTTCCGGTGAGTGAATCTGGTACAGAGTCACAGGAAGCCCCAAAGACTAAGAACAGAAGGAAAATAAGTCGATGTATGTATCTCAAGGTAAAGCCTATACACTGTAAATAGGTTTTATACTGAAGCACAAAACGAAGATTGTAAGTGTGAGATAGCCCATCAGTCTTCGCCGGTTCGTCAGGGGATGAGATAATGGAACGGATGGATGGTCAACTTTCACAATGAAGATCAGAAGCAGGCACCATGGGAACCAGCCAAGGTATCCAAACCAGTTCAACGCTTCGGGTACGGATAAGGCGAAGGAAGCAATCACCAGAATCATCAGGGTCATACGCCACCACCGATGTTCAAATATTCGACGGGTACAGAGGGCTAAGAATGCACCTATAATGAACCAACTCAGGGTTTTTCCAATCAGATCAGACCCCGTCATGGCCGTGAACATATCGGGAAGCATCAAGATGGCTCCCACAGATGTGGATGAGAGCATCAGGAATATGAAGGTGCGTGAAATCCTAGCATGCCATTGTGGCCCAAAGAGTGCATAAACGATGTGTCCTCCGTCCAGTTGACCAACAGGCATCAGGTTGAGTGCGGTAAAGAAGAGACCCAGCCAAGCGGCAAACAGGAGGGGATAGTGATACATTTCGTACAGTGGAGGCACATTAGGAAAAAATTGAGTGAGGGTCCAGTACAGGGGGGTTGCTCCTAAGGTTAACCGGCCACCCGGGGGGGCATCAGAGATTGGGATTTCTGGAAATCTTCCGGTTGCTTGAATGTAGTTGTGTAACGATTCGTGCCCTCCAACACCAAACATATATTCAGGAGAGGGCAAGGTTGCCATTGCCCAGATCAAAAGAATCAAGACGATCATAAATCCTGCAAGGGGGCCTGAGGCTCCTATGTCAAAGAGCTTTGTAAGATTCGGAATAGGTTCTCGGATACTTATGACAGCACCAAGCGTCCCAATCCCGATCATGGGAGAGGGGATAAAATAGGGAAGCGAGGTTTTGATGCGATGAATTTGGGCGGCATAGTAATGTCCAAATTCATGGATCGTCAAAAAAGCAATCAAGGCGCCGCCAAAGGTGAATGCGTCAACCAGAAACGTTGTAGTAAATGGAATCCCACCAAGATTGAGCACGGTAGATCCTGCTTCCCAAGCTACACTTCTTCCGATGAACACCACGGCGCCGGTAAGCGCCGTAGAAAGAAGCGTCACGATAAACAGCCCGGCATGCAATAGGTAGCGGTTACGGTTCAACAATTGTAATGCCGGCTATGCCGCGGGTAATGAGCGAGTGGGGGGTACGCATTGCAAATGGGTTCAGTGACGAGTGAGTTCTTTTAGCCCTGTTTCAATCCGGTCAGATGCTTTTTGCAGGTCTTCCATAGAGGAGGAATAGGAAATTCGAATTCCATCGGGATCCCCAAAAGCAGCCCCAGGAACCAGTGCTACAAGATGTTCTTCAAGTAAATAAAAGCAGAGGTCATCACTCGAATTAATGGTACGACCGGATGGTGCCACCGTACCATAGTAATCACTGACCTGTGGGAACAGGTAGAAAGCTCCTTCAGGTTTGGGTACGTTCACCCCGGGCAGTGCACCCAATCGATTTAGTAAATAATCTCGGCGCTTGCGGAATGCCTGTACCATGGACTGAATGGGTTCTTTATCCATATTGAGTGCAGCGATCCCCGCTCGTTGAGAGATACTGCTTGGTGCAGAGGTGAATTGTCCCTGCACTTTGGACGCCTGTTTCACGATTTCCAGTGGACCAGCCATATACCCAAGTCTCCATCCAGTCATGGCGAAGCACTTGGAAAAACCATTCACTGTGATGGTTCGCTCAAGCATTCCAGGGAGGCTGGCGATCGAAACATGCACCGCATCATAAATCACATGCTCATAGATCTCATCTGAGATGATCACAATCCTGGGGTGTTGTTGGAGTACTTCTGCGAGGGCATTCAACTCTTCTCGGGTATAGACGGAGCCGGTAGGATTCGAGGGAGAGCAAAGGATCAATACACGTGTATGTTCGGTAATGGCATTTTCTAGATCTCCGGGAGTCAGTCGGTACTGGGTTTCTGCGGTTGTAGGGGCAATGACAGGGGTTGCTCCGGCAAAGCGGGTCATTTCGGGATAGCTGACCCAGTAGGGTGCGGGAATCAGGACCTCGTCCCCCTCAGAAGCGAGTGTGGAGATAGCCAGAGCAACCGATTGTTTTGCTCCATTTGAGCAGAGAATTTGGTCTGGAGAATATTGCAGGTTGTTCTCCTGTGCGAATTTTGCACAGATGGCTTCTCGCAATTCAGGCATCCCCGGATTTTGGGTATACCGTGTGAACCCATCTCGAATTGCCTGAATACCTGCTTCGGCAATCGCCTCGGGAGTGTTAAAATCGGGTTCTCCGGCACTCAGGGCGATCACATCGGCTCCTGTACGTTTGAGTTTTTTTGCACGCCCGGCCATAGCGAGCGTAGCAGAGGGTTGCATAGATGCAACACGAGGGTTCAACGATTCGGGCATTTGGATAAGAGATCTTTCCGTGTCAAACGAGTAGAGAGTACTTTTGAGCCATGAACGACAAAAGTTTTAGAGGGCACATATCGCAGAGCGATAGACGACTTGGGAGATGACCGATCGGCTTTATGCGACGTACTTCGTATAGAGTAGGCACGTCTTGGTGTGACGCAACCAACTACGGAGATACAGATGCAACGGGCGTTGTGTTTCACCTACTGAGTGAATCGTTCTCTGGTAGACACTTCCCGTTTTTGAAAATAAAGGGCGCGCGAGTTACACGTATTTCAGGGGCTTACATGTCCAACCCGACCCTTCCACGGGTCCATCTGGAATCTGATCCAGGTTGGATATCCTTTCATACAACGCTCTGTCCAGATTCAATCATTGAACTTGAGATCCTGAATCCGGGAATTGCGATTTTGGAACCTTGGGAGTTTTGATTGTGTCCAATGAATTTCCAGATCGTAGTTCCTTGTAATCTTTGAATATATGCCTCCCGATTCTTCCCATATACCTGACTATGTTGCGGACCGTGGACCGGCGAAATATTTTCATGGGCGAACACGGATTCTGCGTGTCTTAAAAGATCTTATGAGATATGCGAAGGATACGGGGGCGAGGGGGAGCCGGTATCGTTAACGTGGATGGGGCGATGGACGGGGGGCGAGAATGCGTTGCCCGCGACTTATACCGCCATAATCCAGGCGGAGTCCACGTGCACACCATAAATTAACTTCCGCCCGTCCTCTCATCCGGTAGTAATCCTGTGGACGAACAGGTGACGGTGACTCTAATCTCGGCACCACCGAGAACCCCTTTTTTTTATATCATCGAGTACTCCCGGGGAGAACCCGGTGGACGGGATCTTGTACCTCAGTGTGATCAACGTTTTCTTGCCCGCTTTCTTTTCCGCATTGAAGCCCGGGATTTTGCCCTCGCTCAAAACGTCCACATGATTGATTCGGGGAAATCCCGCGTCGGTGTTGTTGTCATCTGGGCGATCCCATGTCGAAAGCACCTGCACGTCCCACTTGCGCGGGAAAGGCTGGGAGCCGGGGGTTCCGTCGGGGGTATCGGTAAATTTGATCCCGGGGAGAACGAACTCTTCCGTGATGATCCTGCATTCCGGCACCACCTCGGCCATCGTGAAGGCAACCGGCATGGTGAACTCCCACTTGTACTTGTCCTCCTCGTCGTGCACCGTCACGGGGATCAGCCCCGTGTACGTCCCCGGTTTGAGCCCTTCCTCGGGAAACATACGCCCCCCGAACGCCCACCGCATATAATCACCATCCTGCTCCAGGATGGTGCGACAGGAAATCCCCGGGACATCCGCGCTCCACCGCCGTCCCTCCTTGTCGGTGATGATGCAGCGCACGAACGGGTTGAAGATCACATCGTCCATCGACCCGTCCATGCGAATGACGGTGGGCACGGTCGTGGTGTAGCGGACATCCAGGGGGAGCTGGGTCGAATTCCAGCGCGCCTTGCCACAGGCATAGCGCTGATCCCCCCGGGTCGCATTCCAGCGCGTCCTTGGGGGCGGTGCCGGGGAATTTGTGTTGCAGGTACGGGTACGGATGCAGGTTGATCTCAATGCCCTGTCCCACATAGATCGCGTCGTTCACCCGCTTCTTTTGCCCGAGCGCCGGGAGGCAGAGAAACGCGCCCAGAATGATGACCAAAATACGCATGTTACTTCAACTCGATCAGTGTGGCCTGAACCTTCAGTGAAGGGCAGAGCGCGGATTCAAAGGATTGCTCAATCGTCATCCCGTTCTTGATGAATCGGATGCGCGAGTCTTGGGTCTCCGTCACCCCACAGGACTCCGTGAACGGAGACACAAAATCCGTTCCGTGCGCCAGGAACCTCCCCGTCGACTGAACGCTCCCCGTGGCACTGAAGGAGTAGGTGGTGGAGCCAAACTGCTCTTGTCCCGTGATCGTCGCCTGAAAATGCTTCTGGTCCAGCTGCGCGCTGGCCTGGGTGGCGATGCGTCCTGTGGCTTGGAGACGGATCGACGCTCCATCGTTCGCGTCTTTTCCGGTGTGGATCACCGTCAACACACGTGGACCCCAGTCGTCATGACGCAGGACGGGAAGGGATTTGGGGTAGACCTGGATGGAGTCCACATCCCCCAGATGCTCGAATTCCAGCGCGATCTGCTCGGCCCCGGGGTCGCGGTCCAGAGAGATGGTAAGCGTTTGCGTGGATTGGGGAGACAAGGACACGTTCCCCGTCACCGAAATGCGCAGGGAGATGGGTCCCTCTTGGACCGTGATGCGCCGGGTCTCGGACTGTTGTAGCCCCCCCACGGCGGTAAAGGTGATCTCCGCCGTGGTGGTACCCTTTGGCGTGACCGTCACCACGCGTGGCGCCCAGTCCTCGGGCGTGAACGTGATCGTGCGCGGAGCGATCTCGAGGTCCGCAGCTTCCGAGGTCACCGTCACCGGTTCGAGGGGCGCTTGGCTCACACTCAGGGTGAAGGTGCCCGCGGCGTTGGGGGGGAGGGTCAGGTCATCGGAGATGAACAGGGAGGGGGGGGGCATAAGCGCTAACTTGTTTACCACACATAATTGTTGTAGTTTTATTGTATTGGAGGGAAATATCTAAGTCTTCAATGAGAATTTTTCGTATCTATACGAAAATCCCATATGACATGATCCATTGGATTGGATAATTTGAGGCAGGTTCTTTTCAGTGTGATCGCGGAGATAAATGAGGGGGGTACGCATCAAATCTGAATAATTTTTTGGCCTGTATTTTGAGGTAGTCATGGTGATCGTCAGGTCCATAAATTTTTTTGCTAAAAAAGGCATCAGGATTTGTTTAATTCTAAGATAATCACTCTATTTGTAGGATCATGATCAACGCGGATAGCACGCCTGTTTTTGACGAGTCATTGCGGCTCATTTTGGTCGATGTTCTAGGGGAGGAGAATGCTCGGCGCGTGCTGGAACTAGTGTATGAATTAGGGGAAGGAGTTGGTGATGCTAGTGATAGAGGAGCTGGTTAACGCAAAGGAAGAGATCATGGATGCCCAAGAGAAGATTGACGATCTTCTACGCAGATTGTATGGGCAGAATCGGGAGCGGTATATAGATCCAAATCAAATGGAGCTCTTTGGCGATCAGCCCCCCGTGGTAGAAGAGTTTCAGGAAGACGAGGAGGAAGAGGAAACGAAGTCACGAAAGAAGCCAAGAAGTCTTCGTTCAGGTCGTAACAGTGGTCATTGAGATCAATCCTGAGGGTGATTTATCTGATCTCCAGAAGATTGGATGTGAAGTTCATCGGGTGTTCCATTACCAACCCGCGCGTATTGTAGTCTACGAATTTGTGCGTAATAAGTATGTAGATCCAACCCATAAAGAGGCAGGGGTATTGATGGGTGAGTTACCCGATAATGTGAAAGGCAAGCGCACCGCCACGGTGGAGACCTTATCGCAAGTAGTGATCAATAAATATGTAGATCATCTTCCCGTGGATCGGACGCGGAAGCAGTTTTCAAGATTAGGGGCGGATATAGCCACCTCCACACTCAACGATTTTTGTGCACATGTGGCCAACGATCTGAAGCCGCTCTACGATCTTCATCTGCAAGAAGTGCGTAATAGCGGATACATTCAGGCGGATGAGACGCGAATTCCAGTGCGGGATTCGGTCAAAAGTAAAGCATCGGGCAAGAATCATCTTGGCTATTTCTGGCTGTACTCTGCGCCAACGCCCAAGTTGGTGTTTGTGGATTATCAGCCGGGGCGATCCAGAGACGGTCCGCTCAAGATTTTGGATGGATTTCAGGGGAATTTGCAGACGGATGCTTATCATGTGTATGACGTATTTGACACCTTGGATGGAATTGAGCACTTCAATTGTGTGACCCATTGTCGGCGCACGTTTGAGAATGTAAAGGCCTCGCAGTACGAGTTTGTTCAAACGAACGTCAAGCGTGTTCTCACGCGGTTCAGGAAGATCTATGCGATTGAGCAAACGTTACGCGAGCGTGGGGCTTCGTTTGAGGAGCGTCGGGTGGAGCGTCAGAATCAATCTGCACCCCTGTTTGATCAGCTCAAGGAGATTCTGGAGTCAACGGCAACGATCGGCCCTGAGTCATGGAAGAAGGCCGCGTACTATACACTGGTTCGTTGGGAGAAGCTCACGCGCTTTTTGGATCACGGAGAGGTCGAGATGGATACCAATCTTGTAGAAAACCGCGTGCGACCCATTGCCATAGGACGTAAAAACTACTTGTTTGCTGGCTCCCATGAGGCAGCGCAGCGGGCTGCGATTCTCTATTCACTGCTCAATACCTGCACCTTGCATGAGGTGAATCCACAGGAGTGGGTAGTGGATGTACTCAAGCGCATTGACACGATGGCCGAAGAAGAGATGTACACACTACTGCCTCAACACTGGAAAGCAGCACAGGATACAGCACTTCCCCAAGCTGCATAGATCTCACGGCAGAGATACATTCACCGTCCATCCTACTGCACCAGACAATGAGCTGGGCTATAGTTTATGCGCTGAGGATATGGGATTTTCGTATGGATACAATTTTTCTTGATGTTGCTTAGCTACTACTGGTTCCTTATTCTTTCTGCAACCCTTATTTTAACAGTCCTATGAAAAAGACCGTTACCGAAGCCCCGGCCAGTCAAGATTGGGATGTATTATGTTCGTTTCTACCTGAGTGCTGGGTGCAGCTTGCAACAGACACGGGTGCTTTACGAGGTCTGCGTAAATACAAGTGCCCAGAGGCACTCTTGCGAGTATTGCTGATCCATTTGGGATGTGGTCATTCCTTACGAGAAACGGTAGTAAGGGCACGTCAGGCAGGATTGGCAGACATTTCGGATGTTGCCCTGCTCAAGCGTTTGCGTAAATCGAAAGATTGGCTCTATGCGATGTGCAAAGAATTATTTCAAGAACATGGCGTTTCTACTTCCATGGAAGCATCCCTGAAAATGCGGGCTTTTGATGCGACGATTGTTAGTGAACCTGGACAGACTGGATCGCAGTGGAGAATACATTATAGCGTTACGCTCCCATCATTCGCATGTGATTTTTTCAAGCTCACTCCCACGAAAGGACAGGGGACGGGGGAATCATTTAAACAATTCCCAATTCAATCGGGGGATTATATCTTGGCCGATAGGGGATATTCAACGAAAAGTGGAGTCAAATATGTCTCAGACGCAGGTGGATATGTAACGCTACGTGTGAATACGGGAGTCTTGCATTTTGAGAGAAAAACGAATGCTCCATTTGATCTGCTTACTGCGGTTGAGACCATTACAAATCTTGGTGAAGTGGGGCAATGGGAGGTACAGGTTCCAGGGAAATCCCCTGTTTCTGGTCGCATTTGTGTATTACGAAAAACAGAGGAGGCTGCTCAGAAAGCACAAAAGACAATCCTACAGAATGCGAAGAGAACCGGCAAGAAACCTCGAGATGAAACGCTCCGATTTGCACGATATGTGATCCTGTTTACAACATTTCCGAACCATTTGTTTTCCGCATCCGAAGTGCTTGAATGGTATCGCCTGAGATGGCAAGTAGAACTAGTGTTCAAGAGATTTAAATCTTTGGCTCAGTTTGGGCACCTCCCCAAAAATGATGATGATAGTTCAAAGGCATGGCTGTATGGCAAACTCCTTGTCGCCCTACTCACAGAAAAAATCGTTCGTCACGCACGAACTTTTTCCCCCTGGGGATACTACTACTGTGCAGAAAAGCCCATGGAATGACTTTCAATTTGCCCTCAATGAAGTAAATCGTGCCATTGAGCCCCGTTGTGGGTTGTCCAAAATGATTCAAGAGTGGAAGTCTATTTCTGAAGGACTCATAGATGGACCTCGTCAGAGAACCCCTCAAATAGAAAAATACCTCAAATAGCAAACAAGTTAGCGCTTATGGGGGGGGGGGTGACCGTCACCGAGCGGGAAAAGGATGCGTCCACCGTGTGGGTGTGACGATACTCAATCGTCCCCTGATACAGCGATTGGTGGTTGCTGCGGGAAATATGAAGCTGGGTACTGTCCGGGTGCGAGGGGATTCCCTGCCGGGGTTCGGCAGGGTTCTCACATGCAGATAAAAAAACACTTAAACTCATAAGTGCATACATCATAGAAAAACGTAATGGATTCATGGGGTTTCTTTGGTTAAGGTTTGTTGGAAGGGGGAGAGTCTCCGGATTGAATCAAGATCGTGATAGGATCCGCGGGGGATTCAATCTGAAGGGGTTCTTCCCAGATTTTATCTTTTGTCAGAGAATTACTCACAATAAGTTCATAAGTTCCTGGAGGGATCTGCGTAAAAAAGCCACCATCATGGTAGGGTTCAGTGTTGACCAGCCGAAGGAGGCGGGGGTGCCTCAATTGAAACCCGATGAGAAGGTTGCTACGGATTTTGGGGGCGAGGGGCACCCGGGGTAGGAAAGACTACGCTACTTGATGTGCTATCCAAAAGGGCAAAAGAAAATGATTGGGAGGTGGCCAAGATCTCGGCAGAAGATTTATGCACTCCTGCATCCATGGCCCAGTCTCTCGGAAAGTCGTATACGATTGATCAAGAGTACATAGCGAATGTCGGCGTGAAGTTTATTGAAGGTGGGGATGTCAACAGTGTAGCTTGGCATGTCAGTCCAGAGGGGATCCTGAAGGATCTTGCCCCCAAGGAAGGATTGATTTTAGTGCTGGATGAAGCCCAGTATCTGATCAATCTAAAAAGGTTCTATCACCATTTGTATGGAATTGATTAATTTTGGTTTCACCAAAATTATTTTTCATGCTTGATACTTATTTAAAAAATTCAATGCATCAGTGGTTAGATTTAGATTCTTGCTGGAGTATTGATCATGTGGAAACCAATGTGAAGAAGGGGCGAGTGGATCTTTATATTTCTCATTCGGGGAAGGATCTTGTATGCCCAGATACGGGTGAGTCTGGTACCTTGTATGACCATCGCAAGAAGCGTCAATGGCGCCATCTGGATCTCTTTCATTTCAAGTGTTTTCTTCACTGTAGGATTCCCCGTGTACTGACTCCTAATGGTCCGAAGACGATCATCATTCCTTGGGCGGCTCCATCCAGTCGAGTCACCTATGCGTTTGAATGTTTTGCCATTCGTCTGCTGAACGCAACTAAGACCAAAACAGCAGATCTTCTTCGGTGCGGATTTAACCAGCTCCATCGTATTATGCACCGTGCTGTTGAACGCGGAGAGTCACGCAGATCTCTGGCAGGAATTCACCATATCAGTATTGATGAAAAGGCCCTCAAGCGCGGACATACCTATGCAACGATTGTGAGTGATTCGGATCGTGGAGTGGTCATTGATATTGGACCGGGACGGACGAAAAAAGGCACGATAGAACTCTTAGAATGCCTTTTAGGGCAAATCAAATAGAGACGATATCTACGGATATGTGGAAGGCCTTCATTGGAGCGGTTGCAAAGGTGTTCCCCCATGCCCTCATGATTCACGATCGGTTTCATTGTATCCAGTATCTCAATCAAGCCATCAATCAAGTAAGAAGGCGGGAGGTCAAACAGCATCCAGAACTCAAAGGGAGCCGATATGCACTGTTGAAAAACGAAAACAATCGTACGGAAAAACAGGAAGACATCTTCCAAGTGGTGAAGGAATCCAACCTCAATGTGAGTGTCGCTTGGCGGTTGCGGGAAGATTTCAAAGCCATCTTTGAATGTGCATCGTTAAAAGAAGCGAAAGCGTATCTCAACTTATGGCTTGACGAGGTGAACGAGGCTGGTGTCAAAGAAGTCATGAAAGTTGCAGACATGTGTAAGAATCACTTTGATGGCGTCTGCAACGCATTATGGAACCGTCAGTCCAATGCAAAAGCAGAGAGGATTAATGGAAAAATTCAAGAGATCAAAACCATTGGTAGAGGATATAGAACCTTTGAAAATTTCAGAGTTGCTATTCTCTTCTTTTGTGGCGGTCTGGATCTCTATCCACACGATTCGTGATAGAACCTCTAAAAAAAGATCCAATGGAACGAATGCGAGCGGGAGACACGCTGGATGTGATTCACAACGGGAATGTAGGACGCCCCGTCATCCTGTTGGCGGCAGGACTGGGACATGCAGGAGAAGCCTTCTGGTCGCTGGGGATTTCCAGATTCATGGGGAGCTGTTTGATGCAATTAGGTGCTTTAGAGAAAGATTCGGAGCGGGCGGTCATCAAAGATTGGCTTGTCAAAGAGGGGGGTGCCAAGGGGAACCCTGATGAGTGGATTGATCAAATTGCCCAAAAGACGCATGGCTGGCCCCAGCATATTTCGGCGTATGGAGATGCCGCGGCGAAGCAAATCCAGAACGATCACGGAGAAATGACCGCCGCCGGGTTGGACGTGGTGTACCGGGTGGGAGCAGAAAGACGAGAGGCGTATTACGAACAACGCACGGAAGGGATCAGTGGAAGAGGACGTGCGATCTTAGCAAAACTGATCCAAAACATTGCACCTGGAACAGAGATGGATGAGGAAGATATTGAAGATTTTTTTTCGACGGAGTATAATGACCCAGATAAGGCGAAGGATTTGTTTGAGAAAGCTGTGGCACGCGGGATTCTGCACAGTGAAGATGGTGTCCATTACATTGCGATCCCATCCATGCATAGCTGGCTGGTTTCGAACTATACTCGGGAGCGCATGTAAAGGCCTTTGATCCCGCCGTCCATTCTTCCTCCGTCCCGCGATCTAGAGTGGAGCGCTAATGTCTCGCTCCGTATTTGCCGTCAGGCGCGCGGAGAGGATTCATCATCGGCTTGGGTATGCGCAGGCGATGCAGTCCGGCGCAAGAGATTGGCCCGGAAGCGAGGCGGCAAAAGAAATGGATCCGTTGGCTTGCGAACTCCTGCAGTTGGTGGGAGGCGAACCATTCGATTCCTGGTTTCATTTTAGTTGATCCTCACATCCCACAAGATAGGATCAAGAATGCGGTTGGAGGCAGGCGGAGGCGGTCGGGTAGTATTGATAATCTAGGAGCTCAAAAGGTCGCGTTTGGAACCTTGGAGGTCTGGATGGTGTCCAATGACGTTCTAGTTCGTAGTTCCTTGTAATCTCGGAGTTCATGCCCTCCAATATTCCCCGTAGATCAAATATTGTCTCAGACCGAGGTCCCGCGAAATATTTTCATGGGCGGGCGCAGATTTTGCATGATTTCAAAGATCTCATGGGGCGGGCGAAGGACACGGTGGAGGGCAGGACGACGATGCTGATCCAAGGCGCACCCGGGGCAGGAAAGACGGCTCTACTGGATGTGCTGTCTAAAAGGGCAAAAGAAAGTGGGTGGAGCATTGCAGAGATTGATCCTCCTGCTCTTTGGGATCCAGAAGAATTATCCTATTATCTCGGGAAGGGGACCCGGGCTCAAATTACGAGCGTATCTGGACAAGTTGGTGTAGATGCCGTTGTGAAAGCGGAGGGGAAACTGGATGTTGCGGTTCAGCGTCATCGCCCTACAACCTTGAAAATACTGGCAGCTGGCAAGAGGCCCCTGCTCTTGATTCTGGATGAAGCCCAAACACTAGGGACGACGAATACGCCCCCGAGTCAAGAGTTGGCGGGGGTGGCAACAAATGTACTCAATTCGATTCATAACGGAAGGTTGAAGAGACCCGTGATCCTACTTGCAGCGGGACTGGGGATGTCCAAAGCCTCGTTCGTTGGGTTAGGGATTTCGAGATTCAAAGGCGGTTGTTTTGTAGAATTGGGTGGATTGGGAAAAGATTCGGAGCGGGCGGTGATTCGAGACTGGCTGATCAAAGAAGGGGGCGCCAAGGGCGATCCTACTCCGTGGATTGATCAAATTGCTCAAAAGACGCATGGGTGGCCCCAGCATATTTCGGCCTATGGCGATGCTGCGGCGAAGCAAATTCAGCATGATCGCGGAGAGATGACCGCCGCCGGGTTGGACATAGTGCACCGGCTGGGCGCAGAAAGACGAGAGGCGTATTACGAACAACGCACGGAAGAGATTGACTGGGAAGAGCGCCGTAGTTTGGCAAGACTCATCCAAACCGTTTCCATAGATCATGGACTGGGGCGGAGGGAGATTGTGGGGTTTCTATCGCGGGAGTACGGCGAGGTGGAAGCGAAGGATTTATTTCGTCGAGCCGTGGAAAAGGGCATTCTGCACAGTCAGAAAGGAGTCTACACGATTCCAATCCCGTCCATGCAGAGCTGGCTGATCTCGAACTATACTCGGGAGCGCATAGAGACGCCTCCAATTCCGTCCTCCACTCTTCCTCCGTCCCGCAATCGGGATTCGGGAGTGGAGCGCTAACGTCTAGTCCGTATTCACCGTCAGACGCGCGGAGAGGATCCATCACCGGCCTAGGTATGTGCAGTCCGGCGGAGCAGATTGGTCCGGATGCGAGGCGGTAAAAGAAAGGGATCCGTTGGCTTGCGAACTCCTGCAGTTGGTGGGAGGCGAACCATTTGATTCCTGGTTTCATTCTTGATCACATCCCGCAAGATAGGATCAAGAATGCGGTTGGAGATGGGCGGAGTCGGCCGGGGTGGAGTGATGATCCAGATCCAAACGATCGCATTTGGAACCTTGGAGGTCTGGATGGTGTCCAATGAAGCTTCAGATCGTAGTTTCTTGTAATCCTTGGATGTATGTCTCCAGATTCTTCCCATATACCTGACTATATTGCGGACCGTGGGCCGGCGAAATATTTTCATGGACGAGTGCAGATCTTGGCCAACTTTGACAAACTGGTCAAAGATTCCATGAAACCACGAGGGGCATCTACCTTTTTGATCCAAGGCGCACCCGGGGCAGGAAAGACGGCTCTACTGGATGTACTATCTAAAAGGGCAAAAAGGAGTGGTTGGGAAATTGCAGAGATTGATCCTCCTGCTCTTTGGGATCCAGAAGAATTATCCTATTATCTCGGGAAGGGGACCCGGGCTCAAATTACGAGCGTATCTGGACAAGTTGGTGTAGATGCCGTTGTGAAAGCGGAGGGGAAACTGGATGTTGCGGTTCAGCGTCATCGCCCTACAACCTTGAAAATACTGGCAGCTGGCAAGAGGCCCCTGCTCTTGATTCTGGATGAAGCCCAAACACTAGGGACGACGAATACGCCCCCGAGTCAAGAGTTGGCGGGGGTGGCAACAAATGTACTCAATTCGATTCATAACGGAAGGTTGAAGAGACCCGTGATCCTACTTGCAGCGGGACTGGGGATGTCCAAAGCCTCGTTCGTTGGGTTAGGGATTTCGAGATTCAAAGGCGGTTGTTTTGTAGAATTGGGTGGATTGGGAAAAGATTCGGAGCGGGCGGTGATTCGAGACTGGCTGATCAAAGAAGGGGGCGCCAAGGGCGATCCTACTCCGTGGATTGATCAAATTGCTCAAAAGACGCATGGGTGGCCCCAGCATATTTCGGCCTATGGCGATGCTGCGGCGAAGCAAATTCAGCATGATCGCGGAGAGATGACCGCCGCCGGGTTGGACATAGTGCACCGGCTGGGCGCAGAAAGACGAGAGGCGTATTACGAACAACGCACGGAAGAGATTGACTGGGAAGAGCGCCGTAGTTTGGCAAGACTCATCCAAACCGTTTCCATAGATCATGGACTGGGGCGGAGGGAGATTGTGGGGTTTCTATCGCGGGAGTACGGCGAGGTGGAAGCGAAGGATTTATTTCGTCGAGCCGTGGAAAAGGGCATTCTGCACAGTCAGAAAGGAGTCTACACGATTCCAATCCCGTCCATGCAGAGCTGGCTGATCTCGAACTATACTCGGGAGCGCATAGAGACGCCTCCAATTCCGTCCTCCACTCTTCCTCCGTCCCGCAATCGGGATTCGGGAGTGGAGCGCTAACGTCTAGTCCGTATTCACCGTCAGACGCGCGGAGAGGATCCATCACCGGCCTAGGTATGTGCAGTCCGGCGGAGCAGATTGGTCCGGATGCGAGGCGGAAAAAGAAATGGATCCGTTGGCTTGCGAACTCCTGCAGTTGGTGGGAGGCGAACCATTTGATTCCTGGTTTCATTCTTGATCACATCCCGCAAGATAGGATCAAGAATGCGGTTGGAGATGGGCGGAGTCGGCCGGGGTGGAGTGATGATCCAGATCCAAACGATCGCATTTGGAACCTTGGAGGTCTGGATGGTGTCCAATGAAGCTTCAGATCGTAGTTTCTTGTAATCCTTGGATGTATGTCTCCAGATTCTTCCCATATACCTGACTATATTGCGGACCGTGGGCCGGCGAAATATTTTCATGGACGAGTGCAGATCTTGGCCAACTTTGACAAACTGGTCAAAGATTCCATGAAACCACGAGGGGCATCTACCTTTTTGATCCAAGGCGCACCCGGGGCAGGAAAGACGGCTCTACTGGATGTACTATCTAAAAGGGCAAAAAGGAGTGGTTGGGAAATTGCAGAGATTGATCCTCCTGCTCTTTGGGATCCAGAAGAATTATCCTATTATCTCGGGAAGGGGACCCGGGCTCAAATTACGAGCGTATCTGGACAAGTTGGTGTAGATGCCGTTGTGAAAGCGGAGGGGAAACTGGATGTTGCGGTTCAGCGTCATCGCCCTACAACCTTGAAAATACTGGCAGCTGGCAAGAGGCCCCTGCTCTTGATTCTGGATGAAGCCCAAACACTAGGGACGACGAATACGCCCCCGAGTCAAGAGTTGGCGGGGGTGGCAACAAATGTACTCAATTCGATTCATAACGGAAGGTTGAAGAGACCCGTGATCCTACTTGCAGCGGGACTGGGGATGTCCAAAGCCTCGTTCGTTGGGTTAGGGATTTCGAGATTCAAAGGCGGTTGTTTTGTAGAATTGGGTGGATTGGGAAAAGATTCGGAGCGGGCGGTGATTCGAGACTGGCTGATCAAAGAGGGGGGCGCCAAGGGCGATCCTACTCCGTGGATTGATCAAATTGCTCAAAAGACGCATGGGTGGCCCCAGCATATTTCGGCCTATGGGGATGCTGCGGCGAAGCAAATCCAGAGCGATCGAGGAGAGATGACCGCCGCCGGGTTGGACATAGTGCACCGGCTGGGCGCAGAAAGACGAGAGGCGTATTACGAACAACGCACGGAAGAGATCAGTGGAAAAGGACGTGCGATCTTAGCAAAACTGATCCAAAACACTGCACCTGGAATAGGGCTTTATGAGGAAGATATTGAAGATTTTTTTTCGACGGAGTATAATGACCCAGATAAGGCAAAGAATTTGTTCACGAAATCTGTGGCGCGCGGGGTTCTGCACAGCCAAAAAGGAGTCTACACGATTCCGATCCCGTCCATGCAGAGCTGGCTGATTTCGAACTATGCTCGGGAGCGCATAGAGACGCCTCCGATTCCGCGCTCCATTCTTCCTCCGTCCCGCGAGCGGGATTCCGGGATGGGATCGCGGGAACGTTGATATCTTCTTCTCTCATATTTCCTGTCAGACGCGCAGAGATTACTCGAAAATGGTATGAGTCTCCTAGGTGGAAATTTCGCAAGTGACACTTCTATGCAATTCACAACTTGTAGTCTTCTTGGATGGCATGCATTGTTGCACTAGCCGATAGTACGACCCCTGGAACCCCTGCTCCTGGATGTGTGCCGGCTCCTACCAGATACAATCCCTCTATATCTTCACTTCTGTTGTGAGGGCGAAACCATGCAGTCTGCGTAATCCTCGGTTCAATGCCAAAGGCATTCCCAAGAGTAGAATTATATTGAGATTCAAACTCGCTAGGAGTAAAGACATGTTGGACTTCAATTGAGGTCCGAAGATCTTCCAATCCCCATTTCTCCAAGGCACGAATTACGCGATCCGTCATCAGGTCGGTAGTATGATCCCAGTCTGTCCCAGAAGCAAGGTTCGGCACGGGGACAAGAATATAGATGCTCTCCCCCTCTGGAGGGGCCATGGCCGGTTCCGTTCGGCTTGGGACATGTAGGTACATACTAAAATCATCAGACAAGATTTTTCGATCAAAGATGTCTTGCACCAGACCTTTATAGCGCGGCCCGAGGATGATGGTATGATGAGATAGTTGCGGATACTTTCGCCGCACTCCGAGATAAAGCAAAAAGCAACTCATGGACTGATGTATTTTCTTCAGTCGAGAATTGGTCCACCGCCTACATATAACACCATCTAACAGTTTGCTGTATGTGTGCCCTACATCGGCATTACTGACCACAAGATCTGTGGGTAGTGAAGAGTGGGTGCTTTTCTGTTGGTCAAATATTTGGATCCCTGTGACTTTGGGGCATGCCCCTTTTCCTTCGGAGACGTCAATACGCTCTACAGTGGTTTGGAGTCGGACTTGACCGCCAATATCTTGAAATAATTGTGCAAATCCTTTGACAAGGCTGTACATACCTCCGTTTGCATACCACACCCCACCTTCTTTTTCGAGATAAGGGATCATGAGGAAGATGGATGGAGCGCGAAAGGGGCTTCCTCCAAGAAATAGTGGATGAAATGAATAGAGGAAATGGTGTCGCCAGTTCCGGAAATGTTGGCGAACAAATCTCGCTACAGGTTGCCATGCACCCAGGCGAATGACACGCGGCGCAAATGCCGCCATCATGCTGAGTGAGTCAAACGGGCGTGCCCCGAGACCCTCCGTGATTACAGCGTCATAAATGGGCGCAAGCTTAGAAAAAAAATCTTCCAGACGATCCGCATCATATGCATCAAATTGCGCCATAGAGGCCTTCATTTTCGCGAGATCAGATCTGTAATCCAAAAAGGTCCCATCATGAAACCAGACTCGATAAAACGGGTCAAGGGGAACAAGATCTACATAATCTTCCAAGCGACGTCCCGCAGATTGAAAGACATCCTCTAAAAGAGATGGTGCGGTAATGAGACTAGGCCCTGTGTCAAACGTATAGCCGGAATCAATAATTTGGCCCGCTCTTCCACCTAGTTGAGCACGCTGCTCAATCAGAGTAGTTTCAATCCTTGCTGCTTGTAATCGAATTGCAGCGGCGAGCCCTCCAAATCCACTTCCAATGACCACGGCACGATGTTTTGCTCGAGATGGAGCGTTTGATTGAGTATGCACTTTAGGTGTGATATTTACTGATTTTGGGTTATGGAGACTTGCTTGAGTTGTTTAAGTCCTTTGCGAGCCAAGAGTGCTTTTTTTCGAAGTGATGTAAATGCTCGACGAGTGAGGTTGTTGTACTCATTCGCTCTGACTTCATCGTGGATTCCACGGTATATTCGAGCTGCAATTGCAATCGGGCGTCGTAAGCGGACCGGCAAGAAAGGGATCCCTTCATATGCTCTGTCATAAGCATAGTCAGCTTCCGTCATGATCTCCTCCAGGAGATGGACATAATTTGCAGGCATCTGGTTGTGCCTCTCAGACTGTCTTTTGAGCTCCAACAGGAAGTCTGGAGTAATATTATGTGACGTCATGAGATCAGAAGGAAGATAGATCCGATCCATATCAAGATCCTCTCCCACATCACGGATAATATTGGTGAGTTGCATCGCATGGCCGAGGTCGTGGGCACGTTCTAGAACCCATGGATCTCGGATCCCAAATGCCTGTGTGATCCAATCTCCTACAACGGAGGCGACTCGATGAGTATATCCACGCAGATCTTCCATGGACCGGTATGTCTGCGACTCAATATCCATGCGCATCCCCTGAATGAGTTCAGAGACTAGTGAATAGGGGATTTTCATTTTTGCCATCCGGGTCATGACAATGTCTGCTACCGGGATCCCCGTCGTGGATCCATGATAAGCGGAGTAAGTAATCTGATCCCATAGTTCTAAGGTCTCAAAGGCTTGGATTCGTATCTCTCCATCTTTATCGACCAGGTTGTCAGTAAAACGGCAGAAGACATAAATTTCAGTAATCATGGCCCGTTCTTCTGGGGGGAAGAAGCGTGAAGCAAAGGAGAAACTTCTACTGTTACGAGCAAAATACTGACGCCAATCTGAGGTTTCTCCGAGTTCTTGAGCACGGATTGCAATTTGCGCGGTCGTGACAACCTGGGTTAAGGGTGGGGGCACGGAGAGTTTCTTTGGTACTTCAAGGCTGACATGGATGCCGCTTTGCAAAGCATGGATACAATTATCAATCCATTTGGAGAGTGCCTCGGTCAGAGGAGGCTGTGCTCCTAGGTCACGAAGTTGATCAAGAAGAACCGAGCCCTTGTCTTTGATTTTTTCCAGAGCATGTTCTGCCATAGATGGTTTCCCATTGGTCGAGCTAAAAAAAACCTCTAGAGATTCTTCAGGAGATTGATCAAACCATTCCATCCCATGAGACCCTAAAACGAAAGTCCAGATTTTGTTATTAAAATCCTGAAGCTTGGGCTTGCCCATATTGCCTGCGGGGCAGTAATCCAAGAAATCATCCACCATCTGATAAAATGCACCGAGTTCAATTCCAACTTCACGTAACTCAATCGGTGTGAACTTGGCATCATTGGTCCACCCGGGCAAGGCAGCTGCAAGTCCGAACAGGGCTCCGCTTTTCATGCGAATAATCTTTTCATAGCGGGCCTGAGAGTTCTCCGCAACTTTCGGTGAATCTTGGATACTCTCTCCCCGAACCATGACTTCAACGGCTTCTGTAAATTCGGTCAGGAACTCGGGGATACTGGTCATGGCAGCGATTCGGTATGCACTCGTCAGATATAAATCGCCCAAGAGGAGAGAGGCATCCGTTCCTTTTCGTGCTAGGAGTGTAGCGGAGCCTCGTCGTTCTAAGCCTCCATCAAGAACATCATCATGATGCAGAGATGCTTCATGTACCATCTGAATAGCGAGGCATCCAAGCCAGAACTGCTCGGTCAGCAATTTCTGTTGTTCAGGCGGTACGAAGCAAAACGCAGTTAAGGGGCGAAGAAGCTTCCCCCTAGGATGGGATACGGTCAAGCCTAGCTCTTCTGCAAGAGCACTCCCTTTATGAATACCGTCCTGGACAAGCTCAACCGCCGTCATGAAGATTTGATCCGTACTGGCTGTGAGTTTCTTCGGGAGAGCAAAATTCGGATTCCTGCGAGTGCAACCAGGGTCAGGATTCCGGGAAGCCAGTAGCCTGCAAGTAGAGTCATGCCTAAAGACAATGCGATCACAGAGATATAATAGATCTCCATGATGGAAGTTGGGATACGATCTACCAGCTTGTCAACATTTAATACATGGAAACCGATCATAATCAGGAATCCGGTTCCCAACCACCCCAACAAATTCACCAAGGGCATTCCATAGTATGGGCCGGAGTTTTCCCACTGCCAATATGGAGTCAGATCGCTCATGGCAGGATCAAGTGTTAAATCCCAAATGGTTAGGAGAACTGCTCCGAGGATCCAGACAAGGATCTTCCCCGAGATCATTCGCTTTGCCAGGATATATGAAGGGAATGCCATCATAAACCAACTAAAGGGGATCAATAGTGGAACCAAGTTTGCTACTCGGTATCCCAGAAGTCCTGTATATTCATACCCCCCAAAAGGAACCCCCGTATAGGTTCCCATCAACTCCATTCCTAATGAAATAAGGCATGCAATTCCCAATGCAGGCACCCATCCAAAGCTGATACGAGGAATCAGTAATCCTGCTAGAACGAGGAAAGCCAAGATTACGTGACCACGGGAAAAAATGATAAATGCATGGCCATAAAACTGCGCGGCGGAGGGAGATTGTGCTAAGAGTTCTGGATGTAATCCAAAGGAGCCATATCCAGCAAGGACTGCAAGGGTAAATAGCCAGAGCATCGCCAACCCTGACCAATCAAGAAGCGTAAAGCCGGGGGTATTTTTGACCATGACAGGTGAGGCAAGCTAAATCAGCAATGAACTGAGCGTGCTTACGATTTGAGAGGTAAATCGTAAGATATTCTGTCGATTATTATTTACGAGTGAGTCTGACTCCAACAGGACACCGCGCGTACTTTATCATCATCATTCTGTTCCCAGGGAAGCTCAAAGACTTCGAAAAGTGGGAGTAACAAACCGTTGGAGGAAGTAGAGGATTTTGATGAAGGTGTAGGAGGAAAATTCAGGTTATTTTGTCATGATCTACGATCTATCCTCAAGCGAATCGGTGAACAAAATTTTTATCCATAGTGCCAAACTCAAGATCTCAGATTATGCGGCAATACGAGCCGTTCGAACGATATCCGCGGGGATTGGATAGTTCATTTTCCAAATAATTTTCATGGGTTTTTCACTTTCATGGGATTGATAAGAGACTGGACCAAGGAACTGATAGGGCATGGTCAGGCCAGAATCCGTTTTCGGTGAGGCACGAACAAATAACAATGGAGTGACTCCGAGGGAATCATGATGTATATGGCGGAGTCCCTTTAATTTTTCTGGTCGGGTATTATTTTGCGATTCCCAGTGAAATAGATGTGGGCTGATCGCATAATCCTGGTACAACGTACTGTAGGAGTATTCTTTCTCCGTTTTTTGTATTGTCGCGAAAAGTAGATTGCACTTTGTGGCTTCATCAAATTTTACGCCCTCCCGAATCGGGTTTACACGGCCATTGCGAATCATCTTGAAGGCCGCAGCGATTTCTGTGTTCGAATATTTTGCATGTAATTCCAATGGTAT
The DNA here is from genome assembly GCA_965215475.1 of Rhodothermales bacterium. Lineage (GTDB taxonomy): Bacteria > Bacteroidota > Rhodothermia > Rhodothermales > Bin80 > Bin80. The sequence continues at coordinate 2,604,611 of OZ244061.1, forward strand.
ATTGGGGGCGATCGTGTAATCAGAAGGCGGGTGTGCAATGCGTTCTTTTAGAAGATCGGTTAAAGAGATTAGTTCGTCGCAAATAGCAGGATGATCAAGAAGTTTTCTGTAGCTACCACGAAGATCGGTTACATCTTCTGCCTCGATTAACAGGCAGAGAAGCATCAGGAGTCGTCGTTGGTCCCGTTCCGGTAACTCCGTTACATTCAGGTTTCCTTCGGCCGCTTTGCGGATAAAATTGAGACGAGATGTATCATCTGCATGAATCAAGAGGCACAATTTTTTGCCCATCTTGATCTCATCTGTTCCCTCGGGAAAAGAAGAGATCCCAACTCTTCGGATTAAGGTAGCAAAACTGCGTTTTTTGCCGTAAAAATCTTCGATGGATAGATCGGTTTCTTTCAGGAAACGGTATAGTGTTGCTTGTTTGCCCAAGCCTTTGAGTAATCGTTCCAGCTCATTCGTTCGATAGGAAAGTTGGGATTTTAGGTTTTCGAGGATCACCTCATGGCTTTCACGATCCAACTCGATCGTGCATCCAGATGGTAAGAAGGGGAATTTATTCTCAACCGCTTTTGCAATCGTTTTCCTTGAGGTCGTCCCGAGCATTGCTCCGAAGATGGGATCAAATCGAAAATTTCGCGAGCTATTGCTGATAAAATCAAGGACGGTCAGGTAATCTTTCCCTTCACAGTGGCGAAGCCCCCGTCCTAACTGCTGGAGAAAAATCGTTGCACTGTTCGTTGGCCGAAGCATGATTATCGTATCCACCGAAGGTAGATCAATCCCTTCTCCCAGAACATCTACGGAAAAGACGACATTAATCTTGCCATTTCTGAGCCGAGAGAGTATACTCTCTCGTTCATGATTGGGAGTCGTTCCAACAATTAAGGCAGCGGGAATTTTTGCCTCATTGAATTTGCGAGTCATGAACTTAGCGTGGGATATACTCACACAGAATCCTAGTGCACGCATTTTTTGAGGATCTACGATGTAATCATGAACGGCTTCCAGGATCTTACGCACACGGAGATCATCGGCGGTAAACAGTCTACTCAGTTCCTGATCATCATATTTGCCTCGAATCCAGCGCACATTAGACAGATCGCCACCATCGTGACGCCCGAAATAATAGAAGGGAACCAAAAATCCTCGATCAATAGCATCCCAGATCCGCAGTTCTGCTGCAATATGGTCGTCGAACCAAGTTAGAATGGGTTTTCCATCCGTGCGCTCAGGCGTTGCCGTCAGTCCGAGAAGGTAACGGGGTCGAAAGTATTCAAGGAGTCTTCGATAGGTTTTTGCAGCGGCATGATGAAATTCATCAATGATAATCATCCCAAAGTGCTCTCGATGGATCTCTGAGAGGTCAAAATTTGAAAGAGATTGAACCGTGGCAAACACATGATTCCATTCTCTTGGGCGGGATCCTCCGACGTAGGTTTCTCCAAAGCTACGATGTTTCAAGACCTCCCGGAAAGTTCTGCGCGTCTGTTGTAGGATTCTCTCGCGGTGAGCAACGAATAATAATCGTAATGGTTTTTCTTGCTCAGCCAGTCTACGATAATCAAGAGCTGCCATAACAGTTTTACCGGTTCCCGTGGCTGCAACGACTAGGTTTCGGGTGTGGCCATGAACGGTTCGTTCTACGTCCAGTTTTTCCAGGATTTCCTGTTGAAATGGGTAAGGGTGAACATCTAAGTTCGTAATGTCATCAGGTGTCCGTTCTTCCACGATATCATCAAAACGGGTTTGAGATGCGGGACGACCATCATAAATTTCGAATTCATGGTCCTTCCAGTAGCTTCCGAACGCAGCTTCAATTTTATCAATGATTCGGCCAGCATCTACCCGAGAGAGTCGGATATTCCATTCCAATCCTTCCACCTGTGCCGCGGCACTGAGGTTGGAAGAACCAACGAAGGCGGTCGAGAAGCCGGTTTTACGGCGAATAAGCCATGCTTTTGCATGAAGTCTTGTCCGCCGAATGTCATAGGAGATTTTTATCTTGGCACCCATCTTGACCAGTTGGTCAAGTGCTCGCCGCTCTGTTGCCTTCATGTAGACCGTAGTGATCACGCGCAAAGAACCTCCACGTGCGATAAAATTTTGTAGCTCTTCTTTCAGTAACTGGAGTCCAGACCATCTGATAAAAGAGACGAGGATGTCAATCTCATCCGCAGATTCAATCTCTCGCTTCAGTTCATGCCCAATGCGATGATCGTTCGAAGCATTGGTAAGTAGTTCGGAGTGCGAAAGGGGGATGCCTGGTCGTCGAGTTGGTTTAGTTACACCAATTTTCTGTGTCAATTCTTTCAACAGATCGCTGGTTACAGAATCTGATTCCTGTACCAAATTAGGAGTATGCTGAACCATGACCTGAATCAGGCGATTGGTTAGTTCAATCTGTTGAGTTGTTTTCTTCCCTCTTAGTGCTCGCTCGAAGAGTTGATTCAGATGCTGAGAAAGTAATCTGACTCCTGCATCATTCTCCAGAGGATCTTTATGGGCATGTAGGGAAGGATTTTTTTCAATGGCTTGGGAAAATCTTTCTGACAACACGAGGTCATAAAGTCCAGCTTCGGGATTTTCAGGCATAGTCATGGGTCGAATGGATGAGCCTTATCTCTGCAAGATAGAGCAAGGGCAGATGTAGTCAGTTGGAGGCGGGTAGTGTTCGTTTCTACGTATACTCAGCAATTTACCTAGGAAAATCCACACGAACGATCATGACATCCTCTAGGTGCTATCGTTGCAGCCAGATGAGTGGCGAAACCGGAGAGAGAATTCAATGAAAGGTAGGCTTTAAAATAGGAAGACCTCGCGCAACGAGCTGTGAAGCCGAGTTGAAGGGATCAAAACGATTCTCGCTAAATGCCATGAAATAAATAGTCACACATTTTTCAATAAAGATGGTCGTGCAGAAGATAAAGTTGGATGAGAAGGCCGCTCCTCAATAGAGATTCAGCTGAGTGGAGGATCATTTTTTCATCAGCTCCTTTGCAATCAAGGGGGGCACAAAAGGGCGGATATCTCCATCCCATCGAAGAATATCCCGAACCAGAGAAGAACTAGTCAAGGCATGAGCCGCAGAAGTATGAAAAAATACCGTATCAAGTTCTGGAATCATCCTGCGATTGGTGTGCGCCATCTGCGATTCATAATCAAAATCCCGGGAAGTACGCAGACCTCGCACTAGCGCACAGGCTCCCAATCTTTGTGCGTGCTCGGCAATCAGGCCATCAAAGCTCATGACCTCAAGTCTGTCCAAATGAGTAGTAGCCCGCTGAATCAGGTCAATCCGCACTTCTGGAGACAGGAGGGTGGACTTCTCGGCGTGAATCGCAACGGTGATCACAAGTTGGTCAAATATACCAAGTGCACGCTCTGCAATATCCAGATGACCAAGTGTAAAAGGATCAAATGTGCCAGGATAGATCGCCAGTTTCATGGATTAGGCTAAGAATATACTTACATGCGTACGACCATATCCACGGGAAGTATTCAGAAAAGGATGTTCCGTAAAGCAGGTTCGTGTGTCGTGTTCAATCACAAATAATCCCCCAGGACGCAAACACGGGAGAGCAAGATCTGGGAGATCATTCATTGATTCAAGTTCGTAGGGGGGATCCGCGAGGATAAGATCCAATCGAGTTCCTTTATATTGTTTAAGATAGGTTACGGCATCGGCACATAAAAAATGACACTTTGAAGTTACGTTCAACTGTTCGGCATTTTTCTGTGAGGCATTGACGGCTTTACGGTCCGATTCCACGAGAATCCCCCGGTCTGCACCGCGGCTAAGCCCTTCGAATGCCAGAGCACCTGTGCCGGAAAACAAATCCAGCAATTGCGCCCCCCTTAACGAAATTCTAGCCTCAATCAAAGCGTATAAGGCCTCGCGTACCCGATCCGTAGTCGGGCGCGTGTTCAGATCTTTTGGTCGAGCCAATTTACGACCGCGCAGACTGCCGGCAATAATACGCATTATCGTATCTCGCTATTTTTTGCAGACGCATCATACATCAATCGCAGGCGTAGTAATAGTAATTCTGGAATCCCATGCGCATACTTTTAACAGGTGGGACAGGTTTTGTTGGCCGCCATGTTTTACGTGAGTTATTAACGAAGGGCTATCAAGTTCGTGTTCTCGTACGACGAGGTGGTGCCCCGGAAGGCTTTGAAGGGGAACAGGTAGAGGTCGTACGCGGAGATATTAATGGCTCCCTGGGGCAGTTCATGGATGGGATAGATGGAGTGGTTCATCTGGTCGGGATCATTGAAGAAGTACCCTCGCAAAATATTACCTTTGAAGAACTTCATACGCGTGCAACACAAAACGTAGCTAATGCCGCCAGAATTGCTTGTGTTCCCAGACTCGTCTTCGTGAGTGCCAATGGGGCTTCCGAGCACGGAGAAACCAAGTATCAGACCACAAAGTGGGCCGCCGAGGAAGCGATACGAAACTCAGAGATTGATCACTGGTGCATCCTTCAGCCGGGGTTGATTTTCGGGGATCCGGGAATGGAGCGGGAGGAATTTTGCACGGTTCTATCTAGAACCTTGATCAAGCCATTCCCGGTTCTTCCGATATTTGGGGATGGCCTATATCAACTGCAGCCTGTTGCCGTGGAAGAGGTGGCGGAGGCTACCGTTCAGGCATTGACACTCTCAGAGGGGCATGGACAAACCATTCCCGTTGTAGGGTCTGATCGGTTCACGTATTTGGAGATGTTGGACGTAATCACACGTGCACTCGGGATGAAGCCAAAGCCAAAAATAAAATTGCCTCTATCGATAGTGCGTAGCGGGATGCGTTTTGCTGGGAGTATGTTGCCGATCACCCCCGATCAATTCGCGATGCTCATCGCTGGAAATATCGGAGAAGCCTCTCGCTTTTACAAAACATTCCAAGTGACGCAGCGCCCATTCAACGAGGACAATTTAGGGTATTTGCGTCTTCGATTATAGGATGTTTTCGTCTCGTGCGGTCCTGCTTTGCCTTTTAGGATTGAGTACATCGGTCGTGCATGCACAGATTCAGGCGGACACGGTGCGTTCATGGATGCCATTTCGCGCGGAGGAAGACACGTTGAACCGCGCAGTATTGACGGCCCATCATGACATCACATCCTCGCTCACACAAATCCCGGGCAGCTTTGCGTATGACTTTAATACATATGCGTGGCCAGCTTCTTGGAGTATTCATGGGCTTAATCCACATTCGGTTCAGCTTTATTTCGGAGCGATTCCCTTTGATGACCTACTGACGGGGTATGGTCGCTATGATTTGCTTCCAACCGCACTTCTCCGATATGCGGAAGTTGATCATGGTGTAGCGGGTGGGAGTACAGGAATCCAAACCGAACTCCGGACGGTCGATACGTCGCAGCCTCATACCCAACTACACTATCAGGCAGGGAGTCATAAATTACAGAGGGTGACGGCGTTACATGCACAGCAACGCCGTCGCCTTTTTGGTCGGTCGGGACGCCTACAAGGATTATTTGCATACGGAGGTGCTTCAAGTGCAGGGGAGTATCCGGGAAGCCGCTTGCAGAGGCAGCGGCAGCTTCTTCTCAGGTCTCGCTATCAACGAACCGCATGGTCACTAGAAATTACATATCTGCATAATCAACGCCGTTTAGGTGCTCACAGTGGCGTACTAGGGGCAGGGGATACGCGGTATAATCGCCTGATCGCAAGAGTGATCGGTGAAAAACAGACCAGAAGAACGGTACGGAATGATTTATTGGCCACGCTTAATACTCAGATCCTGACCGCATCAATGTATCTGACGACCCAGTCGGGTCGCTATGCAGGCGTGGGGGCATCCGCTAGGCGGCTTGGCGGATCCATCTTACGAGATTTTAAGCTCGGTCGAAACCAGTTGCATGTTCGCATGGATGCATACACGCAGCGGACCTCGCCGGGGGGCGCTTTGCCAGAAGGGCATCAAGCTTCGTTGATGGAGATTCAACTCGGAGATTCCCTGCAAATTCGATCCAACTATTTACTCGCACAGGCAGGCATACGGAATCACACGGGAGATTGGTCTCCCCGGGGGCGTCTGCGATGGGGGGCATCGATATCTTTCCTGGATCCCTATGTGGAGGTCAGCTATGGGGCGGGGCGTACTGTGATGCCGGGATGGGGAAACTATCTGGTCAATCAAGAGATTGGAGCCGGGCATGTACTGCAGGCACACACAGGGATGGGGGTACGTATAGGCAGGCTGATCCTCATGCCCTATGGGTTTATGTCCGACGCTCAGGATATGCCGGACTACAAGGAAATCGTCGTTGATTCTGTGCAGGTCATCCAGGACACCTATACGGCGTTCGGGGCTGGAATTCGTCTAGGTCTTGTGGCAGAGCCGAACCGTGGAATCTATGCCGCCGTGAATGCGGGGTTTACCGAAACCGGTCGAACTAGTGATCATGCAAAGCGCATTCTCCCACCGTGGGCATTGTCAGGAAAATTAGGATTTCGTACGGTTCTATTTACCGGAGATCTACGCCTAGACCTATCTGTACGCGGCAGATCCTGGAGTGCAATGACCAGTCGTACGTTGCATGCTCCCACGGGAGTACTGGTGATCCCATCTGGGGGGCGCTTCCCCGTTCCAGCGTCCTATACGCTTGATCTGGTGGTGGAGGGAGGCATTCGCACAGCAACGGTATATATACTTTATGAGAATATGACCAGTGGCACAGGGCTAATGGTTGGGAATGAGTTGGTTGCAGATTATCCACTACCAGCAAGGTCGTTGCGTTTTGGGGTATATTGGCCGATCAATAATTGAGTTCAGTTCTAGAGTAGTTGGAGGGTTTCAGGCTCTGCAGTATGATGGATGGAATGGGAAAGACTCGGGTATCCTACCTTATAGGTAGGTATGGAATATCAATTCAGGTTCAATCAAATTTAATGGGTTGTCGACCATGGTTACTGCATGTATTTTGCGGGCCACCCCGGCAGCATTTGGAGAATGGTCTCCTCTAATTCTCATACGGATCAACGCTCCAGATTGTCAAGGGTACAAAGTTCCCGATCCATAAAACAAGCGCACGTCCTCAAAATGCGACTTTTCGGAGGGACATTCGTTGGAAAAACAAAGCTCTACATGCCTGTTCCAGTCTGCAGAACGTGTGAAATTTTGCAGGGCGCATTCTGACGGGAGACATCCATCTTTGGTAAGCTTGAACGATCCGCTATGTGTATTTTTTGAACCTCAGAATAGGTAGGCGACGATGATTGAAGATAAGCTGCGATGAAGCCCAGTCCGTACGAAGAGCGTGTACTGCGAGAAATTCATGCCTGGAGGCAGAAAGAGCCGTCGTGGCTAAGCCAGAAAGTACAATGGCTCAATCAGCCGCTGAAAGCATTGTCAAAACAGGCCATGAAAGTCCCAGGGGTGGAGTGGACATTGGAGCATGTGGTGGCGGGTCTGGTGACATGCACCAATGAGATTGCCCAAGATACTACCTCACACGCATCTACGGTTGCGGCATTCCAAGCAAAAGGCTATGATATTCGCAGACTTTCGGATATTGGAGATCTGGATCTGAAAGTAGTCGATGACGTACTCAGTGGTCTGGATCTACGTTACAAGAGCCTGACGGCGGCCCATGGCGCCGCCGCAGGTCTTGCAGGAGTCGCTGGATTGGCGGCAGATGTTGTAGCTTTGGTTGCACTGAATCTCCGCGCTACAGGGCAGATTGCATTATGTTGTGGATATGATATCCATCTGCCGCAAGAGCGTGAGTATGCACTGAACGTATTGACGATGGCGACACAGGCAGAAGAAAAAGAAGGAAGACATGCACAGGCACTTGCGGAGCGACATGCGCGTGCCGCTATTGAGCAGACGGCAGTTGGAGTCACCGTGCGCAGTGCAGCACGAGTGCTCGGGATGCGTCTGATCAAACTAAAATTAGCACAGGTGATTCCATTGGCTGCGATAGTTGCCGGAGGCGGATTTAATGCATATTATACGGCACGCGTATGTGAGATGGCCAGATACCTATATCGGGAGCGTCGGTTACAGAACAAGTATGACCGAGATTTACTGGACGCTCTACTGGAACCATGAGATTCTTTGGAGCCTTGACATGTCTTGCAATCTTCATCGGTTGTCGTGTAACGGAGCCGGTAAATTTTGTCTTTATTCTAGCGGATGATCTAGGGTACATGGATGTTGGAGCTTATAATTCAGAGACCTTTTATGAGACGCCGAATATTGATCGCTTGGCCGGCGAAGGGATACGATTTACACATGGGTATGCGGCTGCACCAGTCTGTAGTCCTACTCGTGCAAGTATTATGACCGGGTTGTATCCATCACGGATGGCGACGACGGATTATTTTGGAGCCCCTCAACCCGATCAAGTTTCGAACCACGGGACACGTAACAAGCCGCTGTTGCCAGCCAGGTATGAACCACAGTTGCCACATGATGAGGTAACCATAGCAGAAGCGTTTTTGGCGGCCGGCTATAGGACGTTCTGGGCTGGTAAATGGCATCTGGGCGGAGAAGGTTCGTACCCGGAAGATCATGGATTTGAAGTCAATCGTGGTGGCTGGGAAGCAGGCGGCCCCTATGGGCGAGGGAATTATTTTGTCCCCTATGATAATCCGCATCTGGAGGATGGTCCGGAAGGAGAGCATCTCCCTGCCAGGCTGGCAGCGGAGACCGTTCAGTTCATCGAGAAGAGTACGGAGCAGCCATTTTTCGCATTCCTGTCATTCTATTCGGTTCATACCCCGCTCATCGCACGACCAGATCTGCAGAGGAAATATGAGGAGAAGTCCGCCCCACCGACCATGTGGGGGACCGAAGGGGATCGTGAAGTACGCCTGACACAAAGCCATGCGGTATATGCCGCGATGGTAGAGGCAATGGATCAAGCCGTTGGCACAGTACTTGCAGCTCTGGATGAGTTTGATCTTGCACACAATACCGTAGTCGTGTTCACCTCAGATAATGGAGGGCTCTCCACCTCGGAAGGGCATCCAACCAGTAACCTTCCACTCAGAGCCGGAAAAGGATGGATGTATGAGGGAGGCATCCGTGAGCCGTTGCTGATGCGTTGGCCTGCATTTCTGAAAGGAGGGCGGGTGGAGGATCTACCCATTACCAGTCCAGATTTTATGCCGACTTTATTGCAGATTGCCGGGTTACCCGCACCGGATTTTACCGATGGAATCAGTTTTCTGCCCAGGCTCCTTGAACAAGAGACGCCAGAGCGAGATCTCTATTGGCATTATCCACACTACGGCAATCAGGGTGGAAGTCCCTCTAGTGCAGTACGAAGGGGAGACTGGAAACTTATCCGATTTTACGAGAATGGCAGGGAAGAACTGTATCATCTGGCTACAGATGTATCCGAATCGGCAGATCAGGCGTCTAATCAAACAGAGATACGGAATGAACTCTCTGCATTGCTGGATGTATGGTTGGATCAGGTGGATGCACGTCTTCCAACCCTCAATTCCGATAGACTAAACGTAGAACAGATTAATGAGTGATAAAGGAAATGATGAGCGACTCGCATGCTCATTTTGTAACCGGTCGAGCGATGAAGTGAATTCTCTTGTTGCTGGACAGGATGTATTTATTTGTGATCAATGCGTGGCGGATGCCCAGATCATCCTGGAAGATAAGGAACAGCTGGATCCAAACATGAAACGCTCTTCTCGCAAGAAGAAGAGACGTCGAAATCTACCCTCACCCAAAAAGATCAAAGCGGAACTGGACAAGTATGTGATTGGGCAGGAATATGCAAAAAAATCTTTGGCGGTTGCGGTGTACAATCATTACAAACGCATCAATTCGGAGCAGTTTGTGACCGATTATAAGGATGTCGAAATTGAAAAATCAAATATCCTTCTTCTTGGATCAAGCGGCACGGGCAAGACGCTGCTTGCCCGCACTCTTGCACGGATTCTGGATGTACCCTTCTCGATCAGTGATGCCACCACCCTGACCGAAGCCGGATACGTTGGGGAAGATGTCGAAACGATTTTGTCAAATCTATTATCGGCTGCAGAATTTGAGGTAGAGGATGCCGAACGGGGGATCATTTTTATTGACGAGATTGACAAAATTGCCCGTAAAAGCCATAACGCTTCCATTACTCGAGATGTATCGGGAGAAGGAGTACAGCAGGCATTACTGAAAGTATTAGAGGGGACCGTCGCAGGGGTGCCGCCCAAGGGAGGGCGCAAGCATCCAGAGCAAAGTCTGGTAAACATCAACACCAGTGGGATCCTCTTTATCTGTGGAGGTGCTTTCGAAGGACTTTCCGAAATCATTGCCCGTCGACTCAATGTGAATCAGATTGGGTTTTCCTCCGACCCGAAGCGACGTCATAAAGATTCAGATACAGCCGTTTTGCAGTTTGTGGAGCCAGAAGATCTGGTAAATTATGGACTCATTCCTGAACTTATTGGACGGCTGCCTCTCAGCGCTGCTTTGAAGCCACTCTCGGACGATGAGATGATGCGGATCCTCACCGAACCCCGAAACGCTGTGATTCGCCAATATCAAAAGCTGTTTGCATTGGACGGAGTAGATCTGGTTTTTAATGAGTCAGCATTACGAAGTATCGTGCGCCGAGCTCGTGCCATGGGAACCGGTGCAAGAGGGCTACGGAGCGTGCTCGAACAGTCAATGCTAGATATTATGTTTGAAATCCACAGTATAAAAGATGTGGGCGTGTGTTCAATCACGGAGGAGACCATTACATCGGGAAAACCGCCGATTTACGAAAAGCGTAAGGCTTCCGCCTGAGTTTCATGAAAGGGCTGTTTGGACTCGCCCTGGTTGTTTTCATGTTCACGCCAAAGGTCTGGGGACAGACAGACCTTTTAGGGGTGAATGAGAGTACATCTGTGCGGAGAATTGAGTTCCGTTATACAGATGCCGAGGTCTATCGGCCTAGGTTCAGCACCCCTGAACTCCGACAGTTGATCGCTCTTCGTGCAATCCCGCGCTACGATGGGCTATTGAGATTTCTGGGCAGAGCGAACCAAAGCGATTATATTCTGAATCCGATTGAGCTCCAGCGAGATGTGGTTCGACTTCGTCAGGCCTTTCAGGAGGCAGGTTATCCTCATGCGTCGATAGATTATGCAGCATCTACCTTTGAGCAAGCATCCAATTCTGCGGTGATTCGATTTGAAATTACACAGGGACCGCCAGTGATCATTCAGGATGTAGGGTTTTATGCGGGATCAAGTTTTTTGGCATCCAGACTGGATGCAGAGTTGCGCGATGCATGGATTGATTTTCGGGATCGAACCACTTTTAAGGTCGGTGACGTGTTCACCCATTTTGAGTTGGTACAGATCGAAGACCAAGTACTTGGCTGGTTCAAGAACGAGGGGTATGCATTTGCGACGCTGACCTCGTCCGTTTATACGTATCCAGAAATCAATGCCGCCGATATCAGTTTTCAGGTGAGAACGGGGCCTCACGGGATGATTGACAAAATTGAGATTGAGGGGGTTCCCGCGATTGATCGACGTATCATTTTGCGAACACTGCCCTTTGCGCCGGGAGATGTATTCTCTCAGCGGGATGTAATCCAGGGGCAGCAGGCACTATTTGCACTGGGGCTTTTCAGCGTGGTTCAGGTAGAAATTCCACCACAGGAGGAAGACGCTACGGTAGAGGTGCGGATCAACCTGGAACGTGCACGCCTTCGCCATGTATCGGCAGAAACGGGATATCATCAGCGGCAGGGAATCACAGCGGAGGGGCGATGGACGCATCGAAATTTTTTAGAGGGGGCCAGAACCCTGACAATCACAACGCAGATTCAGACGGGGCTATTGGCCAACGCTGGAGTTGGTGCGGTTGCCGGGCGGTCCGCTCGTGGGGCAGTGGCATTGACGCAGCCCCATCTTGGATGGAATCAGGTACGAGGAATATTGGAGCCGTTCATCCAGTATGAGCGGGATCCGCTTGCCGAGGCATCCTCGGAGCTACTTGGTTTTAATCGCCGTGAGGTTGGAGCGTCAGTGGCATTTATATATGGGTTACAGCAGACCCGGGTGCTGAGCTTACGTTACAGCCTTAGTCGCACAAAAAATTTCACGACCAATCTCTCCTCCGATGCCTATGATAAGAGTGTTCTGCGGCTCGGCGGGACAGTAGGTTGGATGGATAACGTATTGCGTCCCACGAGCGGAATCATCTTTCAGCCTCTCATTGAACAGGGTGGTAGGATTGAATCCTGGCTTGGAGCACGCCCATTCGGCGTCAATTATATGAAAATGCAATTACAGGTTTCCACCTACTGGCCCCTTTCCAGAAATGTTAATTTTAGTGGCAGACTCAAGGCGGGGCGCATTTGGGTTGGAGGAAATCGGTTCAGGACACTCTATGGCTTGGAGAGCTCCCAGGTCGTTGACACACAGTTTTTACAGCCCAACGAAGATCGTTTTGATCCTTTGAGATTTTATATTGGTGGAGCAGATGATGTGCGGGGATGGAGCACCGGATTGGCCGGCCCCAAGGTGATCCGCACACAGGATCCAGAGCGCGGGGGCTCTTCGGGCAAAGGGGTCTACGAGCCGATTGGAGGCTTGGCCCGTTTGGGGGCGAGTGCAGAGGTTCGATTCCGACTGCGTGGTCTCTGGTATGGAGCCGCGTTTGCAGATGCAGGAGCGGTTTCGTCCGAGCGGGAAGAGAATTGTTTGGAGTCTTTTTTTGAAGATCCCAACCGCTCACGCAACGTTACAGTTCAGTGTGGGTTCAGAGATCGTGGGCGGATCACACTCCGGAAGTTCAAGGTCGGGGCAGGTATAGGGATACGATATGATACGCCGATCGGGTTTGTTCGTCTGGATGTTGCAGCCAAGCTAAACCCGGATTCACTGGATCTGAATTCGCCGGCAGATGCACTAGCCGCCGGTGGGTCGCAAGATGACCGTAGCAACATATGGTATCGTTTCAATGTCCACTTCAGCATCGGACAGGCATTTTAAGAATCGCTGGCTTATAATTTTTGGGATTGTGCTTATCCTTGGGTTTGCTCAGACTCCATGGGGCCTGAGCCTGTTGGGACGTTGGGTATTACATGCCAATAAGATCGAATTCACGTTCGCGTCCTTACATGGATTCTGGATGAATTCGTTGGAAGTGCGAGGCATCCAAGGGAGCGTTGGAGGATACGGGATTGAGGTAGATACGGTTCAGGTTCAGCTTTCACGGGGCTCTCTACTAAGAGGTCGAATCCGACTACGCCATTTGGAACTGAAAACGCCTATCGTCCACTTCCGTAGCATGCCCTCCGAAGCGCAAGCAGATCCAGTCGATGAAGCGAAGGATTCCCCATCGATTGATCTTCCTTGGATCGAATCTCTTCACATCCAAAGAGGCCGCTTCCACATGGAAGATCAGATGCTTGAAATTTCTGGGATTCAGGTTCAAGGGAAGATGTCCCCCGGAGCCATGGAGATAGATACGCTGTATGGTGACGTGTTCTGGCAGCGAGCAGCCTTGCATTTGAGTGCCGTCTCCCGGTGGGAATTAAACCAGGGCCTGTTCCAGATTGACACCCTGCTCCTTCGTGGTCCAAACTCCAAGATCCATGCGTATGGATCCTGGGGACGGCAAACGAACTTGGAGATCATGGCTGCTCCGCTTTCTCGGGATGTGCTCCCCTCCCTCATACCAGCGATCGATGAGGATCTGATGGTGAGGGTAGCGCTCAAAGGTGAAGGAGATTCTCTTCGGCTGGCGTTTGACGGAACCTCAGAAAATGGACGTGCGCTAACTGTGCGTGGGAGTACGCGAATGGATACTCCATCGGTGTATGTGGACACGTTGAGATTTGAGCAATTAGATCCCAGATATCTGTTTACAGGACTGACGGGTGAGTTGACTGGATTGATTCGTGGACATTTGGACGGGGAGTCATGGGATGCGCTCAGTGGAAGGATGGAGGGGCATCTGGGAACGGGAATTCTATCTGGAGTGCCCGTCGAATCTGCAAGGATGAGCGGAGACATAGAAGATGGGGCGATTCAGGTTCAGTTGGATTCGAAGCTGGCTTTAGGCTCACTGGAAGCGGAAGCAACTCTCTTGCCTTCCTCCGCATCGGGGCAGCTTCGTGGCCAGTTCAAAAATCTTAATGCACGAGCATTTGGCCCACAGTATGAAAGTACTCTAAATGGCAATTTCACGTTCGTATGGGAAGATTCTTTGGAGGGATATGTTGAAATAATGCCAGGCTCTATGGGGACCATGGGGATCAAGGGTGGCGAACTACGGTTATTTTCAAAAGACGAGCTCCTTCAGTTTACGGGGGTCATGTGGGGAGATTCTGCCCGGATTACTTTGGAAGCGGATCGTCAGGAATCGGGGTTCATGGGAAGGCTTGAAGTTGATTCCTTGGACGTTGGAGCACTCCTGAATCGACAAGACCTGAGCAGTCAGATCAGCCTTACCTTGGAATCCACGACCAGTTGGCCCCCAGACAGTATCATGGTACAAATAGATGTACAGCCGTCAGTATGGAATCAGGTTCCCGTTACCGAGGCGTATGCAGAACTCTTTCTTTTGGGGCAAGATCTCAGGGCACATGGACGAATCGCGTTCCCATCGGGTAGGGTGACACTGGGGGGAGAGGTCGATTTTCGTACAGGAAGCCCCGAATGGTCTCTGGATCATGGGCAGATTGAGGGCCTGGATTTACGGGATCTGGGGATCGGTGTCCCGACCTCCCTCCATGTTCAGGTACAGCTTTCGGGCCGTGGATTGCAAGACGCCCGTGGGCAACTGACTCTGGCATCTTCAAAAATCAATGATGAAACGGTCAGGGACGGGAGGATTTCCATGGAGATGGCAAATCAGGAGGCCGTCCTGGATGCTCGATTTTCCATCGGATCGGGAGAGGTTCAAACCCGCGCACGTACATTTCCATTCGCTCCAGTGCCGACTGTACATGTTCTGGAAGGTCTATTCCAGCGGATTGATGCGGGGGCTCTTGTTGGTCTGGAGTCTTTGAGTACGCAGCTGACCGGGCGTATTGATAGTTTGGAATGGGGCAATGGGGGATCAATTGCGTTGTCTTTGGACTCGTCGTCGGTCCATGCACTGCCAATCAGGAACGCTCGGTTGCATGTTCAAGCACTCGGAGATTCAGTGGTGGCTTCGGGGGATGCTACACTAGATGATGGCTATGTACATTTGGCGCATGCACGAATTGGAAAGGACGAGACGATTCAGGCTCGGGGAGCCTTCCGTAATCTGTCGTTGGACGATCTTGGTTTGGCAGAGATCCAGCTCACTGGATCTCTGGATATAGATATGAAGGGGACAAGCCCTCGTACCATGACCATCCATCATGCACAGCTGGATGCCGACAGCACACGGATTGGAAATATCCATTTTGATCAATTCCAGATTGCAGGCACTATGAAGGAGGGAACGCTCCAGTTCAGCGAATTCAACCTGTCCAGTGATGCGGGTCAAATTACAGCTCATGGGGGAGTGTCTCTCTTTGAGGAATCGACGGATTCGCTGAATTTTACAGGAGCGATCACGAATCCAGAATTCCTTGAAAGATGGGCCGTAGAGCAAACGATTTCTGGAGGGGCAACAGATACCCTGTGGGGGCAATTGGCTTACCGCGATGATTTACTTAGGTGGGAGGTTGGCATGAGAACGGATCCACTGACCTTTCGCTCGATGCGCCTGTTTCAGGCATCCGGGTTTGCCGAAGGAACTCTGGAGGATTTGAAGCCTCGTCTCCGCAGGGCGGAAGTCGTTTTGGATCGACTGTCGATCCCAACGGTATCTGCACGACAGGCATGGCTGCGACTTGAAGAGGACCAAGGCAAATTCCAATATGAGATGAGGATGGAAGTAGACGATCGTCGTGCTTTGCTACTGGGGGGAGAAGCAGATTGGGCGGCCCGGCAGGGAACACTTCGGCAATTGGATCTATATCTGGATGAAACCGAGTGGCATCTCGGTGTTCCAGCGGAAATCCTGGCGGATGAGGGGATCCGAGTTCGGTACTTCCTCTTGGGAAGTGAGGATCAGGAAATAACGCTGGATGGGATCCTGAACCCGGAGGGGGAACAGCGATTAGGCCTGAACCTATACAACGTTCATCTTGCTCCGTTTACCGATATCGTAGGATTACCAGGACTAGGAGGAATTGCAAATGCAGATTTATTTTTTCATGGACCTGCAACGGCACCACAGTTGACCGGGTCAGTGAATCTGATGGTCGAAT
Organism: Rhodothermales bacterium; assembly: GCA_965215475.1. Lineage (GTDB taxonomy): Bacteria > Bacteroidota > Rhodothermia > Rhodothermales > Bin80 > Bin80. The sequence continues at coordinate 2,620,864 of OZ244061.1, forward strand.
CTGAAAATGAACAGGTGGGGAGTGTAGCTGCTCAGATGAACTACCAGAATCATGGGCTGGAGATGGAAGCAGACTTTGTTCATGTGGATGGGAGTACGCTCTCCGTTTCCGGTCTTCTGCCACTGGATCTCAGACTGGAAAAGAGCGAAGAAATTACATTTCCTGATGCCTCTCTATCCTTGCAGGCAGACGAGTTCAATCTTGCATGGGTTAGTCCTTTTTTACCACAGGACGAGATCCGCGATCTGGAAGGAAAGCTGACCGCAGATATTGGAGTCACAGGTTCATTGAGCTCGCCCAATCTTCGCGGGGCTTTTGATTTGGCGGAGGGGCATGTACGATTATCACAACTTGGGATTTCTCCATCCGAGATTCAATTGGATGCAGCACTCCAAAGGGATACGATTTATGTCGAAACCATCTATGCCTCTAGCGGTCGCGGTACTGCAGAAGGAGGTGGTTATGTAATGTTGGGAGCGTCCAACCGGGGGGGCGTAGATTTGGGCATCAGCTTAAAAGATTTTCGGGTGGTGAATACGGCTCCGTATGTAGCGGATGTCAGCGGCTCGGTAGCACTGGGAAAAACGGTGCGAACTCCAGATCTCACAGGTCATATTGAGATGACCAATGCCGTGATTCGACCTCAGGATGTGCCCGTGACGCTCGAAAGCGGGATGATTAACTTTACGGAAACAGATCTTCTCATGCTGGAGCAATATTTTAATATCCGGGCGAGCGTATGGGATACGACAACCTATTCACTTATTGATGCACTAGAGATGGATTTATCTGTAGGAATTCCTGGGACCGTGCGATTACATAGTTTACAGAACCCTGAGATGACGGTTTTGCTCAGTGGGTCACTTGATCTGAGGAAAGATCCCTATGGAGAGCAAGAGTTACATGGAACGGTGAGTATCGTACCCGAGCTCAGTTATTTGAGACAGTTTGGACGACGCTTTGATATCCGGCAAGGCCGAGTTTCATTTGCAGGTGAGGCCACCAACCCATTCTTTGATCTTCAGGCTGCGCTGGATATTCCAAGTCGGAGCGGTCAGGATACTCCGGTCACGATCCTATTGGACACATCCGGGCGTTTACAGGAACCGGAGTCGCTGACTCTGGAGCTGCGGAGTGAGCCAGTGCAACTCGATCGTGCAGATATGATCTCTTACATGGCAACAGGGCGCCCGGCAGCAGATGCATTCCAACTAGGAGGTGGGGGAGCCCTTCAGAGTGGTAGCGATCTTGCCCTTCAGCAGTTATCCAGCTTGATTGCTGGGGCAGCGGGGGCGGAGATAGGCCTTGATGTCATTCAGATCACCCCGGAAACCGAAGGTGGAGTGACACTCACAGCAGGGAAGTATGTATCCCGCAAACTATTCACCTCGGTCAAATGGCCGATCACAGAAGAACCGGCAACCTCCAATAGCTATTTAGAAAACAAGAGAGAGTTGGTGATCGAATATGCACTGTATCCATGGCTGGTGGCACGTATGCGTGGGGAGACAGGTGCGTTGGGGATTAGTTTACTGTATCAGTATACTTGGTAATGCGTGGAGTAGCGAAAATACTTGATGAAGTAGGTGCCATTGCCTCCTTTTCCGGGAGGGTGTTCCGACAGATGTTTCAGCGGCCGTTTGAGGCAAGAGAACTCATTCGGCAAATGGATGAGACTGGATCCAAAAGCCTCCTTCTCGTTTTGGTTACGGGCTGCTCAATCGGAATTGTATTGTCGATGCAAAGCCGGGGCACTCTTGCTCGGTTCGGTGCAGAGGCAGTGCTTCCGAGTATGTTGGCTTTGTCGGTTGTAAAGGAGATTGGTCCGGTCATCACCTCGCTGGTACTGGCTGGACGACTCGGGGCGGGCATTGCTGCAGAACTGGGTTCTATGCGAGTCACAGAACAGATTGATGCATTGGAGGTCTCTGCTTTGCAGCCGTTCAAATATCTTGTGGTCACTCGGGTCTTGGCATGTGTAGTGATGTTTCCCCTTTTGACTATAGGCTGTGATATCGTGGCTCTTTTCGGTGGATATGCAGAATCAGTCTTGTCAAGCGATCTGGATTACCGTCTCTTTATCGATCAAGCTTTTTCAAGTCTTCGTATGTCGGATGTGCTTTTCTCAACGGCAAAAACCAGTGTTTTTGGATTTTTGGTCTCTATTGTTGGCTGTTATTCAGGATATCATGTTCGGGGAGGGACCCGCGAAGTTGGGCAGGCTGCCATGCGCGCCGTAGTGATCGGGTCCCTGCTGGTTCTTTTATCTGATGTCATGATGGTCCGGCTTTCGCTGATTCTTTTTGGAGGTTGATAGGCCATGAATCATGTTCGGGATGATCCGTCGGGAAATATCTCAAAATCCTCCAATGGATACGAGATCCAGATCAATAATCTTCATAAGGCGTTCGGGGAACGGAAAATATTGAAAGGGGTCTCGGTACGTGTTCCCAGAGGTGCCACACTCGCTGTTATGGGAGGATCGGGTACGGGAAAGAGCATTCTTTTAAAACATATGGTTGGGTTGATCGAGCCAGATTTGGGAGAGGTATGGGTTCAGGGGCAGCAGGTGAATCAGTTGGATCAATCTAGCCTCAATGCACTCCGTCTTCGGATCGGATATTTATTTCAAGCAGGAGCACTTCTGGATTCGATGACGGTGGCGGAGAACTTGGATTTTGTGTTGCGCCGGCATAGCACAAAGTCTGCCTCGGAGCGCACCGAGCAGATTCAGGAGGCGATCGAATGGGTGGAGCTCCCACATACGGCGATGCAGTACCCGTCCGAATTATCGGGTGGACAAAAAAAGAGAATTGCCCTTGCCCGCGCGATCATATTAAGCCCCGATATTTTGTTGTGTGATGAGCCTACTACAGGATTGGATCCGGTGAGCGTTCGAATGGTATCCAATCTGATCCTTCGGCTGAAAGCAGAGCGAGGGATTACGACGGTTGCGATTACGCATGATCTATTATGCGCGGAAATCATTGCAGATCGTGCGGCCTTTCTCTACCAGGGGCAAACGCTTGCCGAAGGTACTCTGGATGAATTGCGTAGAGATCCGCACCCGCGATTGCGAGAATTTTTTGGAGAATGAATACAGGAATCATCCGTGTGTGCAGACATATTCATAGAGTCACCTACAATCCCAGTGAGGAAATATCTTCGCTTCCATGCAACATTGAGGACCGATTTGCTTTACAACTGAGTCATTCTGTTTCGTAATGTCTACCCGTATCCGTGTCGGTCTGGTTGTTGTGATTTCTGTAGGGCTTCTGATGGCCATTTTGTTTATTGTCGGGAGCCGGACCTTACTTTTTAGTGACCGATTTCTAGTGCGGTCACAATTTAATTCTGTTGCTGGCCTGAGTCCAGGGGCCGCCGTGCAATTTCAGGGAGTCAGTATTGGGGCCGTAGAAAGTGTCACCCTGCCCAGTGGACCTGAGGAGATGATAGAGGTGACCATGGGAATCCGAACGCGAGCTCGATCCATTCTGCACCAGCAAACGCAGGCGCAGATCAAGTCTCAGGGGCTTATTGGCAGCATGATCGTGGTATTAGTAAATCCCCCCATGTCGGGGATACAGCCCGCCCCATTGGAGAATAACGACATGATTCGAGGAGTTGACCCGTTTGATCTCTTCGAGATCACCGATAAGGCCCTTGCATCGGTACAACGGTTTGAGCAATCTGCAACCTCCTTTGAGACAATCATTGATGATATCCGGGCAGGGGAAGGTACTTTAGGGAAGCTCATCTATGATCCCGAGTTATACAACAGCATGGTCGCCACAACACAGGAAACCGAACGGCTCATGGAAAATCTCGGGAATGATGCAGAGGCCCTGGTCCTACTTGCTGGTCAGGCGACCGAAGGGTTGGAATCGATCCTCGGGAAGATTGATGCAGGGGAGGGCACATTTTCCCAGCTTCTGAATGAATCGGATCTCTATGAATCTGTTCAGGCGAGCGCAGATACCCTTCAAGGGATCATCATTGGTGTTGGCACGCTAACCAAACGTGTTGAAGCGATGGCAGATTGGGCGTCCCTTGGAGCCTTCCGATTTGCAGAACTCATGGAAGCAGGCAAGCATAACTGGCTCTTCAAGCGTTACTTTGAAGAGCGGGGGTACATGGAACAGGCACCGTTTGAGGTTCGAGAGCTTGCGATTGCAGAAAGCTTTGCAGAACTTGAGACAAAGAGACAAGAACTCCTGGCATTGGAGGCACACCTTGATCGGAGGTCAGCAATGCTTGACTCATTGCAGAGACAACTTGATCGGTAGACGTGGCATCTCCTCTGGTTTATTATGGCCGTGCACGATGGTGTGCAAGTCGCTCTCTGTTGGGGTATCTCTTTCGATGTCGTATCGAAAATGAAAGACAGGCAGAAGCTTGGTATCTAATCACGATCTGTAGCGTGATTATTGCGGCCATTGTCATACAGTTTATGGGGTGGAGTTTCTGGCATGAAGAGATTCAGAACAGCTCCCGCTTGTCTATGTGGTATTGGGGAATTCAGTTGGGGATGGCCGGTGTAGTCTTGTTTGGTGGGCTTATGGGGTACTGTCCTCGGGTTCAAGCGGTTTTGACCGAATCCTCCATCAGAGCGATTCAGGGTCGCAGATCCGCTGAGTTGACGGTGGATACTTTGGTCGATTACAAGATCGTCTCTTCATTGGAGTATTATCGAAAATGGAATGGTCAGGTGGAACGCTATATGGCACATATTCCGGACGATGTTCTTCTTGTGTTTGGCGAAGAAAAATCCATTGCGATTGGGATTGATCCAGATGTACATGAAAAGCTGATTGGAGCAATGAATCAGTTTACAAAAGTTGTGGAAGATCATGAAATTTGAAGTATCACATAGATCAGAGGGTGCACGTGCGGGCGCGCTTGTGACGGAACGGGGGAGAATTCATACGCCGGTATTCATGCCCGTAGGGACATTAGGAACTGTGAAAGGCGTATCTCCAAGGGAGTTAAAACAAGATTTGGATGCACAAATCATTCTTGGAAATACCTATCATCTTTACCTGCGACCAGGGGCAGAACGGATTCTGGAGGCTGGTGGATTGCATGAGTTTATGGCATGGAATCGGCCGATACTTACCGATTCGGGCGGATTCCAAGTCTATTCATTGTCGAGTCGCTGCAAGATCACAGATGGGGGAGCGACGTTTCAGAGCCATATAGATGGATCCCGTCATTTATTTACGCCGGAAAGCGTTGTGGATTTTCAACGGATACTGGGATCCGATATTATGATGGTTCTGGATGAATGCCCACCATCGGGAGTTCGTCATTCGTATGCGAAGCAGGCAAATCGGCGAACGGCAGCATGGGCAAAGCGGAGTCAGGTACGATTTCATGATACAGAACCCCGCTATGGATACGAGCAGCTTCTTTTCGCGATCGTTCAGGGGAGTACGTTTGAGGATCTGCGGTGCGAATCTGCGGAACAGCTGGTCGCAATGGATTTTCCAGGATATGCCATCGGAGGCTTATCGGTTGGAGAAGAAGCGGAGGCTCTCTATGAGATGGTGAGTATATCTTGTGAAGTACTTCCACAAGATAAACCTAGATACCTGATGGGAGTAGGGACCCCTGAAAACCTACTTGAGGCAATCCGCCGGGGGGTTGACATGTTTGACTGTGTAATGCCGACGCGAAATGGGCGAAACGGGATGCTTTTTACAACTCAGGGGGTGATCAATATCCGGAATCATAAATGGGCGAATGATTTCATGCCATTGGACTCTGGCCTGAACACCTACGTAAGTCAGGCATTTACACGAGCGTATGTACGGCATTTATTTCAGTGTAATGAAATTCTGGGGTTACAGATTTCTGCGATGCAGAATCTTGGACTCTATGCATGGTTGATGCGCGGAGCCCGTCAGGCCATTGTAGAAAATCGTTACCCCGCTTTCATGCAGGAAATGGGCCCACGGCTTTGCCGGCGGCTGTAGTTGAACCAAGGAAGAGGAAGAATCGTTATCTTTTCATTCTGATCAGCGCGTGATAGATAGTATGGCACGAACTTTTGATATCCCTAATTTTTACACTAGTCCGATCCTTTCCGTGATCAAGACGGCGCGTATGGCCGAAGATCCGCGTAAGAAGGATCTCTCTCCATCACTTCTGGATTTTGGGCCACTAAAGGTGTGGATTGCACGGAATTTTGGGTTTTGTTTTGGAGTGGAGAACGCAGTGGAGATCGCATATCGTGCTATCTCGGATCACCCGGATCGACGGCTGTTTATGCTATCGGAAATGATCCATAATCCCCAGGTGAATAATGATCTTCGGCGCCGGGGAATGCAGTTTTTACGCTCAAGCATGGGGGATCAATTGATCAATTTCGATACGCTGACCTCAGAGGATATTGTTGTGATTCCCGCCTTTGGAACCACGCTAGAAATCAAAGAAGAGCTCATGAATATCGGGGTGGATGTACGTACGTACGATACCACGTGTCCCTTTGTGAAAAAAGTTTGGCGTCGAAGTTCCCAGATCGGGGAAAAGGATTATACCGTGGTCATTCATGGCAAGCGGTTACATGAGGAGTCTCGTGCTTCTTTTTCTCATGCAAATAAGCATGCCCCCGTCATTGTGATTCGAGATGAAAGAGATGCCCGTGACTTGGGGAAAGTGATACGAGGAGAGAAAGATCGCGCGTATTTCTACGAACGATTTGAGGATTGCTACAGTGAGGGGTTTGATCCAGATCAGGATTTAGAACGCATTGGAGTCGTGAATCAGACCACTATGTTGGTCACTGAAACGCAGGAAGTGACGGACATCTTGCGGGAAGCCATCCATGACCGTTATCAGGAAGAGGGACATTTTGTAGACACCAGTGATACACTCTGTTATGCAACCCACGAAAACCAGGAAGCGGCCCGTGTGATGCTGGAGCAACCACTTGATCTGGCACTGGTGATTGGGGGATACAACTCCTCAAATACCAGTCAGATTGTGTCTTTGTGCAGTTCGGTCGTTCCTACGTACTTTATACGAGGATCCGAAGAGATTGGAGCGAAACGGATTCATCACTATAATTATCAGGTCATGGAAGTGTCAACAGCGGTCGACTGGCTTCCAGATCATCGGCCAGTCTCCATTGCAATCACTTCGGGTGCATCTTGTCCAGATATGCTCGTAGATGATGTAATTCGTAAAGTAGCCGCTTTTTTCAAAGATGCGGTATCGTTTGAGGAAGCACTTATCCCGTACGCATCGGTTCCTGTGCCACTCGAGTAGGAACATGGCACGCAGTATGTGGGTGGCTCTGGTGGTTCTGGCATCCTGTGATGTGTTTGATGCTCGTACACCGGAGTCTCCGATTGGAGAGGCGGGTACGTGGTTGCAGCCTGTCGCTCCTGATCTTGTCGTTGACAATTTACGTGCTGCAGTGGCAGAGTTGAATGCTGCGAATTACCGAAGATCCTTGGATGAGGAGTTCATGTTCACGCCTACGGCTTCTGCCTATGCGCGTGATCCAGATCAATGGGCGAACTGGAATCAGGCACAGGAGAATGGGTATTTTATTACGGTAGCGGAAGCCGCAAAGGGAAGTTCTGGAAACCTCCTACGTATTGAGGATACGACCACCGAGCTCAGTGACACAGAATACATTCTGGATGCGCATTATCTATTGCTGATCAAGCATGGGAGTCAGCAGATCGCAGACACCCTTCAGGGAAGGCTAATATGGGTCATTACCAAGAAAGCCGATGGTCTGTGGATGCTCACCGGGTGGAGTGATCAGAGTATTGGCGCACAAGATTCTTGGAGCGATCTAAAGGCAGAATTCGCCAGCTAACGGCATGGGATTCCATCCACCTTGCATATCCACCGTGATGGTCATCATGCTTCTGTTTTTTTATGGTGGATGTAATCCATTTGCCCCGGCAATTGGAGAGGGAGATCCTTTTGAGGATCTTTTTGGTGACCCGAAGACGATTGAAGGATACTTCACCAATTTCCGCAATGCATACGAACTGAGGGATCTATCACTTTATGAGCCACTGATTGATTCGTCCTTCGTCTTCATTTACACAGATTTTGATTCGGGGATTGAGCGCGAGTGGGGATTTGGTCAGGAGTTGGAATCAACTCGCCGTTTGTTTGAAAGTACAGTGGAAGTACAATTACAGTGGAATCAAATTATTACCAGGCAGGAATTTAACGAAGGCACACGAGCGGTTGCGGTACGAGGGTTTAATTTATCGGTTTCCCTCAATAATGGGGATATCTTCAGGGGAGATGGGAACGTAAATTTCTTGCTTGCACGCGCAGACACAACCCGTGCGTGGCGTTTAGTACGTTGGCGGGATGAAAGTGAACTATGACGGAAATGATGTATCCGTTCAAGAACCCTGTATAATTTAGATTGGTTTGGAAATTCGTTTGTGCTTGTGAGCAGAGACCCAAGGGGAACTGACGAGGGGACTCCTTAGGGTTGATGTGTAGAATCCACACGATTCGAGGCCAAAATTCATCCCAAAATCACTTGCTTTAGGATCAAATCAATCGGTGGTACAACGATGTGGCATCAAAATGATCGGTGGTTCTTTTTGGCTCTTCGGCCATTTTACATGCAGAAACCCTACATCTTCGAGTGAGCCTTATTAAAGAAGAAAACCCCCGTTTTATAGTTGATTTACAAGTTTGTCAATTTTGTCGATCTCTGCGGTTTTCGCCAGATATTCCGAGTAGGCTTCTTGCGCATTTTGTATCCATCCGAGAATCTCATATAATTTAGTAGGGGTTCCCACTAACAGCTTAATCGAGTATAAACCGTAGAGTTAAGTCGTCATTCTACTTGAAGAATGACACTAAGTGGGGAATCTGTTTTTCGGGGTATCTTGGAGATGCTCTTGCAAAATCTCTCTTACTTGGGTGCAAACATTGCTCTGAGAATACCTGAAGGGATCTTTATATCTGGATCAGGGGGGTGCAAGAGCCTCTGGATAAAGATCCACTCCACCTGGATAGAAGTAAAGAATCCAAGTTTAATGATGTATAAACCTACTTCTTTCATCACTACGGTCATGTCACATTATGTGAATCTGTGTAGATTCATATTCATCCATGCAAACAGTAAATTAGACATCCCAATTGAAGATGTTTGCCAAAAATCCAAGAACTCCCGTGGCTGCTAAGATGCTCAGGATAACAATCAAGGTATTGTACTTGGCGTTCTGGGAATCAATCTTGGATTCCAATCGAACGATGTTGCCATCAAACTTGGAGTTCAATTGAGCGATGTTGCCATCAAACTTGGAGTTCAATTGAGCGATGTTGCCATCAAACTTGGATTCCAAGCGAGTTCGGATCGTGTCAATCCTTTCTAATACGTTTGCTGATGCCATGTCCGTGATCAGTTCTGTGAGTTCATTGGCCTCATCTGCTGTGAGTTCAGGCTTGCGAAGCAAGTAAGAAATCCCGGTAAATTGACCCACTTGGTCAGGATTTTGCTCGGTCATATATGAATTGAAGTAAAATAGGTTTCACTACGATTTACAGGAAAAAGTACCCTGTGGATGGTTGTTTTTTCCTTGATTGACTTGAATCCCTGCCTTTACCTGTCATACAGGATTTCGGGACGTCTATTGATCCTTCGCATTCTTCTTCTTCTGGAGTTTACTCACTCAAAAAGGGGTATCCCCATTTATTTGTAGATGTCTCCTTACCAAATCAATCAATAAGAGCCTCTTGCAAAACTCTCGAGTTTTGATTTCGCAAACCTCAGGCATGCAGGTCAACCTTACGCCTCCTCTTGTGCTCCCCAAAAAGAGAACTCCAGATCATTTTGATGACAAACGTGATTTTTCCAAGATTTACCGCCAATTGACATTTGTGGATGAATTTTGGTTACGAATCGTATGAATTCTACACACCAACCCTAAGCCCCCCTTGCGTCTCTGCTTACAAGCGCAAACCGATCCAGAATATATGGGATTCTCGTATGGATACCACCTCTGAGCTTTCTATCTCTTATTATGCGGGGGGTTGGATCTCTGCCCAATTGATTCGTGTTAAAACTTTCAGTGATCTGCCCTGTCACCGCAGACTCATCAACTGCCCGACATGCACTGACGATGTGCCGCTGTCCAAAGAGGTCGCCACCATCCGATATAGATAAACGCCAGCGGGTAGAGCCAAGTCATGGAGTTCAACGGACTGTTTCTTGCCCGATGACAGATTCTTCGCTGGCTTTGTATAGACGCGCCGCCCCGTCATATCCATGATGTCAACCTGCACTTGTGCGGGCCATGGCAGATCAAATACGATGCGTGTGGAATGGGTAAACGGATTCGGATAATTGGCGTGTACGATGAGCTGTTCAGCAAGCTCGGTCTCTTGCTGTGTATTGACTGACGACACCACCTCTATGTTAAATTTCAGGCGGTCTTGTGCTTGGTTGGCATCGGTCGCCGTATAGGTGAGTTCAAGAGGAGGTGTGATCTGCGTGGGCGTGCCACGGATGGTGCGTGAGCGTGCCTCATATTGAAGCCCATTAGGAAGCGGTAAAGGATCAATGGTATAGGCAATCGGGCCATCTCCACCGGTCACCGCAGGCAACACCAGTGGGTCAATCAATTCACCCTGCACATAGGATTGATGTTTGACCTGTGCAACAAATGTCATCCGGTACACCTCCAGACTAAATTCTACCGTCACCTCCGCGGCGGTTGCATCCATCACTGTCCAGACAAAGGTCTGCGCGGGGGTGACGCTTGTGGGGGTGCCACGAATGGTGCGCGCAGTTTTATCATAGGACAGTCCCTCGGGGAGTGTTTCGGGAGAGAGCGTATAGGTATAGGGTCTCATGCCCCCAAGGGCGAAGGGAAGCGCCAGATCTCTGATCGCAAGGCCCACTGGATAACGCTGCGCTGTGATCGCACTGGTAAACGACAGCATCGTTGATGCAGAAGAGGTGCTCGCTGTGGCCACATTTGACGCTGCACCTGTGCCTACTGAGTTAATGGCACTGACCCGGTAATGCCGCGTGGTACCTGCCGAGAGTCCCGTGTGAGCATAGCTGGTCGTCGTGGATCCAGTATTGGCCTGCTGATTGGTCCAGTTTGACGTGCCATTGGGAGAGACTTCAATCTGATAGCCAGTAATATCTGCACCGCCGGTATTGGTTGGAGCGGTCCATGACAGATTGATGGTCGTTGGCCCAGCGGCCGTGGCCGTCAATCCCGTCGGCGCCGCCGGCGCTGTGGCCGTTGGTGTACTGGTCGTCGCTGTGGCCACATTGGACGCTGCACCTGTGCCTACTGAGTTAATGGCACTGACCCGGTAATGCCGCGTGGTACCTGCCGAGAGTCCTGTGTGAGCATAGGTGGTCGCAGTGGTATTGGCCTGCTGATTGGTCCAGTTTGACGTGCCATTGGGAGAGACTTCAATTCGATAGCCGGTAATTGCTGCACCGCCGGTATTGGTCGGGGCGGTCCACGACAGATTGATGGTGGTTGGTCCAGCGGCCGTAGCGGTCAATCCCGTCGGCGCCGCCGGTGCTGTGGCCGTTGGTGTACTGGTCGTCGCTGTGGCCACATTGGACGCTGCACCTGTGCCTACTGAGTTAATGGCACTGACCCGGTAATGCCGCGTGGTACCTGCCGAGAGTCCCGTGTGCGAATAGCTGGTCGTCGTGGACCCAGTATTGGCCTGCTGATTGGTCCAGTTTGACGTGCCATTGGGAGAGACTTCAATTCGATAGCCGGTAATTGCTGCACCGCCGGTATTGGTCGGGGCCGTCCACGACAGAGTGATGGTGGTTGGCCCGTCTGCCGTAGCGGTCAATCCCGTCGGCGCCGCCGGCGCTGTGGCCGTTGGTGTACTGGTCGTCGCTGTGGCCACATTGGACGCTGCACCTGTACCTGCTGAGTTAATGGCACTGACCCGGTAATACCGCGTGGTACCTGCCGAGAGTCCCGTGTGAGCATAGCTGGTCGTCGTGGACCCAGTATTGGCCTGCTGATTGGTCCAGTTTGACGTGCCATTGGGCGAGACTTCAATCTGATAGCCAGTAATATCTGCACCGCCGGTATTGGTTGGAGCGGTCCATGACAGATTGATCGTGGTTTGCCCAGCGGCCGTAGCGGTCAATCCCGTCGGCGCCGCCGGTGCTGTGGCCGTTGGTGTACTGGTCGTTGCACTGGCCACATTGGACGCTGCACCTGTGCCTACTGAGTTAATGGCACTGACCCGGTAATGCCGCGTGGTACCTGCCGAGAGTCCCGTGTGAGCATAGCTGGTCGTCGTGGACCCAGTATTGGCCTGCTGATTGGTCCAGTTTGACGTGCCATTGGGCGAGACTTCAATCTGATAGCCAGTAATATCTGCACCGCCGGTATTGGTTGGAGCGGTCCATGACAGATTGATCGTGGTTTGCCCAGCGGCCGTAGCGGTCAATCCCGTCGGCGCCGCCGGCGCTGTGGCCGTTGGTGTACTGGTCGTCGCACTGGCCACATTTGACGCTGCACCTGTCCCTACAAAGTTGATCGCACTGACCCGGTAATGCCGCGTGGTACCTGCCGAGAGTCCCGTGTGCGAATAGCTGGTCGTCGTGGATCCAGTATTGGCCTGCTGATTGGTCCAGTTTGATGTGCCATTGGGAGAGACTTCAATTCGATAGCCGGTAATGGATGCACCACCGGTATTGGTCGGAGCGGTCCATCTCAGATTGATCGTGGTTTGCCCAGCGGCCGTAGCGGTCAATCCGGTCGGCGCCGCCGGCCGCGTGGCGCCATCGGTGGTCGCTGTGGCCACATTGGACGCTGCACCTGTCCCTACTGAGTTAATGGCACTGACCCGGTAATGCCGCGTGGTACCTGCCGAGAGTCCCGTGTGAGCATAGGTGGTCGTCGTGGATCCAGTATTGGCCTGCTGATTGGTCCAGTTTGATGTGCCATTGGGAGAGACTTCAATTCGATAGCCGGTAATTGCTGCACCGCCGGTATTGGTCGGAGCGGTCCATCTCAGATTGATCGTGGTTTGCCCAGCGGCCGTAGCGGTCAATCCGGTCGGCGCCGCCGGCCGCGTGGCCGTTGGCGTACTGGTCGTCGCACTGGCCACATTGGACGCTGCACCTGTACCTACTGAGTTAATGGCACTGACCCGGTAATGCCGCGTGGTACCTGCCGAGAGTCCCGTATGGGAATAGGTGGTCGTCGTGGATCTCGTATTTACCTGCTGATTGGTCCAGTTTGATGTGCCATTGGGAGAGACTTCAATTCGATAGCCGGTAATTGCTGCACCGCCGGTATTGGTTGGAGCCGCCCACGATAGATTGATCGTGGTTGGCCCAGCGGCCGTAGCGGTCAATCCGGTCGGTGCAGCCGGCGGCGCGGCATCGGTGGTGGCATCGTCCACATTCGACGCTGCACCTGTGCCTGCTGAGTTGATCGCACTGACCCGGTAATGCCGCGTCTCGCCTGCCGAGAGTCCTGTGTGCGAATAGCTGGTCGACGTCAATCCAGTATTGGCCTGCAGATTGGTCCAGTTTGAAGTCCCGTTGGGCGAGACTTCAATCTTATAGCCCTCAATCGCTGCGCCGCCGGTATTGGTTGGGGCCGTCCACGATAGATTGATCGTGGTTTGTCCATCGGCCGTGGCCCTCAATCCAGTCGGTACACCCGGCGGCGCGGCATCGGTGGTGGCATCGTCCACATTCGACGCTGCACCTGTGCCTGCTGAGTTGATCGCACTGACCCGGTAATGCCGCGTCTCGCCTGCCGAGAGTCCTGTGTGCGAATAGCTGGTCGACGTCAATCCAGTATTGGCCTGCAGATTGGTCCAGTTTGAAGTCCCGTTGGGCGAGACTTCAATGCGATACCCTGTAATGGATGCGCCGCCGGTATTGGTCGGAGCCGTCCATCTCAGATTGATCGTGGTTTGCCCCGATGCCGTCGCCGTCAGTGAAGTGGGGGCTGCCGGGGCGGTGGCGGCATCGGTGGTGGCTGAGACATACGCTGAACGTGTTCCTTTTAAATTCCGTACAACTACCTGAATAGCGTATGAGGTGGATGGCGTTAGTCCAGTGGCCATGTAACTTGTGACCGTAGGTTCAACCGTCGTTGAAACAGCAACTTCGCCATTATCACTTCTAACAATATTAATCTCGTATAGCGTGATCGGCGAGCCCCCATCATCGGTTGGGGGTCCCCATGAGAGACTGATCGTGGTCGGCCCGGTCCCCGTCGCTGAAAGTGATGTAGGGTTACCTGGCCGCGTCGCCTCATCGGTGGTGGTGCCACTGGGGGTGTCTATCCCATCGCTGAAGCCTTCCTTATTGCGCGCAGTGACTCGATAATATCTCGTGGTTCCTGGATCAAGACCCACATGTGAGACGCTGGTTTTAGTCGTTCGATTCACCACGGCTGTCCACGGTTGACTGCCATCTTTGGACCAAAATACATTATAGTCAACCGGTGCGCCGCCAGTTTCCACAGGGGCCGTCCAGGAAATATTGATGGTGGTGCGCCCAACCGCAGTTGCTGTCAAATTCGTCGGATCATCAGGGGGAGTGGCCGCCTTCGTGGTGATCTTCCCAACCCCATTATAAGCACTAGTTGACTCAAATTTATTTTGCGCAGATATATTCACTTGGTGCTCCTTGGCGGCCTTAAGTCCAGTGATGGTGAAAACCCTAGTGGAGGCAGCCACACTTGTCTCAAAGACTTGTTTTACAGGGTTTAGTTCCCAAGCTTTTACCAAATACCCCGTGATCGGCGAGCCCCCATTATCCGTCGGGGCCGTCCATGAAACCGAGATCTTGGACGGGCTGGGCGCCGAAATGTTCGTAATCGTGGGAGCCCCTGCCCAGGCTCTGTCGGTGGTGCCTTCGGCGGCATCCGACCAAGGCCCCCAACCGTCCGAATCCCGATTACGCACCCGGTAACGGCGCGTGGTGTTGGGACGAAGTAATCTAGTTGTAAAAGTGGTTGGAATGGTAGGGACATTTTCTGCTTTGTATTCATCAACATAATAATTTTGTGGTGCGTTAAGAAAGATTTGCAATTGAACCCCAGTGATGGCTTTATTCCCACTGGGTTGGGGTCTCCAAGAAATAGTCAGACTCGATCGTCTATCCGCCGCCGTGGTTCCACCGGGCGCGACTCTCACGTTGGTCGGTTTACCAGGGCGTCGTTGATCTGGAGATGTCGTTTCAGGGGAGTACGTCAGATCAGATAACGGATGGATGTTCAAAGAAGTGGATTCGCCACGGAAAGGGATTTCTTGCTCACCCTGACGTGGTAACTCTGATGTATGATCACCGACTGACTCAAAAAATGGGGGGGGGGATTTTGTGGGCTCACCAAAGATATCAATGAAGCGCTTTCATGGCGATCATCACTTGAACCATCTACAAGGAAAGATGGCTCGCCGAGCTGCCAACCAGACACGCCAGATTCTGTAGGACTGAGGGATGGATGGTCTAAAAACCATGCGTGACCCCCAGCATCCGCGGCGGTCAAACCAAAGAAGAGAGATAGAACAATAACCAACATGAGTTCAGTCAGAAAATTTATTTATGATCAAATATACCATCTAAAAACTTCTTTTGTTCTAAAAGTCACCAAGATAACACGATGGTCAAAGATCAGTTGATCTGAAGTTACCAATGAGTACTGTGATCTGCGTTTGTAATGCGTTATGACATGGACAATCCTTAAATGAACGCATAAATAAAATACGCCAAAACCACTGTGGAAAAAGAAACGGTTCTATCACTTTTTGTGTGGAAACGATTGATTTTGGTTGCACCAAATTTATTTTGTCATACACGACACATTTATAGAATCCTTGTTGCTTCACTCACTAAATTAGGATCTCGCTGGTCTATTACAATGTGGAAATAGATATGAGGCTACATCCACTAAATGTTGATGTATAGAGTCTACAATGCATGATTTATCAGCAATTCCCACTAAGTTTAAAACTTCCCACCATAGCGCACTTTGGGGCCTATTCCGAATCGTTAGTTTCGTAAACTATTTTGCTGAATTTTCGTCAGAAGAGCACATTTTGGACGTTATTACGACTCATCTGATCAAATAGGCATTTATTTGAGGACAATGGCTCTTCATGCGAGGCTGGGTAATTATTCTGCGGCTCATTTGTGTGTTCGTTATGATTGATTCCATCATTTCACTTATCATCAATGAAACGGAAGTCACGCAAGTATTTTCACAAGAAACATTTGATTCACACCGTCCATAGCTGTTTTGAGCAGATTGAGGATACGAACGCGTCACGGGGATTTACACTGGTGGATTACCTGATGTCGGGGTTTGCGCATTTGAAGTGTGCTTGAATTTGATCAAAAGATTCGCAATGGCTCTCCTGCGATCATCGCCAACATGAAGCGTCTGTGAACCATATGCCCAGTGATTCGGGTATGCGCAAGCGTCTTGATGAAGTGGATGATCCATTTAATTTGCGTGGTGTGATCTTTGCTCAATTGCAACGGGGAAAGATTCTGGAGAGGTTTCGGTCTATTGAGAATCATGTACTGCTTGCCATAGACGGAACCGGCATGTTTTCATCCAAGTCGGTCCACTGCCAGCATTGCTGTGAAAAGCAGCATCGCAATGGAACGAAGACCTATTTTCATCACATGCTATGTGTTGCATTGGTTCATCCGTTCAAAAAGATCGTGATTCCTCTGATGCCCGAGGCGATCATCAAGAGCGATGGTGCCACAAAAAACGACTCTGAGCGCAGTGCATGCAAGCGATTCTTGGGTGGCGAGAACACCCTCAACGATTGTCGTCCAAGATGGACTCTTTTCCAATGCACCCTATCTTCGGCTTTTAGGATATCTTAATTTAAGATATATCCGAAGCCGGGAGATCATACGTTCGTTCATGTTTAACTATATTGATCGCAGTGACCAGACCCAAGAGGTGGTGATGGAGGTTGAAGGAATTCAGTATCGTTTTCGCTATCACAACGACGCCAACGCATCCAATCGGCGGGTCAATTTTTTAGAGGTATATGAAACCAGACCGGGGACCAAGAAGCACTCTAAACCCAGAACAACGCACTTTTCTTGGGTGACCGATTTACCGCTTGATGAGACGAATCTCATGAAGATCATGAGAGCGGGCCGGTCACGGTGGAGAATTGAAAATGAAACCATCAATACCCTCAAGAATCAGGGCTACAATTTTGAGCATAATTATGGACACGGTTACAAGCATTTGTCCACGGTCTTTGCCTGCCTGATGATGCTGGCCTTTTTGGTGGATCAGGTCGAACAACTCTGTGATGTGTTGTTCCAAGATGCCTTGGAGAGCATGGGGCGACTCAAGTATCTAAGAGAGCACGTGCGAAGCCTGTTCCGGGAGTTTGTTTTAGAGAGCTGGGAGTTTCTATACCTGGGGATAGCGGAGGGATTTAGGGTCACCGTAGAAATTGATTCATCGTAGCGGAAACCAGAGCCGTAGGGGCAGAACGTGAACCCCTGATTATAGGAGGGGCTGGGCGTGGTGTGTCCAGTCGTCAGAACGTACAGAAAAAAGGATCAGAAAACGTCCGATTGATGCAGGAATTGATCCTAAAAAACAAGTAAAACCCGCCAGATTTGCAGAAGATGTACCTGAAATACTAGATCAACTAAATTCTATGCCGTTAGTGGGAATTGCTGGGAGTGTACCAAAGTTAGGAGACATCCATAAATAAATATCTCATTTAATGTCATTATTCAAGTATATATAATGACGGCGTAACTCTACGTTTTATACTCAATTAAGGCAAATTTGTCTCCACTCTCTCGTTTGGATTTATAGTTTCCGTGATTGGTGCTGAAGTACACGAAAACCTGCTTTATTCACAGAGAATCGCCATCTTTTCATTCTATTATTTTTGATGGAATGAAATAATTGTAATGAGCGTGCGTGCGAATCTTGTTGACTCTGCATTTGAATTTGAGTTGGTTGGATCAAGATATAGTTATGATTGTATGTATTACGATATAATATATACTAATTATTTTATAAAAATCCATGAGACCCGTTCAATTCACGAGCAATTCACTCACCAAAACCCTCCAGCCGTGGCTACGCTGCCGGAGTTATCTTCGGCGCTCGGCGGTTGTTCTTCCAGCACCGTCTATCGCAAACTCAAGCAGTTGGACGATCTTGTCAGTTACTCGCATCGTGGAAAATACTATGCGCTGCTTGAGTGTGCAGAGTTTGACGCAAATGGTCTGTGGTTTTACCAGGACATTTGTTTTTCTCGGCATGGCACACTTCGCCACTGTGCTCAGGCGTTTGTGGAGGCTTCCTACCGTCCCCGTGAACTCAATGCATTGCTCAGGGTCCGTACGATGGATATTCTTGCTGAGCTGGTCCGAAAGCAACAGTTGACGCGCATCCGCTTTGAGGGGCGAAGTATTTACGGTTCTGTAGATTCTGCAAAGCAAAAGCAACAGATGGGCGCACGTCGGATCCAGCAGCAGGCCACGACCATGCTTGCTTTCATGGAGACGGACTCCCTCCCCTTGGTCGAGATGGCTCTGTTTTTCAGTGTACTCCATGAAAAACATCGGCGGCTGTTTGCAGGATTGTTGTCTTTATGTTTGGGGCAGGGGGGAGATCAACGGGTGGCAGCCCTGCTTGGTCTAAACCGGAAAACGATTCGAAGGGGGCGGCGAGAATTGAGTTTGGGGAAGGTTGATCTTCATCGAATTCGTAAGCCAGGGGGCGGGCGTCCTTCGATTCAAAAAAAACCCTTGGATAGAAAAGCAACTTCTTGAAATGGTCCAACTGGAAACGGCTGGGAGCCCCATGGGAGGGGTCTTTTGGATCCGCTGATCTCTGGGTACCTTGGCCAAGGAGTTTCTGAAGAAGCACGGAATCAAACTCTCTCCCACCACGATCGGCAAATTGCTTCGCCGGTTGAAATACTCTCCGCGGAAGAACCGGAAATGTCTCAGTTGAGTCTCCCCATCCGGACGGGATCGGCAATTCAAGCGAATTGAAGCGTTGACGAAGCAATGTCACGCCGAAGAGATCGGAATCATCCGTGTCGATACGAAAAAGAAAGAACTCATTGGATGGTTTGCTGCTTCTGGGAAGATCTGGTGCCAAGCCCCCATCAAAGTAAAGGATCACGACTTCCTCTCCGATGCTGCGTTCAAGGCCGTGCCGTATGGGATCTTTGACCTGTCTAAAAACCGTGGAACGGTTTGTGTCGGAGACTCCAGCGACACCCCGGAATTTGCCGTGGATTGTATTGTATACTGGTTCAAAACCGAAGGAAGGCATCTCTATCCCAAGGCTAAGAGACTCGTCATTCTGGCCGATTGTGGGGGATCCAACAGTAACCGGGCACGGGCATGGAAGTACTACTTGCAAACCAAACTGTGTGATCCGTATCAAGTACAGGTGACCATTGCTCATTACCCCAGTGGAGCCAGCAAATGGAATCCTATTGAACATCGACTCTTCGGCCCGATCCGTATCAACTTGTCGGGGCGCCCCCTAGACTCTGAGGAGACGTTCATGAAGTATCTTTCGACGACAACCAACAAGTCTGGCTTGCAAGTGACCGCGGCCAAGATGACGAAACCATACCAAAAGGGCATCAAAATTACCAACGAACAGATGGAAGGGATCAATGTAACGTACAATGAGGTAAACCCTCAATGGAATTACGATATCCATCCACATCACGACCCTTCCCAGATTCAGATGGATTGATTACCCAAAACTGTGCATGAAATGGGAAAGTTGTTTTTGGATGCCTCCTTAGTGGGAGTTCTTGCTAAATGATATGGGATTCTCGGACGGATACGAAATAATGAATTCAGTTACTCAAGCATTGGCATATTCGAAGGCAAAACAAGATCGTTTTATAGCGGAGCTGATGGATTTGCTACGCATTCCTTCCATTAGTACAGATCCCAGCTATTCTGATCAGGTTGCAAGAACTGCGGACTGGTTGGTTGATCACCTCAAAGGTATAGGGGTAGCGGATGCGGAGGCAATTCAGACAGATGGTCATCCGATTGTAGTTGGAAATCTCACAGTTAATCCCGCGTACCCTACCGTTTTGGTGTATGGTCATTATGATGTGCAGCCGCCGGACCCGCTGGACCTTTGGACCTCACCTCCTTTTGACCCGGTCATTCAGGAAGGTGTGTTGTATGCGCGTGGAGCCTGTGATGATAAGGGACAGATGTTTATGCACTTAAAGGCTCTGGAGTGCTGGATGCAAACATCGGGTACGCCACCGGTGAACCTCAAGTTTATTCTCGAGGGGGAAGAAGAATCAGGTTCGGCAAGTCTCCCGGGTTTTATCAAAGCCCACAAAGAGGAATTGTCAGCAGATGTGGTACTGATTTCAGATTCAAGTCTTTTTGCACCAGGCATTCCTTCGATTACGTATGGGCTTCGAGGGATGACCTATATGGAGATCACCTTGACAGGTCCAGATCGCGACCTACATTCGGGCACGTATGGAGGGGCAATTCATAATCCAATTCACGTGTTGGCGACCTTGATAGCTCAGATGCATGATCAGGATCACCGGATCACGATTGACGGCTTTTATGATCGTGTACGGTCACTTTCCGATGATGAGCGCCGTGCCATGTCTGCGTTGCCATTTGATGCAGAGGCCTGGGCGCAAGAAGTAGGAGTCCATTCGCCGCGTACCGAGTCTGGTTTTTCCGTTTTGGAGGCCTCTACTTCTCGTCCGACTCTTGATTGTAATGGAATCTGGGGTGGATATATTGCAGATGGTGCAAAAACGGTTCTTCCCTCCAAGGCCAGTGCAAAGATTTCTATGCGATTAGTACCTGACCAGGATCCAAATGAGATAGCAGAGTTCACACGGGCTTGGTTACAGGCACGTCTTCCAAAGTCTATGCAGCTGGAGTTTCAAGTGGTTCATGGTGCTCAGCCCGTACTGATTGATCGGCAGAGCGATGCAATGGCTGCGGCTTCGCGGGCTTTGGAGGAGGTATATGCCCGCCCGCCCTATTTCACTCGTATTGGAGGAAGCATACCGGTGGTTGCTGATTTCAAACATGTATTGGGGTTGGATAGTGTATTAATGGGGTTTGGGTTGGATTCGGATGCGATCCATTCTCCGAACGAGCATTTTGGACTGGATCGATTCGCGGAGGGGATTGATGCAATTTTGCGATTTCATATCCACTATGCTTCAGGATAGGATCCGTGCAGGAGAGGGACAGTAGAAGATCATCCATGCCCGGGTGGCGGAATTGGTAGACGCGACGGACTCAAAATCCGTTGGCCGTTGAGGCTGTGTGGGTTCGAGTCCCACCCCGGGTACAGGCGATATAGATGTCTATTTCTGCTTATTCGCGACCTATAATCAGGTCTCGGTCAGGGGAGGGGAACCTTGACCAACAGATTCAAGAGGTACACCGGGTGATTCACCCGTATATAACGATTCCCGGTTCTGATACCATGACAGTCAATGAGATTCGTTTCGTATGCATCTTCGGTAGGTTTATGTAAAGAATGTGTCCACACACCATAACAGTTCCCGAGCTTTTTGCAGCGTACGGTGAAAGATGACCGTGTTATTCGCTCAGCTACTAAGGAATCGGTATATTTCTCACTCTCTCCAACAAACCCAACCTCTCATCCTGTACATGTCGATCCGATTTTCATTCGTTCTGCTAGTTGGATTGCTCGTTGTACTTAATGGTTGCATACCTTCCGAAAACAAATCGCACTCTCTGAACACAGCGACGGATACTCCAATTTCGTTTGAAAGCATTGCCTCGCCCGCTGGGCCTGGAAGTAGTACACCCACAGTCCACACCACCAGTGAAGGGGCGGTACTACTAAGTTGGGTGGAGCCCCACGCAGAAGGTGGGCATCGTTTACGTTTCTCACAACTGGAATCTGACGCATGGTCAGAGCCGAAAACGATTGCGCAAGGGGAGGATTGGTTTGTTAATTGGGCGGATTTTCCCTCACTAATTTCGCTTGATGACGGTACGCTTGCGGCACATTATTTGGTGAAGAGTGCAGAAGCAACGTTTGCTTACGACATTCATGTCACTCAATCTCTTGATGGCGGCCAAACGTGGAGTTCATCTGTCGTTCCTCATACGGATGGCACGCAGACAGAACACGGCTTCGTTTCGATGCTCCCTTCGGGAGACGGTCGACTCTTTGCTGCATGGCTCGATGGACGTAACACTGGGGGAGGTCACGGATCACAGGGAGCAATGACACTGCGATCGGCTCTATTGGACCATGCCGGTATGCTCCACGATGAAACGCTACTGGATGAACGTATTTGTGAGTGTTGCCATACTTCGGCAGCTCGCACATCCAATGGGATTATTATAGCCTACAGAGATCGGTCAGACGAAGAAATACGTGACATTTCGGTGGTCAGATGGCAGCATGGCATGTGGTCTGCCCCTCAAACCGTGTACAAGGATGAGTGGCATATCTTGGGATGTCCTGTTAACGGTCCGGCTGTAGCAGCGGCTGGAGATCAGGTCGTTCTTGCTTGGTTTACCGCCGCCCAAGACATACCTCGCATTCAATTGAGTTTCTCCACTGACGAAGGGCAATCGTTCGGCGTTCCTGTTCAGGTTGACGATGGCTTCCCTTTTGGGCGTCTCGACGCGATGTTATTGCAGGATGGATCAGGGCTGGTCAGTTGGGTAGAAAAAAAAGATGGGGGTGCAGAGATTCGTGTGCGCCGTGTTTACCCTGACGGTACATTGGATCAATCTTCGGTGGTGGCGACCACTTCGGCGATACGGGCCAGCGGTTTTCCTCGTATGACCAGAAGTGGCAACACGGTTTACATCACTTGGACCGAAGTTGGAGAGTCTTTGTCTATCCGCACTTCCGTTGCAATGCTTTCGGCGGGGCTATAGCGATCGTCATATCCTATCCGCAGGGTTTTATCTAACGACATAAGTTTTTAACATCAGCGACAAAACTTTTTATGGTTGACGGCAGGTTACCCGGGCATAGGCACATTTCTTTCAGACCTGCCGGTCCCGAATAGTGGGTGTCGGTCATCGCTCCATGGTATACCTAGCGCCGATGATCTTTTCAGGAGTATTCAGATTAGTTTCCTGGGGTTGATCTATCAGGGTAGGGGGCTCTATACCCTTTCCACACTCTTTGGGCGGACTATTCACCTGCTTGGGCGTACCGCTATTCGCTAATTTTCCCTTTAGGCTTGTCTCTCGCATATTCATCAACAAGCATGTGTGCATTGACGGAATAGGAATACCATAGGATCCATCCGCCTGTTCATCAATGATTCCTTTCCCAAGTGCGGCATCAAAGAGTTTGTTTGCTTCTTCCGTGTGCCACGTAAATATATTAGGAGGTAAGCTAGCCCTATCTTATGACGGATATCTGACCTGACATAACCTAATTTGGCCAAATTTGTACAGTTGACCATCGGACGAACTAAAAAACGGCTAAGTCCCATGACATTCTGCAGATGGGTCTGACGTTGAGCCTCAGACCATCCCATCCATTGATCACGCGCGGCTAAATACAATGCGGAAGCTGAAAACCCAATCGCGCCAAGATATCCGTGATCACTTGAAATAAGATATTTCTTCTGGTGGACCCGCAAACTTGGTCACGCCAATCGGATGCTCATCATGAATCAGCGTATTCCATAGAACCAAATCATCCGATGCGATCAAGCCGAAGCCCTTTCATCGCGTCAAGATGATTGGGGACCTCCGTTGGACGGGGAACCGGTTCAGAGAGAATGCGTGCATTGGAATGGTTCGGGCGAGGTTGGGTTGTGGGAAGTTGGATATGTTGTGCTTTGTCCAAGATTCTCAATGCACTGAGACAACTACCCGCCTGCAGTTGCTTGTTCGCATTACGGAAATCAAACGCCTCGCATACATGTCGAGCAAGATCGGTCCGACCAGCCGACGGATGACCATCTAAAATCGCCTTCAGACGAGGTAAATCAGAGCGTAATTGGGATAGTATAGAAGTCTTCATAAGATCATTCGTGATGAGTGAAAAATTCTATGATACAAAAAAATTAGCCAATGTCAAGTCTGATATTCGTCACAAGGTAGGCATAGCCGACGAACATGTTATGACTGTATAAGGGATGGAGGTAGGTCCTTCACCATCGCCGTATAGGCGGGGATGGTAAATCACCCACAGCTTTGACATTCAAGCGATGTCGTGGTGAGCATGCTGGGAAAAGGTAGGGTTAGAAACCGATCAGGTGTGGATCGTAGAGTCAAATGTGAATGAACCATGGATGACGTGTTGAAAAGAATTAGACGAGAGTCAAAACCAAGGTAGGGAAGAAATCTTGGGGCAAGGTTGGCGGGAACCTGCTTACTGGCCTCCGGCATATAGATGGCGAGACTTTGATTTGGGCCCTTCTATGGAACGTGGGAACCTGTCGGGATAATGCAAAGAGAGCGTATCCAGCGGGCCGTACCCGTAAGATACGGAGTACCAATGTATCCCACAGGGGCGGATCCCCTCGTAGGAGTGATCAAGTTTCTGTAATGGAGAAGGGGGGTGACTCATGCAGCAGGATGCAAAGAAGCAACCGAGACTTCGGAGCAAAACGCAAAGCCGTTTTCGGTGACCGTCCCATAATATTTGCCCAAAGGAGCGCATCACTCCGTAGTGCGATGGGGAATAGGGCCATTCATCTACTGATGGCCTCTTCCAACAAACAATCAGCCACCATTATTGAAGAAATTGAAGGCCAACAGCAGAGAAAATCCGACTCCCATAACCCAAAGCAACACGTTATACTTGGTATCTTGGGATTTCAGTCTTTCATTCAGCACATCCGTGAGTGCTTTCATGGACTCCATCTGCACATCCTTGAATGCTTTTATCTCGGTTGCAAAATTTGTAGTCGGCATTTCTTTCTGAATTTCTATAAGTTCAACGGTTTCGGCTTCAGTTAACTCTCCCGAAAGCAACTTCCGTGTCAGCACAAAAGCACGTATAGTCAAGTTTTCGACAGGGGTTGATCCATGACTCCAGCTAAACAGTTTTTGGGTTTGATGGTTCCGACATTAGCAGCGGTGTTTGTCTCTTTACCTTTTGCGTGCCAACTCTACCTTGTAGTTAATAATATAATTCAACAATATTTTATTGCTTATTCCTGAACCATCCTCGTCCATAATCTGTCAAAGATGCATGTACAGCAACCTATTTTAGCCACTCTTCGGATTTTATCGGAGATGGTCACTCCAATCAGGATAAGAGTCGTCAGGTGCTTGGAAAGCTGATCTGCACAAAGTTCAAGTTTTTGAATCCCCAAGGACAACCTCGTATTTCCAGTTGTAGGCAGGCATTATATATTCTGGAGGAAGAAGGTCATGTTTCGCTTCCAAAGCCATAAACGGCTTTGTTTGTTCTCGTCTACCGGATGAATGCGTTCCCACGGATGTGGGCCAGAGTCAGGATTTGGAGATCCTTTTGGTTACGGGTTTGTGCGATCTAGAACACGCTCCTTGCTCAGGGGGCAATTACCTTTGCAGGTGCAGTAGGAGTTCCTCGGGGTATCTGGGGGGCGTGGGCTTTTCCGCCGCGGCATTGCATCCGAAGGCACGGAATGACTGGATGGGACGATCATACCCGCATGCAAAACTTGTATCGGGTCGTGGACTTGAGTCGTTTTTTGATCTGCCCAGAGGTGTGTTGCAAGAATTTGGCGAGTTCCATTCGGCCCGGTCTGCGTATGCCCCCTATGTGGTGGAAACATTTATGGGCCCGGACTACGATGGAACTTGTTTTCGGGCGGTGGGATTTCATGATCGTGGGCGCACCAAAGGACAGAGACGACACGTGTCCGCAGAGGATGCGCTCAAGTCCAAGAAAAATATTCGCGCAGGAATGGGATTCAACTTGGCGGACGCACTTGGGGGGCTGTGGACATGTGTCCACGACTGGAGCCAAGGCCGAGCTTGGGGATCGTTGTCGCACGGCCCGCTTGGTTGAAAATGCCCGTCTAATGGCCTCCGCCAAGCGCGATTCTGCTACGATTCAGGGATACTCTGGATTCTTTGCAAAGGTGGATGAACTCGGCCTCTCCAAGGAGGATCTTCATGCCCCACACTTGCAACGAGCGAATGCGAACGTAGGAGACGGTCCTGTTTTATCCAGGATGGGGCCAACCTCTCGTTCACGACCCGAACCCATACCGAGGAGGTCGTTGGAGAAAATCAAACCAGTGCCAAAGCCTACGGGATTCATCTGCATGCAACGATTGTCGTGAGTACAGAGGAAGGGCTCCCGTTGGGAATGCCCCTATGGGAACAGGCCCCGAAAACGCAGACCTATCTGGATTGCATGCCATTGAAGAGGCCAGCGAGACATGACCACGCAAAACCCACTCCATTTGTGTGATACCGAGAGGCCGATACGTTTGAGATTTTGAGCGAACAGCACGCCTTAACGCGAATCGAGATCCTGGTTCGCGCAAAACATGACCGTGTACTGGACAAACCCAACTCTTCCAGACCATGCGGAAAGGGACTCCTGCCGGGGTGGTCGAGTTGAAGGTGGAGGAATGAAGCCGTCGGATAAAATCGGGGCGTGTACCCAGTGAAGGTCGTCCAGGCCGAAATGCACGGATAGAGATTCACTTTCGGAAAGGAATGCTCCCCAAGCCCCGATGCCCGTTTGGGGCATTCATCTCCGCGAACTCCATCCGCCAGAACAGGCAAAGCGAATTGATTGGTATCGGTTGACCACGCAAGAAGTCACGAATCTGGAAGGAGCGCAACAGATGATGAATTACGATAAACTACACTGGCGAGATCCCTTTCGGGTGCTCAAACGTGGTTGTATAGGCGAAAAGCTGCGGTTTCAAAAACCAGAGGCCTTGCATCGGGTCCTTACGATGTACATGGTGATTATTTGGCGGATCATGTTGATGACCCTCATGGCAGGAGACGTGGAGAGGAACGTATTTTTCAGGGACTCCGAAGCCAAGATGCTTCAGGTCTATGCGAAGAGTTACCGACTTCCTGTCCCCACGAACGTATCTTCTGCGATCCGGATGGTGGCCATGATGGGGGGCTACATGAATCGCAAATACGATCCCCCACCCGGCCATGCCCTCATGTGGTGAGGCTATTCAAGTTTGCAGATCCGCGCCGTGGCGGTCGAGAAATTGGAAGCGGTTGGGGAACTGGTCAAGCCCCCGTCCATGTAGATCCTTTGTATCGAAGGATCCTTTTCCATGGCCAGGGAACCGGAACGTGAGCGGCAAATCATGAGAATTGTGAGCAGGATGGATCATCGGCATTCATCTTACATTGTTAAATCATATTTATGACTACAGGGCAGGGATAGAACTCTATACGGTGTGAATCAAAGAGTTGAACGCAAGTGAACCATGGATGACGTGTCGAAACCACGTAGATGAGAGCCAAAACTGAGGTAGAGGAGTAATCTTGGGGCGAGGTTGGCGAGCACCCGTTTACGGGCCTACGGCCGGCAGGACGGTTCTGGTTGAATGATACAGCCGCGCTGAATTTCATCTGATTTTAAGCTAGTGGCAGGAACTTGGATTTTTTTTTGTACCTTAACGTGTATTGATCTAAACTAACCAATCGTATTCATTCTCGTGAATACTAGACGAATCCTGAACGATGCTACCCCCCCCCCCCCCCCGATTTTTTAACAGGCAGGCCTGAAAACTCTTCCATTTTCGTTAACATATGTGACCGAATAACGAAAAAATTTAATCGCCCAACATAATGATACGGGTATTTCTCATCTCTATTCATACCGCAGTTTTTGTATTAGCGATGCTCTCTGGTGTAGGTAATGGTTTTATCTATACCGATACCGAAGCCAGCGATCGCTTGGATACGGATATGTACGTTCACCGAATAGATTTTGAAAATCCCCCCCCCCTATTTTTATAAAAATAGTCTCCCGGGAATCCTTAGATGGAGGGATTCCCACCGATTCATTACACCTGCGAACCGCATGGGTTGAGGAGGAACCCGCTACTGCTATAGTGTCAAATGCACCTGGTCATTCCAATCTTCTTGATGCCCCTCCCAATCCACCAACAAGCGTGAGTGCGACCGCTGGGGGTTATCTAAATATCGACGTGTCATGGAATTCCGCCACTCCCCTTAGTTCTGGAATGAAGTATAATGTTGAATGGTCTACAAACAACACAGACTGGACCGTGCTGGTAGAGGGAATTGTAGAGCAAGCGGTAGGATCGCCACTGGTGAATAGGAATTCCTGGGCGCATTACAGTAACCAGCTCACTCCAGGCTCTACCTTTTACTACAGGATCATAGCAATCAATACATCAGATGAAAAAAGTCAACCCTCCGTTGTAGGGAATGCAGTTGCAATTGCTCGCAGTGGAACGGGCATTGTCAGAAGCCTTCGCGCAACCAGACAAAGCAATACATCTATCGAAGTTTCTTGGAATGCACCTTCAGATCTACCAACGGGTGTAACTACAAGTGGGTATATCGTTTTTCACTCCGAAAATCAGGGAGATTCTTGGATACCAAGACAATCAACATTGAATCTCGTAACAGGCACTCAATATACTGACACAGGATTAAAAACGAATACATGCTATGGATTTCGGACCCTGCATATTGCAAGTGATTTTTCAATCAGTCATCTATCTGATGAAGCGTATGCAACCACGGGAACGGTCACGACGCCTGCGAAACCGACTGGACTCAGTGCCATGGGTGATGGTACCAGCACCTTTAACATATCATGGACCGCGCCTGCCAGTAACAAGTGTGCTCCGATTTTAGGCTATCACATTCAGGAGCGTGCAAATAGCGGGGCGGATTGGGACGATGTGATCCAGGATACGTTTGATGATGCGGTGACCTACGCTCACACAGGGCAGACGCTGACCATGTCGCGCCAGTACCGGGTCCGCGCCGAAAACTCGGCTGGCTGGGGTGCGTGGTCGGATGTCTTCACTACGCAGGCCCCGCCTGGTGCGCCGACAGGTGTCGTTGTCACCAGTACACGGGCTAATCATACTAGAATTATATGGACGGCCCCGACCAATACGGGGAGCTCGGCGATTACCAGTTACACAATGGAATGGTCCACCGATGATACCAACTGGAGCGTATTGGCCACGGGCATCCCTGTATCCAATAATCTAGTGTATGATCATTACAGCCGTTTACTGACCGTGGGCGACAGATTTTACTACCGGGTGCGTGCGGTCAATTCGGCGGGAACGGGTCCCCCATCTACGTCTTCTAGCACACTCGTCGTCGCCAACTCCTTGACCACGGGCGTTCCTACCGGTGTGACGGTCTCTCAGACGGGGGCAGCGCAGATCACGGTTTCGTGGACGGCCCCAACAAATCTGCCGTCCAATGATCCAGTCCGATCTTATGTGGTGTTTCGGACCACCAATAGCGGGGACAGTTGGGTGCTACTTTCTGAGACAGTGCCCTCCACGACATTGACGTATGCCGATAACAGTCTGACCTCTGGCATTACCTATGGTTATACGGTGGCCGTGATTGTGGAGACCAGTCGTCGCACATCCAATTTGTCCGTCCCCGATTCTCTGACCTTGGGCGCACCCGAAGCACCGACTGGCTTCACGGCAGCAAGTTCGGGGGGCACAAGTATTGATCTATCTTGGACTGCCCCAACGCAGACCTGGGGGAGCGCGATTACAGGATACAAGATTGAGGTTTCCGAAGACGGAACTACCTTTACCGAGTTGGTGGACAGTCAATCGGGGACCACGTATTCGCACACAGGTCTCACGACTGGTGATGTGCGCCATTACCGGGTGCGCGCGATCAATGCGCGGGGCACGGGACAGCCGTCAAGTGTTCAGCGTGCGATCGCGGGGGGCCCCGCCGCGCCCACGGGATTAACAGCCGGTGCCTTGCGGCTTCATAATATCGTTCTGAATTGGGATAAGGTACCGACGATCACGCCGCCGATTACCAGCCATATCATCGAATGGTCTACCGATGATACCAACTGGGAGGTTGTGGACCAGCCCTCTGCGGGCAATACTGGATACTATGAACATTTTAGCAGTTTGCTGACCGTAGGCGAGACGTTTTACTACCGGGTGCGTGCGGTCAATTCCGCGGGGGCGAGCCCGCCTTCTACGTCTGCTAGTGCGGTGGCGGTTTCTCGTGCCAGTGGTGCGGGCGTGCCCACTGATGTGCGGGCACTGCAGACGGCGGCCGGTGAAGTCACAGTGTCGTGGACGGCCCCAACGGATGTGCCGGATGCGGAGGGTACTACAGATGAAATTACCTTCTATCAGGTGTATCGGACGGCCAATAGCGGAAAGCTTTGGGAGCAACTTGACGGCAGTATCAGCAACACAGAATCCTCGTATGTTGATGATGACGGGTTGACGGTTGGGAATACCTACGGCTATCGTGTGGCCGTTCAAACCGATGCGTTCATTGAGTACGATCTTTCGCCGCCCGATTCGCTGACCGTTGGCGCGCCCAGCGCGCCAACCTCGTTTACAGCGACGGTTGGCTCAGGGCGCACCAGCATTGATCTGTCTTGGAGTGCACCCGCTCAGACCTGGGGAAGCGCCGTCACAGGCTATCAGATTGAGGTTTCTACCGATGGCGACACCTTTACCGAGCTGGTCGCCAGTCAGGCGGGGACTACGTATTCGCACACGGGACTCTCGGCCGGCGATGTGCGCCATTACCGGGTCCGTGCCATCAATGCACGGGGCACAGGCCAACCGACCGCAGTTCAGAGCATTACCATCGGGGAGCCGCCCGGCGCTCCACAAAGTTTTGCTGCCTCCGCTTTTCGGTATCATCAAGCCTTTTTAATATGGGATGTGCCAAGCAGTATAGGGAGCTCAGCGATTACGAATTACACCATTGAATGGTCTACCGATAATTCCACATGGAAGGAGTTAGTCACATTACCTCCTAATGCCAGAGAGTTTTATCACTACAGCAGTTTACTCACACCCGGTGAGTCGTTTTACTACCGGGTGAGTGCGGTGAATTCAGCGGGGGCGGGCCCTGCGTCTGCGGTCCGAAGCGTGACTGCAGTGGTATTCATTTCAACGGGCGTTCCTACGGGGGTGACCGTTTCTCAGGCGTCGGCAACGGAGGTGACGGTTTCGTGGACGGCCCCAACGGATCTACCAATGGGTGAGGGGATCAATCGTTATCAGGTATTTCGGACCACTGATGGCGGGGACAGCTGGCGAGCACTTTCCACCTCATTGTCCTCCACTACATTGACATATACCGATCGTGATGGCTTGACCAATGGCATGACCTACGGATATCGTGTGAACCTTTGGACCACCGTAGCAACTCAGAAAGACCTATCCCACCCCGTTTCGCTGACCTTTGGCGCGCCCGCCGCACCGACTGCCCTTATGTCGACCCCGGCGGCCACGAGCATTGCACTGTCTTGGACCGCACCGACGCAGACCTGGGGGAGCGCGATTACAGGCTACAAGATTGAGGTCTCTGAAGACGGAACGACCTTTACCGAGTTGGTGGACAGTCAGACGGGGACCACCTATTCTCATACAGGGCTCTCGGCGGGGGATACACGCTGGTACCGGGTTCGCGCGATCAATGCACGTGGCGCGGGTGCAGCGTCCAGTGTCTTGCAGGCATCGGTGACCGTACCGGCCGCACCGACCAGTCTACGAGTAACGACGACGGCCTTTCATGCCATTACGCTTCAATGGGATACTTCTCCAGCGACCAGTCTTGGGGGTGCGGCCTTCAAAAAGCATATTCTGGAATGGTCAACGGACAACTCCAGCTGGGAGGTGTTGGCCGAGCCAACCAACAACACGGATTCTCCGGCCGAGCGCCATGTCAGTAGTCTGCTCACGCCGGGGGAAGAGTTTTATTACCGCATCAAAGTGGTCAATGCGGATGATGTTGAGAGCCCCCCGTCGGCGGTCGTCACGGTAACCGCGGTGGCCCGTAGCGGGACGGGGATCCCCACCGGGGTGACGGCGACCAAGAATACGGGAACATCCATTGATGTAGCCTGGGTCGCCCCGACAGATCTTCCCAGTGGACGAACGGTGATGAACTACTATGTATTTCGCAGTAACAATGACGGAGATTCATGGACTCTTGATAGTCAAGTTGGTGCTTCCACCCTCATGATCACCGATACGGGTCTGGATACCAATACCTGCTATGGGTATCGGGTCTATATGGAAGATGATGAGTTTGAAGATAGTGCCCTGTCTGACGAAGCCTATGCGACCACGGGCACCGTCGCCGTTCCGGCTGCCCCGACGGGGCTGACCGCCACCAGTGATGGCACCAGCACCTTTAATTTATCGTGGACCGCGCCAGCGGTGAGCGACAAGTGTAGTGTCATCACGGGTTATGAGATTGAACAATCCACGGACGGGGGTAGCAATTGGACGGATGTTGAAGATGACACTATGGATGATGGGGTGACCTACGCCCATACCAGTCAAACGCTCACCACCGTGCGTCAGTACCGGGTCGGTGCAATCAATTCGGCGGGCACCACCGGCACCTGGTCCAATGTCGTCACAGCGGGGATGAACACCGTGCCTGGTCCCCCTGGAAATCTCTCTGCGACGGCCAACGGGCGCACTGCGATTGATTTGACCTGGGACGCGCCCACCAACACCGGGGGCGCAGACATCACGGGCTACCGCGTTCAGTGGTCGGACGATCAAGGCAGTAGCTGGAGTGATGTTGATCCTGCGCATACGGGCACGACGCGGACCTACAGTCATACGGGGCGAAGTCCAAACACGCGCTATGATTATCAGGTGTATGCCAGTAACTCACAGGGCGAGAGTGCAACGGCGTCAAGTTCAACGAGTGTCACCACCGAAGCGATCATGGCCCCTGATGCGCCGACTGCAGTAAGTGTCACCCCAAGTGGACGCACGATACTGATCGTCTCATGGACGGCGCCGGCCGACAATGGGGGCGAAGCCATTACCGGCTATAAGATCGATGTGTCGACCGACGGAGGCACCAATTACAACCCTCTGGTCACCAATACCCGATCAACACAAACCACCCATATCCATCGCGGGCTTTCGGCGGGAGTCACGCGGCATTATCAGATCAGTGCGATCAACTCTGTGAATACAGGTGCTGCGTCCACGGCCGGGATGGGCACCACCGTGGATGGCAGCACGAATACGGTTCCCAGCGATCCAACCAGTTTGACGGCCACGGCCAGTGGGCGCACCTTGATTGTGCTTACGTGGACGGCGCCGTCCAACAATGGAGGCAGTGCGGTGAGTGGGTACAAGATAGAATGGTCGGCCGATGGCACGAGTAACTGGGCGGATCTCGAAGATGACACCGAAAGTACAGCCACTACCTTTATTGATCGCGGCCTTAGTGCAGGGTCCACGCGCCATTACCGGGTGAGCGCCATCAATACGACAAACCCGGGGACAGCATCCATTCCAGCGAGTGCGACGACGGTAGATGGCAGTACCAATACGATTCCCAGTGATCCAACGGGTTTGAATGCGTCCGCCAATGGGCCAACGACGATTGATCTGTCGTGGACGGCGCCAGCCAACACTGGGGGCACGGCCATCACGGGGTACCACATTGAGTGGTCGTCGGATGGAACTGCGGGCTGGGCGGATGTGATAGATGACACCGAATCAACGAGCACGACCTACAGCGATACGGGGCTTTTGGGCGGTGCCACGCGCCATTACCGGGTGTATGCCATCAATGCGCAGGGGGAGAGTTTGCCGTCCAACACCGACGATGCGACGACCGCTGCGGCGGTGAGGCCCGGGGCCCCGCAAAACCTTGTCGCCACCGCGTCAGGGCGTACTACGATTAACTTGAAATGGGATCTCCCGACCAGTGACGGGGGCGCACGTATTAGTAGCTATCGCGTTCAGTGGTCGGCCGACGGGAATGCTCCGTGGACAAATGCCATTCCTGCGCATTCAGGCACGGATCGCACCTACAGCGATACGGGGCTTGATCCATCTACCACGCGGCATTACCGGGTCTATGCCAGTAACTCGGTGGGCGAGAGTGCCAGCGCATCTGCGACCGACGATGCCACCACCGCTGCGGTGACGGCGACGAGGCCCGGTCCCCCTGGAAATCTCAGTGCGACGGCCAACGGGCGTACTGCGATTGCTCTCTCTTGGGATGCGCCCACCAACACCGGGGGCGCCGACATCACGGGCTATCGCGTTCAGTGGTCGGCCGACGGGAATGCTCCGTGGACAAATGCCATTCCTGCGCATTCGGGCACGGATCGAACCTACAGCGATACGGGGCTTGATCCTTCTACCACGCGGCATTACCGGGTCTATGTGAGTAACTCGGTGGGCGAGAGCACCAGCGCATCTACTCCAGCGAATGCGACTACAGAAGCCATCATGGCCCCTGATGCGCCGACTGCACTGAGTGTCACCCCAAGTGGGCGGACGATTCTTGTTGTCTCATGGACCGCTCCGACCGATAACGGGGGCGCGGCTATTACGGGATATCGCGTTGAGTGGTCGGCCGATGGAACTAGTTGGGCGAATCTTGAAGATGACTCCGAGTCCACCTTGACGATGTTTATTGATCGTGGACTGTCTCCGGGCACGACGCGCTATTACAGGACCCGTGCCATCAACGCCGAGGGAAGCAGTCCACCCTCCAATGTGGCTGATGGCACGACGGTGGATCGTGCCACGCCAGCGATTCCCAGTGATCCGCTGGAGTTAACCGCCACTACAACTCTGCCAGTTGTTCTGTCGTGGCAAGCGCCGGCCGATAACGGGGGCGAGGTCATTACAGGCTATCAGGTCCAGTGGTCCGCGGATGGGCAGCCGCCTTGGAGCCCACTTGGTGAGCGTCAAACGAGCACCACGTACACGGATCATCATTCTGACCGTCACTACCGGGTCAGTGCCATCAACCGTGTTGGCGAAAGCCTGCCGTCCAATGTAGTGACCAAGGCTGCGACGCAACCCCAGGTCAGATTTACCAGAGCATCGGCCCGCATTGATGAAACAGCCGGCACCTATCAGGTCCAAGTGACCGGTCGCCCATCGGTGAGTTACACGCTCTCGGGGACGGCGACCCAAGACGTAGACTACGCGATCACGGCCGATCTACGCATCACAATCATTGATGATCTTGATGACGAGCCCAACGAAACCATCATCATCACCTTGACCGGCGATAATCTCGCAAATCCATATGTCTTTACGCTCACCATCGTGGACAACGATGTGCCAAGCTTATCCTTTACCCAGACGGTGTCCAACCAGTCCTATCTCGTAGGAGTAGACATCAAAGATCTTGAGCTTCCCGAAGCCAGATATGGAACACGCCCCTACAGCTATACCCTCACCCCAGAGGTGCCCAAAGGTCTGAAGTTTGATGCACGGACGCTGAGCGGAACGCCCACCGAAGTGATGGCCCCAACCATCTTTACCTATACGGTGACCGATGCCAATACCCAGTCGGCTTCGCAGACCTTTACCATAGAGGTCAAAGTGCCTCCGTCCTTGACGTTTGCAGAAGCTGTTGGCGACCAGAGGTACCCCGTCCAGATTCCACTCACCAATCAAGTGCTTCCAGCCGCGATCGGGGGGATTGGGCCGTACAGCTATACCTTGACACCTGAGCTACCGGTCGGGCTCACCTTTGATACGCAGACGCGGACGTTAAGCGGGGTGCCCTCAGAAGTCGCTGAGGCTGTAACCTATACCTACACCGCAAAGGATCGCTTGGGAACGCGCATTGAGCAGACGTTCAGTCTGGAGATTTATCAGATGGCTTTTACTGGCACCATTGCCGATCGGACCTATGATAGGGGTGTGACGATTGCGCCATGGGTGCTCCCTGAGGTCTCAGACGGTGTACCTCCCATTGCATATACCTTGACGCTACTGGATTTTCCGTTAGGGCTCAGATACAATGCACAGACCCGCACGATCTATGGCATGCCCGCAGAGGTGATACAGCCCGTCCCGATGACCTACACGGCCACCGATCAAAATGGGGCGCAAGATAGTTTGAAGTTTACCATAGAGGTTCTATCGCCGACACAGACCGAAGCCAACCAAAAGGTGCCGCAGGAGTTTCGGGTGTATCCGAATTATCCGAATCCGTTTTATCGGTCCACGCATCTGGTGTTTGATCTTCCATGGGCAGCACAGGTGCAGGTGGAGGTTCTTGACCTGACAGGGCGGCGCGTGATGGCGCCCCCGCCCATGGAACTGAGCGCAGGATGGAAACAGGAGATCCCACTCCGCGAACTGCGGATGCCCTCCGGCATCTACCTGTACAGAATCCGAGCCACCACCCCAGGACAGACGAACCCCTCCGTCTATACCGGATACTTTATGAGGGTACAATGAAGCAGAGAAACGCTTTACTATTGTAGCAAGCGGAGGTTATTTACAGTACAGGATCCCAGATTTTTCGAGATTAGGAAATTATCCCTTTTGGGAAGCCTGCAAAGTACGCTGGCCATGATGGGTGCCGACATTCACGGAACTCCACGCCATATGCGGGGAACCATCGTCTTATTTCAGCAGGGTTCACTCTTTTTAATTCACAGTATTTGGGGTCTACTATACTATAGGTGTATTTGACTTTACCTCGCCGCGGGAACTTCGGTTTTTTGATCATTTTTCTTTGGCAGTATTATTTCGCTGTCATCCCGGAAGCTTACTCGCTCCATAGAACAGATGAATGCTAGGATTGACAGGAATGAGGCTATAATTACCGCTTCAATCAATGAGGTTAAAACCAGGAGCGACAAAGTTGAAACTGGGCTTGACGAGATTAAAACCAATCTTACCGCTTCAATTGATGAAGTAAAAATCAGGCTCAACAGAGTTGAGACGAGGCTGACTGCCTCCATAGAAAAAGTTGAGACGGAGCAGAAGGGGATGAATGCTGAAATTACTAATTTGCCAGGTAAGATGTAGATACTGAATAGATAAGTGCAAGAACTCATGGTTCAGATACGTGGCAGGGAAGGAATCCTTACGCAAGAAGAAATTCTGTCACCAACCGCACTGCCTATATCTGCTTCGTAATAAGACCATTCCGTTAGATTGATCTTGAGTTACAGGGCTTCGTCTTTTATTATGAATTACGTCATAAATTTAGGGAATTTCATCTTTCATCTAAATTTAAAGAATCACATGCAAAAATCCTCCTCGGTTGAGAAAAGCCTAGGTCTCCAAATCCCCTGGGAGATCTTAAAAGATGCCTAGGATGATCAAGCCAAACAAAGGACGGTAACCCTGGCGTGTCTGGATACATCTTCGTTGACCTGTCTGAAGTTTGGTAAGGTAAGTCCCTTTTAGGATCTGCGTACGGCTCGCCAGTGGCGTCATCTGGATCCGTGTACCGATCAAACGATTCTGGTTGCACGGATTCTCCGGATCAAGTGTTCGGAACATGGGGTGAAGACGGTCCGAGTTCCCTGGGCAGATGTAATTTCCAGGTATACGTATGATTTTGAGACGTATGTGATTGGCTGGAAGAGTATTGCTGGCATCATACGGCGTGCGGGGGATGGATCGAAGAAAGGAGGAGATGAGTGTGAATATTTGTGTGGGTGAGGTTTCGTACCACAAATACCTGACGATGGTGTCCGATGCAGGCATGGTACTGTATGCGGCAGGGATTGGACGTGAAAAGAGCATTCGGATGGGTTGGTGTCCGCAATGATCATCTGCCTAGTTGCAGGGAATTCGGAGATGGATCTGTGGCCTGTTCCATGTCGCCAAGTATCTGGGAGATGAGTCGATAAGGTTCGGCGACAGCCGCACAAAGAACTCCGAAGGAGTGGAAATGAGATTCTGACGGGAAGGAAATACATGTGGCTCAAACGTCCTCCCAACCGGTCCATGAAGCACGGCATTCCATGCACTGCGTACTCGTATGCCCGAGCTTGGGCGATCAAGGAAACGGCTCGAAATCTATGGCATGATAAAACCCGGGGTTGGGCACGCAAGTACTAGATGAAATGGTGGAGCTGGGCCATGTGCTGCCGACTTGAACCGATGAAAAAAGCTACCAAAACGATCAAAAATCACCAGTATGGAATCCTCAATGCCATCGTTCTGAGTAATGGCCCCGCCGAACGCATCCGCAGCCGGATCAAAACCATCAAGGTTCGTGCACGTGGATTCCGGAACAAAGCCCGATTCATAGATGCAATTTATTTTCATTTGGGCGGACTTGATCTGAGCCCCAGAACCTGAAAAATCAATTTCTCACAAAAATGGATGAAGAACCAAAAAACGAAGACCCATAATGTGTAGTATACTACATCAGGTAAAGAAGTATGCTCATATAGTGGAACCCTTATGCCACGTTGAGATGTACATTCACTTCAGGTTGTTTATTTTTTATTTATGTACCGTTTATTTATGGGAATTATATAGTGGTAGACTCGGACGAGTACTGAATAAATAACTGTGATCAACCCACACGAAAACAATAAACATCACGTCATTGATATGAACATTTCAGATTTCGATTGGGGAACCATTACTGGATTCACAGTCATAGCAGGATTTTTATGGAGACTAACACACACTCTCAACCGTGATATGCGTAGCTTGGAGAATTGTGTGACGAAAGAAATACATGGATTAGGGGAAAGAGTAGCCAATATCGAAAAATTGAAGCCGTTCTGTTTCAGCCTCCACCGGGTGTAGAACGTAAGAGATAATGAATCCCGATATAAAAGAGGTTTGGCAAAAAGGGCGTGAAATACCTGGATGGAGTTCGCTGATTTGGCGTTGGGATGATTTTGGACGGGTGATACGGTATCCAGATTACGGAAATAGAAGATCCCAATATGGATGGGAACTTGATCATATTACCCCGTTATCGCAAAAAGGGGCAGATCATATATCAAATCTTCGTCCTCTCAACTGGGTTTCTAATCTTGAACGTAGATCATAGTAGTGTGTCACAATCAAATCGCCGTTGAACCCAATCAGTTCTGGCGAATAAGCCTATTGTAAGGACCGAACTCGCTCTCAAATCCTTTCACGCTTTTTTCATTTAATCAACCGTATCATATCCACGGATATTATATCTCCACATAAAATTCGTCAATGTAAAGCTGTAATTGCTTCGGGGGCATTCGGTATACGTTCAACAATATGTTTATTCCGATGAACTGGGACACAGTTAGTCAGAATAAGCAGGTTTTTTCATGGAAGTCAACTAGCAGCGCATTGCCCAAGAAAGCCAGTGCTTCCAACCCTTGAGCACCCAGATACGACTCCAATCATTCCATAATTTTTGAGAGAATTCTTGTCTTGAATCTATTGAGGCTCTTGCAAAACCCTCTTCCAATCTTTAAAATATGCCCTCAACGTCAGATTGGATGAAAGTGCAGTCTTTGAACCCATTCATCTCGGACTGCTTGGAATGAAGTGGGAATGTTCATTTTAGGT
The DNA here is from genome assembly GCA_965215475.1 of Rhodothermales bacterium. Classification (GTDB taxonomy): domain Bacteria; phylum Bacteroidota; class Rhodothermia; order Rhodothermales; family Bin80; genus Bin80. Next base: position 2,660,317 of record OZ244061.1, read on the forward strand.
GCCTTCTTGAAGTTTATGACCAAATTCTGGTAAGAGTTCCGTCTTGACGACAGTAAAGGCGCTCAAACAGATCTTGACAGATAGGAGGAATTAATGTACGTCGCAATCAAATCTTGAGGACGCCAGTCACAGAAATGCCATATTCATGCACCATATCATTCTCAAATTTGAGTACTGCTTTTCTGATTAACGACATCCTTGACCAATCTGCTTTGCTCTCCAAAGCTGGAAATGAACAGTGATTTACGTGCCCGGGTGCAGGCGACATAAAGAAGAGACCGAGCTTTTCGGTAGATGTCTCGTTTCTCGATCTCATCTTCAGCATTTCTTAGTTTGCTCAAAGGTGGGAGTTGATTTTTGTTTACCCCGGCTACGATGATGTGATCATATTCCAATCCCTTTACCCGGTGCATTGTGGCAAGGCGAACGCCGGGGATGGATGGATTATCATTGTTCTTCTTGAGTTGATGAACCTTAATTCCTGATGCCATAAGCGCACCTTCATAGCGGTTTACTGCATTTAGAGATGGAGCGACTAGGCATATGTAGTGGAGGTGATCATTACAGTTCAGGCTTTTGATGTAGTCAATAATTCCATCTAGTTCCTCTGATTTAATCCTGTAATGATTCACAGCAGGTGTTTTTTCTCCTTGGATCAGAGATGTATATCCTTTGGTGGTATCCCGATTACCATTCAGATCGTCGTAGGGAACTCCTTGAAGAAATCCCATGGCCCACTTCCGCACGAGCTCGGGTGTACGATAATTGATCCTTAATCTTCGACTACGCCCACGAATATTGATGTCACAGTGCGATAGAACCACCTTCCGACCGTAAATCCGTTGGTGGGCATCACCAGTCAACAATAAATCGTTAGGACCCTCAGGAACGATTGCTCGGATCATTCGCAGAGCTGCTTTACTCATGTCCTGGACTTCATCCACGACCACACTTCTATAATCCGGAGGTGCGGTGCGGAGTTTTTCGGCAAGTTGATATTTCACGTCAGAGGGTTCCCCAATATTATGACGTTTCAGTTCATCCCGATACGCATCATACACATTCCATAGCTGTCGACGAGCCGTTCGGGTTAACGATTTTCCACGCCCTCTACGTGAAATTCGAAGATATTGATCCTGTGATTTGAGCCCCTCAGCAGCGACGACCGCATCAAATTCGTCTCGGATGAAATGTTCGGAAAACGGGAGATCATCTTGTTTGTCAATGGCCATCTTCCATGCTTCTTTATCCAATTCTTGTTTGGATTTGAAATAGGTCATTCGTTTCGGAAGTCCGAATTTTCCAACCTGTTTTATGACCCAGGAATCCACATTGTCAACGTCAATGCGCTCGAAAACCTTCGGGGTACAGAGCCGCTTCAGATTAGCAGAAATATCTGCGGCCAAGTTTTTATTGTAGACCAGAAATAAAATCCGATCATCTTCTCCGTTGAACACCTCCCTTGCGAGATAATGTGCGCGGTGCATGGCGACTACGGTTTTTCCAGTTCCGGCACCACCCAGGACCCGGATGGGCCCGTTCGCATTCATTTTAACGATCCGCTCCTGGGATGGGTGAAGATAGATGCGCCACTCCGACAGGGGGGCATCCATCATTTTCCGGAGATCTTCGTCCGTGATGGAGACAAATTGGCGTTTATTTTCAGGATGATCCAGCTCATTTTCCGCATCATATTCATCGGCGAGCCTGGTGATTTCTCGTTCAAGTTTCTCGTAGGGGGTACCGGAAGCGAGATCACTAAGTGTCACCCAAACATCATCTGGCAGAATATGGTCATGCAGATCAAGGTCATTCATGGTACGGAAGTTTCGTACCAGATCCAATTGCTGTTGAGGGACCCCGAGGCGTAGTAGCTGACGGTCACGATAGTTATAAAAGAGACCTTCTTCTTTCAGGTCTTTGACCGGGGCAGTACCTGTGGATTCGGAGATCAGGATGGTTTGATATACTCCCGTATGTTCGTTCTTTTCGAAGCGGTGTTTCTCTGCCCATGCGTATGCAGCGTCATGTACATCTACATGGAGACAGGTGATGGTATTATTTATTTTTTCTTGATAAGCAATGATGCGGTACTTCTGATCCAATCGAAGAGATCGCATCTTATCGCTGCCGCTCTTCTGGATTTTCTCGAAATTGAAGCCGCTAGCACGAGGATTGATCGGATATTGTTGCAGGAACCGGATGACTTTGGATTGTTGTGCATTTGGAAGCCGGCCCACGGCTGCCCAGAATGGATTGGTTTGTACCAGATTAATCTGCATCAATTCAGGAGTTCAAGGATCTTGGAGGCATCGTCTTCGCCGAGTATATCCAAGTGCAAGCAGGTCCAGCCCTCTTTTTTGCAGGCGTCACGATCTTCCCAGCATTCATCGTAAAGGAGGGCGACTTTTTGGTTGGGCCATGCGATTTCTGCGGTCGTCAGGACTTCGTTCTGGGAGGTTGTGATTTCAAAACCCAACTCCGGTGCAGGTGCGTCTAGATCGGACAGTTTTCCAAGCAGCGGGGGGGAAGACGTTTCACTTGACTCTTCCAGTACGCGGATCCATTCGCTGGATCGTACAGCCAGAGGTGGGTCGATATCCAAGCTTTCGTAGTGCTCGCGATCATCGAGCCCGGATGCGCAGAAGAAGCCCGTTTGCGGGTGCAGAAACTGGAACAGGTTCATGGCACGAAGAAATTCATTCCAGACTGGCTTGAATGATGGTTCGGATTGTGCATAGTCATCAAGGTAGACAAAAATCCGAAGCATGGATGGATCTGTTGTCCCGTTACTCAGAAGATTCACCGCGACGCAGCCCTTATGCATGCCATCCTTCTCGATCCAGAAGGCTCCGGTTTTTGAGTCTGGTCTTGAAAAATACTCTTTGGCAAACCAGTCTGGAGAGGATTCACTTAGGTTTTCCGTTGACGGAGTTTCCATCACGTTGATCACACCATGGCAGTAGGCCAATGCCCGCCATTTGTTTGGGTCGGGATCCGTCAGGTAGGCTTTCAAAAGGTCAAAACTTCCAGCGGATCGGGCTTCGGATTGCACACTAAAGCCATCTAACTGGGATTCAAAATAGCTTATAAATTGATCAAAGTTTTTATGAAATTTGCGGCGAGAATCAAGTGGAAAGAAATCATTGTCTCTTCTGAGTTGTTCGTGATGCAAGTCGTTCCAAGTGAGGGACCACACATAGTAGTGCTCGGATCTGAGGATGGCCATGCGTTTTAGCGTGTCGTCAGCTAATCGGTCCCTATGGTACGTAAAACCATCCATGAATACAGCGACAGGGCGTCCAATCGTTGTTTTCTCCGGCGTGAGTAAGAAATCAGGCCTTGAAGGTATGCTCACTCCATGTTTTCGATCCAAGAGCACCTGACATTCAATGGTCCAGGTCTGGTTTCCGACGGTGATCGTGTAGAATTTACCCTTGCTCCGATTGTGGGTGATCAGGCTTGTTTTTTTCCATGTTGCAAGGTTTTGGATAAAATCTTCTTCTAGTTTGCTCTCAACAAGCGGAAGGATATCAATATCTTCCAAGCTTTTGATTTTTTCCAATACACTCCCCTGATTCACAATCTTTTCCAGAACCAGGATTGCTGTATCCCGGCTAATATTGCGCCGCTCAAACGAGTTTCGATATGCAAACAGACATCGGTAACATCCATCTTTAGACGGATCTTCATGACATACACATTTTTGCAACGTCATTAATGCCTGAGTCAGGACTTTCCTGGTGAGCGTTTGATCCTTGAGTAAATCTTGGAGGTGTCCAGTACCTCCGGGTACGGTGTCATAGAGATAAATAAAGGTTCTTCGAATTTCTTCACTTGGCACCGGGGCATTTTGAAGAATGGTCCGGAGGTGATCGACTTTTCCACCAAAAAATAGCTTGAGTCCCATGAGCAGTGCCGCACAAAATGACTCGGCATAGACCCCGTCCAAATGCTCTTCGGCAACGGGCAAAAGGAGTCGAATGGCTTCAGATTCAAATTCGTGATACAGGGACACACGAATCCGAGTCTCCGCATCTTTCCCTCGATCTTTACAGTAAAACTCGTGCTCAGAATACTGCTTTTCAGATTCAGGTAATTTGACTTTCCCACAATGAACACAGACATCAAAGCCCCCTCCAGTTTTTTCCTGTCCAGCAATGTGGATCGCTGCCGCATCAGGGGATGAGTGGCCATGGTTGATAAATGTGAAATGGCATTTTTGGATGAATTCAAACCCAAACGATACATCACTCTGTTTGGACTGATAGGATGCTTTGATGTCCTCATGATCGAAATTCACATGGGTTTGTTGAATGAAAGATTTATGCTGCCGTTCATCACGAGTATCATCGATACGGCTTCTACGCTCAAATGTCGTGGATCTAGCTTCGGACAGGCGGAGTAGATTCCGAACTTGCCCTTGATCTCCCCATGTATCGCAATTACATTTTGGGCAAAGGTTTGCGGGTTGTTCGGAGTCCAGTTCATACCAGGAGCAGTCGGGGCAGAAGCGCCATTTTTGCACATCATCTTGATTGAACCGGAGCCCGTCAATCTGCACTTTTCTTCCATTGGCATAGAAATGATTCCCAGGTGCAAATTCGTGAATCGCTTGATCACCAGAGCGTTCAAACGAATCCAACAAGGGGCCTTTTTCTTGTTGCTCTTTGCTTCGCAAGATCGTTGATTTCAGCGTGGTGCTGCTTTGAGGAAAAGCATAGTTCGGAAGAATCCCAACGTTGGAAAGAAAACCAAAAACATCTGTCTCGTCTCCAATCTGAAAGTGTATAGATTTGAGGCTTCTTCGGTAGCCATCCAGTTCATTGCGTTCTTTTTCGTAGTTCCCGTCTCGTGGTGCTTTGTCAAGACGGTCAATACGCCGATCCAATCGTTGTATGCGATTCGTGAGTTCTTTTCGGGCCTCATATCTCTCCTGGAGCGCATCTACGACGATCTTCCGGAGCTGGGGATGTCCAGTATTTTCAGGTTGGAAGAAGTGCGTGGCAGCGGTAAGTATTTCCGAGTTGTTCACGTCATGGAACAATTCATGAAAGCCCTTCGCCAACATGTCAGCATTGGCTTCCACATATTCCAGCCAATTCCAAGGAAAATATTCTTTTGAGTCATTCTTCAATGCCCCGAGCGCACGTCGTAATCTGTCGGGGACGTTAGCATGATTCGCATGGACGATCCACATGTCCATGCTATAGGCAGCCATTTGGCGTCGAAGAATCCCGAGTGCCCTTAAAAATACACCGGGTGGTTGCACTTCTCCTTTGATCATTTGATCCGGTTCAGCAAAGAAATACAGATCATGCGCTTTATTGGCCGCCATGGCGAAACCGAATGAATTTCCGTTTTTCCGCCCCGATCGTCCGATCCGCTGAACATAGTTGGCCGGGGTTGGAGGAACGCTACAGAGCAGCACTGTAGAAAGATCTCCGATATCAATCCCCAGTTCGAGTGTCGGAGTACAAGAGACAATATTCGGATCCCATGGACGCTGCTCTTCTCGCATAAAGTTCTTTTCCACGTTCTCCCGCTGCTCAGCTGTCAGTAATCCCGTATGTTCTTCCGGAACGAATCTACAGACATCTCCAGATCTATAAAGTGCTCGGTAGTAGTCCACGTTTCGATCCGGCTGGACTCGAAATTCTCCACTACACCGATGACTCAAACAGGGCATGCCCTGCCAGATCTGATCGCTCTCTTGGGGAACACTGACTTCATAAGAGCATGTTGTACAGGCATAGGGACGCACATGTGTGGTAATCTTGAGCGCATCTGGCTGAATTCCCCAGACGGAATGTTTTGTAGTGGGATTACATTTCAGGAGATTGGAGGGTGCGCCTCTGATGATGTCCCTCAGGGCATCATCAAATCCTGTGGGGACCATCTCGTGATCCATCAAACAGAGATGAGCCCAGTTCTGAACCCATGAGTTGGCTTTGGTTCCAGTCAGGGGGAGAAAGTTTCTGGCAGCCCCAGAGGACAAGAATTGAGGGCGGGAGGTCTTAGGTTTGTAGCGGGGCAACCAAGAGATATGCCCTTCGGTAATCGTATAACTGTTTTTTCCAAGGCTTTCGATATACTTGGTAAGCTGCGGATGCATGACTCCACCGCTGGTTCGTAGACGGTAAATGAGACCGACCATAAACTGTTTTAACCTTTGCTCGGATAAATTTTCTAGTCCAGCGTATTTTGCATGGAGTTCTGGCAAAACCCTGCTCACCCATGCATCCAATAAATCAGGGTCAATGAATACCGCGGCGGACAGCGTTTTTTCGAGGGTGCGTCCTCGCCGGGCATGCAATCCAAGATTCTTAAAAACTTCCCATTTGAGGCGCTTTGCAACCATGGAAGGTAGATCCGAGCCTTCTGGAAGGCTACCGGATTTGACCAATTCTGTATAGTCATTTAGCCAAATCATATTTGGAGCAATGAACGTGCCCACAAAATTTGAATCTCCAAGTTGGCTTCGCTGAGTGCGTACGAGTCCATCGGCGATAGATTGGATGCTTTGATCTTCATCTGTAGTGTTCAGATACTGCAAGAGCGCCGTTCGAATACTGAATGCATAGGTCCGCGCCTCAAAGTAGCCAGCCCGGTGGGCAGCATCTTGTACAGAATCGGAGAAGGCCAAGACCTTCTTGTCCGAATTGTAGCGGGATGAAAACACTTTTCCGAGTGATGCGGACAAGAGACGTGCTGACTGAGCCCCGAAAATACCAGGTTGGTTGGACTCTTCACAATAAGGACATTCGGGGCTCTTGTTCGGCCCCAGTTTGAGCGTCGGGACATGGACAGTTATGAGTTCCCCATTCCCGGAGCATTCATCACATTCGCGAGCTTGGGAGTTTTGGAGGTGGAGGCAGTGAGTACAGAGTTTTCGTATCTCTGTTGATTCTGGAAGGGGGGCTGGGTAAATAACCGCTGGCTTGTAACCGGAATTGTTACCGAAGAAGGTTCGATAGATGTTGTCAAGGTTTGAGACGAACGGTTCGGTGTCGGTTTGCTGGACCGTAGCCCATCCGGCGGATCCACATTTGATACAGGAGGCGAGCGGGAGATACTGAGTTTGGCTCTCCGCAAGATCTGCATCCCATGCCATTTTGGGGTTCTCTTCGACGGAGACCACCATCCGTTTCAGTTCTCGCATCCACAACTGGACTCGTACATCTAACAGAGGTTTCGGCTTTTGTTCTCCGTCATTCTTTGGATCGCGTGCGTAGCTGATCAGGGCTAGAAGACTTTCCAGAAGTTGATGAGCATGTTCGTTATGTTCAATTTTATCCTCCAGTGAACGAGCAAACTCATCTGCGATCGCCAGCATTGATGGATAAGTTTGCTGGCGGATCATAATATGGATCAGGTTCTTGAAGGCAACATGCTCATGGAGCTTACGGCCGAGATTCCTTCGCCAGGCGTAGGTTGTAATTTCCTCCCTTGTAACAGCCGAGCCAAACCACGCGGTATACTGAGCTCCAATGTAGTCCTCAATGGATTCAAATTGATCCGAAGGCGGAATTGCATCGGGAACATGAAAGCGTTTACTGAGCGAGTCCATGAGGAATTCCCCGGGCTTCCGCCGAGCTTCAGTAATGATGGCATCTTCCTCAAACTCTGTATCAAAAATTTGCTCCGCATACCTACGTAGCTCGGGCCCTTCTCCGCCTCCAAGGGTTGCGGACGTTCCAATAGGGCAAACGTCTGTGGCCCGAAGGCGCGCTTTCAGTCTTCGCAAAAGACAAGCCAGGTCGGTTCCTTGCGCTCCGTCGAAGGTGTGAAGTTCATCTACCACAACAAAGCGTAAGGTGTCAGGGCGGTTCTTCTCCCAGAGCGGTTTATCTTTTGGCCGAATGAGCAGGTAATCCAGCATCTTGTAGTTCGTTAAGAGAAGATCTGGAGGGGATTCCCGCATTTTATAGCGGTTGGTGATCACGCTGGATTCGCTCATCCGTCTCCCATTTGATGGGGCCGCCTCCCAGTTCCCGATATAGAGCCCTGCCGTAATTTTCCCCCGTAGGTTTGGATTATGATAGATGGTTTCGGCAATGCGTTTGGCTTGGTCTGTAGCCAGTGCGTTCATCGGATAGATCAGGATCGCCTTGATCCCCGGTTGCTCGGCTACTTGTCGGCAGTAATCGAGGATCGGAAGTAGAAATGCTTCGGTTTTTCCTGAACCGGTACCGGTTGCCACGATAGTAGGTTTGGGTGGGGTAGCCGTCAGGCGTTCAAAGGCCCGCTCTTGGTGCAAATAGGGGGTGTAAGGAAGGGGGATTTGCGGGAAGGGTTGTTCGTTCTTCTCGCTTTTGAGAAACGGGAGTTGAATCGATAGATACGCCCCTTTGAAGGCTTCTCCACGTTCAATAAACTCATCCAGTGCCCGTGCGAGAGGAGGCGTAGTAATTCTGTAGCTTGTCCTGAGATAATCTTCAATCGTTTCGCGGACTTCCCGTCCCAGAATGCCAGGGATCATAGATTTCCGTTCGCTTGTTCCCGCTCAAAGTATTCCCATGCCTGTCGATAGTCTTCTTCACGGTCGCACTTATCAAAAGGAGCATGAAATTCCATCGTTCGCTCTTGTGACCCACCGGGCATCGTATCGTCCTGAAACGTGTAAGTAACGATACCTTCCTTGAGATCTTTGATATCGTTCCAGCCGAGGGGGATATTGGTTTCGGAGCGAGTGGGAGTGTAAATCCCGAAGGTGGTCTTGTCTTTGTTGGGAGTTCGTGGGACAGGGCTTTGACCTGTTTTCTTGGAGAATACAATGCGCCCTTCGGCATCGTACCAGGTATCGTGTTCATAGGATTGCAGGATGGGGAACTGGATGCGGTAGAGCGTCAGGAGCTCCTCCAGCGTGAGTCCAAGTGCCTGGGCGTGGAGGACGTCGATTTCGAGGAGGGCTTGGCGGCGAGCATAATCGGTACGGAGTGCTCCCCCCCATAACCATGTACGGCTAAGCTTGTCGAATGATTCAAGATTCAATCGGGGATCATGCTTGGACCAGCTATGTGCATGGAGATATTCAGGGATATGTTTTTCCCAAATTTTAGAATAATGTGAGGTGAGGCATGAGAGTCGAAGGGCTCGGAGTATCGCTGCAGGGGGAGTGGAAACGAATGGAAAGGCGGCAAATGAATCTGCATTAAGAACTGGTTTACCGGAAATTTTCAGCATCATGTCAGTGACCATGGAGAGTACGGTCACAAGGATCTGTAGGAGATCTATGGATTGCTTTACTCCCACCGTCTGCAGGGCATGTGAATGCCCTGCAGACGGTGGGAGTAAAGCCGGAACGAGGGTGCGCTCACCGCCTATGTTTAACATGTTCCGCATGATGATTCTGAACTCACCCGTCATAAGCGTACCCCAAGGCGTTTTGGGTGTGCGGCGGGTATATTCATCTTCATTACAGGCAGGGACGTAGTTCGTACGGGGGAGATAGTCGCTCGGCAGCGTCGTCAAATCCAGTCTCGTATAGTCCCCATTGCTTTTGCATCCTTGATTTGGCGTCTGATAGAATGGATTGCCAACAAAAATATGTGGCCCCGAAAGGATCCATTCCGATGCATCGTTGATGAAGCATGTCTCTCGTCGCATCATGCCATCTCTTTGCGCATTGGTTTCATGCCACATCATGGTCATCATATAATCCAAGTCTCGCATTCGTCGGGGTGCCGCTGCCAATTTTTGCAGAATGCGGCTCAGTTGCTCCGCGTGCATCAGGGGAAGGCGAGCCTCATTGGGCTTCGTTCCAGGCTTATCATAGAGCGCCGCATAGCTTTCAAGATCTGCTTCGGTAGTCGGAATCACCCGGTGTTGATGCCCGGACAGCTCCCATTGATGATCTGGTGTTTTGATGCCGGGCACCGGTCCAAATCCGTCATGCTCTATTGATTTCTTCACCGTTAGAGGGGAATAGAGATTCGCCATAGAGTTGAACCGGATCTCCTCTCGGGGCCGCCCATAAATATTAATACTGAATTTTATATTTGTATCCACTTCTTCAAACAGGTGCAGTACATTCTTGAACTGCAATCGCCAGCGGAGCCGTGGATAAAGTTTTGCCCGAAGTGCTTGCCCTTTGCCGTCATCATACACGGAATCTGGATGCAGGAGTCCCACTGCGCCGGCTTGATCTGAAGCAGGCACTTTGCTCCGACTGATGTTCCATGAAACGCAGATAAATGACTTGTAGAGATTTGTCTGCATTCCTTTCAGGAGTGAATAGTTTTGCGCGGCATTCAAAAATTTTAGCTGTCCATTTACGGCTTCATAGGCCTGGATATAGTGTTTTTTATGCCCGGGCTTGTCCAGCCATGTTTCCCGCAAATTTGCCGTCTGCGGAGCACTAAGCTTCTTGGTCACAAATCGCGGTTCTGTGTCTCCAATCACATGTTGTTCTACCCAGCCAGGAATGCGCCAGGGTGGATTCCCGAGTACGACATCAAAGCCGCCGCTTTGTTTGAACAGATTCGCATACTCAAGCTGCCAGTGATGAAACCGGTAGCGTTTGGCCAGATCCTGGACCAGTTGAATTCTCGGGCGATTCTGGATCAAGGATTCCAGGTCTACAAACCCTAATGAATCGCGCGCCACATCATCTACATAGAGATCATGCCTCGACACCATATGCCTGCCGGCAAGCAGTGCCGACAGGTCACTGAAATACTCTCCTCGACTTGGCAGAAGGGCTGCCTGATCCACTGGCCAGTACCAGAAGGCGCACCAGTAGTCCATGACAAATTTTAGCCGCTGATAGGCACTGGCATTACCATCTTCCGGATTCAGAATTCGCTCATACTGCAATTCCTTGTCCTGCGTAGAAGAACGGGCCGCCGAAGACGCTGCTTCGTGTTCCCCAGTATTCGGATAAACAGGAAATGGATCTGTAGTGACCACTTCCAGCCGGGCCAAATCCCGCACATGATCTTCCCAGAGTCTGTCGATGGCAGATGAGAATTGAGCGAGGATCTGGGCTTCTTCCTCAGAAAGTTTGGCAGTAAACTTCTTTCTCCAGGCGGCCATCTGCTCCAGTTCTTCAGGTGCCAACTCCTTGACCACCTTGTCCGTGTACTGAGCCATTCCCACATCTCCTAGAAGAAAATGATAGATCGTATCCTTCGGGCGAATCTCAGAAAGTGCCACATCTTCAGGAGCTTTATCCCACCACTTGCCCCTCGTAAGTTGGCTTTTTGTGTACACTCTCCGCCAGGCACCAACTAGGGAATTGCCACATTTCAGTTGATCTCCGAACCAAGGCACAAATCCTCCTGGAACCAGCGCGTTGAGCCAGATCGAAATCTTCCCGAGCTCTACGGCCACCGGGTTCAAGTCCACCCCGTACACATTATTGTCCGCCAGATACATTTTAAGCCGTTGGAGTTCTTTCTGGCGACGATCAGGATCCAGAACTTCGCCCAACTCTTTGGCTTTTTTGGTTAAGTAGGCCTCGGCCAGTTGCGAGATAGCTTCGTTCAAAAATGCCGCCGAGCCCATGGCAGGCTCACAGATGGTAATGTCTAAGATCTCATCGGCGGTTTTTCCTTCAAGAACTTCCTTGAGTGTGAACTCGGTAATACACTGCGTCAGGCTTTCTGGCGTATAGTAAGATGCGGATTCTTCTCGGGCGCGCCCCGTTAATCGGTAGATGAACGTGCCTTTCGGGTGCATACGCAGCGTTCCATCCTGGTTGGTAACCCGTTCATTCATGTCGTAATGGGCTTCCAGTGCCTCCTGGTTCACAAAGTAAGAGGCATCCAGGATGTCCGGGGATTCACCGGCGGGTTTCACTTCGTAGAGATCTTCTTCGGCAATGAATCCGTGGTAGCTCAATAGCGCCTCGTACACCGCGCCCAAATGGTTCACACTCAAGTGACGATAAGAAATCCGCCCGCGTCCACGTCTCTTCTTGTTCTTCTCAAACTCCTCATGTCCCAGCGACATCATCTGGATGATTTGTTGCCAGCTCCGGTTCGTTATGGTGATCGAGTCCAAGAGCGGGGTTTTTGCGGGATCAAACAGTTCGCACCGCAGAGGGGAAATCTCGAACGTACGCCTTCCTGACGTTTCAATCTCCGATTGAGCGCCAGTGGTCTCGTCATACCCCTCATAAATCAGATCAAAAAGTGTCTTGATGGATTCATGAAGAAAGGTTCCTTCGGCACTGCCGTTCTCATCAAGCGAGACCATTTCTAGATCTCGGAGTTTCTCCAGACTGTATCCGTTTTTGTAGGCATCTGCATTCATGGGCAAATACCCCAATTCCTGCCGTGCTTCCACATTAAAGAGGAACATTAGCCGATACATGTAATACAGGCATTCCATCGTTAAGGACTCCGCTTCCTTGTAGATGTCAGACCAAGTTGACCCTTTCACTCTACGCTGTGTGACGTATTCATTACCCAGAATTTCAATGGACTCACGGAGGGCGTACTTGAGGCTCCCAGATACGCCAGAGGCGTGCTGGACCGCATGCTCTTGAAGTTCGTCTTGATAGGATTTTCCTCCGTCCGGGCATAGTGAGGACTTATAGAGGAGCATCGTAAGTAGCTTCCAAGTCCCAATCGGCGGCGACTGATTATAGAGCTCCTCCCAGTTGAAACGGAGAATGCGATCCGATCCCCACTTATCGCGCTCCAGTAAAAGCCATGTGTGAAGCCCGGTGACCAGGATCCAGCGTGGAGGGGTATTCAGGTAATCTGAATCTCCAAAGAAGATTTTATCAACCAATCGGCGAAATGGCTCTCCTCCTCCACCCGGAATGAGAGATAACAGTTCATTTCCCGTATTCTCAACGTCCACAGCCTCTACGACCCATAGATAAGGTTTATTAAAGGATTTAAATTGTCCCAGGACGGGTAAGGAAATTCCTGACTCCAGTTCAACCTGGCTTGGTTCACGGCGATAGCCGAGAATCTGAAGTAGATGAGAGGTCCAAGTTCGCTGGATTTCCGCGCGTTGCTGCTTGGATGCACGGATAAAATGGGCTTTAGTTCTTAAATATTCCTTGTTCTGAGACTTTAAGTCCGAAAAAATGGGGGGCGATTCAATGCCAGAGAGATTAAACTCGCCCGATTTCCATCTCTTCTCGAACTCCTTCAGTTTTTCCGGCAGAATAGTATACCAGTAATGATCGGGATAAAACTCATTCTGGTTGACCAAGCCGGTATAATCAAATTCCATGCACCTCCTCCGCCAGAATGACCGCCGCGATATGGACGTACGGATCCCTTTCCATGGTCATGGAGGACTTGATCCACTCCTGAAATTCACGAAATCGTGAACGGACTTGCTCTAACTCTTTCTCTCTTTCACTCTGGAGTACGTATTGGATTCCTCCCCTATCTCGGTAGGTTTCTTCCACGTAGTCTTCCTGTCGCTGTTGAAGCTTTTCCAGGTTATTTAAATGCCGATTCAGTTTTGTTTCCAGGTCAGATTCAAAATCTTGCCGATCCAGATGGGCATGTTCTTGTGCTTTCAAAGCGGCTTGGGGAACACGCTTTTGGGCATGCGCCAACAAAGCGGAATCTTGTCTTTTGTTTGAATGGTGCTGACTAGAATGTAGTTTTTTGTAGATCTCCGAGTTTTCAAATGGACGAACATCAAAATCTCCGTGAAATTTTCCCGTGACCAGATACCATCGCTGAAAGATCGTGACGCCCTTGCGGTTCGGCCAGAGAACCGTGATCAGGTAGGAAAACGTCCCCGCAACCATGGAGGGAAGCCAGATCGCAGGAGCTTCCAACCGCCCAAACGACATTCGGATCTTATCCGTCATCCACTCCATAAATGGATGGATCGGCCAGAGGTAGTACATTTCGGGCCATGCATTCTCCAGAGCGCGAGATTTCCGAATGGAGGCCATCATCTCCTTGGGGTTTGCGGAAAAGAGAAAACGACTGTCTTTTGGACGAGCAGAAACGGGTAGTTGGTTCACGACACTCTTTAAGACAGTATGTCCCTGCGGGTTTTGTGGAGTCACGATGATCCGTTGTTTTTCATCTTCATAATTGACACTAAGGCTTGCACCGACCCGCTTTGCCCAATTTCCCCGGATATATGTCAGTGCGGTTTTTGTATAGGTATATTCGGATTCAAAGAGGGAAGGCAGATCACCGGTAACATGTTCTTCTGTGGAGAGGGGAGAGGTAGCATTCAGGAGTTCCATCAATGGATCAGGCTCTCGGTCTTCTTGCTGCGTTTGACGTTCTCCCATGAGTTGCCGTTCGGCCTCTTCTTTGGACGGATTCGTTTCCATCGTCTCCGCAACACGTTTCTCTTCTTGTTCAATCTGAAAAAGCTTCATCAACATAGCGGGGTCTCCAAGATTTTCTTCCGCCTGATTTTCTTTTTCAATCAATAACTCGAGTACTCGGGTATCACCTCTAAATTTTTTATTCTCACTATTGGTGATCAGATAAAAAATCTGAGGTTTGCGTTCCTGTCCATATCGATCAATTCGGCCGTTTCGTTGCTGAAATCGCATCAGTGACCATGGAATATCAAAGTGGATCAATCGTCGACAGTGGTAGTGTAGATTAATCCCTTCGGAGCCTACATCCGTAGAGATGAGCAGACGAACCGGTGATTGATCCTGCCCGAATTGATCTACGATTTGTTGTTGATCTACATCGGAAAGGGATCCATGTAATATGTGAATGGCATCCTTTTTGAGCCGGAGATCTCTGGTCAGTTGATTTCGCAGAAATTCCAGTGTAGCGATCCGCTCGGTGAAAATGAGCAGACGGTCATACGTATCATGACCGGTCCAGTTGATTTCGCGGATGATTTGCAGGAGCAGTTGGTATTTTGAGAAATCTGTTGGATCTATTTTTTCTAACGCATTCTTCATCAGCTGCCACGGCGCCAAATCCGCGTCAGCCGCTCCCGACTTCTCAAGCTTTTTGATCCGATTCAATACGGATTCCATGCATGCGGCGGGGGAAGAGAGAACGGCTTTCTCCATGGTGGTGCGCAGGAGCCATCCATCTCCAGTACGCCTCTTGGATAATTGTTCGTGACGCGGATCGGCAATAATATCGAAAACCTGTTCTTCTTTTGCTGAAGCGCGTGCCCTACACAATTTCGTTTGCCGCTCTTGCAATCTTGCCTGATCACGGATATCCTTCTTGAATCGGCGTATTAGGAGATTTTTCCCATCCAAATCGTTTTTGGTATAATTTTTCTCATCTGCAATCACCGTCGGATCCAGCATGTTCATCAGACTAGCAAAGCTCTCTGCATGCCCATCGTGGGGGGTAGCACTCAGCATAATGAGAGTGTCGCAGCGCGAAGACAGAATATCTGCGAGTTGGTGGCGAAGAGATCCTCTCTGATTCTTTTTCTTGGCAACATTCTGCACCTCATCAATCACAACGATATCCCAATTCGAGTTCTCCAGAAACGGTCGCCAGGTAGATGCATTTTTGAGGGTATCAATTGAAATGATCGCACGATCAAAATGATGAAATGGATTGTGGCCCGAAGGCAATTGCTCTCTCACTCGATTAATCCCGATGGAATCTAGACGGATCAGGGGAATCGAAAATCTTGTCCATAACTCCTTCTGGAACTGCGTGAGCATACTTGCAAGGGAAACCACCAGAATACGCTTACCTCTACCTCTGCGAATCAATTCCGAGATCAAAATTCCGGCTTCTAATGTTTTTCCGAGTCCGGTCCCGTCAGCAATCAGAATACGGGGGCGTGGACGCTTCAATGCCATCAGCGCAGGCTCACGTTGATAGGCAAGATCATCCATCGCCGCTCGGTGCCCCATGTACAGTTTGTTGTCAGGTGGAGGAGTAGTTCTCAGTAGGCTTTCAATATGTAATCGTGAGGCGAGGTAATTGGGGGAGTCGTCGGGAACGAGTTTCGTTTCTTCGGGCTTGACCTCGATAATGTTCTCTTTTTTTTGGATAAACTGCCATTGGACATCTCGAACCAATGGAGTCAGCCCAGTTACGTGAATCAGATAGTCATTACCGTAGGTACGATCAGAGCTACGTACAACCCATTCCTCGTCCCGGATCCAGAGTCGCGCTCCTGGAGCAGGTGGATGAGAGGATGGTATTGCCATATTTGACATAAAATTGAATGGATTAGGAATCAGAGATTAGCCAATTATGCAAATCCTCAGAGATGATACGGTTCCAATTTCAAAAACATACAAAACTGAGCCCTTTGCACAACCCTCTTCGGCCCCAAATATGCCATCAGATACCCCCAGAGCAATATTCCCCTTCGAACGAAGAGGTTTTGCGAGAGGATCAACGGTTGCAGTATTTCAAGGGATACATACATGGGGCATAGTGGTCGGATTGCTCTACGGAGATTAACCGGCGACCAATTTACGGCAAAATTAAATTTCGCGATAACCCAAGGTTTTTGTATTGAGCTCCCCGTCATGTTTCGTATTTTTCGGATACTGGTGGAATTGACATTTTGATAACCTTACAAGACGCTTGATACCTATTCTAATACGGATATAAGCTATGGAGCAAAGGATTCGGGATGGGGTTCCATTTGAAGGAAATCATATGCTATAGCTAAGCGGAACAACAAGAATTATCCCATCTTGCCTACGACGGAAAATCAGTCGCTCTCTGGTGGTTTTCGATATTTTGTATCCCGGGGCATACCTGATTGTAGAACAAGGCTCTTGCAAAACCCTCTCTCAATCTTTAAAGTATGCCCTCAACTACTCCCAGATCAATATTCGCCTTCCAATGAAGAGGTTTTGCAAGAGGATCAAACATGAAAGTATTTTGATGAAAGCTATGAATGGGGATTCGAATTTTTATCAGTAGTGTTGAGGATGAGTTTTTGCGAGAACGAAAATTGCTTCGAAACTATGTTCGCGATGACGTGGCGATTCTTTGATGTATCCTTATTCGAAGATGCACCAGCCCTTGATCAACAATGGCGAAATCAACTTTATCTGGATGAAGTTGAGTGATCTGACATCCCGATCAGGAGGCGGATATTTCCTTTGGCATCCATTTGCCCGTAGAAGTACACCGAAAGCTCAAGATTCTTGCCACGGCAAAGCAACCCCACCTTCGGGTCATCATCGTTGGGATCATGCAGACAAGCACTGCCAAGCTCTGTGATCGTGTTCAGGAAGAGGACCCGAAACCATCGGACCTCTGGATCTGAACATCCGTGAGACTCAAACGATCGCATTTGGAACCTTGGAGGTCTGGATGGTGTCCAATGACGTTCCAGGTCGTAGTTCCCTGTAGTCTCGGAGTTCATGTCCTCCAATATTCCCCGTAGATCAAATATTGTCTCAGACCGAGGTCCCGCGAAATATTTTCATGGGCGGGCGCAGATTTTGTATGATTTCAAAGATCTCGTGAGGCATGCGAAGGACACGGTGGAGGGCAGGACGACCTTTTTGATCCAGGGGGCGCCCGGGGCAGGAAAGACGGCTCTACTGGATGTGCTGTCTGCAGAGGCACGGCCCCAAAACTGGAAAGTCGTAAGCATCAAGGTGAAAGATTTGTATGATCCTATCTCCATGGCACAATCTCTTGGAGAGTCCTATGTTATGGATAAACAGTATGCAGCGAACGTGGGTATTCATGGATTCGGCGGTGGGTACAGCAGGAATGTGGCAGGATATTCCAGTGTGGATGGGTTACTGAAAGAGGAGGCTCCCGAGGAAGGATTGATTTTAGTGCTGGATGAAGCCCAATATCTGATCAATCTAAACGAAACCCCCTCAGAAAAACATGTAGCAAGGGACACCTTAGATGTGATCCACAATGGGCGTGTCGGCCGTCCTGTGATCTTGTTGGCGGCGGGATTAGGGATGTCCAAATCCTCTTTCGGTAAGTTAGGGATTTCGAGATTCAAAGGCGGTTGTTTTGTAGAATTGGGTGCATTGGGAAAAGATTCGGAACGTGCGGTCATCAAAGATTGGCTTGTCAAAGAGGGGGGTGCCAAGGGGAACCCTGATGAGTGGATTGATCAAATTGCCCAAAAGACGCATGGCTGGCCTCAGCATATTTCGGCCTATGGCGATGCTGCGGCGAAGCAAATTCAGCATGATCGCGGAGAGATGACCGCCGCCGGGTTGGACATAGTGCACCGGCTGGGCGCAGAAAGACGAGAGGCGTATTACGAACAACGCACGGAAGAGATCAGTGGAAGAGGACGTGCGATCTTAGCAAAACTGATCCAAAACATTGCACCTGGAACGGGGCTGGACGAGGAAGATATTGAAGAGTTTTTTTCGATGGAGTATAATGACCCAGATAAGGCGAAGGATTTATTTCGTCGAGCCGTGGAAAAGGGCATTCTGCACAGCCAAAAAGGAGTCTACACGATTCCAATCCCATCCATGCAGAGCTGGCTGATCTCGAACTATACTCGGGAGCGCATAGAGACGCCTCCGATTCCGCGCTCCATTCTTCCTCCGTCCCGCGAGCGGGATTCGGGGATGGGGCGATAACATCTCACTCCGTATTTGCCGTCAGACGCGCGGAGCGTCCAAAAATCAACGAGCGATCGAAACAGGTACTCTAGCAAGTGCGTCAGATTTTGGATTTAGACGCTTCTATGGCGAGATAAAAGATTCCTGCGGGGTTTTTTGGGTTGAGGGAAGGGGAGCCGATCTGATCTTGTGATCTTTAATTCAGTTGCTGGCTTCCTGCTTCGCTCCACCATAAACTGAAGACTGATTCGATCCTCACAGGTACGTTCCTGCGAGATACGATCAAGAATGCGGTTGGAGATTGGCTGCGTCGATCGGGGTGGAGTGACGCTAGGGCTCTGGCGGGCAAGATTGATGATCCTGCGCCATCGCTGTTCGATCAGGAGGCGGATATTTCCTTTGGCATCCATTTGCCCGTAGAAGTACACCGAAAGCGCAAGATTCTTGCCACGGCAAAGCAACCCCACCTTCGGGTCATCATCGTTGGGATCATGCAGACAAGCACTGCCAAGCTCTGTAATCGTGTTCAGGAAGAGGACCCGAAACCATCGGACCTCTGGATCTGAACATCCGTGAGACTCAAACGATCGCGTTTGGAACCTTGGAGGTCTGGATGGTGTCCAATGACGTTCCAGGTCGCAGTTCCCTGTAGTCTCGGAGTTCATGTCCTCCAATATTCCCCGCAGATCAAATATTGTCGCAGACCGAGGTCCAACGCCATATTTTCATGGGCGGGCGCAGATCCTGTATGATTTCAAAGATCTCATGGGGCGGGCGGAGGACAAGGTGGAGGGCAGGACGACGATGCTGATTCAGGGGGCACCCGGGGCGGGAAAAACCGCGCTACTGGATGTGCTGTCTAAAAGGGCAAAAGAACGTGGTTGGAGCATTGCAAAGATTAAGCCCACGGCCCTTTGGACTCCCAGTGAATTGCGCACATCTCTTGGACAGAAGGTTCGAAGTAAGTTGCCGAAAAAGGTCCAGATTGGTTTACAACTGGGCCAAGCAGGAGTCGTTGCCGAATGGACTCAGGAGACCACCCTACGTATATTGGGTGCTGGTAAGAAGCCCCTGCTCTTGATTCTGGATGAAGCCCAAACACTAGGGACGACGAATACGCCCCCTAGTCAAGAGTTGGAGGGGGTGGCAACAAATGTTCTCGATTCGATTCATAACGGAGGGTTGAAGAGACCCGTGATCTTGTTGGCGGCGGGATTAGGGATGTCCAAATCCTCTTTCGGTAAGTTAGGGATTTCGAGATTCAAAGGCGGTTGTTTTGTAGAATTGGGTACATTGGGAAAAGATTCGGAACGTGCGGTCATCAAAGATTGGCTTGTCAAAGAAGGGGGTGCCAAAGAGGATCCTGCTCCGTGGATTGATCAAATTGCCCAAAAGACGCATGGCTGGCCTCAGCATATTTCGGCCTATGGCGATGCCGCGGCGAAGCAAATTCAGCATGATCGCGGAGAGATGACCGCCGCCGGGTTGGACATAGTGCACCGGCTGGGCGCAGAAAGACGAGAGGCGTATTACGAACAACGCACGGAAGAGATTGACTGGGAAGAGCGCCGTAGTTTGGCAAGACTCATCCAAACCGTTTCCATAGATCATGGACTGGGGCGGAGGGAGATTGTGGGGTTTCTATCGCGGGAGTACGGCGAGGTGGAAGCGAAGGATTTATTTCGTCGAGCCGTGGAAAAGGGCATTCTGCACAGTCAGAAAGGAGTCTACACGATTCCAATCCCGTCCATGCAGAGCTGGCTGATTTCGAACTATGCTCAGGAGCGCATAG
Source organism: Rhodothermales bacterium (assembly GCA_965215475.1). Taxonomy (GTDB): domain Bacteria; phylum Bacteroidota; class Rhodothermia; order Rhodothermales; family Bin80; genus Bin80. The sequence continues at coordinate 2,680,560 of OZ244061.1, forward strand.
AAACGCCTCCGATTCCGCGCTCCATTCTTCCTCCGTCCCGCGATCGGGATTCGGGAGTGGAGCGCTAACGTCTAGTCCGTATTCACCGCCAGACGCGCGGAGTGTCCAAAAATCAACGAGCGATCGAAACAGGTACTCTAGCAAGTGCGTCAGATTTTGGATTTAGACGCTTCTATGGCGAGATAAAAGATTCCTGCGGGGTTTTTTGGGTTGAGGGAAGGGGAGCCGATCTGATCTTGTGATCTTTAATTCAGTTGCTGGCTTCCTGCTTCGCTCCACCATAAACTGAAGACTGATTCGATCCTCACAGGTACGCTCCTGCGAGATACGATCAAGAATGCGGTTGGAGATTGGCTGCGTCGATCGGGGTGGAGTGACGCCAGGGCTCTGGCGGGCAAGATTGATGATCCTGCGCCATCGCTGTTCGATCAGGAGGCGGATATTTCCTTTGGCATCCATTTGCCCGTAGAAGTACACCGAAAGCTCAAGATTCTTGCCACGGCAAAGCAACCCCACCTTCGGGTCATCATCGTTGGGATCATGCAGACAAGCACTGCCAAGCTCTGTGATCGTGTTCAGGAAGAGGACCCGAAACCATCGGACCTCTGGATCTGAACATCCGTGAGACTCAAACGATCGCGTTTGGAACCTTGGAGGTCTGGATGGTGTCCAATGACGTTCCAGGTCGTAGTTTCTTGTAATCCTTGGATGTATGTCTCCAGATTCTTCCCATATACCTGACTATATTGCGGACCGTGGGCCGGCGAAATATTTTCATGGACGAGTGCGGATCTTGGCCAACTTTGACAAACTGGTCAAAGATTCCATGAAACCACGAGGGGCATCTACCTTTCTGATCCAAGGCGCACCCGGGGCAGGAAAAACGGCCCTACTGGATGTACTATCTAAAAGGGCAAAAAGGAGTGGTTGGGAAATTGCAGAGATTGATCCTCCTGCTCTTTGGGATCCAGAAGAATTGGCCTATTATCTCGGGAAGGGAACCCGGGCTCAAATTACGAGCGTATCTGGACAAGTTGGTGTAGATGCCGTTGTGAAAGCGGAGGGAAAACTGGATGTTGCGGTTCAGCGTCATCGCCCTACAACCTTGAAAATACTGGCAGCTGGCAAGAGGCCCCTGCTCTTGATTCTGGATGAAGCCCAAACATTAGGGACGACGAATACGCCCCCGAGTCAAGAGTTGGCGGGGGTGGCAACAAATGTTCTCAATTCGATTCATAACGGAAGGTTGAAGAGACCCGTGATCCTACTTGCAGCGGGACTGGGACCAACAGAAGAAGCCTTCAGATCGCTAGGAATTTCGAGATTCAAGGGGGGCTGTTTTGTGGAGTTAGGTGCATTGGGAAGAGCTTCGGAGCGAGCGGTCATCAAAGATTGGCTTGTCAAAGATGGGGGTGCCAAAGAGGATCCTGCTCCGTGGATTGATCAAATTGCCCCAAAGACGCATGGCTGGCCCCAGCATATTTCGGCCTATGGGGATGCCGCGGCGAAGCAAATCCAGAGCGATCGCGGAGAGATGACCGCCGCCGGGTTGGACATAGTGCACCGGCTGGGCGCAGAAAGACGGGAAGCATACTATAGGCGGTGCGCGAAAGGGATCAGTGGAAGAGGACGTGCGATCTTAGCAAAACTGATCCAAAACATTGCACCTGGAACGGGGCTGGACGAGGAAGATATTGAAGAGTTTTTTTCGATGGAGTATAATGACCCAGATAAGGCGAAGGATTTGTTTAAGAAAGCCGTGGCGCGCGGGGTTCTGCACAGTCAAGATGAAGTCTACAGCATTCCGATCCCGTCCATGCAGAGCTGGCTGATTTCGAACTATGCTCGGGAGCGCATAGAGACGTCTCCGATTCCGCGCTCCATTCTTCCTCCGTCCCGCGAGCGGGATTCCGGGATGGAGCGATAACATCTCACTCCGTATTTGCGGTCAGACGCGCGGAGCGTCCAAAAATCAACGAGCGATCAAAATAGATGATTCGTGAAACCTCATTTGATGCAGCATACTGTATAGACTCAAAATCCATACATAAGGGCCTCTTGCAAAACCCTCTCAATTGAGTACAAATTATTGCTCTGAAGATTCCTAAATGGATATTTTTCAGTTCATTACAGAGGTTTTGCAAGAACTTCATAACTATGTCAAACAGGGATGGATTAAACGCGTCGTTCGTGGTGTGTATCAGCGCCCTTTACCGCACCAAGAAGAATCTGAGGAGCTGTCTTGGCAGGTCGTTCTACTATCGCTTCAGCAACTCATGGGTTATGATGTGTACTTAGGCGGAAGGATGCGCTTGATCAGTCTGGCTTTGTACACTTCTTAATGCTGGGGAAATGGCAGTACATTCATTTCTATGGAAATGTGCCCTCTTGGTTAAAGCGTCTTCCGACCACAGACAAGATCATCGTACAAAGATCTACGCTGTTTGGAGGTGATTCGGTTGGAATGATAGATCACTATTCTCCAGAATTCAATCGTGAATGGACGGCGAATGTTTCGCAGTGGCCAATTAGGATGTCCAGTCCAGAGCGAGCAATCCTTGAGTTAATTGCTCGCCTGCGGAGAAATTCAGATTTTGAATATGTTTCTAAATACTTCGAAAGCTTGATTGAGCTACATCCCAAGCTTCTCATGATGCTCTTGAAAGCCTGCCGTAGTATCAAAACAAAGAGACTGTTTTTCGTCTATGCTGATCTTTATCAGCACGATTGGTTAGAAGAATTAGACACAGATGAAATTGATTTTGGTAGCGGCCCATACAATTTGGTGCCAGGTGGAAAATTTCATCCCACCTGGCAAATCTCACTTCCTGATTTCTTCTCGGATTTTGACTACCAAAATGACTGCATATTCTAAGTATCTTGATCAGGTCAAGTTGCTCATAGATTTACTTCCAATCGTAGCGAGGGAGAAAAAATTTGTACTCAAAGGATTAATATGTTCTACAAAGATATGCCAAGGCTATCCGTAGATATTGACCTCACATGGTTACCCGTCGCTGACCGCTCCTCTTCACTCAAGCAAATTACGGAAGCATTTAACCGCATTGCTATCACGATCTCAAATTCTGAACCCATGATTGCAGTGCATCATAGTAATGGTGGAAGAACTAGCCTCCCGAGGATTGTTGTGAGACGGGGCGATAAAAAAATCAAGATTGAAACATCTCCGATCGCACGAGGCACCGTTCTGCCTCCTCAAATGATTACAACATCAAAGACCGTGTCCGCAAAATTTAAGTCGATCGAAATGAATGTTGTTTCCTTCGAAGATGTATATGCTGGCAAAATGTGTGCTGCACTAGACCGTAAGCATCCGCGCGATTTATTTGATATCAAGGTGTTCTACGATGATCATGAAGGAATTACAGACGATCTATTCCGCGTATTTATGGTGTATGTCGCAAGCTCAAGTAGACCGCTACACGAACAATTAAACCCATCCGAGCCTGTGCGAGAAGATTGGTATAGTGAGGATTTTGCAGGAATGACTCTCCAGGAAATATCTCTGCCAATACTGATTGAAATCGGACGGAGACTACACAATGACATCCTGTCACGGCTCACTGGTTCAATCGCGACTTTTTTGACATCACTTCATGATGCAGAGCCTGACTTTGGATTGCTTGGACTTCCCGAAGCTGAAAAACTGCCTGCGGTTCAATGGAAGTTATTAAATCTGGAGAGACTGAAGTCAGAAACCCCCAAAAAACATGCGGAACAGCGAGAGGCACTAGAACAGCTTTATCGGTGAGAGCCTAGGTACACGAAGTGTGATAATTTCGCTATTGGAAAGGAGCGCGGATACAATCTATATCTGTATTGATGGACCAGGTCATTAAGAAGCATTCGAATTCATTCCTGACTCAGATCAATACCGGGCATCAGAACGAGATTCTCCCAAGTGGCCAGGTTTAGTGTCAGAGGGGGTACAGCTTGTAATCATTTTATGTGAAATATAGAATATATAATGATTTTTACAAAATAATATTATTTTTAATTATATTATAAAAAAATAACGATTTTTCTGGAATAGACTATGAAAAAAAAGTTTTGGATGCCCGTCCAGTAGGTTATGCCTGGTTACTGGGCAAATTCGGATTGACGGCAATGCCACATCCACACCGTTCCTTTGTTGCGGCAACTGGTGGTCGGAAGCAGAACGTGCAAGATGGCAAGGTTGAAGATATTTATTCTCCTCATTACTGGCCAGGTGAAACAATAGGAGATCATCTGGAATTTGCCCTGAAATATGACGGCGTAAACCTGAGCTCTTTGAAGATTATCTTCGATGCCGTTGCAGAGAATGAACTTGTTGATTACATCAAATCCAAGCCAACGGGCAAATATGCTCGTCGCATCTGGTTTTTTTTCGAGTTTTTAACGGACCGCAGACTCCCCATGGATGATTTGTCCATGGGGAATTATATCAAGGCACTTGAACCTGATCTCTACTACACGCTCTCTCGCAGTGAAAAATCCAGGAGACATCGCGTCATCAATAATTTGCTCGGACCCAGGGAGTTTTGCCCTATTGTCAGAAGAACGGAAAAGCTCGGGAAAATGGACCAGGTCAATTTCCAGGAAAAATGCGAAAAGGTCGTAGAATCGTACTCTCCATCACTACTTAGAAGGGCGTTAAGCTATCTCTACAACAAAGAAACCAAGTCCTCCTTTGAAATAGAAAATATTCAACCCGACGCGTCAAGGACCGAGAAATTCATGGCGTCTTTGGATATCGCGCGTCAACAGGATTTTTGTAACAAGAAGTCATTGATTGCCCTGCAAAATCAAATTGTTGATTCACGTTTCATGAACGAAGATTATCGAACCGTTCAGAACTATATAGGCCAAACGATTTCTTATCAAAAAGAGCTGATTCATTATGTATGTCCTCGGCCGGAGGATCTTCCGGACCTGATGCAAGGGCTTTTGACGTCTCATCGGCTTATGATGACGGGCGGTGTCTTCGAGATGGTTCATGCTGCCGTAGTGGCCTATGGCTTTGTTTTCATTCATCCGTTTGAAGATGGTAACGGCCGGATCCACCGGTTTCTAATTCACAATATTTTTTCTCTCAGGGGAATGGTTCCAGAAGATCTGATGTTTCCTGTATCCGCGGTGATGCTGAAGAATCAGAAAAGCTACAATGATTCTCTGGAAGCATTTTCACGTCCTTTGGGACAACTTGTGGAATACAGCCTGGATGGACTAGTTCAGATGACCGTTCATAATGAGACTGCGCACTGGTATCGTTATATCGATATGACATCTCAAGTGGAAGCCCTGTACGATTTTGTGATTCAAACCATTGAGGATGAGCTTATAACAGAATTAAGATTTCTTGAGAGTTACGACAGTACGAAAAAAGCGATTCAGGCTGTAATTGATATGCCCGATCGTAGGATAGATTTATTCATCCGGTTTTGCCTTCAAAACAACGGCAGATTGTCGGCGAACAAAAGAAACTCGCACTTTGATTTCTTGAGCGAGGGCGAACTTATTTCACTGGAAAACATCATGAGAGAGAACTATTCCCGATTATTCTGATCAAGTGTTTGAATAGCGCGTACGGGTATGGCTTTCCGGGGAAAGATACTTTCTCTGGCAGGTACTCTACCGGAATTCAAAGAAATCAATCATGCCCTTCGTGCATGTGTGTATTCGGTGCGTGTTTTCATCTCATTTTACATGATAGCGAGCAAATACAGAGTAGGCTACTCCTGTTCTGCAAACCTGCCGCCTGGGCTCACATCAATCACAACAACATGAATTTTCTTTCGGAGAGCTGGGTCAAGTTGCTTTTCAAGTAGGCTCTTCAATTCTTGCGGGTCATTTGGAACACCCCCTCTGGCATATTTGGTACCAAACCAAAATACCAGATAGATCCCGTAACCGTCAGCCTGTGGATCCCGCACGTATTTCGGTACGAGTTGCTCAGAAATCCCGCGCCAGATATCGGGATGTTGGCTTCTTTTGATTTCAATTGGAATAGCAAGATCAGATCCATACGACAGGCGGATATCTGCTCTTTTTTCATCTGCATATGGTCCTTCTGGTTCTCCACGGACGTGGTAATTATTGAGCATTACATTCAGGTGAGACAATAGTATATCACGACAATCATTTTCGTGCTGAGGCTCCGTGAACTTGTTCGTTTCAGAGTCTCGGCACCAATATTGGCACCACTCATTGGTCGGTCCATTACGAATACGATCCGCAAGCTTTTCAAGAACATCCGTGGTGAGAGCGGCAAGGTCAGCAGCACTTGCAGGGGGGCCATCTCGGAGGGCTCTCTGAACTTGTTCCAGACTGAGATCCGCTCGCTTAGCCACGCGGAGATTTTGGTTCCGTTCCTCCTGAGCCCGCATGATCTCATATTTCCATGTAGCCAGGTCAGGATCGGTAGCTAGTGAGTCAAGAGCTTCCATTGCTTCACTATCGCTACGTTTGATAAATTCTTTAAGACATAGAGTAAGGATGGATTCAAATTTAGTTCGACTAAGTTCTTCCCTACTGAGACGGTGTGCGCCGTCTGGGGAATGGGGGCATTTCATCCGTTTTCCAAGTGCTCGGATGAGCCGTGACATATCTTCGGGACTCCAATCTTGAATATTTTGCAGAATAAGCCTTCCCCCATCCGGTACGAGGAAACTAAGTACACGGTGTACCCGAGATTCCTGCCCTGCCGAAAGAAACTCTTCCAGAAGGGCAAGACAGTGATCTCTGGCAGCATATATTCCTGCGCAAAGCCATTGGGCTCGTTGGGCTATATCCATATTTTTGCGATGCAGCCGTTTTAGGGTAATCTGGCGTAATCTCTCGGTGGACATGCTGCGTTCTCGAGTCGCACTCCAGAGAACAATGCGAAGTGATCCCAGTTGCCGCTCATTGCATCTAGTTGGAAAAACCGAGAACATTCTCGTGACAGCAAGTTGTGCAACTCGGAGATATGCCGGGTTGTCAACCATCTCATACAAATACCGACTCGGTGGTAATTTGGCACGAACACAGGCGTTATGAATCGCAACGAGTGAGTCAGCCACGGTCTCTGGATAATGTTTTAGCGCCTTTTCGTACCATGACGGGCGGTATTCCTCATGAAAGACAAACAGATTGACCATGTCTTCACCGCGAGGTATAGCCGGAACTATAGGTTGATCCATAACGTGATAAAACCCCAGCGCCCTCCTTCGTCTTCTTTCCGGCAATCGGTCAATGATACGGTCGTTCTCTTGCTCCATTCCTGCAAGAAATGGCAGAGCAAAAAATGACATTTTATTGGTTTCATGGAGTTGCGCGATTTGGTCAAGATCGGGCAAATCGTCTCGATCCAACATGCTACGAAATCCTGCTAGTGCTGCCTGAACAAGACTCAGATCTCCTTCCAAATATGATATTAATTGACTTTCCGGATCTTCGCCTTTGGCGGCAAGACCATCAAAGTAGATCGAGGCAAGATGGTGGAGTATATTAGGTGAGCAGGTTCCTTTGGCTAGTTCAGATTTTTGTTTCCGTATAGCCTCAAGTTCTTTTTGTCTCCTTTCACGAACGGGAACGTGTATTTCCGTAAGCTGATTGTTCCGTTCTGCTTCTTTCGGTTCAACTTGATGTCTGCGAACAAGACGCTTGCAGTTCCATTCATGCAAGCCTGGTATATCTGACACGATCTGCTCCACTTTGTCATCAGATAGTGGATCCTCCCAGCCTTTCTTTACCTGAACAGACCACCATGCGAGCCTCTCTGCTACGATGGGATGCGTGTCCCAGAGATCTTTCGCATGTGCAAGACACCATGAACGAAATCCAGCAGGTGGATTTGTCCCTACAAACTTAAGTCCGATCCCCACGTTGCTATCGATCCTGGATTCCTGCGTGAGAAGTTCGTGTTTAATGAGTGCAAGCTGGATTTCCGGGCGTTTACTCAGCCAGTTGCGGATCGCGGTATTTGCTTCATCAATTCGATTGTTCGATGAACCTGAAAAGCCTATGGAAGCCAGTTGAGATCCTTGAATATCGGATTTAACCAACTTGAACCAGCGAGATAAACCTAAAATGTCTAGTTCATCTCCGAATAGGTTCAACCCTCGTGCAAGGAGCTCAGGTACAATATGAGACAGCCTGTGATTCACCAATTTCGGGATCACTTCAGAAGTACGATCACAAAGAGAGTAAAGCAGCTCCTTGATTGGGTCTTCCCGTGACCGCTCGATAAGGTGATGCCAGAATTCCAAGTAGATGTTGTGCTGGTATGCAACAGTTCCGTTTACGAGGTAATTCCATATTTCTTGGGGCGATAGCTCTTCTGGATATAAGAGATCTAAGATCGTGCCCCTCAGGTTATTCTTCTCATCTGACAAGAGACCTCGCTGTAGGTCAGAAAGAAGCTCTCTGATGGCTATCTCTCGCTTGGATTGACCAACAAATATCAGGTTCAGGGCACGAAGTGCCTCGCAGCGAATAGGCTCCTGCCAACTGGGATCATATACGATATTCAATAGGTTTTTGCGACAAACCTCCAGCTGCGCTTCTGTGCTCAATCTCTTACTTACATCCACTCTGGAATATCTTTGCGAAACGCCGCGAAGAAGTTGATATACTAGCGTTTGTCTTCTCTCTGAGCGATCAGGTAATCCAGTTAATTCCCAGACGAGAGATCCCCCTTGATTCCCTACTAAGGCTCCGAGGGCAGCCATGGAAGGCCAGATGAGCCTAGGGTCAATGTGGCGTTCAAGATGTTTGACCAGTTCTCGCCTCTCTCCAAGACTGAAGCTACTCGCGTCACCGTTGAAAGCTAGAGCAATAGGATCCGTTTGGATGAGAGTTTCTCTTATATGGGGATTGAAAGATGCGAGCCAAGATATAAGCCCCCGGAGGTCGGGAAATGGAGCTCCGTCATCTCCCATGAGAAGAGCAAAGACACGCCGAATACTCAGGCCACTCCGGATTTTCTGATGCAGATAACGCGCACCCAGAAACTCAATTAGAAGTCGATGGATTGGAGTTCTCCGTATCAGGTCACCCTCAAGGAGTCCAGAACGGAATGCGGCGTCAAGAGCTGAACGGTCATCAGTCTCTATATCCCGCAAAGAGAGAATTTCAGAATCTTCGGTATCATCTATTGACCAACCGGCCTTATTTGCGATCAACATGAGTGCTGCAAGCTGACCGCCTGCGCCTAAAACTGCCTCATTTGGTGGTTGTTGACTAGATGCGTGAGCGTCACGGTGCTCTGTGTTCTGCTCTTGTACAAGTGTTCTACATGCATTCTTAAATGTCTTACTTGGGCGATCAGTCCATCCATCCGCCTCCACGGAACGCAGTAGCAAGTTAAGTAGCTGAGGGCTGAAAAGAAAGGACGTCATGCCATGCTCATGAGCCTGTTGAATAAATACATGTGCTTTCGGCTCAGAAATGATTTTTCGAATGTCTTTGTAGCTCAGTGGATTCAGTAGAAGTACCGGTACATCTTTGGAATCTGAGAGTGTGGCAAGCCTTTTTCGGTCTCCAGGTTCTAACCAACGGATGGAACGGCATGATAAACGAAATGGGGGTTTTCCCAAGGCTTCAAGGTGATCGATGATTTTACCCAGTGCCTCTCCTGGACCCCCGCGCCCGACACGTATCTCATCAAGTCCATCAATAAAAAGAGGCCCTTTTCTCCATTCGGGGTGATGTTCCGGTTTTCGGCTGATAAATTGATGTGCAGGGATGGGAGGATCAGCATGAACTCGGTGAGCTTCCTTATGGAATTCCGTACTCTTCCCCATCCCGGGTTCGCCCAAAAGAACATAACTATGAGCAGTCTCAAAATCACGAATGCTCAGACTCTCTTTCCCAAAGCGACGGTTGTCCTTTGATTCGATCGGGCTGACCGTTCGATCTACAATTATTCCCATAGTGCCTCCATCCATTCCTCGGTGGTACGAGAGAAAAAAATATCAAGTGGAATACCATTAGGGCCGACAACCATGGTTTTGGCTTCAGGGAAGCGGTCTTCAAATGCGTATAAACCACTACGGGACTGCACCTTCCCGCTCTTCACCTCAACACCCACGAGGTGAGGACCACGTGAGATAACGAAATCAAGCTCATGCTTACCACGCGGATCTCGCCAGAAATGAATTCGCGTTACCGGACCTCGAGTATTGTATAAATGTGCACCCACGGCACTCTCCACAACCCGCCCCCAAAAGGGCCGGTCAGCTTGGGCTCTCTGGAATGAATAACCAGATGAAACGGTCATGAGTGCTGTATTGAGTACATTAAGTTTGGGAGATGAACCCCTACCTAGGTGTGGGGCTGACGTATATCTGAAGAAACTAAGGATTAAACCTGCGTCGGAAAGTAGATTCAGATAATCTGCAATGGTGGTTATATTTCCCGTATCATGAAGCTGACCAAGCAGCTTACTGTAGGAGATGATGTGGCCGGAATAGTTTGGTGCTAGATCAATTAATTGGCGCATTAGGGCAGGTTTTCGGATGTGTGAAAGTCCCATAATGTCTCGATCAATAATGGGTACCATGATTGAATTAACAACGTGATCTCGCCAGTCTTCGAATCGTGTGATTCCCGGTCTGCCGGAGAAAGGACCGGGGTAGCCACCAAAAAAAATGAATTCATCGATCGTCAACCCGAAAACCTCGGCCATTTCCTGGAAGGTCCAATGCGTTACCCGTATGGAGTCAAAACGACCGACAAGGTTTTCATTGCGCCCAATGAGCATCCGCCATGTGGCCGATCCTAAGATCACCACACGTAGAGGATATCCCTGCCTACGATCTGTATCCCAGAGACCTTTTACGATGTTTGACCAGCGCGGAACGACCTGAATTTCATCCAGAAATAGTACCAAGCCTTGATTGGAATCCAAGGAAGCCTGACGAGCTCGCTTCCATATTTCAACCAGGATCTGTTCATTGGCTGCGGACCCGGTTCGTAGGTTACGATCGGTCTCATCTAGTACAAGCCAATCTGATTCATCAGAATCAATACCGTCCATAGGTATGTACCAGCATGGAGTTTTTGATTGAAGTAATCTTTGACGGATTTGAAGAGCAATCGTTGTCTTACCAACCTGCCTAGGACCGATGACGGCGACAATACGCCGGTGTGAAACGGGTGAGACCTGTTCAAAGATGCGACGAACCTGCGGGCGTTCAAATTCTGCGATCTCCATAAAAGTACTATTTTAAAAAATATTTTTAAGATAGTACTTTTTATAATTTCTAGAGTTCCCATATCTGCCAGTGAGCCACATTCATCTGGTACAATTATGTCCAATTCCATTCGACATGAAACGGATACAATGCGTTCAAAATGTGTATTCTAAACCTATCTGTGTATTCAGATGAAAAAACGTACCGAATGAGGGGGTGATTTTGTTCTGTTTTTGGGGTTCAAATTGGATCTGAATCTGGGGGCAGGTTTTTTGGAGTTTGCATTGATTTTCGTGGCATGTTGAACGGGCAGCATTTTTAGAGTCAGAAGTTCCTGAATACCGGCTGCAGTTAGTATGAAACCATGTACTTTGGGAGAATTGGATCAGTGCGAATAAAGCAGTGCAGATCCTACTAGAATTGGATCCGATGCATGAGTCTGGACTTGCTTTGCAGCGCTGATTGGATCGTATCGACCAATCGTATGACTTTCGTTATTTTGTGAGAGAATAATCTATTACTGAACATGTTCATTCCGAGAAAATCCAAACCTTTACCACCCCGATTTTCCACATTTATTTCTGATCGCGGGGCTTCACCTTATTTCCATGGACGTACGGAGATACTCAACAATTTTAAAGATCTTGTTCAGCGGTCAATTCAGTCAAAATCTGGGACCATCTTCTTGATCCAAGGTGCACCAGGTGCAGGAAAGAGTGCACTCCTACATGAATGTTCAATGTACGCATACAAACAGGGATGGAAATTCCCGGAGCATCTGTTTATCTCCGACTTGTGGAGCCCAAATGCTATAGCGCGGAGTCTGGGAAAGAAATTTACTCGTCAAAAAACATCTGTAGATTTTCTTCGAAAAGGTAGGCAACCGTTACTGCTGGACTTTGATGAATGTCAGACGTTAAACAGTTTCCTTTACCCAGGTAGGTCGGAGGATGAGATTAAGGCTTACACGGATGTCGTTCAGGCGATTCATCATGGAGATCTAAACCGACCGGTAATTATGATTGCAGCAGGTCTAGCAACCTGTTTACGTGCATTTAATGCCATGGGCATATCAGAATTCTCTGACATTTGCCCAATTGGACTCGGTTCTCTGGACAAAGATTCGGAATGCGCTGTATTCTATGACTGGTTCACGAAGTATGCACTGATTGAGCAAGATCCTGCTCCTTGGATTGATGCCATTGCGCAAGATACAGAGGGATGGCCGGTTCATATGATGAATTATGTGGGCAAGGTGGTTACCCAATTGGAATCGGATGATTGGACGATGACGGCAGAGGGGCTCAATACCGTACTTGAAAAGGGACGAGAGGGGAGAACAAAGTATTACTGGCACCGCGCGAATTACATATGGGCGCTTCATGTAATTGCAAAATCATTTGCGAAAGTTGGACCACATGAAAACCTATCAGAAGCCGATATCATGGAACCGCTGGTGGAGTATTATGGATCAGGAAAAGATGCGGCAGAAGAAACGTTTTTGAAAGCCCTTCAACAAGGAGTGTTTGACCTTCGCGAAGGCGGATATCGTGTACCTTTACCACATATGCATAAATGGTTGATCTCCACGCTAAAAGAAAACTGAGAATAATCATGGTCCGTTTTCGCTTGCAACCGGATCATCCATGGATCTGTGCCGATCTCGATCCGTATTGAATGAAATCGGGCGATGCATCATCGTAATCAGTCTGCTTGACATAAGACAAAATCAGATCAAGTAAAGGGTGGTTTACATCCCTCAGATTACAGTTGCGTCCAAATGCAAGTTCCCCAAACCTGACGCACTTCTATTTAAATGATCTCTCTTCTATCGGAGGATTTTTCAGGGTGGTTGTTGATTTCAGGGTAGTTTTTGAGCGTCTGAGGGGAAATGCAAAATGGGAAATTCGTTCGTGTGATGGGGGAAGAATCTACTGGGGAACGTAACTTCTGATTGCTCCTAAGCATAGTTCGAAATCAGCCAAGCGTGCATGGATGGAATCGGAATGGTGTAGGCGCCATCCTGACTGTGCAGGATCCCACGCTCTACGACCCTCTTGAATAAATCCTTCGCATCTGCAGAGCCATACTCACGTGACAGAAACGCCTTAATATCGTTCTCGTCCAACCCATCTTCGATAGAAATATCCTGGATCAGTCTCGCCAAACTACGGCGCTCTTTTCTACTAATCTTTTCTGCACGTTGCTTGTAGTACGCCTCACGTCTTTCTGCTCCCAATCGGTACACAACTTCGAGCCCTTCGGGAGTCATCTCCCCGTCATCGTGTTGGATTTGCTTGGCCGCGGCATCTCCATACGCCGAAATGTGCTGAGGCCACCCATGCGTTTTCTTCGCAATTGCATCCATCCATGCGTCAGGATCTCCCTTGGCGCCTCCCTCTTTGACAAGCCAATCCTGGATCACTGCACGTTCCGAATCTTTATCCAAAGCGCCTAATTCTACAAAACATCCTCCCTTGAATCTCGAAATCTCCAAGTCACCAAAAGACGCTTTTGACATCCCCAACCCCGCTGCAAGCAGGATGACGGGATGGGGCAGTTTACCATTATGAATCTTATCCAAGGTCTCCATTACCTGAATCTCATTTGAGGTGTTGAGGAAGCGACCAACTCGTTGGGCCTCATCCAGAATGAGAAGTACTCCCCGTTTGGGGTTCATCTTCTCGAGTACCTGAGATACACTTGAATCCCCTGCAACTTCTTTGATCTGCTCGGTACCCACCACCTTTGCATCCGTTTTGAAGGTGCCCTGTTTGCGAGAGATATAGCGTTTGCCAAGAGTTTGCGCCATCTGGACGGGATTGTACAGGTCTCCTAAATTGACTTCAGCGACATCCCATCGATGTTCCAGAGCATTTATCGCCATTTCCTCTAACAGTGCCGTCTTTCCTGCGCCTGGTGCACCCTGGATCAGCATAGTTGTCCTACCAGCCTTCGTTGTCTCCGCAATGCCTAAGAGATCCTTGAAATTTTGCAGGATCCGTGTCCGTCCATGGAAATATGTCGCGGGTCCTCGATCCGCGACAATATTTGATATATGGGAAAAATCGGGAGACATTACAAGGAAAGACTACCTTTAAGATTATTGGACATGATCTAGGCTTCAAAGGTTCCGAAATGACAACTCTTGATCATTCAGGATTTATGGATCAAGAAAGTAAGTATCCTGTGATGTCTACGGTATCATGAGACGGCCGTCAGATAAGGCTACGTCATCTCATGTAGTCCGACCGATACCTATAGAAAAGCGATGTACACATTCTATGAATGATCTAGAGGAACGGATTTTCCAAGTACAGTACCTCCAAAGAATGCCAGTCAATTCACGAATGACTGCGGGATTGATCACACATCGAGATTTGATCGGGCTCAGGTGGTGCAACCGTGGTTGTGCCCTCCAGGAAAGTGTAATGAACCACTTATGATCATTGTTGAATGCTCCGCCTGCTGCGAGGCGAGGGTGTGCATGTGTTCAAGCCACCGAAACCAAGGCTTTGTGCACATGGTTATTTCCTGTTTTCGTTTAATTTCGGGTCAGCTACCCCCCCCCCCCCCCCCCCCCCCCCCCTCTAGTGTGTGGGGAAGCAGAGTTCATCTGAGGTTTCTGGAGTCTTCGTGTAAAATTTCAGGTTCTCGGACATACGCGAACCATTTATGTAATGAGAACTTACAAGCAATCCAAGTGTGATTGATCTGTGACAGAATGATCCATAATTATGAGATCCGGGCGTGCCTCTTTTTTGATCTATTCCCCTGGGATACTCTGCCAGTTTTTTCATAGCATTCGTCACACGGGTGGGTCGCCTTTCCGAATCAACTAGTTATCGGAGGCCTCAGATTCAAGTTTTTCTAGAGACGGAATCAAAGTGTTGGTGACCCATCCATATTCGGGGTTGATTTCCAAAGCACGCTCAAAGGCTTTGCGAGCATCTTCAAAATCTCCTCGATCCATATAAACAATTCCAAGCCTTGCATGAGCTTGATCATGCCCCCATGAAGGTCGATAGGGGTGGGTGATTTTTTCTTCAGCTAAAAGAAGTGCTGCTTTGTTTAGTCTTTGCTCGGCACGTTCTTTATCACCTCCTGCAATACTTGGAAGAAAATAATCCATGATCCCCCCCAACAGAATAACTCTCGGATTATTCGGTTCTAATTCAAAAGCTGTATCCATCGCCCGGTTAAATTTGCGGCTGAGTCCAATGACTTTCAATGGTCGGACGGAAATTTTATGAGCATAGGCTGTGGAGAGTAATACCCATCCATCCGCAAAGGTTGGATCAATCTCTACAGCTGCCTCCAAATTTGCAATCGCATTGTTGACATGGTCTGCAATATCTCCCCTGCCACCTTCGGCAATGTCTTCCGCAATCATGTTCGCCATTGAACTAGATGCCGCACCAATGTAATAATGTGCCCAGATTACCAAGCTGTCATTATCGGGAATCTGTTCAAGAATTCCGCGAGCTTCCAGAACTTGATGGAAACTCTGCTTATTGCCTCCATCATCCAACAGTGCCATTCCCTTAAGTAGCAATTCCTCATTAGACTGGGCTCTTGCCGTAACGTTGATGAAAAGAAGAGAGACAAGGGCCGCCCCCCCCCAGTAGTATTTCATGATGTCAGATCTATCTGTAATTTTCGGTTGAATCTTGAGGTTCTTGCAAAACCTTCCTCCAACCCGTAAATGTGTCCCTAGACCCAGAGCGATATCTGTCTTCAAATGAAGGGGGGGGGGGGGGGGGGCAAGAAGAGCTCTGAATAATGATTGTCGGGCTATATCACGATTTTGAAACGGTTTTGTTCTGTCAGATGGGATGGAGTATTTCAACCCTTCTTCTGTTCACGCGAAAAACAATTACAACGATACACCGCGTTTCCATGGGATAAAATCAGTTTGTCCGAGACGGTCAGAAGAAGATATCGTGTCTCCGCTTGCAACCTTCACGACTAGGTCAAGGAGACTTTCACCTACGGATTCTATCGTATCTTTACCGCTCAGGATGCCTCCGGCATCCT
Organism: Rhodothermales bacterium; assembly: GCA_965215475.1. GTDB lineage: Bacteria > Bacteroidota > Rhodothermia > Rhodothermales > Bin80 > Bin80. Next base: position 2,696,777 of record OZ244061.1, read on the forward strand.
GGTCAATCAAGTCAGGAATGCGATGAGCGAGAGCTGAATTACTACTGATCTTGATGACCTGTGCCACGGCGTTTCCTGTGGGGGTTCCCATCCCAGTGGAAAAGAGGATAATCTGAGCCCCTGCTCCAGCGAGTGCCGTCGTGGATTCCACATCTCCCCCGGGTGTACACAAAAGGTTTAACCCCGGTGCAGTAGCATATTCAGGATAGTCAAGAACCGCTGTAATCGGAGAGGTACCTCCTTTACGCGCGGCACCAGCACTCTTCATCGCGTCGGTTAATAACCCATCCCGGATGTTTCCTGGGGTTGGATTCATGTCCAATCCGGATCCAACGGCTTTTGCTAACGCGGAGTAAGATTCCATTAAGTGGATAAAACGTTCTGCGATGGAAGGGTGGATACATCGGTCGATCAAGGACTGCTCCTGGCCACAGAGCTCAGGGAATTCTCCCAGAATGGCACGTCCGCCAAGAGCGATGAGCAAATCCGCTGTAAATCCCATGGCGGGGTTTGCTGTGATCCCACTAAACCCATCAGAACCTCCACACTCCAATCCAAGCGTAAGTTTACTCAGTGAAGCAGGGGATCGGCGAAGTTGGTTCGCCTTTTGTAGGCCAGAAAAAGTGTCCTTGATTGCCTGAGTGATCAAGTGATCTGAACTGGAGAAAGACTGCTGCCTGAATAGGTATAGTGGTTTATCGAATTCAGGATTTCGCTGATGAATCTCCTCCATGAGCAAATCTAATTCGGCGTTCTCGCACCCAAGACTCAGTACCGTTGCACCAAATACGTTCGGATGATTCAGGTACCCTCCCAATAAGCCACACAAAGAACGAGCATCTTCTCTGGTTCCACCGCAGCCCAGTTGATGGCTCAGGAATCGGATTCCGTCTACGTTCTCAAATAGTGGAGTAGGTTTTACAGAAGGCAGTTTTTTTTCAGCAGGTTGCCTACCGGTGCGGTGAGCATGGGCAAGGGCAGCGACCTGCTGCCGGTATTTTGTAATGACTCCATATCCCAACTCATCTTCAAATGCTCGTCGGAGGACGTCAATATTCCGGTTCTCGCAGAAGACCATCGGGATCACAATCCAATAATTTGCGGTCCCGATCTGGCCATCGGAGCGGTGATATCCCTGGAATTCGGTCGTCTCCCATTTTGAAATATTCGGAGAATTCCAGTTCCATGACCGATCTCGGACATGATAGGTAGATGTATCATGGACGAGATCCGTTTGATTTAATCGGTCTCCAGTGCGAAGATCACGCAAAGCTTTTCCAACCGTGACGCCATACATGCGTACGGAATCTGAGGCTCGAATAGGTTGGATCACAACCTTGTGTTTTGCAGGTACAGGAGCTCGGGTAATACAGCCAGGCAAGACCTCAGTGCCTGCGGCCACGGAGGTCAGAGCAACGGTTACATTATCACTTGGATGGATCTGCAATACATGCACAGACATTACTCTAGATGAGAGTGATCACCAATATTCATTCGTTCAGATCTTCCGACAAGTACACTATTTGAACCGATCATGGAATCCTGAAGGATCGAGTTCCGAACGTTGGCCGATTCAAAGAGGATACTACCTTTAATGATCGAGTTACGGACTTGAGCCCCAGATTCAACACATACATATGGCCCCAGAATAGAGTTTTCCACAACAGCATCTTCGGCGAGGTAGACCGGCTCATGGAGGATAGAATTTGTGCACCCAGGTCTGGATGAGGTTTTTGGTTCATGATCAAGCAGGTACCGGGTCGTGTCCATGAATGCATCCAGGGTCCCACAATCCAGCCAAGCGTTCACCGCTGCCGTCCGAAAGATGAACCCCTGTTTTAGCATCTTGTCAAAGGCATCCGTTAAATAGTATTCACCGCCCGTACTACAGATGTTCTCGTCGAAAAGGGTCTCAATGGCTGCGCGAAGTTTTTCTAATTGTCTGACATAATAGATGCCAATCAATGCCTCATTAGAGACGAGTTGTTTGGGTTTTTCCACGAAGGAAATGACTCGATCTCCCTCCCTCACCGCAACCCCAAAACGGCTAGGATCCTCTACTTCTCTGACCCAGGTCACAACATCACTGTTTTCCAAATCACGGATGGGTCCCATATCAAATACCGTATCCGCATAGACGACAATGCCTTCTCCCGACAGAAAATCCTGTGCACAGATCACGGCATGTGCCGTTCCTTTTGCCTCTTCCTGAATGACATAGTTCGCCTGGATACCATGCCGGTCGCATACAGAATCTAAAATGTCATAGGCTTTGCGATCAAACCCTGGTCCGAGGATGAAGACTCCCTCCGTCACCGGGCGGGGTAGGGTATGAGTGAATTTTTCTACGATACGCTCAACCATACACTGACCGCGCACAGTCAAAAGAGGTTTCGGCGTAATAGACGACTGGGGGCGCAAACGTTTGCCATGCCCAGCCATTGGAATAATAAGCTTCACGAGTTAGTCGAGGATTAAGTTGTGATCAGGGCGTTCTTCCCAGCGGATTTCATCCACAGGGCCTTCTTTCTTATGTCCGGCATAGAGCCGGTTCGGGCAGTTAATGACGAGTGCATCGGAGGTGCCAGAATTCCGGTACGCATGAATCACGCCTGGCGGAATGAGGACGGTTGCAGGAGATTCAACACCCGTATCCAGGACCTGTCTGATTCCGTACGTCTGAGATTTTTTACGGTCATCCCAAAGATAGATGCGGAAGGATCCACTCAGGAAGGCAAAAAGGTCCGTCTGGTCGCGATGTTCATGCGGCCCACGGGTAATCCCGGCATGTGTTAACGAAACATAGGCCATGGCAGGGTGGAATTCCTCTGCCAGCTCATCGTGCCGGAAGATCTCTGACAGCCAGCCTCGCTCATCTGTATAGCGCGAGAGTGGCTGGATAACGCAGTCATGTATCACCCCCGTTTTCCAGTTCATCGGCTACTCTTGGTCAGGTGCAAAGGAAGGATAGATGAGCTCGCGTGCAAGCTGATTTGCCTCATGCCACCCTTCAAGGGTTCCCGCGTCTCCCCACCAGCCTTCTAAGATGCCATACGTCAAGGTACTATGTTTGACATAAGCAGAATTCAGGTCGCTAACCTCATATTCACCGCGTCGACTCGGAGAGAGAGTGCGAATAAAGTCAAATACTTGAGCATCATAGAAATATAGCCCGGTCACGGCATATGGACTGGGTGGAGATTTGGGTTTTTCTACGATTTCGATGATCTCCTCTCCCTGAAAACGAGGAACCCCATAGCGCTCGGGATCCGGAACCGCTTTCAAAAGAATACGAGCCCCACGTTCCTGCTGCCGAAATAATTCAACCTCTTCTGTCAGACTATCTTCAAGGATATTGTCTCCAAGGGCAACCAGGAAAGGATTGCCACGGGCAAAATTCTCGCATAGTCCCAGTGCTTGCGCAATCCCTCCAGGTTGATCCTGAACGCGGTAGGTTAAATCGAGTCCCAGTGCACGACCGCTCCCCAGAAGGTTTACAACATCTCCCATATGTTCAGGGCTGGTGACCACAGCAATCCGCTCAATCCCAGCCTCACGGAGTCGCATGAGGGGGTGGTAGATCATTGGGTATCTACCCACAGGCAATAAATGCTTGTTCGTGACTTTTGTAAGTGGAAATAATCGGCTTCCTGTGCCACCGGCAAGGACAATCCCATTCAGAGGGTTATGCATGGGAGTTAGGGTAGGTCAAGGTTGCAAGGCTCTTTGATTCATTTCAAGAAGATCCTGTTCCCGTTGAAGATCCTCATGGACCATTTCTCGGACTAATTCCTCCAGGGAGGTGGTTGGTTCCCAGCCGAGTTGTTCTCGGGCAAGGGAGGGATCTCCAAGCAAATGATCGACCTCCGCGGGCCGGTAATAACGTGGATCCACCTCAACAAGGATACGTCCAGATTTTTTGCAGTGTCCCTTTTCATCCTTTCCGTCCCCCCTCCATTCTAGAGGCAGTCCAACCTGTTCGAAGGCCAAGGAGCAGAACGTTCGTACCGAAGTGGCACGCCCGGTTGCTAATACATAGTCATGCGGATCTTCTTGTTGTAACATCCGCCACATCCCTTCTACATAATCACGCGCATGTCCCCAGTCCCGCTTCGCATTGAGGTTCCCGAGAAATAAATGCGGACCCACCCCAAGTTGGATCCGTGCAGCTGCCCGAGTGATTTTACGGGTTACAAACGTCTCCCCTCGAAGCGGGCTTTCATGGTTGAATAGAATTCCATTACAGGCATACATCCCATAGGCTTCTCGATAGTTGACGGTGATCCAGTAGGCATAGAGTTTGGCAACACCATAGGGGCTGCGAGGGCAAAACGGGGTGGTTTCGGATTGTGGGGGTGGTGTATTCCCGAAGAGTTCACTAGTAGATGCCTGGTAAAATCGAACTTGATCGGTGATGCCCAGAATTCGAATTGCCTCCAGCAGACGTAAAACGCCAACCGCATCGGCATTCGCGGTATATTCGGGGGTGTCAAAGCTGACTTGTACATGGCTCTGTGCACCTAAGTTGTAGACTTCATCGGGCTGAACTTCTTGCATGATTCGAATCAGGTTGGTCGAATCGGTTAGATCTCCGTAATGCAGATGGAATCGTGTCTGGTCGACATGCGGATCTATGTACAGATGATCAATCCGCTGTGTATTGAAGAGACTGGAACGGCGTTTTAGACCATGAACCATGTATCCCTTATCTAAAAGAAGTTCGGACAGATAGGCACCATCCTGTCCGGTCACCCCCGTAATCAAGGCTGTTTTATCTCTCTTCATCCTGTGATTTATACCACGCATAGGTTTTATGAATCCCCTCGGATAATGAAGTTGGGGCGGTCCAGCCCAACCGGGTCAGACGGGAAACGTCCACGAGCTTCCGTGGGGTGCCATCCGGCTTGGAATCGTCAAAATCAAGTTCACAATCAATTTCCATCACCTGTTGAAGCAATCGGCAAAGCTCGGCAATACTAAGGTCCTGCCCACAGCCCACATTCAGCATTGAATCGGGGGCGACCTGCATAAGTTCGTCTTCTGGCGTTTCCAACACAAAAATACAGGCATCGGCCATGTCTTCACTGTAGAGAAATTCTCGGCGGGGAGTACCCGAACCCCACACAGAGATTCGTCTTCTGCCGGAGATATGTGCGTCATGAAGTTTTCGCATGAGTGCTGGCAGTACATGACTGGAAGCTAGGTCGAAGTTGTCTCCTGGCCCGTAGAGATTGGTTGCCATGACCGTCAAAAAATCACAGCCATATTGGCGGCGAAGTGCTTGACATTGCACGACCCCGGTAATCTTGGCGACCGCATACCATCGGTTGGTTTCCTCCAGTGCCCCGCTCAGTAATGCCATTTCCTTAAGGGGTTGTTCTGCTTCCCGGGGATAAATACAGGTACTACCCAGAAAGAGCAGGCGTTGTACACCAGTATCTTTTGCGGCATTCAAGACATGATTCTGGATGGAGAGGTTCTCTCCCAGAAACTCTGCAGGATATTGATCGTTGGCAAGGATTCCTCCGACCCGTGCAGCGGCAAGGATCACAAATTGCGGTCGCTCTTCCTCAAAGAATTTGTTGACGGAACGTTGGCATCGAAGATCCAGTTCTCCGCTCGAGCGCAAGAGTAGATTCGAGTATCCATTTTCTCGAAGTTTTTTCACCAGAGCACGCCCGAGCAATCCTGTATGCCCGGCTACATAGATGGATGCATCTAGATTTTTCAGATGCATGGATCAAGTTGCTTGTCCGATTTTTTCAAGTACATAGACAAGTGTACGCCGCAAACCATCTTCGCGGTCCACACGGGGACTCCAATCAAGGAGCTTATTTGCCAGAGAGATATCAGGTCTACGGCTTTTGGGATCATCTTCAGGAAGTGGATCATAGGTGATTGAGCTTGTACTGCCGACCAATTCAATGATTTCTTTTGCAAACGCAAGGATAGAAATTTCATCGCAACACCCAATATTCACGGGGGAGGTTACAGGGCTATAGAGAAGTCGGACAATTCCCTCAATGGTGTCATCGACATAGGTAAAGGAACGGGTTTGCTCTCCCGTTCCGTGGACGGTGATCGGTTCTCCCTTGAGCGCTTGACGCATAAAAGCGGGAAGTGCTCTTCCATCATTGAGACGCATACGTGGTCCATACGTATTGAAGATGCGCACAATTCTTGTCGGTATATTGTGATGGCGGTGATAAGCCATTGTGATGGCTTCTGCAAACCGTTTTGCCTCATCATAAACCCCACGCAATCCAACCGGGTTGACATTCCCCCAGTACGTCTCGTTCTGGGGATGTCGGTTCGGATCGCCATAAACCTCACTGGTTGATGCCAGAAGAAAGCAAGCATTTTTTGCTTTTGTGAGCCCAAGAGCATTATGAGTCCCCAGTGCACCGACCTTGAGGGTCTGGATTGGAAGCCTGAGATAATCAATCGGAGAGGCAGGGCTCGCGAAATGGAGTACATAATCGAGGGGTCCATCGATGGTGATGTATTCGGTTACATCATGTTCTAGAAAACTGAAGTGAGGGTGATCTTTCAAATGCGAAATATTATCGGGTGATCCAGTGAGGAAGTTGTCCATACAGACGACCTCATGTCCCTCCCCAAGTAGCCGGTCACAGAGATGAGACCCAAGAAAACCAGCTCCACCTGTGATCAAAGTTCGTAGCATCAGCGAGTGCAGAAGAACCGTTTGCTATGAAAAACCATATTGATTATGTAAGCAAATTTAGGGAATAATATTTCTGTGTGTCGATAGAATCGTATCGTCACCGACTGGGCACTTGTGATAGGATGCCGAATCATTCCCCACGGAGTATATCGTGTGAGACTCTCTTTCAGGAACGGTTCACATGCTACTTTGCCGTATTCATTCGGCGGCTTTCTTAAGTACCCATGATCATGCATCTTGTTTAGGTCAATTCTTCGCAACGAAATGTAGGAGAACCAAAATCATCAAAGAGGCGCAAGTTTTTCAGGCGATGTTTCACGGATCAGTGCACGCGCGAGTGCACATGCAGGGTCAATCAGGAGAATATCATGGACGTGAGAGACGGCGAGTGGGAGTTCGGTGCACCCAAGGATCACGGCCTCTGCTCCCTTACTATGACAGTGATCCACTGCGGAGCGCACCATTTCCTGTGCCTGATCTGTGATCTGTGCCGATTGCGCCTTGATTCCATACTCTTGATCGAAGATGGCTCGGTGAACTACATGTTCGGCGACGTCATCAGTAGGCATAATCGGTGTGTAGCCAGCCTGTTCCAGGGCAGAACGATACAGACCCAAGTGGTGAACGCTGATCGTGGACAAACATCCAATGCGGGTTATATGTGGCATGGTTTCCTGGATATGACGTACAGTTTCCTGGATCAGGTGCAGGATGCGGACGCCTTTCGATAACCGTGTAAGCTCGTCAAAAATTTCTGGAGCATGTGCAGAATTGCATGGGATCCCCGCAACCTGAACTCCGAGTCTCATGAGCTCGCGAGCAACCGCGGCAATAGCGATCCCCGGATTCGGGATCGGTTCTCCCAATACGTAAGCACTTCGATCACCAATCAGATGGCTGTAGGAAAGTAGTGCCATTGGAATATGATCTTGATCTGTGACCGCCTGTGTTTGGGCAATTACTTTTGAGGCTAGATCAAGGCCTGCTTGCGGGCCCATTCCTCCAATTATGCCGATAACGGGATGATTCATAAAATTTTCATGTCAAATTACACGCAGGAGAGGAATATTCTTATTATCTTTGCATTTTTCCAGTACAAAACTGGATCGTGACCCGTAATTGCCCGGTCGTCTAATGGCAGGACAGCGGCCTTTGGAGCCGTCGGTGGAGGTTCGAGTCCTCCCCGGGCAACATCTTCTGTTCTACCACCATAATTACGCATCCATAGTTAATGTCATATCAGGAACCTCCCGTTGGAATCTTTACGGGTGGCAGCAATCCCGCTCTAGCGGAAAAGATTGCTGAAATTTACGGTCAACCATTGGGAAAGCTTCATCGAGTCGTGTTTTCAGATGGAGAATTATACGCAAAATATCAAGAGTCTATTCGGGGGAGAGATTTGTACATTGTACAAAGTACGTATCCGAATGCAGATAATTGGATGGAGTTATTACTCCTGATTGATGCGGCGAAACGTGCATCTGCCGAACGAATCAATGCGGTGATCCCTTATTTTGGATATGCCCGTCAGGAGCGTAAGGATCAGCCGAGGGTTCCGATTGCGGCAAAGCTCATGGCAGATCTGCTTCAGACGGCCGGGATCAATCGATTGCTGACCATGGATCTACATGCATCACAGATCCAAGGGTTTTTTAATATTCCTGTGGATCATTTGTATGCTTCGGCAGTATTTGCAGGCTATTTTCAAAAAATTCATCTGACGAACCTGGTGGTGGTCGCACCGGACGTAGGAGCGATCAAGATGGCCCGCGCCTATGCCAATCGACTGGATGCAGATCTTGCAGTCATTGATAAGCGCAGACCCCATCAGAACGAAGCAGAGATTATGAACATTATTGGGGAAGTAAAAGGGCGTAATGTGATTTTGATTGACGACATTATTGATACTGCCGGAACACTGACCAATGCTGCCAATGCTCTTAGAGATGCCGGAGCCCATGAAATCATGGCTGCATGTACGCATCCATTATTGTCAGGAAAAGCCTATGAACGGGTGGAGGCTTCGGTATTGAACAAGCTTCTGGTAACCGATAGTGTGCCTTTGAAGAGAACATCTGACCGTATTGAGGTGGTCAGTGTTGCCGAAATGTTTGCAGATGCGATCCGACGTATTTCTACGGACGACTCTGTATCCACATTATTTAATTAGCTAGTTCCAGAATTCATGAATGTGATTACGATTTCAGCACAGGCGCGTACGCCTGGCAAAGCATCGGCTAGGCAAGCGCGCCGACAAGGGAATGTTCCCTGTATTATTTATGGGCGTCATGTGGAGACCCATCCATTTGTAACGAGTGAACAGAGTCTTCATCCACTGATTTATACGGATCGGACCCACATTGTGAATGTCAGTCTTGGGGATGACTCTTGGGAATGTATTGTGAAAGATATAACCTATCATCCGGTCACAGATCGTCCGATGCATGTTGATTTTCAGGCACTCCAGGCAGGAGAGAAAGTGACACTTTCGATCCCACTCAATTTTGTTGGAGTTTCTGCGGGTCAATCAAAGGGTGGGATCCCTCAGTTTGTTCTGAATGAATTGGTGGTCAGTTGTTTCCCGCGGGATATTCCTTCGCGGATTGACATTGATGTCCACGAAGTGGATATTGGGGATTCAATTTTCCTCCGTGATCTTGAGGAGGAAGCGTTGGAGTTTCTTGCGCCGGAGGATCAGATTTTAATGACCGTCGTGCGGCCACGTACTGTGGAAGAAGTGGAGGAAGTGGAGGAAGAAGGTGAGGAAGCGGAAGAAGAAGAGACGGAGGAATAGGTACCTCGTTCCGGCTTTCGAATGCCACAGAAACAGTGTGTAATCCTAGGGTTGGGAAACCCCGGTTTGGAATACGAGGGAACACGCCATAACGTCGGGTACGAAGTGATTGATCGGATTGCTACACGCTGCAGGATCACCTTACAACCCCATTCGCGTACGAATTCGATTTTGGGGAAGGGGCGATGGAGAGGATACTCCTTCACGGTGGCCAAACCTCAAACCTGGATGAACCGAAGTGGGGAATCTGCGCGTAGTTTTCAGCGACGTATGCGACTCAATAGCCAGGATTTTCTGGTGGTGATGGATGATCTGCATTTACCTGTGGGGACCCTGAGGCTACGTCAAAGTGGAAGTGCCGGAGGACATAATGGGATGCAGAATATTATGGATGCCCTAGGCGAGCAGCACATTCCAAGGTTGCGTATTGGGGTAGGAGGAGAATTTAAGCGGGGCAGCCAGAAAGATCATGTTCTCTCCTGTTTTGATCAGAAAGAAAAAGAAACGATCGACTCTACACTTGACCGTGCGCGGGATGCGGCCTTGGCGTTTGTTGCCGAGGGGATTGTGCCTGCGATGAATCGATTTAATCAGCGTGCCCGGACCTCGGAAGAACGAGCAAAAGAAATTTCCGGGTAAACCCAGTTAACATAAACAACTAAACCTTAAAAAAGCGGTTGTGGAAATACGAGTGTTTATTTACACGATCGAAGAAATCCTACACATATGCAGTCTATTTCTCTAATCCTTTTGGTGTGTGCCTGTGGGGTCGTGGCACTCATATTTGCCTGGATGCGGACACGTTGGATCTCCCAACAAGATCCAGGCACGGAGCAAATGGTTACGATTGCGGGGCATATTGCCCGCGGAGCACAGGCGTTCCTGAACCGGGAATATCGTGTGATTGCCATTTTTGTTTTATCGGTGGCAGCGATTTTAGTCTTTACCGGTTGGTTAAGTGACTCAGATACAGAGCAATCTCCAATGGTTGCGGTATCCTTTTTTGTTGGTGCATTCTGTAGTGGCGCCGCAGGGTTCATTGGTATGCGGGTCGCCACAAAAGCAAATGTACGTACGACCAATGCGGCACGAATTGGTCTAGCTCCTGCACTGAATATCGCTTTCTCGGGTGGCCTGGTTATGGGGCTATGCGTGGTAGGGTTAGGAATTCTTGGGCTTGGAGGACTATTTTTGGCCTATAGTGAGTTGACGGATTGGACTACGATCCGTGTGATTGAAGTGATTTCGGGGTTCTCGCTTGGCGCCTCCTCTATTGCGCTTTTCGCTCGCGTTGGAGGCGGAATCTATACCAAAGCGGCAGATGTAGGAGCTGACCTTGCCGGAAAAGTTTATGAAGGCATTCCAGAGGATGATCCTCGGAACCCTGCTACGATCGCGGATAATGTGGGAGATAACGTGGGAGATGTCGCGGGTATGGGGGCGGATCTTTTTGAAAGTTATGTCGGCTCTATCATCGGAGCGATGGTTCTTGGAGCTGGATTCCTGACGGTATTTGAAGGATCTAGCGCAGCTATGGGAAGCATCAGTGCGGTTCTACTTCCCCTGGTTCTCGGTGCAGCGGGAATTCTTGTTTCCGTCCTGGCCTCCTACTTCGTTCGTGTCAAAGAAGGGGGGAATCCCCAGACCGGCTTGAACCTTGGCGAATTTGGTGCGAGTGCCGTGATGGCCGTGGTGGCTTTCTTTATAATTTCGTGGATGTTACCAGGTGAGTGGACGGCAACGACCAGCATTGTCGGGGAACGGGTATATACGGCATTGGGAGTATTTTTAGCCATGTTGATTGGCTTGGCTGCGGGTGTGCTAATTGGCTTGGCCACAGAGTATTTTACGGCGGCGACTACGCAGCCCACCTTGCGGATTGCAAAGCAGAGTGTCACAGGCGCCGCAACCAATATTATTTCCGGTCTTGGGACCGGTATGTATTCCACAGGAATTCCTGCGATCGTGCTGGCATTGGCGATCGTGGGGGCCTTCAGTACGGCAGGTCTGTATGGGATTGCCATTGCTGCGGTCGGGATGCTTTCGGTCACAGGAATTCAATTGGCCGTAGATGCCTACGGACCGATTAGTGATAATGCGGGGGGAATTGCAGAGATGACCCATCTTCCTCCGGAAGTCCGGGAGAGAACGGATAAGTTGGACGCGGTTGGGAATACGACGGCGGCCATCGGGAAAGGGTTTGCCATAGGCTCAGCTGCCCTGACCGCGCTGGCACTCTTTGCTGCATTCATGCAGCAAACCGGTATTGAAACGATTAACGTGGCACAACCCAACATTCTTGCAGGCCTTTTGATCGGGGCGACCCTCCCTTATGTTTTCAGTGCGATGGCGATGGCTGCGGTCGGTCGTGCCTCTGCGGATATGATTGTTGAAGTAGGAAGGCAGTTCAATGAGATTCCAGGGCTACGTGAAGGAACTGCTTCGGCAGAGTATGCCAAGTGTGTGGATATTTCAACTGCCGCTGCGATTCGGGAAATGGTTGCCCCGGGTTTACTGGCCATCGCGCTTCCGGTGATCATTGGTTTTATCAGCAAAGATATGTTAGGGGGGCTGTTGGTTGGAGTTACCGTGTCAGGAGTTCTGTTTGCGATCTTTCAGTCCAATGCAGGTGGCGCATGGGATAACGCAAAAAAACGTATTGAAGGGGGGATGGAGATTGATGGAAAAATGTTAGGCAAAGGCTCTGAAGCACATAAAGCAGCTATCGTTGGGGATACCGTAGGGGATCCATTCAAAGACACATCTGGACCAAGTTTGAATATTCTGATTAAATTGATTGCTGTGGTTGCCCTTGTGATTGCGCCGCTGCTATAAGTAAACAACTTGGGCGTTGAAGGGTACGCTGGAAATGAGTCAAAAAATTTGATGCAATGGCAAAGGTTGAAGTCCCAATGCCCAAGATGGGCGAGAGTATTACCGAAGGAACCGTCATGGTTTGGCATAAGAAAGCAGGAGACCCTGTCGAACTGGATGAGACGCTCCTGGAGATTGGCACGGACAAGGTAGATACGGATGTCCCTGCTCCGGTAGCTGGAGTCGTCGGTAAGATTCTCACGCCAGAGGGAGATACTGTTCCTGTCGGACAAGTGATTGCGGTCATTCATACGGAAGAAATAATCTCAGAGCCAGGTCCCAGTCCCAGTTCGTCTCCTTCACAAGACCTTCCCCCGATGGAAGATACTCCCGTCGTGATGCCTAAAATGGGTGAGAGTATCACTGAAGGGACGGTCATTGTTTGGCATAAGAAGGAAGGAGATCCGATTGAGTTGGATGAAACCCTATTGGAGATTGGCACAGATAAAGTGGACACCGATGTACCCGCTCCAGTTGCAGGGATTCTTAAGTCAATTTTGGTGCCCGAGGGAGAGACGGTGGATGTTGGAACTACAATTGCCATTATCGGGGCAGAGGGGAGTGCTCCCGTCAAAGAGATGGATTCTCCGTCTAAGACGGTACCAGTTGTTAATGCATCATCTGACGAGAGAACCGATGTATCTGAATTTGTGGGGGATCTTGAGTTAGTTGAAGAGGGCGGGACTCGTTATTTAGAGGATGGACGTTTTCTAAGCCCACTGGTTCGCAGTATTGCAGAGACGGAGAAGATTTCTCGCGATGAACTGACCAGTATTAAAGGATCCGGGCGTGCTGGGCGGATTACCAAAAAGGATCTTGTAGGTCATATAGAATCACGAAAGAGTACATCTCCGCTCAAATCGCCCAATACGGATGTGCATCCGGCCAGAATAATTCCTGTCGCTCAGGATTTGGATTCCAAAGGGAATCGGGTTGAAGTGATCCAGATGGATCGAATGCGTCAGCTCATTGCCGAGCATATGACGAAGTCGCGACGTACTGCTGCGCATGTAACCTCTTTTGCAGAGGTCGACGCAACGCGGTTAGTCCAAATTCGGGAAGCCAACAAGGAAGCCTTTTATGCACGTGATGGTGTAAAGCTGACGTATGTCCCTTTTCTGATCTATGCAGTTGTGGAGGCGTTGCGTGATTTTCCTCTGCTGAACAGTTCGGTTGAAGGCGACAAGATTCTCGTTCGAAAAGATCACCATATTGGGGTTGCTGTTGCCCTGCAGCAGTCAGGTTTGATTGTGCCCGTAATCCGTAATGCGGGGCGATTAAGCATTACGGGGCTTGCACATGCGGCCAGTGATTTGGCTCATCGTGCCCGAGTGTCTGAACTGGTTCCCGATGATCTTCAAGGAGGGACATTTACCGTGACGAATGTAGGATCTCTGGGGTCCTTGATGGGAACTCCAATTATATTGCAACCCCAAGTTGCTATACTGGCAACCGGTACGATCATCAAACGCCCTGTAGTGATCGAACATCCGGATCATGGTGATACGATTGCAATCAGGCATATGATGATTTTATCCCTGTCGTATGACCATCGAATTATTGACGGAGCAATGGGAATTGCTTATCTTCGCCGATTCTCTGAAGTGATTGAAAATATAGATCCAGATATGGAGCTTTGAGAGAGCTCGTTAGCCTGAGAAAATTCTCTCATGATAGAAGATCGTAATCTGATCAAGACTTTGAAGACGGATACGATCCTTGGCTTTATAGATTTTTATGTGAGTACGCTGGAGAAGGAGAGATCAAGGTCGACCGTATATACATATGGGAAGGCGCTAAAGATTTTCAAGTTATGGGTATTAGAGCAGGGAGAAGATGTGGAATTGACGCAGACAAATCTAGAAAAATTTACGATCTATCTTAAAACGCAGCGTCACGTCAGCCATGCAACGATCGTAACGTATCTGACGGCACTGCGTCAGTTTTTTGTGTTTCTAGTGAAAGAGGGGCTTCTGCAGGAAAACCCAGCCAAAAATATCAAGGTGAAGCCCGCCCCTCGCACTCAGAGTCGCGGGATACTCACAGAGGATGAGATCCAGCGTTTATTTGAGGTTTCCGAAGGTAGAGAGCCCATTCGATTACGTGATCGAGCGATCCTATGCTGCATGCTTTTGAAAGGCCTTTCCGAAACAGAGGTTGCAAAATTAAATTACGAGGATTTGGAGCATACCTTGATGGGAGAAGAATTGAATATTTGCGGAGAGGATCGACGTATCGTGCCATTGGACGAGCAGACGTATCAGAGCATTCGGGCATATCTTAGGACGCGGCGACGTCCGATAAGACCGAAGGACCCACTCTTTCAATCGCTAGGATCTCGAGAGAAATATGAGCGATTGAAGGTTCGTACGATTCGGTCGCGTATGCGTATGCTACTTGATCTTGCCTCGATTACACGGGCAGAGGTATCACCACAGAGCCTGTCTCACACGGCCATTTATTTATTGATTCAACAAGGAGTTCCCAAAGAGGAGCTTAAACAACAGCTTCGTCCCTACCGATTTTACCATCGAGTAAATGATCTAAAAGAAAGGGGGCTCATTGATCCCTCCTATTGAGCTTGGTAGTTATCGTGAACTGGTGCAATCCGGCGAATGACCAGGAGCTGAACGAATAATCGAGTTCAAAGCGTCGGATTTGCACGCCAAATCCAACGGTTATTCCAGCCATGTCCAATCGCCGGTCAGATTTGAGATCCCGTTTGCGGTGATTATAGCCTAGTCGAAGATCAAAGGCGGGGATTGCCTGGAATTCCAGGCTCAGGATCGCATGCTGAAACCCTTCATTCGCGGTCGTTACTTCATGGATATACTGCAGGTTGTAGGCGGTGAACCCGATGAGCACCGGGATATACCTGAGTCTTTTGGATACGGTCATTCGCAGATCTAGGGGCATGGCATCTCTTGATTGGCCAAGGCTCGAAAGGGATCGGCCGATATTCGTTGCTCCGATGGAGGCGGTGAAGCCCTGATCAGGGACATAGTAGACCAGCCCTGCATCCATAGCAATTGCAAGGGCATTGAATTGAGCAATAGAGGTATATGCCAGATGGAGGCTTGCTCCATATCGGAACCGGGAGTTCCATGGACGGGATAATCCTACAGATAGCGCAACATTGCTGGCAGCGAGCGTGCCAATGCGCTCGCCATTTGTGTCAGCTTCATCTATTTTACCCCAGTGAAAGAATCGTACTCCCACACCTGCCATGCCGAGTTTGCCAACGTCACGGGCATAGGTAACGGTGCCAGATTGGAGATCACTGAGATGGTTCAGCCATGATACGGAGAGACGATCCCCCGCCTCACGATTCATTAGTGCCGGGTTATATAGGATGGAACTACTTTGGCTGGAGCTAGCATTCAGGAGTGTTCCACCGAGAGCGGCTGCTTCTGCAGAAGGTTCAAGCCGCAAAAAGTCGAAACTGGACAGTTTCTGCCCCTTTACGTTAGAGATAGCAAAAAAGCAGATAATAATACCCAGACAGAAAGGAGTCCTTTGCTTAAACATAATGGAGATGCACGAATGACGTTGTGTACCCAATAGATAGATACGATGTTCGGTTTGATCGGCTCTTCCCGATGCTGGCTACCTGATTTTCCTTTTGGGCAGTATCAATTCAGCTCTCTTTTGGAGGGTGGATTTGTGGATCGAAAAGAGAATGTATCGGCGGTCCTGGAGCGGGCAAAACCCATTTGTTTTGTGCACTGGGGTATGAACGGATTCTACGAGGGGATGGGGTACGCTTTGATCGGTTTCGTGATCTGGTGGAAGAGCGGATGGAAGCCAAGCGTCAACAGAGTCTCTCGGTCTGGATGAGGCAACGGATGCGCGATGAAGCCGTCATTGTAGATGGATTGGGGTAGGTGCAACCTAGCTATTTTTTCATGGGTTGGCCGAGCGACATGAACGCGGGAGCATCTTGATGACCAGCCACTTGCCCTTCTCCAAGTGGGAGCGCCTATTTATCGATCCCACCGTGGCGGCCGCGGCCATGGATCGATTGGTCCATCACAGGATCATTCTGGAATTGAATCTGCCCAGCTACCGCCTTGAAGTGGCCCAGCAGCGACAATCCGAGATGGCTCAGGATCATCAAGAATGCAACCGATGAAGAAGTGGACCGATTGCTCTGCGGCTGAATCCATCGGTATGTAGGCCGATGGCTGAAATGCATGGAATCATGGCGTACCAAAACCGTGGGAGTCGGTGGATGGCGTTGTTTTTGCGTTCCTCTTATAGGCTTCATTCCTCGTGAGGATGGACAAAATTCAGACAAATCAACACGCGCAACTTCGCTTCGTTGCGCGTGCCCTCCAGAGCGAGACTTTTAATTGTCGTCAAGATAAAATCTAATTGTCGTTGAACACGCGCAATATCAAAGTTCGAGCAGAGTTGAATGAAGCAATGTATACCTCTGAATTATATAATGCATAAATCTGTTCCAGTGTTAACCCTGCTTTTTCTGCTTGCCTTTGATGCACGGGGGCAGAGTGTAGAGTGGATGGAGAATTTTCAATTATATACAGGATGCAAGGATGTTTCTCTGTTAGTGGAGCGTATTGATCCCAATGATGCGAGACTGACAGAAACACGAGTACAAACAACTGTACGGAGCCGGTTAAGGGGAGCCAGAATATATACTGCTGAGATGGTGATGAATCTATATTATTTATATGTCAGTGTTGGTGTATTCAGAAATGCTTATAGCATCTCAGTAGAATTTAACAAATGGCTAATGGATCGGGAGTTTCCAGAATTGAGAGGAATCGCACCAACATGGAGCTCCAGCTCAATTGGAACTCATAGCAATGACTCTGGATATATCTTGCAAAACTTAGGAGAGCTTGTAGACACATTCATAGATCAATACTTGGAAATCAACGAAGATGCGTGTAAGTAATGAATAAACATATCCCATGAAGAAAAAGAAAGTCCACAATCAACATCAAGGAGTTTGCAAAGACGGAGCTCAAGGCAATATCTATGAATGACTTTGAGGCTGCATTCACTCAGATCATGTCGCACCCAGCCAAGCCGAAAAAGATGAGCGAGAACCGCGAACCTACGCGGGAGGAACTGAATAAGAATTGGAAACTGGGAAGGTAAAAATAGATATGAATCAGAATCCCAACTCCAATCAGAAGACTATTAATGTTAAGGGATCAAATCCTGTTTGTATAAATTTCGTGCCAGAAATTAACTCTATAACAGTCTCAGCACTTAGTGGTGCACTTGCCCAAGTTGTAAACAATAACCATGATGAAATTCATCTGTTTCTTTCAACACCCGGTGGAACTGTTGCAGATGGAATTGCAATCTACAATTTTATCAGAGCTTTACCAGTGCAAACGATTACCTATAATATTGGACAAGTTAACTCCATAGGCAACGTTGTCGATCAGGCTGGACAAAAGAGAATACCCTCTACATCATCCAGTTTTATGTTTCACGGTGTAGGAGTGAATGCACAGCCAAACATGCGGCTGGAATTAAAGCTCTTACAAGAGACGGCTCAATCAATTGAAAATGATCAAGCTTTAATCAATGCCATCATGGTTAAACACACCAGATTGAGTGTTGATGACTTGAACACCATGTTTCTCAATATGGCTCACATCAGAGCTAATGAAGCGCTTGAGCGCGGACTCACCGACGAAGTCGCTGACTTTTGCCTGCCTACGGGGATACCAATCCTTCCGCTTGTGTTCCAAGGGTAAAGCGTCTTTTTCGATTGACTCGAATGTAGCATCCTTAGCATTGAAATAGATCATTTGCGGTTTTTAGATCTGTGTCAACCTAATTATACGCAAAAACCGTGAAATGTTTTTGCTAAATAATTTTCTGATGAAAGACTGGGGTGCTGAATCCAGTACCTATGCAGATTTTGCTACATAAATCCCTTCTTTTTGGTTTTCGAAGGCATTGCCAAGGGTGTTTGTAATGGCTTCGGCGTGATATCGCTCAAATTCCAGAGTTTACCAGATTATGAGCAATTGAAAGAGTATTCATAATTCGTTTGTCATAACTGATTCTGGTTAAAAAAGGAATCCTACTTCCTAAATTCTGTGTCCAACTAGAATGCTTGATTTCTTGTTGAGCCTACTGGATGTATTCGTTTGCTTGCTGACATCATTTCCTAGCTTCAGAATCTTTCATGTTTTTGATTCTATCACGAATATTGTGGGGAAGTATAAAGAGAACTCGTTCAATGGAATCCAGAAGTGTTTGGTTTGGCTATGTGATACCCCCATGTGCGGTTAACGATAAATCATAAGAACAAAGCTTAATGATGTATATATAATTCATTCTATGATATTATGGTTTATGAAAAACACATAATGAAATCACCAGCAATCTCAACACTTACGGTTACTGCTCGAAAAGCCTTAGTGAAGCTAGGTGCTGACATTACGGTTGCACGTAAGAAACGACGTATTTCAACTGTTTCCATGGCGGAGCGTGCTTTCCTCAGTCGCAGCACGCTGGCTCGGATAGAAAAGGGGGATCCAACCGTTTCAATGGGAGCCTATCTCTCTGTGTTAGCAATCTTGGGGTTGGCCAAGAACCTCGGACAGGTAGCCGACCGTACTCATGACTCCCTAGGTTTAGATCTGGACGAAGACCGACTTCCAAAGCGCATCAGATCGGGGAGTCAAATAAAAGTGAGATCATGAAGGAAGTTGTTGAGGTCCATATAAAACTTGCTGGGGGAACTCATTTTGTAGGTAACCTCCGTTATCTTGCAAAAACTCGTGGACAAAGCTCGGTATTCGAGTATACCGATTCCTGGCTATCCTATCGTGGGGCCTTTGCGCTGGATCCTGCAAACTTGCCATTGGTCACACGCCAACATTATTGGGCATCGAAAAAAACTGCACTACCGGGCGCGATCCGAGACTGTGCCCCTGACCGCTGGGGGAGGCAACTGGTTCGTCGTGCATTTCGGAAGATGGGCCATAACAGAACTCTTTCGGAGTTTGACTATTTGCTGGCAATAAATGACTATACCAGGATTGGTGCTCTACGCTTCATGCGTAATGGAGAATCTGAATTTTGTCACAGCATTGGACAGCATACTGTGCCTCCATTGATCTCGCTCCATGCTTTGCTGAATGCTGCGATGGCGATCCAAGCGAATACGGAATCAGCAGAAGATCTGAGACTTCTGCTCAATGAAGGCTCTCCGCTTGGTGGAGCTCGTCCAAAATCAGCCGTCATTGACACGGAAGGGGCTCTAGTCATTGCTAAATTCCCCAAACCGGATGACGACTATAGTATTCCACATGGAGAAATTCTTGCACTCATACTTGCGGACAAAGCAGGGATCAATGCTTCGAAAGGCAACCTACAAATGGTTGGAGATCTACCTGTTGCCCTGATCCAAAGATTTGATCGGGTTCACCAAGAGCGTATCCCTTTCTTGTCTGCCATGAGCCTATTGGGATTACAAGACGGTGATAGGGCAACTTATACAGACATCGCAGAATGTATACGCATACATTCCATATCGCCGATTAGCGATTTGCATGAACTCTGGCGAAGAATCGTATTTGGTGTAATGATCAGTAACCTGGATGATCATCTGCGCAATCATGGGTTTCTCTATGCGGGCAATAATCAGTGGCGTTTGTCACCTGCATATGATCTAAATCCAGTGCCAAGGTACAAGAAGGCTCGTGAGCTGACTACGTGGATTTCCGAAGAAGGTCCGGAGGCGGATTTAGAACTCGCATACAGGGCTGCCCCCTATTTTGCACTCAAATCGGATACTGCGAAAAATATTGTGACTGAGGTGGCACATGCTGTAAAGGATTGGCACAAATTGGCACTGCAACTAGGTATGAGCAAAAATGACATGGAAGCCTATGAAACAGCAATTTCCGTGAAGGCATAAGAAATGCTGCCCATTTGTATATCGGGCATATAGCGGGCCAATTGCAAAACCAACCCGGAAAATTGAGGGCAGAAGAAGGAGATACTGTCTATTCTTCGAGCTATCTTTTGTTTCTCCAAAAGAGGGACTGTTCCACTTCCAGCGGAATAGCCATGTCTGAGGTAAAACTCATCCCTCCAGACTATTTGTGGTGTATCAAGCGCTCAAATCTAATTCCTCTGGGAGGAGGTGCACTAATTCGTAACATGTTGTTAGGATGGTCGTGGACAGACGGATTTGTTGTGTATCGTGAAGGCCTTTTGTGCACTCCAATATTTTTCACACTAACATATCGCTCTTGATAATCTGTTGGATCAAGAAACTCGGATTTACCCAAAAACATTTTGCCAATTACACGACAGTAATCTATAAAACATTTAGCCCCCTCCAACTGCTTAATAATCTGCCTGGAATTACCATTTTTGCCTTTTTTCAGTTCAATATAGATCATCCATTTCTTAACACCATCATTAGCGATGATCACATAATCCGCCATTTTACATTCGTTGTGATTGCATCTAAACATCCTTTGTGTAAATGGAAACCTATCGGTTTTTATTGCAATTGTATCCTTTGGTGTGTTGAGTACTTTTATGTTGTACCTAGGCGATTTTTTCTGCTCATGTTCATGAAGTACGAGGAAGTTTTTATGGTATTGATCTTTACTTATGGCCACCAAAGCTTCTTGAATGATCAGTTTATTTACGATATCAATGTCTGAAGTCATTCTCCATTCCCCCATACAATGGACTCTTGAATTTCATTCATTTTGTTGATCACCACATCAAAACTTCGAGCATCAATTCCAAGGTCATGACTTACATCCATCTTCACAAGTGATGGATGCATAGTTCTCCTTTGGTTCGTGCGATTAGTTTTGACTAAAGTTTTTTCGGCGATATAAACTTTTACCTTCTGAGCGTCAACTAATTCGTCACTTTTATAACCTTCTCTATCACAAATTTCTTTGAGATAGGGCTTGTCTTGATTAAGCATGATCAATGTATTGAGCTCTTTAATGATATAATCACTATGGGTGGTGATAAATACTCGAATTCCAAGTTTAATAAGTCGGGCAAAAAGCCGTGCAACTCTACGCTGATTTTCAGGATGCAAGTTCAATTCCGGTTCATCCACCATGAGCAAATCACCCGGTTGTGCGATATGACGGAGATAAGACCCAATATCAAGCAGAGATCTTACAGCACTGGAACTCTCTCCTATTGTTAGTTTCAGGTTTTTTTTCAAGGGTTTGAAATAGATTGAGTTACCCCTTCCTGTAACATACTCACCACCCACAATATCACGGAATAGATTCAAAATATGTGGATGATTTGTTGAAATAAAGCTTTCTTGTTTGGCAATATCTGTCACTCTTCTGGTAAAATCTACATTGGATCTAACCGGCCAAGCATAATCATTATAGGACTTAAAGAGTAACTCCAGTGGATCAATACTCTTGCTGGTTCGTGCCATTTCCTCAAGTAATCGATTTCTGGCAAAGTCAAGTTCCTTGCTAAAAATTGCTACTCCAGTGCGTTCTGCACTCGCAATAAAAGGGTTAGGTAAGTACTGTTCAAAGAGTATTTCATTAATAACATCCATGATCGCATCCTTGATCATCCTCCTTGGCAGATCAATATTGTCGTGATCTGAAGACAATGAAACGTCTAATGTATTCCCCCCTTCAGGTTTACTAAATGAAAGGAGTTCACTTTTTTTAGACCGTAATTTTCTCTCAAATGGTGGATTTAGGATTGATTCGATATTCTGGTCCAAACTTAAATGAAACGTAGCGTCGGAAAAGTATTTGGACTCAGATGCAAAAATCCTAGGTAGTTGCCGAGTATACATCTGACAACCTTTTGTGAGAATATTTTTAGATTTATTAGCGTATCGGGTGATATCCATACGAACCACACCGTTATTAATGATCTCGTCAATTTCTCTACCAGGAACATCTGGTTTTAGGAATCTACGCCAGTTTTCCAGAAAACCATACAAAGCATAGTTAGCGTATGTTTTACCAGTGTTGTTGAGACCACATATCAGAGTCAGATCACCCAACTCAAACATGGCCTCTTTCAAAATACCCAAGTTTTGAACGGTTATCTTCATAAGTGTATAATTCTCTTCAATCTAATGCTTAATCACTAAATTTTGAAGATCCATCTATCAGCAACCCGAGAACCCGAGTTTTCTAATTTTAGGTTCTGCAATCTACTCTCTGGGATACTTGGGAGTAGATTGCATTTACCCTTTCCCACGGTGTCTTTGAAACCATCCATCTTGAAGTTTTTAAAATTTGGGAAATTTATTTCCGAAACGCTATCGGGCGAATTTTTTGTGCGGGGTTGTTTCAATGTTAGGTTTACGTTTGATGATTTCATTGTGATTGGTCGGGTATAAATTCCTTACAATTTTCACAAAAGATCAAACGTAATGTGTATTCAGATGAAAAAACGCACATTTGAGGGTTAAATTTGATTTAGAAAAAACTATTTTTGCCCGTTGAACAAATATTTTGCAATTACATGTAGTGGGGCATATAGAGAGACAAATGCAGTCCCAAGCATAGCAATCAATACTCGATCATCCACGTTGACCGAGGAGTTATCTAACCCACTCTGGTAAATGAGAAATGCTGTAAACAGTAACCATATTAATGCCACACCACCTGAAAATAACAAATAGGGTATTCTGTATGTGTTTTTTTGTTTCTCTTTCTTAGCTAATTCAGCCTCCTTGTCTGCCTCAGCTCTCTCCTTCCTTAATTTTTCTTACCTATCTGATTCAACGTTTTGGAGTCCATAATCTTCGGCGAACTTTGTAATGTATCGCAATAATGTGTTCTCATTCTGCGATCCCGGATCAGATGGATATGGTTCATCCTTCATTTTTTGATAATCGAAATTCTTTTCGTTTATGAAATTCCTTGATTATATCATCTTGAGGAATAACAACACCCTTACCACCACGAATATAGTTTTTTGCCCATGCACCGTCTTCCCAATGAGTAATCCCTATCAACTTTGAAGCAGATGACAAACCAATAGGGCTATCGTAGACTAAATCTAGAGTTTCTCTTTCACGGCATAAAGGCAAAGGATTACAATCAAATGCTGTGGGTGTTATAGTTCGTGATCCTTAAATACGAACAATTTTATATAGTTCAGGATGCACAGGACCAAACTCCCAAGCTTCAAAATCTCCATAAACAAGTGGGGATTTATAAAAACCCAAATGAATCATATGAGATAAATAAAGCAGTTTTTGAAGTTCAAGCTGCGTAAGTGTCCATTCTGATTTTTCGCACAAATGATTGGCAGCATCAAGTACAGATATAGCCATATTATCGTTTGTTTAACAATGTTTTGATGATTGCTTTAGTTGACTTCCAGGTATTGATCTATGAATAGGTCTATATGTTGTAAGATAAATCCAGAATCGTTACCGTGTGTTCCAACACTGCCAGTGTCCCATGTTGTTAGGATGGTCGTGGACAGACGGATTTGTTTTGCGTTGTGAAGGCCTTTTGTTCACTCCAATATTTTTAGGGGCTTCCGTTTTTTTTTTCGTAGCGAAAAACGCTCACTGACTAGCAATCATAATAATCCTTCATGTATTTATCAATTCGTTCCTTTGTTTCTGAGTCTGGATTTGGGCTACCATAAAGAGTATATCTCTTTTGTTCTAAACGTTCTTTTCCCGTCATATTTCTTCCCATATCTGCCAATTTTTCAAGAGCTTTGTTGCCTTCTTCAAGAGTTTCGCTTGGTATATCTTGCATGCGTTTAATAACGTTCTCGTGAACACTCATGATGTTGGTATTAGGCTATATGGTTATGAAAGAACTGAATTGCTTAATCAAAATCAGGTGATTACTGTGCAAGGAAAAGCAGTTTATGTGCTTGACGATTGAACGTGGTGTTGGCTCTTATGGTTCTGGTAATCCAACTGGACTATGCATAATAATATCAAGACTATCACATTGAAGTCCATGACTTACTTCCATAAATGCCTGAACATCTTCATCATTTATTGATATTATTTTGCAACCATCCTGAGGCATAAAGTATACAATCCCGATTAGAATATTGATAAAGTTTAGCAAGATATTTTTGACGAACTCCATTAACATCTGTCTTTGCAAGTTCTGTTAAAATTTCGCTCCATTTTGTAGGACTGATCCTTAGTTCTGGTGCACCACTTTTTCAGATGATCTCTGAGAAAATACTCACTCAGCAAGATCGCTCTCTTCATTCCGTAATACGCTTTCCAGGTGCGGGTTCAGTAACCGCCATCGCTGTCCCATTCGTTCAAGATCGCCGGAAAGGGTGACCGATGCTTGATCTTGATGGGCCTGAATCGCCCGTTCATAATCATGACGTCCCAAGAGTGCAGTAATTAATCGTTGCTTCTGTGTGCCACGTAAATAGATTAGGAGGTAAGCAATGACTTAGTCTACAAAATATAGTAACTGTATGAGGGATGTAGGTAGGGCCTCCACCATCGCTATACAGGCGGGGGTTGTAAACCACCCACAGCTGCGACATTCAAGAGATGTCGTGGTGAGCGTGCTAGGAAAAGGTAGGGTTAGAAACCGATCAGGTGTGAATCGTAGCGTCGAATGTAAAGGAACCATGGATGACGTGTCGAAAAGATATAGACGAGAGTCAAAACCAAGGTAGGGAGGGAATCTTGGGACAAGGTTGGCGGATACCTGCCAACTGGCCTATAGAAGGCGAGACTGCGATTCGGGCCCTTATACGGAACCTGTCGGGAGAATGCAAAGGGAGCGTATCAAGCGGGCCGTACCCGTGAGATACAGAGTACCAACGTATCCCACAGGGGCGGATCCCCTCGTAGTAGTGAAGAAGTGTCTGTAATGGAAACGGAGCGAAGGGGGTGAACCATGCAGCAGGAGCAACCGAGAGGGAGGACTTCCATGCAAACCGCAAAACCGTTTCCGGTGCCCCAGCAACAAGTATGGGACGCGTGGAAACGAGTAAAGGAAAATCAAGGAGGAGCGGGAATGGATGGGCAGTTCATTTCCGAATTTGAGGAAAATCTTGAAGATAATATCTACAAGATATGGCATCGGGCAGTTACCATCCTCAAGCGGTTCGGCGAGTGAATATCCCGAAGCCAGACGGGGGAATCCGTCCTTTGGGAATTCCAACGGTATCGGATCGCGTGGCACAGATGGTGGTCAAGACGGTACTGGAACCAGAGGTGGAACGTGTGTTCCATTCGGATTCCTACGGATACCGACCGAACAAATCAGCCCATGATGCACCCCAACGGGCACGTGTGCGTTGTTGGAAGTGGGCATGGGTTTTAGACATGGATATCAAAGGATACTTTGATACCATCAACCATGATCTGCTGATGAAAGCGGTCACACGAACCAGAAGTGGATACTCTTGTACATAGAGCGTTGTCTGACGGTATCGGTGGAACCGAAGAGGCGCGAGAGGTAGGAACTCCGCAAGGAGGGGTGATGAGTCCACTCTTGGCAAATCTGTTTCTGCACGATGCGTTTGACAGGTGGATGGAGATTCATTTTCCAACCCTACCGTTTGAACGCGATGCCGATGATATCGTGTGCCACTGCACAAGCGAGGAACAAGCCCAAGATCTTTGGCAAGTATGGAAAGATCGTTTCACGGCTTGTCACTTAACCGTACACCCGGATCAAACACGGATTGTATCCTGCAAGCAAGCGGGCCGGAATGACACGTATCCAAACGTTTCGTTTGACTTTTTGGGCTATACGTTTAGACCATGAGTCGCAGGGGCAGAATCTTTCTGGGGTTTAATCCAGCGGTGAGCAAGAAGGCGGCGAAAGCCCTACGGAAGACGATTCACGATTGGAAGTTGATTCGTATGAGTCCGCACACCATGGAACAGATCGCGGGTAAAATCAATGCCACGGTACGCGGATGGATTGACTACGATGGCGCATTCTTTCAATCAGAGTTAAAGCGGCTCTTTAAGAGCATCCATGAACATCTGATCCGATGGATGATGCGAAAGTACAAGCGGTGTAGGGGACATTGGAGACGATCATGGCGATGGTTAGAAAAGGTGGCACGTCAAAATTCGGGTCTGTTTGTGCATTGGGAGTTTCTCTATGGTCCACCTTTATTCAATTCCAAAACGGTTGCATGGGAAGAGCCGAATGAGTCGAGAGGCTCACGTTCGGTTCTGTGAGAGCCGAGGGGTGCGATTCCCCTCGGCTACTTGACACATAACGACTGCTGACGTCATAGAGTATCATCCCCCCTACTGTCAAATGCCGTTTGGCTAATGTGCACTCAATGTCTGGTTTACACTTGGCCAGCTGATCCATGGCTTCATACAAGTCATCCTGATCAATGTACTTGAGGTTCAGTTCTTCGTTGAGGGTATCGGCCGCGGTCTGAGCATGGTACTGGTCTGGAGTTTGCTGGCCGGGTCTAACACGCGGGCGGCAATCATCCCAAGTACCAGACGACGAAAGCGTGAGTTCTTTGGGGCAATCAGGTCATGGATCTTGAGTTGGGTCATCATGCCCAGGACTGCGGCAACATGCCCGTGGGGTTTGCTACTTCGAATCTCAAAGGGTCTTTGATGGAGTTGACCGCCGTGCCACCTTTCAAGAGGATACCAATGCCATCAATGATAGCCTGAGGGAGACGGGTAAGATTGGTGACGGTGAATTTAACGGATTTACCATCAATCCATTTGGATTCGCGAATGAGCCAAGTTGGTTTGGAGTTACGGTTGGGTATTTGTTCAACATACATGGACAGGATAAATTATTTGTGAGTGGATAAGAATGCCTAAATATAGAAATAAATTGATACAAGAATATTGACTTTTTTGCACTTAATTTAATGGCGGACAAACTACACAGAAAATGAGCAAACATCCGATAAATAAGCCCTAAATCCACTAAAAATGCCCCAAATACCCCTGAATGAGCGGATATTAGGGGAGAAAAATGAGGAAAATCCCGTTAATCCAGTAAATCTGATTCTATCACAAATAGTGGTATAACCAGATATTTTATTTTCAATTTATTATACTGATCCAATCAAACTTTGGCCAGAAATAATTGATAAGTATACCAAGAATGCTGAACAGTAACACCGCCAGACCTACTCCACATGTGTAAGCAAAGCCTTTGAGAAACGGATTGCCCCACCACCTCTTCGGTGGTTTTTCTGCTAAATATTTTTGGGGATGATCCAGAGTGTTTTCTGAAGATGGACTATAGTCATCTGGGGGGAGTTGTGGCACTGAGTAATTACTATTCCCCATTATTTTCTTTGTATCTATTGATCAAATTGATATAATATACTCTCGTGAGATAATCTGGGATGGAAAGGCCAGAAGTATATTTACCTCGACCACGATGCCAAATAAGATACCATGGACTATCTTTTTTGTGTAACACCTGCACAAGTTCCCACGGCGATACATCTTTGAATCTTTCCCACACAAGATTAAGAAACTCCGTTTTATCTTCACCAAAAGACTCAACTCGGGTTGACATACCAGCGTACATTACGGGAATCACATCTGCACCAAATCGGCCAAATATGTTGTAGATAGAGCGGTAGACTGGACCATATTTCCATGCCTCAGCGAATTCGCCATTAGTAATAAGAGGCTTATCTACATTGCCCCAGTAGTACCCATGAGCAATATAGATCAATTTGTTGAGTTTCAGATTGGTAATACCATTACCCTCTGATGATCTCAAGAAAAAATCACCAATATCCAAAGGAGAAATTAAATGAGCATTATTCATGATTGAAGAAAAAACAACGCGTTTGGAGTAATAGGTAGACAATTAATATTAAATTTCAAACAAATGTTCCAAATTCAGCAATATGACACATATCTACCATTTAGATTCAGACTTGTGTTCGGATATATCTTAAATTAAGATACCCTAAAAGCCGAAGATAGGGCGCATTGGAAAAGAGTCCATCTTGGACGACAATCGTTGAGGGTGTTCTCGCCATCCAAGAATCGCTTGCATGCACTGCGCTCAGAGTCGTTTTTTGTGGCACCATCGCTCTTGATGATCGCCTCGGGCATCAGAGGAATCACGATCTTTTTGAACGGATGAACCAATGCAACACATAGCATGTGATGAAAATAGGTCTTCGTTCCATTGCGATGCTGCTTTTCACAGCAATGCTGGCAGTGGACCGACTTGGATGAAAACATGCCGGTTCCGTCTATGGCAAGCAGTACATGATTCTCAATAGACCGAAACCTCTCCAGAATCTTTCCCCGTTGCAATTGAGCAAAGATCACACCACGCAAATTAAATGGATCATCCACTTCATCAAGACGCTTGCGCATACCCGAATCACTGGGCATATGGTTCACAGACGCTTCATGTTGGCGATGATCGCAGGAGAACCATTGCGAATCTTTTGATCAAATTCAAGCACACTTCAAATGCGCAAACCCCGACATCAGGTAATCCACCAGTGTAAATCCCCGTGACGCGTTCGTATCCTCAATCTGCTCAAAACAGCTACGGACGGTGTGAATCAAATGTTTCTTGTGAAAATACTTGCGTGACTTCCGTTTCATTGATGATAAGTGAAATGATGGAATCAATCATAACGAACACACAAATGAGCCGCAGAATAATTACCCAGCCTCGCATGAAGAGCCATTGTCCTCAAATAAATGCCTATTTGATCAGATGAGTCGTTATAACGTCCAAAATGTGCTCTTCTGACGAAAATTCAGCAAAATAGTTTACGAAACTAACGATTGGGAATAGGCCCCAAAGTGCGCTATGGTGGGAAGTTTTAAACTTAGTGGGAATCGCTGCATATTATTCACTATCTTTGATACTCCCACTAGCTATGACGCACACTCATGCGACATCTGCTACTCTTACTTGTACTTTTTCCTTCCCCCTCCATCGCACAGTTTGAGAGGGTCTGGGAAAAACCTGGGGTTGAGTTCGCAATATTCTCCCCCGATGGAAAACTTCTTGTAACACCAGGTGAAAACAACTATGGACAAATAGTGGTACGGAATGTAGCCACAGGCAATCCAGTAGTAAAATTCAGAATGCCCAGAGAAATAGGAGGTGCAGTTTGGTATCCGCCGAGTAATGATGAGCCAGATATTCAGTTCTCACCTAATAACAGTCACGTATTGACTATTTCCCATTGGGGTCGTATGCAATCTAACAGGGTTTACGAACATGTAATCCTCTCACTGTGGGATATTTCAACTGGCACAGAGTCATCGCGTCATGCCATTTCATACAGGGGTAATATATATTCCGCAGCATTTTCGCCAGATGGTGCCCTATTAGCCTATAGATTATGCAATGAAATTAGATTGTTGGATGTCAATAAGGGTGTGGAAGTACGAAAGATACACAGAGGGGAGAAGTTTTGTCCACGTGAAACTGAATCTTTTAATGATTCGTTTTTGTTAGCTTTTTTGCCAGATGGCAACTTGATGGGGATAGAGAGATTTTCTTATAGCCGCTATAACCTAGAAGACTATTACGTAGGCCGAGTTTGGCAACCATCTACAGGTAAGGAAATTAATAAAATCTCAATTAGTAATCCTGCTGATTGGGGAATTATTTCTAACAGGTCGCGGTTAATTCCCAAAAAATTAATTGTTTCTCCTGACGGTTCTTATTTAGCAACTGAATTATCTGGTCGTTATCCTAGTGATTGCCGCGCTGGTTGCAGGAGAGATTTTCTTAAAGTTATTGATCTGAGAACAGATACCCGCGTGCTATATACAGAGCTTTCTCATGATGTCACGTTTGAACTATCATTCTCTCCAGACGGATCATACATAGGAATATTGAATGGAGACTTAACGTCGGTATATTACCCAAAACCAAATATGGACCGCCATAATCCTGGCCGCTTTCCTAAGCGTATGTCAATATATGGACTTGAGGGAAGTATGTACCAGGAGGGGCACATTGATTTCGTGCACCATTATGAACTCATTAGTGTTATTGGTGATATCTCAAAAGACATGCGCTTCATGTTAACGTTCCCTATAGATTCTCCTAGTCGTCGTGAACGCTATTATACTGGAAATATGGAATTAATTAAACTAATACCGAATTTTAGAGAAGATATTCAAAATCAGAGATATACTCTTTCTATACCTATTATCCCTTTACAGCTTCCCGATGCGTATGGAATTCCTCCAATTACATATACATTAACCCCAGATTTACCTTCTGGCTTAAGATATAATGCTTCAACAAAAACCATCTTAGGAACTCCAACCGCTCCGACCTCCACCCCAATCAAATATACTTACACTGCTACATCATCAATAAATGGAGAGTCTAGCAGTGCCCATTTTAACATCAATGTTTCAGCGCCAAGTTTCGCAGAATCAACATCATCATTACCCTCAAAATTTGCCGTCACAGGAAATTATCCAAACCCATTTCAAGGTGCTACAACATTGGGGGTTGATCTGCCGTGGCCTGCGCAAGTACAGGTAGAGATTCTTGATGTCACTGGGCGGCATGTAGCTGCACCCAAAGAAGTTCACCTCAGCGCAGGCTGGGGGCAAGAAGTGGAACTGAGCGGCCTCCAACTTTCCTCTGGACCGTACCTATATCGGATCAAGGCAATGTCCATGGATGACAACTCAATCTCGGTCCTACAAGGCTTTTTTGTAAGTGTCCAGATATAGAAACAGAATAATCTGAATTATGTGTTACGGAAGCCTGTTCATGTAGAACCAAAAAGTTAGCACTTATCAGCAATTCCCACTACGTCTAAAACTCCCCTCTTGGCGCCCCCACGGTGCTTATTCTCAAACATGATTTCGTAAACTATTTTGCTGAATTTTTGTCAGATGAGTACGTTTTGACTGCTTTTATGACTCAGCCCATCCATGCAGATCAAAGTGACATTATTTGAAGATTTTTTGGCGAACGATGATCTTATACGCAAGTTTGCAAGCTTTGTAGATTTTTTCAAGAAATTTCGAAATAATTTACTGATTTTTCCTGATAATCAGTGTTTCTGTGTGCCACGTAAATAGATTAGGAGGTAAGCAATGACTTAGTCTACAAAATATAGTAACTGTATGAGGGATGTAGGTAGGGCCTCCACCATCGCTATACAGGCGGGGGTTGTAAACCACCCACAGCTGCGACATTCAAGAGATGTCGTGGTGAGCGTGCTAGGAAAAGGTAGGGTTAGAAACCGATCAGGTGTGAATCGTAGCGTCGAATGTAAAGGAACCATGGATGACGTGTCGAAAAGATATAGACGAGAGTCAAAACCAAGGTAGGGAGGGAATCTTGGGACAAGGTTGGCGGATACCTGCCAACTGGCCTATAGAAGGCGAGACTGCGATTCGGGCCCTTATACGGAACCTGTCGGGAGAATGCAAAGGGAGCGTATCAAGCGGGCCGTACCCGTGAGATACAGAGTACCAACGTATCCCACAGGGGCGGATCCCCTCGTAGTAGTGAAGAAGTGTCTGTAATGGAAACGGAGCGAAGGGGGTGAACCATGCAGCAGGACGCAAAGAAGCAACCGAGAGGGAGGACTTCCATGCAAACCGCAAAACCGTTTCCGGTGCCCCAGCAACAAGTATGGGACGCGTGGAAACGAGTAAAGGAAAATCAAGGAGGAGCGGGAATGGATGGGCAGTCCATTGCCGAATTTGAGGAAAATCTTGAAGATAATATCTACAAGATATGGCATCGGGCAGTTACCATCCTCAAGCGGTTCGGCGAGTGAATATCCCGAAGCCAGACGGGGGAATCCGTCCTTTGGGAATTCCAACGGTATCGGATCGCGTGGCACAGATGGTGGTCAAGACGGTACTGGAACCAGAGGTGGAACGTGTGTTCCATTCGGATTCCTACGGATACCGACCGAACAAATCAGCCCATGATGCACCCCAACGGGCACGTGTGCGTTGTTGGAAGTGGGCATGGGTTTTAGACATGGATATCAAAGGATACTTTGATACCATCAACCATGATCTGCTGATGAAAGCGGTCACACGAACCAGAAGTGGATACTCTTGTACATAGAGCGTTGTCTGACGGTATCGGTGGAACCGAAGAGGCGCGAGAGGTAGGAACTCCGCAAGGAGGGGTGATGAGTCCACTCTTGGCAAATCTGTTTCTGCACGATGCGTTTGACAGGTGGATGGAGATTCATTTTCCAACCCTACCGTTTGAACGCGATGCCGATGATATCGTGTGCCACTGCACAAGCGAGGAACAAGCCCAAGATCTTTGGCAAGTATGGAAAGATCGTTTCACGGCTTGTCACTTAACCGTACACCCGGATCAAACACGGATTGTATCCTGCAAGCAAGCGGGCCGGAATGACACGTATCCAAACGTTTCGTTTGACTTTTTGGGCTATACGTTTAGACCAAGAATCGCAGGGGCAGAATCTTTCTGGGGTTTAATCCAGCGGTGAGCAAGAAGGTGGCGAAAGCCCTACGGAAGACGATTCACGATTGGAAGTTGACTCGCATGAGTCCACACACCATGGAGCAGATCGCGAGTAAAATCAATGCCACGGTACGCGGATGGATTGACTACGATGGCGCATTCTTTCAATCAGAGTTAAAGCGGCTCTTTAAGAGCATCCATGAACATCTGATCCGATGGATGATGCGAAAGTACAAGCGGTGTAGGGGACATTGGAGACGATCATGGCGATGGTTAGAAAAGGTGGCACGTCAAAATTCGGGTCTGTTTGTGCATTGGGAGTTTCTCTATGGTCCACCTTTATTCAATTCCAAAACGGTTGCATGGGAAGAGCCGAATGAGTCGAGAGGCTCACAGAACCGAATAAATTGATTTTCACCCGGTGAATCAATGTAGTAACTCTTCATAGATTGATGTACTGGAATCTGGGACTACAAACGTATGGTCATTGATGAAAATTTCAAACTCTTGATCTTAATAGAGCGTCATTTCATAATGAAGATCTTTGATTTCTTGATATTTAATACAGTCAATTATCATCCGATGCAAACTTAGAAAACCGTCAGAAATGGCATGATTTTCAGGTGCTATTTCCCTATAATTGGTTAGCGTTCCATGTAGAACCCGCCCCTACCTTTACGCTTGTCCTCGCGTTTGTCTTTCTTCACGCTGGGTTGATCATTCTTTTTAGGGGGGGGGGCAGTAACGGCTCGGGCATAGGAGACAGCTGCTTTGGTGTCGGCGGAATGTCATCGCTTTTGTCTTTACCATATTCCTCCATAAGCCATCTGTGTAGGGAGGGAATGGGGATGCCATAGCGCCCCCTCTTGCGTTTATCAAGTATTCCCTGCTCAAGTGCTTGCGCGAATAGGACATCTGCTTCTTTTTGAGCAAGTCCACTGTTTTTCAGGCTAGAAATAATGGCTGGACGAGTCGTTGTGGCATCTAAGGGGACATCCACGACGGCTTGAGCCAAGGCTTGGCGGTAATCTTCGTCAATATCATGTGCCCTTTTATCATAATACTGTAATCGATATTCATTCCCCTTCTTATGTACAAACTCCAATCCCCTCTCCGTCATTTCCCCGTGGTTAGATACAAGAAATTTCACAGCAGGCTTGATATAGGATATGATATGCTGGGGCCACCCATGTGCTTGCTCGGCTATGGAATCAATCCATCTGCTCGGATCACCTGCCGCTCCGCCTGCTTGCGTGAGCCAGTCTTGAATCACGGCACGCTCTGACTCCTTGTCCAACCGCCCAAGTTGCACGGTACAATCAACATCAATCCTTGAAATCCCTAGTGAGCCGTAAGCGGACTCGGATGTTCCCAACCCCGCCGTAAGCAGGATAACTGGACTCTCCAATTTACCATTGTGAATCATTTCTAAGGTGTCCGATGCTACGGTATGCCTCTCCGAATTATCTGGAATCTTATGCAATCTTTGGGCTTCGTCAAGCACCAGGATCAATCCATTTTCGGGTGCCAGCCGCTTGAGTATTTCTTCTGAGCTTGCATGCCCTGCCACGCTCTCAACAAGCCCACCTTCAATGAACTTAATACCAGCCTTTAATGCAACCTCACTATTGAGAACGTAAGCCTTCCCCAGTGACTGTGCCATTGAGACTGGGGAATATAAGTTTTTTATAGTGATATCCGCAATCTCCCAACCGTTTGACTTTGCCTGCCTAGACAGCACATCAAGCAGTGCCGTCTTCCCAGCACCGGGTGCTCCCTGGATCAGAAAGGTGGTTCCCTCATTTTCCTCCCGAGAGAATTCAAGCACACTGCTGAATGTATCAATAATCTCTTCTCTCCCATGAAAATACTTGGCAGGTCCACGATCCTTGAGGAATTTTGAACTCATGAAAGTGTATATAGTACTGGTCAATAATGACTATTGCCAACTCTGTGATTCCAGATTGGTTCACAATCAAGGTGGTCCACGTTCCGCATTTCATATGGTAGATTTGCAGTTTTAGTATCAGTAGATTTGCAGAATGGAATATGGTAGATTTGCAATTCTCAAATCATTCATGGATATTTTTGAGCATACGACCGTGTCCCCGAAACCCTGATGTTACGCATGGACGCAGAGAGCCAAAAGATGTGATAAAATCGTATCCAAAAGTATGCTAAAGTCGCTGAGAACGCCACCTATGAGCGGGTATTCTTGGGTGATTGATCAATCTGCGCCGAATGTTTTAAGAATCTGCATCTTTCGTAGCAGAACTTCTGTGTTGCTAAGCAACCTGGCACCGTTCTTTGCATGATTCTTTTCTGGGGATGCAAGCGTTCATTTTACCACCGTATTATCGCACCTACTCCTCCCCGCGATATCTAAGATTCTAGCTTGCTCGTTCAAACTCATTGAGCATTGTCACGAGCTTCTCTCGCTCCAATCATCAATAATTTCCATGTCGGGTTCATGGCTGTATCCAACCGACTCTAATTGTCTATGATACCTAATACATAGTTTCTTGGCAATGACTCCTTGTCTGGGAGTCAAACTGGACTGCTCCGCAAGGCTCGCACCGATGAGGGCATCCGTACGATTGAACCCAACACAATCCTTCTCAGCTGCCCCATCGCATGCCCATGCTATGATCTGAACGCCTTGATGGTAATGCTCAATCTCTCTGGTGGTTAGTTTTTTGGCCTACTCGGTAATTCCATTATAGGATAGAGATTTAGAAGATGTGTCTAAAAAAAAAAAACTGTCTCAGATGTGTCGTTCGGACTGGATCGTTTAGAAGGGCTAAGGTCCATGGCTGTCACATCTTTCAGAGCTTTATTGATCAGCTCTTGACGGAGGCGAGGATCCATCTCTTCGTCAAGTGCGAGATCAAGCACCTCCTGTCTGTTGACCACCGAGTGTGCTATCAGTGCATCAATAGACCCCTCTACAACCAAGTGCTGGACCAGAACTGGTTCGGTCTGTCCAATCCGATGACACCGATCCTCCGCTTGCGAAAGGATGCCTAGCACCCAATCTAACTCGGCAAAGATAACATGGCAAAACTTAACCCTACTTTTTCTAAAAAAAGCACAGATGTTCCGCACCATTTGGGTGGATTTTGCAAGCATGATTTTATTCTCTTTGGTGAGAGAGTATGATTGCTCTCTCAATTTTGTGCTGTTTCCATCTAGAGCGTGCTAACCTCGGTCAATGCATAGTCCATAATGTAGATGCCAAGCGGGTTATGATCCAGCACTTCTTCATCTTCGGGAGATTCAACTCGAACCTGAAAATGCCCTTCATACGCGGATACGCGTTCTTCATGACCAACTCTGAGGAGCTCTCGCCAGGAGACCCGGTACAGGATCCCTTCACCGGGTACCTTTAGAACGCTACTGATTTCGGTCACATAACGGGTGTCCCCACGCTGAAGCATACGCTCCAAGTTTTCTCGGTCACGATCCAGATCCGTTACCAGTGTCTTTGAGGCGCGGCCATCTACATGTGTACGCGCATCCTGTAAGCGTACGTTCAATAGGCGCGCATCGGTTGGAACCGTCCTCAAGTTATGCACAAACCTACGCAGTGTGGCGGTGATTGCCCGTTCCGGCACATCGCGTACAGATAGCGTACCCGCCGCACGCATCTCACCCAACTCGTCCAGTTCCACCACGTAGGGGATGACCTTATGTTGTGAAGCCAGATGAATATATCCCGCCGTGAGTACGAGATTCAGCAGTAGTGCAAGAAAGGCAACAGATTGCCAGGACCGTCTGCCTCGTGCAAGATCACCAAAGAGTCGCTCAAATGCATACCTTCCCGCCAGATAGGGATGATCTTCCTTTGCCATAATTAAAGGTTCCCTAGCGTACGCCTGAAGTTGATCGTTAGGCCACTACTGAGCTGGGTTGCAATCCGCCCAGGCATATGAAGTCCCAGTCCAGCCAGCAAGATCGCTACGGCTGTCATGGACCACAGAAACCCCAATCGGGAGGATACCGCACTTGCGGTACTTCCCGGGTCTTGGGAGAATAACTGCTCAAAAGCGATCAACCAAAGATTATCGTATGACTGTAAGAGTGCTACCATATCGTCTCCGATGGATGTAGCAACCCCCGCGATTAGAATAATAAAAAACAGCTTGACTCCGACATATACTACGTACTTCAAGTATCCTTCGCCAAGAGGAGCTGTTCCACGAAATGCCATAAAACCGACGAAGAAGAGCCCACCGGTGACGACCACATAACTCTCGATCATCGTCACAAGCAGGTGTGCTGCAAGTGCGACAAAGCACAGTAGCATGATGAGTGCCGGAATTATGGCCAGGGAGGTTATAAGATCCGAGATCAATCCTACGGATTTCATGACATTGAGCAGCATACTCAGCCCAACGTTTAAGAGATGGGTAGGGGATAGGTGTGACACATCACTGCCACCGATATAGACGGAAGTTTCGCCAAACCCCTGTACAATCATGGGTAGCCATCTGTGGTAGGTAGATAAAAGTCCGAGTACGAAGGCTAATAGGCCAATCTTGAGTGCAAACTGACTGATGAGATCTCCAGATTGTTTATTGCGCCCAGACCAAACCATGTAGCCGGTGACCACAATTTCCAAGAGCGCCAAACTGAGAAAAAGTGTTTGTGCTGCATCTAGCGCACGGGTCAGCCAAGCCTCTGTAGTCAGTCGAAAAACTTCTTGTGCACAATCGAAAAACATTGTAGGTGCACAATTCTGTATGGCTTGTTGCATGCGTATGCCGTCGAATCACTAGGTGGGGGAGTTCCGTTTTGAAATGGTTCGGTACGTTTTATGGAGTTTGGGGCATTTTCAAAAAGCGTTTCACATCATAGCGACTAGGATTTCCCAACCATTCCGTGCTTCCGACAAACGTATCATAGCGCATCTGTTCCTGTGCCTTTTGACTGACTACTTCAGCAGCGCGAACTGCTTCCAGATTGACTAGGCTCATAAATGCCTGTCGGGTGAGCAAGAGTTCTCGGGCGTGTACAACCTGAAGGTTGGCCTGTACATCACGTATTTCTTGAGGCTCCTTGGCATGAATGATCTCCTGTTTTAGATGCTCTAGCTCTCCATGTGCTTGATCGACGGAGTGATGATGAACTCGCAGAGATGCAAGCGTCCCCTGGAGTGTTGCCATCGTTTGTTCATGCGTAGTTTTTTGGGCTACCAGCGGGTCCGGCGGATTCTGATACATCAAAAAGGTTCTCCGAAATACTTCTGGATTCTCCCAGGTCATGCTATGGGTCGTCTCATGTGCCTGTCGAATTTTCCGAACATATGTTCCGAGTGCTTCGGTCGGAATGAGGCCGCGTTTCGACAGAGCGCGCTCATACCTGTGCAAATGTGTTTGGGTGTTCTGTTTAATTTCCGTGGATATGGCAACCTCTTTTAAGAGCAAGTTTACCTGGCGGCGAAGTTCTGCAACCGTTGTGATGGTTTCGGTCAGAACAGCGACGTCAACAACAGGGAGTTGCGCCCGGCTTCCAGTCGCACTCCCAATCAGGAGGAAAAATAACAGTAAGCGTTTCATGGATACTTGAGATGGTGAAAGAAATCGTGCCCGTGATTCCGAATAGCTTCCTGAATGTGAGCACGGGAGGTTTCGACTGTCATGCCAGGCAGTGGCATCAGCAATGAGCGTGCGATCTGCCCGAGATTCAGTTCAAAGAGACGGTTTCCCGATGAACTTTTATAGAAATACTCTCGCTTTGGTTTTGCGGAGGAAACGGTATCAATTGCACGCGGACTCAGATCCAGTGCTCGGTACATAGCGGCTCCCTCTTCGGTCCGTGCCTCTGGGTTAGGGAGGATAATTTTCGTGGGGCATGACTCCGTAATCAGGGTTGCATTTGGGAGGGCGGCAATCTGAGACGGTGAGTGGGCAACCAGAAGGACGGATGCATTATGCTTTCGGAGGGTCAGGAGCCAAGCTTTGATCCGTTCTGCAAAACGCGATCTTAAAAGAGCAGCCCAGGCTTCTTCAATCACAATCAGCGTCGGAGCTCCGTTTAATGTGCGCTCAATGGATCGAAACAATGTTAGGAGCAGGGGAACGAGAACGGCATCTCCTTGGTCTAGTACTTGACCCAGTTCATAGACTTGCATACGTGAGGAAGCCTCTAATCCTTGATCTCCATCAAAGAGTCGACCATAGGGCCCGTCTACAGTATACCGCATGATCGTACTTTGTAATGGCTGAGGAAGCAGAAGATGAAGTGCAGACAGGGTTCGATGTTCTGGAGGCGATTGGTAGAGCAGGTCGAGAGTTTCTGCAAGTGCCAGGTGCCCATCTGCGCTGGGTACCTCGTTTGCAAGGTCATAAATCGTTTCCAGCCAGGTTAATGCCCATAACCTTTCGGCTTCCTCATGGATATGGCGAAGAGGTTGCAGGGGATTTGTTGTTCCAAATGAAAAATGAATTCCATCTGCAGCCATACAGGGAATCTGATGA
This sequence comes from Rhodothermales bacterium, assembly GCA_965215475.1. Classification (GTDB taxonomy): domain Bacteria; phylum Bacteroidota; class Rhodothermia; order Rhodothermales; family Bin80; genus Bin80. The sequence continues at coordinate 2,736,005 of OZ244061.1, forward strand.
GATCGTCCGATATCAAATACATGGACGCGGCTATTTGGATAACGTAAAAAATTGAGTGCCAACCATCCAACAAGTACGCTCTTTCCAGCACCAGTTGCTCCAATGACGAGGGTGTGCCCAACATCTCCCTGGTACAGATTCATCATAAATGGCATCTTTCCCTGTGTCCGCGCACAGGCTAGTGGGGGGCTACCAGTCGGAAATATGGGATTGGGACAGGTTGGAGTTCCTTTCCATGGAGCAGAAACGGGGAATAAATGTGCAATATTCCGACTAGATAAAAGGGGCCGGCGAAGGTTGGCGTAGCCATGCCCGGGAAGGGTTCCGATGAAGGCATCGGTTGCATTAATAGTTTCCAGAGCGGAGGTAAATCCCTGATCTCGCAAGACCTGTAAGAGTTCTTGGCTACGAGCGAGACCACGCTGCATTTGTTGATCACGCAGGATGAAACTATTCGTGAAGTATCCGAATCGGACACGCCCACTGGAAGATTCCGCGTAGGCAGAGGCAGCTTCATGTTGCATGTCAACGGCATCCTGATCTTCAAACCCATCCTCTTCAGGTGCGATCAATTTTCGTAATCCCCGTCGTTGATGAAACCAACTGGTTTGCAGTCGCTTGATGCGACGCCCGGCAGTGTGTCGATCCATACCAATGAATCGCATATGCCAGCGACATTCTCCCTCAATTTGATCCAAAAATGATCCCATCGCTACTTGAGTTTGCATTCCGAGAGAGGCAATCGTGGCAACAAAAAGGTACTGACCTCCGATTACAGGGTAAAACCCCGTTTGAAAATCATCGGAGGCAAGCGTGCGACTGAGGTAGCCGCTTGGAGGCGTTTTCACATGATCATTCTGCCCTGTGAGAGCACAATGACACTCAGTCAAGAGCTCACTGTTACTTAGTGGTGTTATACGAAACTGTCCGGCCAGGAGTGTGCAGACTTCTCCTAAAATGCGGTTGAAGTCAGACAGGGTTTGTGTATAATCAAAATTTTTCCGGTGCCCCTGAACCATTGGGGTTTCCCAACGAGACCAGAATTCTCGGGGTGGGGTATAGGTAAATAGGAGGGTATGCCTGAGAGTATAGTGATTCCCGATTTTCTCATATTGTTTTTGCCGTTCATGTTCCATCGCTTTCAGAGTAGCAGTTGGGTAATGATGGTTTCCCTGAATTGGGTATTCGGTGCTGTGTTTTCGGTGCACATTGACCTCAATCCCATATCCTTCGCCCAGAAGCATCAGCATATCGTGGACAGAATCGGTAACGCTGTTTGCTTCGGCAGCACTGGTTGTTTCGAGATCGGGAGGATTGATTTCGAACCCACTCAAAAAGGATCCATCTTTCATGAGAATGACTCCTTCGTCAATCAGGAATGCCCAGCCCAAAAGATCTCCAAGCCCTTCGACAGGTCGTTTCAGATGCTGTAATCGCTGGATCGCCCAAATCGCTCCGGCACCGGTAAAGGTGCCGATTCCAAATGTTAATGGATCCATCAGCGGGTTCGTGTTGAGCGGTCACGCCAGTAACAGGTAACTTCTTTTTCCTGTCTCAGATAACGTGGGGTATACCTTAATGCCCTAGGTATCACGACCATGAAGAAGGGATCTTTTTCGAATACTCTTCGAAGCAAAGGTAGAAGAAGTAGATATGCCAAACCGCACATAACCAAAATTTTCGGGTCTAAACGCGAAGCAATCCCCAACGTGATCATGATCAGTGCCAACAACAGAAACGCATCCTGTGGTAGACCGCCCATGGTGGGGCGACGTTGGAGGGATGTATGAACCGTAGCGGTTTCTAGTGCTTCACGGGAGCTCTCCATCAGATGACAGCACCTTGGAAGGAAAAGAACTCACTGATCTGGACAGCTCCAAAGATGATTACAGCTCCCATCACGGTTCGACCTAGAATTTCACCGGCGCGACTGGATCGGGTTACCCACCAAGCAAGACCTCCAAGAACAATGATTAACAGGAATGCTGCCGTAGCCAAGTCACCTGTGAGGAGTCCAACGATCTTAGATACCGTAGAGGTAGCTACTCTGACCCCTCCGACGCCGCTGGCATCAGCCAGAATAGGGAGTAAAACTATGACAGATCCGATCATAGCCGCAGAAGACAGTAGTCGTATTCGATGAAGTAGCATTCGCGTTTAGGTGGATGGTTTCCTGTGGTACACGCGATTGAGGCATTTGGAAGCGTACCCTCTGTTACAGTTTGAACAAAGCGTAAGGCAAGATGAAAATTTATGGTTCTATCATGAATGTTGTGGATAGAATCTTTCTTGGTATTCAAGATCTATGGACAGGAAAAGCAAATGCTCCATAATCGTTCGATACTCCTAAAAGCTGCTTTCGGCAAAATAGGGGTTGCTTATCCGAAAGTAACAGGATCTTCTTTTTGTTCGAAAAGTGATTTTAGATCAATTCCCACGTATCTGACGGTAAGGATGAGATCGTTATAGATTCATAAAATCTGATCCATGAAGATCTCGCCATCGAAAGATTCAGCGGAGACAGACACGGCACATATGTCCAGAAGGCGATAAAGTAAAAGTGATCCATTTTTGAAGAGAGTGGCACGATAATTCATGGCTTCCGCTTTCATGCAGTGAAAGATCAAATTATCTCGGAGTAGGTTTAAAACGCAAACTAGAACATCTACGATAATATTAGAAAATGTTAGAACTTATACATGCATTTCAGTACAGTGAGGGCTATGTCTGATTTTGTTATATCCGTGAATCAATCTGATTCTTCCGACAGCATTAGACGTCCAGTTACGTCGACGGATTTACGTATTTTGATGGAATCATCGCTCGCTCCACGAACACGTGAAGCTTACCGTAGCGAATGGAAGAAGTTATCGGCTTGGCTTCATGGCCGCTCACTCTGTGATAAGTTATTAGCAGAGTATTTGGCCTGCTTATATAAGAAGGGTCTTGCACCAGCTTCAATCAGTTTAGTGCTAGCCGCTGTACGTTGTTTTTACCGTCTTGCGGATGTAGAGACGCCCGTTGGGCCTATGACAATAAGTGTCATGGGTGGTATTCGTCGCGAAGGTCGGGGGCGAGGCCGTGGCCAAGTTGCGCCTATTCGGTTTCGAGATGCAGATTTGTTAGCAATGATGATTGAACGGGAAGCGTCTTTAGGATCTCCTGAAGCAGGAGCTCGGGATGCAGCATTGGTCAGCACAATGAGCGATGCGATGCTCCGTGTATCTGAATTAGTTGCAATTCGTTGGAGCGATCTTCATTGGGAGCGTGATGGTTCTGGTCGGCTTACGATTCCTGTGTCAAAATCGGATCAGGAAGGGCAGGGTGCCGTGCTCTATCTGGGGGACTTGACCGTGACACGCCTGAAAGCTTGGCGTAAGCTACAAGGCAGGGGTAAACACTTTGTATTTACAGGTATTCGGCGCGGGGGCTCAATTCAATCCAAGCCTCTAACTCGTCAGTCGGTGCGACGTATCATTGTTATACATGCAAAGCGTTATCTACCTCAATTATTTCCCGAGAGTAACTCCTCGTGTGAGGATGTAAGTTCCGCTCCTTCATCTCATTCGTTTCGGATAGGTTCTGCTCAGAGCCTTGTTCGTCGGGGAGCAACCCTTCCTCAGCTACAAACGGCTGGTCGATGGAAATCCCCGTCAATGCCTGCGGCATATTGCCGAAATGAAGCAGCAGCCTCTGGTGCCATGGCACGTCTGCGCTATAACCGGTAAGGCTCTGAAAGTTTGGTAACACACACGATTATATCTTGCTACAAGTATTGAAATGAGGGGATCAAACTAAAATGACTCTCCCAATAGGATCTCACGGACTGTTTGGTTTTCCTCAATCCGATAAGGAGTATTCGCTCAATCGCTCTCACATAAATTCCGTTTTTCAGTTTGCTTCGATGGTATTTAGATTGTAGTGTGTTATTCCACTAGCTCAGAACAAACCTTTGGTAGGAAATGAATACCGACTCAACTCGTAGTCTATCTGGGATACAACTCGAACCCATAGAATTCGAACAGAAGGACTACCACAGTTCTCCACCGGAATACAAAATACTGGCTCTTCCCTTTTAAGAGTGGATAATCTATTTTTAGGGGCGTTTTGGATACAGATCTAATCCCCCAATATGGAAGTAAATTGCATTGGAGAAGCATTCTTTGTTTCGAAACTCTCGTGCACGAGCTGTGACCATTATAATCCGACTGTTGATGCTTTCAACTGACCATTACTGACGCTGAGAATCACTGCATTGATGATCCCTCACGGATGGTTTTGATAGCTTTTTTATCGATTCAAGCCGGCAGCGCATGACCCAGGATAACCATCTCTTCTATGCCTTCAAGTGCACAGGTGCGACTCCGATAATTCCACAGTGAGACCCCAAAATTATGGGCTTCGGATGGGGCCAGATATAAGGCGCACAGGACGAATTGGAAATTTTGTCGTTAAGCCGAGGTGGTTCGCAGTAGCACCACCCCAAGAAACTATTGTTTCACCTCCATAAAATTGATAATCCAGCAAATGCTACGTCCAGATGAGGCCCCGTACGCTGATTTTCGTCTTAATCGTACACGTATGCACACCCGGGAAAATGCGCATAAATTTTTCAGATCAAGCAAGATGAGATGGAACTTAATCAATCAAAGCACGACTTCTTAAGTGTAACAAAGCTCCTCGGGCAAAATGGAGTACTCTCTCGAAGGATAATGCATATCTCATGATCGGCTCGACAAAAGAAACGATGATTCTCCAAATAGTTAATCAATTCAAAAATTCACAATATCAGTGCGTGAGTGCGTAAATCTCCATTCACTATGTTTTTAGTATTGCCCAACTATTCCCAACAACAGATGGTGTGATTAGGCAAACAGTGGGGAAAATTTCAAATATATCGATGGGGAGAATATTGCGAAGTGTCAATAGATACCCAAAATTCTATAGGATAGTCAGGGGGGAGGAAGGCAAGTCAATCAAGGAACAAACAGCCCTCCATAGGGTATTTTTCTATACAAATCGCAGTAAAGACTTCTTTATTTAAACTCATATATGGGAGAACAGGATCCTGACGAATTTGGTCAATTTACCCGAGTTTCTCACTTGCTCCGCAAGTCTGGACTCGAAGCAGATGAGGCAAACGAACTCACAGAACGTATCACGAACATGGCATCTATAAATGTATTAGACAGGATTGACACGATCAGCGCTCGATTGGAATCCAAGTTTGATTCTCAGAACTCCAAGTTTGATTCTCAGAACTCCAGGATTGACACGATCAGCGCTCGATTGGAATCCAAGATTGACTCTCAGAATGCAAAGTACAATACCTTGATTATCATCTTGAGTATATTAGCAGCCACAGGAGTTCTCGGATTTTTGGCAAACATCTTCAACTGGGGTGCCTAATTCCCCATTTGCCAAATGAATCTGAGTCTACGCGGGTCCACATAATGTGGCACAACTTATTGCGATTCTCTGTTCATTTCTCAACACTTGTCTCTTAGATTGGGTGAACCTACGAGAGTGGTTGGAAGGGCGTATTCCAACGTATTGGGCTATTTCGCTGGAAGTAGAACAGTCGGTTGTTTGAAGGCAAGGTCGGAAAATTGAGAGGATCAGAGAATTTGACAAAGAACCGAATCATTTCGCACAAATTGTGATCGAACTTGGATAAAAAGTGTGAAAGCATCGGCGGTGCAAGAAGTAATTGAGGTTGCAGAGAGGTTTGAACGTCACTTTGTAGGGGTGCGTGATGCACTTTGACATCTGCAATTCATCCCGACATTGAACCTTGTCAATCCATGTGGATCATAGCCTATGGGGTTTTCGGATGAGAACGATCAATCCAGACCTCCAGTAGGGCTCCTTCCATCACTGATTCCAACTCTCCCAACCAAAAGCGCCCCGATACCAAGAGGTACCGGGGCGCCTTGTTTCCCACGTGAGTAGCTACGCTACTCGATCTGCTTTACTTCACCAGCGTCATGCGCCCCGTCTTCACAAACCTGCTCTCTGCTCCTGTCGCAATCATCCGGTACAGGTAGGTCCCCGAGGCAAGACTCACCGCATTCAGCTCCATGCTCCGGTTCGCCCCCGCCTCAAACTCCTGCGCCGGCAGCGTCATCACTTCACGACCCAACATGTCCACAATCTGAAGACTCACACGAGCCGACTCCGGTAGATCAAACTGGATCCGCGTCGAAGGATTGAACGGGTTCGGATAGTTCCCATGCAAGGTGAACTCCGTCGGAAGCTCCTCCGCTTCGGCAACACTGGTCACATTGAAGTGCGCCACACGCTCCCCATTCACATCCACTCCGTAGACCTCCAAGCTTGCCGCCTGATTGGACAGGTTCAAGATCAAAGCCTCGCCCTGACGCCCCGCCAGATCCAACTGGAAGACCGCAACCTCCGTGTTGTCCGCCGTGGTGACCTGCAAGTTCACAAAGTCCGGCTCCAACTGCAAATACCGCGTCGTATTGTTGAACGCAAGCTGCCGCGTCAATACCCGATCCAACTGGTTACTGTTGGATGGATCCAACACATTCACGTTCACCGCCGGCGCATCGCCCGAGCCATGAACCAAGATCGCCTCCACCATCGTGCTCGTACTGGATTTCAGGCGGGTTTCAATCGTGTTCACCGCAAGGTTGCCCAACATGCCGTGCGCGATGACCGCATAGCTCTTGTTTGCCCCCAACGAAGGCAGGGTCACATCCGTGGTCTGCTCTGCCGGAGCACCCACTAACTGGAGCTGCACCTCATGGGATCCTGCGCTAAGCTTCGTATAGCCCGTCGCAGTCTGGAACCGCACGTTAGAAAGAAGCGGTGCCCCATCCAGAGATACATTCACCGGTGCAGGTAAGTCTGCGTTATGAATGATCTGAACCTCCGCCAAGCCACCCGTAATTTCCGCGCGGTGAATGGGGTTCTCAATCCCATTCGCTGCCACGCCCAAAATCGCACATGTGCCAATCTCCACCGTCTCCTGCGTCAAATTCAGAACGCCATTCACATATCCGTTTTCCGCAAACGATTCGTCGCCATTTCCGGTGACGGAGGTTCCCGCCAATTTTGCATTCCCCCACTTACAATCCCACTGCACCATGCGGATTCCCGCCTGATCAAATACGTTCACCAGTCCGCCCGCTCCAATCCGAACACGAGGATGCACATCCAACTCGTCTTTGAACTCCACTTTCCAGAAGATGTCCGCATATACATCCAGCGTTAACGCCCCTCCTGAGGTGACGATATTGTCGGCAGGCCAGGATGGTGTTGTCCCGTCGGGAACCGTAATCGGCGTCACCGTCGCCGGCATCGCTTCCGATAAATCATCCTCCAGTTGCAGAATCAGCGGACGATAATGCGCCTCCTCTCCACTAGTACCCCCCACCGGGAACAGGTACCCACCGCTCAATTCCGCCGTCCCCCCAGAAATCCCATCCTTCACATGACGAGAAACCCCCGCCGAGGCATGCGTGCGACGAGTGCCTCCTGTGATCACTCTGCCACACTTCTCACCCATATCACAGTTGGTCACGGCATTGTTGCGCCCACGGAGATCCTCTTCAATGTTCGGGTTCTTCAACGTCCAGGTATACTGATCGCTGTGGATGATTCCTCGGGTCAGCGTCAACGTACTCGTTTCCCCTTGCGCGACATTACTCTCCAGCATGATCCCGTTGGCATTGTTGATCTCTACCTTCCCCCCGAAGTCTGCCAGGGAACGCACCTTCTGCGCTTCTTTTCCTGAAAACTCCACATCGGCCTGGATCGCGTAATTTTTTGCGGTCGGACCAAAGTCAAAGTCTCCCTCCAACTTGAGCTGCGTTCCGGCCTGCGTCGAGAACCGAGCCGCCGCTCCTGGACCAGAGACCTTGAAGCCCTTCTTGGCGGTCAAGTTCGTATGCGCACTCAAATAGATTGCATCCGTAGGGTCTTGCATATTTGCAGCTCCCGTCGCATTTGTAATGACCTTCGAAAAGTTTCCCTCAATGGTCAGCGATCTTTTGGCGTCTGCAGTCCTCCCGGAAGAGAATCCTGCCGTCCCGCTGATCGTGAGATCCTTTTTGAATTCCAATGTATTCAACTCCTGATAGAGTCTCGCAGAGGTAACGGCCACATTTTTGTTGATCGTGACCCTGGACCCGCGGAACTCAACCGACCCATTGGATACGTTCAGGGAGTCTACCGCTGCAGCCCCAGCACCCACCACATACAAGGTCCCGTCCGAGTTTGGTTCTGGTTTTGGTGGCGTTGATTTCTCTGGCGTCTTCATTCCATCAAACACGATGGTGTCAAATTTCGCGCCGATGATCTCCGTCTGCTTACTTCCTTTCGGCACCCGAATGAGTCCATTGACCGCGCTGCCTTGTTTCACGTCTAATTTCACATGAGGCCGTGCTACACCTATACTATTGGCCTCACGTCTCATATCTTCGGCCTCAATCGGATACTGAGAATCATCGAACAACCCATCCACCGGATTCGTCGTTTCGGGGCCTAGCTGGAGAGCACCCTTCTCGCCCACATCAATCGTCCCGACTCCAGCACTCGCTCCACTCTTCCCATTCCCCAAGGTGACGACCGCAGTGGCGTTGTCCAAACCCTTGCTACTGTTGAGCTGCCCCAATACATGGAGCTCGCCCCCACCCGTCATGATCTTGCCCGTTATCTTGCCCGTTTGCTTGTCTGCCGTGCCCACATCCACCTTGCCATGCACCACCACGTTATTTCCGTTGGCATGCAGCTCTCCGTTGTCAATCATCAAGGACGGATCATGTGCAATCGAGGGCCCAATCGTCAGATGAGATCCCTCTCCTTTCAGGTGTAGATGTCCATTAAAGATGTGGACCCCCTCGATCAGAGATTGCTTCTCGTCCACGATCACGACCGCATCCTTATGATCTATCGCCACTTTCCGTACGCCCGTAAACCACTCGCTGTCAATCGTGTGCTCTTTCTCTACTACATACTTTAGAATATAACCGTGACCTTCGGTACGATTGGCTTCCTTATCCGGAACGTCCGTGCCAATGCTCCCCGGATCATTGGTGTCCAAACTCAGCGTGCCTTCCTTCACCGTAATCTGCTCCGTCACCATCAGCGTATTCTGCGTATCGGTTCCTGCAGCAAACAGAACCAGAGGGCCCTTGCAGAGTCCCAGGTTCTTGGTCTCGGTCACCTCATCCAGACGTAACTCTCCGCCATCCAGATAGATGGACAACGATTCAAGTGCCCCCTTCTCCGTGAGGCCTGTGACGATATCCGTGTTCCGGCTGGCATACACCAAGTGCTTCAGAGTAGACATGGATGACAATTCGCCATCCAATTCGCCATCAAGAAGTAGCGCGTCATTGACGGTGAGCGTTCCTCCATCGGCATCCAGATCGGATCCGCCACCAACATGAAGCGTCGTAACCGTCAGACTGCCATCTATCTCCAGATCTTCCAATGTGACCAACGTAGCAATCTCCAGACTATACGAACTTGGGATCGTATGATCGCCTTCATCGGTCAGGATCAGGCGAGTCCCGGCACGTAGTGAAAGCGTGTTCGTGCACATTCCTTCATCCAGGGCCTCGGCAGCGACTTCCATCTCAATCGGATTCCCCGATGCAAAAATGTCTCCGTCCAACTCCAGGTTGTGAACCGAAGTAGCTTTGGTCACAGCCGTCATATCGGCATCCAGAAGAATTCTGTGATCATGATCTTCTTCTGCTTCAATATTCAAATCTCCTTCGATACGAGACGTGATCGTGGCGTCTTTGGCGCCCGCCTTCTTCGCCGCAAAAATTACACGAGGAGCACAGCTTGTATCCTTGCGGTCCCGCGCGGCGAAATTATTATCACCCTCAGCATCGCGAGCATCTTGCTTAATGACAGAGGCGCGAATATCCAAGTCTCCCTCAATCGTCACGGCATCCTGGAACTGCACACCTGGAATATAAAATCCAGGTCCTGCCGTTGCGGTGTTCTGATTCTTGAAGAACCGCACATCCGACGGGTCGTCTACCAAGAGGTTCTCCTCCGACGCCGTGACGGTGATCTCGACGGAAGAGGGTGCTCCCTGACGCACCGTATTCGGCAACTTATCCAACGCCACCGTGAAGGTGCCCGCGGCTACTGTGGGTGATACCGTAAGGTCAACACTACTCGTCGTGCCACTACTAATCGGTATACTCGGACTAGCCGGCGTCACCGAGCTGACTAGGGTCCCGCTCACGACCAATGGAACCGTCACCGTAGTGTTATCTGGATGCGGTTTGCCGAGGGTCGCGGTCACCGTCACGGTTCCACCTGCACCCGCCACCAATGGGTTGGGGGTGGTGGTTGCAGTCAAACTCACCACAGGCGTATCCACGATGCGAACTTCGTCCATTGCAGTGCGATAGGTGCACGAAAACGGAACGTTGTCCGCCTCGCTGGCCAGCTTGACGCCCTGTCGGATCGAAATGACAACATCAGAATCGTCGTCCCGAGCTGTACCAAAACCGGATAGGCTAGTCGGAAGTGCTCCATCTTCCATAATCACATCTCCCGTAATCGTTGCAGTCTGTTCAAACACCACCCGGGCATCGTTCCACTGCACCACATCGCCATCCACCTCGACCTCCTTCCGGAAAATGACGTCCGTTGTGACATCCTGATTTAGGGTGGCAATATCAGCGAGTTCAGCGATACTTCCTGCGACCGTTATATCGCCAATCTTTGTGAGGTCCACACAGATATTTCCTGCCGCAATCGCACGGATCTCATTCTCGATCTCCCCGCTACCTGAAATCCAGACACAATCCTCATGATTCGCCACATTTTTACTATCCGGCATGTAGTCACTGCTCGAATGGAAAATGCTTTGGTCGGCATTGTCTCCTGTGCCACCAACGAATTTATCAGCTCCTAGGTCAGCTCGGTCTGCTTCGGTATTTGCATGAGCAATCCAAACGGTTCCGGGCCCATCAATCGTGCCATTCACGGTTAGGATTCCCTTCCGATCACCTGCTCCTGACTTCTTCAGAGGAACACGCAGATCAATCTCCGTTGCAGCGGTTGCGCCGCCTACCGTCAGGGTTGCTCCACTATTCACCGTCAACTCATCCACGCGAAGCACCGGATTCGCTCCGGATCCTTCGATCGTCAGATCCTCCGCGACGGTAAGTGCTGGAATCGTAGCACTCACGGTCGTTAATGTCCCCGTAATCGATAACCTTCCTCCAGGGTGGGTGTCCTTATCAGTGGCCTTCAAAACCGAAATCGTTCCCGCTGTCTCTATAATGGTAACATCCTCGAATTGAACCGTGGTTAAGGGGTGGACCACAAATCCTCCCCCACCAATTGTAAATTCGTCCGTGAATTCGATCGTTCCCTTTACCGGGTCTCCACTTCCTCGCACATAGGTGCCAAATTGTACGGTGGCCTCTAGGGTAGCAGGTGGGTCTAGCGTGACCGTACCACCTACCCTCCGAACCCGAACCAAGAGAGTGTCTCCACTAGCAGCTGTTATTCCCGCAGCCAATGTGCACGGGGTGCCATTACTACAGTCCGTGTTCGTTGTAATCGGATCTACATACGTATATGTAATCTGCGCAAATGCGCCGGAGGCGGCAAACAGCATGGCCAACAGTGCCACGCAGCCAACCCCGAAAAGTTTAGTAAAATGTTTCATGTGTTTGGGCCTCTGCCCGTTGAGTTATGAATTTAGATGCAATCCGGCACTGGGATGACAAGCCATAGTAGATAAACCTAATTCGACATAGGGAACTCTATTTTATCGGATCAGACCGTCGATCGAATCTCTCTATTCTCCTTCTGGGGCATGGTGAAGACAGCACCATAGAAGCCCTAGATGCAAGGGAGCGGTGGATGCACCTGAATCATTTTGAATGTTGAATACCGTAGTTGATTTCCTGATGAAGAGCTCCTTGCATGTGCATGTTTTGTCCACGACCGAATCCCTCGCGCCCATTCTTTGGCAGTAATTAAGATTATGACAATTCCTTGGGCGAATACGCTAGAGTACTGGGCGGTTGATGTGCTATAAGCAACCAAAACCAGACAAAAACAGCCAATCTACTTCGGTGTGGGTTTCACGAAATCCATGGAGGGATGCATCGCAGGGGGGAACTGCGGAATGGAACGAAGAACCTTAGGGGATGTGGAACAGGTGAGTATGGAGGAAAAAGCCCTGAAGCGAGGGTGTGTATGCAACGATCATCTATGATTTCACTGGTAGAACCGTTCTTAACGTAGGGGAAGAACGCACGAAAAAAGGCACCATCGCGCTTTTATAGCACCTTTTTGTGTACTCAGCGCGTTCTTTCATCTCATTTTACACATCCCACAGAGGTGGATCCCCTCTTAGTAGTGTTGAAGTTTCAATAATGGAACTTGGCTTCCCCCTTAAATTGAGGGCATTTAGGGGCAACAGTATTGGATTTAGGAGGGAAGTCAAGTACGTATGATATAAAGACAGATGATTGCATGAATCTGCGGCATTCTCAGACAAAGTCTGATCTCCACAAATGTACAGCTCTCTCAGCAAGTCGCTGCTGTCGTTTATTAACTAGTTCTGGCGTCCATGTCTCAGGCGCAATTTCAGGGAGCTCCTTGGTAAGTTCGTAGGCACTGTTTTTGTACGCTTCACATTTTTCGTCATACGTTGTATTACTGATTTTTTTATTTGCTGATGACTCAAGAAGAGTCAGATTGCCGAGACGATACACTGAAGATTCCTGAATTTCGAGTGGAAAAGTTTCTTCCCATGCCTCTACTGGATTTTCGGGAAAAATATGCTCAATTGTTCCAGGATCTGTCTCAAAATCACACGAACGCCCTCCAATATTTTGTTCAAGACGTGCTAGAATATATTTCGCCAACTTCCTCCTCAATCCGCGAGGGGGGATTACTAAGATTGAAAAATCTTGATACATTTTTTCGTCATCTACGTAAACTGGTTTGATTAGCTTGAACACGTCTGCTGGCGATGTTGCCTCTCGATCTATAACTGCTCTTGCCGCATTGGGATAGACACGTTCAAGCACATTGGTATTAAGACGGCTGACTACGTTATAGCGAAATGATGTGACGCTTAAGAGTTTAAGGGTTCGTACAAAATCCTTTTTGGAAAAAACTTCCCAAGTGGCGAATATAAGCGGTAGCATCTGGCGAACTCGAAAAAGGCAAACTTCTCGTATATATGGTTTTGCATTGGGTAAGTCCATCCAATAACCATGATTTGGATCCGAGAATGCCGCAAACAGTTCTGCCCTACCTTCCAGTTCATCGAGAAGTACAAAAACATCCTCTTGTGACCTGGTTATGTCTCGTATTAGCTTGAAAAGGCGCTTGCTTCGTACCTTGCTCTGTCTACAGAGTAAATGATAGCGTAGAAATTCTGTAAACCGATCTTGACCTACAGTTGAAATCAATTTTGTCCACCGGCGCTGGAGAGCTTCCAGATCAGCAGGAACTTGTACCAAGGAGAACAGATAGTTCTTGAGTAAATCCGTTGTTGTAAGCTCAAGACCACGCGCGTTGAGAGTCTCAAATACCGTATACGCATTCAGTTCGTCATCTACTGTTATAAGGATAAACAGCAGTTGGCGTGCTACGCTTTCAGACAGAATACCAGCCACAATCTCTCCATCCGTTTTCAGATCTTCCGATTCATCAAGTCGTTCTCTAAAGTACAGAAAACATTTCCAGAGTAGGTTGTTCGATTTAGGGAGTCTCCTCGGATTAAGAGGTCTTCTCAACTGGACTAGATAGTCCTGATAGAAGCCGTTATCTGTATGATTTAATACGAGCCGAGTACTCTCGGTAAGTGATGCGGGGTCTTTTTCTCCAATGAAGCGATTACGCAACTGTTGCGCGCGTTCCTTATTTGAGTCAGGCTCAACCCCTTCATTCGCCATCATGTACAATTTACTGATTATGGCAAGTGCAAACAGACTTAATGTGGCTAACCGCTGCTGCCCATCAATGACCAAGAATTCACGGTCGCTTTTCCCCTGAATTACCAAAGATCCCATGAAGTGATGATCTTGATCACCAGATGTCAACCCGGCAATATCGTTCCATAGATCTTCCCACTCCTCTTCTGACCAAGAATAGTCGCGTTGATACGGTGGTACACTGTAGGATCTGCCGTTACCTATCAACTCCATATAGTTAATTGTGCGAGTGTTCAGGATATTTGTTTTTCCCATCTCAAGAAGCTGTTCGGTTATCTCGGTTTTTTGAATATAGGTTGGACTACACAAATCACTCCTTTACGAAATCTTATGCAAAAACAGCCCTAAATTGCTCCAAAAAATTCTCGGAGAATTTGCCCCTTAAAAGGTAGCAACGTCAATCTGAACCATGTGACAACTTCGGTTTGAGTGTACAAGCCTCGCGAAAAATATACCAAATTTCTGATTGGAATACATGCCTCAATTCATTTCGCGCGAACACTCCACCGATAAAACATCCTCTTCAAGCAGAAAACGATCTTGTAACCGCGTCCTTCCACATGCAGAAATCGTTCAAACCCCTTCTGGAAAGGAGATGATGTGGTGTTCAGTTTTTCAAAAATCCCAACCCATTACCTCTGTATAAGAGGTAATCACCGAAGTTAGGGCCATAGCCCACGAGTCCGAAGATTCCTGCGACGGCCATGATCCAGGCCTTACTCGCACTCAAACTCTGGGGAATTGGGCGACCGTATCATGTCATGCCCCATATCCCGGATCGCGGCAGTGCGTTCTTTGCTGGGCTCAATGTCCTGCCAAAAAATCGACGTTGACGGAGTATAGCACCCGGATGGATTCCGACCCTGGAGAGATCCTTTGATTTGGATTTTCATGCGATCCCCTATCATGGGGATGAGGTGTTCATGCAGAAGCATTCTATCTCCAAGCGGAGTCGTCAGCGTGGAATCTTGGCATTGGTGGCACGAGAGGCCAGTCAGCGGGTGTTGATCCATGGGGATGCGAAGATCACGAAAGCGACCCAGAATGGTGCCATTTTATCCTTCACTGACCTCTGGAAACAACGGACGGGAGAAGTACCAAAGGAATTGGTCTTTGACCGCCGCTTTACGACCTATGCGCATCTGGCGAAACTCCATGAACGGGGAATCTTCTTCTTAACGTTGCGCAAGCTTGCCCCACTATAATCCAGCAGATCTTGGAGCAACCACCGAACAAAATTCACAAATGAGCATTTTCTGGATAGACACTCTGTAATAGATTCAGTCCGTCACAAAACATATATCGCAAAGTCCAAACACCATGCGTATAGAGTGCATCGAAGTGAGTAACTTCAGAAGGTTGCTAGCTACACACGTAGACATTGCTGCTACAAAGACACTGTGAGTGGGGGCAAATAATAGCGGCAAGACCTCCGCTATGGTAGCCCTCCGCCTGTTTCTTAAAGAGAGAGGTGGGTTTTCAGTCAAAGATATTACCGCCTCCAACTGGCCGGAAATTGAACGCTTCGCAAATACTTGGGGCACGGATGATGATTCTGGATCCCATGATCCAGAACGACTCAATCAGTTCCTACCTGCGATAGACGTCTGGATTTCGATTGCAGATAACGAACTTCGTCATGTAGCGCATTTGATACCAAGCCTGGACTGGGACGGTGATAACCTTGGCGTGCGTATACGCATAGAGGCAAAATCGTTTGAGGATCTTCGGAAGGACTTTGTTCAAGCACAGTTGAACGCCAAAGAGCGGGGCGAGAACTACAATTCAGAGAACAATGCATCTTCGGGGAACTTCTCGCTTTGGCCAAAATCCCTCCAAGATTACTTGGATCGTAAATTCACTTCAGCACTGACCATGGAATCTTAAATCCTTGACCCAGACAAGGTTGTACAGCCCGAAACGAATCATACCGCTGAACCCCAAAAGCTTCCTGAACGGGCTCAATCACTTGGCAAAGATCCTTTTGCTGGGCTCATTCATCTTCGAGAAATCAGAGCGCAACGTGGATTCACGGATGCTTCCGAAAGCCGTCATCAAGACTCTCATGAAAGCACCGGCAAACGAAGCAGAACAAAAAATCAAAAACTATCTTCTCAACTCAGTACATACTATCACCGACATCTTTCCCCAGATCAGAATCCCACCAGCGAAGACGTTTCCGCATTGGAAGCAATCCATACTGCTCAATCCACTTTCGACGAGAAACTGGAAATTGGGTTTAAGTCTGCCATAAACGAGCTTTCGCAACTCGGTTATCCGGGTATGTCAAATCCGAAATTGTCAATCTCAACCAGAATCCGGCCCACTGATGGGCTCGATCATGCGTCTGCTGTGCAGTACGATATTGGCGGAGCAGGTGGGCTGTTCGTCTTCCAGAAGATTACAGTGGGCTTGGGTTTCAGAACCTTATTTCTATGGTATTTCAGCTTATGTGTTTTCGGGATGAGTGGATGCGTGTCGGGAAACTATCAAGTACTACGGTGACCGATACCAAACCTGTTATCGAGCCTCTCCAATTGATTCTTATTGAAGAACCAGAAGCGTATCTCCATGCCCAGGTGCAGCAAGTATTTATTCGCAAAGCATAGGATGTCTTGCGCAACCATCCTGATCTGGGTGAAATAACGGATTTCCACTCCCAACTCATCGTTAGTACACACTCAAGTCACATCGTACACGAATTGGATTTTAAGAACTTACGCTATTTCAAGCGCCTACCTGCTACAGAAACGAATGTGCCAACCTCAGTGGTCGCTAATCTGTCTGCCCTATTTGGAAAGGGTAACGAGACAACACGTTTCGTCCGGCGCTATCTCAAGACGACCCATTGTGATCTATTCTTCGCCGATGCAATTATCTTGGTGGAAGGAGCGGCTGAAAGAATCCTCATTTCCCATTTTATTGAACACCACTCCCCTGACCTCGCCCACCGGTACGTCTCACTATTGGAGCTTGGCGGTAGTCATGCACATCGGTTGAAGCCACTCGTTGAGATACTTTCTATACCAACACTAATAATTACTGATCTTGATGCGGTTGATCCGAAAAATAACGGTAAGTCAGTACTTCCGCAACATGGCCAAGAATACGACACTGGCAATTCCGTCCTTAAATCGTGGTTGCCCAAGAAAACGAAGATTGATGAACTCCTAGACCAAGAAAATCTTGTGGCGGAAGAAGCCGGAGGTGGTTATGGAATAATTGGAGTGGTTTTTCAACGGAAATTTCTAGTCACTTATCCAGAAGGATCGGAGCCAGTCTCACTGATTCCAAGTACATTTGAAGACGCACTGATATTAGCAAATTTGGATATAGTTAAGAATCTTTCAGGTGTGACCATGACGAACGCATTTGCAGAAATTATACGGAAAGGTGCCAATGTTGGAGATATTGCGCAAGGACTCTATGATCGTCTTAGGAACTCACCTCAAAAAGCAGCATTCGCCCTCGATTTATTGGTAAGCGAAAACTTTGACCAATTAGTTCTACCGCCATACGTAAAAAAAGGTTTTTGTTGGCTTCAAGAACGGCTTGAGACATATGAGAATGTTGGGTGATGACTGATACATCTTTCACAGAAGACGACACACGAGACAATACTGCGGATGAGACAATTAAAACCTGCTTATCACTGAAAAAACCGCATAGTTTTTTCCTCTATGCCGGAGCTGGTTCTGGAAAGACACGTTCACTGAAAGACGCGTTGCATTTTGTTTTGGAGAAATATGGTGACGCTTTACGCCGTCAGGGTCGAAAGGTCGCTGTGATCACGTATACAAACGCTGCCTGCGATGAAATTCTCCGCCGTGTCAAACATGATCCTGTCTTTGATGTCGCTACAATTCATAGTTTCGCTTGGACACTACTTGAGGGGCGAACCCAAGATATTAGTCAGTGGCTGGCTAAGAGACTGCCAAAAGATATCGAAAAAAATGTTGGCAAGCTTGGCCACGCGCGAATCAAAAAACACCAAGATATTCACCAGCACAAAATCGCTTCGCTCAAGGAGCGATTAAAGGGACTGGAAAGCATTATCCAGTTCACCTACAATCCGAACGGGGATAATTTTGGCAAGGATTCTCTCTCTCACAGTGAAGTCATTGACATATCTTCTGATTTCCTCATCCATAAGCCGACGCTTCAGAAAATTGTGCTTAGCCGCTATCCCTTTTTGCTGATTGATGAGAGCCAAGACACGCTCAAACAGTTTATGGAGGCCATTCTAGAATTTGAAAAAGTACATAAAGGTCAGATCGTAATAGGTCTCTTTGGGGATACAATGCAACGTATCTATGGCCATGGCAAGAGCGACCTTATGGAATCTATCCCTGAGTACTGGAAAAAGCCTAAAAAATGCATGAATCATCGAAGCCGAGAACGTATCATCAGGTTAGCAAATGCGATTCGTAAGGACGCTGATGGCTGGTCACAGCGGGATCGAGCCAACAAATCAGGTGGCCACGTAGCTGCTTATATCGTTCCAGTTACCACCGCAGATAAGTCCGCTTTGGAAGGCCGAATTTGTAAAGACCTTGCTGAACGTACAAGCGATCCAGACTGGACTGACATGAAGGTCGTGAAAATGATAACCGTTGAACATCATATGGCAGCTGAAAGACTCGGGTTTAAGACTCTGTTTTCCGCGATTGATCCGGTTTCTACACTGAGGACAGGATTTCGTGATGGCTCTCTTGCAGCACTTCGTTTTTTCACTGAGCTAGTATTGCCGCTCGTAAATGCACATCAAGAAGGAAGTCACTATGCCGTTATGTCTATTTTACGTAGCCAGTCGCCACTGCTTTCAAGAACACAACTACAATTGAAGAAAGATACAATCAAAACATCCATGGAGATCGTTCGAAGGGCTGTCTCAGTTCTCACGACACATTTTGAGAATAGTAATGATCCCCGATGTATCGATATTCTCTCTATAGTAAAAACCTACAGGCTTTTCACTATCCCTGAGGATCTTCTTACGGCATTAGATTTGCGAAATAATGCATCCACGGAGGGTAGTTTTGATGAAAAGATGATAAGATTGCTGCCTGGCAGAAATTGCTCGATGTTCAATTTTCGGAAATTTCACTATACAAAGACTATGTGAACGATCGTAGCCGATTTGGCACGCATCAAGGTGTGAAGGGTTTAGAGTATCCACGAGTCATGGTAATCACTGACGATTCCAGCATGCGCTTCAAAGGTTCGGTAGCTTATGATAAACTCTTTGGTGCGAAGCCTCCAAGTAAAACCGATATGGATAATGAAAGAGATGGAAGAGAGACCATGAATGATCGTACCCGGCGTTTGCTCTATGTTACTTGTACACGGGCCAAAGAAAGCTTGGCATTGGTAATCTATAGTAACAATCCAAACCCGATAAAAGAGACTTTATTGGACAAGCAATGGTTCAAGGAGGACGAGATTAATACATCAATCCATTAACTGGGTTGAATAATCTAACGGATTTATATATGTGTACACCCATAGAAAACTGCAACATCTTCTTGAGTTCAGGTGAATTCTTCTCTCCGGGAGGAGGCAGATGTGCTTGTTATGCTGGTGCTATCAACGCCGGTAAATTGGCTACCATTCATGGCTGTACATTGCCGAAAACATCAACTTGCGCTGAGGAGAATCTTTTATGTTTGAGCAGGAGTTTGCAAGAGCCTCCCTATCTACGTCATCTGGAACAACGACCATGTAGTCGCGATGCAAAACCTGAAGACAACAAGTATTTGCTACGGCTTGTCGGAGCTGAGGAACAAGATTAGTCTGACGACATCTGGGATACACAATGCCTTGGACGAGAATCTTGAGCGTATACTGAAGCGAGAGATATCAGAGGAAGTCCTTGAAGGGCTATTCAATGGCCAAGGGCATAAATTCAGGATGAAGAAAAAGCAGGCAAAGAAAAATCCGTTCATTCTGCGTTCAATCATTGAGAACGCAAATGCCCAAGGACGACAAAGTCACACGCTCAAGCTACATCTTAAACAGGATCGTCCAAATCCGTCCCACATATGAAGAGTGAAGTCGGAAATTCAAACAATAGATTCACCAAGGTACGTTTTAAGTTTGAAGATCAAGTACCTCATATCGTGTGCGTTTCAATCGGATCAAACTGATCAAGTCACTGTTGAACGAAATCAAGTTACAGGATCCTACTTCACACAAGCCACTAGGATTTCGGAGGTAATGCTCCAATACGATATATATTATCGTCACAACGAGGCAATATTGCAATAGCGATCTCCTATTGTTTCCTCCTGATATTGGAGAAATCTTCCAACCTTTTGAAAAAATACTTGTTAAAGTCTTGAATGGAATTACGCGTAGTCGTTAGTTATTGTGTAATTCCCGAAAGAGGTGCTGGGATACCTATGTCGAATTAGGTTTATCTACTATGGCTTGTCATCCCAGTGCCGGATTGCATCTAAATTCATAACTCAACGGGCAGAGGCCCAAACACATGAAACATTTTACTAAACTTTTCGGGGTTGGCTGCGTGGCACTGTTGGCCATGCTGTTTGCCGCCTCCGGCGCATTTGCGCAGACAACAAGATATGTGGATGTAAATAATGGAAGCGGTGCGGATTGTACCCTTACGGCACCGTGTCTGTTAGACAACGCCATAGGCTCTGAAGGCACCGTCTTGATCCGGGTTCGCCGGGCAGGGAGCACCGTTACGCTTGCTCCCCCTGCGTCTTCCCTAACAGCGAATATAACGTTTGGGGCTTATGTGCGGGGCAGTGGAAGCGCGGTCAAGGGGACGTTGGAATTTGAAGACGAATTTACAATTGGTGCTGGGACATTTACAATCCACAAAGATGCGACGGTTCAATTTGAGGATGTGAAATTGTCTGATGATGCAACAAGGACTTCTGGAGCAATAGCGTTTGCTGATTCTCCTGCTGACGACAAAAATCATCCAGCAAGCAGGCTGTCGATTACGGGGACCTTGACGGTCGTGGGGTCGTCAAACTACCTCGACGCACTCGAGGTGGCGAACGATCTAACGATTGAGGGTGAGAGCACGAGTCCAAGATTGAGAGTGAATCAGCTAACGGTCAAGCGTGGTGCCACGCTGACGGTAGGCGGCTCCACTGCTGCCGCGGAGATTGATCTACACGTTGCTCTGAAAAAATCAGCAAAGGATAGTAAGAATGGAATCCTGACGGTAGATGGCACAATTGACGGGCCGGGAACGGTTTGGTTTACCCCGGAAGCTCGAACTTCAAGCTTCTTTCATCTGAGTAGTGATTATCAACCCGATGCCAGGAATGTGATAGATCATGATGATTGTGTTCTGGTGACCGGAGGCGGGGAGATCGAAAATGAGATCCGCGCGATCGCGGCAGGGAATATCTGTATCAATCTGACAAAGATTGGGGATTTGACGGTGGCAGGAAGTATTGCAGCTGACGCCACCGATAATCCGGACGTCACGACGGATGTCATTTTCCGGAACGAGGTCGAGATTGATGGGGATGTGGTGCAGTGGAACGATGCCCGGGTGGTGTTTGAGAAGGATGCCACGGTCACGGGGGATGTGATTTTGGCAGATGGAGTGTTGCCGACCGGCGTATTTCCAAGCAGTTTTCCAGTCGATCAGAGTACAGCTCGGGTGGATGATGGAGGTGTTGCGACTTCAATCCGCAGGGGCGTCAAGCTGGCCAGCGCGGCGGAAAACGATCCGTTTACGTGTGAGTACCTCAATGACATGGCAGCGGTGCGCATCGTGGATACGCCTGTGGTGAGTTTGAGCGCCACTCCCACCTCACAGGTTGTGGGTGGAACCGTGACGGTGACCGCGACCCTCAATAAAGCGCATCCAGATGGCACTGATGTAACGGTTCCATTGGTCGTGAACCCAGCCAACGCGGTGACGCCGGCTAATCCGAGTATAACGATTGCTGGTGTCGCCACGACGGGTAGTGTTCCCCTTACGGTATCAAACACACCGGGCACCTTCACGGTGGCGTTGGGTGAGGTGATGAATGCGCGTCCAGGCACCACCGCCACGTCCGTCTCGATCACCGTCACGCCGACGGGGAAGAACCTCTTGGTAGACGACCCGTCGGATGCGCGGTTCTTCAAGAATCAGGACACCGCAACGGCAGGACCGGGATTTTATATTCCGGGAGTCCTCTTCCAGGGCGAGGTGACGATTGAGGGGGATCTGGATATTCGCTCCGATGACATTGCTGGAATAGATTCCGCGCCGAACCGCAAGGATACAAGCTGTGCTCCTCGTGTGATTTTCGCGGCAGAGAAGGTAGGCAAGGCGAACTCGGCCATCATGTCGCGGATTGAAGGAGATTTGAACATTGAAGCCACGCACAATGACCGCATCCTTCTGGATGCCCATATGGATGGCGCAATTATTTCGGCGCACAACTTGGCATTGGACGGAGAGATTTTTGCGGAGGAGGGGGCACCGATTGAAATGGAAAATCCCGCGGAGACGCTGGATGAGGGGGAGTGCAAGAATACGCTTGCGTTAAATGGCGGGACACGCCTGATTTTGACCGAGGAAGGAAACGGCCGGGAGATTTCGGGGGATCTGATGATTCATGCGTTGGTCACCTTGGAAGACCTAGAGATTACGGGAGATGTGACGGTTACGACGCTTCATGTGGGGAGCGGATCTGACCTTGAGGTGGATGAAACGCTCACCGTCAAAGACGCGCTGATCCTTGAGGGCGAATTGGATGGTGCATTGCATTCCAACTCCGAGTTGAAGCACTTGGTGTATGCCAGCCGGAACACGGATATCGTCACAGGCCTCACGGAGAAGGGGGCACTTGAATCGTTGTCCATCTATCTGGATGGCGGAGAGTTACGTCTGGATGAGGTGACCGAGACCAAGAACCTGGGACTCTGCAAGGGCCCTCTGGTTCTGTTTGCTGCAGGAACCGATACGCAGAATACGCTGATGGTGACGGAGCAGATTACGGTGAAGGAGGGTACGCTGAGTTTGGACACCAATGATCCGGGGAGCATTGGCACGGACGTTCCGGATAAGGAAGCCGATCGTACCGGAAATCACGGTTATATTCTAAAGTATGTAGTAGAGAAAGAGCACACGATTGACAGCGAGTGGTTTACGGGCGTACGGAAAGTGGCGATAGATCATAAGGATGCGGTCGTGATCGTGGACGAGAAGCAATCTCTGATCGAGGGGGTCCACATCTTTAATGGACATCTACACCTGAAAGGAGAGGGATCTCATCTGACGATTGGGCCCTCGAGTAAACATGCTCCGTTCTTGATGATTGACAACGGAGAGCTACATGCCAACGGAAATAACGTGGTGGTGCATGGCAAGGTGGATGTGGGCAAGGCAGACAAGCAAACGGGCAAGATCATGACGGGTGGGGGCGAGCTCCATGTGCTGGGGCAGCTCAACAGTAGCAAGGGTTTGGACAACGCCACTGCGGTCGTCACCTTGGGGAATGGGAAGAGTGGAGCGACTGCTGGAGTCGGGACGATTGATGTGGGCGAGGGTGCTCTCCAGCTAGGCCCCGAAACGACGAATCCGTTGGATGAGTTGGGCAATGATTGGCAGTATCCGATTCCGAACGCGAATGCACGGCGGCCTCATGTGAAATTAGACGTGAAACAAGGCAGCGCGGTCAATGGACTCATTCGGGTGCCGAAAGGAAGTAAGCAGACGGAGATCATCGGCGCGAAATTTGACACCATCGTGTTTGATGGAATGAAGACGCCAAATAAACCAGGGACGGTGGATCCCAGCAAATTAAACTGGGACGGGACCTTGTATGTGATGGGTATCGGAGCCGCGGGGAAAGAAGCGATCACAGTGGATTCCCTGAACGCATCGAATGGGGCGGTTGAGTTCTGGGGGTCCAAGGCCACGATCACCAAAAATGTGGACGTTACCTCTGCGAACCTCTTCCAGCAGTTGAATACGTTGGAATTCAAAAAGGATCTCACGATCAGCGGGACGGCAGGATTCTCTTCCAGAGAGGGGGATGCAGACGCCAAAAAATCGCTGACCATTGAGGGAAACTTTTCGAAGGTCATTACAAGTGCGACGGGAGCTGCTAATGAGGATCAAGAGAGAGGGATTTCGAATACTCCTACGGATGCAATCTATTTGAGTGAGTATACGAACTTGACCGCCAAGAAGGACTTCAAGGTCTCTGGTCCAGGAGCGGCCACTCGGTTCTTGACGCAGAACGGAACGCAGCTTAAGTTGGAGGGAGACTTTGACTTTGGTCCGACCGCAGAAGGTTATGCGATCGAGGCCGATGTGGAGTTTTCAGGAAAAGAAGCGCAGAAGGTGCGTTCCCTGGCAGACTTCGGGGGGAAGGTAGAGATCAACAATGCCAACGGGATCATGCTGGAGAGTAATGTCGCGCAAGGGGAAACGAGTACGTTGACGCTGACCCGAGGAATCATCCACAGCGATCAGTATACCTGGACGTTGAAGAACCCGAACATTGAAGAGGATCTCCGTGGGCGCAACAATGCCGTGACCAACTGTGATACGGATGAGAATTGTGACAAAGTGATCACAGGAGGCACGCGTCGCACGCATGCCTCGGCGGGGGTTTCTCGTCATGTGAAGGATGGGATTTCTGGGGGGACGGCGGAATTGAGCGGTGGGTACCTGTTCCCGGTGGGGGGTACTAGTGGAGAGGAGGCGCATTATCGTCCGCTGATTCTGCAACTGGAGGATGATTTATCGGAAGCGATGCCGGCGACGGTGACGCCGATTACGGTTCCCGACGGGGCAACACCATCCTGGCCTGCCGACAATATCGTCACCTCAGGAGGGGCGTTAACGCTGGATGTATATGCGGACATCTTCTGGAAAGTGGAGTTCAAAGACGAGTTGGATGTGCATCCTCGTGTTCGGATTGGAGCGGGCGGACTGGTGAACGTATTTGATCAGGCGGGAATCCGCATGGTGCAGTGGGATTGTGAATGGGATAATCCGAAATTGGCGGGAACCTCCGTCACCGGAAATGGCGACGAATCGTTTGCGGAAAACGGATATGTGAATGGCGTTCTGAATTTGACGCAGGAGACGGTGGAGATTGGCACATGTGCGATTTTGGGCGTGGCAGCGAATGGGATTGAGAACCCCATTCACCGCGCGGAAATTACGGGGGGCTTGGCGGAGGTTCAGATCATTCATAACGCAAACTTACCTGCACCGGTGAATGTATCTCTGGATGGGGCGCCGCTTCTTTCTGGCGTGCGGTTCCAGACTGCGACGGGCTATACGAAGCTTAGCGCAGGATCCCATGAGGTGCAGCTCCAGTTAGTGGGTGCTCCGGCAGAGCAGACCACGGATGTGACCCTGCCTTCGTTGGGGGCAAACAAGAGCTATGCGGTCATCGCGCACGGCATGTTGGGCAACCTTGCGGTGAACACGATTGAAACCCGCCTGAAATCCAGTACGAGCACGATGGTGGAGGCGATCTTGGTTCATGGCTCGGGCGATGCGCCGGCGGTGAACGTGAATGTGTTGGATCCATCCAACAGTAACCAGTTGGATCGGGTATTGACGCGGCAGCTTGCGTTCAACAATACGACGCGGTATTTGCAGTTGGAGCCGGACTTTGTGAACTTGCAGGTCACCACGGCGGACAACACGGAGGTTGCGGTCTTCCAGTTGGATCTGGCGGGGCGTCAGGGCGAGGCTTTGATCTTGAACCTGTCCAATCAGGCGGCAAGCTTGGAGGTCTACGGAGTGGATGTGAATGGGGAGCGTGTGGCGCACTTCAATGTGACGAGTGTTGCCGAAGCGGAGGAGCTTCCGACGGAGTTCACCTTGCATGGGAACTATCCGAACCCGTTCAATCCTTCGACGCGGATCCAGTTTGATCTACCGGAGTCGGCTCGTGTGAGTCTTCAGATTGTGGACATGTTGGGTCGTGAAGTGATGACGCTGCCGGCGCAGGAGTTTGAGGCGGGGGCGAACCGGAGCATGGAGCTGAATGCGGTGAGTCTTGCCTCGGGGACCTACCTGTACCGGATGATTGCGACAGGAGCGGAGAGCAGGTTTGTGAAGTCGGGTCGTATGACGCTGGTGAAGTAAAGCAGATCGAGTAGCGTAGCTACTCACGCAGGAAACAAGGCGCCCCGGTACTTCTTGGTATCGGGGCGCTTTTGCGTTGGGAAAAAAGTTCGGGAGGGAGGTAACCCCATTATATTTTCACATGATCACATAAAAAACGAAGTAAAAAATGACGGATAAGATTGAAAATAATTCTACCAGAATTATCAAGACAGCGGCTGGGGGCGCAGCAGGAGCAACGGCCGGAGGACTTATAGGTAGCAAAATTGGTATCGCTGCAATGGGAACTGCTATTGCAGGAACTGTGCCTTTAGCTATACTTGGCGGTATTATCAGTGTTGGTGCAATCATTCTAAACAAGAAGTTAAAAAGCAAATCCAACAATAATTGAGTTGAAGTTCATATAGGGCTTTACTGCCGGGGTTGTTTCAATCCTTCAACAACTTTTCCGGTTACAAAAGATAGAGATGAGGCATACTTGTTGATTTTATGAAAGCGCAAGTTTGCAATTTGTATGGGATCAAAAAAAAACGCCTTGCCTTGGACCGACCGAACGAAGATCTATGTAAAGAAGCAGCAGAATTTTTCAAGATCGTGCATTCTTTGGAGCATGAGTGCTCAAGGGATACAATGAATCCGCTCATGCAGGGAGGTAATGGGTTGCCTCAATTTGATGTATTTATGGAGCCGGTTCAATTCTTGACGACATGGATTCATGTATATGGCAATGTGAGGTCGGCGATCATAGCATCCAAGATTTGTGTGGTAAAGTTAGCTCCCACCTTAAAGCTACACTTTGCCTGCTTCGGAATGGCTATTACGACGAAGCACTTGCACTTTGCAGAATCATCGGTGAAACGACTAATTTACTCTGTCTTTTCTACGCTGATGGACAAGAACTGGAGAAGTGGCGTTTACTTGTGGAGAGATAGTATAACGCCCAAATCAAGCCGGTTGAGGTCCGTAAACGTCTAGAAGAATTGGGTATAAAACACCCGCCTATTGATAAGGAGAAATACAAAGATCTATCTGCGGGTTTAGTGCACGCATCTCCTCATGCTAGACCTAATAAACACAATGATGAGAATATTCCCATACTTGGGAGCGTTTTCCAAAAGAATGGATTAAATCAAGGACTATCTGAACTCGCACGACTCTCATGTTTAGCGACATTTTTTGGGTCAAAGCTGGTACAACTCCCCAGTCGTCCAAAACAGATTATTGAGGGACACATTCTATCTATCGCAGAAAGCATGAATATTGGCATGGATTCATTTGAGCAAGGGGGCATGCCCCATAAGCGTTAACTTGAAAAGTATTTCTCTATTTGATGGTTTCTGCGCCTTGGAGATTCTGTAAGCGATTTCGAGATGATTGTCCGATTTCTAATCATTTCACTCAATAAGTAGTAGGAGCAATTGTTCGCAAGACTTGATTTAGCGTAGTTTAGGGTTTAGTGGAAACTCTGGTTTCGAATGAAAAATCTTCCTGATGCCTTTCTATCCTGCCTTTAATTGATCGTAGTGGTGGATAATCTCACAAGTATTTTGGATTTGGAACCATCGCAAGCTTGCAAATTCCTAATGAGGAGTACATCATATTGCAGTGTAGCCCTGCCTCAGTATTTTAAATTTGATTCTTTGTTGACGTCTATCGCCGAAGCTGTGGGTAATGATGCGAATTCTGATTATTACTGTCGAAAAGAAATCCCATCCTTCATATGCCGGGGAATCGTCGCCTCCCCCGACTGGACGTGACCGAGGCCCTGCGGCATTTTTTCACGGAAGGGAAGACATTCTATCCAGTTTTGAGACTGTCCTCTCTGATACAATGTGTCCTGATTTGCCGTATCTTCATGCCATGTAATTGATCAAAAACATCATGAGTTCTGATTTCATTGAGGATCGAGGTCCAGCTGAATATTTTCACGGGAGGCAAGAAATTATTGACACTTTTACCAGTGCCCTTGAACGCTATCTCGGCAAAAAAAGGGGAACCACCTTCTTGATCCAGGGTGCACCCGGAGCGGGAAAGACGGCTCTACTGGATAAACTGTCTGTAGAGGCACGGGCCAAAAACTGGGACGTCGCAATCATCAAGATGAAAGATTTGTATGATCCTATATCCATGGCACAATCTCTGGGAGAATCCTACGTCATGGATAAACAGTATGCTGCGAACGTTGGTATTCATGGGTTCGGCGGTGGGTATAGCAGAAATGTGGCAGGATATTCCAGTGTGGATGGGTTACTGAAAGAGGTGGCACCCGAGGAAGGATTGATTTTGGTGCTGGATGAAGCCCAGCGTCTGATCAATCTAGAAAAAACTCCAACGGAATCACATCGAGCGGGAGACACGTTGGACAAGATTCATAATGGTGGGCTGGGAAAACCCGTCATGCTACTGACGGCGGGGTTAGGCACGACCCAATCGGCCTTTCGCAAGCTGGGGATTTCCCGATTTGCAGGAGAGGCTTTGATAAATCTCGGGCGATTGGATAAGAAATCTGAGCGGTTGGTAATTCGTGATTGGTTAATCAAAGACGGGGGGGCCAAGGGGAATCCTGATCCATGGATTGATGCGATTGCCAAGGAGACGCATGGATGGCCCCAGCATATCATTTCCTATGTTAAGCCCGCGGTTGCGTACCTTGAATCCAACCATCGTCGCATGACGGATGAGGGCTTGCGGATTGTGCTAGAGAAGGGCAATGAGTTTCGAATCAACTATTACGAAACCCGCGCGCACGAGATTGACGTGGAGCAACGGCAATCTCTTACCAGATCTCTCGCCCATGTTCCACTTGGTGGAACTACGACACGCACGTCAATTATAGCTATACTTAATGAAGAATATCCTCCTGAAGTAGCAGACAATTTCTTCAAACAAGCACTTGAGCAAGGAATCATTGATAAGCGCAAAGGTGGATACTACGGGGTGCCGATTCCCTCAATGCAAACATGGTTGATTGAAGAGTATGGCAGAGAACAGATTCAAATGCCGAAGATACACGATGAGTTATCCAAGGTGAGGCATGAGTCGCCAAAACAAGAAAAAGACTCCTCAAAGTGGAGTATGGAACGTTAAATGTTACTTGACTATCCCAAGTTCGACATTTTTGCTTGCGCTCAAGATACGAAAACCTCTCGTTTCCGTATTTGACTGATGTTTTTCTTGATCCGTACTCTTGTGAGAGTTTACGATTTGATGGGGCGTGGCCGTGTACCCTGTTTTGCGCCTGATTCCGCACAATTTCCCCGTAATTTCTTCACATCCATCCCCATCGGATGTACCTCGGGCTCCTGAGTCCGTTCTTTCCCTCTTTATGAATCCACGCGCTTCATGTTACGGGTCGGGTGGCTTTTTGGGGACGGCCGAACTGGGTTCCTCGACGTATTCCTTGATCGTTTTCGTGGCCCCAGGGTCATACTTCAGGTTCAAGTGCGCGAACCCATCCTCTAAAAAGGGAGTCAGCTCCTGATCACATACATGAATCAAGTAGCGGTGTTTGTTTTTGGGAAGCCGGGTGGTGATCCGCTTGAGTTGACGCCGAATCGTATCCCAGTTTGCATGCACCCCTTTGTCTTTGAGTTGGGCCATATGGACCGTATAGTAGGCCAGAGGAACAGATGTGCTTCTATATGCGCATCCTTGCTGTGATCAATGGGGCGCATGCCCAGATCTGACTTCATGAATCGGAAGGCACTCTCAAGCTCGGTCAACTTCCAGTACAAGCGAGCAATTTGTTGCAGCGTCAGGTCCTGTATACGGGTTCGGATGACATAGCCCCCCACCGCCTAAATCCGGTGAGGAGGAGCAGGAAGCTTCGTATCGGTCACCGATTGTGCATGCTTCGCCTCCGACCGCAGAACCTTGACCTCGTACAAAGGAGAGATCCAGCTGTACTGCTGCTTCAAACGTCCAACTTTGATCAAAACCTGATCATAGGTTTTCAAATAGCCAGACCTCATGTAGCTTCTCAAGGGTTTCGGTATACGGCTCGCCTTTCTTCGCAAGGATCTGCTCCTGGTCGGGCTTCCCTGTGCACATAGACCAAACGTTCGTCCTTCTTGGGATCGTCCACTTTCTCATTTGGTTCTTTTGGGGTAGCGTCCTCCTCCGCTTCTTTGGTGGATTCCCATGCCCGGATTTCTTTTCCGCCCGCCGTCCAAAACGTTTCTTCAGGGGCTCGATCCGGTACCGGAGGTGCCTTCGTGCGCTCCACGGTAATCCAGTCCGGGTTCTGCGCCTCCAAGTACTCCAGATTCTCCTTGGATGCAATCCATGATCATCGTTACCCGCTCTCCTTGGAGATTCAACCCCTCCAACGTGTGCGGGCTCACTCGCGTTTCCGGCGAGAACCTTCACCGTGCGAGGAAGACCTGAAGCACTCATCGTCATGGACGCCGTTACCCGGGACCATCCTGTCGCTTCTGCTTGCTCCGCCCAAGAGTTCTCCCTTCTCTTGGCCATGGTAAAACGTGTTCGTTCAATCATAAAAAACCAGCGTGGGATCAAAATCCAACCTCTCTTCGGCCTTCCCATGAAGGCGGTCTATGATTGATGCGTGCACAGCTTGACCCCATATCGGTGCAGCGTTTGATCCAGATGCAAAAGCTCCAGAATACTGGACTCGTTACACATCCAGTCCAGCGTGTGCCGCTCCCGCGGAGCGCACGCCCGATGATCCGAGCACAGGCAATCTTAATGCCCCGATTGGAGAAGTCAAGCTCCTGCAACAAGCCCGATCCGCGTGTAACAAGAGTCGCTCTCGGTGCCGGAATCGGGGTGCGTGATCTGATCCACATGGATATATTGTCTTTTCTCCACCTTCGTATGGATGTCATATCCGTTTTGCAGAAGACGCTCCACGACCGCATCCTTGATCGCTTTGTCTTCGGAAAATGGGCTCCTGTTTCAGGCGGGCTTCCACCTGTTTACCGGCCATTGTTCTTGCGCAGTGGCAAATTCTTGTCCCAGATTCAAAAGGGTGGTCTGTCTGGAGAGGGGACGATTGATGTGGGAGATGATGCACTCCAGCTAGGCCCCGAAACGATGAATCCGGTCAATGGGTTGACCCAAGATTGGCGATATCCAATTGTCCCCGTCCCTCCAGAAGACGAACCAGATGCCCCAAATAATCTAGATGCACGGCTTCACGTGAAACTGGAAGTCATCGGGAACAACAGTGCCGTTGTGGGTACGATTCGTGTGCCGAAGGGAAGCAAGGAAACCGAGATCATCGGTGCAGACTTTGATACCATCGTTTTTGATGGGACAAAGACGCCAAAGAAATCAGGGGATGACAACTGGGACGGGACCTTGTATGTGGTTAGTGTTGTAGATAGCATAAACGCAAGTTTGCAATTTATAGTGGATTTTTTCATGAGTTTCGGTGGTTCCCATGGGGTTGTTTCAAAAACAGGTTAAACTTTTGAGTTTTCACTGTGACTGGCAGGGCAAAATCCCTACTCATAATCACATAAAATCAAAAGTAAAATGTGCCCTTCTGATGAACAATTTTCGTTGAATGATCTTCTACAAAATCCGTCCATTTCGGATCCTTCTCTCCGCCTCCATTTACTGCGTCATTACATTGAGCTTCTCGGGGATTTGACCCGTGGTTTATTGTTGGATGTATCGTCATCTGAGGCAAAGATCTTGCCTGATCTAGAGGATCTACCACCGCCGAGTTCGGAAAATTTAGAGTCCGAGACTACAGCTTTATCTGCGCCACCCGACGATGGAGATGCGGGATCTCTTGCAAAGACACGTATGGAGGCCTTAGAGCTGTTTGATTCCCGTCTTTTTGCGAGGTACTGCTATGTGGCGATATGGGTGGATATGATCCATGTATGGGGGCATCCCATGCTTCTATGTGTGGGAACCACCGTTGAAGGCTACCGCCAGATTCTGGGCTTTATCGAAGCGCCTCCACAAGATGTGGTCGCCATGCAACGACTCTTTCAGGATCTGATCGAACGTGGATTGCCTACTGGACTTCTTTGTGTCACCTCTGGGGGTCAAGACTGATTGTAGATTGCTTGGCCGGATTCAATACTGCCAGTTGTGCAAACGTGAGAGCGTGTCAAGTTTTCTTGAAGAATCGGATTCTGCTCCGATCAAAGGGGCGATGAAGCAGGCGTATGAGAGTCCAGACCATGAAACCGCCCTGGATGCGCTCATGGACATTCATGCGGATTTACTTCATCGCAATCGGAGTGCAGCTCACACGCTTGAACAAGATCTGGACAAAACATTGACGGTACACCGAACCGGACATATGAGCCCTTCTTATTCATCTCAACCTCCGATCTCTGTTAAATCGTCATCTTGCTGAGATTCGCAGCTTTTCTTTCTTCATCGTCGATATTTTCGGGTCAAATCCTGATTATTTTGGCTAAAAAGGTAGGCATGAAGACGCTGTTTATGTCCAAGTCTGGGTTGACGGTTCATCCATCGCAGGGAGATGATACACGAACCTCTCATGCAACAGAATCTCCTGCTTTTTTCCGTTGGAATCAGGCTAACTACTATCATGGTAGTAGTTCGGCCCTCCAATCGCAGTCATGTATCGCATACCCAATCCTACCGTATGGACGCACCTCTCCTATACGTTGATGTTTCGGATTTTTTTTTTGACTTGTAAAACCACCTCAGATGAGGTGGTTGGCGTTAGATATCGGGCAAGCCGTGCCACCGCAGTCGCAGAAGGTGATCCCAAAAACGGATCCATAGTTGCTCTGCCGACAGGGCGATAGAAAACGTAACGTAGCGACTATGGCGTGCAAGGGTTGCACCGACTTTTAGTAGGTGGAGGCGAAAGGTGGTAATCTGCATGTGAGGGGTATGCTTTAGTTTGGAGTCTACCTCTGTACTGGCATCGGTGTTCTGCGTGTCATCCACCATCATCGTTTCCGTGTTGATCTTCAGAGATGTATCCTGATGAACTTCGGTGTCTGATGTGACAGGGCTACGCTCCACATTGGGCACCACCTCTGGTGCGATGAAGGCATCGACCAATATGCATGATCTGATATGCATAGAGAACCGATAGAAGACGCACGGCATTTTCTCTGCGAACCTCTCGTTCTTCCACTGTTTCAGGCTCCTGTTCACGGATGATCTTATGGCCTCTGTAGTGTTCCTTGGGGCGTTCTGTGGATGACAGCATGACTTGATTGATCAACTCTTTGATTTCCCCCTGATGCTTTTCAGCCTTTCCACGCATCGCGTATATCTTCGCCAGTGCTTCCCCCGAATAGGTCTCTGCGTCAAGGTTGGTCAGCAAAAAGAAGTAGTCTTCATAGAGTTCAGCTGGACGAGGCCGTATGACCATCACGACCCGACGTGGACCATCCCAACTCTCCGCTTGATACATCAACTCAACATAGCCATAGGTGTTCGGTGGACATCCTTTCCCATCAAAATAGGCTTCGGCCATCGCCTTTAACTTGTTGTTGCCCTTCAAGCGTGTCACATAAAACAGGCCTGCGCTCTCTATATCCTCGTACACCTCAGGACTATTGAATCCCGCATCAAGGCGAAAAATGACACGATCCGCGGCATGTTTTTGAACCTGTTCACCGATAGGAATCATGACCTTCTGACAGTTGGTCGCTTCCCGTTGCGTGCCTGGATGCTCCAAGGACATCCCCCGTTTCTCCACACGTCACAAACAACGGCAAGAAGACGGTTCGCTTGTAATGACCATTATACTTGCATCCCAGTTGATGGCCATGGGCATGGCATCGACATCAAGGATGACTTCATCCAGACGTTCACCGCCGCTGCGTACGAGCCTATGCTCCATTCAGAAGACCCTTCTGCATCACCTCAACATTATCCGGTGCACCGAGAATGCTCCAAAAGCGTGACATCGTCGGTTGCGATGCCGGCTGGTTGGCTGGATCGACAACGGCTTCGCCCCGCTCCGTACTGAGAGCGACCCGTAATCATTGCCCAGATCTTTACTGGACAAGTCCCATCCTTGCATCGTCGGCTGCAAAAGCAGATCCTCCATGGAGTGTGTGGTACGATAGGGATCCCGTGGATCATGGAGATTGTCCACCAGATAGGGAAGAATACCTGTAGCTTCAATCAGCCCCCTCATAGATAGAGCCCCCGCATCGGAAGTCGTATGGTTGGTCGTGGATGCCTGCACCAAAATAGAGTGGTTATAGGGGATCTGAACCTGTAAGTTTTGAGAGTCCGTCATGATTCACCTCCGGGGTGAAATTGGTGACGAAAAAACATCCATCTCAGACAATTGGAGCATGGATCCAATGGATCCAATGGCAACAAAAATTTGAAATTGCGTGAAGATGCGGGAAACTATTATAGATAAAAAAAGCTCAAAATACGTTTGACTTATCTCAACAATGGATTTTTTTCAATAAAAAAAGAGAAAAATGCCCTCTTGAAAAGAGAATTATCAAGGTTCTCCTTATCTTGGAAGGGTTGTTTGATCAGATGAGCAAATCTGAATCGTTCAAGCTGGGCTCAAATCGCAATTTGAGATGAATAAGGGGGGATGAGTCGACTGAGTCGCAGTTTACGGACGACCCGCTGTATCACCCGTATTGGGCAAAAGCTCAACAAGCGGTTGAAAGAGATCCAGGGCTGGCTTCCCCCCACCGACCGACGCGCCCAAATCGCATTAGGGCTTTTGGAAATAGAATTAGACATGCGTACCTTAGATCATGCTTCGCAGTTACCTGCGTTACTCAACCCGGTCAAATCTTGACGATCAAGTACGCGAATGGAAAAGCGCCACCCCACTTCTTCCTCCAAAAGATCCCCCTCACGGCTTTCTTCGGCAGAACTCGCCCCCCTTCTCCGCGAATGGCCCGAAACGGAGTCTCTGGATGATTATTTGCTTGATCTTCATGCGTGGATTGCCATGGAGATCGAAGTGACGGAGCTTTGTGGGAAGCGCCATCTTCAATTTGATCCAGAGAAACGGCGCTATCAGCGCCGGGGGAGCAATCCTGGTGCGATTCGGATTCGCTCGGAGTGGGTGGCAATCGAGGTTCCAAGGGTTCGGGACTTTCGAACGGGGAAAGAGAAATCACTCAAGAGTTACCAGAGGCTTCGCCAACTGTCCAAGAAACAGGAACTAGGGTTGGTCAATCTTGTGGATCGTGGACTGAGTCAGCGCAACTATAAACAGTCGGTTCAGGAGTGTGCAAAGAGTCATGGATTAAGTGCGTCTACCGTCCGTCGGATCTTTACAAGGCGGACCACGGAGATACTCCATGAATTTGAAACCATGGATTTGTCGGAGCAGAGCTATGTCGTTGTGATGATGGATGCAACGAAGATCCGAGAGAAACACATGATGATTTGTGTTGGAATCACCGCAACAGGAACGAAAAAGGTATTAGGGTTTGCGGAGGTATCGTCGGAAAATGCAAAGGCCATAGAGAGCTTATTGGCGCGTTTGTTCCGTCAGGGGGTACAGATTGATCACGGAATCTTGTTTGTGGTAGATGAATCTAAGGGCATTCACAGAGCCATCAAAGCGGTCTGTGGCCGGTATGCACAGATCCAGCGATGTACGCAGCATAAACGAGAAAATATCAAGGGGCATATCCGTTGTGAGAAGACGAGGGCTTCGGTGGAGCGTCAACTCAATGCGGTCTATCTTGGATCGCAGACCTACAGCGAAGCGAAACAGGCTTTGGACACGTTAGGACTACACTTAGCCAATGATGGGTATACACAAGCGGTCAGGAGTCTGGAAGAAGAACGAGAAGAGACGTTAACGCTCCATCGTCTGAGCGTCCACCCGGATTTGCGGTCCTGTTTGCGAACCACCAACATCATGGAAAGTCTGAACGCTACCTTGAAGGAACGGTGCCGTAAGATCCGACGGTGGAACAGTTCGAAACAGTGTCATAGATGGGTGGCTTTGGGGGTGCAGGAAGCCGAAGCTAAGATGCAAAAAATCTCCTTGAAAAAGGAGCTGATTGAGCTGAAAAAAACCCTCAAGAAACATGTGCAATAATACATCAATTTAACGAGCTAAATGCCTGCGCCAGAAAATGAGTTTAACCTATTTTTGAAACAACCCCCATCCACTGTTGCATATTCTTCATAAGATTCGGTACCTTTAACAGATCTGCCTGCACCGTAAGCTGTTGCGAAAACTTTTTTTCTTACACAAGCTACATCATTAGTTTCGATCGGACCATTCTGATCAAATAATTCCTGAGAAACAGATTCGTACTCCCCTTTTATATAAGTCTTAATCGTATAACGCTCACCTTTGTCACTTTTTAGATCTATCTCAATGGCCCCTTCCAGTTCATCCCTTCTTAGATATTCTCCATGTAATTCCAATAAAAGTCCTGATGCACCTTCTTTATCGCATAGTCCCACAGACAGACTTCTGAGAATAGTTGTCTTTCCATCTCCGTTATCTCCCACGAATAGAGACCAATTTTTAATGTTACCTTCGTCATCCTCAAACGAAATCTCAATATCTTTGAAGCATTTAATGTTCTTAAGTCTCAATTTTGATATTTTCATTTTCAGGTGATGTCAACAGAATTCTTCCTTAGACCAAGAAACCGAGCATTTCTTTCAGATCCAGTCGATAAACAGCAAGAGAACTGTGTCATAGATTAGGAGCCTACGAAACTACATGTTACAGGAGTTCCCGCTAACTGTTTCTGTTCAGGGAATTAGAGACTGCCCGGCATTCCGTTCTCTGTGAAGTGTTTGCATTTTGTTCTCCCCTAGCAAGGTTCCTTTTTCAACGGGGCAACTCTTCCTCCCTGTAGATTGTACGAGATGCTGATTTAGATTATTGTTTAGGGTCTTCAGTTCGACAAAGATTCGTCAATTGGTTGAGAGGCTTGAATGTCAACTGGACAAATCCGAGCTTCAATGATGCCAAAAAGTTGAAAGGATTTACATCCATCAAACGTCAGTCCCTCTTTGGGAGCGAATGGATCTTTATCTACATTCCTCAAAAGAGTTTTTTCACTCATAAAAGGAAAGTGTCCAACTCAGGTTTGCGATTTCTTTTTTACGGAGACCTGGATCTTTACCCACAAAAATCGCGGTAGAACCAACAAATCAATGAGCTCGTTAGGATCAGTGTATTTAACTCCATCCTCTGATATCAGAACAGCATTTTCACGCAAGTTTCAAAAATTTGTAAATTAGACTAGAATTCGGTCAATCTGTACTCAAAATTGCATACTTGCGATTACGGAACCTTCTCATTTTCTTCATATTTTAGGATGTTAGAAAGGATAAGATTACATTGGTAGTGAATGGTATAAATTTTTCGGATAGGACCAAAAACCACCCTGTTTTGTGCCAGATGAAGGATACGATTTGATCATGAAGGAATTCACGCACCTTGGGGATAAAGGTGGTATTCATATGGTTGATGTTTCGAGTAAACCCTCTTCGAAACGAAATGCCTCTGCCGAAGCAAGTGTGCTCCTTGGGGCGGATGCCTACGAGGCTTTGACGCAAAAGCGTATTGCGAAGGGGGATGTTCTGACTACGGCACAGATCGCGGGTATCATGGGAGCCAAAGATACGGCTCGACTGATTCCACTATGCCATCCGATTTCGTTGGATTCGGTAGAATTGTCGTTTTTATTTGACGAAACAATCCATGCAGTGAAGATTAAAGCCGAGGTTACATCATGTGGGCGTACCGGCGTAGAAATGGAGGCATTGACGGCCGTGTCCATGGCTTCGTTATCGATCTACGACATGTGTAAATCAATTTCGAAAGCAATACGTATCACGGATATACAACTGATATCCAAAGACGGTGGAGTACACGGTCGATATTCGGCAGGCAGCAATCCGTAATCGAAAAATCTATAGACGAAACAAATGGAGAATTTATTGAACCTGGGCAGTTTTATTATCATTCTACTGATTCTTGTTGGCGTAATCTTGTTGTTGTACTTCGTTCCAGTACGACTTTGGATCACGGCAATCTTCTCAGGTGTTCATCTGAAGCTCTTTCGTGATTTGGTCGGAATGCGACTCCGTCGGGTTCCACCGGATCGGATTGTAAAGCCGCTGATCACAGCTCATAAGGCTGGGATTCCATCTGAGACTCCAAAATTGGAGGCACACTTTTTGGCAGGGGGGAATGTGCAACAGGTCATTAATGCACTGATCTCAGCAGATAAAGCGGATATTGATTTACCGTTTGAGCGCGCGACGGCGATTGATCTTGCTGGGCGAGATGTATTTGAGGCGGTTCAGGTTTCTGTGAATCCGAAGGTCATCGAAACTCCGCCGATCTCGGCAATCGCAAAAGATGGAATACAACTTCGTGCAATTGCACGCGTTACGGTCCGTGCCAATATCGAGCGACTCGTTGGTGGAGCCGGAGAAGAAACGATTATTGCCAGGGTCGGAGAGGGGATTGTTTCTACGATTGGATCATCTGATTCTCATGCGGCGGTACTGGAAAACCCGGATATAATTTCCAAGACCGTATTGGCGAAAGGATTGGATTCAGGCACGGCATTTGAGATTTTATCGATCGATATCGCAGATGTGGACGTTGGAGAGAATATTGGTGCGAAATTGCAGACGGATCAAGCGGAAGCGGACTTGCAGGTTGCCCGGGCGAAAGCAGAGGAGCGGCGAGCTGCTGCGGTTGCGCTTGAGCAAGAGATGATCGCTCGTGTACAGGAAGCTCGTGCCCGTGTCGTGGAAGCAGAGGCCATGGTCCCAGAAGCCATTGCCGAGGCGTTCCGCAAAGGGCAATTGGGTGTAATGGATTACTATAATCTGCGTAATATTGAAGCAGATACAGATATGCGCACTGCTATCGGCAGTGGTGACACAGAGGCTGGAAGCGAGAGTAAATCCTCTTAGTCGACCATCGAGAGTTGGACGAGTTCAATCCGGTTTCGTGACGCTTTGAGAATTTCGATTTGGAAGGGTTCAATGACTACCTTGTCATTCGGGGAAGGGATTGCACCACTATGATCAAGGATAAATCCGGCGATCGTTTCAAAATCTCCCGTTGGGATCGTTAATCCAAACCGTTCGTTGATTTCATTGATTTCGGCTTTTCCGCTGAATCGGAACGTCCGGGGAGTGATTTTACTCATGGTGACGTTTTCCGTATCAAACTCATCCTGGATATCACCGAAGAGTTCTTCCAGAAGATCTTCACGTGTAATCAAGCCCGCAGTACCTCCATACTCGTCAATGACGATCACGATGGATCGATGACTGTCACGGAACTCTCGAAGAAGCTCTTTGGCGGGTTTCGATTCTGGAACAAATCGGGCGGGCCGGACGACCTCTTGTAAGGTCTTTGGGCCCTCAAATAGATGGTAAGCAAAGGCAATGCCTATGATGGTGTCGATATTTTCTCGGTAGACCGGGATTTTAGAGTATCCGCTTTCAGCACAGAGCACTCGAAAATTCTCGAGTGTGGAATCCTCTGAAATAGAGACGATCTCAGTCCGCGGAGTCATGCATACTTTGGCACGTTTTGCATGAAGACCAAAGACATTGGTGAGCATGCCGGTTTCTTCGGCATCAAGGTCGAGAGATCCACGCTCCACATTTTCTTCAATCATTTTTTCAAAGGAACGCCGTGAAAAACGGGTCAGCTGATCAGAGGCACCGCCGAGCCCTCGGACAAGAAGCTGTGCAGTCCAACCGACCAAAAGGATTAGGGGCAAGAGTAGGATATAGGTGGCAGCGAGTGGAATAGCAAGAAAAAAAACGGCCTGGTTTGCGGATTCGCGCATGATGGTTTTAGGGAGGATTTCTCCAATCAGGAGCACCACGATTGCAGCGATCAGCGTCTGAACAATCAACTGTGGGCTCTCGCCGAAAACAAAACGAGAGAGTGGTTCGGCCAAGGCAAGTGTCATAGCAGTAGAAAAGATGACCAATGCGATATTATTGCCGACCAGAGTCGTCGTCAATAACCGTGTAGGCGATTCAACGAAAAACGTGACTAGATGCCCAAGAACGCCGTGGCGTCGTGCTCGCATTTCGACACGAAGACGATTTGCGGCAACGAATGCGATTTCTGTGCCAGAAAAGAACGCACTCAAAAAGAGTGTACAGATGATGAAGAGCAGCAAAGCCATGCGTAAAGCAGGCGATCAGGTCCGGGATCTAGACTGAAGTACAGGAGCCTCCCAATCATTTTCACTCTCCTCTGGCCCAAATACAGATTCAATCTGAGAAACAGAAGCTTCGGTTTCCTCAACCTCAGAGAGAAGAAGGTCAAGTTGGTAGGTGATTTCTTCGGGATTATTCAGGGTCAGAGACTGTTCATGGATGTATTTTACGACATCCTCAATCGTCGCGACTTGCGCCTCAATCATTTCCAGTTGTTCCTGAGTTTGTTTGAAGCGTTCCCGACGCTGTTCTAATACCTTGAGTCTCCTCAGTTTAATATTACGAACGGGTTCAGAAGCATTTTTCAATTCCACCTCCACAGCAGCGATTGCTGTGGTAAGTTCTTGTTCACGTTTATGTTGACCAAAAGAAGTATAGCGCTCCTGTTGAAACATGAGTTTGAGGCAAGAGGTCATGAGTCCTTCAATCTTAGCGGTATGGCTGTCTAGAATCCCTTGACTTGCAAAACTAAATTTGCGGTAATTTGCCTGTAATTCCTTTTCCAGATCCTTTAATCGAATATAACGACGCTGGTTGATTCGGCTGAGCTGCCGATACATTTCACGTTGAGAAGGAGGTTTGGCCGCAATAGCTGCATATTTGGCACGGATAAGGTTACGGAATCGCTTATTACGGGACATGTATCCCAAGACCAATAGTTCAATAGCCACGGTTGCTGTCAGAACGGATTGGAAGAGGGTCTCTCCCAAGGGAGCCCCAATCATACCGAGTGTCAGTGCTGCCCCTGCCCCAATGGTGAGGAAGGATAAATTCCACGGATGTAGGAAGGTCTCACGGGTATAATTGATCTCGCCCTCTTTCATGCACCTGGTTCTGGAGTGTTCGCCTTTAAGTTTGGACCGATGGTTTTAGTAGGAGGGTCGGGGGGGGGAGTAGTGGCATCCAAGTCAGTGGACGATGACGATGTTCCCTCTTGTGTGCTCTGGTTCTCTAATGCAATCTCGAAACGAGCCTCATTCAGAGCGGTCTCTGCATCCAATCGTGCCGTGAATTCATCCGTAGTATTCTCTGTGCTCACCAAGGTATCTACCATGGACTCCAGCGCGTGATTGATTGCCTTGGTTTTCTTGGCAGATTCAAGGTTACGACGAATTCGCTTACGTTCTCGAAACTCCTTGATATACTGTTCTTTAAGTCGTGCGCGTTCCTCTTCAGGCATCGCTATGATTCCCGGTTACGTGTACGCCCCATGGTCTTTTCTTCAGAGCTGTCTGTATCGATACGTCCAGATTCCGGGGTAGGTTCATTAAGGAGCCCCATCTCGCGTTTCATCTGATTAACCAGTTCAGCAGCTCGCAGATCTTCTGCTTCTTCATCTAGGCGGATTGCCTGCACATCCACGGAATCCATGGCAACTTCGATACGCGCTTCATTTTTGGCTGTTTCTTGGTCAAGGCGTTGAATCATTTCATCGTGAGTCTGATCAATGCCTCCCACTTCAAATTTCTCAAGTGCATCGGCAACATTCGCCTGCCATTTTGCACGTTCACTGGCACGCAGAGCATCCTGAGCGGCGTCAATTTTCCTCTGGCGTTCCCGCATAAATGCCTTTTTGACTTGTTGAGCTTTGTCGTAGGCTGCGGTTGCATGAGCAAGTTGCTCTTGGGTTTTTACAAGATTCTCCTGAGCAGTTTCGAAGCGTACCGCATGTTGTTGGGCAAGGTCGTCACGTCCACCTTGGATCGCAGATTGAATCTTGGATTTCAATGTTTGTACTTCAGCCTGGATGCGCTTGAGTTCTTTTTGCAGTAGAATGACATTGGCCTTGACGGTCGCAATGTTTTCATTCATTTTCGGGACTTGGTCATTCAGCTCCCGTATATTCTGCTCCAGAATTAGCTTGGGGTTTTCCAGGGAAGAGATCGCACCCCCGAAGATGGATCGAAGTGCACGTTTGAACCGGGTCCAGAGAGACATGATGATAGTAAGTTTACTGAACTACAAGATACCTAATTCTAGGGATTTATATTCTGTTAGTGCAAATTGGATGCCCACCCCTTAAATGTGAGGCGATCTATAAGGATGTTCGGTTTATCTACGGGTTGTTTGGCAAAGGTAAAGGTTTCGATAATTTGCTGTTCAACCTCCTCATATTGGTCAATCTTTCGGGTATAGAAGCTTGCAAGTGGTTGACCGGGTAGGGCTCGATCGCCTGGGCGCAGGTGTAACACGATTCCTACTTCAGGATCAATTTTATCCTCAATCATCAGTCTTCCAACCCCTAGCTTATTACCAATTTCTGCCAGCACGAATGGATCTATGTCACTCACGTATCCGCTGATATCCAACGGAACCGTGACGGTATAAGGCTCCAGAGACCGAATACGTAATGAAGGATCATGAATAATAGCAGGATTTCCTCCTTGAGCTTCCACGATTTTAGACAGAAAATTCAGTGCTTTGCCGGATTGGAGTGTAGCATAGGCCATTTCCTCCCCTTTTTCGGATGTTTCCGCCAAGCCTGCGAGGGCAATCATCTCGCCACTGATCTTCAAGGACAATTCCATCACATCTTCGGGACCTTCCCCACGTAAACAGCTGATAGATTCTTCAACCTCCAGCCAATTCCCAATGGCATATCCCATAGGGATATCCATGTTGGTTAGCCAAGCAATGGTAGATATTCCAAAATGTTCTCCAACCGTCACCAAGGTTTCTGCAAGTTCTCGGGCATCTTCCTTTTCTCTCATAAATGCGCCACGGCCAAGTTTTACGTCAAGTACCAGACCATCAATACCTGCGGCCAGTTTTTTGCTCAGTATGGATGCGGTAATAAAGGGGATAAAGTCAACACTCGCGGTGACATCCCGAAGGGCATAGAGTTGGCGGTCAGCAGGAGCGATTTCCTTATTCGCTCCAACCATTACAACTCCAAGTTCACGAATCTGGTGGTAGACTTCATTAATCCTCAAATTCGTGCGAAAACCGGGAATCGATTCTAGCTTGTCAAGCGTTCCCCCAGTATGTCCCAATGCTCGGCCAGAGATCATAGGTACACGCACTCCACATGCCCCGACAATAGGAGCGAGTACCAGTGAGATTTTATCTCCAACCCCCCCGGTTGAATGCTTGTCAATAATATGAGAGGAAATGACTGAGAAATCTAGAATTCTCCCCGAATTCAGCATACATTGGGTCAAGGTAATCGTCTCATTCATGACCATACCTTGTAATTGGGCAGCCATTAGAAACGCTGCCATCTGATAATCAGGTATACGTCCAGCCGTATATCCTTCAATCAGGTACTGAATCTCAGCAGATGAGAGTTCTAAACCTTCCCGCTTCTTTTTAATAATGTGAATTGTATCCATGACCTTACGAAATACAGAAGGCGAACCAGATCACGGCTCGCCTCCTAACGACAATGTTCATTCCCCGAAAATTCTATTCGCTGGCATCTTTTTTGCCGTACCTGCGATGGAATTTCTCTACACGCCCTGCAGTATCTACGTATTGTCGACGTCCTGTATAAAATGGATGATTGGTACTATCAACATCGGATACATACTGCTCAGTCGGCATCGTTGACCGTGTTTCAAATTCGGTCCCGTCTGCAAGACGCACTTTGATGGGAGTATAATCTGGATGGATCTCTTTTTTCATAGAAACGACAGTATGGATGAATGCGAATCCAATCATTCTTTTTTAGCTATGTTCCCTCATTGAGAAGAGATTCGATGCGGGAAATATTATCTCGAAGGTTCGCGGCCTTTTCAAATTCCATTTTCTCAGCAGCTTCCAGCATTTCTTTGTTCATTTGTTTGATCAAATCCTTTTTCTCCGCTTCGCTGAGCATTTTGAATAGGGGATCATCTATTTCTTGCGGGATTTCAGGTTTTTCTTCCGGGTGAACAGTTGGTGTCTGTCCTGCAGGATCGCGCTCTTCAGCGACCACAGTTCCGAGGAGTACATCACTGCGATCTTTATGCACCGTATGAGGAACGATACCATGTTTTTTGTTATAATCAAGCTGCTTTGTACGGCGTCGGTTGGATTCATCAAGCATTCGCTGCATACTGCCGGTGATTTTATCTGCATACAGGATGATTTTACTGTTAATGTTGCGCGCAGCACGTCCAGCCGTCTGGATGAGTGCACGGTCACTTCGGAGGAATCCCTCTTTATCCGCATCAATGATCGCAACCAGAGACACCTCTGGAAGGTCAAGACCTTCTCGAAGCAGGTTCACACCTACGAGAACATCATACGTGCCAAGTCGAAGATCCCGTAATAATTCAACCCTTGTGAGTGCATCTATATCTGAGTGTAGGTAGCGACATCGAATCCCGAATGAGTCCAGATAATCTGTCAGATCTTCAGACATCCGTTTGGTCAGCGTCGTAACCAGGGTTCGTTCTTTTCTGGCATTCACCAGTCGGATCTCTTCTAGAAGATCATCAATCTGATGTTCGCTGGGTCGGATCAAGACCGGAGGATCAGGGATGCCCGTTGGGCGGATGACTTGTTCGACAAACTCTCCTTCTGATTTTTGAAGTTCGTAATCTCCGGGAGTTGCACTCATGAAAATCGTTCGCTGTTGCCTCTGTTCATATTCTTCAAACGTCATAGGCCGATTATCCAGGGCAGAGGGAAGCCTGAAGCCATGCTCAACCAGCGTGAGCTTGCGTGCTCGGTCGCCGTTGTACATGGCTCGGATTTGTGGAATCGTGGCATGGCTTTCGTCAACCACCAGAAGGAAATCATTAGGAAAATAATCCAAGAGGCAATAGGGGCGTTGCCCCTCAGGAAGTCCCGTCATATGACGGCTGT
Organism: Rhodothermales bacterium; assembly: GCA_965215475.1. Taxonomy (GTDB): domain Bacteria; phylum Bacteroidota; class Rhodothermia; order Rhodothermales; family Bin80; genus Bin80. The sequence continues at coordinate 2,780,966 of OZ244061.1, forward strand.
AATTTTCAATCCCGGAGCAATAGCCCAGTTCACGAATCATCTCAAGATCAAACATGGTACGTTGTTCTAATCGTTGGGCTTCCAGCATTTGATTTCTTTGCCGTAGCACGGCCAAACGCCATTGCAATTCGTCTTCAATCGTAGCAACGGCCCGTTCAATCTGTTCCGTTGGGGTCACGAAAATACGTGCGGGGTAGATAGTTAGTGCTGCATGCTCCTCTTCAAGAATTTTCCCGGTGAGGGGATGGATCATAGTAATCTGTTCAATCTCATCTCCCCAGAAAAGAACACGATAAGCAAGATCTTCGGCATACGTGGGGTAAATATCTACCGTATCTCCACGTACTCTGAATGTCCCTGGTTGGAGTTCTATGTCATTGCGCTTATAAAAAATTCCGATCAACTGCAGAAGTAGTTCTCCACGTTCTATTTCCTGTCCAGGTACAATTTGGACAATTTGGGATTGATATTCCTTAGGGGAGCCTAAGCCATAGATACAGGAAACACTTGCTACCACGATTACATCTTTGCGCCCGGAGACTAGAGAACTGGTTGCTCGTAACCGCAGTCGGTCAATTCGATCATTGATGGACATATCCTTTTCGATATACGTATCGGAGTGGACGATATAGGCCTCGGGTTGATAGTAATCGTAGTAAGAAATAAAGAATTCAACAGCATTATTCGGGAAAAATTGTCGAAACTCGGCATACAGCTGTGCAGCAAGCGTTTTGTTATGGCTCATGACCAGCGTCGGCCTTCCGATATTTTGGATGACATTGCTGATCGTGAATGTTTTTCCTGATCCAGTTACCCCGAGGAGTGTCTGATATTCCTTTCCTTGAACCAGCCCTTCCGTCAGGTCCTTGATCGCGGTAGGCTGATCTCCAAATGGTTCGAAGGGGGCAGATAACTCAAACGTACGCTCGTTAAGCGGAATAGCCATGAGGATGATCGACAGAAAATAGGACTGATGGTTGTAAGGTCAAGCTGAAGATTTTGATTGAAGAGGGACCCTGAATCTGTGTGAAAGTTGAGATCATGATGATTGGATTTCGTTCGCTAATTCTCGCGATCCTTGGAGCTTTCGCATTGACTTTCTGGTCAACTCAATTTTGTGTGTATTGTTGACGATTCCGACCCTGGAGGGATCCTTTGATTTGGATTTTCATGCGATCCCCTATCATGGGGATGAGGTGTTCATGCAGAAGCATTCTATCTCCAAGCGGAGTCGTCGTCAGCGTGGAATCTTGGCATTGGTGGCACGAGAGGCCAGTCAGCGGGGGTTGATCCATGGGGATGCGAAGATCACGAAAGCGGCCCAGAATGGTGCCATTTTATCCTTCATTGACCTCTGGAAACAACGGACGGGAGAGGTTCCAAAGGAATTGGTCTTTGACCGCCGCTTTACGACCTATGCGCATCTGGCCAAACTCCATGAGCGGGGGATCTTCTTCTTAACGTTGCGCAAGCGTGCCCCCACCATCATCCAGCAGATCTTGGAGCGTCCCCGCGATCAATGGAAAAAGATTCGTCTTCACAATATCGGGCGCAAGTACGCAACGCCTCAGGTATTGGACCAAACGATTCTCCTGAACCAGGACCAATTCCCCGTCCGGCAACTCGCGATCAAAGGGCTGGGCCATGAACGACCCACCCTCCTGATCACCAATCATAGGGACGCACGCGCCGCCGACCTGGTGGATCGATATGCCCGGCGCATGCTGGTGGAACATGCCATTCAGGATGCGCTCTCGAGTACGATTCCATTGCGAATGGATTTGGATCTACAGCTGACGATGATGGCAAGTACCCTGTATCAGGTATTTGCACACCGACTCGGTCCCCGATACCAGACTGCAAAAACGCAAACCCTGTTTCGAAACCTTGTCCAGGCTCCTGGAAAAATCGTCACCAACCACGACCAGATCATCGTACAATTCAACCGGCGTTCCTACCATCCCGAACTGCGGAGTGCCGGGTATGTTGGTTCCCAAGGTGAAATCCCCTAGATGCAGAATCGAACGGTGATCCTTGAATATCCATGAGCTGCAAATTGAATCGTTTTGTCACAAAAAAACGTGGTTGGAAATTCAGGGTACAGAAATGGGAACGTGTGAAACAGGGGATGGAGCATCTATGGCATTTTGTAGTGACTGGCCTCCTAAAAGATATGTCGTCAAACGGTGGAACGTAACGCAAGGCAGGAGCCGAGCCCCTACCGTGATAAATTCCCCCAGGCTGTCCGACACTAAATTATATGGAATTCTTGGACGAATACAAAAAATCTATTCAGGAATCCGTTTTTCAAGGTTCCCTTCCCAAAGAAAAACGATACTGCATCTTTGAAAAAAGCGATCATAGGATGTGTAAATCATTTTGGGCAGGCTGGTTACAGCCATCCCTGTTCACGATACCAGGCAATCGTTTCATAAATGCCATCCTTCAATGAGATCTGGGAAGTATACCCGAAATGTTCAGTGGCTTTATTGGAGGAACATTGTTTGGTCGCATAAAGAATTTCCCGGGCCTTCTCACGGTTCAGAGGGGGGGAGGTTCGGGAAAGATTTCCAGCCAATTCACTAATAGTTCCGAGGGTCAAAATCAGCGAGCGAGGAATTTGGATCAGGCGAGATTTTTTTTCCAGTGCAGAGTCAGATGATTTTTTCAGTTCGTCCCAGGAGATGATTCTGTCATTTCCCATATAATATGTTTCGCCCGTAGTTCGAAGAGATTCTGCTGCTTCAATCATTCCACGGGCCAGATCACGTACATGCACTAGTGAGAGTCCAGAATCATCACGCGGGATAACACAGAGTCCGCGATTTACGGCAGCAAAAAAGGTTAGTAGATCTCGATCTCTTGGTCCATACACAACAGGTGGGCGGATGATCACCATCGGTAGATCTATCTTCGCCAATGCATATTCCATGGCCAGTTTGCTTCGGCCATACATCGAAACGGGATTGCAAAGAGTAGATTCATCGGCGAGGACTTCTTGGGTATCACCAGCGACGGCCAAGCTACTGGCAATACATATGTTGGTAATGGTTGAAGTTTCCGCTGCCGCCGCCATTAAACGTACCGTAGAAGCAACATTGGCCTCATACAGGATTTCCCACGAGGATGCTCGTGTCATTGCACCTAAATGGTATACAAAGTCTACTCCTTGCAGAGCCTGTTTCACTAGTTTGGAGTCATTCAAGCTTCCGTGAATCTGTACCACATCCAGATCAGCCAGCCATTTTGGTTCAGAACGAACCAAGCAGCGAATCTCAGAGTACCCTCGTTGGAGTAATGCCTCAACCAGGTGACTGCCAATAAATCCGGTTCCTCCCGTCACAAATGCGACTTTATCCATCGGGGTGCTTTTTTTCAAGTAAGATCACGTTCTCAAGATGGTGGGTGTGAGGAAATAAATCTATCGGTTGTGCAACAACGGCATCAAAGGATTCCGATAGGACTTGTAGATCTCGTGCTTGGGACTGAATATTACAACTCACGTATATGATCTTCCGGGCGTTTAGCTTAGATACCTGTTTGGCTACCTTTGGATGCATACCTGCTCGAGGAGGATCAAGTACGACGACATCTGGATGTCCATGCTTGGTAATAAAATCTGGCTTCAAGAGATGCATCATATCTCCACTGATAAAACTGGTATTTTTGATTCGATTCCGTTTCGCATTCCTTTTTGCATTACATATAGCATCTTCAATCAATTCAATCCCAGTCACATGCCCAGCAAATTTGGCTAGGGATAATGCGATCGTCCCTGTGCCACAGTAGAGATCATATACATGTTCCGTATTGGTCACCTTAGCGAGATCCAGAACAACATTTACCAATGTTTCTGCCTGAAGAGTGTTGGTTTGAAAAAATGCACCTGGCGCAATCTCGAATGTGAGTTTACCGATACGTTCTTGCAGGATCCCAGAGCCGTAGATAATCTCAGTTCGTTCTCCGAATGCGGTCTGAGCAGGGGTTGAATTGATGGTGTTGACCAGTGTGGTCACGTAAGGATGCTCTTCTTTGAGATAGGTTTCAAATCTGGACATTCGTTTTACATCATATTCAGACGTGATGAGATTCACCATGAAATCGGGCATATGGAACGACTTCCGGATAACAAGGTGACGTAAAAATCCATCCTGATCTCGCCAGTTCCAGGGGATCCAATGATGTTGCTTTGCAAGAGATCGGATCCCGTTAACGACTGCCGTACTTCGTTCATCTTGAAGGTGGCACTGGTGGATGTCCAAGATTTTTGCAAATACCTTTGGTGGGTGAAGGCCAAGTGCAAAGGATGTGTCAAATTTTTCTCCGGAGTCAATTTCCTCTCTGGTGAGCCAGCGGTAAGGAGAAAAGGAGAACTCCATTTTATTTCGGTATCCATAGATGGCGGGTGCTTTCAGTGGTCTACGAATTTTCAGATTAGGAAGACCAGCGATTCGTTCCATGGTCTCGCATACCAAGCGGTATTTATCCCTGAGCTGCTGTTCATAGGATGTAGACTGGAGAGTGCACCCTCCACAGTTTCCAAAATATTTACATCGTGGCTGAACCCGGTGTGGGGAAGGTTGCAGCACATCCTGAAGTTGTGCCTCGGCGAATTTCCGTCGCCGTTTGGTTACTTTGACGCGCACACGTTCGCCGGCCAAGCTGTGGGGAACAAACACAACCTGGCCGTGATGATACCCGAGACATTTTCCTAGGTCTGCGATTTTTTCCATCTTTAATTCGACAACGTCCCCCCGTCGCAGAGGATGTTTCGGCGATGGATCTCTTTCAATGCTCGGATCAGAAGGCATGACCAAGTCGAAAATAGCCTACCCAATCATTCAGTCCTGATGGGAAAAATCCTGCACTTGGACGTTTAGGGTCGCGTACTTGGACGGCCAGATCCAAGCGAGCGACTAGGTAGGCCCATGATACTCGGATCCCAACGCCCCATCCCATACCGGTTTCCTGAAGTAGGTTTTGAAAAATAAGACGCCCGGTCGGTTGTCCAGGAGTAGTCTCTGAGAATCCAGGATTACGTGGACCAAACCATACATTACCTGCATCCGTAAAGGTGGTGAGGATCCAATCCGCTCCGAGGCGATTCTGGACTACGGTTTGGCGTAATTCTAAACTGGCTTCCAGTTTGATATCTCCTCCAAGCAGGTTCGTTTCCCGTTGATTATTGGATAACTGACTAAAACTGGCTGCTCCTGGGCCTAATTGTCGGAGCCCCCATCCCCGTACGCTTGATGCACCACCACTATAAAAGCGATGGGTAAAGGGTACCACGGTAGATTTCCCAATAGGATGAACCCAGCCACCAAAGAATTTGGAAGCCAGAACGGTGCGGTTACCTAGCCGATAGTATCGTCGAAGGCTACCTGTAAATCGGATATACTGGCGGTAGTAGGCCTCGGAATTACTACCCGTAAAAGAGAAAAGACGTAAGCTTTGATCCAGTGTTCCCGGAGTAAAAACGTAACGATCCAAGAAATAGGGAAGCATTCCTCCTAATTCCGCACTGGCCTCATAGCTATAGCCATCATCTTTACGAAGGAGATTGACCCGCTCAGATCGAAAGGTATAGCGGATTGCATTGTTGATTTGCGGTTGAGTATAATCTTCCAGAATTTGAGCACGTTGAACCGGATCAATGATTTGCCTTCTTTCCTCCGTACCCAGTACCCGTTGGAGGAATCTTAATTCAAAGCCTCGCAATGTATCAGGTTGGCTTAAACTTAGATCCATCAGATCAATGAATGAAGTGATATTGGGAGTGTGCCGGAGTTCAAAACGAATGCGTGTTGCAATACGTCCACGGATAATCAGGCTTAAATCTTCACGGCGAGCGGTGAGATAGCTAAACGTAAATCGGGTTCGAGTTTGCAACAGATCCAGATCCAGAGTATGGAACGGGGCAATCAGATAGGGTAGACTCAAATTTGCTGAGAATTCTGCTAGAGTAGATGAGAAAAGAGTCGAATCTATATCTGCTGCAACCGATCCCGTCGAGCTCAAACTGAATACTTCTCCACCGCCAAACAGGTTGGCATTTTTATATGTGAGGCCCAGTCCACCACCAAATTCATTCTCAACATCCACTAATGCATCGTTACTCTGGCGAAGAAAAGCTGAAAACAAAAATTGATGTCGTGGGCGGGTTCGAACCATGATCTGATGCGGGAGCACTTGATCAATGGGGGATTGAGATACAATGTCTGTGAATGTGAACACCCCCGTAGCTTCCAGATGTCGTTTGGTGGTCAGAACCTCGGATTGATTGTACCACGCACCGGGTTGAATATCCAGGGCTTCAACTAGTAGAGAACTCTTGATTCTACGATCTCCCTGAATTTTTGTAATCACCAGTTTAGAGGTATCCCTGTGAGTGAAGAACGTATCTATTCGTGCCGGTGCGTCCGGTTCGGGGCCTTCAACTTCAAGCCGTATGTTGCCGTAACGGAAGCGTCTGCCGGTATGAATAAGTAACTCGACGTTAAATGAATCTGTGGTGACAGGTGTCACGATTGCACGAATAGAATCTCGTGTGACGGTGGCAAACCCCATATTTCGTAGCAGAATCATGAGTCTACTTCTTTCTTCCAATAATAGGCTCTCTCGGTATCGCTGCGGTACGGGCTTATAATCTAGAAGTGGTTGATTGGGGAGTGGAGGAAAGAGGGAGGATTGAGTGAGTCGCTGCTGTTGCGGATGATCAAGACTGTCAAGACCGACATAGGATACGCGGCTGATCAGTGTCGGAGGACCCTGGACAAGATGAAACGTGATGTAGGCATGGTTTTTATTAAAGGCAATCTGATAGCTAATGTCGGTTTGGAGATAGCCTTCCCGTTCAAAAAAAATACGAAGCTGTTCCACATCCCTTTCCAGCACAGTTTCGTCTACAATCGAAGGTGGTTCTCCCAGGTTCAAGAGGGCTCTACTTAATCGTGAGCCCAGTTTGCCGGCTTCCCCAACTCGGTAGAGCCATAGCCACCAATGTGCGCCACGAATCCCAAGAAACTTACGATTCGCGGATGTACGGATACGACTTTGGAGAATTTCGTTGGAGAAATCCGTGTCCCCTACGAAAAATACACCTCCAATATGAGGTTGATCACGGTCAGATTGAGCGGAGGCAACTGCTGATGGGAGCCCTCCAACAAGCACAAGCAGGCAAATACTCCACCTACTCGTCCTCAAAGTAGAAATCGTCGTCGGCCGTCGGATAGTCAGGCCATACTTCATCCATGCTTTCGTAGGGTTCGCCTTCATCCTCGAGCTCTCGGAGGTTCTCCATCACTTCGAAGGGAGCTCCAGTACGTTCCGCATAATCAATGAGCTCCTCCTGAGTGGCTGGCCAAGGAGCATCTTCCAGATAGGAGGCCAGTTCGAGTGTCCAGTATCCCATTTTGAATTTAAAGTGCGCTTCGTGTCAAAAACCGGATATTATGAAATTCAGAGGAATATGTTGTAATGCGTAGGCGATAACTCAAAAAAAAGTTAATCCAGTAGCGGAACACGACTAAGGTTATCTGCCCTGTCTAAGAGTTCTTGATACTGTTGCGGTGTCATAGTAGGTCCCAGGAAGTAACGGGGATCGAGAGCATTGTTATTATGATCACGCACTTCGTAGTGAACATGAGGGCCAACACTTAATCCGGTGTTCCCACTTTTTGCAACCTGTTGCCCGCGAACGACCTTCACCCCTTCTTTGATGTTTGGCAATACCGTATCCAAATGACCATAGAGCGTTTTATAGCCAGACTTAGGATGATCAATGAGGATATATCGACCATATCCCATATTGGAATAACTAATTCTTTCAACGACACCAGCTCCTGTAGCGTATATCGGGCTACCTTGGGGGATTGCAATGTCTAAACCAGAATGCATCCTTCGGTAATTCAGGATAGGATGTAAACGATACCCAAAACCGGATACGATTCGTCCCCCTTTGGTAGGAGGAATTGCTGGAAGTTGTGCAAGGGTCTCGATTCGTTGGATCCCAAGTGTTTTGAGATATTGAAAACTAACCGTCTGCAGGTTGATCTGCCTTTCAAGTTGATCAAGTAGTTGGATATGATCTCGAAGCAGTTCAGATGTCGATTTACTGAATCCATCAAAATGAGCATAGGGGTCAGCACCACCTATACCGACTTGACGTACATCACTAGAGATGGAGTCAGTTTGCAGAATCAATCGATATAATTCCTGGTCGGTTTCCGAGAGGCTCTCCAATTGTTCACTCAATCCAGCCACGCGTTGACGGGATTTGGATAATTCCTCTTGAAGGATCTCATTTTCTGCGATCAGGATCTGTTCCTGCACCGAAGTCACAAGAAAACCAGTGACAAACCAGAGAACAGCAAACACCGCGAGGCAACCGGCTCCCCATAGGAGGGAGCGGCTCAATCTAGCAGGTTCATACTCTGGCTCAAGCGTACGTTCGTTGATACGAATTTTCTTGAACCTCATACTATCACGAAAAATTTTGTAATGAATGTATGTAGATACTGGTACTTAGGCGGGGAAAATATACAAAATGAACCAACAATAATCCCCCAAAAAAGCGTTTGTACGTGCGAGTTTACAAAATGATTACGTTTTTATATAGGAAATTCACTTGCAAAACATATATAAATATTACGGAACCTCAATCTTATCAAGAATTTTCTGGATAATTATTTCAGGTTCCAATTCTTCTGCTTCTGCTTCATAGGTTACTGCAACGCGGTGGCGGAGCACATCCATCACAATGGAGCGTACATCTTCGGGCGTGACATAAGCGCGATGCCGAAGAAATGCATGAGCACGTGCTGCAAGATTAAGATTGATGGTTGCCCTGGGAGAGGCGCCATATTCTATCAGGGGAATCAAGTCAGGTAATTGGTAAGACTGGGGATCTCGTGTGGCAATGACCAGATCTACAATATATCGTTCGACACGCTCATCCATATAGAGTTCATTCAGAATTTGCCGCGCAGAAAGAATGGTTTCGGGTTGAACGATCGTTTTGACTTCGGTTTCGGGGTTTGCTCGGGCCATCCGCCGCATGATTTCCATTTCTTCCTCATGGGAGGGATAGTCAATTTTGATCTTTAACATGAAGCGATCAACCTGTGCTTCAGGTAGGGGATAGGTTCCTTCCTGTTCAATAGGGTTTTGCGTTGCAAGCACCAGGAACGGTTCTTCAAGCAGGAACGTGGTTTCCCCAATGGTAATTTGTCGCTCTTGCATACTCTCCAGCAAAGCGCTCTGAACCTTTGCCGGGGAGCGATTGACCTCATCTGCGAGGACCATGTTTGCAAATAATGGTCCTTTTTTAATGGAGAAATCCCCGGTCTGTTGATTATAGATCAGGGTGCCCAAAAGATCCGCAGGAAGAAGGTCAGGGGTAAATTGAATCCGTTGGAATTGTCCGCCAATGGACCGGGCAAGAGAGCTTACGGTGAGGGTCTTTGCTAGTCCGGGAACCCCTTCCAGTAATACATGTCCAGAGGCGAGCAGTCCAATGATCAGACGTTCAACCATATAGCTCTGTCCAACGATGACACGTCCGATCTCTTCCCGCAGATCATCGACAAATGCGCTCTCAATACGAATACGTTCGCTAACCTCAGCAAGATCAAAATTGGCCATGAAGCAGTGGTTTAGTCAAGCATGGGCGGGCTTACGCGATCTGGTCAATCATGTTCACCTGAGTCGTCCCTGGGAATCTTGATCTCGGCAGTCACCTCCTGCTCTGGGTAGGTAACGGTTAAAGTCAGGGAATTCGGAAAATGAGTGATGAAAAAGGGAATTGACTGTATGTGTGCCCCCCTTACCTGCTCTCTACTAGATCGCTGATGGAACATTCAGGCTTGTTTGGAATGTGATCGGGATCAGAGATCGCTCCGAGCATAGCAGTCAAGAGTCATAAGGCTACTTGGTAATACGGCTGGAATTAATTCGGAGAAACGCAGCCATGATTGCAGGCAGGAGCACGATCAGAATTGCGGTAGTAATCATAATCCCAATTCCGAGCGATGCGGCAAACGGAGTCAAATACTGCGCCTGAATCGCCGGCTCCAGAATAAGCGGAGTGAAGGCTAAAAAGGTAGTCACGGAGGTTAACATGATGGGGCGGAAGCGACTCTTAGCCCCATCAATGATTGCTTGCCTTGGCGCAATTCCACTTTGAATACGACGATCAATGGAATCCATCATGACCAAGGCATCATTGATAACGACACCGCTGAGGCCGAAAAATCCCAAGACTGAAGCAGAAGCAACACTGATCGGAATTCCCAGAATTACATGGCCAAGTAGAACGCCAATGAGGCCGAAAGGAACGATTGCCAGGAGCAGAAATGGCTTAAAGAAAGATCGTAGACCAATGGCTAACAGGGCAAAAATGGCTAACATTGCAAAGAGGAATCCGCGGTATAGAGCTCCCACCGACTCCAGTTGTTCCTGCTGTTCACCTCCAAAGGAATACGTTAATTCGGGATCGGAGGCAGTCAATTCTGCGAGAAATGTATTTTCAAGAATTTCATTTGCCTGCCCCCCAGAGATTACGTCAGTATTCACGTCTGCGGTCACGGTGACGATTCTTAGTCCGTCTTTACGTCGGATCACAGGCTGAGAAGTTCCCATGTTGATGGAAGCTACCTGATGGATGGGTACTTTTGAGTTGGGCTGGGTTTGGATGAGATAGCTTTCAATGTCAGTAATTGATTCTCTCTCATCCGCCGGGAGTCTCGTATAGACCCGCACTTCGTCTTCCTCCCGCTGGAGTCTCACTGCTTCGACTCCAAAAAAGGCAGCTCGTACTTGCTGTGCTAGGTCTTCAACCGTAACACCAAGTGTCCGAGCGGCAGGTTGCAACTCCAGCTGCATCTCTCTGACTCCCGGTGCATGATCGGATCGGATATCAAAGATCCCTGCTACAGTGTATAAATCATTGATCACGGAATCGGTTGCAGCAGCGAGACGTTCTGGATTTGAGTGGGATAGAACGACTTCCACGGGGTTCCCAAGATTAATTACATTTCCGCTGAATGTGAGCCCTCGAACATAAGGGAGAAGCCCTACTTCTTCTCGCCAAGCCTGCACGATTGTGGTTGTAGATATATCGCGTTCCTGAGCACTCAAGAGTTTGAATTCGATACTGGCAATATTTGATGGTGGATTCATGGTCGGAGCTGGATTAAGGCCTCCCCCCTCAAGGCGTGGCCCTTGACCAACCACTAGGATGACTCCCATCAGTAGAGAAGGTGCCCCTTCAGGTCTTTGTTCATCCAGACGTTCAATGACTCGGAGTCCCTTAGCTTCCAGCTCTAGGGCAACTTCAAGAGTGCGTTCAGCAAGTGTTTCTTCTGGCATCTCAAGTGTGAGGGTGACAAAATCACCCTCAATGACCTCTGCAAGTGTAGTTGGAATCACACCTGCGGGTACCAGGGATAAGCAGAGGATGAAGATCCCGATGGTTCCAGACATGATGATCGCTGGATAATCGGTTGCAAAGCGAAGAGCCCGGTCAAGGGGGCCCTGCACAAATCTGGTCATCCATTGATCGATCGTAGTTCTGGTTCGGAAAAGAAACCGATCTGCTATGTTAGAGGGAGTCCAGTCTGAACCTGGTAGGTGAGATAGGTGACTTGGCAGAATAAAGAGTGCTTCGATGAGAGAAATGAGGAGCATCGCGATAATGATGGTCGGCAGTGCAAACCATACTTCTCCAATACCGCCGGGGATGAAGAATAGCGGAGTAAATGCGGCCACTGAAGTGAGAACCGCAAAGGTCAAGGCACCCTTGATTCTTCGGGCACCCCGGATTGCAGCAACCGGTCCAGGAAGGCCTGACATCCGCCGAGTATAAATCTGTTCCGCTACGACAATAGCATCATCGACAATGATCCCAATCGCCAGAAGAAATGCAAATAATGAATTGGTGTTGAGTGCTAGATCAAGCCATAGCATAACGACCAGTGCCCCCATTCCAGAGGTAATCAAGCCTAGGATTACCCAAAGTGCAAGTCGAATTTCGAGAAATAGGGCGAGTGCAATGAATACTAGAATGAATCCTAGGAGACCATTTCGGACCAAGAGTTCCGCACGCTCCGAATAAGCAGGAGAGTCATCATTCCATATACTGATCCCAATCTCATTGGGTAATGAGGGAATGAGTAGATCCTGGAGGTGAGCACGAATCGTGTCAGAAATATCTTTTACATCCTCTCCATCTCCCCGGTAGATCTCAACGAAAACTGCTGGCATACCTTGGTGCAGAACAATGATGTTTGAATCTTCAAACCCATCATGGATCGTTGCAATATCTCGGAGACGCACAATGGTCCCGTCACTTTGAGCTACCACAACAAGCTCCTCAAAATCGAGTTGATCATAGTTTTGACCCAAAGTTCGTACTCGGACTTCAGATTCTTTGGTATTGATGCTACCGGCAGACAGATTGAGCGAACTTTGGCGGATGACATGAGCAATATCTTCCAGCGTCAACCCAAGCGCGCGTAGAGTTGCGAGAGGGACTTCAATGGAGATCTCATAATCTTTAGTTCCATTGACCTCAACCAGAGAAATTCCAGGCAAGGTCTTTAATTCCTGTTTCACCTGATTCGCGAGTTCTTTTAGCGATCGTTCCGTGGCATCTCCGAAGAGAATCAATCGCATCACGCTGTTCCGGTTATCCATTTCTCGAAACTGTGGACGCTCTGCACCAGCAGGGAATGAGGAGATTCGTCCGACCGCAGCTTGGATTTCATCCATTGCTTCATTGATATCCGTTCTATCTTTCAACTGAACTCGAACGGATGCTACACCGGGGGCGGCCTGTGATCGGATTGACTTCACATCATCCAGCGTTTCCACTTGTTCTTCAATCTTGAGAATAATGGATTTTTCCACCTCTTCGGGAGACGCACCAGGATAGGCCATGAATACCTCAATCATATTGAAAGAGATTTTCGGCCAAGCTTCCCGTTTCAGACCTCCAAGTGAAATGATGCCGAGGATAATGATCCCAAACATCAACAGGTTGGGTGCGATCCGATTAATCGCCATATAAGCGATCGGCCCGCGAGCTTCACCACCATAGAGGGATTCTTGGGTCATTCGTGAGTGCTTATTGCAATCTGGGAAGGCCCACCTCTGTCATGAAAACGATTCCTCTTCGGTCGGAGGCAGAGAGGAATCCAGTATAGCATGAACAGATCATGGATGTTAGCCGTGATCAATGGGAGAGTACGTTGGTGACTTTCAGTGAGGAGTTGGTTCATGATCCGGTCCGTACTGACATTCCATCAACGGCCCCTTGCAATCCGCTTACCACCACCTGCTGTCCATCTTCAAGTGCGCCCGTCACATATACTTCATCTTCTGATCGTTGCAGAATCTGGACAGGGACACGGCGTAGCGTTTCGTTTTCCACGATCCATACTTCATTATCTGGCTTAAGGGCGGACCGACGTATTTTGAAGAATTGTTGGGGAAATGTTCCATCAATCTGTACATCCACAAACTTACCAATCAAAAGGGGCGGAATGTTGTCCGATTGCTGCGGATCATGGATCTCCATGCCAGACCCGAGGGGATCAGGTACTTGAATAATGATTTCAATTGTACGTGTCTCTGGTTCAAGGGATGCTTCGGCGCGATCTACATACCCATTCCATGAATAACGACGATCTCCATACCTAGCAATCACACGTGCGGAAACCTTCGTACGATTCGTACCTGGTTTTAATCCCCAAAGTCCAGGGATAAGATTTGCACTCTCATCTGGAAGGGATACAACAACTTCAACAGCGTCAACAGCATAGATATGCCCGACACTTTGACCTACGGTTACATACTGTCCCAGAGTGATGGATTCATTCACTACGGCGGCCGTAAAAGGGCTTTGAACCGCGGTGCGGGATAGACGCGATTCGGCTTCAGCCAAAGCCGCCTTATCTCGATCCAGAGAGGCCTGGACAGCCTTTATTTGTGGTTCCCACAAAGCAAGCGGGCTCGGCAATTCTGCACCCTCTTGACGGGTCCAACCTTCAAATTGTCTCCCGGCAATTTCGGCTTCTGCAGTGACACGCATCAACTCAACCTCTTGGACGGCTACGTTTGCTTGTGCGCGACTCAATTGGCTCAGATAGTCCGTATCATCAATCCTGAATAGAGTGTCTCCAGAAGAAATTTGTCCTCCACTCCGAAAAACTGGGTTCACCCATACGACTCGGCCGGAAACCTCGGCTATGACGGATAGTTCTGAATGCGGTTGAACTGTGCCTCCACCATAGATGGGAATCACGTCTGACCCACGGATTACAGAGGCTGTACTCACAAATGGTGTACGGGATGGGGGAGATTGGCGGGCAGTCTCTGGTCGTTGAGCAACGAGGATGATTGCTAGAGCTACAAACACAATGAGGATAATTCCTGCAATCAAAAAGCTGATTTTTCGGCCCATTAGGTCTCCGCTGTGGTGAAATTTAAAATGGAGAGAGACAAATCTCTATGAAATTGGAATTCCATGAGGCATATGCGCTTTTTATCATGTTTTGGCTGATGTTTCCTGAATGCTACGCATGGATTCTTTAGGAGCACGGATTTCAAGTAAGGGTGTTCTATAGAATTTACTACGATCTACCAGTCATGTTCTCCAACATAACTTTATCACGCACAGACGGTGCTATCGTGTTTCGGCCTATAGTTATAGGTGGAAACAAAGCCCACTGTTGCATAAAAAATACGGTAAAATGATTATAGACAAGCTATACTACACAGGGCCATTGTCATGGCAGAATTTGATTTGTTGATTCAAGATGCTGGTAAAACCAGATACTGAGAATTCAAAAATGATTTTCGAGAATTACTCTAAGGTCCAGAAATAGCTCAGATTCGTTGGATCTCATGACAAGCTATTTGGTGAGGATAAATGCGGTTTTTAAAATAGGGAGCAGATGGTCAGGTTTTTGTGCGAATTCTCCGAGTTCTGTTCAGCACCTAGAATGCATCCAAAATGAACATTCCCATTTCATTCCAAACAGTCTGAGATGAATAGGTTCAAAGACTGCACTTTCATCCAATCTGACTTGGTGTTCTCCCAACTCAGTTTTGTTCGTCTGGCTAAGTTTTGTGGAGTCATTTCCTGCAAGAGGCCTGCGTTTTCGATCTTTTCGGAACTTCTTCCCCTCTAAATCAAGCAGAAATATTGCTCTAAAAAACCTGTAAGAGGCTTTTTGTCACTGAACCGCTTCGTAGCCAACTATGTCGCGTTTGCCTTTGATCGCATCGGCCCAAAACCACATTGGATGTCTCTGAGCGCGCCAAGAAAAAGCTTCGCCTCAGTGTAAACGGAATCTGGCGAATCGGATGGGATTCTTCGATTACGAGAAGCACAGGGGCCGCAACAAAGGTAGATCCTGTATTACGGGGCACTGGTAAAAGTGTCAAGCTCTTCATTGAAACCTATTCTTCCATACCCTACCAACGAGTTATCTCAGCATATGGTATGGTTATAACTCAGGATCAATCTAACGGAACGGTCTTGTCACGGAGTAGAGATAGGCTGGGTGGTTGATGGCAGGATCTCTGCTTGCGTAAGGATTCCTTCCTTGCCAAGTATTTGAACCACGAGTCCTTGCACTTGTCCATTCAGTTTGTACATCTTACCTGACAAAGTAGCAATTTCAGCATTCATCTCCTTCTGCTCCGTCTCAACTTTCTCTATGGAGGCAGTCAGCCTCGTCTCAACTTTGTCGATTCTATCGGTGAGACCGGTTTCAACTTTGTCGATTCTATCGGTGAGACCGGTTTCAACTTTGTCGATTCTATCGGTGAGACCGGTTTCAACTTTGTCGATTCTATCGGTGAGACCGGTTTCAACTTTGTCGATCCTATCGGTAAGACTAGTTTCAACTTTGTCGATCCTAGTTTCAACTTTGTCGATTCTATCGGTGAGACCGGTTTCAACTTTGTCGATTCTATCGGTGAGACCGGTTTTAACCTCGTCGATTCTATCGGTGAGACCGGTTTTAACCTCGTCGATTCTATCGGTGAGACCGGTTTTAACCTCGTCGATTCTATCGGTAAGACTAGTTTCAACTTTGTCAATCCTATCGGTAAGACTAGTTTCAACTTTGTCGATCCTAGTTTCAACTTTGTCGATCCTAGTTTCAACTTTGTCGATCCTATCGATAAGATCGGTTTTAACCTCGTCAATCCTGTCGGTAAGACTAGTTTCAACTTTGTCGATCCTAGTTTTAACTTTGTCGATTGAAGCGGTAAGTCTAGCCTCATTCCTGTCAATCCTAGCATTCGTTTGCTCTATGGAACGAGCAAGCTTTCGGGATGACAGCGAAATAATACTGACCAAGGAACCAATGATCAAAAAAACCGAAGCCCCTGCGGCTAGGTAAAGATCAAATGCATCCATAACAGACCACAAATACGGTGAATTAAGAAGGTGAACCCGGCTGAAATAGAATGGTTCCCCACATGTGGATGCTCTTGTTGGGGTATGCCAATCTGATACCATCTAGACACAATCTCTAGCGATGGAATAATTATGCGAGATTGGCTGAACTCCGTTTCCATAGCTTCAACTCGCTCGCTCGGCATGGAAAAGATTCATCTCACCAATAGCTCTCGAACCCCGAAGGTAATGGAAGAGATGGCGAAACTTTGAACGAACCCTAACAAGGCGCGACAACTACGGATCAAGGGGTTCGGAAACCGAGATACTCCAACGGTTATGATCACCAATCAGATGAACCGAACCGCCACCCAACTCATTGCTCGTTATGCACGCTGAATGATCATTGAAGAGGTCATTCGTGATTCCATCAAATTCTTTCATATGGATGCATGGAGTTCCGTGGTTCCTATACGGATCAATCGCGCACTTTACCGGCTTCTTTGCACATGCATGGGGGAGGGTAGGAACATGCGGAAGCAAAGCTCCTCTTTCGGGATTTGGTTTGACTCGGTGGAAACGTCACCATCACCGAGCAGGGAATTCGGGTAAACTTGTGCTTAAGGGCAAAGACCTGCTTACTCAAAAAATCTGGATATCACGAATCCCGTGGCTGAATCATAAATTGCTCCGGGTGCAACTCTTGAAATGCCCGTAATTTTTCACAGCATAAAATCCGCTCGGAAATCCAGGTAGGAGAATCGCCAGAGTTCAAAAAAGGTCGAATGGAAACGTTGTTTTTGGACGCATCCTAAGTATGAATAATGGATAAGTTACTCAAAAAGAGCATTTGCTATACCCATGTGGAATAACGAAGAATCTCGGAGTGAATAAGATCACTGAGGTGGAGTAAGAATCACAAAGGTCAAGGCACCTTGATTTTCAGTGGATGGATCGCTCATTTCCGCGTAAAAGATGAAGGTAATTCGAGACGACGTAGAAACAAACGGCACTAATCGTATACAGAGATGTTTTAGGAACAAAGCAGAGATTTGGTTATCTAGTGCCTGCCAAAAACCCCCCTATTTTGGAAAAATCGGCATCAATGATGGCATTCCCAAAATCAATTTTAACCTCATGCATCCCTATCCTCAACGGCACTTCCCAGTTGGCCCAGAAGAACCTTGTGCCTGAGTATTAAATCAAGTGATGATTCTATGTATTTTGTCAATTTCAATTTAGTAAACGGCATTCGTTTTGGCAACATTGTGCAGTCCAGACCCACCTCCAATCGTAGAGTGAAGTCCCTTTCTGCCTTGATCGGGGAAGGGACTACGCTGCTCGGCGTAGCAAGGTGCGTTCACGTTCCATCCACATCATCCCTATGCGACATAAATTGGTCGCAACCACACTTGCTCCGATCGTTCGCGCAACCCCGGCCTTCCCTCCTTTCGTGCGAATGCGCCCCCCGCCATGCTGCTCCAAACAGTTGATGCGAGACTCAATGCCGGCATGACGACGACGTTTCTCTTGAAATTCAGGGGCCGACTCTCGCTCTTTTTCCGCCTTGTTTTTGTTCCCTTTTTTTGGGGAGTATCACGTGTACCTCCAATCCAGATACGGCATCAAAATTACCGGGAGACCAGAACCCTAGATCAAAACGGATGGAGGCGATATTTGAATAGAGTTCCGTGTACTTGGTGGCGAGGGGAACCGTCATCTCCACATCGGATTCGGTCCACATGATCTCCCATCCAAGAATCAAGCGGTGTTCCTCTTCAAGGACGCACACGGGAACTCCCCATTCCACTTCGTTCGGATACCTTTTCCCTTTTCGGCACCAACGCGTATCCTCTGCATGAAGCGATAAAAGCTTTTCTGCATTGGGAATACGTTCCCCGTCCATCAAACGACGATGAACCAAGTTCATCTGTCGTTCAAATTGCCCAATGGCGGTCTCTAACCGCGAAATCCACTTGGATTCGGGATCAATCTTCCTGATCTGATCAAGGACAAGATGGCATTTTTTGATCCGCGCAAAGCAGAGGCTCAGAGAGACCGGAATCAACTCTGGATACTTGGCTCGTTTTTGAGAGGTATGGATGGCAAGATCGGCGTTGCCAAGCGTACCCCTCAGATGTTGAATTTGCCTCCACCCCGTGAGGTCGTCATACGTATCAGGACCAAGGTTCTCAAACGCCTGAAATGCAATCCGCATGCTCTTCAAAACGGAATCTCGTAGGATACGTACGTCATGAGGAGTCTCAACATGGGACTCCGCCACATAGGAATCACAGCGTACTTCCAACGGGGGAACCCCCCAAGATCTCATGACCATGCTTCACGATGATTTGATGGGTCTTTGCCCACATCTTTTCGGGAACCAAAGCGACATGGTTGATCACCGTTTGTTGGGTATATTTGAGGGCTCCATCAAAGTCAAAGGCATCATGCTGGAGCAGCTGGCGAACGAGCTGATCGTAATTGACTATATGGGTCAACCGGTCAAAATCACAGTTCAATCCCACTTTGAGCATCGCGAAAACAAAGATGCGCCCGGTATCCATCCCCGGTCGGCCATTCTCCTGGTCAACCGTTGCTCCGATGCCGTTTTGGAGAACCTCCAAAATAGCATGCAGATCACTGGATTCCCATAGGGACTTCAAGGCCAAGATTGCAGGGAATATCATCTCTGGAACGGGTATCTATCTGGATCTCCTCAATGGGAACACCCCCACAAGTCGGTGCAACCGTATGCGTCTTTCGCATCGTAATTTTAGGGGATAAGAACGTCGAAGATTTTTGAATCCTTGGGCTAAATCTTAGCACATTCATGCGAAAACGACCAAGATACCGTTGATATCCCCAGAAATGACATGGTTTCACGATAAAGGGGTAAATTCTTCGGCGAAGATACGGGGGCCTTAAAAGGCTTAAATGATGCTTTTCTACCCAAATTGGACTATATTAGGGGTTCTTGGGCAGGCACTATCTAGTGCCTGCCCAAAAAGTAGATTTGTTGAATCTTGAAAAAATAAATCCGTTTACCGACATCCAATCATAGATTTTTCATGTTGATCTTACCGATACTTGATCATTTTGGGGTGCGAATATTTTTCCGTAATCAATCAGGTTCATCTCCAATTTTGCAAAAATCGCATTTCATCCAGTATACCGTACGATTCTGCCAAATCAGTCAGGGGATCTCAAAAAATGTTCACGCCTATTTTTTCACAAAAATTCGTCCCATGACTACAGAAAATGTCCACATAGAGAGTATTCAGAGCACTGTATGTCAAAAACAAGGGGTTTTTTGGCAGGCACTATATAGTCCCTTCTTATTCATCTCAACCTCCGATCTCTGTTAAATCGTCATCTTGCTGAGATTCGCAGCTTTTCTTTCTTCATCGTCGATATTTTCGGGTCAAATCCTGATTATTTTGGCTAAAAAGGTAGGCATGAAGACGCTGTTTATGTCCAAGTCTGGGTTGACGGTTCATCCATCGCAGGGAGATGATACACGAACCTCTCATGCAACAGAATTTCCTGCTTTTTTCCGTTGGAATCCGGCTAACTACTATCATGGTAGTAGTTCGGCCCTTCAATCGCAGTCATGTATCGCATACCCAATCCTACCGTATGGACGCACCTCTCCTATACGTTGATGTTTCGGATTTTTTTTTTTGACTTGTAAAACCACCTCAGATGAGGTGGTTGGCGTTAGATATCGGGCAAGCCGTGCCACCGCAGTCGCAGAAGGTGATCCCAAAAACGGATCCATAGTTGCTCTGCCGACAGGGCGATAGAAAACGTAACGTAGCGACTATGGCGTGCAAGGGTTGCACCGACTTTTAGTAGGTGGAGGCGAAAGGTGGTAATCTGCATGTGAGGGGTATGCTTTAGTTTGGAGTCTACCTCTGTACTGGCATCGGTGTTCTGCGTGTCATCCACCATCATCGTTTCCGTGTTGATCTTCAGAGATGTATCCTGATGAACTTCGGTGTCTGATGTGACAGGGCTACGCTCCACATTGGGCACCACCTCTGGTGCGATGAAGGCATCGACCAATATGCATGATCTGATACGCATAGAGAACCGATAGAAGACGCACGGCATTTTCTCTGCGAACCTCTCGTTCTTCCACTGTTTCAGGCTCCTGTTCACGGATGATCTTATGGCCTCTGTAGTGTTCCTTGGGACGTTCTGTGGATGACAGCATGACTTGATTGATCAACTCTTTGATTTCCCCCTGATGCTTTTCAGCCTTTCCACGCATCGCGTACATCTTCGCCAGTGCTTCCCCCGAATAGGTCTCTGCGTCAAGGTTGGTCAGCAAAAAGAAGTAGTCTTCATAGAGTTCAGCTGGACGAGGCCGTATGACCATCACGACCCGACGTGGACCATCCCAACTCTCCGCTTGATACATCAACTCAACATAGCCATAGGTATTCGGTGGACATCCTTTCCCATCAAAATAGGCTTCGGCCATCGCCTTTAACTTGTTGTTGCCCTTCAAGCGTGTCACATAAAACAGGCCTGCGCTCTCTATATCCTCGTACACCTCAGGACTATTGAATCCCGCATCAAGGCGAAAAATGACACGATCCGCGGCATGTTTTTGAACCTGCTCACCGATAGGAATCATGACCTTCTGACAGTTGGTCGCTTCCCGTTGCGTGCCTGAATGCTCCAAGGACATCCCCCGTTTCTCCACATGTCACAAACAACGGCAAGAAGACGGTTCGCTTGTAATGACCATTATACTTGCATCCCAGTTGATGGCCATGGGCATCCACGGGCATGGCATCGACATCAAGGATGACTTCATCCAGACGTTCACCGCCGCTGCGTACGAGCCTATGCTCCATTCAGAAGACCCTTCTGCATCACCTCAACATTATCCGGTGCACCGAGAATGCTCCAAAAGCGTGACATCGTCGGTTGCGATGCCGGCTGGTTGGCTGGATCGACAACGGCTTCGCCCCGCTCCGTACGGAGAGCGACCCGTAATGCGGGGTCATTGCCCAGATCTTTACTGGACAAGTCCCATCCTTGCATCGTCGGCTGCAAAAGCAGATCCTCCATGGAGTGTGTGGTACGATAGGGATCCCGTGGATCATGGAGATTGTCCACCAGATAGGGAAGAATACCTGTAGCTTCAATCAGCCCCCTCATAGATAGAGCCCCCGCATCGGAAGTCGTATGGTTGGTCGTGGATGCCTGCACCAAAATAGAGTGGTTATAGGGGATCTGAACCTGTAAGTTTTGAGAGTCCGTCATGATTCACCTCCGGGGTGAAATTGGTGACGAAAAAACATCCATCTCAGACAATTGGAGCATGGATCCAAAGGATCCAATGGCAACAAAAATTTGAAATTGCGTGAAGATGCGTGAAACTATTATAGATAAAAAAAGCTCAAAATACGTTTGACTTATCTCAACAATGGATTTTTTTCAATAAAAAAAGAGAAAAATGCCCTCTTGAAAAGAGAATTATCAAGGTTCTCCTTATCTTTGAAGGGGTGTTTGATCAGATGAGCAAATCTGAATCGTTCAAGCTGGGCTCAAATCGCAATTTGAGATGAATAAGGGGGGATAGTATGTGCAATTGTAATTGTACGCGTCTGTATGCTGATATGGGTTCTCTGCAAAAAGATCTGTTGAGTTGAAATTGCAGTTATCCTCAAAAGATTGGTCAGGAATGCTTGTGTGGTTGAGGTAGTTCTTGAAACATATATACATGTGCCTAAGTTGACACCGAGCCTCCCTCTATCCTATAATCCTATATTTGTCACCGCCATCATCAATAGAAACAATGAGCACAAAGATTGATCCATCGGATATTAGTATTGCTGAGGAATTAGTGTTGCTTTTGCTGAACGAGACAACGGGCTACTTAGATATACCTCCAGGCTGGGAGTTGTATTGTGTGATGGCAGGGGCAGCAATTGCAGAGTTGACTCTTCAGGGACGAATTGATACAGACATCAACACGCTTTATGTTGTTGATGAAACACCGACCGGAGACAAAATTCTTGATTCACTGCTCAAAGAAATTACAGAATCTGAAAAGGTTCGTGACACACAGTATTGGATTGAGCGAAATACGCGCAGGAGTGATGAAATCATTTCTGAAGCATTGAAAAGCTTGGTAGGCCGGAATATTCTAGTTCAGGAAGCGGGGTCATTTTTTGGACTCAATCGTGCGATTTCACGAACAGGAAACTACTCAGATGATGATTTGAATATTCGAAGGGAGGCAAGGACAAGAATCAGGGACGTGATCTTGATAGACTCGATTCCAGATCCACGGGATGCGATCTTGGTGGCTCTGATGCATGCATGTAAAGGGTTCGTCGCTCCCTTAATTAATGCTGAAGATTACGAAGATAAGCAGGACAGGATTGAGCTAATCTCGAAACTAGATCTTGTCGGACGAACGGTTGCTACTGCTGCCAAAGAGACCGCAATCCAACTGGGGCGGGTGACCATCAGTACGAAGCCAATTCCAAAGGTTCGGATCAAAGATTTTTTGGGAAGTCAAGCTTGGCGTAGCGGGCTAGTTCCAAAAGGAGCACATGAGCTGTATAAAAGGTATGGGGCTGTCATGAAACTCCCCTTCAAGTTGAAGGGGAAAACGGCATATGCTATGATGGGAGCACAGGCAAATCAATGGCTCCACAAAAATTCAAGGTATTACCTACGTAGTAAAGAATATATCAGAAATCTTGAAGAATTTTACGGTGCTTCGGTCTGTTTACCGGGTGCAGATGGTGCGGATCATTACAAAATACGTAGAGCAATGAGCAAGCATTATGCTCGTTCTGTTATTGGTAACCGGCTCCCAGAGTTACATAAATGCATCATCTCATCTCTCAGAGAATGGGATGAAAATTCTGTCGTTCCGATGAGTTCTGTATTCAAGAAATATGTGGGACCTCAGATGATGCTATTGGGATATAGCTTGAATGAATGTGATTTCGTGAATGAGTTGATGGAATTCCAACATCGTGCACTATTGGTGAAGGGAGGAAATGTATTGCCAAATTTTATGCTATATACCCCCAAAATGAGGCGTTATAGAAAGTACATAGATCAATTCAAAGAATTAGTCATTACGTCACATACGCCAGGGCAGCGTAAAGGAGAACCAATCAATTGGGCGGATGGGATTATTGATATTCACAGGAGTGAGCCTCAATTCATGACCGAGTCAGATTTAGCTTGGTCATTTTGCTCAAACATGCTAGTCAATATTTATGTGGGATCAGCAATTGCTCTTGCGGTTCATTGTATGTTGAAAAACCCGGATGTACATGAGCAAATCTATAAGGAGGCTGAAAAACTCTACGGAAACGGACGCATGCCAACAGAGCAAGATTATTGTCCCAGAAATTCAGATGTAACCATACGAACGATCATGGAAGCAACTCGCATGTATCCGGTCACAGGGGTACAGGTTCGAGGAGTCGTGAATCAATTTATATATGATGGCTATGAGGTTCCCTCTGGATCAATTCTACTTATCATTCAAACCGCAACAAACTATGATGAAACGCTATTCAAGGATCCTGAAAAGTTTGACATTGACCGTTATCTACCGGAACGTGCAGAGCATAAACAACCTGGAGCCTATAGCACTTACGGGGTAGGTCCCCACGCATGTTTGGGACAGCGTTTTCATGAATTGCAGTTGGCCGTCAACCTTATGCTTATCACCTATTATTGTGACTTGGAGTTAGTGTCCGAGCGCAAGCAATTGAAAGTGAACCCCATTCCAACAGCCACACCCCGAAAAAACGTTAAAATGCGGATTCGTGGATTCAGGAATCCGTTGCCCAATGCATGAATAAAATGATTCTGCAGATTACTTCATGGACTCCAATCAGGCCAAGAATTGTAGGGATTTGTCCCTTGAGATCATCCTTTCTCCCTGCCATCACTTAACTATGGAGTAAGCTCGTGCCCGTCTGGCAGATACACACATACGAATAACGGTTTCGAGATTTTTGTGTATATTAAATTGATTTTCTGGGCCAAAACCAAGAATTAGATTTTAACCCATTTACTATTGGGAGGTGAAAAAGCGGGTGATCATTGACAGATATAAACGAAAATGCCTAGTAGTACATTAGGGGATGGGAGTGATAGCGGTTCATCGCAAGCACCGGTTTTTTTGACGGGCGCAGCGGGGCATGTGGGTGCTAATTTGGTGCGCCGACTTCTGAGAGATAATGTGCGAGTTCGGGTCTTGCTACGTCGAGAAGACAATAATGAATCAGTGGAAGGCTTAGAGGTGGAACGTTTCTACGGTGATATTCGAGATCTAGATGCGACTCGACGTGCGATGGAAGGTTGCTCAGGCGTCTATCATGTTGCAGCCAAGGTTTCCACGATTGAAGGCAATCGTGCGCATCGCAGGGAAATATTTGAATGTAATGTTGTGGGGACCCGCAATGTTTTACAAGCTGCCCGGGATGTGAAAGCAGGACGAGTAGTTGTAACGGGATCTTTCAGCGCGGTCGGGTACGATTTGGACAATCCGTCTGCTCCGAGTAATGAAAATATGTTGTTCTACCCCATGGAGCGTATGATGCCCTATGAGCGTAGCAAATCACTGGTTGAACTTGAGTGTTGGAAGGCCGCTGCGAGAGGGCAGGATGTAATTGTCGCAACATGTTGCGCAGTCATCGGAGGTCATGACTACTTACCCTCGCGAATGGGGAGAACTTTGTGTGACCATACGAAAGGTAAAATCCGAGCATATGTAGATGGCGGGTTTGACTTTGTCGCGGTACGAGATATTGTAGAAGGGCATATCCTGTGTATGCATAAAGGACGCTCAGGGGAGAAGTATATTTTTAGTAGTGAGTATAAGACGATAAATGAAATCCTAGATTTGTTTGAGGAAGTAACCGGAATTCGCCGATCAAGTCGACGAATTCCCTCAAAAGCAATGCTAATTTTTTCCGAGATCGCAAGCTTTTACCTGAGCAAGTTCCATCCAAAGGTCCCTCAGCGGTTCACGCCTGGCGCCATCCGCTTGTTGCGACAATGCCGTCATGCAGATACCACCAAAGCAAGACAAGAACTTGGGTATCAGCCGACGACGATTCTCGATGCAATACATGATGCATACGCGTTTCATTGTGAACGAAATGCAATTACAAATCCACGCGCGAAACCTCCGCGTACGAGTCACGAATAATCAAAGCCTAAAAAAAATCAAGATAAAATGAGCCATACTCAACCCATACTTGATGCACCTCCAGCGCAGAGTCGCCCCCCTCTCTTTGATGAAGGAGGGAATTTACGCCAACAGGCACGCTCTGCGGGTTTGGACCCCAATTATTGGTATGCAGTGGAGGAAGTAAACCAGGTTAAGCCGGGCACTGCGACAGAAATTATTTTCTGGAAGCGTTCCATTGCCCTTTATCGTGGAGAGGATGGGACCTTTCGTGCACTGGAAAACCGCTGTCTACATCGCCAACTCAAACTTTCGATTGGAAATGTAGAAGGATGTAACCTAGTGTGTGAATATCATGGATGGGAATATAATGGAGAGGGACGTGTTGTGGGAATCCCAGATCTCTTCGGGCGGAAAAAGGTCCCAAAACTTGGAATTAGAAGCTATCCAGTGAAGGTTCGTTACGGCTTGGTCTGGTTGTTTCCTGGAGATCCAGAATTAGCAGAATCGCGTCAGATCCCCGATATTCCTGAGCTTGAAGGGCCCAAACGGTGGGCTTGCGTACCACTGAGTATGACTTGCGCGGCACATCATTCAATGGTGATAGATAATGTGAGCGATTTTTCTCATGCCTACCTACATCGTAAGTATCGGCCGTTTGATGGTGCAGAATTGCTTCGAAACGAAACGATCGGTGATAATGTGCACCTAGCATACAATACAAAAGTAGGGCGAGGTCGAATTTCCGGGCTATTTGTTGAGCACGATCGGATTGATACGAATCACATGGAACTGTGCTACGAATATCCTTATCAATGGTCAAATACCGACGAAGAGATTAAGCACTGGCTATTCGTACTTCCAATAGATGAGCGTACGACTCGTGCATTTTTCTTGTTCTATTTTAAGTCTTTAAAGATTCCATTTTTGCCGGTACGTATCCCTCGATGGGCAATGATCTCGGTTTTGAAGATCGCAAATCGTAAGCTGATCAGTCCGTTACTTTCGGAGGATCGGGTTGCAGTGGAGGCAGAGCAGGATGGTTATGAAAAATACTGGGAAGCTTCTCCGATTGAGGTCAACCCGGTGGTGCGATCTTTCCAGAAAGTAACCGTACGGAAGTGGCAGGAATATTTGGCACAAAAAAACGGTAGTGCAGAAAGCAGCTGAGAATGCCTGAAGTGCAGTCTATGATAGCCTCATTATCGGTTACCTCTTTGATTGAGGCGGTAGCTATATCTGTGGGGTTCGTTCTATTTTTGTTTTTAGGTTCAATTGCCTTGCCGGGTCGTGTCCTTCAAGGGCCGAAAGTTAATGGGAAAGTGCCCACGTATAAACTGAATGGGTTTTTGCTCTTTCTGTTAACGATGGCTGGAGCAGGTGTTGTGCAGTTCACGGGTCTGTTTTCTCTTTCCATACTACAGACCCATTTCGCAGCACTATTCGTTGTGGCAAATCTATTTTCATTTATACTTTCGGGCTGGCTTCATTGGCGAGGAGTCCATGCAGAAGGTGCTCCCCAGGGGTTTTGGCAAAAATATTTCTATGGTGCAGAGCACAGCCCTGAATGGTTTGGGGTGAATTTGAAACTATTCAGCTATCGCCCATCGCTCATTGGTTTGGCACTGTTCAATGTATCCTTTGCTGTTGCACAGTATGAGGCGGATGGCCAACTTAGCTTAGCGATGATGCTATATCAAGGATTTACCTTCCTGTATGTGTTGAATTATTTCCAGTTTGAGTACGGTATGATTCATACCTGGGATCTGATTAGCGAACGCTTCGGTTGCATGTTGATCTGGGGAGACTATGTATTGGTGCCATTCTTTTATTCGATCTCTGGATGGTGGTTGCTTTATGCATCACCAACACTTTCTCCCTTTGCCGCTGTGTCCCTCGTTTTACTGTTTGTATTCGGTTTCTGGCTTTTTCGTGGGGCGAACCAGCAAAAACACCGCTTTAAGCGTAATCCTGAGATCTCAATCTGGGGAAAACCTGCCCAAACACTTGGAGGCCGTCTGTTAGTTTCTGGTTTTTGGGGTATTGGACGGCATCTGAATTACACGGGGGAGATTTGCATATATTTCTGCTTTGCCTTTACGACCGGCTTTACATCTTGGATTCCATATATTTTGCCCATGTGGTTGGCAGGATTATTATGGCATCGTTCACGACGTGACGAGCGTCGCTGTAGTGCGAAGTATGGAGAATTATGGAGTCAATATAAACGGCGTGCACGGTTTGCAATGATCCCGTTCATCTATTAACGATATTATGGCAAATGAATCTGTAAACGGAGTCTCTCCAGTACCTGAGCTTGCAGGTGGATGGCCCTTGTTGGGGCATCTCATGGAGTTTGTAAAAGATCCGGTCTTAACGATGGGGCGTGGTTGGGACGAACATGGTGAGCTGGCTAGGTTTCGGCTCGGTCCCAAGAAATGTGTTCTTTTCACGGGCCCGGAAGCGCATGATGTTTATTTTAAGGCGTCGGATGATCAACTCGACGCCCGATCCGTATATCGGTTTACGGTTCCCATTTTCGGGCGTGGTGTCGCCTACGATGTTGCTCCCGAAATCATGTCGGAACAATTGGGGTTCTTGGTTCCACTGCTTCGGGAATCTGCGATGCATGGATTTGCAAAAATTATGTATCAAGAAGCAAGCCAATTTGCGGATGAACTTGGCGACGAGGGAGTACTTGATTTGCCCAAGGCAATGAATGAACTCACCGTCAGGATTGCGAGTCACTGTCTCGTTGGCAAGGAAGTACGTGAGAAGGTAGATGAGGGATTTGCTGAGGCATATCATGATCTTGAAAACGGGATTAATCTTCTTGGGTTTTTTCTCCCGAAAGCTCCGATCAAGGCACATCGTCAACGTGATCGCGCCCGTCGTAGGATCTCCGAAATTTTTGGTCAAATTATGGAGGGACGACGAAAGTCGGGAGCTACACCGGATGATTTTATGCAGAAACTCATGCATGCCAGATATAAAAGCGGTCAGGCACTGACGGATGAGTGGATTACGGGAATACTGTTGACCCTTCTTTTTGCGGGTCAGCATACCAGTGCTGTATTAGCAACTTGGGTGGGATTGGAATTAATGAATTCTTCTTCCAGCCTACAGAAGGCACGAGATGAAATTCGCCAAGTCTACAGCGAGTCAGATTCCGACGTACGCTTTGAGACGCTTAAAAAGCAAGTATTTTTGGAGAGTGTTGTTCGGGAATGTGAACGGATGCACCCTCCGTTAATTTTGTTGATCCGAAAGGTTCTTCAGCCGATGTATTATCAGAATCAGAAGATCCATCCAGGAACCTTGGCGATAGTTTCGCCATCGGTATCTCATCGGTTGCCCGAATTTTTCGATCATCCGGATGAGTTTTCACCGGATCGGTTTTTGGCTCCCAAGAATCAGCATAAGCAACATCACTACGCACTCATCGGATTTGGCGGGGGAAAGCATCGGTGCATGGGGAAGCATTTTGCGTATCTACAACTCAAAGCAATTTGGACGGTGTTGCTTGATCGGTTTGATTTTCAATCAAATGGGGTTCCCGCTCCGCACTACGGTAGCTGGGTGACTGGACCTGAGTTGCCGTGTCATCTCCCCTATAAACGTCGTTCAAAAGCAAGGATCCTAAATGAGCATAACCACGCATCCACACTATGATGTAGCTGTCGTTGGTGCTGGACCTGTGGGCAGTCTATGTGCGATTGCATATGCACGAAAAGGTGCCCGTGTAGTTTTGTTTGAAGCCAATCCTGGACCTACCAAGCGAATGGCAGGGGAGTGGCTTCATCCTCCTGCTGTGCGGATCTTGCAAAGCCTTGGAATAGAGTTGAATACGCAACCGCACTGCTCCCCAGGCAGAGGATTTGTAGTATTTCCAGAGGACAAGTCCGATCCGATCTTGCTTCCCTACTCAAATGGGGCCTATGGTTTGTCTTGCAGACATACAGAGATTGTCTCTGCTCTGCGTGGAGTGGCTGAAAAAGAATCAAATATTGATTTTATCACGTATGCTAGGGTACGCGAGATAGAGGGAAGGAATGTCTATTTTTCGCAGGATGGGGACGTAAAATCTGTGGTTGCTGAGCGGGTTGTGGGGGCAGATGGGCGTGGCTCTGTTGTTCGCAGATCATTAGGGTTACCAATCAAAAAGAAACAGGCAGATTGCTCTCGAATGGTAGGGATTACCCTTGAGAGTGCAACGTTACCGATGGAGGGATATGGCCATCTATTATGTGGTGCACCAGGTCCAATTTTTATCTATAGGCTAGGGGAGGAGAATATTCAAGTAATCATTGATATTCCACTGGATTACTGGAATCCCAAGGATCGGGTTGGTTTTCTGTCAGATGTATCTACCAATTTTTTGCCAGAAACACTCAGACCCGCATTCATTAAATCACTTCGAGAGGGACGATTCCATGTGGCAGCGAATGCTTTAAATCCACGCGTTACCTACGGAACTTCAGAGCATGTAATTATTGGTGATGCGGCTGGGCACTTTCACCCTCTAACAGCAGTGGGAATGACGCTCGGTTTTATGGATGCATTTACATTGGCCGAATCTCATGAATTCAGCGATTTTGTGTCCAAACGTTTCAAGGCGACTACCACACCGGAGATGCTCGCCATGGAAATCTACGAGGTGTTTGCCGACTATCAAGCCGAGGTTGCATTGGTCAGACATGTAATCTACAAGCGTTGGCGCGAAAGCCCTTCGTTTCGTGACAGGACTATGCGCTTACTTGCTTGCGAAGCAAAATCATCCATGCTGTTTACTCTGGAAGGGGCTGGGGTTGTGTTCAGAGCAATTGGCACGGAAATACCCCGATCCCTCGATCAGTTGGCTTGGCATCGGACCTGGGGGATCTTACGTGCGCTTACATTTCGGCTGAAATGGCTTACGCAAGGGGTATGGCACTTGAGCAAAGCGAAAAGAAAACAGGATAAAAAGAATGATCGAATCTGGGATGTCTTGGCCCGTGCGCTACGGGTTTCCATGTCGCCTGGCAAGAAGAAGGTACATCTTGTTGATTCGGACGACATCTTATCAACGGATGCGAGCACAGCATTGAATCGGGCGGGGGAACGCCTAGTACATTTTCAGGGTGAACAGGGAGAATGGGAAGGTGAGATGGTCTGGTGCCCCATGCTCACTGCGCAATATGTGCTACTCCATTACATAATGGGGCGTCCGATAGATTCAGGTCGCCGCCGTCGTATTCTTCGATCTTTTGAGCAGAATCGTCTTTCAGATGGGGCATGGGGAATGCATGAGCATTCTGCACCTCATCTCTTTGTAACCGCGCTGGTTTACGTTGCGGTAAGACTACTTGGTGTGGAGCGAGGTGATCCACTGATCAAGTCTGCTCAGAAATTTTTGCACGAAGAGAAGGTACTCAACATTCCAAGTTGGGGGAAGTTTTGGCTCTCGCTTCTAAATGTGTATGATTGGAAAGGAATGAACCCCATTGTGCCAGAACTTTGGGGGCTTCCCCGTTGGATTCCCCTGCATCCATCAAATTGGTATTGCCATACTAGGCTCATCTATATGGCAATGGCAGCAATCTATTCGTATCGATTTCAGGCACAGGAAAATTCCCTCATTATGGATCTGCGGGAGGAGTTATTCCCTGAGGGTTATGTAAATGTTAAATTTTCTGCGGGTCGTAATCGTATACGAAGGGACGACCTTTTTGCACGTCCCAGTATTCTGCTTCGAATAGGATATCAGTTCGCGCGAATTATCGATCGGTTCCACAGTAAGCGATTGCGCAATCAATGTGTACAAGATATTACTCGTCGTATTCGATGGGAATTGCAAACCACGAATCATACGAGCATTTCTCCGGTCAGTGGGTTTCTTAATATTTTTGCTTTGTGGTTACAAGATCCAGAAGATATTGATTCACGTCAAGCGTTTGAGAAGCTTGACGGCTGGATATGGGAAGATGAAGAATTGGGGGTGCGAGTGACTGGTGCCAGAAGTTCTTCGTGGGATACGGGATTCTCTCTACAGGCATTATCAATGGCACCCGAGATTCCTAGTGCCAAATATGCGCTTGAGAGGGGAGCCAATTTTCTTTGTCACCAACAAATTTCGGAGAGTTTCAGTGGATTTCGTGAAGCATATCGGACGGATCCGTTGGGCGGTTGGTGTTTTCCTGGAGGATGGCATGGTTGGCCAGTGTCTGACTGTACGGCAGAGGCAGTACTTGGGATTCTGGCTGCGGATCCGCAGGCCATCAAGGATTCGGCGATCAGGAATGCGATTCAGTTTATGTTGCGTCGCCAGAATCGTAACGGCGGGTTCGGCAGTTACGAGCCAAACCGATCTAGGGTGAATCTTGAATGGTTAAATCCCGCAGAAATGTTTGGTGAGTCAATGACAGAAAGTTCCTATGTCGAATGTACTGCATCATGTCTTGCTGCACTGAATGCATGTAAGATCCATTTTCCACAAACGATAACGGAGGAAGTAGAGAAGGCTATATTCAGTGGAGGATCTTGGCTTCGCCGGACCCAGAATATTGATGGATCTTGGCGTGGTGTTTGGGGGATCCAATTCATTTATGGCACCTTTTTTGGAATCAGGGGCTTAATCGCTGCCGGTGCGAGTCCAGGTGACTCGGCGATTAAATCGGCTTGTCAATGGCTTTTAGAGCGGCAACGGGCTGATGGAGGCTGGGGTGAACATCATAGCGGTTGCTTAACGGGTAAGTACGTTCCTCATGAGGAGAGCCAGATTATCCAGACTGCATGGGCATTGATTGCGCTTCTTGAGGCTGGCGAATCAAACTGGACTGCAATCACACGCGGGATCCAGTTTCTGATAGGCACGCAGAATGCGGATGGAACTTGGCCGAAACAGGATATGGCAGGTGTCTTTTTTCGTACAGCATTATTGGAATACAAGCTATATCGACAGTATTTCCCTTTGCATGCGTTGGGTCTTTACGAAGAGAGGCGTCGTTCCCGCCTAAGCGTGGACTCGTCAACCTTGCTCATGTCCAATGGAGAACTCTCAAATTCACATGCGTCTATAGACGTTAAGGCTTCCTTGCCAAAAAGAAAAACACTGGTGTAAAAACACCGCTTTGACCTCCTTCAACCAGCGCATCTGCACCTTTATTCAGGAATGTGCTAACGGCTCTTGATCCTTTCGGGACCAGTCGTAATGATTCTCCAATCCGTAAGGCGAAATTCGTCAGGGCCCGACCGATCGGTGTACGTGGGATACTAAGCAGACTCAAATCGCGACCTTGCAAGGCACGAAACCATGGTGTATTTGGGTCTGCCTCAGGTGCTAAGTCGCGAGCTTCAAGGACTTCAAAACCGGCATCTCGCAGTGCATTGCATATCTCGTGTATTGAACTGATATCAGGGAGACCGTTTCCTAGCATAATATCTTTCTTGATCTGTTGGTGCTCTTTATTTTCGGGATCAAAATGTTCAGTGAGACACCATTCGTAGCCCGCAAAATGCGCTTTTGAACGAAGCAAACGGAAGACTTCTCGGAATGCTGCAGTTTTATCGGGGGCATGCGGCATAGATTCAATGGCAAATGCAGCGTCATATTTGCCATCATCTTCGGGAATCTGCATGTAGCTTGTGTGGATGAAACGGCAGAGTTCGCTGACATCCTTGGTATGCATTTTGGCGCGTTCAATCTGGTAAGCATTGATATTGATCCCGACAAAATTGGCTCCAGACCATCTGGCAAAATTCCCCATTGGACCTCCGACACCACAACCTATATCCAATACTTGCATTCCTGGTTTCATTGATAGTTGATCGGCTAGGAAGCGTTGATGCCGGAGCAGGGATTCTTTGAAAGATTCGTCTTGGCGGCGGGGTGCAAAATGAAAAGATTGTCCCCAGCCGAACTCGTAGAAATTTGTCGAGAGATCGTAATAGTCATTGACAAGGGACTGATAATTCTCCGTTCTATCTTCAAGTTGGCCGTCGTGGAGTTCCTCGTAACGAGTGACCGTAGATTTCATCTCTTCTGGAACGAGATGAGTCGGAGCATGGTTTTTGGATTTTTTACTGGATATCTGAGACATGAACGAATAGATGGTCAATGAATAGAGTAAGAAAGCATGGAAGCAGTTTTTTTTTTCGAGGCGTTGTTCAATCTTCGTTGAAATTCTGTTTTTTCATGGTTACGGATAGGATGTCAAATTCCGTACAATTCTCACAAAACAGCAAACGTATTTGCGCCATTCTGATGAACAAATTTCTTGGAATCATCTCCTAAAAAGAGCATAATTCCTGATCCAGGGAATTCTTTGCAAATACCGAACTGGAAATCAGTAATGAATGTAAGTTGCACAAATATACCCAGATTGTCACATAAAATCATCAAATTTCATACGACCAACCCTAAATTCAGGTAAAATAGGGCGTTTATATTCGTTCAAGCCGGAAATTTGACATGACAGGTATTCCGATTGAAGTAGGACACTAATTCGAGCGAATGGGTGCCCCAGTTCATCGGAATAGGCACTCTTACTATTACCAAAGAAATTGGCACGTGATACCATCCTTCTGGCCTATCCGGTAAAGCATAAACACAGGTAGAATCACAGTTTAGCTATTGAAATGCGAAGGATCTTCGTATGGATCCTCTAAACAGAATCAAAATTCAGGGGAAGAAGCATGGATTCATCATAAAATGATTCCCCTCCCGCAGGTTACGTAAATAGCTGAGACGCAATTTGGAGAGCGCCTATGGCAACGATCGTTCCGACAATCCAGCGAAGTTGACGCAATTGGGAAGATTTAAATTCCACGCGTAATTCTGCGTTTCCGGTTTCTATTTTTGCATGTAGTTCTGCGATATCTACACGCAATTCTGCATTTTCTGCACGTAGTTCTGCGTTTCCGGTTTCTATTTTT
Source organism: Rhodothermales bacterium (assembly GCA_965215475.1). Classification (GTDB taxonomy): domain Bacteria; phylum Bacteroidota; class Rhodothermia; order Rhodothermales; family Bin80; genus Bin80. The sequence goes on from OZ244061.1 coordinate 2,815,477, forward strand.
GTATGTAGTTCTGCGATATCTACACGCAATTCTGCATTTTCTGCACGTAGTTCTGCGTTTCCGGTTTCTATTTTTGTATGTAGTTCTGCGATATCTACATGCAATTCTGCATTTTCTGCATGTAGTTCTGCGTTTCCGGTTTCTATTTTTGCATGTAGTTCTGCGTTTCCGGTTTCTATTTTTGCATGTAGTTCTGCGTTTCCGGTTTCTATTTTTGCATGTAGTTCTGCGTTTCCGGTTTCTATTTTTGCATGTAGTTCTGCGTTTCCGGTTTCTATTTTTGCATGTAATTCTGCGATATCTACACGCAATTCCGCAACTTTACTGTTGACGAATTCCTTGGTCGCAATCTGTTCAAACGCACCGTTTAAGACGGTGGTAATTACTTCAGCATGCACCTGAGCCTGTTCCCACTCTACTCCGGCAGAATTCAACTTGCTAGCTATTGTAGGTATATCGGACATGATGGAATAATATTCAATTTGGATTTTGATCCAGAATTTCTCAATGCAAGAACTCAATGTTGAGATGCGCGAAAATCGCCCAATCCATCCGCCCTACTATAGTTTGAATCCTTTTTTGTTCCCACATTCAATCATCCAATGAAAACGGCACATATCGGGATACCATGCAAGGCTCACTTTGCAGGTGAAAGTGGTTTGATATTGGAGGTTCACTGACGAACATCGTTTAATTTATGCACCGTTCATGATTGAAAGATATCTCAGGTGCGTGCGCATTCTGTAAAACTTTCAGAAGAGAGTTGTATCCGCATGAAAAACGGCTACATCAGATAGCGCGTGAATATATCCATTGAGGAGTAAAAATTCCCCATTCCGATACATCGAGGATATAGCCTATTCATATGCTGAATTCAAGGTAATAACCGAAATTTCTGGGGAATCGTGTGTAGAGAATATTCCCTTTCAAAACCAAGTATAGAACCCAGATTTTATTCACAGGTTGGCAAGCGTGACCCCCGTACTATCGGATGCCCATTCAGGAAATCTTTTGCCGTAAGAACACGTTGTCCAGGAGCTTGTAGGTGTGTGATGGAAATTGCACCGGTTTGGCAAGCAACCACGATTTGTTGATCCGAGTTGAGTATGCTTCCAGGGGGACCTGCCCCCTCTGTAATACGGCTTCCCAGGATCTTTAGGCTCCCAGATTTCCATGGAGTCCAAGCACCGGGGTAGGGGGAAAGTCCTCGGCAGTGATTATGAACATATTGTGCTGATTTCGTCCAACGGATACGGCAATCTTCACGAAAAATTTTCGGTGCAGTAGTTGCAAGCGAATTATCTTGCGGGTACTCTTGTGCACGCCCACGGGCAATTCGCTGGGTTGTCTCCAGAACGGCATATGCTCCAAGCTTTGCGAGTCGATCATGCAGGGAACCCGCAGTCTCATTCGGGGGAACAACGGTCGGCCATTGAAGGATAATATTCCCTGTATCGACCGCAGGCTTAAGAAAAAAAGTCGTTACCCCAGTTTCGGTCACTCCTGCCATCAGAGCTCGATTGATCGGAGCAGCTCCTCGAAACTTAGGTAATAGAGATGCATGTAAGTTGAACGTTCCAAGCTTTGCACATGTGAAGATTTCAGGAGGCAGAATACGGAACGCAACCACGATTTGGATGTCACACTGGAGGTCGTTGATTTGAGACACAAACGTTGGATCACTTACGGACTCTGGTTGGATAATTGTGTCAATCCCTAAACGCTGTGCAGCCTTTTTGACTGCGGTCGGTTGCAGTTTACGGCCTCTCCCACGGGGGCGATCTGGTCCGGTAACCACAGCAATGGGTCGGTATCCATTCTCTATCAGAGCCTCAAATGAGGGAACCGCAAACTCGGGCGTCCCCATAAACACTATACGCATAATCGTGAATTGGGCTTGATCATCAATGAGTAGATGTGATATGGGAAGGAGTCACACGATAGATAATGCTTTCACAAAGCGATCTCGTTGAAAAATCTGCAGATCCTCAAGCCCTTCTCCTACCCCGATATACTTGACAGGAACCTTGAACTCATTCGAAATTCCGATGAGGATGCCTCCCTTGGCAGAGCCATCCAGCTTTGTGATAACCAAGCCAGTTACATCTACGCTACGTGTAAACTCCTGAGCTTGCCGTAGCGCATTTTGTCCAATCGTGGCATCCAATACAAGGAGTACTTCATGAGGAGCTCCGGGGAGCTGGCGGCCCATGACACGTTTTATTTTTCCTAGCTCATCCATAAGACCGGTTTTGGTGTGCAACCGTCCCGCTGTGTCAATAATGGTAACATCTGTAGAGCGGCGAACCGCCGATTGGACTGTGTCAAAGGCGACGGCCGCGGGATCCGCTCCGTGTGATTGTTTGATGATATCAGCCTGCGCCCGTTTGGTCCAGATTTCAAGCTGCTCAATCGCTGCAGCGCGGAAAGTATCGCCCGCGCCAATGAGCACACTTCGGCCTGCCTGCGTATAACGCCAAGCAAGCTTCCCAATGGTTGTCGTTTTTCCTACGCCGTTGACACCGACCACCATGATCACATGGGGGTGATTCATGAGCGGAGTATCAAAATCTGCAGGGCATGCAGGTAGATTTTTCTCAAGGAGTCCGACAATTTCCTGGTGAACCAGTTCCCGCAGTTCTTCGGATGAGGTGTATAAGTCTCGTGCAGCTCTTTTTTCAATCCGACTGATAATTTCGAGGGTTGTATTGACTCCGACATCACTGGTGATCAGGGCTTCTTCAATCCCATCCAGAACGGATTCATTAATCTTGCGTTTTCCTTTGATCAGGCGTCCGATCTTTCCGAAGAGGCCATCCCGGGTTTTTTTGAGTCCGGATTCCAGACGATCCTGATCCAGATTTTTAGAACGGTTACTAAATCTCATGCGATGGATTAGGAGTGATTTCTTAGGCGTAAAAGTCGAGTTGCGTAAATCAAAAGAGAGAGCACCAGAAGCCCGATGGTTCCCCAGATCACTGTATCCATTACGATTGGATCGGCCTTCAAAAGTGCAAGAATATACATGACCCCAATGGCAGTTGTCGCAATTTTCCCAGAAAGATTACTCATTTGTACATGCCCGATGTGACGTGCCAGGAAAATCCCTCCCGTCATAATCAGTATATCACGTAGGACGATGGCTCCCAAAACCCAGATAGGTAACAGATTTTTCCAGATGAGTGCAATTCCGAGCAGAGCTGCAGAGAGTTTATCTGCTACCGGATCCAAGACTTTACCCCACTCAGAAACAGTGTTTGTACGGCGAGCAACTTGGCCATCAAGCAAATCAGTCATTGCTGCGACTAAGATCAGGGTTAGGCTCCAGATTACGGGGCCATCAACAAAAATCATTGCCGCTGCCGACCCAGAAAGGGGGACACGTGTGAGACTAAGTAAATTGGCCCATGTCCAGAAGGGTCCCTGCATCAGGAAGGGGGTAGATCGCACAGTGGAAACCAGATAGTACGAAATCAAATTGAAAAAGGTACCCTACCTCTGATCTATTCCGAAACATATAAGACGTCAAAGGGTACCGGAGTACAGTTTCAGTTATTTCCTCACTATGACCGCACCTTCGGCTCGAGCCCCCTGGATAGAGACCTTAAACTCGGATAAGGCTTCTGTGCTTGTTCAACTTTTAGCAGTTACATTTTTCGCCGTTGCTACGGCTCTTGGCGCACAGGTACGCATTTACCTATGGGAGATTCCGATTACATTGCAAACTCTTTTCGTATACGGAAGTGGTTTGATACTCGGTGCTCGGAATGGGTTTTTATCTATGGTTCTCTATCTTTTGATCGGAATGTTTCTACCTGTCTATGCCGGGAGCGGTCATGGTTTGACGTACTTGACTACCGCCGTCAGCGCAGGGTACCTTTTAGGGATGCCATTATCTGCCTATGTCATTGGCGTTATTGGAAAGAAGCAAACCAGTGTGTTTGGTGGAGTGATTGCGGTTGCCGCAGGTTCTATTATACTTTTTTTCTGTGGTGTGAGTTGGTTACATTTTGCAGTTCCTCACACTTCTTGGTGGTACTCCATTGAGGCAGGGTGGCTTCGATTTGTTGCTTTTGATGCGATGAAAGTACTGATCGTAGGGCTCGTATATGGTGGTTTACGGCGTTGGGGCCGATAGGCTGGAATGAATCGTGTTTGGCTTGTTGTTCTTCTGGGAGGAGTTCTATTGAATTCACCCGTTTCTGCACAGTCCAGAATCCTGAACGATCCAGAGGTGCGAGCATCCGCCAAAGCGGGACTAGAGGCCTTATATGATCTTCGTTTTGAAGAATCAGAAGTTCACTTTCAAACGATCACGGAGCGCTATTTGGATCATCCGATTGGTCCGTTCTTGGAGGCCTTAACTCTGTGGTGGACCATTCTCTTAGATTTAACAGAGACCTCTCACGATGAAGCATTTTATGAAGCTATGGGGGAAGTGATTGCGCGCAGTAATGAACGACTGGATAAAAACGAGAATGATTTTGATGCAATGTTTTTTAAGGGAATTGCATTAGGGTTCAGAGGGCGCTTACGCTCTAATCGTAGCGATTGGATTCGGGCCGCAGCAGATGGAAAGCGAGCTATGGATTACGTGCTAGCTGTTGCCGATGCAGATACAAACAATTCCGATTTTTCCCTGGGAAGGGGGCTGTATCAATACTATGCTGCATTGATTCCTGAGCGGTACCCCTTGATGCGACCGATTACGGCGTTTCTTCCTCCTGGTGACCGATCCGGCGGGTTGTCACTACTTGAGCATACGGCCAGAGATGGATATTATATGCAGACAGAGGCGATGTATTTCCTGGCACAAATCAACTACTTATATGAGAAAAACTTCCAGGCTTGTGTTCAACAGATTTCATGGTTACGTAACAAGTACCCTAGGAATTCCTTTTTCCATACACTGGAAGGTCGAATATATGTAAGTTGGCGCCAGTGGCAGGCTTCGGATACGGTTTTTACAGAGGTTCTGGAACGCTATAAAGAAAAGGAACCCGGTTATACCCCAGCAATGGCAGAGCAGGCATTGTATTTCTTAGCACGATCCCACATTGCCAGAGGCGAAGCCTCAGCCGCCTTGCCTCATCTTTTATCTCTGGAAGCATTGACTGCACGACTCGACACCGACAGTTACTTCAAGGTTGTCGGGCGTCTCTACCAAGGAATTGCATACGATCTGATGGGAGATCGTAATCGGGCCATCACTCGGTACAGGGATGTACTCAAAATGAAACGATGGGGATCAAGCCACACGGATGCGCGGCAATATCTTGCGAATCCCTATCCGGCAGCAGAATAATCAGATTAGTTCTCGTCTGCAGTTGGTCCATAGCTTGGAGGTAGGGATATGTCATTCATCCGCAGGTATACGGAAAGCTGAGCTCTGTGATGGACCAAGTGACTGATCCCAAACCGGCGGAGTACCGTTACCTTGGGCATTGTAAAATACACCTGGTCTCCATGACGGAGTGTCCAAGGTTCAGATAGCGTATCTATCGTTGTTCGCTGAAAAACCTCAAGTAAATTTTTCTCGTTGGCATCAAATGCGGTAAGCAACTCTGCTTGTGTGGATGCGTTTGTTTTTGGCAAGGGTTGGGACATGTCAATGCCGTCTTCTTCTAAAGTAACCACTTGCCACCAGAGTAGGTTGACGATATGACAGGCTAATTCACCCATGGTCCATGATTTATGATGTGGGCTCCAATCAAAGCTACTATCGGGAACGCGAGAAAGCATTTTTCGGGTCACGCCTAATTCATAATCCATGTCGCCAAAGGCAAGATAAAGAGGATCTGTAATCATTAAAGTTTAATTTTTCTATGAAGACACCTACAAACCCTGTAGATTGAATTTTGGTTCAATGCATCTCTATCACACGATACCATGATCTAGTAGGCAAATGCAACTCGCCAATGTAGATGTATGGGTGTGCACGAGTTACTTGAAGAGGTTGGTGTTGGAGCAAATTTCTGTATGTCCGTAGGAGTATCGGACGTATCAAAGCTTCCTGTTCCGGATCAATTGGTCACGCTTCGAATCGATGACATGGGTACTTCCGAAGAGGAGTGACTCTGATTGTGATGTATCGGATCTCACGAAGGAACACGACTCTTCTGGGTTCGCAGGGCTGGGGGAAGGGGGCACTCGGTTCTCATGAATTCTTGGTCACCACGATGCTAGAAATCATCGGTCGGATTAAGGCCTTGCTAGGATACGATCCGTCTAAGGAGAAGCAAGGCTGGAATAGATGAGGGATATAATTTCCTATCTTTACTACCTCACTGACCTGATCGTTCTATGATGCGATTTGCTCTTTACCTGCTTGCGCTATATGGTTTAGTGCAAGCAGGCACGTCTGAGGCTCAAGTCATACTTGATAGTTTGAATACGCTGAAGGTAGAACCTGAAAATCGATGTGCCGAATATGACAGGGATGATTACTCCTATTCCCAATCTTTAGAGCCTAAAATTGTGGAGTCACAGGGGGGAATGTTTTCTCCCTATGATGGTACGTGTTTCGATAATTTGCGCGAATCAGACATAGAGCATATTGTGGCAACTTCGGAAGCTCATGACTCCGGAATGTGCAACCGAAGCAAAGAAGAGAAAAGTATCTATGCATCTGATCTTCTGAACCTAACCTTGGCGACTCCAAGATTGAATCGACATCAAAAGGGGGCCAAGGATTTTGCTGAGTGGCAACCTGATCAAAATTTATGCTGGTATGCTGCCAGAATCGTAGAGGCAAAGAGCAAGTATGATCTATCAGTTGATCAACGCGAAAAAAATGCTCTTGCCGAGGCGTTGAATAACTGTATCGCTTCAGGAAGTACCCTAGCGATAGATGCTCCACAATGTAGCATTGGTACGAGCGTAGAACATGCCCGACCTTATGAAGGATTCAGAGTTGCTGCAAACTATCCGAATCCTGTTGAGGGTCATACTACGTTCATGATCAATTCCCCGGTTCAAACAGTTCTAAGTATCCGGTTATTGGATGTCCTAGGAAGAGAAGTGTTATGGCTGCCAAACGTATTCGTGGCGGCGGGTGAAAAACAGCGTATTCGCCTGACATCACTAGATATGCCGCCGGGAATTTATTTGTATCAGATAACGGCAGAATCTGGTGTCATGAAAACGGGGAAATTGATAAAGAAGTGAGTCGGAATTCATGATAGAGTTAAGGACGAAGATTCTAGCATCAGTGTATTCATTTCGCTATCCGATGAACGGGATGTCCCTCGATTTTCCACGTTTACTTTCCGAGGCATTGATCCAAATCCGTTCAGTACGTCGATACATCCGTTGGTAGATATAGGCATGTTTCTGAGTTGAGATACGGATACGTTACAGGAAAGTAGATGCATGTCAGTTTTCAGTGGATGGATCAGTTGTATAGAAGCAAGGACTTGTCATGTGTTTGATACTGTCTACGGAAAATCCCTTGTATTGCTTGGCGACGGACGGGCAAGAAATCCATGTATATCAGAGGTGGTCTGTAAAGATCAGGTAAGACAAAATCTATGGGGATCGGCGCAGTTGAACGGGAAATCTGCTCCGGTTTCTGTGCTTTGATTTCCGCATGGAGAACGGTTGGATATCTTTCAGGGTTATACGTGCGAATCCCTGATATACCAGGCTGGTCGTTATGAGGGAATCTCGTAGGAATCCACGGACTAAATCCCTTAAATCAACTAACAATTGGACCTTAAAGCTCGGAGATGTGTTGATTACGATTTCAAGTCTTTTTCACAATCACGTTACAACTGTGAGACCAATGATCATGCACCCTACTTCACTAAAAACCGCATCGATAACCCTTTTATTTTGCGCGTTCAGTTTCCTGCCCAGTGCAACCGCGCAGGTTCAGCTAGATTTGAATCAGCCCATCCCTGTGGATAGCGCGGTGACCATTGGCCAACTGGAGAATGGTTTGACCTATTATCTGCAAGAAAATCACGAGCCAGAGTCTCGACTTGAACTTCGACTTGTCGTGAATGCCGGTAGCATACTGGAGGATGAAGATCAACTTGGGCTGGCCCATTTTGTAGAGCATATGCTTTTCAACGGTACACGACGCTTCCCAAAGCAGACTCTCATGGCCTTCCTGCAGCGTATTGGTATGCAGATCGGCCCTGACATCAATGCTTATACAAGTTTCGATGAAACGGTCTATCAACTTCAAGTTCCTACGGATAGTATGGAGGTAGTACGGAAGGCATTTCAGGTATTGGAAGATTGGGCGGCTTATGCTACACTGAGTGATGAAGAAATTGACAATGAGCGTGGCGTTATACTTGAAGAGTGGCGTAGCAGACTAGGCGCACAGGAACGCATGTTGAACGAGGAACTCCCGGTTATTCTGGGGGATTCTCGCTATGCGAAGCGGCTACCGATTGGAGATACACTTGTAATCAAGCAGAGCACATACGAAACGGTACGTCGTTTTTACGAAACTTGGTATCGCCCTGATTTGATGGCAGTTGTTGTGGTTGGCGCTCTGGATGTACCAACCATGAAGTCCCTTGTGGAAGAACACTTTGCTACGATTGTGCCACCTGAAAATCCGGTGCCACGCTCCACTTTTGATGTACCCTACATGGAAACGCGATACAAGGTTGTAAGTGATGCAGAATATGATTTTTTCCCGATACTTTCAGTGAGTTACAGGCAACCAGTGGTTGAAATGAAAACCGTTGCCGATCATCGTCAGGCCTTAATAGGATCGTTGGCACGGGGAATGCTGAGTCGACGTTTTAGCGAGATCGCCCAAGATGGCACCCGTGCGCCTTTTCTGGCTGCAGGAGCGGGTGCAGGAAATCTTGTTCGAGGATTTCCTCAGTTCAGTTTGACTGCATATGCCAACGAAGACAGCCTGGTTGCAGCGCTACGCACACTTGTTATCGAATCGGAACGAGTAAAACAACATCCGTTCACGCCTGGCGAATTCTCACGGTATAAGGAATCGTTCCTCCGCTCGCGTGAAGAGGCGTACAATGAGCGCGAAAATACTCCTTCGGCCCTTCTGGTATCTTCTTATGTGGGGCACTATCTCGAAGATGATCCGATTCCGGGTGTTGTACATGAATACCGGCTTGCGCAAGAGCTTTTGCCAACCATAACACTGGAAGAAGTAAGTGCGTATCTACCGAAAGCATTGAGTAGTCAGGATCGGTCAGTAACCGTGAATCTCCCGGAAAAGCCATCACTCGAATGGGTTACCGAAGAGGTTTTAGCCAGTACGTTTGAGAAGTATGATGGCACTGAGGTAGAACCCTATATCGACGCTACATCCGATATTCCTTTATTTGACAAGACGTTGGAGCCTGCCGAGGTCGTACATGAACATTCCATTCCGGAACTTGGAGTGGAGGAAATCACACTTTCGAACGGGATTCGTGTTGTAATGAAACCAACAGATTTTCGTGCGGATGAGGTGCAGTTCACGTCTTTCAGTGAAGGTGGCACTTCTCTGTATACGGATCAGGAGTACCCGACCGCATCGTTTGCAGCGTCAACGGTCAGTGGTAGCGGAGTTGGTGCATTCAATCAGACGGAATTGCAGAAAAAGCTATCAGGAAAACGAGCGTACGTATCCGCATCTATCAGTTCCCTGTTTGAAGGATTCAGTGGTGAAGCTTCACCGGAAGATCTAGAGTTATTGTTCCAGTTGATTCATTTACGTGCAATGCATGCTCGCTTGGATTCGTCTGCATTCTTGTCTCAGATCAATCTAAACCGAACCTTCTTGGTAAACCGGGAGAATTCTCCCGATGCAGCATTCAGCGATACACTTAGTACCACCTTATATATGAATCATCCGCGTTACCGCCCGGTCAAAATAGAGGAACTAGATTCCATAGAAATGGAACGTGCTCTGCAGATCTATCAGGATCGATATGCTGACATGGATGATTTTGTATTCGTCTTTGTAGGTGCTTTTGATGTGGATACGTTAACGACTTTGGCACAGACGTATCTCGGTACACTACCATCCACGGATCGAGAAGAAACGTGGCAGGATGTCAATGTTGATCATCCAGAGGGGACCGTCATCAAGACGGTTTACAAAGGGGAAGAGCCCCAGAGTCGAGTCAATATTACGTTCAATGGTGAATTTGAATATACTCGTGAATCTCGGCATCACATAGAATCTCTGGAGAGACTCCTTGATATTCTTTTGTTTGAAGAATTGCGCGAAGAACGGAGTGGAATCTATGGTGCAGGAGTGCGTGGAACATCGTTAAGGCGTCCACAGGAAGGATATAGGTTCTCGATCAGCTTCGGTTGTGATCCAGAACGTGCCGAAGAATTGATTCGTGCTGTATTTGAGACGATTGAGGACATCAAACAAAACGGTGTGGAAGAAGATTATGTCATGCGGGTGCAGGAGCAGCAACGTCAGGCTCGCATTACGGATCTTGAGGAAAATCAATTCTGGCTGAATGCATTGCGTAGTGCATATTACTCAGATAGTATTTCAGAGCCACTGGATATATTACGTTACGATGAGCTTGTAGACAGTCTGACTGCAGAAGATTTGCAGAACGCTACAAATATGTGGTTAACGGATCGTTATGTGCAGGTGACGCTATTTCCCGAACAGCCCTGATATACAGGTACAGAAGGCCATCATGTGAATACTATTGCTCCTTTCTCAACAGATTCTGCATGAGAGACATGAAAGGAGGTTCTTTGTAGTCGTTGGAGTCTCGTGCTGTCTTTTATGGTGTATTGCTGCCAGAGATCTTCGTGACTCTCCTCGCCCAACTGCACGGTGCATCATGCGATGGAGTGGGGTAAATCCGCACCGAAGAAGCCCCGCTGTTTGGTCTGGTTCTTGGTGGCTTTCAAGAGACGAATCGCAAAACATTCAAACGCATAGACCCTACTGGATGGATCCGCCCAAGGAATCCTGATCGTTTTCGGATTCTTGGGTGTCTGTACGCGGAGAATCCGACAAGGACAAACCACTTCCAAGGAAACCGATCCAGATGGTGCCATGGACGCTTCTTGCGATGATCCTACAAGCTGTCAGACTCTCCCGTTTCTGGGCACACAAGATCCTTCCCCAAATGAGAAACATAAAGGTCCACATGCTCCTGCTCCGCATTGGTTTCACAGGATCAATACTCCAGCAAGAGTCTAAATTTAACCACTCATGCATGGAAGATCGTAAATAGGTATCAAGGATGAAAAACTAATTTTGGTGAAACCAAAATTAATCCATTCGAAGCTCTTGCAAAACCCTCTTTCAATCTGTAAAATATACCCCCAACTACTCCCAGAGCGATATTTACTGTCCAATGAAGAGGTTTTGCAAGAAGATCATTCTATACAAATAATGATAGAACCTTCTTTCGATCATTTTTATTTCGTATGTTTACACGGGGCGTCTGACTTCCGTGCTTGATGTCTTCCCTGTGGAACCGTCCTTGGCTGAAGATACCCATTTTTATTTTTTGTGTTTATCAAGCATTCGCTTCAGGATCTAAATTCGCTACTCTCTGGATGCTCATCTTTTCTGGTCTGTCAAACATAGAAAATGATCTTGCACACAGAGCTGTTGGAAGAGGTAGATCATGGAGACTCCCTTGATTCTTACGTGTGACGTTTCTAGTCCAAACTATCTTTTTGTTGCTGATTCTTGCAGGCACACAATCCGGGTATGCATATGCATTCATCCCCATGAAAATGGATACTGAAAGCGGTATTTATGGTATAGAAGGTGGTGAATTTGAATCTATCCTCCTCCTAAATTTTCGTTAGATGAATACGTTTTGGCTCCTTGTTTCATCGGTTCAAGTCGGCAGCGCATCGCCCAACTCAATCATTTCTTCCAGGACTTGAGTGCCCAACCTCGGGTTTTATCATGCCATAGATTTCGAGCCGTTTCCTTGATCGCCCAGGCTCGGGCAGTTCTGAGGGTACGCAGTGCATGGAATGCCGTGCTTCATGGACAGGTTGGGAGGGCTTTTGAGCCACATGTATTTACTTTCCGACAGGAGCATCTCATTCCCACTCTTTCGGAGTTTTTTATGCTCCTGTCGCCGAACCGTGTCGACCCCCATCTCCCAGATACTTGGCAACATGGAACCGGTCAAAGCAGATTTTCCTCGTTGCATTCGCAAGACACGCTTTGGTCGCTTGAATGTACGCAATCCACATCTCCATCTCCGAATTCCCTGCAACTGAGCAGATGATCATTGCGGATACCAACCCATCAGAGCTCTCTTTTCACGTCCAATCCCCACATACAGTACAGATCTGCACCGGACACCATCGTCAGGTATTTGTGATACGAAATCTCAGCCACAAAAATATTCGCAACTACCTGCTCCTTTCTTTGGTCTACCTCCCGCACGCCGTATGAGTATCCATGCGGGAATCTCATATGGCGTGATTTTCAGGACATATTCTCGTTTTGGGAACAAGAGAAGATTCGGGTTGTTGTCCCGTCTATCATCTTGCTTGTTTACCCATACCTCCTCATTGCAGGAGAATGGGAGAAAGTCAGAATTACTCTATCTTCACCGTATATTCCAGTTACTGAACAATGCTATTAATCGGTTTATCCATCTTCTTTGGCCTGACGGGAGGCCACCCATCGCTCTTTGGTCTTGAAAGGAGTGGTGAATCTGTGGAGACGGGTATTCATCGTTGGGAACTAGATCCTTCTTTTCTTACACATGAGAGTGTCTCACGGGTGCATGTGATGGTTCCAACAAAATCCCCCCCCCCCCCCATTTTTCTTCACATAGGAGTACGGGTGCGCTCCTTCGCGTATTTTCGGGATCCGGTGTAGCGCGTTCCAGTGAGGATGGAATTGCTTTTGGTGGGCGTACCGGGGACAAAGTCCCTTCTTCAAAAACAACTCCGTTCTTTGATCTCCATTCAGATTCGGTGCACGTCCATGAAAAGAGCCCCCCTTTCTCAGAAGCAGACAAGCGCGCGCCCGGCAAACCCACGGGCGTGACCGTTGCACCCTATCAAACCGGGCGCAATGCACGCTTGACGCTTGAAATTTCCTGGACGGCCAACCCGAATGGGAATAAAGCCATCACAAACCATGAGATTGAGTGGTCACCGAATGGAACCTCAGACTGGAATGATTTACGCACGGTTTCCGGTCAATTAACGAGTACTCTTTACACCGGACTCTCGCCAGGCACCACGCGCCATATCCGGATCCGAAGTCAGGATTCCGATGGTTGGGGCCCCTGGTCCGATGTCGTCTCTGGGACGACCAATGCGGTGAGCAAACCGGGGAGAGTTAGCTCCATTAATGCAACAGCTGACAGTCCTTCCATGATTACTGTTTCATGGACGCCAGGCGATGATGGGGGCAGTGCGATCAGTGGATATAGGGTAGATCTTACCAAGGGTGGTACCATATCAATTTCTAGCGAGGACGTCAAACCGACAGTAAGAAGTTATACTTTTACTGGGCTTACCGCATCCACGGCCTACCTACTCTATGTGTCAGCGAAGAATTCAAAGGGGGCGGGTGCCTTAACATTCACCCCCGTCACCACCGCTGCCGCGACCGCTCCTGGAGCCGTCACTGGGCTAACTGTGACGGCTACCAGTCCATCAACCATTACAATTTCTTGGGAAGCCCCCGTGGAAACGGGTGGATCAGAGATCAGTGGATATAGGGTAGATCTTACCAAGGGTACCATATCAATTTCTAGCGAGGACGTCAAACCGACAGTAACAAGTTATACTTTTACTGGGCTTACCGCATCCACGACCTACCTACTCTATGTGTCAGCGAAGAATTCAAAGGGGGCGGGTGCCTTAAGATTCACCCCCGCCACCACCTCTGCCCTGACCGCCCCCGCCGCCCCGACGGGCTTGACGGCCACGGCCCCCGGGCGAACGACGATCGACCTAAGTTGGACGGCCCCCACCGACAACGGCGGCGCGGCCATCACGGGCTACCGGATTGAGTCAAGGCTACGATCCGAAACCAGCTTCAGCACTCTCGTCACGGACACCAAGTCCACGGCCACCACCTACGCGCATACGGGGCTCGCGCCATCTACGCAGCGGTTTTACCGGGTCCGTGCGATCAACTCCGTAGGACCGGGGGCGGCGTCCAGTTCCGCCACGGCCATCACGGCGGCCGCCACGCGCCCCGGTCCCCCCACGGGGCTCAATGCCACGGCCGACGGGCGAGACAAAATCAAACTGAGCTGGACGGCCCCCACCGATAACGGGGGCAAACCGATTACCGGCTACCGGATTGATTTCCAACCCGACCGAGGCTGGCCAACTCTCGTGGACAACACCGGCACCACCGCCACCGAATATACCCATACCGGACTTGCTCCCTCCACGACGCATACGTACTTGGTCCGGGCCCGTAATGGCAGCGGGCCGGGGGGTGTAGGTGGATTTTCGAATCAGGTCACGGCCACGACCGATGCGGCCAGCGCCCCCGGTGCCCCCACTGGACTGACCGCCACAGCCGAAGGGCAAACGGTGATCAATCTGCGTTGGGCAGCCCCGGCCGATAATGGGGGCGCAGCCATTATGGGCTACCGGGTGCAGTGGTCGTCCAACGGAAATGCGCCATGGACGGATGTAACTCCTGCACATACGGGAACGGGGCGCACCTACCGCCATACAGGGCTCAGCGCAGGTACGACGCGACATTACCGGGTCTTTGCCCGCAACTCGGTGGGTGAGAGCACCAGTGCGTCTGCTGTGGCCACAGCCACCACGGAGGCGGCACCGAGCCTCAGCGCGCCCGCGGCGCCCACGGGCTTGAAGGCCGAGGCCGAAGGCCCGGAAACGATCAGCCTGTCCTGGAACGCGCCTACCAATACCGGGGGCGCCGCCATTACCGGCTACCAGATTGAAGTCTCTCCCAATGGCACCTCAAACTGGGATGATTTGGTGGCCAATACCGGGTCCACCACGACCGGCTATGTCCATAGGGGCTTGGACGCGGGCACCACGCGGCATTACCGGGTCTATGCCATCAATTCGCAGGGGGCGGGCGCAGTATCCAATGTGGCCAATGCCACGACCCTCCCCGCCACGGTCCCTAAGGCCCCCACGGAGCTAACCGCCACGCACGATGGGTCAACGACGATCAACCTGCGTTGGAAAGCCCCCACGAATACCGGCGGCGTACCGCTTACCGGCTACCGGGTGGAAGTCTCTCCCAATGGCACGGACACGTGGACCGAGGTTACGCCTGCACACACGGGAACGGGGCGCACCTACAGCCATACCGGGCTCACGGCGGGTACCACGCGGTATTACCGGGTCTATGCCAGAAATTCAAAGGGGCTGAGTGCCGCGGCATCGAATGTGGCCAACGCCACCACGACCGCTGCCGCCACCGCCCCGGGTGCCCCGCCCAATTTACAGGTTTTTTCCCCAGGTTTTCATGATGTGAGACTTACCTGGGGACGTCCGCCCAGTGATTCGCCGATCACAGGATACAAGGTGGAATGGTCTACCGATGGCGGCACCAACTGGGAGGCGTTGATTGGATACGGCGATCTGACTCGGACGAGATACCAGTTTCTCAGTAGTCGCTTGACGCCGGGGAGCGTGTTTCATTTTCGGGTTCTGGCACGCAGTGCCTCGGGAGATAGTGCCCCTTCGGATGCAGTGTCCGTCACCGCCGCCTCGGCCCCTGGGTCAGGCATTGCCACCAATGTACGGGTGCGCCAGACGTCGGCCAACGCGGCGCAAATTTCCTGGGATGCCCCGACCGATCTTCCTTCAGGCCATCAGATGTTTGGATATAATGTTTACAAATCTGATGATGATGGGGATTTTTGGTCACAGTTCGCACGGGATGTCACCACGACAACCTATACCGATGATCAGGTATCGGCGGGTAAGACCTATGGGTATCGGGTTACCACCTGGATTGGTCCGAGCGAGAACGAAGCCCTTCAGGGTCAGTTCTCCGATGCCGCTTTTCTAACGATAACGATTGCTAGGGCCCCTGATGCGCCAACATCGCTGACCGCTGTGGCAAATGGACAAACGACCATCAACCTGAATTGGACGGTGCCATCCAATACGGGGGGCGCCGCGATCACGGGCTACCGGGTGGAAGTCTCTCCCACAGGAACGGGAGACACGTGGACCGATCTGGAAGGAAACACCAATTCTACCGCGACCACCTATTCCCATACCGGACTGAGTGCGGGTACCACGCGGCATTACCGGGTGCGTGCGCTCAATTCGGTGGGGGCGGGGGCGGCGTCCAATGTGGTGAGTGCGACCACCACTGCCCTCACGGCCACGGCCCCGGGTGCCCCGACGGGATTGACGGCCACGGCCTCGGGGCAAACGACGATCAATCTGTCCTGGACGGCGCCCTCCAATACGGGGGGCGCCGCGATCACGGGCTACCGAGTGGAAGTCTCGCCCAATGGCACGGATAACTGGACGGATCTGGTGGCGAACAGCACCACCACCTATGCCCATACCGGGCTGAGTGCAGGCGTGACGCGGCACTACCGGGTGCGTGCGATCAATGCGGTGGGTACGGGAGCGGCGTCCAATGTGGCCACGGCGACCACCACTGCCCTCACGGCCCCGGGTGCCCCGACGGGATTGACGGCCACGGCTGCAGGGCGAACCATCATCAATTTATCGTGGACGGCGCCGACAGAAAGCGGGGGTGCGGCGATCACGGGCTACCGGGTGGAAGTCTCTCCCACAGGAACGGGGGACACATGGGCCGATTTGGTGGCCAATAGTACCACGACCACGTATGCGCATACGGGACTCAGTGCCAATACGACGCGGTACTACCGGGTGCGTGCGCTCAACGCGGTCGGGGCCAGTGATGCCTCCAATACCGCCAATGCCACCACGGATGGGATTACGGCCCCAAGTGCCCCCACAGGGCTCACGGCCACGGCCTCGGGGCAAACGATCATCAACCTGCGTTGGGCCGCGCCGGCGGATGATGGCGGCGCCGCGGTTACCGGGTACCAGGTGGAGGGATCGGAGGATGCAGGATCTACCTGGATGGATCTGGTGGCGAACACGACGGCCACGACCTATTCGCATACCGGCCTCCCCCCGGAAACCACGCGGCAGTACCGGGTGCGTGCGATCAATGCGGTGGGCACGGGGGCGGCGTCCAATGTGGTGCGTGCGACCACGGAGGCGGCCACGGTGCTCTCGTTGGCAGGCGCAATCTCTTCGCAGCGCTACCCGGTGGACCTCGCCATCGCAGCGCTGGTCCTTCCGACCGCCATCGGAGGAACTCCGCCCTATATGTATGCGCTCTCTCCCGAAACGCTTCCGGAGGGACTGTCGTTGGAGGACGGCACGCTTGGGGGCACGCCCACCGCGGTCACGGCGTCACAGGGATTTACCTGGACGGTGACCGATGCCCTGGGGGCGGAGAGTACGATGGAATTTACGCTGGAGATCTACGAAATCACGTTTGTCACCACGGTCATGAATCAGTCCTATGATCGCGGACAAGGGATTGATCCACTGATCTTGCCGGAGGTGACCGGGGGCACCGATCCGGTTCAGTATACGCTCAACCTGTTGTCGCTTCCGAGTGGACTGAGGTTTGATGCGTCCACGCGCACGATCGCGGGCACGCCCGTGCAGATCACGTCTCCGGTGGAGCTGACCTACAGGGCAACGGATGCCAAGGGGGCCCAAGCCAGCTTAACCTTTACCCTGGAAGTGGTCTCGCCGGTGGCGACCGAAGAGCAGAAGGAGCCTCCCCAGGAGCTGATCGTGCATGCCAACTATCCCAACCCCTTCCATACGTCTACGAATCTGCTCTTTGATCTGCCGTGGCCGGCCGAAATCAAACTGGACGTCCTGGATCTGACGGGCAGGCGGGTGTATACCCATCCAATGGTGCGCATGGCGGCGGGCAGAGAGCAGGTGATCACATTGGAGCAGGTTGCCCTCCCGGCCGGCGTCTATCTCTATCGGATGGTGGCCACCTCCATGGAACACGGCGCATCCGCCGTCAAGGTCGGACACTTGATGAGAATGAGGTGACCAGAAGGGCGGACCGAGACACGGATCGCTTGCCGGAGATGATGTAGGAAGCAGGAGAAGGGGATGCTCGCTTTGCATGGACCCGCAAGTGCTTCCCAAAACGCGTCAATAGACCAAGATTGATCCTTGATCCATAATATTCGCAGTAGAACTATTTATGGAGAAATATGGAGCGTCATTACATGATGCATGTATGATTTGACCTCCTATCTTTTTGTGTGACGTATATTTCGTAGAACGGAATCTTCCATTCGTAATCGTATGCGCATCTTATTGATTGGTCTTTGTTTTTTTGCCACTAGCGTTACCGCCCAAGTTCAGCGGGAACCAATTTTGGCGACTGACTTACTCAAGATTCAACAGCTAGGCAGTGTTACTGCAGCTCCAAATGGACGCTACATTGCCTATACAGTTCGCTCCATTATTCCAGATGGAGACGATAATTATCGGTATCGGTCCGAAATCTGGATGGCTGCTGCGGATCGATCAGAACCTCCCAAACAGATGACCCATGGAGGAGGAAGATCTCCTGTGTGGCATCCAAACAGTGAGCGGATCACGTTTCTTCGAAACGTAGAGGGAGACGCTCAGGTTTTTGAGATCTCCATATACGGTGGCGAAGCGAGACAGTTGTTTAGTTTTGAGCATGGAGTCAGTGAGCCGCAGTGGTCGCCTGACGGGCGGAATATTCTTTTTTCTACGAGTCTCAGCAGAGACGAAGTTGTCGAACTCACTGGATCGACCCCAGAGTGGTCACAAGAACGTCCAAGGAGATCTTCCTGGGAGAATCATACTGCGGAAGCGAACCCAGATGGGGATCTAGCAAACGTGAGAGCATGGTTGGACAAGAATCGTGGAGAAGCCAACCCTCGACTTCTGAATCGGCTCAATTTTCAGGGCGAATTAGATTTATCCCCGGAGTATCGTTCTCGGCACTACTTTGTTGCAAATCTTTCTGGAGATGATCCAGAAGTGGAGATGGTGACGTCGGGGCATTACAGTTTCAGTGGTGCAACATGGCTTTTGGATAATCGTCAAATCGTTGTAAGTGGCTATCCAGAGACCGCAGGTCATCCCGACCGGGAGCAGGATCGTGACCTGTTTCTCGTGGATATAGAGTCCACACGTAAGCGATTATTACTTGATATTGGTGGTTACCGTCTGAGTTCTCCGATCGTGTCCCCAAGTGGACGATTTATTACGTTCCATGCGAGCAGCCTCACGGATCCAGGCTACGCTCAGTCTGAACTTGGATACTTTGCTATTGATGGACTGAGTCCCCCGGAAATGCTGACCCTTGATTTTGATCGAAGTATCAGGGGGGTGAAGTGGTCTCAGGATGAATGGTTTGTTTATTTCACGGCCCCATCAAATGGAGGTGTACCTCTATATCGAGTATCAATCAATGAGGGGCGCCCCGCGCTTCCAACCCCAGCACCTATCTCGGATTCGCTCCTTGTTGACAGTTTAGTTCAAAGTGCAAGGTCTTTCTTTTATCGTGGAGAATTGCTCCATCGTGGGCTCCCCGTTACCCAGCTTACTGAAAATAATCATGGAATTGGCAGCTATGATATCACAAATGCTATGGCCTACATGGCGACGACGCAAGTGCTGAATCCTTCTGAGATGCATGCCTCGTCAATGGATTTTGAATCTTCTACGGTTATCACTGCGCATAATTCAGAATGGCTACGGAATAAAGCATTGAGCTTTCCGGCAGAGTACCAACTCCAAAGAGATACACTCAGTATACAGTATTGGATCATGCCCCCGACATTTCAGGCTTCTGGGCAGACCTATCCACTTCTGGTGGCCATTCATGGAGGTCCCGCTTCAATGTGGGGGCCAGGGGAAGCAACGATGTGGCATGAGTTTCAGTTTTTGACAGCACAAGGCTACGGCCTAGTATATTCTAACCCTCGGGGATCTGGTGGGTATGGGCATGCATTCCGGCGTGCAAATTATCAGGATTGGGGGGTTGGACCTGGTGGGGATGTGTTGGCCGTAGTTTCGGAAGTGGTCAGGCGGACTCGGTGGGTGAATGCGGATCGTCAGGTAGTAACGGGTGGCTCCTATGCCGGCTACCTTACGGCTTGGATTGTGTCTCAGGATCATCGGTTCAAGGCTGCGGTCGCCCAGCGGGGCGTATATGATTTGAGTACCTTTTTTGGGGAGGGGAATGCTTGGAGACTGGTTCCGAATCATTTCGGAGGGTATCCTTGGGAAGCGGGTGTACTTCTACGTGCGAACTCGCCTCAGACGTTTGTTGACCAGATCCGCACCCCATTATTAATCATACATGCAGATAACGATCTTAGGACGGGGGTCATCCAGAGTGAAGTACTATACAAAAGCTTAAAAGCGCTGGAGCGCCCGGTTGAATATGTCCGATACCCGAATGCGGGACATGATCTCTCACGTACAGGGAACCCGAAACAACGTATTGATCGTCTCCTGCGGATCTGGGAGTTTATGGAACGTTATGTAGGAAGTGGGTCATAAGAGGGTGTTAGGTTCCGAGAGACAACGGCTGGTCAAGGGCCTGCGGTCACTGGACCGACAAACGACGGTCGTACTTATTCTCAGTGCATTTCTGTTAATCGTAACGTTTAAGCTCGGAAGCCGAGATTTTTTCCTGGATCATATTTTTCCCGATGGAACCAGATTACAGGCGTGGGGGTGGTGGTTTTCGATCCAGGGGGTGACGGGGTTTTTAATTCCTGTACTGGTTCTGCTGGTTGGATTTCGAAAACGGCCGAAAGAAATTGGATTGGGGCTCGGTGACTGGAAACTGGCTTTGACCCTGTTTGCGGCTTATATGCCGGTCGTGATCATAGGAACCTGGATACTCTCGGATGGAAGAGTTTTTCAGGTAGAATATCCGCACTATCGTGGGGCTGTGAATTCATGGTCTGTTTTTGTAATTTATCAATCACTTTTTCTACTATACTGGATTGGTTGGGAATACCTTTGGAGGGGGTTTATATTGTTCGGCACAGCGCATTCATTTGGCGTGCACGCAATTTTCGTGCAAGCACTCCCGTTTGCCTTGTTGCATGTACATAAACCCACTAGTGAATTGGTTCTCTCACTGTTGGGAGGTATTGTTCTGGGGACACTGGTTTGGCGTTGTCGTTCGTTCTGGATTGCGGTACCAATTCATTCTATGCAAATGTTGGCGTTAGATTACTGGTGCAGTCTTAGAATTCGCACAGGAGCGAGTGGTTTAGGGTTCGAAGCATTACGTGCGGCTCTGACGGGAATGTAATTTGGTTATAGATTCTGATTTCGTAGGCAATCTTATCCAAAGAGTACTGGAGTGGATTTTTCGAAAAAAAGGTACACTATGGTTTTCTAGAGGGGAGGGATAGAGATTTGGAGAACTGATACAGCATGATAGATAGATACGTTTGGGAATTCGTTTACATGATCGTCCTTGGATCGAAAAGAGCCATCTGTTACAGATTTGAATTGGGAAATTCGAGCGGATGCTGCCCCATGGCAGATAGAGTCGGATGCCCTTCTTTTTGGCCTTGAAGGGAGAAATATTCTGCATTTTTGTGCTCGCAGCGAGGGGTATAGTAGAGGAAAATGAGTAAAGGATTTAATCAGGGCTTATTCTTTCTACTGGATTGTGGATCTTGGTTGGAATTGAATAGGAACTTATCTAGAAAATCCTGAAAGAGCCTATAAATAATATTCAGAAAAAACAGAATGCTCCAGATGATTGGCAAATAAGAAGATAGGGTCGGTTCTCTGAATGGTATGATGAAAAAAAATTCGCTAAACTCACAGGAGATGAGTTGGCGGCTGCAAGCCAGTTCTGGACAATGGAACGCAGGATCTATCCGTGTGAACCCGATGCAAACGGCGTACCTATACGACCCCCATAGGATATAATGGAGTTTCTCATGAAGATGCAGCTCTCTCTGGAAAGCGCGCTTATGGGCCTGAGAGATCCAACAGTACATGAATCAAAAATCCGCACGCGATGCTTCTCACATTACAGCATCTTCTTTTGTGAAGTGAACCTTGCATGGGATGACGCTCTCTCTCGTTTCCATTGGAGGATGGAATCAGGGAACAAAAAAAGATTCAAAATATAGGAACTGAGCAGGCTGGTTAATTTTCACGATCTTATGGATTGAGTTCTTGCATTGAGCGATGCTGGATCAAGATTCAACGTAAACGTTCTTCAATCATGTCAGAAATACCTAAGATTGCCCGGGAGTTGAATTCTGCTGGAGTAGAATGGGAACAAGCCCAAGTGCATGCGGAGGTAATCACCACTTCCGTAAACGGTGCGCTTGAACAGGTTGCGACCAAGGAATTCGTCAATAGTAAAGTCGCCGAAGTACGTGTAGAGATGCAGACTGGGTTCGCCGAAGTACATGCAAAAAACGCAGAGTTACGTGCAGAGATGCAGACTGGGTTTGCCGAAGTAGATGCAAAAAACGCAGAGTTACGTGCAGAGATGCAGACTGGGTTTGCCGAAGTAGATGCAAAAAACGCAGAGTTACGTGCAGAGATGCAGACTGGGTTTGCCGAAGTACACGCAAAAAACGCAGAGTTACGTGCAGAAAATAAAGCATCACAATTGCAACAACTTCGCTGGATTATTGGAACCATCCTAGCCATAGGATCCCTCCAGATTGCGGCTCAATTTTTTACGTAACAGATATGATTCATCATTTTCTGATGAATCATACTCTCTGTCCTTGGATTTCGGTTTGACTCGTTGACCTATACAGAGGTAGTAAAAATCGCAGCGTTGATGCAAAGGATCGGAGGCAGAAGCAGTAGAGGAGGACCTAAGCGATTTCGGATGTCAACGATAAACTGCTACGGGTTTAGTAGGCAGAACTTCAGATGAAAAGGGGCAAGTAGCATATGTAGATGATTCGAAAGTGTGCTAAGATAGCTGAATAAACTACTCATAAGACCGTGAATGTTCGGTCAGAGAATACACGGGGTAAGTGTAGATGAACCGTATTGAATTCTTCCAGCCACGGTTAAAGCATAGTTATTATGGAACCTGCTAAAGAATGTCCCCAATGCATCTCCAGGGTAGCATAGATGAGTTTGACGGATGGCATGGTCTATTTACCCGGCTGAGCACCTTAGATCAAATCGAGAGTATACCAAATGGAATGTTTGGTAACGATTCCAAACATAAGTGACTTACTTGTAAAACTGGGCAAGATTCAGAGAGAGGATGAGCATTAGATGTCACAGAACGTAAACCTGCGTGCTGCAAAGCGTGCGAAGAAGGATGAGTTCTATACGCAGTTGCGTGATATAGAGAATGAAGTGCGTCACTATAAAGATCACTTCCGGGGGAAAGTCGTCTACTGTAATTGCGATGATCCTCGGGTGAGTAATTTTTTTGATTTCTTCTCCAAACAGTTTGAGTTCTATGGACTGAAAAAGCTGATCACGACCTGTTACAAGAATCAACAACCCGATTTGTTTTCGACGCATGATTCCGAGCGTGCGGTGTATTTGGAGTATGAGGGAGATCAAGATGGAAATGCTCGTCCAGATCTTCACGAGATTGCGGTAAAGCCTTTGCAAGGAGATGGAGATTTTCGGAGTATGGAATGTATTGAACTCCTTAAACAGGCGGACATTGTGGTGACGAATCCACCCTTTTCTCTATTTCGGGAATATGTCGCCCAACTCATGAAATACGACAAAAAGTTTTTGATTGTTGGACATCAGAATGCGATTACGTACAAAGGAATCTTTCCGTTAATCAAAGAAAACGGGATTTGGCTTGGTGTTAATGCTCTCCGAGAATTCGCAATTCCAAGTCATTATCCGCTTACGTCAAAGTATTTCAGAATCAAAGAAGACGGGGTACGCGTTATCAAAGCAAATGGCGTAAAGTGGTTTACTAACTTGCCTCACAGGAAGCGCAACGAGGAGTTGATTTTGTACAAGAAATACTCTCCTGAAGAATATCCTCACTATGACAATTATGATGCAATTGAAGTATCCAAGACGAAGGACATTCCGAAAAATTGGGGGGGGGGCAAATGGGTGTTCCTATTACCTTCCTCGACAAGTACAACCCACATCAGTTTGAGATATTGGGAGCAACGGAAAGTGAGGGTAAAGGGTTTTCTGGTGGACTTTGGGATCCCCAAAGTAAAGTGGCACAACCAGTTGTCAATGGTCAGAGGGTTTACAAACGTCTTTTTATTCGCCACAAACAGATTTAAATCATGGACTGGTTTTTCAACATACTGGAGCGGATCTTTCCCTTCCTCTGGATCTTTCAATTTTTACTGGTGATCACGTCTATCGTGTTATTCATCATCTATTTCCATGATATCACAGATTGGTTTGCTGACTGGATCAGGTCCATGAGGTGTGAAGAATGCGTAGACGGCTAGTCAGTTAAATCCACGATTAATCCTTGACCGATGAAAATTCGCGAACACAAAATCTCTATCGGAGACATCATCGAAGGTTACCATGATGATGAAGACGGACAAGTCACGGGGTATGGCGGGATGCTGAATATTCGACCACCTTATCAGCGGGAGTATATCTATGGAGGCAAGAAAGATTTTCAGGAGAAGCTCATTCAGTCGATCTATTATGACCGGCCCGTGAATCTGATTTATTTTGCGAAGGCGGAAAATAGTGAATATGACTATGAGCTGTTAGATGGACAGCAACGGATCATTACAATTTGCAAATTCATTGTTGACCGCGAGTTTTCTATGTCTACTGGTGATGGTCAAACTCAATACTGGCATGGATTAGACGAAAAAGATCGGAAACGCATCTTGGACTATAAACTTCATGTACATGTTTGCGAAGGGAATCCAAACGAATTAATGCGTTGGTTTCAAACCATTAATACAGGTGCAAAAGAATTGTCTGATCAAGAATTGAGAAACTCAATCTACAATGGTCCTTGGGTAACAGATGCAAAGCGCTATTTCACAAAGAAAGGTGGTCAAGCAGTGATGTGTGGGAGGTATATGAGTGGAAAGCGGGAGCGCCAAGATCATCTTGAGCGCATCTTGATATGGAGAATTGGTTCCAATCATGATTCTAGGATTCGTAATTACATGGCGGAACACCGACGAGAACAATCCGCAAAATATCTATGGGATTACTTCAAAGATATGTATGAATGGATTGAGCATGCATTTAATGTATCGGAGAATTCTAAGAATTATCGGACGAAAATGAAATCCGTAGACTGGGGGAGTCTATACCGTGAGTTTAAGGATGTAGAGTTTAATCCTGTGGAGATAGCAGAGAAAGTTACGAAGCTGTTCAAGTGTGATCCAAAAGAGGTTAACCAAGCGGGCATTTACCCGTTCGTATTATCAGGTGATGAGAGGCATCTCAGTCGCCGTGCATTTACATCTGAGCAACGACAATCCGCGTATGACAGGCAAGAGGGGATCTGTGCCGTTACGAATAAGGAATTGCCTATTGAAGAGATGGAAGCAGATCACATTAAGCCTTGGTCAGAAGGGGGAAAGACGGATGATGAGAACTGTCAAATGATCTGCAAAGTAGCACACCAAAAGAAGACCGCCGAGCAGATAAGAGGACTCTGGGCAGCGTCAGGAAATTAGCTCTCAAATCCATTCTATAGAAATGGGAATGAAGAAGCGAAAATGCATATCCAAGCCCGCCAACAAAACCAAGAAAGTAGTCAAGTGAAGAAGATTCATCTAAGGTTAGCAGATTCCCCCTAATGGATCCAGGCGAGTTTGCAAAGATCGGGATGAACACTCCTTCAGAAATACTCGGGGAAAAGTAAGAATAGGCAGACGATGAAGCTATGCCGAATACTTGAATTCTTGCGTACCTATTAATTGCCAAATCTCTGAGAATTACATTCTTGTCGGTATATGTGAGTTTGGGGAATTTCGATGTGGATGTTTTCGAGCTATTCCAAGGAAAGCCCGGCTTTGTCCAAGAGTAAACCATTATGAAAATTCTCTTCGTACAGAAATTTTTGCAGAGTATTCCCCGTAATGTATCGTAATTGAAATCCAGAGTTCTGCATAGACTCCTTGAAGTCAGGACGCTTTGATATATTCCACACCGCAATACGCAAAAACTCCAGTCTTGCATTTGGTAGATCCTCTGGAGCCGCAAGTACAAACCAACGTCCCATAGACTCGTAGTCAATTCCAGATTCCTTCAGAGTGGGAATATCTGGTGCAGAGGGAAGTCTCTGCCCCGACATGGTTGCCAAAACTCGCACACGACCTACTCTACGAAGTGAGTCAACAGCAGATAGAGAGGATATGACTACATCCATGCTGTCGGCCAGTAAATATTGCAGAGCAGGGCTTGATCCTGGACTAGGTTGCCATGACATTAAGGATTTATCAAGATTAGCAGCCTCGAGGAACGCAATCCGATTTAGATCCCATATACCACCAAACCGGGAGCCGCTTGCCGTCAGAGTTTTCTGTTTCGTTCTTAAGTCATCAATGAGGTCATGGATAGTTTCCCAGGGCGCATCACGCTGAACCGTAATCACAGGGGGAGTTACGGCAATCAGTGCAATTCGAGAGAAGTTATCAAAGTCAATATTCGTGAGCCCCTTCCAATGCATCATCGTGATGTCTTCAGTCAAGGCTCCTACCGTATATCCGTCAGCGTCAGACTTTAGTAAAGCGGCGTGGCCAATGATTCCATCAAGTTCGGCCTGATTCACGACAGTGACCGGCTGATCTAGTTCCTTTTCAAGAGCACTGGCCAAGGCACGTGCAACAACGTCTCCATCCGTTCCGGCTTCCCAGGGTACAACAAAACTCAGTGCTCGGCTCGGATACGCTTGATCAACTGCAGAGGGCTGGCAGGCACTGAAGACAATAAGTAGTAAGAGGCAAGTGCCGCCTATGCGGAGATCATCCACCACTCCAGGGTGGTGCAATTCCATTGGAACGGGCATAAGCAATCATTTGTCCGAGATGCTCATGAGTATGTCCTGTAAGAATCCCTAGTGCTCCAAAATGATTCATGCTCATGCCGAAGACTTCAGCCATGCTACTCAGATCGGCTTCGGCCATGGACTCCAAGAGTTCCTTGACATGCTCCTGCGAAGCGATCAATCGTGCCATTGCTCCCTCCTTGGTATCGGTTGCAGATCCTTCGTAGTCTGATTCGTGCCCCAACATTGCGGAGATCCCAAAATTAGCATCGGCCACATGATTGAGTACTCCAACAACAGAACGGACACCTTCAGCAGGGCTCCAGTCATAATGATCTTCGGGGATGGCATCCGCCAAGCTATTGAGTTTATCGGAAGCTTGGGAAAAATCCATAGAGACAGCACCTAAGTAGGCACTATTATCGTGTTCCTGCGCGGTTGCTGGAAGAGCCATAGCAACCACGAGTAAGAAGAATGTAACGTTTCGTAACATGAGATTGTCAAGATAAGGTTAATGAAAAAGGTAATATAACAGTTCTTGACCATTATTGTATTCTATTGAGGTGATTTTTTTCAATCGTGGTTAACATATCATCCGAAAATTCACATCTTTTTGGGGTTCATCCTTGGTCTTATAGGTGACATCTTCAATAAATTCACTTCGCTGATCTGGTCGTTGAGGCTCATTGCATCAGTTTCATGTAGAGCCTTGAAAGTCGTCAATTAGTTCTTGAATGATTGGTAGCGTTCTATTGCTACGTCATGGTCGCCACACAGATGAGTCACAGTGGATAAAAATCCATCTCCGTAGGAATTTCAGCTTGAAGACTATTTTAAACCACCCATAGCACGGGTGGATAGATATAGCCAATACCGCGACAAACGGTTCCCCTGCAACCTGATTCGTATATTTGTCCAGAAATGGGATCTACTGCAATTGGTTACTTACGTAGAGAATTGGTGAAGAATACATGGGTTTAGATTTGTGAGAATGGGAGAGGCTGGAGAATAAAATCGGTAATATTGGAAACTGTGTCCGCGTAAGTCGGGTCATCCCGAAGTGTGATCCATTCTGGATCAACGATAAATCTGTCCCAAGCTGCATCCCGATCAGACATATTCTCAAATCCTAACATGTAAGTGAGGTTGGGCATTTTTGGTCCAAAAATTGTTTCCCCAAAAAATACCGGAGTTAATCCTGTCTTATGGAAGATCGCAATCTCGCCGCCCTCGTTAAACATGGCAATTTTTTTCTGTCCGGCAATCACATTATGACTCTCATAAATGCGTAACTCAAAGATCCGGTTTGGCCCTTTCACAGGTGCCACGACTTGTGGCATGTCGATAAAAGCATGCATGAGTTGGCGCTCCTGGCGTACATAAGATGGATCATCCAATGAGGAATTCAGGAAAGAAGCACCAGAACGTCGAAATTCTTCGTCATCTAGGAGCAACGTACTTCCTCGCAGTGCAGTCTCGATATTTTGGTGAGGTACCAAGATATAGAGTGAGGGGTCATTGGGACCATATAAAGGAGAGAAAACACCAATGGGAGCAATCCCCAATCGCTTGTATGCGGGTAGTGCTGCATCTCGATAAAAATCAGCGACACGCGACTTTCGGGGGCCTATATTCGTATGATATTGAATCATCTCAATATATTGACGCTGACGGAGGATATCTGCTTGGGGAGTTATCAAGGGAGTGGCAGCGGCGAAGGGGATTGAAGACATAAATGAACGGCGATGCATAACAAAACAGGGTTTTATCGACTAGAAGATAGAAATTCTGAACTAATCGGAACCGCAAAAAGGATCTTCGGCTCGGCAGTCAAGAGTGTGAGTGCCCCCCAATTCATGAAGTCGGCAGGAGATTTATTGGTTTCTGGGACGATCCGTGTCGTGGGTGCAGGCAAAGCTGCGATGACGATGGCGGCAGCCCTGGAGCAGCAGTTCCCAGAATGCTCATTCGAGGGTCAGGTGGTTGTGCCTCATGGCTATATCAACTCGTTTCCTAAAGACCAGTCTCCTCCCAAGAGTATCAGAATAACAGAAGCAGGGCATCCACTTCCAGATGAGGGGAGTCTACAGGCAGCAACAGATGCGCTTCAAATTGCACAAGCATGTGGGAAAGACGATACCCTCATCGTTCTACTTAGTGGAGGGGCGTCCGCATTATGGAGCCTCCCATCTCCAGGTCTCACACTGGAAGATCTGTGTACCGTGAATCGATTGCTATTGCGTAGTGGTGCCAATATCCATCAGATCAATGCAGTCCGTAAGCATCTATCAGGCATCAAGGGAGGTCAACTCGCAATGGCTGCGTGGCCAGCCCATACCATTACATTGGCTATATCGGATGTTATTGGCGATAATGAGTCTGCCATTGGAAGTGGCCCAACAGTTGCAGATTCAACGACCTGGAATGATGCTGCATATGTAGTTACGGCTCTTGATTTGCCGATTCCTGACCAAGTCCAGAAATATCTGGATTTGGGGCTTGAAGGAAAGCTACCCGAAACCCCTAAGCCAGGCTCAGAGCTGCTGAAAAAATCTGAATTTCGAATGTTAGCGTCAAATGATCATGCTCTGAAGGCAGCGGAAGATGCAGCAAAGAAAATGGGCTATTTTGTTTCGTGCATAGATTATAGTGTCAACGGTGAAGCACAGGATATTGGAGCAATTATGGCAAGAACGGTCTTGAATCTAGGCCCAGGGGAATGCAGTCTTTGGGGAGGCGAAACTACGGTCACCGTTCAGGGAGCCGGAAAGGGTGGACGTAATCAGGAATTGGCACTTTCGGCAGCGTGTGAATTCAAGAATAAACCCATCGATGTAGTGTTACTCTCCGGTGGTACCGACGGGATTGATGGGCCAACAGATGCAGCGGGTGGGTGGGTCACGCCCGACACGGTTGCCAGAGCACACCGCATAGGAATGGATCCTTATGCAGCATTAGAAGATAATGATGCCTACCATTGCCTGAAGGCGGTAGATCAACTTCTGATTACGGGCCCAACCCATACGAATGTGATGGATATAGGAATTGGACTTCGAGCTCATGAGTAATCGACTCTCTTTTGAAAAAAGCCCCTATCTGTTACAGCATAAGGATAACCCAGTAGATTGGTGGCCTTGGGGGGAAGCAGCTTTTGAGGCTGCACGTGAAATCAACCGGCCGATATTTCTCTCGATCGGCTATGCAACCTGTCATTGGTGTCATGTGATGGAGAGAGAGTCGTTTGAAGATGTGGAGGTGGCACGCCTACTCAATGAGACATTTATCAATATCAAGGTTGATCGTGAAGAACGTCCAGATATTGATGCCATCTATATGAATGCATGCCAGATTTCAACGGGGCGTGGTGGTTGGCCGTTGACGGTCATGATGACCCCGGCAATGCGTCCGTTTCTGGTGGGGACATACTTTCCCAAGACTGGACGCTATGGCCATGAAGGGATGTTGCAGATCATTCCGAAGATTGCGGAGGCATGGCAAAAAAATCGTGATCAAATTAAGAATACAGCCGATGAGTTTATGAGAGCAATGGAACAAACATCAGATTTAGATTTCACAGGAGAAGAATTGTCAGTCGACACCCTTCATAACGCATTCCAGCATTTTGAACAACAATATGATTCGGTAAATGGAGGGTTTGGGAGTGCGCCCAAATTTCCATCTCCTGAGCGATTGCGCTTTCTGCTTCGCTATTGGCACCGTACTCAAAACCCCAAAGCGCTGGAAATGGTTCGGCACACCCTTGATGAAATGCGGAGAGGAGGCCTCTATGATCAGTTGGGAGGAGGCTTTCATCGCTACAGTACGGATGAGATGTGGAGAGTTCCTCATTTTGAGAAAATGCTTTATGATCAAGCACTGCTGATTCTCATCTACATGGAAACCTACCAAGTGACGGATGAATTTGAATACTTACTGACGATTATTGATACGGTACAATATGTCCAGAGCGAGTTGCAACACTCGGATGGCGCATACTTCACCGGAGAGGATGCAGATTCCGAAGGAGTAGAGGGGAAGTACTATACATGGGAAATGGAAGAGATTCGGAAGCTTCTCAATCCCGATGAATCATATCAGATTGCGGACACTTTCAATCTGAGCGATGGGGGAAACTATCTGGATGAGGCCACCCGTCAACGGACAGGAAACAATATTCTGTATCGTATTTCGGAGGGGCCTCTTGAGGACAATAGAATCTTGGAGGATGCGTGTGAGCGACTACTTTGGCATCGGTCGAAGCGAGTACGCCCACTTTTAGATGATAAGGTGCTGACAGATTGGAATGGACTCATGATCACGGCACTTGCTCGATCTGGTATGGTGCTTGGGAGTTCCAGAAACATTGATCAAGCCGAAAAATGTGCACGTTTTATTCAAGAGAGATTGATGCCAACGTCAGGAAGATTGCTGCACCGATGGCGGCAGGGGGAGGCCGCCATTGAAGGGCTCCTGGATGACTATGCGTATATGATTATGGGGTTATTGTCACTTTATGAGGCGACGGCAAAGGAAGATTATTGCACGCTAGCACGTACTCTGACCCAAACGGTGTTGGATGATTTCAGATCAGAGAAAGGGGATTTTTTCATGGTCAGGCGTGATAGCGAACCATTACTGATGCGCCCGAGACAGCCATTTGATAGTGCCATCCCTTCGGGCAATGCAATCATGATCATGAATCTGTTTCGCTTGGCTCGTATCACAGCTGACCCAGACCTGGAAGCCGCCGGGCATCAATCCATTGAGGCGTATTCAGGTGGGCTTTCGAAATATCCGGATGGGTTTTGTGCAGCGTTGGCAGCATTGGATTACGCAATGGGGCCCAGCATCGAGATTATTGTATCAGGTTCGGTTGATCAACCAGAAACCAAGGCAGCATTGGCCGAACTTCGACAGGTCTATGCTCCCAATGCGATCATCCTTTTCCGTCCAAAATTTCGAGGTGTCAGCACGTTTGCCATCCATGTGTGTTATGGATCTACATGTGAGGCTCCGACTCAGGATACCAAAGCAGTCATCACTAGAATGACAAAATCTGCTTTCGAAAAGCCAGTATAGAATCAATGAAAGATGTCTTCATTTTGAGTGCCACACGATCGGCAATTGGTCGTTTTGGAGGGGCACTTTCTTCAAAAAGCCCGGCGATTCTTGCAGCTCCGGTTTTGCGAGCAGTGCTGGATCAGGCAGATGTATCCGATCGGTTGGTGGATTTGATTTTGATGGGACATGTTTTAGGAGGAGGTCATGGGCAACTGGTCGCCCGTCAAGCGGCGAAGCATGCGTCAATTCCTGATTCCGTAAATGCAGTCGGCGTTGATATGGTGTGTTCGTCGGGAATGATGAGCTTAATAATGGGGGCAACCTTTATTCAATCAGGGACTTCGAATTTGATCCTGGCAGGTGGGACAGAGTCGATGTCTCAGACTGGGTTCGCACTCTCAAGCAAAGCTAGGTGGGGATATAAGTATTTGTCTGAACCGAAAGAGTCGGTCATTGATCTGCTTCATAAAGATGGGTTATCAGATCCGATTAATGGAGAATCTATGGGAGTACAGGCAGAGTATTTGGCAAAAATAAGTCAAGTCAGTCGACAGGAACTTGATGAAGTAGCAGCCGAATCTCATTCCCGTGCAGATTCTGTGACACTGCAGGGAAAATTCAAAGCAGAGATTACTCCGATTCTCACCCCAAAGGGGGCTTTTGAACAAGATGAAGGGATTCGGCCAGACACAACGGTGGACACTCTCTCTAAGCTGAGGCCGGTTTTTGCTCAAGATGGGCTCCTGACAGCTGGAAACAGTAGTCAAATCAGTGATGGATCCGCTGCAATCTTGCTTGCAAGCGGGGAGTTTGTGCGTAGCAATGGATTCCAGCCGATCGCCCGCATCTTGGGTCACGCATGGACTGCGGGGGCTTGGGAGTGTTTTGTAGAGGCACCAATTGATGCATCTCGGAAGGTGTTGAATAAGTTGGGGATGCAGGTGGCAGACATTGATTTTTATGAGAATAATGAGGCATTCTCCTTGAGCACGGTGCTGTTTGCCAGAAAACTAGGGATGGAACGCGAGAGGTTGAATGTAAACGGAGGCGCCATCGCACTCGGGCATCCCATCGGATGTTCGGGGGCCAGGATCGTTGTGACACTCATTCATGCACTGAAGGCACAAGAAAAATCACTGGGCCTTGCGGCAATCTGTCATGGAACAGGGGGAGGGACCGCTCTCGTACTCGAGGTTTTATAATTCTGAACCAGACTTGTACCTAGAGATAAGAGCAACCAAGATGTACGGGAAAATTGAAGATGGAATAGATTTTATCAAAATCCATACATCAGATTACAGAAAGACGGTCTTCCTTTGGTAAGTCAGAGAGTTAAAGTGCCAGCATTTTCATAACGACATCTCCGTCGGAGAGCTGCACTCGAATGAGTGCCCCGCCACCGTTAAGATCTCCACTAACTCGTGAGCTACTCAGGATCCCCGAGAAATGTGGAAAGAATAATGGATCAATCTCCACATCTTTTGCTTTGATATTCAGTGCGGCAGGTAGATCCTTAGGTACCGCAAGGAAAGCATCTCCATCGGAGACCGTCACGTCGATATTCTCAGGATCAATCAGTCCTAATTCGACATCCCCATCACTGGTTTTGAGGGCTAGATCCCCCGTTGCTTTGTCAACGACAATGTTGCCATCAGAGGTTTGTACGTCTGCGTTGACCGAGACGAGTTCTTCGATATGAATATCTCCATCGGATGTTCTTGCATCCAAATTGCCTTCGATGAAGTCAATCATGATTTCCCCATCAGAGGTTTGAATTTTCAGATCTCCGGTAACCTCTCCCAACCATAGATCGCCATCACTGGACCGAACCGAAATAGAAGTTCCGTTCAACCAATCCGCCTCAATATCACCGTCAGAGGTCTGAATTGCAATTGTTTCACCAGATAGAGTTGAAATGCTTATATCTCCGTCACTGGTTTTCACCGATACAGAAGCACCCTCCAACCGTGTTGCCTCGATATCCCCATCACTCGTCACAATCGTTGCGCCAGAAGTTAATTCATCAATCACCAAGTCCCCATCAGAGGTGCGGATATTTGAAGAAATGTTGGATGGCATATCAATCTCCACATCAATCGATGGAGAATTTCTCCAGTCGTATGATGATGTATAGGGTTTGTCTCTTCGTGAATGGACACGCAGCGTGCCATCGTCTAAATCGACGCGAAAATTCTGATCCTCATAATAGGCCATGGCTTTATCACGGGTACTACTTTCTACGGTAATCTGTACCTGAACCGTAGATGCGTCCGAAGTACTGACGGTAATATCAGCATCTGCTACGTTGACACTGAGGTTGCGAACCAGATCAGCTGTAAACTTTTCGTCAATGGGGGTAAGTGTAATCTGTGCTTGAACCGAGGTCGCGAACAAAATTAAAGTCAGGGCAGCCGGGGCAAATTTGCGATGTGCGAACATGAAAAAAAATATTTTTGAGCTTCTTATCTCGCGGTACGAGATAATTGGTAGCTAGGTTACAGATGACTCATTGGAGATTTTCTGACATTGTCAAAAGGCACAAGATTCCCCCATAAAGCGTTTCATTGAATTCTGCATTATTCTCTGGATGGTGACATATAAAAGCATTTCACAGATTCGAACGGAATTTCTAGATTTTTTCCGTGACCGAGGGCATACGATTGTTCCAAGTGCATCTCTAATTCCTGTGGATGACCCGACATTGCTGTTTATCAACTCAGGAATGGCGCAGTTCAAAGAGATCTTCCTAGGGCAGGAAAGCAGATCGTATGTTCGCGCGGTAGATACCCAAAAATGCCTAAGAGTATCCGGGAAGCATAATGACCTTGAAGAGGTAGGGCATGATACCTACCACCATACTTTTTTCGAAATGCTCGGTAACTGGAGCTTTGGAGATTACTTCAAGGAAGAAGCGATTGACATGGCTTGGGAGTTATTGGTGAACCGCTGGAAGCTTCCCG
The DNA here is from genome assembly GCA_965215475.1 of Rhodothermales bacterium. Lineage (GTDB taxonomy): Bacteria > Bacteroidota > Rhodothermia > Rhodothermales > Bin80 > Bin80. The sequence goes on from OZ244061.1 coordinate 2,850,436, forward strand.
AAGGCCGATTGTATGCTACGGTACATAGGGGAGATGTTGCTCTGAATCTTGCCGCGGATGACGAAGCTGCGGCATTATGGAGGCGCTATCTCCCTGAGAATCAGATTTTGTACGGGAGTACAAAGGATAACTTCTGGATGATGGGGGAGACCGGTCCATGTGGTCCTTGCTCCGAAATTCATATTGATCTACGACCTGATGAATTACGTCAGCAAATTCCCGGGCATGAGTGCGTGAACGGTGATCTCCCGACCGTGATTGAGCTATGGAATCTGGTGTTCATTCAGTATAACGCTCAGGTAAGCAAATCAGCGCCCAGCAAAAGTACTTCGACGGGCACAACTCAATCGCCAGTGAAGTTACTTCCGTTATCGGCGCGTCATGTAGATACGGGGATGGGATTGGAGCGTCTGGCGGCAGTGATGCAAGGGAAGATCAGTACCTATGATACAGACGCATTTGGAAAGCTTTTGGATCAATTGGCAGAATTAACTCCAACCCCGGGTATCCGGGGCTATGATGAGATCGATCCTGAATTGGATGTTGATGCTATTCGGGTAGCAATGCGAGTGGTCGTAGATCATATTCGCGGGATTGTCATCGCGATTGCTGATGGGGTAGTACCCGGGAATGTGGGGAGGTCGTATGTGATTCGAAGAATCTTGCGCCGAGCGGTACGCTATGGATATACGACACTCAATATCAAAGAGCCCTTTCTTTGCCATTTGGTGCCAATTGTAATCGAATCGCTTGGAGATGTTTTTCCGGAATTGCAGACCAAAGAGAAACTTGTCGTAGAAAATATTCGAGGAGAAGAGCACGCATTCTTACACACATTGGGACGCGGACTAGCATTGTTTGATCGGGTATGCGATTATATAGATGGGGCTATTTCTGAGGAGGCAGATGCGTTTATAGGTCGGTTACGGGAAGATACCTCGGCTCAGAACCTCCTACGGAAAGCGTACGCAAGTACGATGGAAGAAGGCGATCCCGAGGAAATGTTTCACCGGTTTATCTCGGTAGTCAAACTGAGTCGTATTCCAGGAGAGGTTGCTTTTCTACTGCATGATACGTACGGGTTTCCCATTGATTTGACACAACTCATGGCCCGCGAGCGAGGGCGCCGGGTTGATATGTCACGCTTTGAGGAGTTGATGGCAGAGCAAAGATATCGTGCACGCAGTGTGAAATCTGCAGAAATCATTTTTTCAGTAGAGAAACCAGAAGGATCTATCCTTAGATCAGAGTTTATCGGTTATGAACAAATCGCCTTTGAAGGAGCGAAAGTGATTGCATCGGATGAAGATGCAGGAGTGATTGTACTGGATCGGACTCCTTTCTATGCAGAAAAGGGAGGCCAGATCGGAGATACCGGAACATTAAACTTTGATGGTGAATTGATCCAAGTGACAGATACGCAGGTTGTAGGAAGTCAGATTGCTCACAAGGTTGAACGCTTTCCATCTACGCTGGAGTGCCCCGTGATAGCTACAGTAGATGCAGAGCGTCGTCATCGCATTGCAAAGCACCATACGGCAACACATCTGATGCATGCTGCATTACGAGAGGTTCTAGGATCTGGAGTAGAACAGAGGGGATCGTTGGTTGCAGAAGGACACCTACGGTTTGATTTCAATCACTATGAACGGGTCAGTGTAGAAAATCTCCGACGTGTCCAAGATCGAGTGAATGAGCAGATACAGCGAAATATCGGTGCGGAAATTGATCCAGAAGTTCCGTATAAAGAGGCATTGACACGAGGAGCAACCGCGCTCTTTGGAGAAAAATATGGGGATGTGGTTCGTATGGTCACGTTCGATCCAGCATTCTCGGTAGAATTATGTGGAGGAACTCATGTCCAGGCCTCCGGTGAGATAGGGCTTTTTCTCTTGCAATCTGAGGGTTCGATTGCCACGGGAGTCCGTCGTGTTGAAGCAATTGTGGGAGTAGATGCAGTCAATCTGGTGACTCAGGATCTGGCTTCACTAGAGCAAACCAGAAGGCAGTTCAGAGGATCAAAGCGCCCGGTTGAGGAATCTGTGGCAGAACTGCTTGAGACAAATCGCGCACTCCAGAAGGAGATAGAGAAATTTCGTCATGAACAACTTTCTTCACAGTTGGACGGAATACTGGGCCGTATGATTACTGTGGATGAGATTCATTTGGCGATCGGGCAAATTGACGCTGTAGATATGGATATGCTGCGAGCACAGGGACAGGAACTACGTCAGCGCCTGAAAGCGTCCAGTATAGGGATTCTAGGTGCGAGAGATCCAGAAGGGCAAAAAGCTTATTTGGTGGCGGTTGTAACGGATGATTTATTATCCAAGGGCGTGAATGCAGGGAAGATTGCTGGTCATTTTGCTCGTCAAATTGGCGGTGGTGGCGGGGGGCGGCCAGAGCTTGCTACAGCGGGTGGACGCGAACCTGAAAAGCTTGATGCTGTACTCAAGAATGCACCGAAATTGATCCGAACTGTGTTACCGGCATCGTTATGATCACGAACAAATCCCTTTTCGTATTCGTTGACGGGCGTTTCGGAGGGGTGCCGGAGTGGTCGAACGGGGTGGTCTCGAAAACCATTGTAGGTACTGCCTACCGGGGGTTCGAATCCCTCCCCCTCCGCTTTCAATGAGGCTTGAGATTATTCGTGCTTGCCCCTATGGTCAAATTTAGGCAATAATGTATTTAACTGCTCTTGTTGGATGATGGAATCTGAAAAAAAGTCCAAAGTCTAGGAAGCGAATAAGATAGCCTGAATTTGAGAATTTGGATGTACTGGTGAGATGTTTTCCGTTCGTCAGAGGGGCGAGTCACATCCACTGCTCAGGGAATTTGGAACAGATAGCTCATATTTAGGCATAGCGACTCAATAAGGAAAATCCAGGACGTCAAATCTGCCCATTGGATACAGAAAATTTGTTTTTGGGTCTGCACTGTGTTTTTTTATTTCGGGTTTAGGCATGTCGCAACATTTATCGGATCATCTTGGTTTCTGCGTGCATGGCACGTAAGCTATCCAAATCTTTGGTCATTTCACTTATTGTGCTTCTGGGACCTGTTTCGGTTTTAGGGCAATATTATGAACCTATCGTGCGGCCGTTGGGGAGTAAATACCGCGTTCATAAGACGCAGCATTTTGAGATCATTTTTGAAGAAGGAAGTGAGGTTGAGGCTTGGCAGACAGCTCTTATCTTAGAGCGAGCACTTCCGAAGGCACAGGCTCTTTCCGGGATGCCGGGTAAGATGTGGATGCCCGTGATCCTGAACAACTCCAATGATCGCGCGAACGGGTACGTTCATACCCACCCATTTCGACAAGAGATCGAAGTTCCCCATATAAAGGGGAACCGGATCGGGATAAGGTCCAATTCTTGGCTTGAAGTCGTTGGGACGCATGAGTTGGTACATGCCACACAAGCACAGGCAAGGGGGCCGTGGGGAGTGGGAAAAATCCTTCGTTGGTTTGCGCCCGATGCTGCGCGCGCCCTGAATTTATCCTTACCACCAGGTTTGAATGAAGGGGCTGCAGTTTATTTTGAAAGCCCAGGTTCTCACAGTGCAGGACGGCTGAGTGATGCTCGATTTCAGATGCAGTACCGAGCGGCAGTGGCATCTGAGCGCCCATGGAGTCTGTCACAGCTTTTTGAGTCGTCCCGATATGGTTTTCATGCCAATCGCCACTATATTGGAGGAGCCAACTTTTTTGCCTGGCAATCTTCAAAAGATCAGGGACTCTTTTTTGAGAAGATGCGGACTAGGCGCTATCGTAATCCTATTCGGTCAACGGGGTTAGATTTACGCCACACCACGGGTCGGTCGTTGGATGAGTTGATTGCTGAGTTTCGGAAGGAAACGTCTACTCAAGAAGCCCACCAACGCTCAAGACAGCCCGCTCCCATTGCAGAGATTCCTGGAATCCGACATCGGCGGCCGCAATGGTTAGATCATTCGACGCTTGTCGTATATCGGAGAGGGCTCAATGAAACTCCAGGGTTATATAGTTTGGATATCGAAACTGGGGCCACAAAACGAATTCACTCGGTTCGGTTACCCGAAGATGCATGGTTTAGCGTAGCAGATAATGTGATACTTTATTCCCGCTATGTTCCAGATCGATTCTCAACGCTCGCTTCATCTGCGGATATATTCAAGTATGATTTAATTGAGAATCGGGAGAAGCGTCTAACTCATGGAGCGCGTGCACATGCTCCGGTGCAAGGCCCTTCCGGTATTTGGGCACTTCAGAATGATGGACAACGCAATACTTGGATTGAGATTGATGCAGTTGGCAATATTCAAACGATTCGCGGCCGAAGGCAGGCAGATCTGATTCAGATTGCACCCGCTTCAGAAACCACGGCTGTCTTGGTTCGACATGATCGGGAGCAGGTAATATATCGTGCAGATTCAATCGGAGTATTAGAACCATGGATTTTTATGGATGATGCTGCGATTCGTGAACTCTCATGGAGTTCGGATGGGCGTTATCTTCTATTTACGGCAGATCGGAGTGGTGTAACCAATGTTTTTTGTCACGACGTGGAATCAAAGCGTACCCTGCAGATTACAGATGTTCTGTATGGAGCATTAGATCCAGTTCTCTCTTCGGATAATCGTACCCTTGTTTATGTTGACTACCAGCATGAGCGCTATAATGTTGTTGCTGTAGATTTTATTCCTGAAGAAGGAGTTGAAGTGTCACTTACGGACATAAGTGAACTGCCCGAAATTCTTCCCCGATTGGATCTACCAGAAAACTTCTCTCACGAGCCGTATAGATTGAGGGAAAGGATTTTTCCTCGAATGTTAGTTCCGATAGGTATATGGTCAGATGATACTCCAGGAAGAAGCTTGGGGGTAGGTGGAGGATTGGGAATCCACGGGAGTGATCCTCTTCGCCGGCTGTCCTATACATTAGAAACAACGCTACAGGCGCAAAAACTATGGGCACGGGCAGAGATGAGCGCAGTTTTTCGTCCAATGATTGCAACCATTGAGGTATATAATCAGCCTGGTACGGTCATTGCTAGAATCCTCACACAGAAAGATAGGATCGAATATATCCAGGATATCACCTACGGAGAGCAATCCAGAGGAGCTGGAGTGACACTCACCCTGCCACTTCGCTTTGAAGCGAATGTGCGTCATAGCTATGCTAGTATCCTTATGGGGATACGTAGCGAGCAAACACGATGGTTTAGCTTGGATGAAAATTCGGTTCCCTATCGCATAGATACACGTCAATCCCTTGCCGAATGGGAGGGTAGCACACGCGTGGACATGGGTGTTATACTTGCCGTAGGTCTGCAGCAGAATACACGGGATATACAGCCAAACAGGGGTACAGTTCTTAGAGTATATGGACGTGCAGATATGGTTCGCGAACCTACCCCTAGACGGACCGGGCTCTATATGCGACTCAATCAGTATTGGTCCATTTCCCAGAGACAGAGCACAGGTATGATACTGGGAGCGTCGCTATTGTCTCAAAGTCATGCGGGCGTATATAGCCGTTCATTGATTCTTCCTGAGGGGCATGAAGCATTTCTTGGTGGTGGGGCACATGTTCGGGTTGATGCGGAGATCGTGCAACCGGTGTGGTATATGCAGGATGGATTTTTAACGGTTCCCGTGTATTTCAAGGCCCTCTATGTGTATGGATTTGCCCAGAGAATGGTTGTCAGTACAGATTATGCCAGAGAATGGTCAGCGGGACTCGGGATAGGGCTTCAATTTCGATTACTACATTACTTGGATCTGGAATTACGTGCTTCATTTAATCCACTGGATGTTAGTAAAGGGTATTTCACGCTAATGTAATTTCTGGGAATTCGCTAAACTCACAGGAGATGAGTTGGCGGCTGCAAGCCAGTTCTGGACAATGGAACGCAGGATCTATCCGTGTGAACCCGATGCAAACGGCGTACCTATACGACCCCCATAGGATATAATGGAGTTTCTCATGAAGATGCAGCTCTCTCTGGAAAGCGCGCTTATGGGCCTGAGAGATCCAACAGTACATGAATCAAAAATCCGCACGCGATGCTTCTCACATTACAGCATCTTCTTTTGTGAAGTGAACCTTGCATGGGATGACGCTCTCTCTCGTTTCCATTGGAGGATGGAATCAGGGAACAAAAAAAGATTCAAAATATAGGAACTGAGCAGGCTGGTTAATTTTCACGATCTTATGGATTGAGTTCTTGCATTGAGCGATGCTGGATCAAGATTCAACGTAAACGTTCTTCAATCATGTCAGAAATACCTAAGATTGCCCGGGAGTTGAATTCTGCTGGAGTAGAATGGGAACAAGCCCAAGTGCATGCGGAGGTAATCACCACTTCCGTAAACGGTGCGCTTGAACAGGTTGCGACCAAGGAATTCGTCAATAGTAAAATCGCCGAGTTACGTGCAGAGATGCAGACTGGGTTCGCCGAAGTACATGCAAAAAACGCAGAGTTACGTGCAGAGATGCAGACTGGGTTTGCCGAAGTAGATGCAAAAAACGCAGAGTTACGTGCAGAGATGCAGACTGGGTTTGCCGAAGTACACGCAAAAAACGCAGAGTTACGTGCAGAAAATAAAGCATCACAATTGCAACAACTTCGCTGGATTATTGGAACCATCCTAGCCATAGGATCCATCCAGATTGCGGCTCAAATTTTTATGTAACAGGTATGATTCATCATTTTATGATGAATCATACTCTCTGTCCTTGGAGTTTGGTTTTGCTCCGTGACGTATACAGGAGGCGATGAGAGTTCCCATTACCTTCCTCGATAAGCATAATCCAGAGCACTTTGAGATATTGGGGTTTGATTATAATGCAAAAGTGGATTTACTCCCAAAAATCATAAAGCCAGAATGGAAAGGTAAAATAGATAGGGGCTATGTCAACGGAAAAAGAATATACGCTCTCATCCTCATTCGCAATAGGCAGATTTGAGCCATGGAAATTTGCGAGAACCCTAACTCGGTGAGGAATTAAATGTATAAGTTTCTTTCGGATTTAGAATAAATTTCAGGAACCGATCACGAAAAATGTTTTGGCATTTGAGCACTACATGTAGTATAAACACTGTTTTCGTGAGTGATGTGATTGGTCCAGTTCAAATGAAAACCTAAAATGATGCGGCAGATTGCTCTCATTTGTATACTTGCAGGATTTGTATCTGCACCAATTGCTCGTGAATTTCAATGTACGGCTCAGATTAATTATCGACAGCTTGAAGGCTCTGGATTTTCATTTCTTGATGAACTCAGAGGGGAGATTGAGGATTACATGAACAATAATAATTGGACGGAAGATCAATTCGAGATTCATGAACTCATCGAATGCTCTATCCAAGTTGTGATTCAGGAAAATTTTACGCTGACGTCCTTCAGGGCACAGTTGATATTGAATAGTACCCGTCCAATTTATGGGACCATGGCAAAGACCCCCATGCTACAGATCAGTGATGAGGCATGGAATTTTAATTATTCACAAGGAACCCCCTTGGTATTTGAAATTGAGCGATTCGATGGACTCACATCCGTCCTGGATTACTATGCCTATCTTATGTTAGGTTACGATTATGATTCGTTCAGTGAATTTGGCGGAGAACAGCACTTTCAGAAAGCTAAGCGTATTCAGCAGTTGGCTGTTGCTACAAATGCGGTGGGGTGGAGCACTATAGATGTGGATGGACGTGCCCGGATTGTGGATCAAATGACGAGTCCACGTATGCGGCCCCTTCGTCAAGTTTATTATCAGTATCACATTGAGGCATTAGATTTATTTACCTCGGACCCAGAAGCTGCACGTGTCAACGTGATGGAGGTTCTGGAAATGATGTCAGATCTATATGATGATCAATCCAGACAATATGTTTTTGACATTTTTTTCGGCACAAAATCGAAAGAACTGATAGGGATGTTTCAGGACTCAGCAGACCGCGGACAAGTGTATGACCTTCTCTCTAATGTGGATCCTTCCCGGCTCTCCAATTATGACGTATTAATCGAATAGATCATGAAGAGGATAATTTTTATTGCACTTTCAAGTGTGGCGTTATGCGCTATTATTGTAGCAGGATTTACAATGCGACCCAGTAGTCAAGAGGTGAAGGCGAAAATGGTTGTGTACAGATCTCCGACGTGTGGGTGCTGTGTCAAGTGGGCAGAGCATATGGAGGTTGCTGGTTTTGAAGTAGAGTCTCGGGATATGCGGGATATGGGCTCAGTCAAAGAAGAGTTGGGGGTTCCGGCAGCCTCCCATTCATGCCATACTGCCGTCGTAGATGGGTATGTGATTGAGGGGCACGTGCCGGCTCTTTATGTACAAAAATTGCTTAAAGAGAAACCGGATATTTTAGGCATCGGGGTGCCGGGGATGCCTATGGGGTCACCGGGAATGGAGGGGCCGAACGCAAAACCCTATGAAGTCGTGACGTTCAACCGGGAAAAAGTTACTGGCGTTTATGCTCAGGTGGATCCGTAGCATTCATGTCGATACTTTCCATTCGTTTGTTTGGCGACTCCATTCTGCGTCAACAAACCAAGTTTATCAAAGCGGTTGATGCGGAGATTCAGAAATTGATTGCCGATATGATTGAGACAATGCATAATGCTGAAGGCATTGGTCTTGCCGCCCCTCAAGTTGGGCGCTTAGAACGTTTGTTTGTCGTGGATGTCTCTGGACTTAAAGAAGCTTTTCCAGAGCAAGAGGTTGATCGGTTACCGGATCACCCTATGGTGTTCATTAATCCAGAGATCACTTGGGAATCCGAGGGCGAGGAAGAGTTTGAAGAAGGATGCCTTTCCATCCCTGACATCAGAGAGCCGGTTTTTCGGCCAGAGGCGGTACAGATCACCTATCAGGATAGAAATATGCAGGAGCACTCCCTGAAGGTTGATGGCATTCTCGCTCGCGTAATCCAACACGAGTACGATCATTTGGAGGGAGTCCTGTTTACCGATTATATAAGTGTATTTCGCCGCACGATGCTTAAACGGAAGCTGGCAGAAATATCACGTGGGATGAGCAGTGCAAATTATCCTGTACAAACAGCATAGAGATTCCCCATTTTCATGGATAAACTTAAATCATGGGCATGAAAATTGGGGCATCAATCATGGGTTCAAATGTGTTTTCAGAAACCCGAATGCTGCTTGGAGGGGCATGTATTGCTGTTCTTGTTTCGGGAGCTATATCTCTAAGAGTTATCGCTCAAGATGACTCCCGAATTTCAATTATCTTGCCCACGGAGAATGATGCATTTTTTCGAGGCGGTGGGCCGGAATTCTATATGGGAACGTATCGTCAGCCAAGACCCAATGAAAGCCCGGGATGGACGGCAGGAAAGTATGGCTTTGTACGGAATGTACGCCATACGAGGCACGGAGTGATCTACAGCCGTTTTCATGAAGGTATTGATATTCGTCCATTAAGACGCACGTCAAGAGGGGAGCCGCTAGATGAAATCATGTCCATAGCAGATGGAGAAGTCGTATATGTAAATAGACGTGAAAATCGCTCGAATTACGGGCTCTATATCGTCGTAGAGCACTGGTGGGGAGGATCACCATACTATAGCCTCTATGCTCATCTCGGTAGAATTGATGTGTCTGTGGGGGATCAAGTCACCCAAGGGGCGTCGATTGGTATCATGGGGTATACGGGAGGAGGAGTAAACCGTGATCGAGCGCACCTACATCTAGAGATTAACCTGATGCTGAGCGAAGCCTTCAATGCCTGGTATGATGACCATCTTAATAAAGCTGCCCCCAATTATCATGAAATTTATAACGGTCTCAATTTGGTAGGTGTAGATATTGCTTCCTTGTATTTGAATTTGCGCGAAAATCCAGATCATACCATTCCAGAACTTCTGACTCAAGAAACACCTTTTTTTGAGGTGACCGTTCCCTTAGGGCCTACACTTCCGGATATCTTGTGGCGCTATCCATGGTTGTGCGAGGAGCTTAAAGATTGGGTTCCCGAATATGGGCCTCCGATTGAAATGGGGAATTCATGGAAAATTACGTTTGCCGACTCTGGATTGCCAATCAAATTCGAGCCGTCTGAAGAAGTGGTAGATTCACCAAAATTGAATGTCCTTCAACGATCACCAATCGCCTATCAATACCTGACTAATGGTCTCGTTAGGGGTAGCGGAGATAGGTTCTCCCTTTCTGAGATTGGTAAGCGTCGGATTGATCTGATCTCACGCTCTGTTAATGATCTTGGGAATTCCGGGTGGTAGCCTCAACCGAAGTGTGGCGGGCTCTACAGAAGAGCAGTCCCTGATTGTTCACGACCACAGAATGAATTCCGGGACGCCAGTGGATCCTAATGTGTTGTATTTGGCAAGGAACGGTTTTTATTTTGGGAATGTCATTCGTAGGACGCATTGGAATCATGTTCAAGCCTGTTTGAATGAATAAAGGCAAGTCGCAAGCTGGTCAACGCCGTCGCTGTTTTTGGAGACTGTTCGTGCGCTTGGCATTGCATGGCCTTGTCTATTCGATGGGTCTAAACTGTGTTATCGCGCAATCTACGTACAAGATTATGGGTTCAGTGCTGGACTCAAAAACAATGACTCCAGTTTCCGGGGCAGTCGTGCTCCTGACGGGGACACTGCATGGGACGCTCACGGGAGATGAGGGCGTTTTCGAATTGACAAGCGTCTATCCTGAAAATTATACACTCATCGTATCTGCGGAAGGGTATTCTGTATATCAGGAAGCAATTGAGGTTGAACATAATCTTGAGATGAAGATTCTCTTGGCCCTTAGGCCGCATGAATTACCAGATCCATCGCTATTTGTCAATCCCCGGGGAGGATGGGCTACACGAATGTATCGAGGTATGTTGCCTCGACGTATAAATGCGATTGAGAATCAGTATACCCTGTACGAGTCAAAACTGAGTTCGAAATCGTTTTATCTGGATGGAATTCGATTACTGGATGCATCAATACTTCGGTCTTTGATCGTAGAATTGGACGATTCAGAGGTGATCCCCAGTCCGTACAACCTTGGTCTCGGAATGGAAGCGTCCATCCAGTTTAAGACGCCCCAAGATCCTTCTTCGGAGGCAGAGCTAGTTTATGATTCAAGGACACGCAGAGTACATTCAGCGATGACCTACCATCACACCTGGTCCAGGGGATTTGGAGGGATCAGAGGAATCTATGAGGAAGCGGGCAATTATTCGGATGGGAATGGGGCTTTTCAACAGGCTGGAATCCGTTCTGGGAATATTGCCGGACGTGCGGGAATTAGGATTGGGGCAAATCACCATCTTTCGGGAAGTGGAGGCTGGTTACAAGATACTCGACGCACGGTAGAGAAGATCCGTCATCGAGTTGGGATTGCACATTACCGATTTGAGAAAGAAACCGGTCTACTTCGGGGAGTATTTGCGAATGCTGCCATTCAACAGTTAGACCATGATGAGCATAAAGAACAGCAAAGTGCATCCATCGCCATCATACTTTTGCCTCGACAAAACCTACGTCTGAATATGGGTGCAGATATTCATCGCTACTCAGAAAGCGCAGGTTCAAATTTTCTTTCCCAGAAAGAGCATGACGAAATATCTATGGAAAGTAGTGTATTTGTGGCGGGATTGCACCAGATTTCACGATTGATTATCGAGGGAAAGCTGAGGATAGAACCAGATAATGGTTATTGGGGAGGAATGACGTTCATCGCTTGGCAATTAAGCCGTACCTGGCAGGCGATTGCAGGGGTTGGTCGCACTCAATTCGGACGAGGTGTAGTGAGGCAGGCGGATATGGGAGTTCGGTGGAATGGGTTTCAAAATTCGGCTGAAATAATGACCTTCACACGTGATGCGGAGAGCAGTCGACTCTATGGAGCGACCACACTCCTTCGTGGCTCATGGTGGTGGATGGCCACATACATCACCTTTTCAGACACGTCAGTGCCAGTTTCTGAGATTTCAATGTCTACGTGGGCAAAAGCTCACGCCACAGTGAAAGGGCCATTGAGTCTCTTTTCATTAGGTGCCGAGCTCTACGGGACTTTCTCCGATTCCACCTCATGGATTAGTGCAGACATATGGATAAAAACTATGGAAATCGGTAGCGTATCCTTCCAGATGGGAGTTCACAATCTTCTGGATACGACCTACAGATACCCCTTGAGTATGTATGCTGAACCAGGGCGATCATTACAGATTGCCTTGCAGTATCAGCGCCAATAAATCCGTCTCATTCCTCCAGTGAATCGGCAACCCGTTGGGCTGTTTCGGAAAAAGGACGAAAGGAACAGCCAAGTTTAGAACAGGCCCGCTTATTTGAATATTCCCGCATTTTTAACGAATATTCCACGGTGTATCGCCCCATAGAGAATCGTTTTCTGGTAATGAAACTCAAGAGATCTGCACAACTTCCTCCGGCGAGGGCTACACTATAAGGCAGTGGAATTCTTGGTGGATTAGCTCCCAATGCCTCCGCCAAGGTAGAGAGGATGGATTTCCAGCTCAGGTTCTCGCTTCCCAGGATATAACGAAGGCCTGTTTTTCCATGTTCCAGTGCTGCGATGTGGCCGGCTGCAACATCCGCCACATCTACAACATTCGATCCCCCACTTGGATACAGCTTCATTTTCCCTGCACGAATTGTGAGAGCATAGTTATGGGTTAGGTTCAAGGCTTTCCCCCGACTACGATCTGGCCCCAAGATCAAGGATGGATTGACAATCACGGCATCAAGTCCTTCGGCAATACCACGCTGCACCTGTAGTTCTGCCAGATACTTACTTTTAGCATATGGCCAAGATGTCCCTTGCCATTCCGTGTTCTCATCTGAAATGCCCCCCTCAGTTGTCCCAATTGCGGCAACACTGGATGTATGAACCAATCGTTCGATTCCAGTTTCTCTTGCAACATCAACGACCGTTGCGGTCCCTTGGACATTATCATGGTTAATGGATCTGGATCCGATTTTTACATTGCCTGCTACATGAAAAACAACATGGATGTGTTTCATCGCTCCACGAAGTGCATTCAGATCTGTGATGTCATCGCCGACTACATGCTCAATGTCGTGAACAATAGGGGAGAGAAGGTCCAATTTGGAGGTTTCCCTCTTGAAAATTCGGACATGATGTCCTGCTTCTAAGAGTTGATACACCAGTTCGCTACCCAAAAAACCTGTGGCGCCCGTTACGAGTACATTCATGACTCAAACTCCATTAAAATTGCATCATTCGTTACTGCATCTTTTTCCTGTGCGTGGATGTGTTTAATCCGAGTTGAACAGGGTGCACGAAGTTCATTTTCCATCTTCATGGCTTCAAGTACAATGAGCCCCTGCCCCTGAACCACCTTTTCACCTACTTCAACCAAGATACTCATGATTAATCCCGGCATGGGAGCCCGAAGTTCTCGGACAACCTCTTGAATGGGTTTTTGCGGACCATAGCGCTGAATAAGCTCAGAGCGCTTACTAACAAGTTCGGTATGTACGGTCTGGCCGTTAATGGTGATGAGGGAGTCTGATTCTCCATCCAAGTGAAGTAGGTGACTATTTCCATTGAGTATAAGGCTATATAGGTTGGGCCGAAGTTCTACAAGGGATACATCAATTTTGTGATCAGCCATGTAAAGTTGCTCCTCTGACTGGATCAGGGATATCCTCTGACCTTCCACTTCAACTAGGAATTCTTTTTTCATCATTGGGTACAGAATTGGTAGAAGGCAATTTAATCAGGTGCAACGCAGGGAGTATAACCTTGTTTGATGATCATGAGACATTACAGGGGCAGATCATACGGTAGGTCATTCTTAAATCGAAATTCAACGAATGATCTGAGTTCGTGGATTAATGCCAGAGGGCTCGTTGGAGCCAAGACTTGAAGTTGAAAAGTGGAACGATTAATGCGCTATTATCCTCCGGTTGGCGAGAATAAATCAAAGGAAGCAGAGGTAGCAGACATGTTCAATGCAATTGCACAACGCTACGATAAGCTGAACCGTATTCTCAGTTTTGGTTTGGATCGCTTATGGCGCTCTTCAGCAATCCGCCGACTGGGGAATCAGTTTGAGAAAAGAGTCCTTGATGTGGCTACCGGAACAGGGGATATCGCATTCTCACTGCTAGATCTTCATCCCAAAGAAATTGTAGGCGTAGATATTTCTGAAGAGATGTTGCAGGTCGCACGACGAAAGTCATCTTTTCAGGGCTCAGATCGTATTCGTTTTGTGAATGCCTCGGCAGAACAGCTTCCATTTGACAGAGATCGGTTTCATGGGGCGATCGTCGCATTTGGAGTACGTAATTTTGCCGACCTGGAGGCCGGATTACGATCTGTTCAGCGTGTTCTAAAACCCTTTGCGCCCTTGGTTATACTTGAGTTTAGTCGTCCAGAGAATCGACTCGTCCATATGCTATACAGAATGTATTCGAAATGGATTCTTCCAAAGATCGGGCGGGCACTTTCCGGGGTCACCGGACCCTATACCTATTTGCCGGATTCAATTGAAGCGTTTCCGAGTGGACAAAACTTTTTGACACGACTGGAACAGTGCGGGTTTGAGCGAACGCGGGTGGAGCCCCTCACGTTTGGGATTGTGTCACTGTATATAGGCTATGCTACGAAAGGCGATCAGGATGAGATCCACGGAATTGAACGAACTTGATTTCATTGGTATCACCATGATTGAGATATTCCACCTTATCCATCAGACGGCGGATGATATCGACGCCGAGTCCACCTGATTTTCGTTTACGAGATAATTCCATTACATCGGGCCTCCGGTAGGTCGTGCGATCAAATGGACGCCCTTGGTCACGGATCTGTACCACTACCTGTGTTGGCTTGATCGTCATGGTGAGATGAACCTCCTGATTCGGATTACCTTGATAGGCATGCTCAATCACGTTCGTACAAGCTTCGTCAATTGCCAAGCGTAGTGCTTCGATGTGTGCATCATCTACCTTGGCTTTTCGCGCATGTTGTACAACAAAATTACGCACCTTTGCCAGCTGCCGTGTTTGGCTGGGTATAACAAGAGTATGAGTGCTGGACGCGCGGCGGTCCATGGCTAGTTTCCTTGGATCGGTTGAATTCCTTGCTCAAACAGAGATAGGGCCTCTTGTTCTGTTTCGACAATATGGTAGATCTTGGGGAATCCCAAAAGATCGAATATGTCAAAAATTTTCGCTTTCAGCGCACATATTTTGATATCTCCTCCCATGGTGCGAATTTCTTCAATAAATGCCATGAACACCCCAAGTCCAGCACTGGAGATATAGTCAAGTTGACTTCCATTTATAATGAGGTTCGACTGTCCTTCATCCCGACATTTCTTAATGGCAGATTCCAGTTCGGGTGCTGTATGAGCATCCAGTTCTCCGCGAATGGCCAATATGGTGGCAGATCCAGCATCCTGGAAGGCAACAGAAAAATTACTCATGGAAATTGTATTCAGTAGTAGGTAGTTGACCAAGTTAAACCAAAGGCTTGTCTCTTACATGATGAACCGCAGGTTCAGGTCCATGCCATTTGATGATCAGTAAGGTAAGATCGTCAATATATTTCTTTTCTTCCCCCAAGAAGTGATCTACGGTTTGGCGTACGGCGTCATGTACTCCTTGTGCCCGTTCATATCGTGCAGACTGTATACTTTTTAAGAGGCGGTCATACCCAAACTCTTCTCCTTCATGGTTTCGGCTCTCTGTCACACCATCTGTGTACAGGGCAATTAGGTCTCCAGGATGGAATGTGTGTTGCTTTGTTTCCAGTGTTTGCATAAACATCTCACCACGATCCAGTCCGATGCCCAATCCTCCAGAGCGCAAAAATGTTGCACGACCGTTTACATCAACAAATGCAGCAGGGGGATGTCCTGCACGCGCAATGGAGATTGAACCGAAGTTGTAGTCGAGTACCCCATAGATTGCGGTGACAAAAACATTCTTTTCCAGCGACCGTCCAAGTGCTTTGTTGACCTGGCAGAGGAAGTCATGAGGTTCAGGAGTAATCTGGGCCACTGCCTGAAAGATTCCCTGCATTTCTGCCATATAGAAGGCGGCAGAGGTGCCCTTTCCTGAGACATCTGCGATAATAAAGGCTAACTTGTCATCCCCTAACTCAAGTAGGTCGTAGTAATCTCCACCAACTTCTAGAGCTGCAGTACTAGAGGCAGCCAGACTCAGATTTGAAAATCTAGGCATAGATTGCGGGAGCAGGCGCCGCTGGACATCATGTGCGATGGCAAGTTCACTTGCAAGACGCTCGCGTTCAATTTTTGCTTCCAGCAAGCGGGCATTTTCGAGTACAAGCGATGCTTGTGATGCAAAGACACCAATGGATTCGATATCCTCATTCTCAAATGCATGGGCAACGTCATGAGAAACAAACAAGGTTCCAAGCACCTCAGTACGGGTAGTGAGCGGTACGACTAACAGGCTCATGATCCCACTTGATTTACCGTTTTGGATTCTGCGGTCAGAAGTAGTGTTTTGGATAGAAACCAGTTCGCGTGATCTGGAGGCTTCTCCGTGGATGACACGTATATCACATACTTCATTCGCCAGCGATGCTTCAATATTGTGTGCGGCTACAATTTGGGGTTTCAGAGACCTGGAATCTAAATCTTGTATTGTCAGCCATGCTGCTTTTCCACGCCCAGAGTCCACAGGGGTTGAGACGACCCACTGATAGAGTTTCTCAGGATCCGCAACTTCACGCACTAACGCCGTCAGTGCCTGCATGGCTGCCATTTCGTCCACACTTCGTTGATAATCTCCAATTGTTGGCAAATGAAAGATCATAGATAGTACGGAGGTCAGTGCATAAACGAACCCGAAGGTGATGAACAAAATGATGACCACTGTGAGGGGGAGGCTGTAAGAGATCAGGTACTCAATAGGAAAGGATTCTTGACGGCCCAAGCCAAAAGAGAATTCTCTGGATAGCATTAACAGAGTGGCCGAAGTCAAACAGATCATGATGACTCCCAATCCGAGGGAACTCATCTTTTGTTTTACAGGCAAGCGGAGAATCCATGCAAGGCGGATTGTGTTCAAGAAAATGAATACGAGAGAGCCGGTCGCCGTTATGCCCAAAATGGCAATGAGAGGAGGGACTAAGATGTTGGGTTCCAAGTCAAAATGAGGATGGAATGGGGTAGACGCGATGAAGGTGAGGCTGACAAAAATCATCATCAACAACCAGTTGCGCTCACTTACCCGGGTCCGGCGGAATCGAACCAAGTGTCCGAACCGATGAAGTAAAATGAAGCCTAATCCTGCAAGGACCACACTCAGGAGCGCACTCTTTACATGGACGATCGGAGCGGCAGGTGTAAGCGTATCTATGATCAGGCCTCCAGGGATCTGAAGAATCAGTACGACTAGGACCAAGGACGCCAGAATGGTCAAGATTGCCCGCCAGAATATTTGAGCAGGAGGCAAGCTAGAGTGCCGAGTTGAGCGCGCAACGGTAATCCACAGACAGACAAAACAGATTGTTAATGCAGCCTGATGAAGGATTTTCGTGCTCAAAAGAGCCTCCTCGCTGATCCCTCCAATAAAGGCAAAGATGGTCGTTCCAAGAAAAAATGTGGCAAATGCTACTGGAGGAATCCAGTACCATAAACGCTTGAACAATGCATCGAATGCTTTTTTTGAAAGAATTCTGGGAAAACTGATTGGGAGAACCTCAATAATAAAATGCTTGAGTAACTTATTACCTAATTTGGGAAAAATTGTTACAGATCAGCAGAATAGCAACTTTGCTGTCAGAGTTACCGTATGTATATTGAGTAGAATGTTTCATGATTATGAGCAATTGGAATCGGGTTCAGATATTCGTATTGATCTTTATTGGTTTTCTGGTTTTCATCAGGCTATTCTCTGATCCTCCGTCTCCGCGTGGAGCGATCACGCTCTCCGATCTTGATGTTTATGAACTCCATAAACAGGCATTTCAGATCTCGGAACCATTAAAGGTTGTTATTGATGCGGTCGGCTCGATTGATGAGCGCCAGGAAGCTACGGGATTAGCTGCATATTCTTGGATTACCTTAGCTCACACAGGAGAGGTAGTGTGGTCGATGAACGCCGCGAATACAAGACAAGATGAGTCGATTGTGTATGTGGAAGAAGAGGAATTGGAGCTGGATTCAGGATCATATATTTTGTACTTCGCCTCCTACGGTCAGCTCCAGCGTCGTTCAAATTTGACGTTTCGAAAAGATCGTAGAAAGTGGCATGTGACGATTCATGCACCTGACAACAAGACTGCGCTAAGAAAGATTACCCGTCCGCTTGAGGGTACGTCAGATCGTGAAACTTGGGATGCCATCTCTCTGAGGAGGGAAGAAAAAAGAGAGATCATTATTGAAGTTCATCGTTCGGCTGAACTCGAGATTCATGCAATTGGTCAACTAGGCAGACACAACGAGGTGCAACCGGTGGATTACTCACGGATTGAGGATGCAGTGAGTGGACGCATAATATGGCAACTATCTCGTGATAATACAGATTGGGCAGGAGGGATACAGGAAAATCGAATGTTCAAGGGACAACTAGTCCTTCCTCCAAGTGTCTATCGCGCCGTTGCTGTAACCAATAGTTCGCATCACTATGGTAGTTGGAAAGGGAATCCACCGTTTCATCCCGAGGGATGGGGATTACAGATTCGTACGTCTGATGTCGATGATGTATCTACGTTTGATCCATGGATGCAGCGGAATGCTATCATTGAGTTCACGGGGGTTGGGGATGACGAATATCATGTACAATCGTTTACGGTAGAGGATACAGCAGCAGTAGTCATTTATGCTTTAGGAGAAATTACTGGGCCAGATAACGGATATGATCTTGCATGGTTAGACCGGCAGGAAAGTGCCGGGGAATCAGTTACGATTTGGGAAATGTCTTACGAAGGCTCGGTGCCCGCTGGAGGACACCGTAAGAATCGAAAGGAGATTGAATTTATTCGGCTGAACCCTGGAGTCTATAGGCTTTATTATGAATCAGATGGCTCCCATGCATATGATGATTGGAATTCGGCGGAACCTGACTATCCTGAGCGATGGGGAGTCGGGATGTTTCCCGTCAAGAATCAAGAGACCGCTATTACCGTTGGTATATCCTCGGAGGATTCTTGAAGGATAGTTTCTTCGTAGCATAGGTTTCCAGAGATTTTGTACCTTTGCGTGGGAGTATTCATCTACCGTGTAATCACCGTGGGGTTGGACATGAGGCTTGCAACAATTGACGTAGGGACAAATTCCGCGAAGCTACTGATTTCTGAGTTCAATCCTAGTGGGAAATTAAAACCACTTCTGGAAGAGCGGCGGATGATTCGCCTTGGGGAAGGGGTTGATGCAGATGGCATTCTCAGGGACTCAGCAATCAAACGTCTCGTCGATGCATTAATGGTATTTCGTTCTATAGCGAACGAATGGCAAGTACAGAAGTACGTCGTAGCAGGAACTAGTGCTTCGAGGGATACAGGAAATAAAATCATCACGATTGTTAGAGAGCTTACGGGATTACACTATGAAATACTCTCTGGAGAGCAGGAAGCGGATTTAAGTTATGAAGGAGCAGTTGCGGGCTTGCCGAATATTTCGGAAAGGATTATCACATGTGATATCGGAGGAGGCTCGACAGAGTTTGTGGAAGGAATGTCGGATGGTCACATTTTTCAGCGATTCAGTCTAGATATCGGCTCTGTACGAATTACAGAACGGTACTTTTCCAGTCAGCCTCCCGCCACCGTGGAATTCCAGAGGGCCACGAATTTCATCAAACAATCGCTGAGTACCCTCTCCTTTACGGAGACACAGACACGGGTACTAGTGGGGGCATCAGATGTGCATCGTCTTTTACTTGAATTACAACAGGAACTATATGCAGGGGAATATCCGATCAAATTTGAACGGTTGAACCCAAATTGGAAACGGCTCAAGCAGGAACACGAGCGTTCAGAGTTACTCTCACGGATCCAAGTGAAGTATTGGCTGGAGTTTTTGACCCGGATGGAAATGTCGGATGTTCTTGCACTGAATCCAGCAAAACTCCAAGGTAGGGCGGATGTATTTCCTGCTGCGATTTTGATCTTTTTGGAAGTGATGAATATGCTTAATCACAAATCAATCATAGTGAGCCCTTGGGGGTTATGCCACGGCATGGCATTGAGATTTTTTCGGTCGGCATAGAGGATACGGGATTCACGAAACCTAAAAATTGAAAAATGGAGGGGCACGTGGATTGGATCTTTCAGTTTTGGGCGTTCGAGTCCGGATGCAGAAGAGGTGGGACTGGTTATTTTGTACAGAGCCTTTATCGGTTTCTCCCACATTTGCGCCGGGAGGATCCAGAAGGTCTGTGGCCTCCATGTTGCGTGGTTGTTACGGACCAAAGTGCGTGGGGGGGTCTGATGGGAAAGGAGCATTTTGACGACCGCGTACGGCAACAGTGGCCCGAAGCCTACAAGAACTCGGAATACTACAAAGAAACTTCCGGGGATCAGCATGTTGGGGCCTGCCCCTGTTGCGGGGGAGATGACCGGTTCTGGATCTATTTTCGAGGCCCCCATGTCACCACGTTTGGATGTAGGGGGTGTGAGCCGGGAAAGCATACCTGGCAAGCCGCGGAGATTGCTCGGAAGCTGAATGACCTGACAGGAGTTCGTTCCGATGCGGGGAAATGGAAGGTCTTGCGGACGCATGAATATCGTACCCGTAAGGGAAAGGTTCGGCACGTGAAGGCCATCCCCCCGGACGAAAGCAGACCGAAGACGTTCTGGCAGCACTGGGACGAAGGGACGAGGTCATGGCAAGCGAAGATGGGCGCCGTGAAAATGCGCGATTTACTCTGGAATCACTGGACCGTCAAACCCGATCACAGCATCTGCGTGGTCTGCGAAGGAGAGAAAGACGCCTCCGCGCTCCATGATCTGTTGCGCAAAGAAATGCCGGACACGTGTTTCGTGTCGGGCGGAGGGGGAGCCGGCTGTGCGGACATGAATCTCGCGCCCCTATCCCACATCAAGGATTTCTATGTACTCTTTGATGCGGACGAAGGAGGTCGTCGCGGATCCGTCAAGTACGCCGCGCGAATCAAAGACACCTACCCTGATGCCCGCGTTGCTCATTATGCCCCACCCGGGTACAGCAAGGAGGATTGGTCCGATGTGATTGAGCAGGCGAAATCTTCCAACCCGGACCCATCCAGCGTCATGGCCGTGGTGACCGAGCGGTTGGTCGATTCGATGACGAAAGCCGAGGTCTTTTCTCCCGATTCTTTACCCACCCCCACCTCAACGAATGGTACTCTGGAGACCTCCGTCCAGGAGTCCGGTGACTACACCGATGACACGATCCCCCTCGGCTGGACCGACAATAAAATCGCAGTGTGGATCCTCCAAGACAAACTGGGTGGGAATCTTGAGGATGGGGTTTGGAAGAATGTGCCGATCGTTTTTGACGAATCACGGGGGGAATGGTATTTCTGTCGAGCGGGGGTTTGGAAACGGACGGATGTTCCGAAGATCGTTGCCTATTTCATGGCACAGGCGAGCGAGATCCTCACAAGGGGTGGAGGTGGCAATCAGGAAAAACTCCTTCGGGTTTTGGAGAGCAACATGAAGCGAGCGCAGGTCGTGCAGATCATTCAGAGTTACGTCCGCGAACGCGGAGAGAATGTCTTTGACCAAAACTCCTGGCTTGTCTGCGGATGTCCTCCCGAGTTTGATCCCAAGACGATCGTCGGAGACCCCATGGGGCAGGACATCGCGCACCCTGCGAAGGTCTGGGACTTGAATACAGGACAGCTCCGGAATGCGGTGCCCGAAGATTGCATTCGGAGCACGCTGGGGGTCGCCTTGCCGGACCGTGGGCTGGTTGCACCTACGGAG
Organism: Rhodothermales bacterium; assembly: GCA_965215475.1. GTDB lineage: Bacteria > Bacteroidota > Rhodothermia > Rhodothermales > Bin80 > Bin80. The sequence goes on from OZ244061.1 coordinate 2,872,330, forward strand.
CAGGATGCAGATACGCTTGCACTACATCTTGCCAAAGATTGTCCAGAGTTCTGGAAATTGCTCGGTCAGATTTCTTCGTATATCCCAAACGTGGACACCCCAGGGGCACCCACACAAGAAGACCGTTCCTGGATGCTCCATATGTGCGAATGGATTGGCCAGTGTTTGAGCGCGGACACCACCCCGGAAAAATTTCTCTTCTTCACAGGGGAGGGGAGTAATGGAAAAGGACTGCTCGCGGAAATTTTGCTGAAATTGGCAGGATCGGTGGGGCACATCGCGCCCGATGGACTCTTTAAGCCCACGCGGACCGCACACCGACAGGAGCAAGCCGTTCTGGAAGGGAAGCATGTCTTGATCGCGGACGAACTGAAAGCCCGCATTGACACAGGACTGCTCAAATCGTGGACGGGCGGGATGCCCGTGACCGCCGACCATAAAGGAGGCAAATCCATCACGTTCCCTGTCAAATTCACCGTAGTCCTGCTCAGTAACGAGATGCCTCGTTTTCCGAGCGCCAACGAAGCCATGCGACGGCGTCTGATCGGCATTCCGTTTGACATGAGTTTCAAAGATCGGGATGGGCATTTTCGGAGGCGGGGCAAAGACGAGATTTTCCAGTCCATCCGTAGAGAGATGCCCTATATCGCGTACCACTGCCTATGCATGTACCGCGCGGTCCGGTTGCGTGGAAACCAGTTCACGCTCTGTGCTCGTGTGGACGCAAAAAGTACGGAACTGCTCCTGAGCATGAACCGGGTACAGGAATGGATGGACGCCTGCCTGCAGGTCGGACCAGAACATGGAGGCGTGTCGAGCAAGGATTTACATGCCAGCTACAAGTCCTTCATGAAAGAGAATCACTATCGGGGCACGCTGACCCCGAAGCCTTTCGTGAAAGAAATGAGGAATGTAGTTCTTCAAAAAAAATACGAGATGGAGTATGGAAGAATCGGTCCACGAGGAAAGCAGGTTAGAGGGTTCCGAGGGTGTGCATTCAAAGCAGAAATCCTTAATGAACTGCTAGGAAATCACTGAGTCCTTAGATACCAGATTTGAATGGGTAGTTCGTGAACATTTAGAGATTTCAGACTCACCTGCATCATTCCAATCATCCAGAGAATAATCCTCCATCTGTACTCAGGGTATCTTAAAAACTTGAAGATCATTCTCAACGATTCGTGTGATTGGGTAATAGATGCTGTATCAATTGGTTGAGTTGGTTCATCATACCACTATGCTCTAAAAGTTCTCTGATCCGCTTAGAGCAACTTTTTTGTGTCCCACTCCCAACGGTAGAGAGATTTTTATGAATGAGTGCTTCCGCATCCATCGTCAAATGTACTATTTGACGATGCAGCACATTCGATTCATTATATTTGGGAATGGGGATTTTTTGCCATGGGGTTCTGCTAAAATGTCTTCCACTGTTTCTGGCTTCTGCAAAAGCATCTTGAAGGACCGAAGCATTTAAAATTCCTACTAAAAAAGCAGATTCATTTTCGCTGTCAGCATTAAACCAATATACTGTTGAATCAGCGATTGCATGCCCTACACTCATCCGCGCAGCTCTCATAATATCTCCACTTCCAGGGTAGACAAGTAAAGTTTTGAGACTCGTTGAGCCTGTGTTGTGAAGATCTAGTTGAGTTGAGATTTTGCGCTGAAAATTGATCTGATCTATCAGTGTTTTGGGAGTGCTCCTGCCGAGTCCGCAGTATTCTCGATAAATGGAGTCAAGTTTTTCCCAAGATGGGATTTTTGTAGGAACAGAATGAACATAGATGTTGTCTTCATCCATGGGGACGATTGTACGATCTAAGTGTGGAGAGATCACGAACGGAAGTAGATTCTGAGATCTGAGGGTGGTACGAATCCAGGTTTTCGGAAAGATTCCCGCCTGCGAACGAATGTCTCTCCATGGTGGATGCATAGAGCATTCCGTCTTCACTTTAAATGTATCCTTTTCCAAATCTTCCTCAACGATTTCGCTCACAAGGGTTAGTACTTTGGGAGTGATGGTAGCCCCCTGCTTGAATGATCTCTCAGAGTAATCTGATGGCTCTTCAAGGAATGGTTCAGGCATTACCTTGAATTGAAGAAGTGATTCAGCTTCTTCCCACCTCATATGGGGTTTGGGGCGTTTTCTGGAACTCTCTATATCCGCAAAAACCAAACGAGATGGTTGATGTGAAAAGTGAAGGCTTGAGGCTCTTCCCAGAAATAACGCACAACACCTCTTCGCATCTCCTCCCCCAAATGGATTCGGATGGAAGAGATCTATAATCTGCTTTAATACATCCTTGTGCGTGTCCCTGAAATTTTTCCAGTGATCTGTCTTGATCGCAGACCTTTTGACAAGCCATGCTGAGGGGTCATGGCTTGGATCCTTGAGATAAAGCTCACGGCAGCGCTTTAAAAATAATTGTGCGATATCAAAGTGAGGTGCAGTATTTCCGCCGGGCCATAAACTTGTATGATTCTGTGTATACGCCTCCAGAGTACGTTTCCTGTTTTCAACTTGTATACTTTTCATGGCAACCCATGGTGGATTTGCCACAATTCGATTGACCTTTCGTTGGGCTAACTGGTACGGTCCTGACACATTCACGATGTACCATGTCCATACCGAATTCTTCTCTTTATCAATGATGGTTTGCAATGTTGAATGGGCTTCTCGAATGAGTTCCTGATCAGCCAATGGCACGGATTCTTGAATATCGAGGGGGCAAGGTTTTTTATGCAGAGCTGCCTCAACAAGTCTTCTTGTGAACTCAGCAAAGTGGGTACTGTGTATGAATGAGGCGGGCAGATTAACCTCATATCCTCCTGGAGAACGAAAGACCATTTGATTCTCGCCAGGTGTAAATAATTGAGGGGTATCATCCGGCGTGTTCTCTCTGATTTGAAGTGAATCCCCCTCGTATATGTGTAGATGTCTTGGATTGGGGAGGCGAATAAGTGCTCTCATGAGTGTGGCTCTGCACATTTCTGCAGCGACTGGATGCACATCTATGCCATTAACGAGCATGGCAACTACTTTTGCATTATCCTCTGGAGAGAGATACTGTGCATTCAGTGCTGGTGATTCCAAAATTCTTAATGCCGCGAAATACAAAAATGTACCCGAGCCGCAAGAAGGATCAAGCACACCAACTCCATTGATTGCGTCTGGATTGCGTTTAGCACGTATGGCCGATTCTACCGCATTCACGCACCATTCGTCATCCAAAACATCTTTGACCATGAATTGGGCTAACCAGTCTGGAGTGTAAAACTCCCCAAATGCCTTTCGGTCATTTGCACCAACAAAATTTTCGTAAAGGGGGCGTAACACATCACCTTTTGTACGAGTCCAATCATAACCATGTACTTCTACCAACAATCTCTCTGCCCATACCCGCCCCCTCTCTGTTTCCATTAACCATGCAATAAATCCATCTCCAAGTAGTTCATTAACATTAGGAGGACTATTGGGATTGGATACTGCATGAATGACTCCACGAGCCAAGGCTACCAGAAATGTATGCGAAACAAAAAGATGTTCTTGCTGAACTGGTTGAGATGGTGCCATACTTGATGTACGTAACAGATCAAGCCACAAACTTTTTTTTGTATGAATACTGGGCAGTAGATTTTCTTTGATGTGTGTATAGATAGATTGGAGTTGTTCGACATATGATTTGAAAATGTCAACAGGATTAGCAGGGATTGATGGTTTTCCGTACGGTGCACTCGGAATACAACTTAATACTTTTGAGAGAAGATGATGGGCATCATTCGGAATGAATTTTTCCAGTATCGGTCCCATTTCCGCCCCGCTAAATCGATCATATTTCCAAGCATACCAGATCTTCCCGTCGGTGAGAATTCCGGTAAATTCTGGAGGGGCATCAGACTGGTCAGGAATCCTGGAATTCTCTTCTTTTGCAATGAGACGAAGGTAGTTGTTGAGTTGAGGTTTATTGTCTTCAGAGACAAACCCCGGAGATTTTGTCTCGATAACTGTACGATATTGATGTGAATAAATGTCCATTGCCAAGCGCCCTAATGGATACTCCATGATCGAGTCAATTCCGCACTCTTCGAGCATCTGTACTATTTCCTTTTGGACTCGACTCTCGCTGAGTCCTTTGGGGTGGAGTAATAATTTACTCGCGCATTCTAATGCTTTGTCTGGAAAATCTGTCATCAACATATCGTAGATCTAAACGATAATTTCATAGCCTAGTGTGTTTTGCTTAGTTTTCGTCATCGCTGTAAACTTGAAACACATCCAGGTGATTTTGATTATTTACAACAATGATATGATAGTCTATCTGGATGAGTCTTTGGGCATCATTAGTGGGCAGAATTCATGGCTTTCTGAGTCTCCAAAGCCTAATGGTCCACATCCTTCAAGTAAACCTCCACGGCCACTGTTCATGCGATCTTCCTCAGCGCGATTTGAAAAATCATTCCCAACAAATAGGATATCTAGATCACCGTCATGATTAAAATCATCCACATCACCGAATATCCACCCCCCTCCTCAACCGCCGACCGAATGTTTTAATGAGGTGCCACCTTTAAGTTCTCCTGAAAAGGACAAAAAACGCCCCCTTGATCTGACATGAGGTAGCCTCGGAAAATCCTCTCTGATTTATCTCTAAAAATCACCTCTCCTCGGGTGATAGAGAATCGGAAACAAAGCACGAAAATCACCCAAAATGTTTCCGATCTTTAATCGGAAACATCGGAAACATCGGAAACATTTTCGGAATTCGAGATTCACATGCTGCCCGAATCGGAAACATCGGATGCAGATCGGAAACATAATCGGAAACATTTTTTCGGCATTTGCGACTCACCTATGCAGGTTTTTGACCGTTTTTTTTTACTGTTTCCGATGTTTCCGATTTTTTTCCCAGTACGCGCGTAAAGCAAGAGAGGAGGAAAAAATGATAGGATATATGATTACTATAAAACCTGTAAGCGTAAAAGGCCGATTTTCGTGTTTTCTATAGAGCGTACTGGGAAAAAAATCGGAAACATCGGAAACACCCCTGATTTCGGGGAATTTGGCAAATCGTACTCGCCCATGATTTTGCACTGAAATGCTCGCCCCGACAGTGCGATTTCGCCGCGTATTTTCGGCAGTTTCAAGGGTGGATTTTCCTGCCCGTCATGGACGCGGATTTTAGTGGGCTTGATGTAGGGGTTCGATCGACCCACATGGGGTACAATTCGCCTGGTCGATCCATCGTGTCTGTGGTAGACACTTCCCGCTTTCGAAGATGAAGGGTTTGCTTGTTCTGCCATCCACCCTTCTAACACTCCCCGCCCGTTTCGGCGGGGGATACTCCCCTCCGCCTTCGCTCCCGGAACCCAGGGGGAGACCTATCGCTATTCGGATCAGCGGAGGTCCAGAATCTATGAAACCAACAGAAAAACAACTCTCAGAGGAGAAGCATCTACGGGCGAACTCCCGCCATCGCTCGTATTTGCTCTCAGACGCGCGTAGACCGCCCTAAAATCAACGAGAGAGTGAAATAGGTAGTTTGGTACCACTTAAACGGAAGTGCGTCAGATTTGAATTCTGACCCCTTTACGGCGAAATGTGGAATTTGTCTGGGATTGGTGTGGGGGAAAGGGAACCTGTCTGATCTTATGATCTTATAAGCGCACTGCAGTGATTCATACATTCATGGCGGTCATCTCCATTTTGAACTCAAAGGGCGGCGTTGGGAAGACGACCCTGGCAACCAATCTGTCTGGCGGATTGGCGGCGCGGGGGTTGGGGGTGTTGTTGGTCGATTCGGACCCACAGGGAACCTCGACCGATTGGGGATGGGTCCGGGAGAGCGAACGTTTGGTGGGTCCGGAGATCAGAGAGTTGAGTACCCTCCGGTCCATTGGGGGTGTAGAGAAAGAGAAAAAACACTTTGACCATGTCGTGATTGACGGCTCGGCGCGCCTGGAAGAGTTGTCCATTGCCGCGATTAAGCTCTCCGATGTCATCATTATCCCCATCCGACCCAGTGCGGCGGATTTTTGGGCGGTGCGTTCGCTGTGGAGACTGGTTCAAAAGCGCCAGGCGTGGCTCCAGCGGACGTATGGTGGGATCAAGAAACTGCGGTGTGCGTTATGTGTGGCTCAGCAAGTCTACGGATCCAGGCTGGCCCAGGATGTGGGTGCGGCGGCGGCGGATCTGGGCATCCCGATGTTGTCCACTCGAATGGGACACCGGGTCGCGTACGCGGCTGCATTGCAGGAGGGGAAAACGGTTCCCGAGTATGATCCTGCGGGGAGGGCTGCAGAGGAAATCGCCGCGTTGACCTCCGAAATCCTTCATTTCATAACTCAGTAGCATATGTCCATCCTGCATACACGCCCACCCAGTGAACGCCACGAGCACCCGGCCTCGGAGGCTCTAGAGAGAAAAATGGAAGGGTTTACGGAAACCCGGAGTACCACATTGCATCTTCCTGCCGACCTGGATGGCAAGATCCGTCTCCATGCCGCGACGCAGGAGACGTCCTACCGCGACGTGTATCGGACGGTGATTGATGCATGGGTTCGTGCACACCTGGAAGGCGTGGAGGACCTGCACTCGGTGTCGTTAAAGATCACGGCACTGGAAGATCGGCGGAAAGGGAAAGTGGAGCGCGGGGGGGAGGATCGGATCGTCACCCTGTCTCTTTCCAGGGACAGTCACAAGAAGCTGAAGCAGATCTCCATGGTTCAACGTCTGACCCTGCGCGGAATCATTGCGGGGATTATGCAGGAATGGGCCAACGATGCGCTATCCTAGTGCACACGTTTCGCAGATGATCATGACAGTGTCGCTCGTATTTGCTCTCAGACGCGCAGTGACCGCCCTACAATCAACGAGAGAGCGAAACAGGTAGTTTGGTGCCACTTAAACGGAAGTGCGTCAGATTTAAATTCTGGCCCCTTTACGGCGGGATGTGGAATTATTACAGTGGTGGGGGTAAAAATGATCGCCCTTTTGTAACCGGATCGGGAGGGGAGTGTTAGAAATTCGCGCAGTGGGATGAGGAAAAAGGGACTCGCCCTCAAAGGTGAGCCCCTATATCAACCGCAGATACAAAAATCTCACAATTCCACGTGAGAAGATGTTTCTTCAACACGGCTTCATGGTACTAGGTTCGCTACCCGACATCCACCTCCGCTGGGAGCGTACATCTCTCCCCAGGTTACTTCTTCTTTTTTTTGTTGGGAGGTTCCAGTTTCTCGAGATCTTTTTTGTCTCTCGGGTGGATCCGGTGGCCGGTGCTTTCGATCAGACTGACCAGTTGGTTGACGCCTTTCGTGGGGGTTGGTGGATCTGGTTTCACACGCGCCAGACGGGCTCGTGCGATTTCAATACTCTCTTTACTGATATCGCTCACGATGTATCGCCGATCTAACTCCGTACATGCAACCGCGGTCGTTCCACTTCCTACGCAGGGATCAAGGACTATCTCTCCCGGGTCACTAAGAAGTGTGACCAGCTCCTTGAATAATTTCAATGGCTTTTCGGTTGGATGAACACGACTGGAGCCATTCGGATACCGAAATACCGTATTTTGGCAGTGTCCATTGAAGGTCGCACCAGGTTTTCGAAAAAATACGGCACATTCCACCCCAGACAAGAAAAGATATTGTCCATTCATCGGCATCGGATTGGTCTTCTCCCAGACAATCATCCGGGTTGAGCCATTCTTTGCAAAATACTCAAAGAGTGGGCTAAACTGCTCCTTCCCACAAAAAACAACCCCATTTCCGGAAACGACACGAGATGCCTGCTCTGCAAATTTTATTAGGTTAAAGGTCTCTGTGTCCGCGAACCCCTTATCAAGGTTTCTGAGTCCACCACTTGGACGGCTTACATGGGCATACGGGATATCGGTGAGTAACAGGTCGATGGAGGAATCGGGCAACCTCTGCATGATTGCCAGCGCATCCGAGACGTGAACACCCTCAGGGAGTATTTGTGCGGATGGTTTAGGAGGGCGAATGCGTGATGCACGTGGAGATGTAGGAGTGGGCGCGAGATTCATGATTCACAAGGGAATTTTCTTCAATTTACGCATTCCCATTCATTTCTTCATCTGGGAATTGTTCTCATCCATGATTATGATTAGTATATCATATTAATAGCTTCATACATTCGTTGCTTGTTTACTGAGAGTTCTTGTTTCAATCTGTGTTCTTGTTTAATAATTTCAGCAAACATTTTTAGTTCGGCATCATCAGGAATTACAATACGGATACGGCATAGCTGTCCCCAGTTGAGATTGGCTCGGACTGCTCCATGGCGCGTATCATACGCTCTAATAATTTTGAGATCTTCTTCTGTTTTTAGCAGACAGCAAAGATATTCAGAGGGCAATTTATCTGGGTTTTTTGGTGAAAAAACAACATATGCGGATGAAACTATATGTTTATTATACCCCCTGATCCAGTTCTGGCACAACACCAATGGACCCAACATTGACACGATGAGGATTGTAAACAATGTCTCCGCCTTGAACAGATATGTACTTCTGTTTTATTTCGCGTCCCTTTTTCTCCTCGTTTTCGAAAATGCCATCAGTATTGCTGACTCCTAATATCTGATAATCTTGATCTGGATTGTCTGAAGGCGTAAATTTTAAACCACTTTTTTTATATAATTCCCATTAGAAGGTTTGGGCATGGACTGATTAAGTGGCCAAGTGACGTTGTGGATATTCAGGGGCGCGTTTTTGAAAATAATCCTGTACTGTATAGATCTGAATAATTGGAGCTCCCAGAAAACATCCAGTACTTGCAGCTGCATTCCTCATGCCTTCAGTTACATGATCTTCAAAGCATGTAAATATACCCATATCAGCTCCAACTTGTTGGCGTGCTCCATTAAATGCTTGAATATGTCCTGGATTTGATTTACCACCCTTGACTTGGCAAACTAAATCAACAAATTTTCCTTTTTTCAAAGGATATCGACCTCGTCCATCAATGCCCCCATCTCCTCTTTGTTTTTTGTTAGCCTCCATCCAGGGAGTTAAAGAAGCAGCCCATTTCTCAAACTTGAATGGATCCATCTCTGCCATTGCATGGGCATCGCTAACCGTCTTCGGCATACCGATAATATCAACTGATCGATTACCCCAGACACTATCAAAGCTGGTTTCAAAACGCTCCTGTATAACCTGGCATGCCTTGACGCATACATCAATGCCAATCCAATTTCTATCTAATCCATGAGCCACTTCAAGTGTAGTTCCACATCCACAAAACGGATCCATAACAACACTATCTTTATTACTTGATGCTCTAATGATCCGATCAAGCAGTGCAACAGGTTTCTGTGTATCATACCCACAACTCTGACGCGAATTTCTTTTTACAGATGGAATTCTCCAAACATTTTCAGGTATCTTTCCAATAGATGCTGATTCACCCCCAGTATACTCTCTTCCACCAAGTATTCGCGGAGTTTCATAGCGTTTCTTGGATGCATCTAATATCGGGACTCGAATATCATCAGCATTAAAGATATATCCTTTTTTATTTTTAGTATATCTGAAAATCGTGTCATGTTTTCTTGGAAAATCTTGGTTTGGCCTACCAGGGGTATCAGGGTAAAACCAAATAATTTCATTCCTGAATTCATTCTGAAATGCTCGTCCTTTATGCCCCGTAAAAATAGCATCTAAAATGATGCGTATCAAATAATTCATAACTGGATCACAATGCACGTACAATGTACCTTCAGGAGTCAAAACTCGGTAGCATTGCAAGATCCTGTTTGCCATGTAGGAGATGTAAGCCAAGCTTGACCCCTCGCCCAGTATGCGCCGCAAACCCTCCATTGTATCTGCCATAGACGGATACTGGGCAACGGCATCAAAATCGTCTACAGCCTCGTACCATTTCCACGTGTCATCAAATGCTACAAATTGGGCTCCGCCCATATTAGCATTATAGATTCTTTTGGAATTAAACGGAGGGTCAAGGTAGATTAAATCTACAGATTCATCATCTACATATTCCCTCATCACATCAAGACAGTCTCCGAAATAAAGTCTATTCGGAGTACTCATGTTCTTGCAACTTTTACCTTCCGGGTTAGCATCTTGTGGTCAATCGTTTATTAGTAAGGGGGTTTGAGTAGTTTTCCTTCCAATATACGAAGTACGATCATCAGTATAGACATACACATCTTCCTGCGTTGAATCAATCCCTTGATTGCCGGAGTTCATGTCTGGCTTCCTCCCACCCATTTGCATATCAAGAAAATTTTTCGTATATTCCCTGTTGTGACGAAATCTCTCCGTGGTGCGCCTAAAGGGTGCCCGGTGCATATTTTTTAACCTAATTCAACGCAGAATACAATGACACGATCTATTGTCTTGGGGACACTTACCCTATGCTTCCTCCTGGTTTCTCCATCTTCCGCCCAGTTTGAGCTCAAAGATGCCTGTCGGCATGTCGACGGGATGTACAACCTGGGGAGGGTCCAACGCACCCTGCCCGATCCCGCAAGCCCCCACAACGCCTTTTATACGGTCTCGCAGACGGTGGTCTGTCACGCCATGGATCCGTTTCCGTCGGGAGACCCCGACGTGATCCTGAATACGATCATTCACTACAGGCCGGTCTTCACCTCCGCCGACGTCGGCACGGGGATCCGGGATATTGCCGTCTCGGCCACCGGGGCAGCAGCCGTGATTTCCGATACGTGGTATGCAACGCATTACGATTGGTTTTTGTACAAGGGTCTTCAGGACTCGGACTGGGAGAACTCCCTGCCTCTCCGGAAGGACGCCAAGGTGTGGTTCCGGGAGAGCGCTTCCTCGGAGTTCTATGAGATCCCCGAGGTCACGCACGCCGAGTTGGGGCGGATCCAGGATGTCTGGTTGAATGCGGAGGGGGATGTGCTGGTGGCGGTCAGCTCCAGGAAGGTGGGAACATGGAAGCGGAATGGACGCTCCTGGACGACCATCAATGTGACCCCGCTGTCCGATCTGGGAATCACGTTCTTCCCGTCCCTTGACGAACTACGGGTGGGGTGGGGCTTGGATTTTCGTTGCCGCGTGGAACACCTTTCTGCCGGAGATGCTGGAGGGTATGAATTCGCCCCTGTGGGAGTCTCCATTCGGGGGAACCCCCACGGGAAGCAGGTATTCATTGATGCAAACCGCGAGGTGGACAGTTGGATGAACGGAGGATGCCCGTGGCTCCCCTACAAGAAGCCGATGGATTTCGGGTTCCTGATCGTGGCGGATGTGGGGGAGTGGGAGTGGCGGAATCCGGTCTTCGTGGAAGAGAAGTGGTGCCGGGAGCCAAAACCCTATCATGGACACAGCACTCCCGGGGCGGTCTGGAGCGTGGCCGTCTCCCATCTGGACCCGGACCTGGTCTGGGCGTTTTGCCGATGGAAGCAGGGCACCGCGTTCGCCCGGAATCAAGGAGGCGGGTGGGAGAATATCCCGCATGGACTGTCGACGGGGTGTTTGACGTGCAGGGAGTATACGTTTTTTATTTCGCCTCAGGATGGAAACACGGTGTATGAGGTGTTTGACGGTCGGCACGTGAGGGGATTACGCCTGGTGGGGGGGAGGCTGAAATATATCTCGTACGGGCCCTCCTGGAATTTGTACGCGTACGCTCACCCCGATCGGGCCTTGTTCATGGACGTGGACGGAACCCGTGTATTGTTTCGGTGGGAATTTTGGAGGTGGGGGCGCCCGGGGCAGGAAAGTGGGTCTTATGAGCTGTATAAGAACCTCTGGGCAGGCAAGAAAGGCGTCCCGATCCTGGATCGCGTGGGATGGCAAAGGACCCTTGATGCCTGCGTTTCCCCCCGTCACAATGTGCTGGGCGCGCTGCACCAGGATCGCCGCGGGAAGAAGGGGGGGGTGTATATCTTTGCCTTGTGGGAGTTCCGGGATGGGCAGGTGGGTCGCCTCATCCAAACATTGGAGCGGGAGGTGAAGAAGGGAGAGGTCTTCTGTGATGTGGATGCCCTGGATGGGGACATGCTCCTGTTTGGGAGTGAGCGGGTTACATTGAGCTGGGCTAGCAAACCCCTTATCATGAGAGTGGACCTGTCCACGATGGAGTTCACGGAGATGACGGACGAGGAATTCCAGTCCTTGCCCCTGCGGGCTCCGAGCGGGTCCGGCTTGGTCCAGGACGTGGAGTGGGATGGGACAAGAAACTCTTCGGACTGGAAGCCTTCTTTTCTTAAAACCCGTCACTATTTGGAGATCGAGCACGGGGTCGTATACTTCTTGAAGGACTGGAGCGCATACTGGTGGAATCCGGATCACCCGGGAACCACCTTCATGGAGGGACGGGTGCGGATCGGAGAGGATGGGAAAATGCCGGGAAAATTCAACCTCAAATGTGGGGGTACCAAAGAAAAACCCTGCCTGCTTCGGTACGGGTACGGGATGATCCCCGAGATCGTGGAGATTTCCATCCCGGAGCCCGTGGCGATCGGCGAGATGGATCCCATCCCGAAAACCACCCTGTCCAACTACCCGAACCCGTTTTCCCGAGAAACCTCCTTGACCTTTGGTCTTGCAGAGGCGGGGGAGGTTGCGCTGGAAATCTATAGTGTGGCGGGGCGCCAGGTGGCACGCATCCACCTGGGGTACACCTCCGCGGGGGCGTACACCGTGGGCTGGGATGCCGCGCCGGTATCTCCCGGCGTCTATATGGTGCGCCTCCTCGTGGACGGGCACCAGGCAGGGAAGACGCATCGGCTGGTGCGGATCTAGGGAACCCCCCGCGTGCAGGTGGGTTCAGGAGAAAACCCTTCCTTTGATCCCATGACCAAACCCTACCTGTCCATCTGCCTGATCTGCGTACTGGCGTGGATCCCAGCACATTTATCCCATGCGCAGATTCTTGAGCCGAAGGATGAGTATGAGGCGTGTCGGAAGGCCCATGGTGGGAGATGTAATGCGGAACCCATGGACCTCGAGGTGTATATGCGGGTTAAATATGATTGCCTGTGTCGTATCGCGATTACGACTGGAGGGAATATGGATTTTGGACCCCACATTGCAGGGAAAGGGATTGCCCTCCCCACTATGCCTACAAAATCCATCACGTTCACCGCAAACCCCGATCCGTTCCCGTTCTGCTTTGAAAAAGAAGTGTCACTCTCGTACGAGGTGGATCAGCCTACGGGGGCGGGGGCGCCTCAATTGACGCCCGAGAAGGGCGGTCCGGTGGCGGGCGTAGGGGAGTCGGTGTTTTTAACATGGACGGGTAGGTGGACGGGGGGCGAGAATGCGTTGCCCGCGACGTATATCGCCACGATCAGGGCCACGGCCACGTGTACACCATAAAAGTGATTTTCGTCAACAGTCGGGCCACCCCCCATCCCCGCACCCACAGGCTACGGTGACTTTAATTATGGCCGGTCCCACCCGATTCTCATTGGATATCTGACCGATCTGCTCGTCGAACCCGGTATACGGGATCGTATACTCCAAGCGGATCTTCGTAGGATCGCTGTCAATCGTTTTAGCATCGAAGCCCGGTATCCTCCCTCCATCCACCACACGGACACCGTTGTACACGATGCGGGCAAAATGCGGATCAAGATCTTTAACATCGCCTTCCCCAAATCCTGCGAGCACCTGCACGTCCCACGTGCGCGTGAAAGTCGGGGAGCCGGGGGTTCCGTCGGGGGTATCGGTAAAGTTGATCTCTGGGAAATCTAAAATTTGATCCCCTTGGGGTTTTAACGTACATCTAGGCACCGCCTCGGCCATCGTGAAGGCAACCGGCATGGTGAACTCCCACTTGTACTTGTCCTCCTCGTCATGCACCGTCACGGGGATCAGCCCCGTGTACGTCCCCGGTTTGAGTCCTTCCTCGGGAAACATACGTCCACCGAACGCCCACCTCATGTAATCACCATCCTGCTCCAGGATCGTGCGACAGGAAATCCCCGGGACATCCGCGCTCATCCTCCGTCCCTCCTTGTCGGTGATGATGCACCGCACGAACGGGTTGAAGATCACATCGTCCATCGGCCCGTCCATGCGAATGACGGCGGGCACGGTCGTGGTGTAGCGGACATCCAGGGGGAGCTGGGTCGAATTCCAACGCGCCTTGCCACAGGCATAGCGCTGATCCCCCGGGTCGCATTCCAACGCGTCCTTGGGAGCGGTGCCGGGGAATTTGTGTTGCAGGTACGGGTACGGATGCAGGTTGATCTCAATGCCCTGTCCCACATAGATCGCGTCGTTCACCCGCTTCTTTTGCCCGAGCGCCGGGAGGCAGAGGAACGCGCCCAGAATGATGACCAAAATACGCATGTTACTTCAACTCGATCAGTGTGGCCTGAACCTTCAGTGAAGGGCAGACCGCGGATTCAAAGGATTGCTCAATCGTCATCCCGTTCTTGATGAATCGGATGCGCGAGTCTTGGGTCTCCGTCACCCCACAGGACTCCGTGAACGGAGACACAAAATCCGTTCCGTGCGCCAGGAACCTCCCCGTCGACTGAACGCTCCCCGTGGCACTGAAGGAGTAGGTGGTGGAGCCAAACTGCTCTTGCCCCGTGATCGTCGCCTGAAAATGCTTCTGGTCCAGCTGCGCGCTGGCCTGGGTGGCGATGCGTCCTGTGGCTTGGAGACGGATCGACGCTCCATCGTTCGCGTCTTTTCCGGTGTGGATCACCGTCAACACACGTGGACCCCAGTCGTCATGACGCAGGACGGGAAGGGATTTGGGGGTGACCTGGATGGAGTCCACATCCCCCAGATGCTCGATTTCCAGCGCGATCTGCTCGGCCCCGGGGTCGCGGTCCAGGGAGATGGTAAGCGTTTGCGTGGACTGGGGAGCCAAGGACACGTTCCCCGTCACCGAAATGCGCAGGGAGATGGGTCCCTCCTGGACCGTGATGCGCCGGGTCTCGGACTGTTGTAGCCCCCCCACGGCGGTAAAAGTGATCTCCGCCGTGGTGGTACCCTTTGGCGTGACCGTCACCACGCGTGGCGCCCAGTCCTCGGGCGTGAACGTGATCGTGCGCGGAGCGATCTCGAGGTCCGCAGCTTCCGAGGTCACCGTCACCGGTTCGAGGGGCGCTTGACTCACACTCAAGGTGAAGGTGCCCTCGGTGTTGGGGGGGAGAGTCAGGTCATCGGAGATGAACAGTGCGGGCGCGTCGGGCACGTCGGTGACCGTCACCGAGCGGGAAAAGGATGCGTCCACCGTGTGGGTGTGACGATACGCAATCGTCCCCTGATACAGGGATTGGTGGTTGCTGCGGGAGATATGATGCTGGACACTGTCCGGGTGCGAGGGGATTCCCGGTCGGGGTTCGGTCGGGTTCTCACATGCAAATAAAAAAACACTTAAACTCATAAGTGCATACACAAAAAAACGGAATGGATTCATGGAAATATCGATTAAGGTTTATTGGAAGGGGGAGAGTCTCCGGATGGAATCAGGATCGTGACAGGATCCGCGGGGGATTCAATCTGAAGGGGTTCTTCCCAGATTTTCTCTTTTGTGAGAGAATTACTTACAATAAGTTCATAAGTTCCTGGAGGGATCTGCGTAAAAAAGCCACCATCATGGTAGACCGCCAGATCCTGCACGGTCTGGTCATTTTGGATACGGATCTGCAAGAGCTCATAGGCGCCCGTCCAACCTTGAAGGGTCCCCACGACCAGTGCCATGGGTTGCAAGGCAATGGCGATCTCCCGGGTACGCCCCGCTTGCGCAATAAACGCAAAGCGGTACCCGGTGGCGGGGTACAAGAGTGGATCCTCAATGGATTCCGGAAAGATGTCCACGGTGTACCGCTCATTGGGAGAGAGGTCCGAGACGACCAGGTCCCCGCTAAAGCGTCGGCTGATGGGAAAGGATCCCACGCGGACGCTAGGGGAATGCAGGACCTGCTCCCCCTCGTCCCGCACGCCATTCCGGTTCGTATCCACAAAGAAGTGGATCACGGCTTGGGCGTTCTCGCGGTGGATGGAGCTCAGGGTGATCCGGCGACCGATCCCCACCGTGCCACGAGCCGTCTGGGTCAGCGTCCTCCGCTCATCGGACAGGGTGGAGTGGGTTCCGAGCCATGCCCAGTCCGTGTTCACATAGAAGGTGGCGGTGAGATTCGTGGAGGAGGGGGTGGATGATCGGCTCCCTGCTACCGACAGGTGCCATCTGCGTCGGGAGACTTGCAACGAGGAAGTATAGCGGTGGATGGCTTGTGGATCCACCTCGATCCCCGCTCCCAGGCGCACCAGAACGCCACGGACCCTTCTCCCCAAGGCGAACGTGGGGAAAAGAGACCAACTCGCCACAGGGGTGAGCACCATCCTGCTGCGGAGTTGGACATCCAGCCCGATGGGCGCACGGTACCCCAGATGGGGGTCCATGCGGAGGGTGGATGCGCCCCCAAAGGTTTGATACGTCCATGAACTGCCCGCCTGCAGGGGGCCAAACTGGGCCACCCCTTGCCCACGAAGGGTGTGTCGATCCGCCGCGCGTTGATACCGGACTCCCCATTGTCCACGGTCTCGCCAGTGCTGAAGATAGGCCGTGCCGTCAAGGTGAAGCACGTCCAGATCCAGCTCCGCATACATCGACCTGAAGATTCGGATGGTACTCCCTGCATGAAGATTCATCGGTCCGTGGGTTCCGCGTGCGCGGACGGTAAAACGGTCGGTGAACCCATACGCAAGGTGCCCGGACAGGTGGCGGGGCAGGCGGAGTTCGTACTCAAATTCTTTTGCCGGGAGCGCGCTTTGGGGGGTCAGCTCATAATGGAGCAGGGGCTCGAGCGCATCGGTGCCCAAGGGGGTGATGGAGACCGAGGCACGGTTGGTACCGTAATAGACCGGAACCTCCACGGCATATCGGCCGGCCCGATCGGCCTGGATGCGCTCGATGGTTTCTCCACCCAGCGTGGACTCCACCACCGCATGCGGAAAGGTGGTGCCCGTGAGTTGCCGCGTAGAATAGCGCCTCCGGGGAACCAGGGGGCGATTGGACAGGACCGCAGAGGGGATCTGGTCGTTCGCGTGCCAGATGACGGAGGCATGGGTGAGCCACGCCTTGTCAAAGGGAAGTTGGTACACCGCGCTGGGGTTCGATCGGCTCATCTGGACGCGCACGGCACCGCCGGCCAGGGCAGTGGTGGCCACCGCCGAGCCGGTGAATTCGCTACCCTGACGGGTGCTCCACCGGTGATTGAGGTCGTAAAAGAGATGGAACCCGCCCCACCATGACCGTTCGCGGGGGAACCGGAGCGGGGCCGGGGGAGCCAGGTCTTTTTTGGGCGTGGACGGGGTGAACGTGGTCGCGCGCGTAGAGAACCGTAGGGTCAAGGCGAACTCATCCCATTCCACATCCGCGCCAAAGGCGTTCTGGATGGCTTCCATCGAGACCAGTATCTGCCCCTCCGGACCCCGCAAAAAGCCTGCCTCGGTGAGAATCACCTCGTTGTTCAGGATCACGGTGCGATCCGCCTCGTGGAAGGTGATGGCGCGCTGGGCATCGCGCATGGTCATGGAGGTGCTGTCGCCCTCCATGACCTCAAACCCCATCGTAGTGCCCAGTACGGACGCGTCCACCCAGAACGCGGATCCGTCATAATACGACATCATCGGCTGGGGCTTGCCTGCGATGTCAATACTCAGCGGAACATCCAACAGGACGGTCTGCGCTCGGACCACGAAGGGGGTAAGGAGCAAGCATCCGAAGAGGGGAAGATAGTGCATCCATCAGGGTCGGAGAACGACGTCGTCGGGGGGCGTGAGGCGCCGGTGCGCCGCACCGCCGTAGGCGGCACTGGCCCGAAATACGACGCGGAGGTCACGTCCCAGCGGGGGCGTGACCGGAACCTCGATCAGGCGGCGCGTAAAGACGGCCGCGGTGGCTTCGCCATAGACCGCCCCCGTCGCGTCATCGGTCACCAGGAGTTTCCCTGCCCATGGGAACTCCCCCTTGTTCACAAGCATCAGCGACATCTTGTTCTCGTCGTCCGTATCCATGGATTGTACCTCAATCTCGGTGCGCCCCTCCCCCCTGATCATCACCAAAGGGACGACCAGGCCGTATTGGATCTTGATGCCGGCCGAGGAGGCGCCGACCTGCTGCTGGGAGGCAGGGGTGCGTTGGGTTATATTGAAACTCACCATAGAGGTGTAGGCACCCGTGGGAAGGAGCGGAGCCTTGCGCACGATGAACCGGACCACTTGGGTGGCCCCCGCAGGGATGATCATGCGGGGAGGGAAGATCGTGATGTGCTCGGTCAAGTCCTTCATCGGTGCGAAGTCCCCGTCGACCAGGATCCCTGACCTGGTTCCATCATCGGAGGTTCCCACCACCCCAAAGCGCGGATCCGTGATCACTTCTGCGGGGCGGGTGCCGGTGTTGCTCACCTCCACATACCCATGCGGGTCACTTTCGGTGAACCACATGAACGAGGGACTCACACTGATTTCGGTCGCCCCCCGATCGTCTTGGGCCATCCCGGTCATGGGGAGGACAAAAAGGAAAAGCAGCAAGATTGATTTCATTTTATTATAAGTTGGTAATATGAACCGTCATGGTGCCACTGTAGCCCCCGGGGGGGACGTCGTTCACCGTGAGTACCCCTCCGATCTGGAGGCGGGCACATCCTCCCCCACCCAGATGCCCGGACATGCTGAGCATGTGGGGGATCGTTTCAAAACCCGAACGTTCGCAGTGCGGGCTGTTCGCCCACCGCAAGGAGTACTGTGGGAGGGATTGGTTCAGGGAGGAGTGATTGGATAAGGTGGCCGGGGACGTCACGCTGACCGTGTACGGGGTGCCGGGGGCACCGGTGAGCAAGACGCCCCCGGTGCTGTGCCTTCCCGACGCCGAGCCGTCTCGCCCACCTGAACCGGGATCAATGAAGATTTCCCCCGCGTCCGAGGTGACACGTCCGAAGTCCAGACTGGATGAGGAGACGGTCAAGGTCAGCGAGGGAGCGACAATTTTGACATGGATACTGATCACCCCGGCCGCTTCCTGGCTCATGGCCACGGGCACAAGGAGTGCGGACAGGATGGTGCAAAGGATTCCCTTTATTCCGTGCATGATAACATCAGTTGAAATAAACCTTCATAGTCCCCCACCGGCGTCGTCCCCGTGATGGAACTGGCTGTCCCGCCAAATTGGAGCACCTGGTTCCATGTGGTGCCACGGAGCCCCGTGATCCTGTCCCCTGTGCCTAGCGTGAATCCCCCGCTCTCCTCTTTCGCCCAGGTCCCCGTAAAGGGGACGACTTTATCCGTTTCCGAGAGACTGAGCTCGGTAGGGGAGGCGATGGTGATACTACATGAACCGCAATACTCCGCGCCGAAGGTGGCACTCCCCACCGACGCACCCACGCCAGTGGTGACCATGTTGACGGCCTCGACCGGCGTAACGCCGGTCCCGGTGTGCGGGTTGACCGTCACCGAGCCAGTCTTTCCCGCATCCGGCTTACGCCACCCCCCCAGGGACAGGTTTTGCCCCGCTGACGCCTCCATCTTACAGGGAGGTCCCAGGGTTTTGACCGTGAGGGTCCTTTGGATGTTGACATAGCCTCCCCCCTTGGCGGTCAAGGTCAGCGTATGGTCTTCGGTTTTCGTCGTGGTGGCATCCGTGGCGATGGTGATATCCTGCCATTTTTCCCAGGCATTCTCTGCGTTCGTATCGCGCACGAAGGTCAGGGTTCGTGGATCCGGTCCGTCAAAGTAGGAGGCCGTGAGCCCGCTGGTGGCGAGCGTGACCGGTCCCGTCATATGCACAGGGCGTTTGTTTTTGTTCAGCCTGACCCGGAGGGTTCTGGATTCGCCGGCGGGGATGATCAGTTCGGTGGGATCAATCTCGATGTCCGCCGGCTTGACGTCCAATTTTTCTACCACAAAAATGGTTATCGAGAAAGGATTATTGAGTCTATTCGTGCTCAGAAAGAGATTGTAAATCCCCGGGGGCGCATCATCTGGCACCGTCAGCGTGAGCGTTTTGGGCCCGTAATCATCGGGCGTAAAGGTGTACACCGAAGAGGCGAGCCGGGGCCGATTCGCGGGGCACGGTTTGCCCGGGCAGGTGGGGTCGACTGCTTTCGTGGTGATGCTCTGCGAAGGGGCTTTGTTCAGTCCGAATGATGAAAACGTTTTGGTTTCTCCCTGTACGATCTCCTTGGCATCCCATCTGTCAGGATCGAACGCCAGTGGAACATCTGCGGCGGGAGGGTCTTCCACGGTGACCTTGTATTTCACCGAATCTCGTTCGCCAGACTGGAACGTCGCCGTCCACCACACATCGTACACACCAGCTTTGTTTGCGGGGATGTCGTTAAAAGAAAAGGTGGGGGTGGCGGTGCCTCCGCCCCCGGATGTACTCGTCCATCCTGCTGCGCAGGGAGACAGCGTGCTGCAAAATGCATCGTCCGAGGGTCCTGCGTATTGCGTCCCCACGGTTTTGGGGTAGGGGGTCTCCAGTTTGTTCAGTGTCAGATCCGCAGTGATCTCGCGGTTCCTGTCCCTTCGAATGCGCTCGGGTTTGGATTTGGTGCATGTACCGCCCGTTTGATCGCCAATGCAGAGCTGCGGCTTGGTGTACAATACCGCCACTTTGACCGTGACCGTGTTCTCCACTCCATTCCCCGTGGCCGAGAAGACCAGGTCATGGGGGGCGCTCGCACTGGCCAACTTGGCAAAAAGGGACGCACGGATGGTCGCGCTTTGGGAGGAGGGGGCGCCCGATGTTTTCTTCGCAAAGGTGACGGACTCGGCCGTCACCCCGCTAGCGGGGCTGGTCGCGGTCACCGTGACCAGTTCATGTTGATTGGCAGGGGTGAGCGTCAGCGTCACATCCTGGCTTGCTCCTTGTTGTAGAGACACCATCGGGGGTTGGACCGAAAGAACGGACCGCTCTCGGACCTCCACGGTCACCTGCGGTCTGCTGGCAACATCCCCGTTGCCGTCGCCCTTGATCGTAAACCCATAGGACTGGGGCTTGGTGTCGGTCTGGACCGTCACCGTCACCGATTGGTAGGTGCTGTAATTCGTTCGGGAAAATGTGAGCGTTCGGGTGGAGATGGCGAGGCTTGCCCCTATGATCTCGATCGTTTCGGTTTGTTGTGGCTGCTCGGTGAGTTTCACACGGAACTGTACGGTCACGGCGGAGGAACTCGGTCGGTACACAATGAATCTCCTCTGATCCACCTCGATCGCGGGACGCGCATACACCCGTAAAGAAACATTTGGCGCTCCACTCACAGACCCTCCGGATGCCCTCCTTACTTGAATCTCACCGCTTCCTGGCACACTTCCCGAATTGACGGTCACGGTTTTACTCAGATTCCCCGCGCTCAGGGTGACGTTGCCGCTGGTAGAGACTCCTGTGAGTCCAGACGACGGGGTACTTCTGATTTCGACCGCGCTGGCAGGGTCGCGGTCCAGACTGGCAGTAAAGGTGCGTTTGTCGTTCGTGGGCATGACCAGGGAGGTGGGATTCACCGAGAGCGTCGGGGAGGGGGGAGCATCGGTCGTGGCACAATCTTCATTGGACCAAGCGCTTCGCCCCACTCTGTTCCCCGCGTCAACCCGATAACAGTACCTTGTGCCTGGTTGCAGCCCCGTGTCCTCATGGGTGAGCCCCGGGGGGATATCCAGCGGGGTGGAATTGCCCCATCCGCCAACGTCCTGCCTCGACTGTAACCAGTACCCTGTAATCGGTGCGCCCCCGTCATCGGTGGGGGCAGTCCACGACAGATCAATCGCCGTTTGCCCGTCGGCCCTGGCGGTGAGATTCGTGGGCGCACCTGGAGCGTTAGCGGGGGGTGGGGGTGGGGGAGGATCCGGTGGATCGTCATCATCCGAATCATCGTCCTCCGCGGTGGTCGCACTGGCCACCTTGGACGGTGGACCTGGGCCTACTGAGTTAATGGCACGGACCCGGTAATGCCGCGTGGTACCTGCCGAGAGTCCCGTGTGCGAATAGGTGGTCGTCGTGGACCCAGTATTGGCCACCAAATCGGTCCATGTGTTCACTGCTCCCGTGGGAGAGACTTCAATCTTATAGCCGGTAATTGCTGCACCGCCGGTATTGGTTGGAGCGGTCCATGACAGGTTAATGGTCGTTTGTCCAGCGGCCTCGGCCGTCAATCCCGTCGGGGCACCCGGTGCCGTGGCCGGTGGATCATCATCAGAGTCGTCATCGGTCGTTGCACTGGCCACCTTGGACGGTGGACCTGTGCCTACTGAGTTAATGGCACGGACCCGGTAATGCCGCGTGGTACCTGCCGAGAGTCCCGTGTGCGAATAGGTGGTTGCCGTGGATCTCGTATTGTCCATCAAATCACCCCAGCTTGTTCCTGCATTAGACGACACTTCAATCCGATAGCCGGTAATGGGACTGCCATTACTGGGGGGCGCGTTCCATCTCAGATTGATCGTCGTTTGCCCAGCGGCCGTGGCCGTCAATCCCGTTGGGGCACCGGGTTTGGAGGGGGTCGGCGGGGTATCATCATTGGCAATCGTGCCCGTCGCCGGGTCCGGCACTACAATGGGGGCGGCGTTCCCTGACACCACCAGGGCCACCGTGAACGTCTCATCTGCTTCGACCCTGCTATCCTCGATGGTCGCAACCTTGAGTTTCTTTTCTTCCCCCGCTGCGCCGGTAAACGCGATCGGCGTCTCGTTTTGCGTGTAGTCCGCATCTACACCTACAGAGATTGCAGAGCCATCGGTGTATTTCGGCGTGACCGTAAACCCTCCTTCCACCTTTTTGTCCAATTTGATCGTAAACTCGATATCTTCCCCCTCGGCTGCGGAGGCATCATTGATCGACAGGGTCGCGGGAGCGATAATGGTAATTTTGGCCTCAGCGGATATCTTGTTTTCACCGGGGGTCTGCGCAAACGCAGTGGCGGCAGGGACGAGTCCGGCCAGGAGCAGCGCGCTCATCCATAAGGGGGAGAATCGGGTCATCTCCAGCGGGGTTAACTGGATGCGCACGTTGCAGTAATCTGGATGGTACCCCCGAAGTCAGACTCTGGCGTGCTGTTGGGAACGGTCAGCGTTCCGCCAAAGCGGAAGAAGCGCTGCACCGCTGCGCCCGAGATCGTGGCCGTGTAGTTGCCCGTTTGTTGCGTGAACGGGCCCGTAGAAGCCGTGGCAACCGCCCATGTGCCCGCAAACGTCAGGGTCGCGGGAGGGTTCAGTTGTGGATTCGGGACCAGCGTACCGGGAAACGTGGTAGCCACAGTGATTCCATTGGAGTTGTAGGCGGTCAAGGTCAGCGTACCTGCACTCCATGAACCGGGTGTCGGGAGCGTGGTGGATTGGTCATCCACATAACTGATGGTGGGGGTGGCCCCGGTGATGGCAATCGTGGCGGTCCCCGTGCGAGAATCTCCGGGAAGGGATACGGTTCCGAAGCTCATTCCACCATCCGGCACCGTCAACGCACACCGGGGGATCGCGGCCCCAATCGTGGCGGACACTGCAATAGAGGCCTCCTGCTGCGCAAGAGCTGCAGGAGTCAGAAGCAAGGATAAAGCGAAAACATGCAATTTCATTTTAATGGTGTTTGGTGTATGAATTTACCCGGAGGCTTGATTACAGGTGGCGCTCACGGTAATCGTGCCGGTATACAAAGCCTGTTTTTGCGCAACCGCAATCGGAACGGCACCTCCGAACTGGAAGAAACGCTCGAGAGGGTTTGCGGGGGTAGCGTTGGTGTAGGTCTGGGTGGTGCCCGATTCCGCCGTCCATGTTGCACTGGACGCAGCCGTGGAACTGGCCCAGTTCCCCGTGAATCCCAGGATGGTTGGGGACGTATCCCCGTCGGTCAGGTCGTCGGGGAAGGTGACCGTGATATCGATGGAAGCCACGTCCGTCCCTCGGACCGAGAGACTTCCTATACGCGGATCCCCCGCAAATCCCGGGGCATACGACAAGGTCGGGGTGTCACTCCCCGCGGTGAGCGTGGCCGTCGCCGCGGCATCCGCCGGGGAGTATAATGTGCCGAACTCGAGCGTGGTCGCACTCGAAAATGTACATACAGCCTGGGGGCGCCCAACCGTCAGGTTGGCCCCTACAGATTGCGCCAGCGAGGTGGAGGCAGTCGTGCATGCCAGGAGGAACAGAAGTAATGATTTCATGGTAAGTCTAGTTTTGTGGGCAGGGAGTCGAAACCACTCGCCCGTTTTCCGCCCATGTCTCCACGCACGAAGATGGTTCCTTGAACGCCGTGATGGTGATGGGGCGGGCAAATTCAAAGCGCTGACGATTGACCTCGCACGCCGCCGCTCCGCCCGCACCTCCATATCGGAGGGCTTGTGCGTCATACCCCCACATCTCCAGTCGCACCGTTCCGCGCTTGCGCGTCAGCAAAAGACTGAGGTCATCGCCTTCGTAATGTTCTTCAATCGCGTTCAGGCAGGTGGTCGCCATCGCCGATGCAGCATCCTGGTTCAGGTGGGCCTGGATCAGGGCAGGGGCAACATCTTCAGGCGTGGACTCCACCCTGAAGTCGGAGGCAACCCGCCATCCGGTCACGAGCGTGCGCAGGGCGGCAGGAACCAGTTCTCCGACAAAGTGGACTTCACTGGTAGGGTTGAGCAGAATCACGTCATCAGGTCCAAACCCGTTCGCGCTGATGTCGATGAGGCTGAGGCTGGATAACGTGTCCGGGGGAAGGATGAGCATTTCTGCCAGTAGGGTCTGAATCACCTCCCGCTCCGTGAGGGTGACCATCGGGCGCGTGAGTCGGTCGAAGGTTTGCGCGCTCGCTTCGGGTAAGGGTGCGCCCACCGTAAGAATCACCAAGAGCAGAAGCCTGAAGGGGGTGCGGAGCAGCAAATCATACATGAATTATTTTGAAATAATGTCAATAAAATCACAAGTGCGTATATTTACAGATGAAACCTGTACAGGTTCCATCAAAAAAAAAAATACGGAGGGAAAGTGTGTATATGTTTTTTTTATATATTTGTATCAACAACTACAAAAATTAACGTGCGATGCCAAAAAAATCTCGATCTGAAATGGGCCCCAGGTTCTATGTGAATCTCCCTTCGCGCTGCCAGACATTAATAGATCAATACCGCGAACGGGAGGGGAAGGGGGGAGAGGTACATCTTTTGAGTAATCGTGCGGTGGTGGAGGGGGGGCTTGAACTTTTGAATGCGGTGAAGTCCGGGGAAAAGGCGCTCGTGGACGGAAAGGATTGGAAGCGGACCACCCTGGATGCATCGAAGTGGCGGGGAGTGAAGGAATTCCTCGAGTCCATCGGAATTCGATTGCACTCATTTGGAGACGGGGATTTTTTCGTTCCGTCCATCAACAGGGACATGCTCGCAGAATATCTTAGAGGGGTTTCGGAGATCACGGAGGAACCCGAAGAGATGGGAGGGACATAAACAAAAAAAAGCCTCCATGCCACTGGGGGGCAGGAGGCTGGTCATACCCAGGTCGTCGGAAGATGACGAATCTCCCCAGATGCATATCACCTAAAACAACATGAACTATGACACGAAAACAACTCAAAAGTATGAGTCAAACACTCACAAATATGAGCCATTTTGAGATAAAACATAGTCTGCCTGCAAAGGTTCCCAATATACAGGGGAGGGGGCGAAAAAAAGTTTTTGGGTTTGTGATACGGGATTCTCGAAACCTATTATTGAACGTAAAACGCTCGAGTTTTTCGTGGATTTTTCTACGGAATACTCCATCTAAAAACCCTGTGGAGCACGTTTGGGTACTCCTCCTACGATCCGGGGGATCGAAAGAAGCCGTCCGCGAACGCGGAGCCCAGATTCACTACATCCGATCCAACTTCTCTGATGGCACGTGCTATTCGGCATGCGTACCCACGAAATCAGGGGATTTGAGAGGTTTTCCCCCTCTCTCTCGTCCAAAAGATTCGTTCAAACTGCATCCTACCCGATCTAGGGCGCGAGAATCGCTTCACGATCGAAACAAGATCCAGAGTAGGAGTCCTCCCCACAAGAAAATGACCACGCAGAGCGCAAGAAGAGCAAAGGTGGCGGGAATGGGGTCGGGCGATCTTCGTTTCCGTGAGGGAATTATATACGTGAGTGACCATCTATTTGACGAACATATCTGGTCGCAGGTCTCTACCTATTTGCTTGATTCCTACAAGCGCAGGATCGAGAAGGCGTCCCTGGAGACCTGCGTCGAGGTGTTTCGCATTGCAAAACCTGATTGGGGAACAAGTGCCGTGTGTGACCCCGAATGGGGGCAACGTCAAATCAAACTCAGTAATCACGCATTAAGACTGGCGCGGGAGGCGGGGGCTCGCCATCTCCTACCCAGTCTCACCGCTCTGGATCAAGCCTCGCCGGAGACGGGGGATGACGCGAAGAGGGAGGTGGAAAAGCGCATGGGGGATGTAATCTCCGTCTCCCGCGCGGCGTGCGAATATGTCCAGAAACACGGAGAACTGGATCTCGCCTCGAGGTGGAGGCGAGAGAAGGCGATCCAGGACGTCCTGGAACCCGTCCACCCAGAGAAGGTTAAACGGAATCCTTTTGATCTTGAACGATAATTTTCCGCTCCAACATGCAATTTAGTTTCGTCACCAGCCAGATTGAGCAAATCGAAGGACATCCCAATGCGGCTCTGACGGGGGGCGGGGGCGTGGCAGGGGAGTTTTATCTGGTCAAACCTGTTGAGGGGGAGCATTTCTGGGGAAGACTCCTCACTCGATTATATCCCGAGGCAGAGGCCTATCCCGAAACGTTCATGTGGACGTATGAGCCCGTGGATGACCAGGAAGTCATGGACTGGATCCGAAACGAGGTGATTGAGCAAAACAAGCCTTTTGATTTTAAGTGGGACGAATTTCCTTGGAATAAGAAGAAAGAAGAGGCCAAGGTCACCAAACCTGCGCACTAAACCCACCCATTCTGCTCAAACCTTTTGGCAGACCTAGACACAAGTGAGAAGGTTGCCCTGCGTCCAGAGAGGGCTCGCCCAGAGCTCCGGTTCTGTAAGTATCTGTACACATGGTTGATCTCTACGCTCAAGGAAAAATGACCGTAGGCAAATAACATTTAGCGTTCCATATCCCACTTCGAGGAGTCCCTTCCTCGATTGGGGGACTCAGGCTTCACCCTGGAGACCTCTCCCCCCGGCAGTTCCATCCGATCTCTGCCATATTCCTCAATCAGCCACGTTTGCATGGATGGGATGGGGATACCGTATACGCCTCCATCTTGCTTGTGGAGTATTCCACTGTGGAGAAGGTCATTAAAAAACTTGCTTGCAGGTTCCTGCCCGTACTTGGCATCAAGAATCGCCATCAAATTTTCTTTCTCAAAGTACTCATCCGGTTGGTACTTCGCGATAAATGAGCCGATGACCCGCCTCTGCTGTAAACTGAACTCCCTGGCGCGTGTCTCATAGTAGTCCACCCGGAAGTCATGTCCCTTTTCAAGTACAATCTGCAAGCCATCATCCGTCATACGATGGTTGTTGGACTTAAGGTACGCAACTGCGGGATCAACATAAGAGATGATGTGTTGGGGCCATCCATGACATTTCTTCGCGATCGCATGGATCCACGGAGCAGGATCCCCTTTGGCACCCCCTTCTTTGGTCAGCCAGTCACGAATCACCTTCCGTTCTGACTCTTCTCCCAGAGCCCCTAATCCTACGGTGCAATCTCTGACAAATCGTGATATCCCCAGTGAGTTAAGAGCCGACTGGGTCGTACCTAAACCTGCCGCAAGGAGGATTACAGGCCGGCCAATCCTCCCATTGTGGATCACATCTAAGGTGTCCCTTGCTACATGTTTCTCTGAGGGGGTCTCGTTTAGATTGATCAGATACTGGGCTTCATCCAGCACCAAAATCAATCCTTCCTCGGGAGCCTCCTCTTTCAGTAACCCATCCACACTGGAATACCCTGCCACATTTCTGCTGTACCCTCCGCCGATTCCATGAATACCCACGTTCGCCGCATACTGTTTATCCATGACGTAGGATTCTCCCAGAGATTGTGCCATGGAGATAGGATCGTACAAATCTTTCATCTTGATGATTGCGACGTCCCAGTTTTTGGCCCGTGCCTCCACAGACAGTTTATCCAGTAGAGCCGTCTTTCCCGCTCCGGGTGCACCCTGGATCAAGAAGGTGGTTCCTCTTTTTTTGCCGAGATAGCGTTCAAGGGCACTGGTAAAAGTGTCAATAATTTCTTGCCTCCCGTGAAAATATTCAGCCGGACCTCGATCCTCAATGAAATCAGAACTCATGATGTTTTTGATCAATTACATGGCATGAAGATGCGGCAAATCAGGAAACATTGTGTCAGATAGGGCAGTCTCAAAACTGGATATAATGGCTTTCCTTCCGTGAAAAAATGCCGCAGGGCCTCGGTCACGTCCAGTCGGGGGAGGCGATGACTTTCCGGCATCAGGAGTTTTTGGAGACGGCCTGGAAGGTGGAGGGTGAAACATGGTTAGAGGATGTGTATGAATGTGTCTACGTATATAATACAAAAAGTTGTTTACTCACGGAGATGATCTTTCTTGAACCTCGCTTTCTGTATTCGCTTTGCGTGGGGGTTCATTGTAGAGCAGGGTCGCCACGGCACTTCTACCTGCGAGCTCATTTCTGCAGTATACGGCGGGCATCTGCGGAGATTTCCACCGGCCAACGGTTTGCATCTGTGCAAGGGTGGCTCCTCAGAAATGACCGTAGTCAAGTAACATTTAGCGTTCCATATCCCACTTCGAGGAGTCCCTTCCTCGATTGGGGGACTCAGGCTTCACCCTGGAGACCTCGCCCCTAGGTAGTTCCATCCGATCTCTGCCATATTCCTCAATCAACCACGTCTGCATGGACGGGATGGGAATACCATAATCCCCGTCATCTCGCTCATCAATGATTCCTTTCTCAAGTGCTTTATTAAAGAGATAGTCGGCTTCTTCTTTGGAATACTCTTGCTTGAGTGAAGATTTGATGTCATCAATCTCCATGGTTTCTCCTAATGGAACATTATTGAATGTTTTTGCGAGAACTTGTCGTTTCCTCTTGTCAATGCCGCGAGCGCGCTGCCTGTAATACTGAATTCGATGCTCCGCCCCCTTTTCAAGTACAATCTGCAAGCCATCATCCGTCATACGATGGTTGTTGGACTTAAGGTACGCAACTGCGGGATCAACATAAGAGATGATGTGTTGGGGCCATCCATGCGTTTGCTGCGCAATCGCATGGATCCACGGAGCAGGATCCCCTTTGGCACCCCCTTCTTTGGTCAGCCAGTCACGAATCACCGCCCATTCTGACTCTTCTCCCAGCGCCCCTAATCCTACGGTGCAATCTCTGACAAATCGTGATATCCCCAGTGAGTTAAGAGCCGACTCGGTCGTACCTAAACCTGCCGCAAGGAGGATTACAGGCCGGCCAATCCTCCCATTGTGAATCATTTCTAAGGTGTCTCCGGTTATGGTATGCCTCTCTGAGTCAACCGGAATTTCATTCATCCTCTGCGCCTCATCCAGCACCAAAATCAATCCTTTCTCGGGAGCCCCCTCTTTCAGTAACCCATCCACACTGGAATATCCTGCCACATTTCTGCTGTACCCACCGCCTAATCCATGAATACCCACGTTCGCCACATACTGTTTATCCATGACATAGGATTCTCCCAGAGATTGTGCCATGGATATAGGATCGTACAAATCTTTCATCTTGATGATTGCGACGTCCCAGTTTTTGGCCCGTGCCTCTACAGATAGTTTATCCAGTAGAGCCGTCTTTCCCGCTCCGGGTGCACCCTGGATCAAGAAGGTGGTTCCTCTTTTTTTGCCGAGATAGCGTTCAAGGGCACTGGTAAAAGTGTCAATAATTTCTTGCCTCCCGTGAAAATATTCAGCCGGACCTCGATCCTCAATGAAATCAGAACTCATGATGTTTTTGATCAATTACATGGCATGAAGATACGGCAAATCAGGAAACATTGTGTCAGATAGGGCAGTCTCAAAACTGGATATAATGGCTTTCCTTCCGTGAAAAAATGCCGCAGGGCCTCGGTCACGTCCAGTCGGGGGAGGCGATGACTTTCCGGCATCAGGAGTTTTTGGAGACGGCCTGGAAGGTGGAGGGTGAAACATGGTTAGAGGATGTGTATGAATGTGTCTACGTATATAATACAAAAAGTTGTTTACTCACGGAGATGGTCTTTCTTGAACCTCGCTTTCTGTATTCGCTTTGCGTGGGGGTTCGTTGTAGAGCAGGGTCACCACGGCACTTCTACCTGCGAGCTCATTTCTGCAGTATACGGCGGGCATCTGCGGAGATTTCCATCGGCCAACGGTTTGCATCTGTGCAAGGGTGGCTCCTTTTTGTGCCAGGCTTTGCGCAGTTCCAACGCGAAAAGAGTGCCCACTAAAACGGCCCTGGAACCCGGCCTCCTTGGCATACGCTTTCAAGTTTTTTCGTACCCCTGGCGGGGTGATGGGTCGGGATTGGATTACTCCCCCTCTCCGTAATGACCGAAAAAGCCCTACCTGTTCATCTATGGTCCCAAATTGCGTTTCAATGAGCGTCATCCAATCCCGTATATATTCCATGGTCGGAGCCCCGACATAGAGAGTGGCTCCCCTTCCTTCCTGATCCGATTTGCTCTGGTGTATCTGGAGGCGTCCAGAGCCGTCGGGGATCGGTGTAATATCCCGTGGTCTGACCTTAACCAACTCTCCCACTCGCAGCAAACAGTCGCTCATCAAAGAAAACAGAGCGGCATCTCGTACTCCCCGAACCCCCTGCTTTGATATCTGCGAAACCAAGAATTGCACCTCGTGGAACGTCAGCCCCGTGACCTGCCCACTCCCCCTGTGCTTCCCCTCCCTTCGGATCCCGGAGACGGGGGATGACGCGAAGAGGGAGGTGGAAAAGCGCATGGGGGATGTAATCTCCGTCTCCCGCGCGGCGTGCGAATATGTCCAGAAACACGGAGAACTGGATCTCGCCTCGAGGTGGAGGCGAGAGAAGGCGATCCAGGACGTCCTGGAACCCGTCCACCCAGAGAAGGTTAAACGGAATCCTTTTGATCTTGAACGATAATTTTCCGCTCCAACATGCAATTTAGTTTCGTCACCAGCCAGATTGAGCAAATCGAAGGACATCCCAATGCGGCTCTGACGGGGGGCGGGGGCGTGGCAGGGGAGTTTTATCTGGTCAAACCTGTTGAGGGGGAGCATTTCTGGGGAAGACTCCTCACTCGATTATATCCCGAGGCAGAGGCCTATCCCGAAACGTTCATGTGGACGTATGAGCCCGTGGATGACCAGGAAGTCATGGACTGGATCCGAAACGAGGTGATTGAGCAAAACAAGCCTTTTGATTTTAAGTGGGACGAATTTCCTTGGAATAAGAAGAAAGAAGAGGCCAAGGTCACCAAACCTGCGCACTAAACCCACCCATTCTGCTCAAACTTTTTGGCAGACCTAGACACAAGTGAGAAGGTTGCCCTGCGTCCAGAGAGGGCTCGCCCAGAGCTCCGGTTCTGTAAGTATCTGTACACATGGTTGATCTCTACGCTCAAGGAAAAATGACCGTAGGCAAATAACATTTAGCGTTCCATATCCCACTTCGAGGAGTCCCTTCCTCGATTGGGGGACTCAGGCTTCACCCTGGAGACCTCGCCCCTAGGTAGTTCCATCCGATCTCTGCCATATTCCTCAATCAACCACGTCTGCATGGACGGGATGGGAATACCATAATCCCCGTCATCTCGCTCATCAATGATTCCTTTCTCAAGTGCTTTATTAAAGAGATAGTCGGCTTCTTCTTTGGAATACTCTTGCTTGAGTGAAGATTTGATGTCATCAATCTCCATGGTTTCTCCTAATGGAACATTATTGAATGTTTTTGCGAGAACTTGTCGTTTCCTCTTGTCAATGCCGCGAGCGCGCTGCCTGTAATACTGAATTCGATGCTCCGCCCCCTTTTCAAGTACAATCTGCAAGCCATCATCCGTCATACGATGGTTGTTGGACTTAAGGTACGCAACTGCGGGATCAACATAAGAGATGATATGCTGGGGCCAGCCATGCGTTTGCTGCGCAATCGCATGGATCCACGGAGCAGGATCCCCTTTGGCACCCCCGTCTTTGGTCAGCCAGTCACGAATCACCGCCCATTCTGACTCTTCTCCCAGCGCCCCTAATCCTACGGTGCAATCTCTGACAAATCGTGATATCCCCAGTGAGTTAAGAGCCGACTGGGTCGTACCCAAGCCTGCCGCAAGGAGCACGACCGGCCTACCTACATCCCCGTTGTGGATCACATCTAAGGTGTCCCCCGTTATGGTATGCCTCTCTGAGTCAACCGGAATTTTATTCATCCTCTGGGCTTCATCCAGCACCAAAATCAATCCTTCCTCGGGAGCAAGACTCTTAAGAATTTCCTTTGGACTCGCATGCCCCGCCACACTTCTGACATACCCCCCTTCGATAAACTTCACCCCGATTTTTGCGGCTTGCTCGTGATCCACCGTATACGACCTTCCCAGAGACTGAGCCATGGATGCGGGAGTGTATAGATCTTCTATCGAGATCTTGGATACCTCCCACTTTTTTTCTTCTGCTCTCGATGACAGCACATCCAGTAAAGCCGTCTTTCCTGCCCCGGGTGCGCCTTGGATCAAGAAGGTGGTTCCTCTTTTTTTGCCGAGATAGCGTTCAAGGGCACTGGTAAAAGTGTCAATAATTTCTTGCCTCCCGTGAAAAAATGCCGCAGGGCCTCGGTCACGTCCAGTCGGGGGAGGCGATGACTTTCCGGCATCAGGAGTTTTTGGAGACGGCCTGGAAGGTGGAGGGTGAAACATGGTTAGAGGATGTGTATGAATGTGTCTACGTATATAATACAAAAAGTTGTTTACTCACGGAGATGATCTTTCTTGAACCTCGCTTTCTGTATTCGCTTTGCGTGGGGGTTCGTTGTAGAGCAGGGTCGCCACGGCACTTCTACCTGCGAGCTCATTTCTGCAGTATACGGCGGGCATCTGGGGAGATTTCCATCGGCCAACGGTTTGCATCTGTGCAAGGGTGGCTCCTCAGAAATGACCGTAGTCAAGTAACATTTAGCGTTCCATATCCCACTTCGAGGAGTCCTTTCCTCGATTGGGGGACTCAGGCTTCACCCTGGAGACCTCGCCCCTCGGTAGTTCCATCCGATCTCTGCCATATTCCTCAATCAGCCACGTCTGCATGGACGGGATGGGAATACCGTATACGCCTCCATCTTGCTTGTGGAGTATTCCACTGTGGAGAAGGTCATCAAAAAACTTGCTTGCAGGTTTCGGCGCATACTTGGCATCAAGAAGCGCCATCAAATCTTCTTTCTCAAAGTACTCATCCGGTTGGTACTTCGCGATAAATGAGCCGATGACCCGCCTCTGTTGTAAACTGAACTCCCTGGCGCGTGTCTCATAGTAGTCCAACCGGAACTCATTGCCCTTTTCAAGTACAATCTGCAAGCCATCATCCGTCATACGATGGTTGTTGGACTTAAGGTACGCAACTGCGGGATCAACATAAGAGATGATGTGTTGGGGCCATCCATGCGTTTGCTGCGCAATCGCATGGCTCCACGGAGCAGGATCCCCTTTGGCTCCCCCGCCTTTGGTCAGCCAGTCACGAATCACCTTCCATTCTGACTCTTCTCCCAGCGCCCCTAATCCTACGGTGCAATCTCTGACAAATCGTGATATCCCCAGTGAGTTAAGAGCCGACTGGGTCGTACCCAAGCCTGCCGCAAGGAGCACGACCGGCCTACCTACATCCCCGTTGTGGATCACATCTAAGGTGTCCCCCGTTATGGTATGCCTCTCTGAGTCAACCGGAATTTTATTCATCCTCTGGGCTTCATCCAGCACCAAAATCAATCCTTCCTCGGGAGCAAGACTCTTAAGAATTTCCTTTGGACTCGCATGCCCCGCCACACTTCTGACATACCCCCCTTCGATAAACTTCACCCCGATTTTTGCGGCTTGCTCGTGATCCACCGTATACGACCTTCCCAGAGACTGAGCCATGGATGCGGGAGTGTATAGATCTTCTATCGAGATCTTGGATACCTCCCACTTTTTTTCTTCTGCTCTCGATGACAGCACATCCAGTAAAGCCGTCTTTCCTGCCCCGGGTGCGCCTTGGATCAAGAAGGTGGTTCCTCTTTTTTTGCCGAGATAGCGTTCAAGGGCACTGGTAAAAGTGTCAATAATTTCTTGCCTCCCGTGAAAATATTCAGCCGGACCTCGATCCTCAATGAAATCAGAACTCATGATGTTTTTGATCAATTACATGGCATGAAGATACGGCAAATCAGGAAACATTGTGTCAGATAGGGCAGTCTCAAAACTGGATATAATGGCTTCCTTCCGTGAAAAAATGCCGCAGGGCCTCGGTCACGTCCAGTCGGGGGAGGCGATGACTTTCCGGCATCAGGAGTTTTTGGAGACGGCCTGGAAGGTGGAGGGTGAAACATGGTTAGAGGATGTGCATGAATGTGTCTACGTATATAATACAAAAAGTTGTTTACTCACGGAGATGATCTTTCTTGAACCTCGCTTTCTGTATTCGCTTTGCGTGGGGGTTCGTTGTAGAGCAGGGTCGCCACGGCACTTCTACCTGCGAGCTCATTTCTGCAGTATACGGCGGGCATCTGCGGAGATTTCCATCGGCCAACGGTTTGCATCTGTGCAAGGGTGGCTCCTTTTTGTGCCAGGCTTTGCGCAGTTCCAACGCGAAAAGAGTGCCCACTAAAACGGCCCTGGAACCCGGCCTCCTTGGCATACGCTTTCAAGTTTTTTCGTACCCCTGGCGGGGTGATGGGTCGGGATTGGATTACTCCCCCTCTCCATAATGACCGAAAAAGCCCTACCTGTTCATCTATGGTCCCAAATTGCGTTTCAATGAGCGTCATCCAATCCCGTATATATTCCATGGTCGGAGACCCGACATAGAGAGTGGCTCCCCTTCCTTCCTGATCCGATTTGCTCTGGTGTATCTGGAGGCGTCCAGAGCCGTCGGGGATCGGTGTAATATCCCGTGGTCTGACCTTAACCAACTCTCCCACTCGCAGCAAACAGTCGCTCATCAAAGAAAACAGAGCGGCATCTCGTACTCCCCGAACCCCCTGCTTTGATATCTGCGAAACCAAGAATTGCACCTCGTGGAACGTCAGCCCCGTGACCTGCCCACTCCCCCTGTGCTTCCCCTCCCTTCGGATCCCGGCAAGGGTCCTCTCGGTAAGGGGGTAACTCGGAGGGGGCGACCCTGATAGGCGGGCAGACAGTCGAACCGCCGATACGGTTACGTTCATGGTGGAGGGGACAATCCTTTTCCGTGAGGGAATTATATACGTGAGTACCCATCTATTAGGAGGCTACCTTTTGCGTATCCATTTCACGGCTCATAGGAGTCTCTAACGAGAACGCTCCTCCACGTGCAGATGCCCCAATCCCGGAGGCCTGTAATCCATTCGCAGATGCATTGATATCTGCGTGATCCGCATGGCCACATGCCATACACCTGAACTTGCTTTGCGTCTTGCGATTGCCTTTATCTGTATGTCCACACTGATTACGGCGTTGACTGGTATACTTCGGATCAACATGTACAACCCTGCCAAACTTGTAATCGCAATACGTATTGAACCTACTCCATCCAGAGTTGAGAATGACGCGGTTTAACCCTGCTTTTGCCTTCACATTGGTTCCAGGATTCTCAGCCGTTGGACATGGTCTTGATCTTCAAGTCTTCACGTTTCAACGTATACGCCTTATTGGACAATCTACGGCTATGTTGATGTGCCGCATTCTTCCTCGCGTTGCGCTGCTGACGTTTCAATTTAGAAATCTTCTTCTGCGTATCCTTATAGCGCCCCGATCCTTTCTGCTGTCGGGCTAACTTACGTTGATACCTACGGATCTTGATCTCTTTATCCGTCAAATCAGGAATCGGTAGCATACCTTGTTCACCATCCGTTGATGAATACGAGATGTTGTAGGTATTCAAGTCAATGCCAATCTCTTTGCCATCGTCCACCTTCTCTGGTAGATTCGTGACTTTGTACATTACGCTCATCTTCCAGTACCGTCCGTCTTTCTTCACGGTGACTCCAATCGGCCCCCCGTCTGGATAAGGATTACCTCCTTTCCTACGAAACTTCATCCAGCCAACCTTCTGGATGGAGATACGGTCATCCACAATCTTAAACGTTCCTTTTGGAGCCGTAAATGAATTGTGTTGAAACCGATTATGGAACGTAGGATGATCACGTAATCCCTTGAAGAAAGCCTGCCACGCTTCTGCCTGATGCTTTCAGTGCGTAACGAACAATAGCAGATGAGTACGTAGATAACCAACGCGTTTCTTTACGCAAGATTGGGTAGCGTTTGAATAATGTATAACAAGAGGTGGATGGGTTTTCAGTATCATGATCTTTTACCTCTTCATTAATTTGTTCAAGGGTCATATTCCATACAAACCTGCATGCTCCGCAAAGCCCTGACAAGAGATGGGCGTTCCACTGCGTGCCCGGCAATAGGCGATACTCTATTCCACGATAGAAACCGTTTGAATCCGAAGGGTTAGAAGCCTTTTGAACAGGCATAATATCAAGGTTGAGTTGATGTTATGGTAAGCAATAGAATAGACTGCATATCTATCCTATTGTGTTGGTTATCTCTCCAAAATAGAATGGTTCCATTCTTTGGGTACTCACGTATATAATTCCCCAACCATACATGGAGATGGCGTAGCGCGGAGCCATAGCGAGCTTTTGTGCTTTCGCTCAGGCTGGACTGGATCAGCCTTTGGACGGTGACGGGTAAATCCGTGGTAGACGGCTTCTGGACGGGAAGGGTGGACATGTGGATCTGGGATTTGTACGAAGAAGATAGGATCTGTTTTTGGTATAAGGGGCGGAAATATAACACCTACGCCGTAAATTTTTCTGGAGGCATTGTGAAATCCATCTTCACCTATGCCCGTTTTAGATCCCAGGTTTTTGGATTTGTTTCCATTCTAAATAGATTTCGGGAACTGGGATTCTCGAAACCTATTATTGAACGTAAAACGCTCGAGTTTTTCGTGGATTTTTCTACGGAATACTCCATCTAAAAACCGTGTGGAACACGTTTTTGTACTCCTCCTGCGATCCGGGGGAGTCGCATTGATTCAGGTTGCACTGGGGAGGGAGATTTGGTGGCTCTGTGACGTTTTATTTTCGTCCCCATCGGGAAGCCTCTGAACATACATCAAGAGTCGGTCATGTAGTAGCCCGACCCTCATCGTGATCAACCAAGCTTGCCAGAGACACCCGAATGTAACGATTGGGAATTATATCTCGGAGTAACCATTTGGATGTTTCAAAATAAATTTGTGTCCTTGTAGGGTTACGTCCGGGATTGGCGATGTCTACACCACAAATCCGGTGTGTGAATGGACGGCGAGGAGCGTTTCCGTTAGGAACTCCGTGAACCCGTCAAATGGTTACGCATCGATATAATTCCCTAACGATTTGACCCTGAAATGCAAACTCTGGACTTCTCAGCGCTCCATACCAAAGTCCTTCATAGGAGTGGGACGCGCGTTTGTCTCACGGGTAGGTTCAGTTCTTTCAAGCCCATATTTTTCGTTTAACCAGGTATGCATGGAGGGAATAGAGATCGCGTATCCTTCCTCGTGCTCTTCAAGGATTCCCTTTTCAATAAAGAGATCAAACAGGTTTTTTGCTTCCTCCCTGCCATATTCATCCACCATTGAAGACATAATAACCTTGTATCTGACCGTTTTTCCCTTGTCAGCCTCTCCCATTGATTTCATAAGGCATTGAAGCTGATCTCCACGGAAATTGCTTACGCGCTGTTTATAGTACTGCTTCCGTCCCTCTTCTCCCAGTTCCATGACAATCTTCAGTCCCTGCGGTGTCATGAGTCCGCCTTTTTCTTTCAAGTACTCGGCAGCGTGGTTTGCATAGGAGTGGACATGTCGGGGCCACCCGTGCGTTTCTTGGACAATCGCATGGATCCACTCATCAGGAGCCCCTTTGGCACCCCCCTCTTTGACAAGCCAGTCCCGGATCACCGCACGCTCGGCCTCCTTACTTAACGCGCCCAACTCCACGACACACCCTTCTTTGAATCTGGAAATCCCCAAGGTCTCAAAGGTTTCCAACGTCGGCCCCAATCCCGCCGCCAACAGGATCACGGGGCGGCTGAGTTCCCCATTGTGGATGGATTCAAGCAGCTCTTTGGCATCTTCAAGGCGGTCCGCAGGTTGATTCTTCGCAGATGCTAGTTTCTGCGCTTCGTCCATCACAAGAATAAGTCGTTCATTTTTTCGTTTACTCCGATCCACCGCGTCCATACTGGTTGATGAGCGGGCAGGTTTGGAGAAGGAGATTCCTGTCTCAAGAATCTCCAGCAAACTCATAGAGATTCGGGAGATCCCTGGCCATTTATCTATGCCAAGCGCACGCAACATCTTGGCTCTATCCCACAGGGCACTCGTCTTAATCTTGACGACCTTCCAGTCCTGCTTCTCCGCGATCTTCCCAAGCTCGTACAATAGCGCCGTCTTTCCCACTCCAGGGGCGCCTTGGATCAAAAAGGTAGATCCCCCTCCTGGCTCCATGGAATCCTTGACCAGTTTGTCAAAGTTTCCCAAGATCTGTACTCGTCCATGGAAATATTTGGTCGGCCCACGGTCCGCAACATAGTCGGGTATAGGAGAAGTATCCGGAGGCATAATTTGAACGAAAGGATGTTTGCAGGACTAATTAGACAGGAGAACAGGGGAAAGGGTTCCTTTGCTGAATATAATTCCCTATCCATGCTTTTCTCCCAGCTTCACCATGCGGTCCAGCGATTCCTCCGCCGCACTGCGTAGATACTCGGGACACGTTTCATCAATATGAATAGGATGTTTCCTTGATGATCTGGAGCGAATCTTACGGGGTATTCTATTTGTTGAACAGGTTGAGATTGAGAGACAGATCCAGATTAGGATCATGGCAATCCCTCATAGAGAGTGGGAGGAAATAGGTTATAGGGAACAAGGAGTGCTAGTCTTTGTTTAGCATGGTCAATTATAACAAGAACGAGAGTGACTCATGTTTGGACTTGGACCTATGGAAATAGCTATCATACTACTAATTGTTTTGGTATTATTTGGAGCCAAGCGTATCCCCGAAGTAGCACGTGGACTGGGGAAAGGGATCCGTGAGTTTAAGTCGGCCACAAGCGAGATTAGCCGCGAGCTTACCGTTGAAGATCGCCCACCCGCATACCGACCACCAGTACAGCAGAATCCTCCAGGTTACACTCCACCACCGCAGGAACAGGAGCCTGTTCAGGCAAAGCCTACGTCTGATACGTCTAACTAATTTTTTTCGGACTTGGCACGCCTGGGGAACCGCACATGGCTTTGCCGTCGTTTGCCGATTGTAGGGATGCCTTACTTGAAAAAAAGGTCAGTTGTGCTGAGATTTCAAGGCTCGCCCTAGATGTAATCCAGGAGAAAAATCCGTCTTTGAATGCGTTTACTCATGTAGATCCTGTATCCGTAATTCAATCGGCCGAAATCATTGATCAGGCCTTCTCCCAAGGAAAGAAGTTACCACTTATGGGGTTGGTGCTTGGCATAAAAGATGTACTGAGTACAACAGAGTGGCCGGTTACTTGCTCTTCAAACATTCTCAGGGGATACCGTCCTCCATTTGAAGCTACATCGGTAGCTAGGCTTCGTCGTGCTGGTGCACTCCTAATTGGAAGTACAAATTGTGATGAGTTTGCAATGGGAGCGACCACAGAGTATTCCGCATATGGTCCGACGCTGAATCCCCATAATCTAGAATATGTTTCAGGTGGCTCTTCGGGTGGATCCGCAGCCGCCGTTGCAGCTGGGATGTGTCACGCTGCACTTGGAACCGATACAGGTGGGTCCGTACGTCAGCCAGCATCTTTTTGTGGCGTCTTGGGAATAAAGCCAACGTATGGACTTGTGAGCCGCTACGGTCTGATTGCATTTGCATCGTCGTTTGACTGCGTGGGTGCCTTTTCCCATACGGCTGAGGTTGCTTCAAAGATTCTTTCGCATATGGCGGGCAGTGATCCGAGTGATGCAACCTGTATGGGCCGATCCTATCAGGATGTAGATTTCTTGGGCAAGAAAGCCATTCAAGGGGTACGGATTGGCCTGCCTAAAGAGTATTTTGGGGAAGGACTTGATTCCGAGGTGAGGAAACTTGTGGATCAGACTGCGAGCAGGCTGGAATCGGAAGGAGCAAAGCTGGTTTCTGTTTCGATGCCTCATACAGAATATGGGGTAGCAACATATTATATTCTTGCCGCCGCAGAAGCATCCAGTAATCTTTCTCGTTATGATGGGGTCAAGTATGGATTTCGCTCCTCAGATGAAGCTCAGTCCCTTGAAGAGATGTACATAGACACTCGAAGCAGTGGATTCGGGTTTGAAGTAAAGCGACGGATTATGTTGGGGACATATGTCCTTTCGGCTGGATACTATGATGCGTATTATGGGAAAGCGCAGCGTGTACGTAATTTAATTCGAAAGGATTTTGATGAGGCATGGCAGAAGGTTGATATGCTCTTGACTCCGGTAAATCCGGCCCCAGGAATACGGGTTGATCAGCGAGACAAGGATCCTCTTCAACTATATCTCAGTGATGCCTACACAGTGACGGCAAATTTAGCGGGAATTCCGGGAGTATCTATTCCTGTGGGGAGTACAACAAGAGGGTTGCCGGTGGGGGTGCAGTTATTGGGAGCTCCATTTAGTGAATCGAACTTGCTCTCTGTCGGCAAGGCAATAATGGAATTAGGATAACGTGCATGCTTGGTGTATATTGAATCAGAAGATGAGTTGATGAGCATATTAATTGATAAAAATACCAGGTTAGTTGTACAGGGGTTTACAGGTAAAGAAGGATCATTTCATGCAGAACAGATGATCAACTATGGTACAACGGTAGTGGGAGGGGTTACCCCAGGGAAGGGAGGAATACAACATTTGGGGCGTCCAGTTTTCAATACGGTCCATGAAGCCGTGATTGCCGAAGGTGCCAATACTGCGGTCATATTTGTTCCTCCGGCGTTTGCTAAAGATGCAATCATGGAGGCATCAGAGGCAGGAGTAGACTTGATTGTTTGCATTACAGAAGGAATACCTGTGAAGGACATGGTTTATGCATTTCACTATGCTGTATCCAGAGGTGTCCGTCTTGTTGGCCCGAATTGTCCGGGTCTATTAACTCCTGGGCAAGCTAAGGTAGGGATCATGCCCGCAATGATTTTTTCTGAAGGACCTATTGGTGTAATTTCGCGGTCCGGGACCTTGACATATGAGGCGGTAGATCAGTTGACACGTGAGGGATATGGTCAGAGTACCGCGATTGGTATTGGTGGCGATCCGGTTATTGGGACTCGTTTCATTGATGCATTACAACTGTTTGAAGAGGACCCTGAGACGGCTGCCGTTGTTCTAATTGGAGAGATTGGAGGGACGGATGAAGAGGATGCCGCGACCTATATTAAGGCACATGTCAGTAAGCCTGTGATTGCATTCATCGCTGGAGCAACCGCTCCACCAGGACGCCGAATGGGTCATGCAGGTGCCATCATTGCAGGTGGTAAAGGCACGGCCGAAGATAAATTTGCAGCACTTGCAGATGCGGGTGCCCATGTAGTTCGCAACCCTGCACATATCGGAGAAGCGGTTCGAAGTGCTGGGATTTGAATGTAGCCCCTATGGAGGTTCGGGAGATCACTTTTTTCAAGAGTGCAGTAAACCTGACACAGATGCCATGTGAGGGGATACCAGAAGTTGCCTTTATCGGTCGTTCAAATGTGGGAAAGAGTGCATTATTAAATATGTTGTGCAGGAGAAAATCTCTTGCACGAATCAGTTCGGTCCCGGGTAAGACGCAGACCTTTAATTATTATCTGGTGAACCATGAGATATATTTTGTAGACATTCCAGGTTATGGATATGCAAAGGTGAGCAAAAGGGCAAGGGCGCAGTGGAGAAGAAATATTATGGTCTACCTCACACAGCGCGATTCGCTATGTGTAGTGCTACATCTTGTGGACAGTCGCCATGCACCTACGGATTTGGATAAGGAAGTCATGCTACTTGTTCGTGAGACGCTTGCAGAACGTCTATTGGTTCTCACGAAAACAGATAAGTTATCAGCAAATAGAATCCAGAAAAGTATTCGGACCGCCCAAGAGACATTGAGTGCTCAGGGAGCAGATTTGCCAATCGTAGTAACGTCTGCGGTTGATCAAAGAGGACGGGATGAGTTACTACGTCGAATTGCAGACGCAATTCCAACGACAGATCGAGAACGCGGATAGAAATACCATTGCAGATTACACGGGCTCAACGAAATAAAAAATCAGATAGATTTCTTCCTGATGATATTTTTCCTGATTGATCTTGTTAATGTACAGGTCCAGTAATTCCAATATGCTGCATAAGTGAGTACGGAAAATTATGATCACTCCAAGGAGCATAAATCATATAGATTTTTTTGATGAGCATGATGGGTTTTCTGCACTCAGGGGGACCAATTTTCCTATTTTTACGGGAGAAGTAATTCAGATGCAAATCAATTCATTGAGGGGATGAGTGGAAAAGTGATTAGACGTAAGGCTGTTTATCAAGCTTTGAGTACGATTCGTGACCCTGATCGAGGAGGCAATGATATTACTCGCCTGGGAGCGGTTAAAGATGTTGTGATTAATGGCAGATCCATTTCGCTCAAGCTTTCTATTTCACAACCAGGAACTACATTTTCTGAGACGGTGGTTCAGCAGTGCAGAGAAGCAATCCAATCGAAGTTTGGAGAAGGTGTGGAAGTACAAATTGAGTTGATTTACCCCAAGGGGCGCTCTCCGCAGCTACAGCTAGGAGCTCGGCACATGATTGCCATTGCTTCGGGAAAGGGGGGAGTGGGAAAAAGTACAGTGGCAACGAATATCGCGGTAGCTCTTGCCGCGCAAGGTTATCAAACAGGGCTGGTGGATACAGACATCTATGGGCCAAGTGTTCCGGTGATGTTTGGACTTGAGGGGGAGAAACCACATGTAAATGATCAACGAAAAATCG
Organism: Rhodothermales bacterium; assembly: GCA_965215475.1. Classification (GTDB taxonomy): domain Bacteria; phylum Bacteroidota; class Rhodothermia; order Rhodothermales; family Bin80; genus Bin80. The sequence goes on from OZ244061.1 coordinate 2,915,468, forward strand.
TTCCAATCGTAAAGCATGGCGTTCATGTACTTTCCATGGGATTATTGGTGGATGATTCTGAGGCTGTGATTTGGAGAGGTCCGATGGTTTCTAGTGCTGTGAAGCAGTTTTTAAATGATGCGGAGTGGGGAGATCTAGATTTTCTTATCTTGGATTTGCCGCCAGGAACAGGGGACATTCAGCTTACAATTGTACAAACCATTAAATTAGCTGGTGCGATCATCGTCTCAACACCACAGAAAGTAGCTCTCACAGATGCTAGGAAAGGTTTGATGATGTTTTCAAAAGTGAATGTGCCTGTTTTGGGAATGATTGAGAACATGGCTTGGTTCACTCCTTCAGATCTCCCTGAGCGGAAGTATTATCTTTTTGGAGATGGTGGAGCTGATCGTCTTGCAACCGAAACAGGTATCCCACTACTGGGTAAGATCCCTTTGGAAGAACCTCTTCGAATCTCAGGTGATCAAGGGCTTCCGATTGTATTATCGGAGCCTTCTAGTGCGTCTGCTCAGGCGTTTCAGTCCGTTGCAGCCAAAATTGTTACGTCACTTATGGAGAGGGGAATATCCAAGGTGTCTCCACTTATTGAGTACCAATAGAGATAAAAAACATTTTCACTGTGATGTCAGGATATGATCCAAATATGGATGGAGCTCTTCGCCAGAAGATAGAAGATGGACTTGATTCAATTCGTCCGTATCTTATTGCAGATGGTGGAGAGGTTCAACTACACAGAATTACAGATGACATGGTTGTGGAATTGAAGTTGCTTGGAGCTTGTGGTACATGTCCCATGAGTTCAATGACATTGCGTGCAGGGATTGAACAGGCCTTGCGACATGCTGTACCACAAATATCAAGAGTGGATGCCGTATAGGTTGTGCACGTTCGTAACATTAAGTCAGGACACTAAAACATTTATATCAGGTTAAGATGAATCTAAAAGGAATTTTAACAGTCACTATCGCGTTGACCGTATTTATTGGGTTACAGCCTCGTTCTGCTTCCGCACAGATGGAATTTCACTACCAGAGGGGCTCTCTTTTGAATCCATTTACCGGGACTCATCACGGAACAAACATCCTCACGTTCCAGCATGCAGGTGCCTGGAAACTTGGAAGAACATTCTTTTTCATTGATTATCTAGATGATGTAACGAATGATGGATTCAACGACAAAGATTTTTACGGTGAATGGTATCCATCATTGAGTTTCAGCAAGCTTTTCGGTCAGGACATAAAGATCGGCCCCATCGTAGATATTTCGGCTGTTGGGGGATTGAATTTCGATGGCGATGTCAACGTTTTCAAGTTCTTGCCGGGCATTCAGCTTGCATGGAAGATTCCTGGGTTCATTTTCGTGAATACGGACTTTGCCCCCATCGTGGACTATAGTGATGGTCCTAGACATGAAACGGGGTTCATGTTTGACGTCAGTTGGCTAAAGATTTTCAATATTGGAAGCCAATCATTTTCCTTCATGGGGCATGCAGAATACATTGCAGAGGTAGAGTATGAGAGTGAAAATCGGTCAAGTGCGGCATGGATTCTGGCACAGCCCCAATTAGTATGGGATATAGGAAAAATCTTCCAATCGCCCAACGAGTTACATATTGGGGTTGAGCTCCAGTATTGGTCAAATAAATTGGGAGTTGACGGGCAGGATGAATTTCGTCCCCAGTTTTTGGCTGTTTGGCGTATGCAGTGAGGATCGTTTGGTTGGACAATGATATCTTAACATTATTAGATTTATCGGGTGCTCCCCCTAACTCCGTTTCGTTCGTCTGGTTAAGTTTTGCGGAGTCATTTCCTATAAGATATCTGCATTTTCTTTTTTCCTCCCCCTTTGCATTACTGGACGCGTATAAAGTGGCCGGTATAGATGGAGTGTGATGTGTGTTCCGGCGAAGTGGACAGAATCCGATAGAGGTACCCCCTGAGGGCATCCGTAGCTCATTGAGATTGATCTCCTGCGCCATCACGCGCCGGCCCGTCATGTCCAACACGTCCACCTGCACCTGTGCGGGCCAGGGTAGGTCCAACACCAGATGCGTAGAACTCTGGAACGGATTCGGATAATTCGGAATTCTTGGGGCCTCCCCGATGCCGCTTCTGTCGAGACCGGGGAGACAACCTCCATGGTAAATTTTGGACTGTTCTGGACTCTGTTCGCATCCACGGCTCGATAGGTCAGAGAGATGGGCGGGGTGGTGCGCTAGGCTAACAGATAAAATGTAGAGGGTGAGAGTCCCTTAATATAAAGAGGATCCCCGTCATATATATTTCCCCGAGTCCTGCGATATGCACTGTGAGGTGCCTATTGAAGCGTGGACAGGGGCGCATGTGACCGGAGCGATTGAGCATCGAAATACTCATCGTCTGAGTCGCCGAGACGGTCACCCCCCGTCGAAGACAACACGGGAAACCTCGCTATGGTAGGGGGACAACGGTGTCTGAGAACCCAGGAACATATGTACGCATTTTATCGGGATCTAGGAGATCTCGATCTTTTCCCGTACATGGACGCGTAGGGAAGGCGGAAGACGCTGAAGCCTATGATGTACGAGATAGAGAAGCCAGATGAGGTCATCGTAGTGAAGACAACTGCGAACAATGGGGACAAGGACGAGCGAAGGACCTCCAAGGGAAGGTGCAAGATCCTACCACACGCCATGCACAGAAATGGGAATGTATGAACTATGGGATGGAGCACCTACGGCATATTGTAAAGATATGCCGTCAAACGGTGGAACGTAACCCAAGGGAAGAGCCGAGCTCCCACCGTGATAATTCCCCAGGGCTATCCGACACTAAATTATATGGGATTCTCGGACGGACACAAAACATGTGAATCAACTCAGGATTTGATTTGAATTTCATTCAGTACGTCTTCTGCTGGTATTTACATTAAGCTAGCAATTTGCTACGTTGATTCAATTTTTGTTGAGATCAAATGTGTGGTGTACGGTCAATATAAGTGGCGTTATTTTCGAGATTACTAAAAAAAAGGTACTATTCCGGCATTAATAGGTAAATCCACATTTTTATTTTGTATTATTGGAGAATTATCTGAATTATTCAACCAAAATGTTACCTGAGACACAATTTGTTCTGAACACGTTTGCTTTTCTAATTTGGGGAGCACTCGTAATGTGGATGGCTGCCGGCTTCACGATGCTTGAGTCTGGATCTGTCCGAACCAAAAACGCTTCTGTAATTTGCCTGAAAAACCTAGGTTTATATGCGATTGCTGGTTTATCCTACTATATCATAGGTTACAACCTCATGTATACAGATGTATCAGGCTTCATTGGTAGCTTTAAGTTATTTTTTAATGCTACTCCAGAAGAAATCGCTATGATAGGGGGGGATGCAAGTGTACAAGAAGAGGTTGTAGGTAGTGGGTATTCCCAGATGTCGGGCTGGTTTTTTCAAATGGTATTTGTGGCTACGACCGCCTCAATCGTTTCAGGTGCGTTGGCTGAAAGGATTCGATTATGGTCATTTTTCTCCTTCGTGTTAGTTCTCACCGCTATTATATATCCGATCATCGGTGCATGGACATGGGGAGAGGGATGGTTGTATGAACTTGGCTTTTCAGATTTTGCAGGCTCTACGATCGTCCATAGTACAGGAGGATGGGCTGCTCTTGCAGGGGCAATTATATTGGGTCCTCGTTTGGGTAAGTTCAAAAAGGATGGCAGTGTTCGGTCTACTCCACCGTCTAGTGTTCCGATCGTTACCTTAGGTGTATTCATTTTATGGTTTGGTTGGTTCGGATTCAATGGTGGATCTCAATTGGCGTTAGCGGGAGCGGTTGATGCGACAAGTATGGCAGGGATTTTTGTCAATACAAATCTGGCGGGAGCCGCCGGGTTACTTGCTGCAATCATTGTTTCGCGTGCAATACTCGGACGATTTGATATGTTTGCAATCTTGAATGGCGCGCTAGCCGGTTTGGTATCCATCACGGCTGCTCCTACAATGCATCATCATGGGGTTGCTATTCTCATTGGTTTTGTGGGTGGAGTAATTTGTGTTCTGGCAATCAAGTTATTAGACAAACTGAAAATTGATGATGTTGTTGGTGCAGTGCCAGTACATCTCTTTGCGGGAATATGGGGGACGTTGGCCGTTGCATTTACTGTGGACGGGACAAGCTTCGGGGTGCAGGCGTTGGGCATTGTAACCATCGGAGGTTTTGCTTTCATAACCTCCTTCATAGTATGGAAGCTAATTGATGTTCTAATGGGAACCCGTGTCTCTGAATCTGTTGAGCGAATTGGCCAAGATACCGCTGAATTGGGTGTGGATGCATATCCTGAATTTGTGTTGATGCCTGAGGACTATGATGAAGAAGAAGGTTGAGGATTTAATTGTTGTTGTGGAAAATAGCTTCGAAATTTCGTTAACATCATTTTTTTCGTACTCTGTAACGATCCAACTATCGTATTGACGAGTCACAAAGAATAAGAAAGACGATGGCAATGCAGGCGCAGGATCATCGTCTTTCTGGTTTAGAGTGAGGAGATTAGATTGGAATACGGTGATGTAATGTATAGAGGGGTTGTATCCTGCCTATGAATTCAGAATATGATTGGTTGGATTTTGGTGTGCAGGGGAAGCAATCCCGATTGAGTGAGGTGAGAGAAAATCCCCAAAATAATCCGCCGCGAGGGAACGACAAGAGAGCCGTTGATGCATGAAGCAAATCCCTTGGGAACTTCCGTACAGAGAAATCTAAATCAGCGAAAATCGCTAAGATCAACTCATGACGAATTCACATCCACCAAGCAGAACGTAAATTTCAAAGGAAACAGCAAAGCACACCTACCCAATAAGTAGGGAGACTCATGTTCAAACGGAGCGAATAAAATAAGGGGACGGCGGCAATAGTTTGAAACTAAACTGGACGCCCTCTCACGCAAAACGTGGTAAACTAACTCGCCTCAATTGCTGCAATGCGATCTTTGACCACGGGAATAATGGTGTCAAATCCACTGATACTGAAGATTTCCCTGATACTATCGCGCATGCTACAAAGGGTAAGCTTCCCTTGAGCTGATCGAATACTTTTTGCTCCAATCAACAATACGCGCATACCAGAACTGCTGATGAATGATAACTTCGTAAAGTCAACCACAATATGCGTTTCACCGTCGTCAATACGATCTTTGATCATCCGCTCAAAAAGGGGGGCGTTTGAACTATCGATACGTCCCACTGGGGTAAGAATAAGTATGTCTCCCTCGTGCTCTTGAAGCACATCAATATTGTTAGCCACGGTTGGTCCCTCCGATTTTTTTTAGGTTTGTCAGCATTACATTCTAGAAATGTACGAATTTCCAAGCATTAAGTTAAGTTATACTCCAGAGTCACACGGTTGATACCATCGACAAACTCGTAAGAGATGTCATCTGCCTGAGATTTTACGAGATGGATCCCGAGTCCGCCAATTGGCCGAGCATGCACTTCACTCGTCAGATCAGGCTTGGTATCTAATGTTGGATCAAACTTGCCTCCATTTGATTCAATCACTACTTGAACACGATCATCTTGTGTTCTGAGGTCAACAGCAATTGCTGGCTCAACCCCCTCCTTAAACGAACCGTGTACAAGCGTGTTAGTGACGAGTTCTTCCAGGGCAAGATTTATGATAAAAATGGTCCTACTGGGAAGGCCATTGGCCTCACCGAAGGTTTCTACCATTGCGGCAAGGTCACGTAATTCTGATACACTTGCGGCAACGAGGACACGAAAATCGTTCGAAATCATGTTGATTTTATTTTTTTGGAAGTGTTTTTTCTATGGAGTACTAAACAAGTTCGATCATCGGCAGCCGCAGTTCCGCGGGAAAAGTCAATGATATTATCCCATACATGATTCATGATCTCAATGGGGTCGAAATTTGGAGCATCATCCAAAGATGACTCAAGTCGATTTTTTCCATAAATCTTTCCGGTAACGTTAACCATATCCGTTAGTCCGTCCGTGTAACAGAATAAAATTTCTCCAGGTTTCATTTGGAGGACCTTTGATTTATATTCAATGCCGTCCATAACTCCCATAGCAATGCCTCCGGTACCGGGTACGGCCGAACGCTGTGATTTGTTCAATAAGTAGGGAGGTTCATGACCTGCAGAAACATACGTCACTTCTCCGGTTTCTAGATCAATCTTAGCCACAAATACGGTAACAAAGAGTCCCATCGGGTTTTGCTGGCAGAGTCGGTTGTTTGCATTCTGACAAATTTGGGCTACATCTTTGCTTTCACTAGTAGCAAATCGAATTGCTGCCTGCGAAGCTGCCATGAATAGTGCCGCGGCCACTCCTTTTCCAGATACGTCTCCGACCACGCATATGAGGGATTTTCCATCTTCAAAAAAATCTACAAAATCTCCACCGACCTGTAATGCAGGTTCCATTCGTGCTGAAGCACTGAAGTTCTGAAAATCCACCGAACCATCCCTTACCAAGGCAGCCTGAACGACCATAGCCATTTCGAGATCTTGATTGATTGCTTCCTGAGCAAGTCGGAGTTCATTATTCGCAGAGACGAGTTCTGAGGTTCGCTCGTTTACAAGTGTTTCGAGTACTTCTTCACGACTGAATACCTGGATCGTCATATCTTGGAAAACTCGAGCCAGAGATCCAATCTCATCTGCCCGGTCCAAGACGTTCCCAAGTAATTCCTCATCGGGTTGCTCTCCACTCTCAACAAAACGTGCAGATTCTGCAATTTTCTCAATGGGGCGCGTAATTAGACGTGCTCCAAAAAAACTGCCGATTGCCGTAAAGATTAACAGGAAGAGCGTAACAAGCAATCCTTGGCGAATCCCACCCCAGATATCAGCTGCGGTATCGTTCAGGTTAATGAAAGCCAGGATAGTGCCAATGCGGTTCTCTTCAATCGCAACAGGTGCAGCAACCCAAAGTCCACGCTGATCTCGATCAATTAGTCCAAGTCGCGCGACACTATTTGGGCGGCTGGTTTCAATTGCGGTCTCAATGACCTCAATGGCAGTATTGGATCGTAACTCATAGGAGTTGCTCCAGGCTTGCTCTATTTCAGATATGTCACTTGTCTCGGAATATTCGGCTGCTGCTGCTGTATTACCGTTTGAATCAATAAACCAGAGTGCTTCAGGTCGCCCTTCTCGAACAAGGACTTCTGCTTGCTCCTGATACACAGTATTCAAGATACTGGCATTATTACCACGGACAAGTGGAAGCCCAACCTGAACGATATACGGACTATCGGGACGAGCAACCGTGACATATTTGTACATAGATGAATCGCCACGATGACTTTTTGCTCCACTATGGTCAATCCATTGGTCTATAAATAGATTGTCCATCTCTTCTTGAAATTCAAGAGAAACCAGTCGTGATCCGCCAGAGGAGTTTTCAGAAAACAACACCCGGCTTTCGCGATCAGCTATGGTGATTTCACCGATGGCAGTATGCTGTATAATTCGGCGCAAATCTTTTTCCAGGTCATCAGCACTGCGACTCGCAGCGTTAGAAGCTGCGACAAAGTGATCAAGGATGACACCGACGACTCGCATGTTTGCAGATAAATTACCTTCAATTACGGCAGATACGTCGGCAGTTTCATCCGCATGTGTTTGGCTCAGGAGCTCATTGTTTCCGAAGTCCAATAAATTTCCAACCTGTACGATTCGTTGGTGATCTATGCCATTGGTTGCGACATATTTATAGACAGCTCGATCCACTTCGCGCACTTGCGCAGGTTGTGTAACTACATCAAATGAATCAGGTGGTATGTTCAATAGTGGATAGAACTTGTGTGCTTGTGGTTGCTCGACAGGGCTTTCTGCGAATCGAAAAGGGATTAGGTTGCCGTCAGATCCGCGGACGTTGGTGAGATAGGATAAGCCTTCACGATCGGTAATCCAAAACTCATCCAACACCGTTTCCTCTGTAATGGATGTTAAGATTTGAATCACGAAGGATGTGTCGTAGTTGGCTTGATAGGCGGCACTGACGAAAAAAGCAGCCGTAAATGCTTGGGCAGTCATGGGGGCGTTCAAGGATGCATCGGCTGTCCGCGCTACACTTGCGATAGAGATTTCTCCTATATCTGCAAAAACTTCTGAATATTGAGTAGCATTCTTTTCTGCGGTGTTCCTGGCTTCCTCTCGAACGCCATTCATGTAATTGTTAATGTATGTTGCCGACAAAGTCAACCCAGTGATCACAAGTAATCCAACATTTGCAAAGAAAATCACTGTGGCCAAGCGACGTGCTCGTGGAGTGAATAGCCGAATCAACCTACCGAAAGATGAAAAGAAATCAGAATCGTTTTTTTTGCTCATATATCAATGAATTACAGCGAAAATTAAAGTGGAAAGATGCTTCATGAAGGAATTCAGGGGAATATAGGGAGAAATACCCAAATTAAATCATTTAGGGGCTTGCTTTATATCTAAATTCATGTAAAGTGTAATCAGAGAAGATCAAAAACGATCCGGAAATATGTACACTTTCGTTCTATGCCCCATTACTGCTTTTTATTGATACAGTACGGTGCATCGTAGATCTTTAGAGGCACACGGATTACCAGTCGAGGTGCTGGATCAGGATGTTGGGAGTGAATTTGCTTATAGGAACTTAGCAGTTTCATAGATTCGGACTAAATAGTAGGTACCAGAATCCATTTAAAATTCAAGTTGAAATATGAGGGGGCATATTGTGATGTATATCTCGAGCATACAACCATCAGTATTGTAGGGAAGTGCCCAAAACTTGAGGTTAAATTCTGTTTTATCATGAGGATACAAAAAGACAAGGAAGTGGATCAATATTGAATATCGCCTCGATGTGCGAATGGGTTTTTCATGGAAATCAGATTCTGTCTTTTTCGTTACAGGGCAGGATTATATTTTGATGAATATTAGATCTATCTGATTTAATGCAAGGTTTTTCGCTTATTGAGATAAGCTATAAGTGCTTTGTCGTACTTCACGTTTGTATCAAGTTCAATGTAATCAATGCTGTGTTTGAGGCATTGGCGCTTGAGCATCTCGGTAAGTGAATTCATACGCTTTATGAAGGCTTCGCGCAACTGTCCAGGGTGGAGAGATAGTTCGGAACCAGATTCCATATCCTGCAGAATCAAGGGATGATCGGGAAGATTGAGCAACTTTTCAGTTTCATTTTCTAGTATGCGAAAGATGAGTACTTCGTGCCCCCTGTGGCGCAAGTGTCTCAATGCACGAATGATCGCTTCATGAGAGTCAGATTCTTCAATCAGATCTGAAATCACAACAATGAATGATCGTCTGCGAACCCGTTCGGCAACCTGATGAAGTGCATGGGCGGTCCCTGTGTAGGTCTCTGTGCTTCGTGTCTTTACCAATCGTTCTAGATGAGTCAAAATTTCTCGTAGATAGCGCATCGTGCTTCTCGGCCTGAGAAATGTCTGAATTTCAGAGTCAAAGGATAAAAATCCCGTCGCATCACGCTGCAGGATCATCAGAAAGTGTAATGCTGCTGCTAGATAAGCACCATACTCTAGTTTTGAAAGATCTCCCTTATGTTGATACTGCATGGAAGCGGATGTATCCAGAACAATATAGTGATGCAGATTTGTTTCCTCCTCGTACTGTTTTACATAGTGACGATCTGTTTTTGCATAGACCTTCCAATCTACATGTCTTAATTCGTCTCCCGGGTTATAGAGTCGATGCTCCGCAAATTCAACGGAGAAACCATGGTAAGGACTCTTATGGAGTCCAGTAATGAATCCCTCAACGACCAGGCGGGCTCGTATCTCCATATTCTTCAGTCTGGAGACCATGACTGGGTCCAAATATTTAACTGAGTTGGCAGAGGAATTGACTTTTTTCATAGGTACTTCTACATTCTCAATTTCGTTGTTCAAATTACGCTTTGCAGAGTTATTTCCTGCAAAGCGTCTGCATTTTTATTCTTTTCGTGCGAATCCCAAAGAGCCCCAGCCCATCTGAGTTTCCGACCACGGTTTTTCATGACAAATCAGTTTAATGTATCGCTCAGGGATAGTCAATGCAATTTCCCTCAACCTGAGTTTCGTTCAGACAAGTTTTTCCTTTGATGGAGGAAATGTAGAATGACAGCATGCTCGTCGTTCTACTAGAATGGTTTAAGTGAGATAAAACATCTCCTAGATTTTATGAGTATAAAGGGAAATTGGCGTATGTTTTGTACTGATTCAATCTTTGGATTGAAGAGAGTATTTGATGAGCCTATCGTAGATCTCTTTTGATCTGCATGATAAATCCAGTCGATGGTACGTTTGGGGGAATCAAAAATTTACGTCAAAAAAAAATGTAAAGTGAGCCCAAATTCGAGCGAAATGGTTCAATTTTTTCAAACTTGCATAGACCTAGATAGGACTTGGTTGAACGTCTCTGGAAACAGGGAATAGTAGAGTTCAGGAAAAAGTCTAATCAAAAGTTGAGAAGAGATGACTTTTTATGGTATGAATCTGTTTGGCTGTTTATTCCGTGGGTGTTCTACTTTATCGGGAGCATGCGTTATGGGACTATTAATGTGTCAATTATTTTTAGTCCATGGTGCACAAGGACAATCTCAAGACTCTGATGTAGGTATAAATCTTATCAAAAACCCAAGTGGCATGACCTTTGGGAGCCATGAAGTGGGTGATTTCACATTTGATTTCAATGTTTCCCTAAACGTTCAACCAACCAGTCCCGTGGAGGTCTCATTCGGTGTATATTCTCGGGAGCAAAATCCATTCCCCGATAGATTGCAATTAGAGAATCTATCCATTGAGCCTAATAAGATTGAACTAACTTCTGAAAATTGGGCTGAAGGCATAACGGTCACGGTGAGTCATACGAGCAATGATACCGAAGTTGAAGGAAGATTAGAAATCTTGCTCTCTTGTGATGTTTGCAAAGCAGATAGTATTGTTTTTACTGTAGATTTTGTTAAACATTATTGGATTAGCATTAGTGCGAATAAACAATACGTAAAGGAAGGCGAATCTTTTACCGTGACGGCAGAAATTTCGGAGCCATACCCTGGACGTCTAGAATTCTGGTATGGATTTGATGATGGACACGTCACTAATAATCCTGGTCTGTTTGTACTTCGTAAAGGAGAAAGATCAGTATCAAGAACTTTATGGATTCCAGGACCTCAATTTACTAAATCAAGTGATTTTTCTTTTCATGGAAGTCTGAGGTATTATCAAGATCCAGAAGACGATTTGAATTCTAATGATCTATGCGTTTCTATAGATTGTAAAACCCTCCCCCCGTCTGATGTAAAAAGAGGACGTCCTTATGGATTTAGTGGTGTAATCCTCGTGGGTGAAATCCCAGACTTAGTGTTACCTGACACAGTAGAGGTGCGGGAGGAAGAAACAATAGGATTTCTTGTTAATCTTTCAGAGGAGCCTAAACAGAAAGTTACCGTATCAATCGATGGTTATGGAGGCACGGACTTAGACACCCTAGCATCAACTCCGCGGAAGTTGACTTTTTCTAAGGGCACGCGATCTCTCCCCGTCACAGTGGGAGCCAAGCACGACGCTGATGAGTTTGACGAGGTAGAGAAATTGATTTTCAAGGCGACGAGAGGCACTGAAACCGAGATCAGAGATACGGTATATGTCAAAATCATAGATGATGATTCACCAAACCTGGATGCAGACAAGGTAAGTGTCACCCTTTTGGCCAAGCCTGTCGAGGTCAATGAAGGGGATAAGGAGGGGGTGACGTTGACCGCCGAGCTCAGCGGGGCCCTCAAAACCGATGTGATGATTCCACTGATCTATGAAGGAACGGGGGAGGCACCTGCGACCGAGGGGGTGGATTACATCAGCCCCGTTTCCATAACGATTCCTGCGGGGCAGATCAAAGCGTCAGGAACGATTTCCATTGTGGATGATGAGACGGCCGAATACGAGGAGACATTTCGCGTGGCTCTGGGAACGCTTCCTTCGGAGGTGGAGCCGGGGAGCCCGCCGTATTCCAATGAGATCACGATTAAGGATGATGACGATCCTCCCCCCGTACAGGCGACTCTGTCGGTGACTCCCAATCCAGTCGACGAAGGGGAGGTGGCCACGGTGAAGGTCACACTGCCAAAGCCGCTGGATGAGGAGGTGACGATTCCGGTGATCTGTACGTCTCTTCCAGGGACCTCGGACGAGGATTACACCTGCCCGACCGGGATCACGATCCCTATGAACGCGACCTCGGGCGATGAGAAGCTGGCGACCCATAAGGATGAAGATACGGATATGGAACAGGTGAGCGTGGCTCTTGGGACGCATCCGATGATCGAGAGTGGGGAATCCATCATCTTGATGATTCAGGATCCTCCTTTGCCTCCCTCTCCTGCCGAGGTGCGTCTATCGGTTTCCCCGCGCGAAGTGACCGAAGGCGAGTGGGTCACGGTGACGGCGTCTCTGACAAAGCCGCTGGATGAGGAGGTGACGATTCCGCTGGAATGTTCGCCAAGAGAGACGGAGGATTACCTCTGTCCTCCTGAGATTCCGATTGCTAGGGGGCAGTCAACTGGATCTGCGCAGATTAAGACGTATGAGGATGACATCGTTGAGGACCATGAACCCTTTACGGTGGCGATTGGCACACCGCTGCCATCAAATATGCTCCGCGGCACTCCATCTTCTGAGGAGGTGACCATCCTGGATTATGATGAGGCGGGGATCGTTCTTTCTCCACGTTCTCTGACGGTGGTCGAGGGGGCCGACGCAGCAGATTATACCGTAAGTCTTTCGTCGGAGCCTCGGTCACCGGTGACGCTTGCGTTGTTGACCGAAGGATCGGAGCGGATCACCTGGACGCCTCCGGTGTTGACCTTTACCGCGGACGATTGGGATTCTCCTCAGGGGGTCACGGTCATGGCCCCCCTTGACTATGATGCCATAGAAGAAGACGTAGTCCTGACGCATCTCGCAAGCAGCTCGGATGCCATCTACGATGGATGGAGGGAAGATCTACCGGTGACGGTCCTGGATACGGAGGTGGAGAATTTGGTGATCCACCCTCAGGAGCTCCCGGTGCCCGAAGGCGATGAGGGCGCGTTTACCGTTACCTTGTCCACCAGGCCACTGAGCTCGGTCACGGTCGTGATGTCTGCCTTTACGAATCCGGAGCTGACCCGAGATCCAGAGGAGCTGATCTTTACGCCTTCAACCTGGGCCACCCCCCAACGCGTGCGCGTGTTGGCGAAAAAAGATTACGATGCCGAGCAGGACCCGGTGGAAACGCTGACCTTGACCGCCCTTGGCGGGGAATATACGGGGATTTCTGGCGAGGTTCAGGTCACCATAGAAGAAACGGATTTGAAGGGGATTCAACTTAACCCAGCGTCTCTGGAGATTACGGAAAGGGGGCCGGTCGGCACCTATACGGTGGTGTTGACGTCCGCGCCCACGTCCGAGGTGGAGGTAACGCTACGTGGGGATGAGGGAAAGGCGACGCTGACGCCCATGTCCCTGGGGTTCCATTCCTCCAACTGGGAGGTTCCTCAGACGGTGACGGTCGAGGCGGTGCAGGATCGGGATCTCGACGATGAAACCCTGACTGTGCTCCACACGGCTTCTGGGGGAGGCTATGATGGGGAGCGCGCCGAGTTGGCGCTTCGGATTACCGATCAGATGCCCGTCACGATTTCCATATATGATGCGCAGGCGCAGGAGCGTGCGGGGCGCGTGGATTTGCGGGTCGAGCTCAACCGGTCAACCGAGGTCCCGATCACGGTCAGTTATGAAACCGTGGCGGGCACCGCCACCTCGGGGGAGGATTATGTGCGTTCTCGGGGGCTTGTCATTTTTGATCCAGGCTCAAGAGCGGGGCAGATCCAGATTGAACTGATTCCGGATGAGATCGCGGAGCAGGAGGAGCAGTTTACCGTACGGATCGCGAATGCACGGCCTGCAGGGCAGGTATCGATTGCGCGCCCCGAGGGACAGGTCACGATCTTTGATGCGGCGCGTGCCCTGGCGGTTCGGATTGACGATGCCGTGATGAGGGGGGAGCGGGTTCAGTTTGCGGTACAGTTGTCCGCTCCGAGTGAGACGAGCGTTCGGGTGCACTATCGTACGGAGGATCAGACGGCCCGTGCGGGCGAGGACTATCATGCCATCATGGGGGTACTGACGTTTGCCCCGGGCGAATGGGAGCAAACGATTGAGGTAGATCTGGTTCCTGGGCGGGTGCCTTGGCAGGGGAAGACGTTTGGGATGCGTTTGGAGCACACCACGGAGGGAACGATTGAGAAAGCGATGGCGGTCGCAACGATTCAGGAGGAGAGTCCCTCGCCGGAGGTGGAGGTGATGCGGGCCCATGCCGTACGATTTGTGCGGACCTCTACGATCCAGGTGGTGGAGGGATTGCGGAGTCGTCCAACGAGCTCCTCGTGCAGGGCTGCGGAGCGGATGGGGTTGGTTCAACTCTGGGGCGCGCGATCACGCTGGAGACCGTCCCTGGGCGAGTTGTTGGCGGGGTGTCGGGTAGTACAAGAACAAGGAGTCGATCGGGGCTGGCTGAGCGTATGGGGGCAAGGCGCGTTCACGCGGTTCCATGGGCGTGGGGAGGAGGCGCTGAATCTGCGGGGCGAGGTCACGACCGCGATGCTGGGGACCGATTATCGTTGGCCGAGCGGATGGAGGACGGGTCTTCTGGTGACCCACAGTTTGGGGGAGGGATCGTATCGGAGGTTGGCGGAATCGGGGCAGGTGCAGAGCTCCTTGACCCAGGTGGTTCCGTATGTTTCGGTTCAGTGGGTGGATTGGGAGGCATGGCTCGCGTTAGGGTATGGTCGTGGGCAGACGGAAGTGGCGCCCTTGGAGGGGCGGTTGGTCTCCGTCTTTGGGGCGGCAGGCGTGGAGGGGACATGGAGATCCACCCGTAGGGCTGGATGGACGCTGCATGGGGATGTGCTGGTGGCGGAGGCCGAGGTGGACCAATATGAGGTTCGTGGGGAGGTGATCCGTGTCCGTGTGGGGGTTCAGGGGGTGTTAAGGGTTCATGAAAAGATTCGTCCGTATGTGGAGGCGAATGTGCGGCAGGATGGGGGCCATGCCGAGACGGGAACCGGGTTGGAGCTTGGGGGCGGGGTGCGGTTTGCGTCGGGACAGGTCAAGGCGGAGCTTCGGACCCAGGGGTTGGTGATGCATACCGCCGAGGGGTTTACCGAGTGGGGCGCTTCAGGGGTAGTGCAGGTTGGGGGCGGTTCGACCGGATGGGGGATGACGATTCGCCCATCCTGGGGGCCGACGTACGGGGATCGTCTCCACCGGCAACAGACGATCCTGGATGTGACTTCCTCGGCGGCGAACCTGTACAGGACGGAGGTAGAACTCGCCTATGGGGCCCCGATGAAGTCGGGCGTGGCCCGCTCGGTCGTGGGGGTCACTCAGATGCCTCACGGAAGGATGTATCGGGTGGGAACCCAGCTACGCCCGTGGGATCGGATGCGTGTCTCGGTCTTCGGATTGGCACACTCGAGAAGAAATCTAGGACTCAATGTCCGAGGCGCACTCAGCTACTGATCAACCGTCTTCCCGGGATTGATTTAACCACAAAGTGAAATTCAAGATTGACCCATATTCTTGTAGATTCCAATAAGGGGAAGGAAACGACCATACGAAGCCATCAAGAGAATAGAAACGTAAGATTTTCAGCACTTACTTTGCGCAAGTTTGCAATTTGCCTCAGGTGAAATCTACTTCCGAATATGACAGAGGAAGGTTGAAGAAACCGAAAGTAGGTGAATTTGTTTTTTTGCGGGCACGATAGACTATCCAAGCCTGCAGATAGCAGAATTCCCTGTTCCTCCATCTTTTTGCAATCGTAAAAGATGGTCGTTTTGTAGACCGTGGAGCATGCCTTGAAGAATGAAGATTGGTTACCCTTTACTTTCTCAGAGTTTTTAGCAAGTTCATTAAATTCCCCCAAACATCTTTATGTCTACGGAAATGCTGCGGTCAAGTATAGCCAAGAAGTGCTTTAGTTTGCATGGTCGGCATGTAGATATATGTATACTGTTCTGCGAATCTAATATGACATATGTAGGTTAAGGGTGTTTGTGTTGGTGCACACTATTCTCAACTGGCGGAATCATCCTTCTTGATGTATAGCAAATAGTGCTGGTATATCGCACCAAAAACTGATTATATACATGAACCCTTCATATATTGTTAAAGCGCGTTTAATGGACGCACAAGATGTACAGAGAACAATCACTCGGTTGGCAAGGGAGATCATTGAGTCCTGGGATCCCGAGAATGGAATTGCTATTATCGGTCTGCATCGTCGTGGTGTTTATCTTGCATCAAGACTACGAGAACTCATATGCGACCTAGAAGGGGTAGAAGTGCCAATCGGGGCTCTGGACGTAACAATGTATCGCGACGATTTTCGTGGTAAGCCCCGTATGACACGAATGCGAAGGACGGAGATTCCCTTTGATGTAGGTGACCAACACCTAGTTTTAGTTGATGATGTACTGTATACTGGACGTACAGTACGTGCAGCAATGGATGCCGTCACAGATTTAGGGAGACCATCGAGAATTCAATTTCTGACGCTCATTGATCGAGGGCATTATGAATTACCAATTCGAGCAGATATGGTAGGGCGTGTCGTGCCTACAATTTCTAAGGAAGAGGTGCATGTTCAGTTTGATGAAGTGGATGATCGTGATGGAGTCTGGTTAGTTGAACGGAGGGAAGATTAATGGAGGCTGTAAGCATACAAACTGACTCAAAGATGCTCCAACACAAGCATCTACTTGGTTTATCATCATACAGTGCGGAAGAGATCTATTTGATTCTTGAGACGGCTAAAGAGTTTCGCCGGGTTTTGGACCGTCCGATCAAGCGGGTTCCAACACTGCGCGGATTCACGATTGTGAATCTATTTTTCGAGCCATCCACACGAACACGTCTCTCGTTTGAACTCGCGGCCAAGCGTTTATCAGCGGATCTAGTCAATTTCGGTGGAGCAGGATCTAGTTTGTCAAAAGGAGAAACACTACGTGATACAGCCCAAAATATTGAAGCAATGAAGGTGGATATGGCTGTAATTCGCCATAGCTCACCTGGTGCAGCACATTTTCTGACTCGTTGTATTCAGGGAAATATCATTAATGCGGGGGACGGAGCCCATGAACATCCGACCCAGGCTCTTCTTGACTTACTGACAATCTCGGAACACTATGCATCCTTTTCAGATCTGAGAGTGTCGATCATTGGGGATATTGCACATAGCCGTGTTGCCAGATCAAATATTTTTGCTCTTACCACCCTCGGCGCCCAAGTCACGGTCTGTGGTCCTCAGACCCTCATGCCCATTCACGTAGATACATTAGGAGTTAGGGTCGTACATCATCTTGACGAGGCACTGAGGGAATGCGATGTTGCGATTACACTACGTATACAGCGTGAAAGATTTGGGGTAAGTCTAGTCCCGTCCCTACGAGAATATCATGCGCTTTATGGGTTGAGGGCTGATCATATGGCCCAAAGCCCGAATATGATTGTACTACATCCAGGCCCTGTAAATCGAGGGGTTGAATTAGATGACGAAGTTGTAGAGCATGAGCGTACTGTGATTCTTGATCAGGTCACAAATGGGGTGGCCGTTCGAATGGCCATTATTTATTTGCTTGCTTCTGGTACGAAATGAGTAGGAATTATACGGAAACACCATCGAAACATGTTGATCTGAAGAGGACTTTTTGTGTCTGATGTTTGCAGGAACATAGGGGAATTCGACACTGTGTGAAGGATCAACTTCGTCGTTTGACTCTTGAAATGATTAATCTCTACAAGATCTTGATCTTACTGGGAGTCATAGGCTGGAGCCTTTGCCCACCAGGAGTATCTGCTCAGGATAGTCCTGTAACGATCAGTGGAACCGTAACAGACTCTGAAACGGGAGAATTGATCGTCGGTGCGGTGTTGTATGTAGCGGCCCAAGACATTGGAGTCACAACGAATCAATACGGTTATTATAGCTTGACATTTCTTGGTGATATCGCAACCATAATCGTCAGTCATGTTGCCTATACGACACAACAACTGACGTATTCGTCTCAGGGTGACTTTACACCGAATATTTCAATGGTACCTGCCACACTGGGTCTAGAAGAATTGGAGGTGGTCGCGCCGGCTGAATCTGCGCTGCAAACAACACAGATGAGCGGAGTAACGCTTCCAGTCCAAGATGTCGAGAATCTTCCATCAGTCTTAGGAGAGCCGGATGTTTTACGTATCATCCAACTTCTTCCTGGAATTCAGTCAGGGATTGAGGGCTCGACAGGTCTTTATGTACGCGGAGGTGGGCCAGATCAGAATCTTTATCTACTCGACGGAACTCAGGTCTATAACCCGAGCCATATCTTTGGTTTTCTGGGAACATTCAATTCCGATGCAATCAAGGATGTCCGCGTACTCAAGGGAGGATTTCCTGCACGTTACGGTGGGCGACTATCTTCGGTAATCGATATTACCATGAAGGAAGGAAATATGAAGCGGTTTGCAGGAACGGGAGCCATTGGGCTTTTGGCATCCCGAGTAACAATGGAAGGCCCAATCAAGAAGGATCGTGCTTCTTTTTTGATATCTGCACGCCGATCCTATGCTGATCTAATCGCTCAACCTTTCTTCAATCGTGAAGAAGAAGGTTTCCGGTACTATTTCTATGATTTTAATGTTAAGACCAATGTCATTCTTTCAACCAGAGATCGAGTTTATATAAGTGGTTATGCAGGGAGCGATCGTATGTATTCCCATTACAGGTATGAAAATAATGATGATGAAGGGCGAGATGGGTTAAGCTGGAGTAATCTAACCGCAACCCTTCGCTGGAATCACCTATTTGGAACTCGGTTATTTTCGAACATATTGATCGGTTATACCGATTATGAACTGCTTGCAGATAGTGAATACAAATACAATGCAGGGGGAGATTCCTTTACTCAATACAATAGTTCATACGAATCTGGTATTCGGGATTTACATGCTCGAATAAATTTGGAGTTCATCCCGACTTCCAATCATAGCCTACGTCTTGGAGCCGCCGCACTGCGGCATTACTTTCTCACGGGTGCCTACGAGGAAATATACAGGATTGATGATTCTATTATGGATTCGACATCTTCTCCAAATCGCCGCCTATTGGCGGATGAATTCCAAGTATACATAGAAGATGATTGGCGTCTTAGTTCTCGGATTCGGATCAATACTGGTATACATGCATCAAGTTTTATGATTGAAAACCGAACCTATGTTTCGGTAGAACCTCGGATGGCAGCACTGTGGCGTTTGAATACACAAACCAGTGTAAAAGCATCTCTAGTATACATGCAACAATATATTCATCTGTTGGCGACAACCAGCGGTCTTTCGTTGCCTACAGACTTATGGGTCCCTGCAACGGAAAAAATCTTGCCTCAAAAATCGTGGCAGATTGCAGGAGGGGTAGTTCACATACTTGCAGATGGAAAACTTGAACTATCACTGGAGGGGTATTACAAAAAAATGGACAATTTAATTGAATATGAAGATGGGGCAAATTATTTTAATGCGACGTACGGGAACTGGGAAGATCGTGTAGTCTCAGGGGAGGGTGTTGCTTATGGTGGAGAGTTTTTTTTTCGTAAACAGTCAGGACAGATCACAGGTTGGATTGGCTATACTCTTGCTCGGAGTCGACGGAAATTTGATGAAATTAATGATGGAGATTGGTTCCCGTATCGATATGATCGGCGGCATGATGTTGCTCTGGTGATTAGCCACAAATTCAATTCCCGGTTTGATCTCAGTGGAACGTGGGTTTATGGTACAGGGCAGGCGGTAACGCTACCTGTGGGACATCTTATTGGTGAATCTTCTTCGCCGATTGCTTTTCCATGGAGAAGGGGCGAGAGGGTGACCCTTTTTACGGTACAGAGTTCTCGGAACAGAGCAAGAATGCCTGCCTATCATCGGTTGGACATTGGAATACGTATTCATCGAACGATGAGAAGGGTAAAGCGAACTCTGACCCTCGGAACGTATAATACTTACAGTCGAAGGAATGCGGTAAGTATTTTCGCCGAGATGGATGAGAATGGGGACTTGATATTCAAGAAGTTCTCGATCCTTCCAGTCGTGCCCTCCATTAGCTATCAGCTTTCTTTCTAGTAAAACCCCTCTATCCTGATCATAGTCTTTTGAGAGACAAAGGGGAATCATGAAGTCAGATTTGAGATTCTTTTCAGTAAAGTATAATTTGAATAGGAGGGCGGATTCAGGCAAAATGGTGATAAAAAATCACTCGCAGAAAATTGAAATCATACGTAGAGGGCACATTTGGATGAATCATATATGATTTCTTCCCGATTTATTTGGCCGATCATGATGAGTATCGTCCTGCTATCGGCATGCGAGACAGTGCTCGAGGTAGATCCACCAAGTTACGAATCCGAAATTGCGATGATCAGTAAATTTTCTCCGGATTCAATCTGGTCGGCACGTATCACAAAAACTCTCCCGATTGGGAGTTTGCGAGACACATCCGATGCATATGTCACCGATGCAACGGTATTAGTGTACAGGGAGCAGTCCCTGGTTGCCCGGTTGGTGCATGATGGTGGAGAGGATGCATGGTATGCTTCCCCCCAGTTACGTAAGCCAAAGGCTAACGTCTCCTATCGTATTGTTGTCGAGGTACCAGGGTTTCGTCCCATATCCGCTTTTTCTATGGCTCCGTCACCGCCGATCCTTCTGAACACAG
Organism: Rhodothermales bacterium; assembly: GCA_965215475.1. GTDB lineage: Bacteria > Bacteroidota > Rhodothermia > Rhodothermales > Bin80 > Bin80. The sequence goes on from OZ244061.1 coordinate 2,936,253, forward strand.
AGATGTCTAAACTGAGCCCAACAGATGTATCCGATGATACGGAATATGTCGTCAGTTTTCGTTTAGAGAATCGCCCAAGTCTTAACTATTACAGTTTCGGCATTTTTCTCGGATTCCCTAGGCCAAATTCCTCTGACAGATCGTTCTACTGGATTCAGAGTTTGCCCATACGTCATGACAGTCCAAACTGGTTTTGTTCTTTTCGTGATGCCCTGAATCCCGTGTCGATTTCAAATAGAATTGATATAGACTGTATTCTTGGGATTTTTTCGGATCGTTATGTGAATGATCAGGTCTTTGGTTATGATGTAAAAGTATCAATATCGTCAGATGTAGGGAATTTTGAGGGAGCGAATCTGATCCTTTTCGTGATGGCATTGAGTCCCGAATATATGGAATACCATGGATCCCTTGAAGAACAGGAGGATTTCGATGGATTTGGAGAACCAGCCAATATATATACAAATCTGGACGGCGGGAGAGGCATCTTTGCAGGTTATTCGTCAAGCCATCGTATCTTCAATCTGGAAGCGATTGAGTAATCAGAGGAGCAACCACAGTGGTTGGGCACGCCTCGCCTCATCATCGTTTGTCTTGGTGAAAATAGATACCCGATCCCGGATTATTCAGAGGCCCAGCAGCTTGTACTTCGGGAGAGGATTTACTGAGGTACTGAGCAAAATTATCGGTAAAGAGAATCGCAAGACGTTTCGCTGCTTCCTGATAAGCATTTGGATCAGACCATGCCCTCTCTGGAAATAAGAGATTTTCGGGCAATCCGGGGCATGCTGTAGGAATCGCCAATCCAAAAATTGGTTCGCGTACTGTGGGCATATCAATGAGTTCTCCATTATGGATGGCATCAATGATCGCGCGTGTATATCGAAGCTGGATTCGCTCATTTCGGTCCCCGACCATGCCGGTATTAATGAGCCAGACTTTGACATCATGTTTTTCAATATTATGAGCCAATAATTCAGAATATTTTGCCGGGTGCCACACCAGAAATGCAGCACCAAAGCAGGCAGAGAAGGTTGCTACTGGTTCATTGACCCCAACTTCAGTTCCTGCAACCTTGGCTGTATATCCGCTGATGAAGTGATACATTGCCTGTTCGGGAGTCAGTCGAGCAATTGGTGGCAGGATTCCAAAAGCGTCAAATGTGAGAAAAATAATATTTGATGGATGACGACCGATACATGGAATCTGTGCATTCTTCATGAACTCGATAGGAAAACAAGCACGGGTATTTTGGGTCAGGGACGTATCAGTGTAGTCTACGGTATGCGTGAGCGGATCGTAGACTACATTCTCCAGAACGGTCCCAAACCGAATGGCATTAAAAATTTCAGGTTCTTGATCCGCAGACAGGTTGATAGCTTTAGCATAGCAGCCTCCCTCAATGTTGAAAATCCCGTTTTCTGTCCAACAGTGTTCATCATCCCCAATTAGTGCGCGAGCAGGATCCGCCGACAGTGTGGTCTTCCCTGTCCCTGACAGCCCGAAAAAAAGAGACACATCTTTTTCTTTTCCTTGATTTGCTGAACAATGCATTGACAATACCCCTCTACGAGGCATGATATAATGCATGATTGTGAAGATGCCCTTTTTCATTTCTCCGGCATACTGAGTACCCAGGATCACCATCTCCTGATCTTCGAAAGAAAGATCAATGCTGGTTTTGGATGACATATAGGTGGTGTGTCGATTGGCTGGAAACATGCCGGCATTATAGATCACGTAGTCTGGTTCGCCAAAGGATTCCAATTCTTCCTCGGTGAGCCGAATCAGCATGTTTCGCATGAACAGGGCATGGTAGGCTCTCTCACAAATGATGCGTACTTTGATGCGGTAGTGCGCATCCCATCCGGCATAGCCATCTACGACATAAAGCCGTTCACGGGTATTGAGATAATCACGAGCTCTCTCCCGATTGATTTCGAAGGTGTGCTGATCAATCGGAAGATTAACCGAGCCCCACCAGATGTCCTCCGCACTTGGAGCCATCTTCACGATTCGCTTGTCTCCAGGGCTTCGACCCGTTCTTTTTCCACTGGTGATGGCTAAAGCACCACTCTGTGTAATGGCAGCAGTAGCTTCATTACGCAACGCATCCTCGTATAGCACTGCTGGAACCACATTCCGTCGGATATCCTTGACTTCAATGCCGAATGAAGACAGATCAAGTTTCATGATAGAGAAGAAAAATCATCTGTCGGCATACGGTGCTACTGCAAATGCGTTACACAGAAAAAAGATGAATCTCCAAAATTAGGATGAATACAGGTGGTCAATTTCTTTTTTGTATTGGGCGAACACGTTCTTCCTCCTTACTTTTAGTGTTGGTGTGAGTTGTCCAGAATCAATGCTGAATGGATCAAGAATCAAATGAAACTTCTTTACTTGTTCCCATGGAGGTAGATCTTGATTCACTGTATCAATTACAGCCTGGACTTCATTATGTAGAATCGTTTCATTTGGAGAATCTCCATACTTATTTGTTACGAAGGCGGCATCTACAACGATGAGGGCGGCACAGAACTTGAAATCAGGGCCAATCACAACAGCATGTTCAATGAGAGGATCCGAACTCAGTTTTACTTCAATCGGTACTGGGGCAATATATTTTCCTGTAGAAAGTTTGAAGAGTTGTTTCTTTCGATCTGTAATAAATAGATGCCCATCTTCGTCAAGCTTACCAATATCACCGGTATGCAGCCACCCTTCATTCGTGATCGTTTTTTTTGTTTCTTCTATATTGTTACAGTATCCCCGCATAATATGTGGCCCTCGGGTCAGGATCTCTCCATCTTCCGCAATCTTCACTTCTACATCTCGAATTGGTGTGCCGACCGAGCCTGGGCGAAGTTTTTTGCGTTCGTAGAGAGTAATGACAGGAGAGGTTTCAGTAAGACCATATCCTTGGCCACAATAGATTCCCAACCCGTTGATAAAGGATTGCACATGTGGTGATAGGGCAGCTCCCCCGCTGGTCATTGCCTGCAGATTTCCACCGAAGAGCGTATTACGTACTTTACTGAAGACTAGCTTGTCCGCAATTTTGTACAGAAAACCTGTATTGGGGTTTTCCAAGTCAAACTGATTCGCTAGCTCAAAGGCCCACCGGGCAATCGCGCCTTTAATACCACGCTCGGAAACAGCTTTGGCCATAATACCCGCATGAACTTTTTCAAGCAATCTCGGCACCGTTGTCATGTGTACAGGACGCACATGCTGCATGTCCTTCATCAACTCATCTGTAGTCTCAATGAAATAGATTGGGCAAGATCCTGAGAGATAGAAGGTGGAGGCAACGCGTTCAAGTGAATGGGATAATGGGAGAAAAGACAAAACACGTGCGGGAACTTCAAAGGGCAACCGTTCGGCTACGGCCAAGGCATTGGTCGTCAGATTTCCATGTGTGAGCATGACCCCTTTTGGTTGGCCCGTTGTGCCAGAGGTGTAGCAAAGTGTAGCTAGATGGTCACTAGTCACTGCCGCTCTGGACTCATTGAGTAGATTGGGTGTTTCAGCAAGCTGTGTTTTTCCACGCCCAATCACGTCTTCCATGGTGAGCATATCATCACTGAATTTACCCAGAATCCCCATCATCCATTTCATGTCTGATTTTTCAGCCATCTTGCTAGGACATCGATCATACAGTTCCTTGGATGATACGATATATCCACTCACGCCGGCATCACGAACAATATGTAGAATTTGCTCAGCGGGTTGGGTGGTATATATGGGAACGCTAACCGCGCCCAGAGATAGTAGTGCTTGATCCGCAATAAGCCATTCGGCACTATTTTCTGAGTGGAGTGCAACTCGGTCACCTTTTCGAATACCTAGGCTATAAAAGCCTGCTGCAAGGTCGTCCATTTGTTCTCTAAAAGTATTTACGTCCGTATCGATCCACGTACCATTTCGTTTGGTAGAGGCAACAATGCCAGAATTCTGACTTAGGCCACGGTCGATTAAGTCACACAGAGTCGAGATGTCGGTCATGATACTGATGATTAATTACGAAACCTACGCACTTTCCTCCTATTTCAGAATGCTTAGAGAGGATGAGGTCAAATTAAGGAAGAAATTCCTCTTTTTAGGTGGACAAGGTCTCGGCTTAGGATTGAATGTTGGTGATCTCGGATAGATTCAAGATAGGGATTCTTGCCTATTTTGGTGCCCTTATTACTATTGTTGTGGGTAAAAATATAGACCTTCGTAATGGTAACCTTGAAGTTTTCAGATCTTCGGTAGCGTCTTCTAATGGTTTTGACCGCTTGTGTTATTCCATTCATTTGCTAGGCTTTGGTATTCAATTGTGGTGCGCCTTGGAATTTTTTATGACTTTCCGTATAAAATTGGGGTATAATTTGAACTTTTTAAACGAATTCCATTAATGCCCTACCTCAAACCTTTTCCTAACTAAATCCTTGTACTTCAACCACCCCCAAACATCTCATTGATATTTGATTCATCGCGTTGTGGTTCAAGAAGTACACTTCCCTGCATTGCTGCGTCACATATAGGCTCAGGTACTTGTCGCTAGTTGGGGACAGGAGTAAGCCAGTCGAATGGATCATTTCCTTGCTCAACAATATCAAAAAAGGCTTCTTGTATTTTGTGAGTGATATCCCCACGTTTCCCATTGCCAATGGTATATTTATCTACCGAGCGGATGGGGGTAACCTCGGCGGCAGTGCCTGTGAAGAACAACTCATCTGCAAGATAGAGTGCCTCGCGAGGCATGCTTGCCTCATGTACTGGAATTCCTGAGGCTTTTGCTAACTGGATCACCGCTGATCGTGTAATACCTGGTAGGATTGAGAAGGAGGTCGGTGCCGTATAAATTTCACCATCCCGAACGAGGAATAGATTTTCCCCACTCCCTTCTGCGAGATAACCACTGTGGGTTAGCATGATTCCCTCTTCATATCCATTGAGGATGGCGTCCATCTTGACCAAGCTGGCATTAATGTAATTCCCGCCTGCTTTTGCAAGAGCAGGTACGGTATTCGGAGCAAATCGATTCCAAGAAGCCACCTGCACATCAATGCCTTCCTCCAGTGCATTGGCTCCAAGATATGGTCCCCACTTGAAGACTGCGATGGCCGTCTCGATGGGATTATTCAGCGGACTCACTCCCATGGGACCGTGTCCTCGAAATATGATAGGTCGAATATAACTGGACTTTAGGTTACTTCGAGAGATGGTTTGAATTGCTGCCTGTTGAAGAGCTTCTGTGTCATAAGGAGGCTGCATACGGTAAATTTTGGCAGAATCCAATAAACGATGCATATGTTCGCGAAGGCGAAATACAGCAGTGCCTTTTTGCGTTTGATAGGATCGAATGCCTTCAAATACACTTGATCCATAGTGGACCACATGCGAAAGCACATGAATCTTTGCCTCCTCGTGAGGGACAAACTCTCCATTAAACCATATGTCGTGATTCATGCTGAATTGAATTTGAAAGCGCGCTTACGTTTTAAAAGATAGGCGGTTGCAGCCCGAAGTAGTCACAGGACCAGCCTTTTACGTAGATGTCGTGATATGATCGCAAATCGAAAGATAATTCCAAGAATTTTAATGGATGCTTTGACAGTTCCCGTGAGAGTTCCAGTGATTTTGGATACACCCACTCGTCTCCGATAGGAGACAGGGACTTCTGTGATGCGTAAACCCGCTATTTGTGCTTTGATTTGCATCTCAATGGTCCAACCGAAAGTGGCGTCACGCATATGCAGCTTCATCAGGGATTCATATCGAATAGCTCGAAAGGGACCTAGGTCACTGTAGTGAGCTCTCCAGAGTAATCGCATTAACAGACAGGCAAGACGATTCCCCCAGCGTGCCTGTGGTAAAAGGGCGCCCTGCTCACTAACTCCCTTAATACGACTGCCGATTACGAGATCATGGGTTCCTGTTATGATCGGGGTGATCAGAGCAGACATCTCGTCAGGGTGATCCGAATAGTCGCCATCAAGAAATACGATAATCTCTGGGTTCCGGCTTGATGCGTAAGCAAGCCCGCGAAGACAGGCATAGCCATAACCACGTCGGGATTCGTAAAGCACGGTTGCCCCTGCTTCAGATGCATTTTTTTCTGTGGTATCGGTGGAAGCATTGTTCACAACGACGATTTCGGTGACGAGCTCATGAGGAATGTCTTGAATTACCTGGCCAATTGCTTTGGCTTCATTAAATGCAGGAATAACAACCAGAACACGCATCAAGAATAGTAGCTGATCAAATCATTCAACCGGGAATGATTGTACGATATTCGATATAATTTTGTCGAGACATATTTTTCAGGATCTACCGCCAATGTTGCTGACTATGCTACTCTGAAAAATCTTCCTGAGAATGAGCATGAAATTTTGATTATAGATCCTTTCGAAAAACAGTCACAGACCTAAACTTTATCCCCAAGATTACACATAAGCCTTAGATTTAGATCTTTTATAGCAGGGCGACTCTGGTTGGTTTGCGTACCTTAGCGCTAGTCTATTTTCACCAATCAAGAATAGTTCTGCAAATGGATTGAAAGAGAGTGTCGGTCATCAGCCGTTCTCTCAGTGCTGGCGTCATCTGGAGATTCAAGACCATTTCCGCGATCAACCTCAGTGCAGGGCTTGCAAAATGTGCTCCCAGGCTTCCTCCATACAGCCGGGCACCGGGCAGAGGAGATGACTCTAACCCGTGCCAGTTCCAGACAAAGAAACAATTCTTGCTGTCAACGGATACAAAAATTTCGTACTTTCTTTGTAAAAGATTTGTGAGAGGCTGGGGGAAATCCGGTTTTTTGTTTGGATTTAGGCTCCTTAAGGATACGAAATCTGGAAGTTTTTGTCCCTTCTTATTTAAAGGCAAAAATGGGGACGTTGTTGGGCAGAAAAATAATTTAGCTAGCTTTCCCAAAGACGGTCTATATCTACTAAATCGGAGACGCAGAGGTCAGATTTTTTAAAATGCCTTGGCCAAGAGGCTTGATAAGAGGCTCTAATAGAAGCTTAGTCCTGTAAATCAATGCTACTATACGCAAGTTGGGCGTTGTTTCAACACCTATTACATCAAAACAACCTCTCAAAGTGACCATCCTGAGGGGTTCAGGCCCATATATTTATTTCCTGGCGCTGAAATTTCTGTCAGTGGAGGTGTTCATTTATTAGCGTTTTTTGGTTGTGAGAAGACTACATCAGATATTGATTCCCTTTTGGGTAGTGTAGGATATAAGGGTGAAAAAGGTTCAAGTGATTCTGAAACGGAGCGATCCTTAACAGAGGTTATTCGTGAAGTTACATCTGCAGGGGGGATACCTATTCCAGCACATGTAAACGATAGAAAAGGATTATTTAAATCACGAGAGGGTAATTCACTCAAACAAGTCTTAAACTGTAAAGACGTTTTCGCAGTAGAGTTGACGGATCCTGATTACACAAAGCCTCAAGTTTACATAGATCAAAAACTCCATTGGACAGAAATCCTTGGATCTGATAGCCACCATCCATCGGATGTTGAGGTAACAAAACATCCAGGTACCCATTTTACTTGGATTAAAATGGGTTCACCAACGATTGAAGGATTGCGATTGGCTTTGCTTGATGGTTCTTTGTCGGCGATTCGATCTGATAGGCAGATTGAAAAACCAAATGTTTTTTCGGAAATGACCTTGGAATCTATGGAGGTTTCCCAAGCTCGTTATCTCGGACGATCCGAAATGTTCAGAGTTAGATTTAATCCGTGGCTCAACTCTATCATCGGTGGAAGAGGAACGGGTAAATCTACTCTTGTTGAATTTCTGCGCATTGCTATGAGGAGAGAAGACGAGTTGCCTGACGATTTTCGTAAGGAATTGATTAGGTACAGAGAAGTATACAAAAGCAGAGAAGATGGAGGACTCCTAACAAGCAATACATCTATCAGGGTATACTATCGTAAGGATAATACCTTGTTTCGCATACAATGGAGTCCCAATGGGAATCCTGTACCCATTGAACAACGAACTTCAGAAGGAAATTGGCATCCATCTGATGGGGATATTCCTCATCGGTTTCCGGTAAGGATTTACAGTCAGAAACAGATATTTGATCTTGCCAAGAAGCCACTTGCATTGCTCAGAGTCATTGATGATGCTCCGCAAGTTAATCGTCGCGACTGGATAGAGCAGTGGAATCAAGCAGAACGTCATTTTCTTTCGCTCCGCTCTAAAGTCAGAGAATTAGAATCCATTGTATCTCATGAATCTCGGCTACGTGGTGAACTAGAGGACGTCGAAAGGAAATTGAGTGTTTTTGATAATGCAGGATATGTGGATATATTGAAGAATTTTCAGCAGTTGACTCGCCAGAAACGGGACGTCAAAGATGGGGAGGTGACTTGGGAAAATGTTCCAGAGAAATTATGTGAATTGGCTGATAAAATGGTTCCTGACTCACTTAAAAATGAAAACTTTGCAATTGGTTCAGAATCCGATACTGAATTACAAGATTATGCCAATAAGGTATGCATGTCTCTTGAAGAATTCTCCAACGAACTTAGGTCTATAGCTACAAAAGCCGGTCAGATTTTATCTCAATGGCATCAAAATATTTCTTCTTCCTCATGGAAACAAACTACAACCATCGCCGAGAAAAATTATCATGCATTAAAAGATCATCTCGCAGAAGATGAATGTCGTAATCCTATGATTTATGGTGAATTGCTTCAAGATCGGCAGTTGAAGGAAGAGCAATTGGAAAATCTTCTTGAGTCTAAGGAACGGATTAAAGAACTGGATACTCAGATACAAGGCCAGTTAGACAGGATGGTTTTACTTCGAAGGAGTCTGACGCAGAATCGTCGTCAGTTTCTATCGGAGGTGTTAAAGGGAAATCCATATGTTCGTATCAAAGTATTACCTTATGGAGCATGGGATGCTGCTGAAATAGAGTTTCGCAAGTTACTTCAAAGGGAGGATTTGAGTTTTGAAAGAGATATAGGCTCTCCCGGTGGGGAAGGATTACTAGGTAAAATTTTTCGAGATGGAGAGACCTGTGGTAGAACGATTGAGAGAAATCTAATGGACGTGAAAGGAGAGATCAAGAATATTGCATCAAACAACGATGAAATCTCAGTTAAGGATCAAAGATTTTCTAACCATCTTTCTAGACTCCATCCAGAATCGATTGATCGCATAGACGTTTGGTTTCCCGAAGATTCTTTGGATGTTCAATACTGCGCAACTGGTGAGAGAGAACAATTCCTTTCAATCAAAAAAAGGATCCCCTGGACAAAAAACAGCTGCACTATTGGCTTTTCTACTTTCTTATGGAGATGAACCTCTGATTCTTGATCAGCCTGAAGATGTGACCTAGACAATTTACTTATCTATGATTTGATCGTTATGCAGTTGCGGAACCAGAAACGTCAACGCCAGCTCATTGTTGTTACTCATAATGCGAATATTGTTGTGAATGGTGATTCTGAATTAGTCTTATCCCTCACTCCTCGACACGGTGAATCAAAAATAGGTTCTATCGGCTGTCTTCAAGAGGAGAATGTTCGTGAAACTATCTGCACGATTATGGAAGGCGGACGTAAAGCATTTGAAGATCGTTTCCGTAGAATTGCAACCAGTAAAATTGATGGTGAATAATCGAAAGGAACTGCTCCATCGAATTAGATTAGGGGAGGATAGTTCAATTGAATTCAAAACCGTGGTATTTGAACGAGGAAAAATTCATGGGCCATCGCGCAAGAAATTGGCCAATGAAATTGCTTCACTTGCTAATTCTCAGGGAGGCACCCTTATTTTGGGGGTAGATGATACGACACGGGAGATCGTTGGAATACCCCTTGAATATTTGGATGATGTAGAGCGCTATGTATTTGAAATTTGTGATGATAGTATTATCCCACCAGTTATTTTTACCTCGTCCAGGATGGAGATTCCTGACAGTTCAGGCATATTACGGATAATTCTGAAGATAGACATTCCTCGTAGTCTGTTTATTCATGAAAGCCCTGGTGGATATTTTCATCGATCAGGAAGTTCAGTGCGGAAAATGAGGCCTGAATATCTGGCCAGAATGTTCCAACAACGTAGTCGGGCAGGATTGTTCAGGTTTGAAGAACAGTCCGTTCCTGAGTCTAGTGTTGCTGATCTAAGCCAAAAACTCTGGCAAAGGTATATCACCAGTTCGGGTGAATCTACAGAAGTTGTTCTTGAGAAACGCTCACTGTTGGTGAAAGAGGAGAATGGAGATTTGACAGCTTCTGTTGCGGGTATATTATTTTGCTGTCAGCAGCCAGAACGGTTCTTACCCAATGCGTATATCGAAGCTGTACGGTATAGAGGAACTAAGCAGAATTCCAACTATCAAATTGACGCGCACAGAATTCGTGGGCCAGTGTACCGTCAGATAAAAGAAGCAATGACTTTCCTTACGAAGAATCAGATAGTCGGAGCGGTTAAGACACCTCATCGTATTGAAAAGCCACAGTTTAATGAACATGCAGTATTTGAGGCCATCGTTAATGCAGTGGCTCATAGAGATTATTCAATTCATGGATCGAAAATTCGGTTTTTCATGTTTGACGATCGGCTAGAAATCTATTCACCCGGTTCCCTTCCGAATTCAGTGAATATTGAAAATATGCGTCTCCGTCAGTCGACCCGAAATGAATTGATATGCAATCTACTTTCTGAGACATCAGTATCCAAGGCTATAAAAAATATAAATCGCAATTACTATATGGAAAAGCGAGGAGACGGAGTACCTATTATCATAGATGAAAGTGAAAAACACTCTGGCTGTAAACCAGTCTATAAACTCATTGATGATGCGGAACTGTTATTGATTATTTATTCTGCGAACACTCCAAACATAAATTGAATTCGTATTCTTGATTTTCATCCCTATCCGAACATAATATTACAAGATACAGGGACTCGGGACCCTACCGAAATCATTTGAATGAGATGAGACTAGTTTATCTATACTCAAATCCAGGGATTTCCCACACGAGCTTCTTCGATGATGGTTCGATCTGGGCAACAATCTCAAAAAAGATTCATACAAATTAACGAGCCGGAAGATATATGTACCCCCACCAGAAATAGTTCTGGCTACATAATAAATACTTTGATACTCAATACACGGACTAACACCTAAACGTCACAAATAGAGCTAAATCAATGAATTTCCTAAAAGATTAAAAAAAATGCTGTTTGGCAGAAGTCACGTCCAATAATTGGAGAGGATCCGAATATTTGGCGTTTGGATGACTTTGGGAGTAGGATTCGATATACGGATTACGAAACATACAATCACCATTTGGCCGGGAATACGATCATATTCTCCCTAAATCACCAGGAGGGTCAGACGAATTGTCCAACCTTCGTCCACTCCATTGGCGGAATAATCGTTCACGCAGTACGAAGATATCACCTTTAGCAAGGATTCTAATAGAAAAACTTGCCTACGCAAACTAGATAATCCGCTCGCAGGTATATTAGCTGTGCTGATCCATGATCAACCAGAGCACTATCAGATCTAACCTGTGAATTACAAATCTTTTTCATACCTATTTTAGGGAATTATATACGTGAGTACCCATCAATTAGACGGCTACCTGTTGCGTATCCATTTCACGGCTCATAGGAGTCTCTAACGAGAACGCTCCTCCACGTGCAGAGGCCCCAATCCCGGAGGCCTGTAACACATTCGCAGATGCGTTGATATCTGATGGCCACATGCCACACACTTAAACTTGCTTTGCGTCTTGCGATTGTTTTTATCCACATGTCCACACTGATTACAGCGTTGACTGGTGTACTTTGGATCCACCGTGACAACCCTGCCAAACTTGTAATCGCAATAGGTATTGAACCTGCTCCATCCAGAGTTGAGAATGACGCGGTTTAACCCTGCTTTTGCCTTCACATTGGTTCCAGGGCTCTCCACCGTGCCCTTGGCAGACTTGGACATGTTCTTGATCTTCAAGTCTTCACGCTTCAACGTATACGCCTTATTGGACAACCTACGGCTATGTTGATGTGCCGCATTCTTCCTCGCGTTGCGCTGCTGACGCTTCAATTTAGAAATCTTCTTCTGGGTATCCTTATAGCGCCCCATTGCTGTCGGGCTAACTTACGTTGATACCTACGGATCTTGATCTCCTTATCCGTCAAATCTGGAATCGGTAGCATGCCTTGTTCCCCATCCGTAGAAGAATACGAGATGTTATAGGTGTTCAAGTCAATGCCAATCTCTTTGCCATCGTCCACCTTCTCTGGTAGATTCGTGACTTTGTACATTACGCTCATCTTCCAGTACCGTCCGTCTTTCTTCACGGTGACTTCAATTGGCTCCCCGTCAGGGTATGGATCGCCTCCTTTGCGCCGGAACTTCATCCAACCAATCTTTTGGATGTATACATTCTCGCCGTCCATTTTGAACGCTCCTTGAATCGCGGTAAAGGAATCCTTGTGTGCGCTCCTTGAATGAAATCGGAGATGTTCTCGTTGCCCCTTGAAGAAAGCCTGCCACGCCTCTGCCTGATGCTTCAAGGCATACCGGACAATATGACATGAATACTGGTCTAGCCATTCTGTGGATTGACGCAATTTGGTAAACCGCTTACCCAGCGAGAAAAACGAGAGCGAAGGTTTTGTCTGGTCTGTATCTCGAACTGCGTCGTATTCTTCCTGACATTCGGCAAGAACGGCATTCCACGCAAACCGACACGCCCCCGCTAACCCGGCGAGTTTCTTTGCTTTCCCTTGCGTCCCCGGACATAGACGATACTCCACGCCCCGGTAGGAACTACTTTTCTCGTTCTTGTTTGAAGCCTTTTGAACAGGCATGATATCAAGTGTAATTTGATGTTGTGGTAAGCAATAGGATAGATACCAGTCTATCCTATTGTGTCTGTTATCTCTCCAAAGCAGAATGGTTTCATTCTTTGGGTACTCACGTATATAATTCCCCTATTTTATCCCAGCAATTCCCTAATCCCAAAAAATTTCTGAGACGGGGAAATTGGCGGGAAAACTTAGAATGTCTTGATGCGTTCCTAGTTCCTTGATGGTTCTTTCTTTATAATCGAATTCGATCATCAAACAGAGACAAAAGGGAATGACAATATCATCTGAATCGCGGCAAGTAATCGACGATCCACGAAAAATCTCGTCTGGGCGACGCCGGTTTCGCATGCTCTTGCTGATGGTAGGAGCAGTTCTGTTATTTTTCGTAATGCAAAGCGTTTTAAATCCTTTTGGGGATAAGGAATATGCGGAGATTCCTCATGGCGACCATTCTCATTATGTACCCAAGGATCGGGATCCTGATGTTCCAATTTCCAACTTCCCAAGACGCCCCCCAAGCGAAAATGAAAAGATTACTCCAGATGGCCGCATCGTTCCGAAGTGAGAGGTAATTGCGTCAAAAATCTGAATTATCTTCAAAAATCAAAGGTCACTCAAAGCCAGATCCCTCTCCCCCGGTGTCCAGTGATGCCAGCATGCTTCCCATCATATCGGAATAGGTCTGTTCTTCTTTCCCAAGCCTGGATGCTTGATAAAGCCCTTCTAAAACAAATTCCATGAGAACATAGCGCTCTTGTGTAGAAATAGATTGTTTTTTATCAGAACCGAACTGATCCGTAATGACTTCATCTAATCCCGAAACCGTCCGCAGGCATTTCCAAAAGGCTGCATCGGAAGATTCCGGATCTAGCGTTAAGGTGTTTCCCTGAGCAAACCATTCCAAGATTTTTCCATAAGTCTCTCGTTCCTTTCCTTTTAGACCAGGGTCGGGAAAATAATCCGTGAATACGTTTCGGATCGCTCGCCCAATAAGGAGTCTAGCGACCTTTTGTGGGCCTTCCTGCTCCCCTTCGTAGACCAGTTCCAGTTTTCCTGTGATGGCCGATTCAACGTAGTAGAGGTCACTAACTCTGACACAAATCTGTTTTCGTCCGTGAAGTGCTGCTCGGCGTTCAGCATTGGCGATCACCGCCTCAAGTGCTGAGCGTGTCATCCGTGCGGATACTCCTGATTTTTGATCTACATATTCACTCGCGCGTGCCTCGAACGCTGCCATTTCAATCACTTTTCGGATAAATTCCGGAATCGTCACACGAACACCACCGCGATTTTGCCAAGCTTCCTGATTGGTGATCGCCAATGCAGTACTGAGCTCTTTTGGGTAATGAGTCAGCACTTGACAATCAATGCGATCTTTGAGCGGGGTAATAATATTCCCCCTATTGGTGTAATCCTCAGGATTGGCACTGAACAACATCATCAGATCCAAGGGGAAACGGGCATTGAATCCACGGATTTGAATATCCTGTTCCTCCATAATATTGAGCAGCCCTACCTGAATTCGTGCTTGTAAATCTGGAAGTTCATTGATGGCAAAAATTCCACGATTTGTACGTGGAATAATTCCAAAATGAATCACTTCCTCATCGGCATAGGTGAGTCGGCGATGTGCAGCCTTGATGGGGTCAATATCTCCAATCAAGTCAGCAATAGATGTATCTGGAGTGGCGAGTTTTTCCGCATATCGCTCACTTCGATGAAGCCAAGAAACCGGGGTTTCATCCCCCTCACTGGCGATTCGGTCTCGAGCAAATTTTGACAACGGAGAGAAGGGGTTGTCGTTGAGTTCACTACCAGCTACCACAGGAATATATTCATCAAGCAGGGTAGGGATCAGTCGAAGAATTCGACTTTTAGCCTGCCCTCGCAATCCAAGAAGAAGAATATCATGGCGGCTTAGAATCGCATTTTGAAGTTGGGGGATCACGCTTCGATCATATCCGAGAATACCGGGAAATATTTCACTTCCATCATGAAGTCGCTTGAGTAGATTCTGGCGGAGTTCGTCCTTTACGGATTCTACCTTGTAGGAGGATGCTCTGAGATCTCCCAATGTTTTGATATGTTCACGCTTGACGGTCATATTCATGTTGGAGGTGTCCATAGATACACACGGATAGATGGCTCTGGGGCCACGAGTGCAACTGCCAGTCGATAGGTCCCATCTCGGTTCAGTTTCGCCACCAGATCAATTGGATAAAAGTTTTTGAGATAACCTGGATCGGCTTCTATAAGGATGTGTTGCAATCTCCCTGAGAGGCTATACACATCCACACGAAGCCAGCCCGCACGCTGATTAAGCACAAACCAGAATTCTCCCGCTTCTGAGGCTGAGCTGGTAATAAGCGGAGCTCCCCGTCCCTGTCCACGATCGAACGCATAGGTACGTCGAAGCATCGGTGAATCAAAGCCGATCCATTGAAGTGTGTCAGGGGCGTCTGATATATCTTTTGACCAGGTCAAAGCCCGTGGGTAGAATCCGCTAAGGCTTACAATCCTATCGTCAAAGTTACGTAGAAATCCTGCATGCTCCCAGGAAGATCCATATAAGACGGATTCTTGAATTGGATTTCCTTTTCGGTCCAATGTCCAGAGAAAGTGGGTTGTATCGGGTGTAACGGCCTTGAGATACAGCTCATTCTCGTTTGCCAAGGCATATTGCAACGACCTTGGGGGCACTTTTTTTACAACGATCGAATCTGTGCTTTTTCGGTTCACGACAAAGTGGAATCGGTGTGTCACGGGATCAAAGACAATGAGGGAGTCAGATTTCCATCCGGCAAGGTAAGGGAACGTCGTATGGGGTAACGAAAAAGAGGTTTCAGCAGTACCGTTCAGGTTATATACAAAGATACGTCCGCTTTCGGTATCCCCCGCATATATTTGCTCCTCTTTGCCAAATAGTATAGTCCGAGGATATTCCAGATCCGTTCCACGAATCACGACTGGAGATACGAGGGTGTCAGGTAAAATCGTAGCTGCAATGGCTCTAGACAGAGAATCTACGGGCGAAATCGCTTGCGATTCAATCCGGTTACAAGAGGACGGGAGGCAGCCTGTAAACAGAACGCAGAAGACAAGAATCGGACAGCTGGATTTGATATGAGATGCGATGATCAACCTTCCCGCCGTCCAATTTGCAAGCTTAACTGTACCCTACGGTTATTACGTAATATATGATATGTGACGATGTCTCCCGGCCTGAAATCAAATAAACGAGCGATATAATCATCTTGGTTTGAGATCGACTCATCCTGAAGTGCTACGATGAGATCATAGGGTAGCAGACCAGCTTCTTCGGCAGGGGAACCTGAATCCACATCGGCAATCAAGATCCCCCGTGTGTCTTCTAGTGCTA
This sequence comes from Rhodothermales bacterium, assembly GCA_965215475.1. Lineage (GTDB taxonomy): Bacteria > Bacteroidota > Rhodothermia > Rhodothermales > Bin80 > Bin80. The sequence continues at coordinate 2,952,485 of OZ244061.1, forward strand.
AAGCTTCAGCGATCTGTGTAGTCACGGCCACAAAACTAATTCCTGTATAATAGGAGCGGTCAACTTGGCCATTCTCACGCAATTCGTTGATAATTCTCTGAGCTCTGGCAGCAGGGACCGCAAACCCGAGTCCAACGGATCCTCCGCTTTCACTATAGATTGCTGCGTTAACACCAATCACTTCCCCAAGGGCATTGATGAGTGGACCACCAGAGTTGCCGCGATTGATCGCTGCATCTGTTTGGATCATGTCATGGTAGATACGTCCATCCTTACTTCCGAGATCTCTATCGGCAGCACTGACGACCCCAACGGTTACGCTAGGGGCTGCTGCTTCAAAGAGTCCAAATGGGTTCCCCAAGGCAATTGCCCATTCTCCGACAATAGGTTCAGGCAAGTCAGAAAAACGTAAATAATCCAGGGGCTGATCTGGAGAAATTTTTAATAGTGCCAGATCCGTTGCCTTATCGCCTCCAATTAACTCTGCATCAAGCGTTTGTCCATCTGTCAAGGATACGGTCACCTTGGTCGCATTCCCGGCGACATGGTGGTTCGTCACAATGTAGCCGTCCGGCGATATTACGAAACCACTCCCCAAGTTCTGGACACGTCGTTCAATAATGCGCGATTGACGCTCAGAATAAAACTGTCCGAAAAAAGGATCTTGAAAAAAATCTGCGAAAGGGTCTCGGTAACGCACCTGTTGTAATTCAATGACATTGATGCTTACAATGGCGGGAGTTGCAGTTTCTACAGCGCGTGTAATCGCAGTCTGACGACTGAGCGTAATGGAATCATTCCCCACGTCGGCGGACTGAGGTGAACCTAGATGCTCCTGGGAATGTACGTTTTGCTGGCATCCGAGCAGTATACCCGATAGAGAAAGATGTAAGAACAAGATAAAACGTTCCATAGAATAAAGATAAGGGACTGAATTCTTTACGAGAGTATAGGCATGTGGTTTCTTTTAGTCAGAGTTCCCCATAGTTATCTTTATAGTGAATCTAAAAGGAGAGGTCCATTGATTTTGTAGAGGTCACCAAAAACGACCCAAAGCTCTCTTGGTTCGTAATCTGTGTCTGAGTTCCGTGTTTGAGAAATCTTGAAGACTGGATCCGTTGGATTGTCGTCGTTGTCATGGATAGAGGAAACATGTCCTTCGTGGTTTTATCTAAGAATGAGATTCGGGATACATTTGTAATCATGAGCAATCCCATTTGCCCAGATTGAATGAATCGGATCTCCAGACAACGACAGTAATTGTATTCGAAATGTCCAATTCCAAAGATCAGGTCAGAGATGCATTTAAGAACTGGCGTGGAGGAGCGAATCCATTGTTTGTAGCATGTGCGCCCGGTCGGGTTAATTTAGTGGGGGAGCATACGGATTATAATGATGGATTGGCACTGCCGATGACATTGGATCGGGGGATTTATATTGCTGCGCGTCATAGTTCGACGGGGCTTCATGAACTTCGATCAATGAATTATGGAGAGAGCATCTCCTATCGTTCGGGAGAATGGCCAGGCGTACCACATTCACACTGGGCAACATACGTTGCGGGGATGATGAAGGAACTTCCTCCACCGGAACCTGTCGAGCTGCTGATTTTCGGGAATATTCCTGTGGGAGCAGGTCTCAGCTCTTCCGCTGCACTTGAGATGGCAACAGGACTTGCACTAGAAGAGCTCCGAGGTACCCGGATGGATCCGCTTGATCTTGCTAGGATCGGTCAGGTCGTAGAACATAAATATGCAAAAGTACAGTGCGGGATCATGGATCAGATTATATCCCGCGTTGGTCGAGCAGATCATGTACTTTTTCTAGACTGTGGAAAACTGGAGTGGGAGCATATTCCAATTCAGAGCCGGGAAACCCGATTGGTCGTGATTGACAGTCAGGTAAAGAGAAAACTTGCTCACTCAAAGTACAATGAACGGTATGCAGAATGTCGCAAAGCTCTGAAGCAAATTGAAGGGATTGACCCCCAGATTACTTCAATGCGCCAGATACAAGGTCATCATATCGATTGGTTGGAAGAATCTGTATTGCAGCGCCGCCTCCGGCATATTATCTATGAGAATGAACGGGTAAGGAAGGCATGTGATGCCTTCCTCTGCTCAGATTGGGACTTATTGGGAAGCCTACTTTCTGCGTCACATCGAAGCTTGAAAAGCGACTATGAAGTAAGTTGTGAAGAGCTTGATTATCTGGTTTCGGAGGCAGAATCGCGTTCGGGGGTCTTCGGAGCTAGGATAATGGGAGGTGGCTTTGGCGGTTGTTCGATCAATTTAATACGGTCACAGGACGCACATTCGGTTGCCGAAACTGTTTCGATGGCTTATGAGGAAAAATATCAACGAAAAGCCAGAATTCATGTACTCGGTACGGGAATTGAAGCACATGTAGAATGGGTTTGATGATTATAGCAAAAGGAGGTTGAGCAGGGTAGCATCCAAGGCTTCTTTCGGAACTGCGTGAGTGTACCCGTAGATAGGTCTACTAAAAAGTGGGATGCGAATGCATATGTTGCTCCGCTTCTTGTTCAACCGATAAACACATATACAACCATGTTTATATCGGTCTAGATGCGCACACCAGAATCTCTATTCTCGGGACGATTGATGCAGACGCGAAGGGGTGCCGGTTCACGATTTTTGAAAATCATTTGTATGACTTAACCGTATTTTTGCAAAAAATATTCCTCGGTTACTTTACATTTTCGAACTGAATTATTTTGATGTCTCAAGTCACATCAGTTTCTGTGTTGACAGCCAGCGTAACTCCATTCAATCAAGATTTAAAGGTTGATCATGATGGACTAGCTACTCATGTACACTGGCTCTTGGGACGTGGTGCTATGGGGGTGGTCCTGATGGGGACGACAGGAGAGGCCAATAGTTTGAGCGTGGAAGAGAGAAAACAGGCTCTTGATGCAGTCCTAAACACTGGTGTTGATCCAGATCATCTGATCGTTGGCACCGGTTGCTGCGCCGTGACCGATACGATAGATCTGACAAACCATGCGTTGCACACCGGTGTACAACGCGTACTGATCCTTCCCCCGTTTTACTACAAAAATGTGAGTGAAGATGGTCTTTTTGCCTCGTATGATCATCTGCTTCAATCGATAGGGAGCACCCGGATTAGAGTGTATCTGTATCACTTCCCAAAGATGAGTGCGGCGCCCATTACATGCAGCCTAGTTGAACGACTGAAGCAGGCATACCCCGAAAATATGGTTGGATTCAAAGATTCTAGTGGTGACTTGGAAAATATTCGGAACATGATTCGCCATTTCCCTGATATGCAAGTTTTTGCAGGCAGTGAACAGTTTTTACTGGACACGCTCAGAGTAGGAGGGGCCGGCTGCATAAGTGCAACGGCAAACGTAACATCGCCGTTGATTGCGAATCTATTGGCGAAATGGGAATCTCCTGAGGCGGATTTACTTCAGGAGCATCTTGGTCGAATCCGAAAATCGATCGAGCGGTGGCCCATGATTGCCGCCCTGAAAGTTTTGATGCAGGATTTGACGGAGCGAGATACATGGATGAATCTGAGACCACCTCTTACACCGCTTTCTCCCAATGAAGCAAAGAGGTGTATTGAATTTTATAAACGTAGCATTGCCACAGATACGTAATCACAGTATGGTCATAGATGATTGAACATCCGGCTCCAACTTTCTCAGTATCAGAGGCTCAGGCTCTGGCCCAGGAGCATTTTGGTTTAGAAGTTCGTGTAGCAACCGAACTTCCTAGTCACTTGGATCAGAATTTTCGCATCAAGACCGATAGTGGCACATTCGTTCTAAAAATCTCTAATGCAGTAGCGGAGTCCAGTTACGTGGACCTTCAGCAGGCAGTACTTTCATATCTGCATATGAATGGACAGGGGCACCGTATTCCGTCCGTTGTTCCTGCACGATCGGGGGATCAAAAAATCGTTATACAAGGAGAAAGGGGGCAACATCAGCTATGGGTGGTTACCTGGCTCCACGGACGTGTGCTTGCAAATGTGAAGCCCGTAATGAAGCCATTACTTCAGGATTTAGGGCGATTTTTGGGGTCCATCAACCAGGTCCTTGTGGGATTTGAACATGAGTCTGCGCATCGAAGTTATGCCTGGGATCTTCGTAAGGCAATCCATTTCGCAAAATACCTGAACTATATCCAGGACGCGGGCCGACGCAAACTTCTAGAGGATGCGCTAGAATTCTTCGAGGACAATACGCTTCCCACTCTCGAGCAACTTCGACAGAGCGTAATCCATCACGATGCCAATGATCACAATGTCATCGTCCAGGGTTCAGGTTATCAAGCCCGTATTTGCGGGTTGATTGATTTTGGTGATACACTGCATACTGCAACGGTGATTGAACTTGCAGTTGCAGCAACGTACATCATGATGGGCAAGGTGGATCCGGTAGGGGCTGCGGCAGAGATGGTACATGGGTATAATGAAGCGTACCCTTTGGAAGAGTTAGAAATTTCGGTGTTGTACGGGTTGATCAAGGCTCGCCTTTGCTCTAGTCTGCTGGTTTCAGCCTTCAGAGGGGCTCTGGAACCCGAGAATGAGTACCTTCGCGTATCGGAGGCGGGAGCATGGTCTCTATTGACCCATTTATCAGCGGAATCCTCATCGTTAGCGGAATATCGATGGCGATCTGCTTGTGGGATGGAGCCTTGTCCAGATGCGGTACGCTTGGTTGCACATCTTCGTCAGCAAGCATTTGCACCAGTGATACAGCCAGATGTGCGTACAAAAGATCCTCTTATAATCGATCTAAGTGTTACCAGCCCCTTGGTTGAGCCTTTGGGGCAGAAGCCTGATCCAGAGAAAGCCTCAAAAGCATGGTTCAGGCGAATTCGCCGTGCAGGTGCTGAGATTGGAGTTGGACGCTATGGTGAGCCTCGGATCGTGTACACGTCCAAAAACTATCGCTCGGCAAACAATGCATTTGACGAGACGCGGACGATTCATTTGGGGATTGACCTATTCAAGGAAGCAGGAACGCCGATCTACGCTCCGGCTGCAGCACGGGTGCACAGCCTCTCTTTCAGCCGGGAATCAATGGATTTTGGAGGACTGGTCATCCTGGAGCATACCATGGAAGGGGGGACGTTTTACACGCTATACGGTCATTTGAGTGCGCGTTCGATCCAGCAGCTAAATCCTGGACAAAAAATTGCCAAGGGCGAGGAGTTTGCTAGTCTCGGGATGCCAGATGAGAATGGCGGTTGGACGCCCCATCTACATTTTCAAGTGATCGCGGATCTGTTGGGGCAATCGGGGGAATACTGGGGGGTGGCACCTGCAAGTCAGCGTGATGTATGGTTGTCGATCTGCCCAGATCCTAACCTTATTCTGGGGATTCGAAATGACTTATTGTTGATGCCAGAGCATCTAACTGAAACGATCTGGTCTCGTCGAAGAGATTGTATTGGGGGGAATCTCAGTGTGTCTTATCGTACGCCTCTGCAGATTGTGCGTGGATTCCGACAATATCTCTATGATGAGACGGGGCGGGCATTTCTGGATGCTGTCAATAATGTCCCCCATGTAGGGCACAGCCATCCGCGTGTCACCGCAGCTGCGATGCGGCAAATGCATATACTCAATACCAATACCCGGTATTTGCATCGGACATTAGTAGATTATGCGGAACGGTTGGCTGAAACCATGCCGGAGCCGTTGAAGGTATGCTATTTTGTAAATTCGGGGAGTGAAGCAAATGATCTAGCGTTACGCCTTGCCTTTGCTCATACCGGGTGTAAAGATATCATGGTCTTGGAGGGAGCATATCATGGTCACTTGAGCTCTCTCATTGCAATCAGCCCGTACAAGTTTGATGGCCCCGGTGGAAAGGGTGCACCTCCACATGTACATCAAGCTCCGGTGCCAGATTTATATAGGGGTCGGTTTCGGGGGGAGAATGCTACACAGCAGTATTCAGCAGAACTGAAAACAAAACTGGATTTGGTTCCAGATGGAATTGCCGCGTTCATCTGTGAATCACTCCTTGGTTGCGGAGGGCAGATTGAACTGCCTGAGGGGTACTTGCAATCAGTGTATGCCCATGTACGTGCAGCGGGTGGTGTTTGTATTGCTGACGAGGTACAGGTAGGATTTGGAAGGATGGGAAGTCATTTTTGGGGGTTTCAGACTCAGCAGGTCATACCAGATATTGTTGTCTTGGGTAAGCCGATGGGGAATGGTCATCCGTTGGCGGGCATTGTGACGACGACAGAGATTGCACAGTCATTCGATAACGGAATGGAATTCTTTAGTACGTTCGGCGGAAATCCAGTCTCTTGTGTGGTGGGGCAAGCTGTGCTGGACGTGATTGAATCGGAAAAGCTTCAGGAAAACGCACATTTCACCGGTACTTTTCTGAAACAATCTCTTGAGAAACTAAAAAGCAAGTATCCATTGATCGGGGATGTAAGAGGAAGAGGATTGTTTTTGGGGATCGAATTAGTACGGGATCACCAAACCCTGGATCCCGCCGATCAGGAGGCAGCCTATATTACAAACCGTATGCGTGACTTGGGTATCTTGATCTCAACGGATGGACCGCTCCACAACGTATTGAAGATTAAACCACCGCTGATTTTTGATCAAACCAATGCGGATAAGCTGGTCGAAACACTGGATTCTATACTTCAGGAGGATGGGGCAGCGATTAGTTGACAGACAGGAGGGTCACCTCAAAGATCAGAGTTGCATTTGGGGGGATGCTACCTTGTCCCCTAGCTCCATAAGCAAGATTAGGTGGGATCACGAGTTGACGCTGTCCTTCCAATCGCATTCCCAGAATTCCCCGTTCCCATCCCTGAATGACTTGACCGCCTCCAATTTGAAATGAGAAGGGGCGGTTTCGAAGATGGGAGCTATCAAAAAGCGTATTGTTGGTTAACCAGCCATGGTAATGCACGGTCACAAGATCTCCATTTTTTACTTGATCGCCTGTTCCAACCTCAAAATCGTAGTACTTGAGGCCATCGGAGAGATTGACGTAATCATCTCCGGCTACTTCGCGTGGTACGGGGGTATTTTCGGGCTCTGGGGGCATCGGTTCTGTGGGACTTTTACAAGTGGAGAATAGCGTAATTGCCAAGACCAGTGCTGCGTATCGAACGAAGGACATGATCATATGAATACAAAATTAGCCCCCTTATTACAAGAAAATTTCTAAATTGTTTGCTCTCCAAAACCACCGCATTGGATGATCTTGTTCCACGATTGCCCCATTGAATCATATCAATTTTTTGCCTCCCGATTGCTGGAAAACCCTTAGATTTCTTGTCTGCTGAGTCATCAAGCGAACTGAGTTAATAGAAGCCTCCATATTCATTCGAGTCTCATGTTTGAAGCTGATGTGTTTTGTAAACGGCGTCGTGAACTGGTAAAATCTTTGAGGAGTGGGATTATACTCCTGCCGGGGCATGTAGACAGCCCGATGAACTATGCAGACAACATCTATCCCTTTCGGCAGGACAGTACCTTTTTGTATTACGTTGGGATCCATAGACCAGGGCTTTTTGCTGTGATTGACATAGATGAAAATCAGACAACCATCTTCGGTAAAGAGCCCACAGTAAATGATGTGATTTGGTCTGGTTCACAGCTAGGTTTAGGTGCACTAAAAGATCTTTGCGGTGCGGAGCATGCACGTAAAATATCTTACCTGACAGAATTTCTTTCCGTTGTAATGGCCCAAAAGCGAGAAATACATTATCTGCCTCCATACCGAGCAGAAATAAATCTTGGGTTGGAAAAACTTTTGGGATTAGAATCGGAGCAGTCAACTAGAGGATATTCAGAGGAGCTTATTCATGCCATTGTTGCGCAGCGATCGGTCAAGGAAAGCCGAGAATTAGCAGAGATTGAAACAGCACTCATGGTGACACAACAAATGTACCGAACTGCAATGCAGGCGGTACAGGAAGGAATGTATGAACGGGAACTCGCTGGTCTTGTGGAGGGAATTGCAATTAGTGGTGGAGGACGTCTAGCATATCCCTGTATCTTAACAAAGCAAGGCCAGGTTCTGCATAATCATCATTACCATCGCCGTTTGGAACTTGGAGATCTAGTAGTTCAAGACAGTGGGGCCGCAACTGTTTCGGGGTATGCCAGTGATATCACAAGGACCTACCCGGTAGGAGGCACGTTTTCTTCTCGTCAACGCGAGATTTATCAGGCCGTCTTGGATTCATTGACCTCTGCATTGTCAAGTATTCAACCAGGCCGACCGTTCAAGGAGAGTCATCGGATCGCTGCCCGTGTTCTGACGGACAGGATTCAGCAGATAGGTCTGATGCATGGAGATCTTGATGAGTCAGTAGAGGAAGGGGCACATGCGCTCTTTTTTCCTCATGGACTGGGGCATATGATGGGGCTTGATGTTCACGATATGGAAAATTTGGGAGAAGATCTAGTAGGGTATGATGATCAGATTCAAAGGAGTCAGCAGTTTGGTCTTAGTTCCCTTCGGTTTGGAAGAGCCCCAGCACCTGGGTTTGTATTGACAGTCGAGCCAGGATGCTACTTTATCGGCCCATTGATTGATCAGTGGGAAAGCGAAAAGCGTCATGAATCTTTCATCAACTATGACAAGTTGGCAGAGTGGCGGGATTTGGGTGGAGTACGAATTGAAGAAAATGTCGTGGTAACACCAGAGGGGCATCGAATCTTAGGTCCCCCGATTCCTAGAACAATTACAGATGTAGAAGCTGCGTGCGGTAGGTAAGTCAGGAAACAAAGGGAATATTTTCGGTGCCCAGACGGACCTGCTCCACGGATCCAATGCGACGTGGATCAAAAGGGCTGCAAACCCGGATGTAGTTATCTGAATACCCTTGCATTCTGCCAGACCATGTGCTATGCTCCCATAGGACGGGTCGGATCTGACCACGAGATCGTTCTTGAAATATGGCTTGTTTACGTCGAGAGAGCTCCTGAAGAGTTCGATTGCGTGATGCACGCTCGGAGGCAGGGACCGAGTAATGCTCTTCAGAACCGCTGACAGCAACCGTATCTGGGCGCTCGGAGTATGTGAACACGTGAAGATAGGTCACCGGCAGATCAGCTAAAAAAGCACAGGTCTCTGTAAAGTTGTTCTCGGTTTCGGCCGGAAACCCAACAATCACGTCCGCTCCAATTCCAGCATCGGGCATGCATGTATGAATATATTCCAGTCGCTGTCTATATACTTCTCGACGATAACGCCTCCGCATAGCCCCGAGCACAGAATTTTCTCCACTCTGCAAGGGAATATGAAAATGCGGTACCATCACAGATGTATCTGCAACGAAGTCAATAATCTCGTCTGTGAGTAGGTTGGGTTCAATGGAAGAGATACGGTATCGGAGGATTCCGTCTACCTTGACCAATCGCTCTAGCAACTTCAGTAGATTTAATGTAGAAGAAGGATCGAGACTCCCTTGGCCATAGAGCCCTATATTGACACCCGTTAAGACAATTTCTTTGACTCCTCGCTCTGCAAGTTGTGTGGCTTGATCAATAATTTGATCTGCAGGAGCGGACCGGCTTTTCCCCCGGGCCATAGGGATCGTACAAAATGAGCAGGAATAGTCACAACCATCCTGTACTTTTAGAAATGCACGGGTACGATCATCGGATAGTAGGGCAGGAGCAAAGGATGTTCGATCACCAATACAAGAGACATTTACTTGCGTAGATGTTTTCGGGGAAAAATTCTCGATCAAATCAAAAATGCGACTCTTTTCTGAATTCCCCAGCACTGCATTGACCCCCTCGATTGCAGCGACTTCTTCGGAGCGCAATTGCGCATAACATCCCGTAACTATGATGAACGCTTCGGGATTCAGCCGGTGAGCACGCCGAATTATTTGTCGACACTTCCGATCTGCTTCAGCTGTTACCGAGCAGGTGTTGATGACGGAAACATCACAGCTTTCTTTTTGCCCGACAGTTTCAAAGCCGTGCAGCTCGAATTGTCGCTTTAGACTGCTTGTCTCTGCAAAATTTAGCTTGCACCCAAGAGTATGGAAGGAAACGCGACCCATGAAGGAAATCTCGAAACTAAGAGTGTAATGAATTCGCCATCATTCTTGATCCCTGTTTTGATCAAAGTAACGTTCGAGAACAATCGTGCGGTTGCATCCAGAAGTAGAGGCTAGAAAATACTTGGCAGGCAACACGCGTTCATTGCCAGAGTTAGACTGAAATTAACGGTTCCCACGCATACTCCGGCAACAACATCATGAATTCTAATCGTGCAAGTCTAATTGTATCCGTCGGGGTATTCATCTATGCAACGATACTCTATGTATTGACGGTTGCACCTACAGCTAGCTTCTGGGATGCCGGGGAGTTCATTGCCATTGCTCATGGGCTCCAGGTTTCGCACCCCCCAGGCGCGCCATTTTACATGCTGGTTGGTCGCCTTTTCTCCATGTTTGTTCCGGATGATTTGATCTCGCTATCGATCAACATGGTCTCTGTGCTTAGTAGCTCATTCACCATTCTTCTGACATATTGGATCATTGTGCGTTTGCTACGGGAATTTATTCCATCGAAGACGAAAAGCGTTCCCACATTCAGGCATCATTTTGGAGGTGTAGTTGGGGCTTGCACATTTGCAGTTACGGATTCATTCTGGTTTAATGCGGTGGAGGCAGAAGTGTATGCGATGTCTATGCTCTTCACGGCTCTGGTAGTATGGCTCATCATGAAGTGGAGCGAGATGGCAAGGGAGGAACTTACGAGCTCGCGAGATCGCTTGGGTTTGGGAGCAAACCGGATCCTGGTATTGGTTGCCTACTTGTTTGGACTTGCGATTGGAGTACATCTATTGAGCTTGTTGGTCCTCTTTTTCATTGCATTAATTTTCTTTTTTGTTGAGTATGATCAAAAGGCTTGGACCGTCAGTGGACAACCCGACTGGAAGTCAGGCCCAAGATGGAAAGCCATTTTATTGACGCTGGTTATTGCAACAGTTGTTTTTCTTGGTATTTACCCCGGAATCATTCAAAAATTGCCTGGACTAGCTGGGCAGACCGGGCAACCGCTATTCACGCTTTTTTTGCTTGTCGCTGTGGTCATCTTCGCGGTTTGGTATACTCATACCAGGCAGAAGCAAACAGCGAACCTGATTTCGGTCTGCGTTTTAATGGTTTTAATTGGTTATTCCAGTTATGCGGTCATCTTTATTCGAAGTGCTGCCGATCCGCCAATTGATGAAAATGATCCAGAGACGCCAGCTGCAATCGTATCCTACCTGGAACGAGAACAATATGGGGAAACTCCGATTTTGTACGGTGCAAATTTTAATGACAGGATTGGAAACTTCGATGAGAACAATGTTAAATTGTTTCCAAGACGACACTCCGTCGCAGATCAACATGTGAATATATACCGACAATACGATTCAGATGCGGAGTTTTTCTGGAAGTATCAGTTGGGATATATGTATCTGCGCTACTTCCTGTGGAATTTCTCTGGACGAGAGAGTGACATGGAAGGTGCACGAGCAATCACAGGATTTTCGATGATTGAAGGTCCAAATAATACGTTACAGCAGACTCCAAGCGAGCGGGCAAGCCACAACCGATATTTTGCTCTGCCACTCCTTTTAGGACTTTTTGGAATGTTTTATCATTTCCGTAGGGATTGGAGGCGTGCTTTTAGCGTACTAGTGTTGTTTTTGGTGACGGGGCTGGGGATCATTTTGTATTTGAACCAGACTCCTCTGCAACCTCGAGAGCGTGATTACTCATATGTTGCCAGTTTCTTCGCATTCAGTTTGTGGATTGGGATTGGAGCCACGGGAGTTCTGGAGCTTGTACGGGATGCATTAGTGAGTTTTGGAGAAAAATCTAAAAGGCTGCTCTGGATTGCAGTTCCTGTGATCTTCCTAGCAGTTCCAGGTTGGATGGCGATTGAAAATTATGACGACCATGATCGATCTGGGCGTTATGTTGCCCCGGATTACGCATACAATATGTTGATGAGTGTGGCACCAAACGCGATTCTTTTCACGAACGGAGATAATGACACGTTCCCTCTCTGGTATGCCCAAGAAGTCGAAAAAGTACGAAGGGATGTCCGTGTTGCGAATCTTTCATTATTGAATACTCCTTGGTATGTACGGCAGTTGAAATATCAGTATTCACGGGAATCAACCCCTTTGCCGATTGGTATGTCTGATGAAGAGATTGATGATCTTGGAGCTCGATTGTGGGTGCCGAATGAGATGACTTTGCCTGTTGATCCCGCCCTGTTATCAGAAGAGTCAGAGGTATTTGTTGGGCTAACGAATCGGAGCATGATTGATTCATCGATGTCCTGGATCCTCAGGGGGCGACAAACATTTCGAACTCATCCAGAAACAGGTGAGCGTCTAAATCTTCTTTATGGGGCGGACATTGCGGCTATGAGTATTATTGATGGTGTTGCTCGCGGCGGATGGGAGCGTCCAGTATACTTTGCAGTCACGGTTTCTCCTGATGGACGCCTTGACCTAGAGAACTATTTGCAACTCGAAGGGCAAGCAATGCGTGTGATCCCTATCCGTCATGATGAGCCTTTGGGGAGGGTAGAACCGGGAATTACTCCAGAGCGTCTAAAAACATTCAGATTCAGAAACCTGGACAATCCTAAAGTTTACTATGATGCGAATATTCGGCGGATGGTAGACAATTACAGAAATATTTTTGCCCAAACGGCAGCGGCATTGGTCCAGGAAGGGAAGATGGAGGAAGGGATTGGTCTCATGGATCATTTGATGGAACAGATTCCATTTACAACCATTCCCGGAGATTATGTCTCCTTCATCTATTCTGCAAGAGTTTACCAAGAGGCAGGCGAATATATGAAGGCATTGGAAATACTGAAACAGTCAGAACCTCTGCTAATGCACCGATTGAATCAAAACAATGCAGGGGGGGTTGATGATTACGCGGTTTCATTTTTACAAACCATCAGATCTGCATACCTGCAGGCAAGTGATTTTGAGGGATTGGCAGCATTTGAAAATAAAATTCGGGAATTTTTTGGACAAGAAACGAATATAACTGCAGAAGAGATGCGCGCTTCCTTGATGGGGATGTTTGACGAAGACTCCTCAGACGCAACCCAAAACACGGACCAGTATCCCTCACAAGACTCAGCACTTCTGGATCCAGAATCCGAGAACGGGGTACAGCAGCCTTAAGACAACTTAGGTCGAAGATGGATTTTCAATTTCAAGAGCGTGATTTCGAGAGGATTGGTCGTACGCTGGGAGCCGAGCCTATTCGAAAAGATCGCGTCGTATGCTACGAGATCAAGAATGCGGACCTGGGACAGATCGTGAAGTTGGAGATTTCGGTTGATGTGGAATTTCCGGGTGATCTGAAAGATGAAATACCTGGTCACATCATCACCGCGGAGACAACTAGTTGCCAGCTCCATTTAGTTGGGTGTACTGGGCTGGTCGCTGAGGAAGATTTTCGAGAAGTCATTTTTTATGCAAAGGGGCATAATGTCGTGAATGCTCTTGTGGTGCAGGCAACCGCCTGGTGCCAGGTTTATTCCAATTATGACCGCCGGTTACTGGACATGGACTACACCAAGATGCCTAGTCAAATTTCCAACAGTGTCATTTCATTTCTGATGGCAGAGGGAATCCTGGAAGGGTTCAAATTTGAAGAAGACGGGAATTATATCAATTGAAGGCTAAAGAAGTAGATTACTGGCCGGATCAACCGTTAGAGAACCCGCTCATCATTGGCAATGATCATCCGCGTTTGGAGTTGCCCATTGATTTGGTTGAAAGAATCGTCTATCAGGTTCTGGATGGAGAGGAAAAAAGCATCGGAAACTTGAATGTCATTCTTACAGATGCAGATCATCTTCGTAATTTGAACAAAACCTGGAAAGGTACGGACTACGATACGGATGTCTTGAGCTTCTCGCTCGGACATGGATCAACGGTCGAGGGCGAGGTATACGTCAGTCTTGATTTTGCAGAGCAACATTGTCAGGCCTATCAGGCGACATTCATGGCGGAGGCTTGCCGCTATATCGTGCATGGTTTACTACATCTTCTCGGGTATTGTGATCGTACTCCGGAAGAAAGGCAAGTCATGCGTAGGAAAGAGGATAAGTACCTTGAGTGTATGGATTTTGAGGATCTTTGAACGAATCATATCCATGGTGTATACATCAGGAATTTTTCGAAACAGGAGAAATGTGGTTGATGTTGGATTCCTACGGTTATGCAAGATGTTGTATCTTTTAGATAGCATTCTCAGAAAAAAAGTAATATGGACGATGCTCTGGATGCACACTTTTGGCATAGTTGCATTTTTTAGTCATTGAATGCTGTTAGTATTCATTGTCTTAGCTATTTTATACATTGTGCTACGTTTTGCGAATGGCGCAATAAAAATCTTTTTCCCAAATATAGGAGATATCCTCACAGAAAAGAGGGAAACGATAACGATAGCGAAACAGGACACTACGTTTCGTAAAGTTACATCACCTAGGCAAGTAGGGCGTGCTGCAGGGGGAGTACCTCAAAAACGTGCTCTCTCCCCGATAAAACAAAAAGGTTCAGATCATTCCCTCAATCTTAGGGGTTTAGGTAAGGATGAAAGTAAAAAGTTGAGAGAGCTGAGTAAAGTATGGCATGCTTCGCTTCGTGAATTAAAGAAATCGTATGGTTTTGATAAACAAACCATCGGGGAAGCCTACAGAGAATATCACAGGGCTCTAATCACAGGCTCTGAGTGTGCATTATACGATCAACTTGAGATAGCAGCTGCGTATATGAGATATTATCATTTGCGTCACTGTGGTATGACCTATCAAATATTCACGAAAGTTATAGAATGTTTGCACAGTTTGAGAAAGGAGAAGATCTATGTATATGATGTCGGGGCGGGAACAGGTGCTGCACTTGTCGGGCTAAATATGGCACTGCGAAATCGCAATCACTTTAGTGAGGTTCTCTTTGATTTTGCTGAGACGAGTACCCAAATGACTGAGATGGGTAAATATTTTATGAGGTCCTTGCAAGAATCTTTCTCGGATCAGGGGATTGTTAAGTCTCAGCAATCTCCAAATTCCTCATTCAATTCATCGAAACTCCCCCAAGATTGCATCAAAATCGTGTCTGCATTTCATCTGACGTTACCGTATAATACTCAGGAGCCGACAGAGTATCATGATCAAGCTATTAAAAAACTCAGGCGAGTATTGAGTGAGATAAAACCGTCCATTTGTTTGTTCACGGTCAATATAAACAAGGTCAAATCACTCAGAATGGCAGTACCTGCATATTTGGATCAAAAAGATGATAGAATGAGGGTAGGAAAATGTACTGTTCCACAATGTACCGTTCCTGGGGTGAGATTCACTGATCTATCTGGGAAACCTATATTTAAGACTCCCACTAGTGCACAATTTCTTTGGAGCATCAATAAGGAGATTTAATTCGATTTATAAACGATCCGGTGCAGTGTATCAATAATTATTTGTCAGTAAAACAAGGATTAGGAAATCCATATTATGCTGGATAACTCTATCATACACAAAACCGTACTCATCCACAAGTGTCTCGTCAATCTTCCATGAACCAATTTGCACTTTATCCCGGCCAGTGCTTCCTGGTTAAATCTCGTAGAACGCTAGTTTATTATCATTACGAACGATCAGCTCCAATGTGGTCCCACATCGGAGCACCAAGGAATTGGAAGATACAATTGCAAGTACCTCAAAATCTACAATAAAGATCCGAAATCGTTTAGATGGGCTAAAAATTTGCAGATCAGATCTTCGAATCGATCAATCCTATAGACTGTGTAAGAATTAATCATAATAGCGCGACTCAGTAAAATTTTGATGTCAGATCATTGTCAGCAACTTGGTCAACAACTTATGTTGTTTGATTATCCACAATCAGAAAAACCGTCCAAGAAAGGGATCCAGCATGTTGGGATGGCAGAAGTTAGCTATCCTGACACCAAAGAGATATTAACACGTGCATCAGGATTTATGAGTGAGTACGATTTCACTCTGAATCCATATTCGGGATGTTCATTTGGATGCACCTACTGTTATGCTGCATTTTTTGCGACTTCGAAAGAAGAACAAGATCAGTGGGGGTATTGGGTAAAGGTCAAAGATAATGCGCGAGAAAAACTGGATATCCGCAAAAAGTCCCTTGATGGCAAACTCATTTACATGAGTAGTGTTACGGATCCCTATCAACCAATTGAGCGGAAACTCAAACTTACACAGAGTTTGCTAGAAATCCTTGCTGAAAAGCATAAACCAAAGCTTGTTGTACAAACTAGAAGCCCTGATGTCGTGCGGGATATCGAGCTTTTTAAGCGTATGATTGAGCGGGGTGGGAAAGTTCAGATAAATATGACGGTAACCACGGACGATGAAGAGATCCGATCGTCATTTGAGCCGTTTTGTCCGTCCAATAAACGACGTCTTGAGGCGATTTCAGAGATAGCATCTCATAATATTGAAGCCTGCATAACGATGACTCCGCTCATTTGGGTAACCAATCCAGAGCAGTTTGCGGAAGATCTTCTGAAAACGGGCGTAAAGAAATTTATAATCCAACAATTTCACCCGACAAGAGGAAAATTTGTCGCGGGAACACGAGATACTGCACTTCAAAAGATGACAGAGAAACTCAAGCATAGCTCGGCATCAACCTATGAAGAGCATTATGGGGAGATCTTTAAGGTATTGAAGAGTCATTTAAGTTGTTGTGATTTTGGTGAGGGGAAGGATGGTTTTGCTCCACCATTTTAATCTTTTTATGCTATCGTTCCTTTTTCTTGATGATTTAAGGTTACGACTCACTCGGTTATGGAGGCGCTGGAACATCTGTAAATAGAATTCGTGTACGGATCCAAGTAGCCTGCCAAATCAATGACCAATATAGATTTAAAACCTGATGTGAGCGTACCGAAATACGAATAAGAGTTTGAATCGGCAATGCACATTCCCAGTCAGCTAAGATAGGCTGACGCCTATGGAGTTCATCGAGTGGAGTGCTAGTATGAAACAGGAATAAAAATCAAAGGTTGACTTTGAATCCGGCACAAATTGCAGTACGTACGTAATTGCTCATTTTTGACCGGGATCTTATCATATTTGTGAATTTGACGGATGAATAGTTTCAAAACTGTATTGCTGCTGGGCGGACTCAGTGGTATGGTACTTGCAATTGGTGCTGCCCTTGGCGGACAAACAGGACTACTTCTTGCTTTCGTCATTGCGATTGCGATGAATTTTGGATCCTACTGGTTCTCAGACAAAATTGTCCTGAGAATGTATCGTGCCGAGGAAGTAAGTCGTGATCATGAGCTCTATCGTATGACCGAGCGTTTGGCACAAAATGCGGAGCTCCCAATGCCGAGGGTATATATTATCCCAGATGACTCGCCAAATGCTTTTGCTACGGGCCGGAATCCCGAAAACGCTGCCGTTGCCGCTACTGAAGGATTAATTCGGAATTTGAATTCGCAAGAATTGGAAGGTGTTATGGCACATGAGTTGGCGCATGTTCGAAATTGGGATATTCTGATCAGTTCCATTGCAGCCACGCTCGCAGCAACCATTATCATGATCGCTCGGATGGCACAGTTCGCAATGATTTTTGGTGGAGGAGATCGGAGAGACAATATATTCAGCTTTTTAGCCACCTTGATTCTCGCCCCGATTGCCGCAATGCTGATTCAGTCGGCAATTTCTCGGTCGAGGGAGTTCGAGGCAGATCGTATCGGAGCGGATATAGCAGGCAGTCCCAGAGGGTTGGCTAGCGCGCTTGTGAAGATTGAAAATTTTCAATCAAAAGTGCCTTTGGATGCGAATCCTGCAACCGCCCATATGTTCATTATGATGCCGGCTTCGAGAAAAGGGGTCATGTCTTTGTTTAGCACTCATCCACCAACAGAGGAACGTGTTCGGAGATTGATTTCTTCATAACGCTAAAGATTTGATGTCCTGATCAGAGATGAGATGGATCTTCAACGGGTGGCTTGGATTAGAGGATCTGTCTCATTCTCAGACTGCTCAGGTATGAGTGGGCGATCGTTTCCATTCATAAGTTATGGTATCTCCAAGGGAAAATATTGAATTCCTAGAGTGTATGAGCAAGATTTTGAGAGCCGCTCAAACAATTGCCTCTAAGTTTGCGTTGACGGCTCTCTTCCCTCAAAAGTTACAATCTATGCATCAAATGAAATGGATTATTCCGATTATCCTCGTAGCTTTCGGATTCGGTTGTAGAAGCTCAGTGGGGCCTAATCCAGGTTCTGAAGAATATACTAGTATTGTCAGTGCATTCTATGCTGGAGTATCTGCAATGGAGGTAGGTGAAGATCTGCGTGCCAATGCCAAGTTGACACTGGTTACAGAACTTGCTCCTGAAGAACCGGCTGCCTGGGCAAACCTGGCATTGATGGCTATGCGCCGCAATGAGCTGGATGTTGCATCGGAGCATTTGGATCGTGCACTACAACTAGAGTCAGCCAATAGTGAGATCTTACTTTTAGCTGCAGCTCATGCGCGAATGATGGGAAGTGATTCTACACAGGTAGAGTATTTGCGCAGAGCCGTATCGGTGGATTCATTAAACACGCATGCACTCTTTGAACTGATTGAGCTGCTTGCTGCGGATTCGGATGAAAGCAGATTATTGATGAGTCAACTCGTGAATGCTTCTCCAAGAAATACCGCCGTATTACTCAAACGCCTCCAGCAATCAATTTTCCAAGCCGTCCTGGATCTTGAGTTGTTGGATGAGTTCAGTTCCTATACATGGGGAGAAGAGGTGAATGAACAAATTGAATTGATTAGGAATTCAGATCAAGAAGAGGATATTACAATCCAGATGACATTTCTGCGCAATATTTTGCTCAGTGAGCCGAAGTATCGACAAGATTTAGCTGAAGTACGGATATCAATTGAGCGAGTAGGGGATCCGGTCACACGATTTATACGATTAGAGAATCCTTCTTCGTCTCCTGCACCCAAAGATGATTCACTCGATTTTGTACTGGATCAGCAGCTAGCTGCTTTGGATTTATCGCAAGAATGGATCTCTGCGATTGCTCTAGGCAACGATGCGTTGCCTGCTATTTTTCATGCTGGGATGGATTCCGTAAAGACCCTCCGCGAAGAAGCGTGGGAAGCTCCTGGTGTGAGTGGCCATGATGCAGGCTTGGGAGTAGATTATAATTTTGATTTCAGGACGGATCTGGTTCTAGCTGGTACCGAGGGTTTACTGGTCCTACGTCAGGATTCGCTCGAACAATTTGAGGATGTAACCAGTGAATTGAATTTGAACACAACCATTACTGGTGCAGCTTATACAGGAGTCTGGGCGGCAGATATTGATTTGGAGGGAGATATTGATCTGGTTCTAAACGATGCCGAAAACGGAATACTCACGCTTCGAAATAATGGAGATGGTACATTTGAGCTAGCAGAGTGGTTTGCAGTTGATTTGAGTATTCATGCATTTGCGTGGTCGGACTTGGACCAAGATGGGGATCCGGATGCGGCGTTGATGGATTCTGAAGGAAGGTTAAGAGTGCTGGCAAACGAGCGACAAGGCCAATTCATCCCCATGCCGACCCCCATTGATGATCTCATCCTTCTTGATGTAACCGTCTCCGACAGTAACAGTGATGGTAGGATCGAAATTCTGGCACTTACCAATTCTGGACAAATTCTTCGTGTAACGTTGGGAAACGAGCCTGCGGTAGAAGTTTTATTCGAAATGGCTTTGAATGATGTTGATGCGCAGCTTCTTACCGGAGATCTAGATAATAACGGAGGAACGGATATAGTTGTGACCACCAGCGAGGAGTCTCAGATTCTCCTGCAAGATCAGGATGATGCATTTTATTCATACGGGAGAGGTTTAGCTTTGGAAACGTTTGCATTGAGTGCAACACGGTTTGCAGGTCAACTGGAAATGATCGGTCTAAGTGCAGATCTTCGTCAGCCAGTCCGCTATGGGATCTTGACTTCAAAAGGATATCACTGGAAACAAATTCAACCCCGGGCTGCACAGGCGGTCGGGGATCAACGCATTAACTCGTTTGGTATTGGTGGAGAGGTTGAAATCCGCGCTGGACTTTTATATCAGAAGCAGCCGATCACTCAACCCATCATACATTTCGGGCTTGGAGAACAGACGCTTGCGGATGTTGCACGTATTACATGGCCCAATGGATCAGTGCAAGCGGAATTTGATCTGTTGTCGGATGAAATTGTGAGTGCAACTCAGCGTCTTAAGGGGTCCTGTCCATGGCTCTTTACCTGGAATGGTGAAGAAGTGACATTTGTTACAGATTTTATCTGGCGTTCTCCTCTAGGACTTCGGATCAATGCACAAGAGACTGCCGGGGTGATGACTACAGAAGATTGGGTAAAGATCCGGGGAGATCAACTGAAACCCAGAAATGGGGTCTATGATGTACGGATCACCGCAGAATTATGGGAGACCCATTTTTTTGATCATATATCTCTGATGGTCGTGGATCACCCAGTGGGTACAGAGATCTTCGTGGATGAACGATTTGCCTTCCCTCCACCGGAACTGAAAATTCATTTGACCTCGGAACTCATGCCGATTGCAGGAGCGTGGAATGATCAAGGTCAAGATATATTGGAAACCGTTCTCGTCCAAGATGAGCGTTATGCGGATTTCTTTGGACGTGGTGATTATCAGGGGATTACCAGAGATCACTACATAGAAGTGGAGATCCATGAAGAGACGTCACAGGATGCATGGCTTATTGCCAGAGGGTGGATTCGGCCTACAGATAGTTCAATCAATGTCGCGATCAGTCAAGGGGATCATGCCCCTCCGAGTGGATTACGTTTGGAAGCACAATTGCCGGATGGGTCTTGGCAAATAGTACACCCGAATCTGGGGTTCCCAAGTGGGAAATCTAAGACTGTTTTGATTGATTTGGCACCAGTAGCAAGGAGCTCTGGTACTCAGAGACTGCGGTTACATACGAACATGGAGATCTACTGGGATGCATTATATACAGCCGCGAAGTTGGATGACTCGGGTTTACAAGTGGCACATATACTTCCAGAACATGCAGATCTGCAGTATCGTGGCTTTTCGGTCGTACATGAGAACGACCGCTCATCTCCCGAACTGCCCGTCTACGATACTTTGAGTGGTACCGCTCAGATATGGCGTGATCTTGAGGGATATCATACCCGTTTTGGAGATATCTTGCCTCTTTTAGAGCAGGTAGATGACCGCTATGTCATCATGAATGCAGGTGATGAGATGCTGTTAAAGTTTACCGAGGTGAATTCGGGAGCAACGGATCAGGTGAGAGATTTTGTTCTCATTGGGGATGGTTGGGTAAAAGATGGAGATTACAATACCACTTTTTCCAGAACCCTTCGCCCACTACCCTCACACTCGGATCCCACGTATGATGAGATTCCTGGACGATTAAATGAGGATCCCGTGTACCTGCGCCATTCCTCAGACTGGTTGCACTATCACACCAGATATGTTTCACCGGAGAATCATGCAAGAGGGCTCATGTTTCGAAACGAGAGGGAGCTTCCGTAATCTTAATTCGTAAAGATGCTACGAAGATCAGTTCGGGATTTTCGGTCGCTCGTGTATGTGGTTTCGAGTTTGATTGAATAGATTGTGTATCATAGGCATCGTGATGAACCTCTATTCTTATAGTCGAGGAAGGAAGATGTATTGTTGCTTGGTTATGTGATGATCATGGCTAAACGAAGCTTTCTGCCCTATATTAAATACGAACACTATCGCAAGAAAAAACACTCACATGCCTCTTACTGATTTACGTAGTCAAGCCACGATCAAAACAGGGAATGATTTGATCTCCCATTTGAAATCCTTTGAATTGAGCCCCAAATTTTCTGCGGGGATTTGGTTCTTTAGCCCGGCGAATTCAAGATTTCATGCCAATTACACTCCGTATGAATCGATTGAGGCTCGACTGGAGATCGCGGCATCATTGAAAGATTATGGCTTGCATGCTTTGGAAGCCCATTTCCCGAACGAAATTCACGAGGGAAACCTATCTCTTTGGAAAAGTTTTATCCAAGATACCGGGATCCGTCTATTGACGGTCATCCCGCAGCTTTTCTATGATCCAGAATTCGAATTTGGTTCTCTTTCAAATCCGGACGATGAGATACGTCAGATGGCGATGAAAAGAACTGCACAGTCCTTACGTTTGGGGAAGGAATTGGGATGTGATTTTTCGGTCGTATGGCCGGGGATTGATGGGTATGAAAACCCATTTGGTATCCACATGGCTCATATGCGTCATAGATTTGCTGAGGGATTGGCCGAGGCGTTAGATACAGCCCCAGGTACCCGGATTGCGTTTGAGCCGAAGCCATACGAGCCAAGAGGACGAATTCTGTATAGCTTAACACCCGAAGGCGTACTCCTTGGCAAGCAGGTCGAGGAAATGCTGGAGCATCCTGCCAATCGAAAGCTGCTTGAAGAGGGCCATAAACTGGTTTGTATGAATCCTGAAATTGGACACCTTCTTATGGGGTTTGAAGACATTTCCTACGCTTTGAGCTGGCCATTATCTGAGGGACGTCTGGCACATACGCACTGGAATAGCCAGCCGTTGGGGAATTACGACCAGGACCTGAATGTCGGTCTAATATCACCTGAGCAAATGGAGGCTGGCCTTTATACTTTAAAGATGCATGGGTATGAAGGATGGTATGGCCTGGATATTAATCCAGAGCGCATGCCAGTTGATGTGGCACTTAAGATTTCAATGGACGCCTTGCGCGCGGCCTGTGACCGTATAAATGATCTTGACCATGAACTCATTGTTGAGGCGGTGGAGGCACCAGATCAGCACAGAGGGTTTCTTGAGGCCTATATGGTGCGTGCAAGGGCTCCACGAAACACAGTCCTTCCTCCACTCAGGGATACGTTATCTTCATCGCGTAAATAATTCCCTCTTGTGGGTGCGTCTTAGTTCCCCCAAGCTCTTAGGTCAAATTTGGGAATCTCCACCAACAATTTATGACCACTTTTTGTCTCCATCGTGTAATTACCCTCCATGCTTCCCTCAAATGAATTGAGAATACAGAAACTGTTATAATGGTAGGATTCCCCAGGATGAATGAGAGGCTGTTTTCCAACGACACCACGCCCCTCTACTTCTTTGGGAGCCTGATCTTTTTCTTGGATATTCCAGTATCTCCGAAGTAGTCGGACGGAGTTACGTCTATTGTTCGTGATCAATACAAAGTAGGCAAATACAAATCTCTTCTGAAAATAACTTGATTCTGCGTCAAGATAGACAGGTGCCACCGTGACCGAAATTTCTTCCGTGACCGAAGTGTAATGGATCATGTTAATCTACGTCAAGGAAGGTTTAAAAAATCGTTGAGGACATATTATAAGGTATGAAATCTTGTACGGAAACTGGTTCACACGAAACGTTTTTACAATGTTGTGGGTACACGGCGAAGATAAAAGGGAGATTACAAGTGGCCAAGAAGAATTTCACACCCCGGCTCTCACAGAATCGAAAAAGGTGTGTTTACTCTCACTGATTGCAAGATCAATCCACAACCGTGATTTGGTGCTGTAGATTGTAACCCAAAGATAGAATCTTGTTCTCGGATATGAAGATTGATATTTTTCTCTCATGCGAGGCAATGTTGCGACCAGGAAAACATTCAGCAATAACATCCAGAGTGCACGATCACTACAGTATATTGGCCAAAACAGGTGAAGATCAAAGTCGTTGAACAGGTAAGAAGTTTGGCACCGGGACGAATTTGAAAGAATTGCAAAATGATGGGGGATGATAGCATAAATAATACTGCAACCGAAACAAAGTCTGTAAAATCTCTTAGTGAAGCGACCGTGCTTTTTGCAGGTGACTCGGGTGATGGGATGCAACTGACGGGGTCCCAGTTCACTTTAGCTACGGCATTTGCAAAGAATGACTTGGCAACCCTACCGGATTTTCCAGCGGAAATCCGTGCTCCAGCGGGGACCACCTATGGGGTCAGTGGTTATCAACTCCACTTTGGTTCGGTCAATGTTCGGACTCCGGGTGATGAAGTTGATCTGCTTGTAGCGATGAATCCGGCTGCGCTAAAAGTCAACCTGTCCCGTGTACGGCGAGGTGGGGCGATCGTGATCAATGTGAATGCATTCAAAGCTCATAATCTGAAACTCGCAGGATATGGGGATACCAACCCCTTGGAAGATGAAGACTTGAGGAAGAACTACCGGGTGTTTGAGGTTGAATTGTCAAGAATGACAGAAGAGGCACTCAAGGACTATGGTCTAGACAAAAAAGTTGTTGATCGCAGCAAGAATATGTTTGCGCTGGGATTGACGCTGTGGCTATACTCACGTCCAATTGAACCTGCAATTGACTGGTTGTCTCACAAATTTTCCAGTCGCCCCGAACTTTTGAATGCAAACATACATGTATTGAAGAAAGGATTTCACTATGGGGAAACGACAGAAGACTTTCTTATTCAATATGAAGTTGCCCCCGCACGGCTTGAGCCGGGAATTTATCGTGCGATCCGTGGTGTAGAGTCTCTTGCTCTGGGATTGGTTGCCGCCAGCAATAAGAGCAAGTTAGATCTGTTTTACAGCAGTTATCCGATCACCCCGGCATCGGATCTACTTCATCAGTTGAGCAGGCATAAAAATTTCGGTGTAAAAACTTTTCAGGCTGAGGATGAAATTGCGGCAATCGGTGCAACAATTGGGGCTAGTTTTGGAGGAAATCTTGGAGTCTGTGCTACTAGTGGACCTGGATTGACACTCAAGGCCGAAGGAATTGGGTTGGCAGTAATGATGGAGCTGCCTATGGTAATCATTAATGTTCAGCGGGGGGGGCCATCCACGGGGTTACCAACGAAGACGGAGCAAAGTGATCTTCTTCAGGCTATGTATGGTCGTAATGGGGAAGCGCCATTGCCCATTATTGCTGCGTCAACCCCGGGAGATTGTTTTCATGCAGCCTATGAAGCATGTCGAATTGCGGTGCGACATATGACTCCCGTAATTTTATTAGCTGACGGATATGTAGCAAATGGTTCCGAGCCATGGCGGATTCCCTCCACCAAAGATTTGAAAGATTTCTCAGTCTCTTTTGCCCAAGATTTCAATCAAGTGATAGGAGAGAAGAAGACATTTCTTCCGTATTTGCGCGAAGAGGAGACTCTTTCAAGGCCATGGGCAAAACCGGGCACGCCGGATTTACAGCATCGATTAGGTGGCCTAGAAAAGCAACACGAGACAGGGGAAGTTTCGTATGATCCAGAGAATCACCAATTCATGACCAACCTCCGAGCGGAGAAGGTGATGAGGGTTGCGGAATTTATTTCGCCGATTAAGATCTATGGTGATCCGGAAGGAGATATTCTTATTATTGGATGGGGATCAACGGAGGGTGCGATCAAGACGGCAGTAGATCGCTTGCGTGGCCATGGTTTGAAGGCAGGTTCCGTGCAGTTGCGCCATATTCATCCCCTACCTCCTGACCTTGGAGCGATCCTCGGGCTTTTTGAGCATTATCTGGTTCCGGAATTAAACAAGGGACAGATGATTCGCATTCTGAGGGATCGGTTTTTATTGCCTTTTGCAGGCCTGAATAAGGTCCAGGGTCAGCCGTTTAAGGCAAGTGAGATCGTAGATGCTGCCATTCATCACTGCAAAAAATATCGTTGATGCCAAAGTTACCTCCGACGAAAAAACCAACATTGCCACCGGGCCAAGGGCCACGTAGGCCAGGAGCAGCCTCAAAACCCAGGATTGATCGTAAAGCTTTCGCGAGCGATCAGGATGTACGATGGTGCCCGGGTTGTGGAGACTATGCAATATTAGCCAGTGTCCAGCGTTTGATGCCGCAATTGGATGTGAAAAGAGAAAATGTTGTGTTCATTAGTGGGATCGGATGCTCTAGTAGATTTCCCTACTATATGAATACGTATGGGATGCATTCCATTCATGGACGTGCTCCGACTATGGCCAC
Organism: Rhodothermales bacterium; assembly: GCA_965215475.1. Taxonomy (GTDB): domain Bacteria; phylum Bacteroidota; class Rhodothermia; order Rhodothermales; family Bin80; genus Bin80. Next base: position 2,978,548 of record OZ244061.1, read on the forward strand.
TGGATTGAAGGCCTCCCGGCCAGATCTTGATGTTTGGGTTGTGACGGGAGACGGAGATGCCTTGTCCATTGGAGGGAACCATTTAATTCATATCCTACGCCGGAACGTGAATCTGCAGATCCTGCTTTTTAACAACCAGATCTATGGACTGACCAAGGGGCAGTTCAGTCCTACGAGTGAGATCGGAAAAGTAACCAAGAGTAGCCCGTTTGGATCAATCACTCCTCCGTTTAATCCCCTTTCCCTTGCTCTGGGTGCCTCGGCTTCTTTCGTAGCAAGAACTGCAGATCGGGATACCAAGCACTTAACCCAGATTCTTCGTCGTGCACACGCACACAAAGGGACTTCGTTCGTAGAGATCTATCAGAATTGTAATATCTATAATGACGGTGCTTTCTTTGAATTCACGGAAAAAGCGACGAAGCCAGATCGAACCATATACCTTGAGCACGGCAAACCAATGTTGTTTGCGAAGCAGACAAAAGGAGTTCGCTTGGATGGATTCACTCCCGTTGTATTTGATCTCGACGCAGGGCATTATTCGGTGGAGGACGCAATTGTTTATGATGAAAAAAGTCTGGAGCTTTCGGGGATTGTTAGCCGAATGTCTCAACAACCAGATTTACCACGTCCATTTGGAGTCCTTTTCCAAGAAGATCGTCCGACCTATGAGCAGCTTTTACAGGAGCAGATTACGAGCGTGACGGAAAAGCGTGGACCTGGAGATTTAGATGCTCTATTGCATGCCGCAGATACTTGGACGATCTCGTAGCACCAGGTTTCAATGAAACGATCCCGGTTGCAACTGGGAACCTCTTCGTTAGTGGTAGCCGCCTTTGTTGGTCCAGGTACGGTATTGACCTGCGCGACTGCAGGGATTGATTTTGGGTATACGCTGGGTTGGGTCTTATTATTTTCTGTTTGTGCTACATTCATTCTTCAATCGTTTACAGCAGGGGCGGGAATTCTATCTCGCCTCGGAATGGGAGAGGCTCTCCGCAACTACACACAAGATCTACCCATACGATGGGTCGTGATAGGAGTGGTTGTATTGGGATTATGGGTGGGTACGGCAGCATTTGAGACGGGAAACATTGTAGGAGCTGTGGCAGGACTGAGTACTTTGATCGCGGTACCGGATGGTATTTTGGTGTGTATGGTTGGCGGTCTGGCGGCAGTTATTCTCCATTTGGGATTACGTACTGCCACCAAGATCTTAGCGGGCTTGGTTTTATTAATGAGCACGGTATTTATAGTGACGATGTTTTTGGTTCCTCTTAATTGGCAAGAGGCACTTCAGGGTTTGATCATTCCGAGAGTTCCAGAAGGTGGTTTAGTACGCACGATTGCGCTGGTAGGCACAACGGTTGTGACGTACAATCTTTTTTTGCATGGGAGTGCTGCCAAAACATACTGGATGGGCGTGGATTCACAATTTGCTTGGCGGCGTGAGTTAATGGGGATGGCAATTTTTCTGCCACTGGGAGGAATCGTATCCGTTGCAATTCTTTTTGCGGGCGCAACATTAGAAACGGGCTCCGTCGGATCGGTTGCCGCAATTGCTCCGATTATCCGCCCAGCCGCCGGTCCATTTGCAGAGATTCTTTTTGGGGTCGGTCTCTTTGCAGCGGGGATTACCTCTGCTGTTGCAGCACCCTTGGCAGCTGCCTGTGGAGTCCGTGAAATTTTTGGATGGCCAGATGATCCCAAATATATGGGGTTTCGAATAGTATGGATATCCGTCTTGCTTACCGGAGTAGGATTTGCTTTTTATGGGCATAATCCCCTGGAAATCATTATTGCTGCGCAAGCTGCGAATGGGTTCATGTTACCCTTTATCGCAGGATTTGTACTGTTATTGGCAACCAGGCAGAAGGAGGTCAGAATGCCACGCTGGTATCTAGGTCTTGGAATTTGTGTGACGCTGATCTGTGCTGTACTAGGCGTCCGAACTCTGGAATGGGTTTGGGGGCAACTGAGTTAAGTGCTCTCTCCAAATGCTTTATCGAGCTCACGGAGTCTTTTTCTCTCTGTCCAGGCAGCAACAAGAATCGAACCTTCATAGAGCAGGTACAGAGGTATGGCTGCAGCAAACATAGAGAAAGGGTCGGCAGGTGTTATGATGGCCCCAATGACAAATACGCTCAAGAACGCATACTTACGAATCTTGCGGAGACGCTCAGGAGTTGCAATACCTAGTTTTGTGAGGAAATAGATGACAACCGGGAGTTCGAAAAGAACCCCGGCCCCGAATGCCCACCATGTGACGCTACTGAAATAGCGGGTGATATCAAATTCGTTGTGAACGATATCCGAGATTATAAAATTATTGAAAAAATTGAGTGCAAGAGGCGTAATGACCAGGTATCCAAACAGAATTCCAACGACGAAAAAGAACGTTGCAAACGCCGCGATGAATTTCATGCCAGCTCTCTCCTTTGGATAGAGTCCCGGCTCAATGAATTTCCAGATATAGTAGATAAGTAGCGGGGATCCAGCGACCAGTCCTACGGCCATTACAATACCTACCAGCGCAAAGAACTGACCGGTCACCGTACGGTTTTGTAGATGAAGATCGGTGAACTCAAGGCCTAGAAGTTGATAGGTGATAAAATTTGATTTAGCGGGGCCCATGAGGATTACATCTACGACCCAATCATGAAAGACTGCCGCAATAATGGTCATCAGAACTACACCGCCGACCCCTTTAATGATCGTCCAGCGCAGATCCTCAAGGTGATCCAGAAAAGACATTTCACTACCTTCTGGCAACCGATCTTCTCTCGGCTCAGCGACGGCCTGAGTCTCCGCTTTTTGAATACCAGTGGAAGGCTTTGAGGTATTGCTACGTAGAAATAGTCTTCGCCAATTGAAGGCCATTTTCCTTAAACACGAAGACCTGAGTCAGAACTTCCGGTATTTTTTTGATTGAGTGCCAATTCCATTAAGGTATCGACCCACAACCCTTCTTGTTCCAGCTTTTCACGCCCTTTGCCCCAGGTGAATTCAAAGATTGTAAAAAATCCTACTACCTGAAATCCCTCACGGCGGAGTTTATAAAGTGCATGGAGTGCAGTTGCTCCACTATTGAGTAGATCGTCGAGAAGTACAACAGGAAGCCGAGGATTGAGCGGGCCTTCAATAATACGTCGGCGCCCATGGGGTTTGCGTTTCAATCGGATAAAACCGCCAAGAAGATGTGGATATCCATCAGCATGAATGGTAGCGCACACAATTGCATTGCCGCCAAACCCATATCCTGCGACTTGTCTACAGCCACTCATACGTACCCGTTCCGCAACGAGATTCCCTAGCCTCGAAGCAATACCTCCATCAAGGAGTGGGATCCGCATATCCAGAAGCCAATCAACCTCTCCACCCTCAGGATCAATGATTCTTTCATCCTCACCGGAAACCAGGGCCATATCATAAATTTCTTCTGATAAACCGGAATCATGTAAGTAGGCGGATCTATTTCGTTTTCCAACCTTCATGATGGATTGATTTCATTGTTGGATGACACCCGTATACAAAACCTGGGCTAGTCGGTTCAAGAATACAGAAATTACTTGAATTCTGATCATTGTGGACGTAGAACCTAATTATCGTAAAACATATGCGAGCGTCTTGTTATCACGGGAAGTCATTTCAGATAAATTGATGGTTCTACCGAGTTTTTTATGGAAACAGGATTGAGCCAGCACAGAAGCGCGATCTCATCTTCACTGTGCTGTCATGGCCTTTAAATTCATCCATCATGCAAGCGTAATCGCTATGGTCAAGGGTTGATGATGAATGAAGTTCATCCTATAAAAAATGAGGTGTTCGTAGGAGAATATTGAGTGGAAAATTCCCAAATCTTTTGTGGGAACAATAAAAAAATCAAGATGTTTAGGGTATTCAGTGTGGTTTCTCTGCGAAAGTTTCTTGTTGTTACGGAACATGCAAAAAAACAGAGTAATTGTATTTTCACCTAATATTCTCATTTCATGTGGCTAATCGGTTTATCCATCTTCTTTGGCCTGACGGGAGGCCACCCATCGCTCTTTGGTCTTGAAAGGAGTGGTGAATCTGTGGAGACGGGTATTCATCGTTGGGAACTAGATCCTTCTTTTCTTACACATGAGAGTGTCTCACGGGTGCATGTGATGGTTCCAACAAAATCCCCCCCCCCCCATTTTTCTTCACATAGGAGTACGGGTGCGCTCCTTCGCGTATTTTCGGGATCCGGTGTAGCGCGTTCCAGTGAGGATGGAATTGCTTTTGGTGGGCGTACCGGGGACAAAGTCCCTTCTTCAAAAACAACTCCGTTCTTTGATCTCCATTCAGATTCGGTGCACGTCCATGAAAAGAGTCCCCCTTTCTCAGAAGCCGAAAATCGCGCGCCCGGCAAACCCACGGGCGTGACCGTTGCACCCTATCAAACCGGGCGCAATGCACGCTTGACGCTTGAAATTTCCTGGACGGCCAACCCGAAGGGGAATAAAGCCATCACAAACCATGAGATTGAGTGGTCACCGAATGGAACCTCAGACTGGAATGATTTACGCACGGTTTCCGGCCAATTAACGAGTACTCTTTACACCGGACTCTCGCCGGGCACCACGCGCCATATCCGGATCCGGAGTGAGGATTCCGATGGTTGGGGGCCCTGGTCCGATGTCGTCTCAGGAACGACCAACGGGCGAACTAGACCGGGCTCTATCACTGGGCTGACTGCCACGGTTGCCAGCCCTTCCATGGTTACTCTTTCGTGGACCGCAGGAGACGATGGCGGCAGTGCAATCACTGGCTATAATATCCTTGTTTATCTAGGCAGTAACCTTAATGCTCCTCTTTTTACAAGAACCGCAGAAGCTTCAGCCACAAGTTATTCGGTCACTGGACTAAGCGCAGCGACACAATACACGTTTATTGTAAGGCCAAAGAATTCCATTGGTACTAATAATGCGTTTGTTAACCAAAGAGCCACCACCGATGACGCGACCATACCTGGAGCAATTGGTTCTTTATCTGCGACAGTTACTGGCCCTTCCACTGTCAATCTTTCATGGACGGCCCCCGTAGAAACCGGCGGTTCGCCCATCACGGGGTATGATATCATTGTTTATCCAGGCACTGATCTTAATGCTCCTCTTTTTACAAGAACCGCAGAAGCTTCAGCCACAAGTTATTCGGTCACTGGACTCAGCGCAGCCACACAATACACGTTTATTGTAAGGCCAAAGAATTCCATTGGTACTAATAAAGCGTTTGTTAACCAAAGAGCCACCACCGCGGCTCTCACCGCCCCCGCCGCCCCGACGGGCTTGACGGCCACGGCCCCCGGGCGAACGACGATCGACCTAAGTTGGACGGCCCCCACCGACAACGGCGGCGCGGCCATCACGGGCTACCGGATTGAGTCAAGGCTACGATCCGAAACCAGCTTCAGCACTCTCGTCACGGACACCAGGTCCACCGCCACCACCTACGCGCATACGGGGCTCGCGCCATCTACGCAGCGGTTTTACCGGGTGAGCGCGATCAACTCCGTAGGACCGGGGGCGGCGTCCAGTTCCGCCACGGCCATCACGGCGGCGGCCACGCGCCCCAGTGCCCCCCGGGATATGAACGCCAGGGCCTCGGGTCGCTCCACGATCATCCTAAATTGGACGGCCCCTGCAGATGACGGGGGCTCACCCATTACATTTTATCGCGTTGGCGTGTCAACGGATCAAGGAAGTAGTTGGGGCGTGTTGGCCGACGTCCGGGGAGCCACCACCTATTCGCATACGGGGCTTTCGGCGGGGACGCGGCGCGATTACCGGGTGGTGGCGGCCAATAGTTCGGGGCTGGGCTTTAGTGAGCGTTCGAATGTCGCCCATACCACGACCGATGCGGCCAGCGCCCCCGGTGCCCCCACTGGACTGACCGCCACAGCCGACGGGCAAACGGTGATCAATCTGAGTTGGGCAGCCCCGGCCGACAATGGGGGCGCAGCCATTACCGGCTACCGGGTGCAGTGGTCGTCCAACGGAAATGCGCCATGGACGGATGTAACTCCTGCACATACGGGAACGGGGCGCACCTACCGCCATACGGGGCTCAGCGCAGGCACGACGCGACATTACCGGGTCTTTGCCCGCAACTCGGTGGGTGAGAGCACCAGTGCGTCTGCTGTGGCCACAGCCACCACGGAGGCGGCACCGACCCTCAGCGCGCCCGCGGCCCCCACGGAATTAAGAGCCACGGCAGTAGGCCCGGAAACGATCAGCCTGTCCTGGAACGCACCTACCAATACCGGCGGCGCAGACATTACCGGCTACCAGATTGAGGTCTCTCCCAATGGCACCTCAAACTGGGGTGATTTGGTGGCCAATACCGGGTCCACCACGACCGGCTATGTCCATAGGGGCTTGGACGCGGGCACCACGCGGCATTACCGGGTCTATGCCATCAATTCGCAGGGGGCGGGCGCAGTATCCAATGTGGCCAATGCCACGACCCTCCCCGCCACGGTCCCTAAGGCCCCCACGGAGCTAACCGCCACGCACGATGGGTCGACGACGATCAACCTGCGTTGGAAAGCGCCCACGAATACCGGCGGCGTACCGCTTACCGGCTACCAGATGGAAGTCTCTCCCAATGGCACGGACACCTGGACCGAGGTTACGCCTGCACACGCGGGAACGGGGCGCACCTACAGCCATACCGGGCTCACGGCGGGTACCACGCGGTATTACCGGGTCTATGCCAGAAATTCAAAGGGGCTGAGTGCCGCGGCATCGAATGTGGCCAACGCCACCACGGCGGCTGCGACGGCCACGCGGCCGGGCGCGCCGACGGGCTTGACCGCCACGGCAGTAGGCCAAACGATCATTAACCTGCGTTGGACGGCGCCGAGTGATAACGGGGGCGCCGCGATCACCGGCTACCGGGTGGAAGTGTCGCCCAATGGCACGTCAAACTGGACCAATCAGCAGGCCAATACGAGATCCACCACGACCACCTACACGCATACGGGACTCACGGCGGGTACCACGCGGCATTACCGGGTCAGTGCCATTAACTCAGTAGGCACAGGTGCAGCGTCCAATGTGGTGAGTGCGACCACAACTACCCCCGCGGCCGCGGCCCCGGGTGCCCCGACGGGCTTGACGGCCACGCCCTCGGGCCCGACGACCATCAATCTATCCTGGACGGCGCCCTCCAATACGGGCGGCGCCGCGATCACGGGCTACCGGGTGGAAGTCTCCCCCAATGGCACGGATTCCTGGACCAGTCTGGTGGGGAATAGTACCACCACCACCTATTCCCATACCGGACTTTCGGCCAATACCACGCGTCATTACCGGGTGCGCGCCATCAATTCGGTGGGACCCGGTCCGGTCTCCACTGCCGCGAATGCCACCACCGGTGCCGCCACGGCCCCGGGAGCTCCGACGGGCTTGACGGCCACGGCAGACGGGCAAACGACCATCAATCTGTCCTGGACGGCGCCATCCAATACGGGGGGCGCCGCGATCACGGGCTACCGGGTGGAAGTCTCTCCCAATGGCACGGATAACTGGACGGATCTGGTGGCGAATTCGGCGGCCACCACCTATTCCCATACCGGACTTTCGGCGGGCACCACGCGGTACTACCGGGTGCGTGCGATCAATTCGGTGGGAGCGGGGAATCCGTCCAATGTGGCCACGGCGACCACCACTGCCCTCACGGCCCCGGGTGCCCCGACGGGATTGACGGCCACGGCTGCAGGGCGAACCATCATCAATTTATCGTGGACGGCGCCGACAGAGAGCGGGGGTGCGGCGATCACGGGCTACCGGGTGGAAGTCTCTCCCACAGGAACGGGGGACACATGGGCCGATTTGGTGGCCAATAGTACCACGACCACGTATGCGCATACGGGACTCAGTGCCAATACGACGCGGTACTACCGGGTGCGTGCGCTCAATGCGGTGGGGGCCAGTGATGCCTCCAATACCGCCAATGCCACCACGGATGGGATTACGGCCCCAAGTGCCCCCACAGGGCTCACGGCCACGGCCTCGGGGCAAACGATCATCAACCTGCGTTGGGCCGCGCCGGCGGATAATGGCGGCGCCGCGGTTACCGGGTACCAGGTGGAGGGATCGGAGGATGCAGGATCTACCTGGATGGATCTGGTGGCGAACACGACGGCCACGACCTATTCGCATACCGGCCTCCCCCCGGAAACCACGCGGCAGTACCGGGTGCGTGCGATCAATGCGGTGGGCACGGGGGCGGCGTCGAATGTGGTGCGTGCGACCACGGAGGCGGCCACGGTGCTCTCGTTTGCAGGCGCAATCTCTTCGCAGCGCTACCCGGTGGACCTTGCCATCGCAGCGCTGCTCCTTCCGACCGCCATCGGAGGAACTCCGCCCTATATGTATGCGCTCTCTCCCGAAACGCTTCCGGAGGGACTGTCGTTGGAGGACGGCACGCTTGGGGGCACGCCCACCGCGGTCACGGCGTCACAGGGATTTACCTGGACGGTGACCGATGCCCTGGGGGCGGAGAGTACGATCGAATTTACGCTGGAGATCTACGAGATCACGTTTGTCACCACGGTCATGAATCAGTCCTATGATCGCGGACAAGGGATTGATCCACTGATCTTGCCGGAGGTGACCGGGGGCACCGATCCGGTTCAGTATACGCTCAATCTGTTGTCGCTTCCGAGTGGACTGAGGTTTGATGCGTCCACGCGCACGATCGCGGGCACGCCCGTGCAGATCACGTCTCCGGTGGCGCTGACCTACAGGGCAACGGATGCCAAGGGGGCCCAAGCCAGCTTAACCTTTACCCTGGAGGTGGTCTCGCCGGTGGCGACCGAAGAGCAGAAGGAGCCTCCCCAGGAGCTGATCGTGCATGCCAACTATCCCAACCCCTTCCATACGTCTACGAATCTGCTCTTTGATCTGCCGTGGCCGGCCGAAATCAAACTGGACGTCCTGGATCTGACGGGCAGGCGGGTGTATACCCATCCAATGGTGCGCATGGCGGCGGGCAGAGAGCAGGTGATCACATTGGAGCAGGTTGCCCTGCCGGCCGGCGTCTATCTGTATCGCATGGTAGCCACCTCCATGGAACACGGCGCATCCGCCGTCAAGGTCGGACACTTGATGAGAATGAGGTGACCAGAAGGGCGGACCGAGACACGGATCGCTTGCCGGAGATGATGTAGGAAGCAGGAGAAGGGGATGCTCGCTTTGCATGGACCCGCAAGTGCTTCCCAAAACGTGTCAATAGACCGAGATTGATCCTTGATCTATTCGCAGTAGTACCAAATTGATTTGCTAAAGATCAAGCGATCACAAAGTCGTAAAGTGGGTAGGCTTCACAAAGGGATTGGACTTCGTTTTTTACCTTGAGTTGAATTGACTCATCCGTAGGTGCGGTCAGGACGTGATCAATCAGTGTCACCACCTCTTCAATATCTGTTTCTTTGAATCCTCGTGTCGTAACAGCAGATGTTCCTAAGCGGATTCCACTGGTAATAAAGGGGCTTTTATCGTCAAAAGGAACCATGTTTTTATTTACAGTGATGTGCGCTTGTTGCAAAGCTTGTTCTGCATCCCGCCCAGTGATATTTTTACTGCGAAGGTCAACCAATACCAGATGATTATCCGTTCCTCCACTCACAACATCATAGCCACGCGATAAAAAAGATTGTGCCATGACAGTTGCATTTTTTTGCACCTGTTGGGCATAGTCAATAAACTCAGGCTGAAGCGCTTCTTCAAAGGCAACGGCTTTGGCTGCAATAACATGGACGAGTGGGCCTCCTTGCATACCAGGAAAGACAGCAGAGTCAAGCAATTCACTCATATTGCGTATTCGGCCACTCTTTGGAGCAACCTTGCCAAAGGGGTTCTCAAAATCATTTCCAATCAAAATCATGCCTCCACGAGGTCCACGCAGTGTCTTATGTGTAGTTGTTGTGACGATGTGAGCGTGGGGGAGTGGATCATTCAAGGTTTTGGCGGCAATTAATCCGGCTGGATGTGCCATATCCATCCACAGAAGTGCACCGACTTCATCGGCAATTTCCCGGAATGCCTTATAATCAAAATCTCTCGGGTATGCGCTGGCTCCAATAGAGATCAGTTTGGGTTTAATGGATTTTGCTTTATCCCGAACGCGGTCCATATTGATCCAGCCATCCTCATCCACTCCATAATACGTCGATTGAAACCAGATCCCCGAGAAATTCACAGGACTTCCGTGGGTAAGGTGACCCCCATGGGCAAGATCAAGGCCAAGGAAGATATCTCCCGGATTAAGACAACTAAGGTAAACGGCAGCATTGGCAGAAGCTCCAGAATGAGGTTGCACATTGACCCAATCACATTGAAACAGTTTTTTGGCGCGAGTACGTGCTAAATCCTCTGCGACATCGGTAAATTCACATCCGGCATAGTAGCGTTTTCCGGGTAGTCCCTCGGCATATTTATTCGTGAATACAGAACCTTGGGCCTGCATAACACTTCTGGAAACAAAATTTTCCGAAGCAATCAACTCTAACCCATAATTCTGCCGATGGACTTCCCGCTCAATGGCAGCATAAATTTGCGGATCCTGTGATGAAAGATGACTCATGTGAGAGATGGAAATGATTCGTTAATTACTGCCCATCAAGGCATGCACTAAGATATTCGTCCCCATTTGAAGGGCGGATTTACGTATTTCGGGTGGAAGATCATGAACGGATTCAGGTTCCCAGCCATCCCCAAGATCACTCTCATAGCTATAGAACACACAAAGGCGCCCATGCTTATCAAATAGTCCCAATCCCTGAGGTGGTTTACCATCGTGTTCATGGATTTTGGGGAGGCCATTTGGGAATGAGTAGTGCGTATGATAGATTGGATGATCAAATGGGAGTTCGACAAATTCCTGTTGGGGAAATACTTTATTCATTTCACGACGAATGGCTTTGTCCAAACCGTAGTTGTCATCAATATGGAGAAAACCTCCCTGTTCAAGGAATTGACGCAATCGGATCGCCTCCCGCTGTGTGAACACGACGTTTCCATGTCCTGTCAGGTACAAGTAGGGGAAGGTAAACAAGCGAGTATTGGAGAGCTCTACAACCTCTGGTGTCGGTGCAACATTCACGAGAGTCTCCGCTCGGGTATAGGAAAGAAGTTCCGGCAATGACTGCTCATCGCTGTACCAATCTCCCCCACCTCCATATTTGATACGTGCGATGGAGAACGCATAGTCCTGTGCTTTGCATGGAATGGCAAGGAAAATACAGAAACAAAGTAATCGGGTCACGGAGAAGGGGAGGCAAGTTGCTCAGCGGTTGTACGATCACAAAGCGAACTTGATTAGAGGGGAATGATCAAAATTTTACAAGACCGCTGGGTATTTAGAGATTCAAGTTAATCAAGGAACAAACAACCATCCAAAGGGCGTTTTTCTGTACAAATCGTAGCAGGAACTTTTTATTTAAATTCATATATGGAGGAACAAAATCCTGACCAATTTGGTCATTTTACCCGAGTTTCTCACTTACTCCGCAAGTCTGAACTCGAAGCAGATGAGGCAAATGAACTCACAGAACGTATCACGAACATGGCATCTATAAACGTATTAGACAGGATTGACACGATCAGTGCCCGATTGGAATCCAAGTTTGATTCTCTGAACTCCAAGTTTGATTCTCAGAACTCCAGGATTGACACGATCAGCGCTCGATTGGAATCCAAGATTGACTCTCAGAATGCAAAATACAATACCTTGATTGTCATCCTGAGTATATTAGCAGCCACAGGAGTTCTTGGATTTTTAGCAAACATCTTCAACTGGGGTGCTTAATTTGCCATTTGCCCAAATGAATTTAAATCTACGCAGGCCCATATAATGTGGCATAACCTGTTGCGATTCTCTATTCGTTTCTCAACGCTTGTCCCTTATATTAGGTGAACCTACGAGAGTGGTTACCGGGTGTATTCCAACGTGTTTGGCTATTCCGCTGGAAGTGGAACAGTCAGTCTACAGGGGGAGATCGGCGGAAAACATCCACAGTCCGATCAAAACCGTCAAAATTCTTAGCCGTGGCTTTCGCAAGGTTGACCGATTTGGGAACGCGGTCTATTTTCATCCTGAGAGTCGGATGTCTACCCAAAAAGTACTCGGAATAGACCCCGCGTACTAGAATAAGTGAAGAGTCATTTTTTCGAACCTTAGATGTATAGGAATGGGGACTAGCGTATCTAGGAGGGAGGGATTTGATTGAGGGTATTGGTTTCGCTATACTTCGAGGGGCATTTCATGAGAATGTGTTCTGCCCTGAAAATTTCTCCATTCAGGTGGCCTTCCACGACCAGTTTTTCTGCATTTTCAAAGCTTGCTGGCTTTAGATCATGATAGTGTACTTTACGAATGCTTCCCTCTTCATCTTTCATATGGAATGAAAAGACATTGGTCTCTGGGTCATAATGAGCCGTCTCTGGTTGTACCCAGTAACCAACTACATGAGCGCGAGACCCTGAGGCCTCCGCTTCGGAAAAATGCATATAGCCACCAACCTGCTCTCCAAAGTTGAGCAGCAGTAGGGAAGCAAACCCTACAAGGGCAATCATGCTGATTATGGTACGAGACTTACGCATATGCTGAAATTTGATGATATGGCTCTACTATGATCACTCCAATTGGTTGTTCTCTTCGAAGGGTTTACGTGATCAAAGCTCCATTTTCGGTCACGAATATTTCAGACTAAAAATCGAGACACTGAACAAAATACTCATTCTACCTAGGTTGTACCGAACTCATGGATTGTGGACATAAAAATGGGCGCCCCTGATGGAAAATGCAATCAGAAAAATGAAAGGGCATGTCTAGGAAAAACATAGAAGGCTGTTTTGGGTGATGAAGTATTCTTTGTCAGCTAAATGATAAATCCCAAACAGATATGTCATGCCCCGTTTATATGGACATATACTCCAAAAGACATTTACTTTCCAATCTTTTTTTTTTCGATCTTGATTTTCTCCATCAAGGGTTCAAGTTCTTCACGGATGGCTTGGATTTCTTGATTTACTTTGTCCTTGATTTTTTTGGTCTTGACAGATAGTTGTTTCATGCACTCATATCGGGAGCGGATGAGATGCTCCCGTTGCTGTGTAATAAACTCTTGCCAGCTGTTTTCAAGATGTTGCCGACGCTTTTCAAACAAACCTAGTTTGTACTTGACAAAATCAACTCCTTCCTCCGTACAAAGCATGCTTTGAAATATCGGTATGGTCCGGTCACCAATCAAATCCATCTCTAGAGTGGTTTCCGTGATTCGTGCTAATTCTGATTCTATATGCCGTATACGCTGATTTAATTGAGCAATAAGTTCGCGCAATGAATTCCTTTGGGTTACAGTCAAAACAAGGTATTTCCATCGAAAAATTGTTTCGATAAAAGACCGCCGATCATTTAACTGGATCAGGGCCAATTTCAACTGCTCTTGTGCTTCATTATAACTGATTCGGAAGATCTCCTGCCGTTGATTGACGATGTGATTACATTTTTCCCCCAACTCATCCTTATGTGTCTTGGCAATCTCTGCGAGTCTGCGTGATTGATTCTGAACCAAAGAGTGGAATTGCTTGCGAGATTTTTCTTCTAGGGCCTCAATTTTCTTTTCACGAGTTTTCTCATACCTTCTGATGGCTTTCTTCAAAGGAATTTTCTTGAGTTTATTTGAAGCGGCTCGACCTGCAATACTGAATGAAATCAAACCAGCAATCGCCCCGATGGTGGTACCAATCCCAGGAAGTATGAGCGTCCCAATTGCTGATCCCGCACCCAAGCCGGCAAAATTGCTAATAGCTGTGGTAGAGACATCTAACCCTAAATTCTTTGCTGAATGGAGAAGATCTGTGTCTTTAGCTACGAGTAATCGAATTTCTCGCCAGCTGGATGCGGCCAATGTGATCATAGGAATCCCACCCCCTACCAGATCTATATTACCCAAGAGTGCATCGCTAACGGATTCAGTATGCTGAACCATGTCTGCATGGGATAGCTCATTGTCTACCAGCACAATATGCTCTCTGCCCTCATGAATAGCTTCTTCAAATTGATCAGCGGAGTTTTCTGCACCGAGATAGATCGCATCTTCCGGGATCCCAGTCATGTCCCCGGGTACAATCACAGGGATGTCAGGATATTTATCAAAGTGACCAGCCAGGGAACCTGCATCCGCGACAGTTTTGACATTTACAAAATATTCTCCATTCAAAATCAAGTCATACCCTTCTTGATTGGAAACATCAGGTAGCTGGACCTGATATCCTAACTCTCTTAAATTATCGGCAACGACTGGCTCGCTCAAATGCCCCATGAGTTTGGAGGCTGCTGCCGGGGGAAGCGGCTCGCCAATTTCGGATGATTCCCAATTTGCAAGAGATTTGCTGAGATCCCCGATCGTATCAAATTGTTCTCCTGCAAGGGTTCCCATTGCAATATATACATGCTCATCTATTTCCATCAGATTTTGGATGGCGTCCATACTAAACAATGTGCCTTGGGCTGCTCCTTCGATGGCAGCAGATACATCTTCCATGGCAGTATATGCATCTTCCATGGCAGTATATGCACCCTTTCGGGAATGCTTGGATCTGGAAGCAGAAATGTTTGTATTGGGAATAGATGCCAAGCTTGCAGGTTCTCCTCCGGAAACAGGTCTTCCAAACTCTTCGATCAATTGTTCTTGGTGTTTCTTGGCATCTGATGCAGGAGTGATCTCCGAAACAGATTTTCCAAAACGCTCAATCAAATGCATTGCCCCTAGATCTGGAACAAATTTATGCTGATGAATCAGGCGTGCAACGTTCTTCCTCTCTCGAATGATGAATAGAGAAATACCGAGTGTCACGAATAGGCAAATCAAGGATGCTGTAAACATGAGGTCAATGAATATTTATCGAATCGTGCAATACTTGCAAGCAACCTCCCGTCTAGGGGGTTCGGAAATTGATTAGGGTTGTACCACAACAATTGTAGCAGAATTTACAAAAGTGACGGGAATGTTAAGTAGGCCCCTGTTTTTGTCTCCGACGTAGACGTTAGCCGACAAATGGATTTTGCTGTGCGCGGGAGGCCGTTAATGGATCTTTATAGTAGACGAATTTGTCTGCTGCTACGGGCTGATATGGGCGTACAAACAGAAGTTGGCGGGCAGGATGAAGTCTTCGCAGTTCATCAGGTTTGAGGAGTGGGCGACTCCCCTCCTCATAGCCCGCACGCATTCGTCCGAATTGATGCCTGTCCCCCTTATTTAACCTACGTTGCCAGATAGACATTTCTCCTAGTAGCTGTGCGATCTTTTGGCTTGTAAATGGGTCCTGTATCGCAAATGCTTGAATCACGTCACAATTGGCTAAAAAACTTTCCCATTCACTTTGATATTCTCGCTTCAGTTGTGCCAGATCCTGTAAGATGAGCCACATTGTGAGACCGTATCCACCCCCCAAGGATACCGCTTCCTTGATATTTTGCATGTATCCCAGGTTGGCAAATTCGTCCAAGAGAAACACGATTCGTTGTTCTGGACGAGATGTTTTTGTGGCTTCGCGGGTACAGCTATAATAGCAACTGCTAATCATGAGGCGGAGCCACGGAGCAAATGCACTCAGGTATTCTCGGGGGAGAATGATGTATCCCGTCATTTTCCCACGTCGCAGTTCCTCCAGGTTACAGTTCGTACTCGTCAGCACATGTCGCATTCGAGGGCTACTCAAGAAGCGGGTATAACTTTGCGCCGTGGAGAAGACTCCGCTCCGCTCACGGTCAGATTTCTGCTCAATCCTACAGCCTCCCTCCTTCACTTGGGGGAGACTACTTTGCTTCATTGCCCTCAACATCTGATCAATCCCTTCATTGTCCTGTGTTAAAAGATGGCGTACTTTGATCAGATGCCGTTCATGTTTGAACTCGTCCTTTTCAGCCACATAAAGGATTAAGCTCATCAGTAGCCCCTTTGCTTCCAATCTCCAATGAGATTCTTCGACCTGCTGACCACGACCGATCATCATATCTGCAAGCATCATTGCCGTCTCTACATAATCTTCTCCATCCAGGTCAACGAAATCCATTGGGTTCAGTGATGCCACGTTGGTGTCACAAGTCTCGACCAGCCTAAAGGGATCCAGAGCCACGATTTTCTGCCCAAGATAATCTCGCCTCCAAGCGGCGGTCACGGCATAGTTCTCTCCTTTTGGATCAGTGACCAGTATACTGCCTTCATAATTGAGAAGGTTGGGAATGACGGTTCCGACCCCTTTTCCGCTCCGCGTTGCAGCTACTGTGAGTAGATGTCCATCTCCATCGTATCGCAGATAGTCTGTACCCATCCTTCCCAGAAGGAGTCCTTTGGCAGATTTTTTCAATGCATGTGCGCTTCCCCACTGTGTAGAGCCTTTAGCGAACGAAAGCTGCTCAGCCGTCTGTGTGATGATTCCTCGGACTACGAGCATTCCCATCAATCCGCCGACTCCAAGAGCTCCGAGAACCACTCCCACTAATTCTGGTCTGTCCAGAGCATTCACAATTGCGAGGAATACATGATGAGGGCTGAATACTGGTGCGGTGCTCATCAAACAGAGAGATACAATGAGCGGAAAGAGTGGGGTACGCATGGAAGGTTGCAGTAGCCATGGTGCTGCCACTGCGGCGCTACTCAAAAGGATTACTCTTGTAAGTTGATGGGGGAGGAGGGGAGTGGCAGCAGGTGGCCCCCAAATGAGGATCATGACCACCAGCGTCACTTGGCAACTCACAAGTGGGAAGAGGATCAGGAGCGTGAGTATACTTCGAATACCCAGAGACCGAGGAGCAGACCAGCCGTAAAGTCGTTCCTTCACGTGACTACTCAATGTACGGCTTTGCAAAGGTCATATCCCGAGATACATACACCAGAAACTGATAGCCTGGGCGGAGAATGAGTCTCGGTTGTCGGCGACTGCCCGTTTCGAGTTGGCCCGATGCGGTGCGGGATAGTTCCAGTGCTAATGATCCTCCTAAAAGATTGCCGGCCGTTGTCGCGGTAGCGATGGAGGTGGCACTTCCGATCAGAGCCAACATGGCTGCACTGCCAAATCGTTGAACCCGATAGCGTTTTATCTTGTCCTGCAATCCTCCTTCACCACTTTGGTCGAGTGCAGGGAGCCCTGGTAAACTTCTTGTATCTCCATTCGGGAAAACCATTCTGTTCCATACAATGAGGGCCCGGGGCTCTTCTCCAGCAAGCGTTCCTTCCATGGCGCCGATGAGTTGTGTACCTGCTGGAATCAGTACATGCTCTAACCTTTTGGAATCTCGGACTGGCCGTATGATCCGTGCACGAACTGGACCTGGTCGCCCCGTATGTATACCTGTTTCAAGAGCCGCCGTGATCACGCTGCCTTCTAGAAGGATCAGTCCTTCATCTTCTTCTGTGACGAGGGAAGGTTTTTGGGCACTGTCGGGCTTCATGATACTCGAAACGTGTAGAATCCCACGAGACTGACGAGCTTGGTCATAGGTGGATTTTCGGTCATCGGAACGTTCCGGACGCATGGTTGAGGAGGGTTCCCATGGACTGGGTACGGGAGTACGCGGCTCAACCGGTGCCAGTGTAAGGACATCTACAGCTGGGGTAGGGGATAACTCGTACTCCGTATTGGATTCGGTTGATTGGCGTCGGCTACTGAAAAATAATACGAGTACTACTCCGGCTAGACTTAGTGCTAGTGCCAAGATATTTCGTTTGGATAACCGCGTAACAGAAGCCGGATCCACAAATTCGGCTCTTTCATGTTCGGCTTCTTTCAGGTGATCGATCATTTTGCTCTGTAGATGTGCAGGGCGAGCTGCGTATGTCGTTTTCTTCGGAGGAGTCCTTTACGTGCAGTTCCGCCACGGATAAGCCGTGCTTGCTCAAAAAGTCCATCTACAATGAAGTACCCATCCCGTGCGATATAATCCGTGACCCGTTCGCTACCGCGTGTTCCAACACTCAGAAGCGGCTGATCTTCTGAGAAGGCATGAGAGGGAATGCGTATATATACCCGTTCGCCATCATCAAATACTGCCGAGGGAACCCAAGGGAATCCTTTCTCGGCTCGCCAAGTGTAGCGATGATTTAACTTTTTTAGGGAAAGCCCACTGGGCGGATTTGCCTGTTCACGTGCAGGCAAAGATGCGAATTTGGGTTCAGCAGGATAGTAAAATCGGATATGCCGCGTGTACTGATGTTGAGGGTTATACTCATTTCTCTTTGTCGTATAGGGTGGACTGTCAAGCGTGATATGGTACACGCGGCGGTCCGTGGAAATAATGAGATTCGTAGTGATGTTATGGTCAATTGGTTTGACCGAAACGATTGCGGTTTCCGCTCCCGCCCCTGTAGCGGTATGGTCAATTAACCATCTCTGATCATCTCCGGCAATCAGACTGATCAGGGTTTCCCCTGCCTGAAGTTCGATAATGCATGCCCGGAGTACTGTACAGGTAAGGACGGGTTGATAGATCCCATACGGATAAATCAATACATCAGATTGACGGAGCACATCTGCACGTCCTCCAGTGTGGAAGTTGGTGATCTGTTGATCAATGGCGGTTTGAACAGGCCCGGACACGTTTATGATACGCTCGGGAGCAGGCTGCTGCGCCTGTACCAGGTTACTGAAAAACAAAAAAGACGCAAAAAGTATGGGATACTGCACGTGATTTACCTTGTAAGATAAGGAGGTCATACGCAGATGTGAACCTAGGACGGAGCATTGATTGTTACGAGGTAGGCAAGATCACTCGTGGACGATTTTTTCGATCAGGCTACGTTGATGCTCCGATAACGTCGGCAAAGCGTCTATGATTTTCTTCCCCAGTGTACAAGTATCATGGGTGTGTTGGATTCTGGGCTGTAGCAACGCAAACAGAAATACTCCCAGAACCATCCCCCACAACATTGTCCCTGCTTTTTTCCACGGCTCCTGTTGAAGATCAAGAAGGGTCTTTATTTGGCGAACACAGGTTTGCAATTCCATCTGACTCTCTTGGACTGACTTCAAAACCGGTGCAAAATCGTTCCGAACATGATTTGCCAGATCTTTATTTATTCGGCTTCGAAGGCCGCCATCTCTAGAGCCCAAGATCTCCTCGCTGTCTTTCGTCATTTGCCAGGATCTTCAATGACTGGTAGATGGCCTTCCCCATCTTGGCTTTGAGTCCAGGAATTTTTCTATCCAAGCGAATAAAATCCTGTACAATGGATTGTCGGCCGAGTGCGGTCAGGTCTGTAATATTTACCTGTTTGAATTTATGGATCTGTTGATTCAATGAGATATCTTCGGTACTGCACCAAGATTCACCGAAGCGTGCTTCTAGGTTACGTAGAGATGCATTTTTGGCAACACTGCTGCATTTTGCGTATTCATAACCATCAGTGACAACCAACCCTTTCCCCTTGGGTAGTAATCGGAGCCCATGTTGGTCGAGCCGTGCGTGTAAATTGCTCCAGCTTTCTGCTGCGTCGAAATCGCCCTCTGCAACATCACGCACGAGCATCTGAAATGGGATCTCTCCCCGGGATCTGGTCGCTTTGTGGGCTTTTTTGGAAAGTGATTCACGGCGATCGGGGGGAGTTTGTCCTGGAAGCTGATAGTAATGTCCTGGGGTTTCGCGAAAGTTCATTTCGCGCTCTGCTTTTCGCAGTATTTCTTGAACATCCTGATAAAAGAACCCCAACGTGCGAGGTCGCTTGGTAATCGGATGGACACGATTCGCGATGGTATGGACATGTGCATAATGTTCATCACCATGTGCAACTAGCATAGTTTGATGCTCCTGAAGGTTCAGCTTCGCAAGTACTCGGTCAGATACTTCCATCATTTGGTTTCTGGAAGGATCATCATCTGGAGCCCAAGAGATGGACATATGAAAAACCGGGCGCCTGACGCGGGAGGATGCCGTCGCAATCAGATTCATTTCTCGTGCGGCGGCCTGAAGATTTTCATCAGAGATCACATTACGCCCCTCCATCCATGTGACCCGGACACGATCTTTGCGATGAGATTTTGGCGTTTCCAGATATTTGGCTACCGAATAAAAACTATGTGCCAGTCTAGACGTACAAATCATTGATTCTCTGGATCCTTTATCTGACCTGATGTGGTCTTCTGAATGAGTAGTTTTAGCTGCTCCAGAATTCCTTGGATCTCTGCTTTGGTATCTTCATCGGATTGTAGTTTTTGAATCTGAAGTGCAACCGACACCCATTCGCGGGCTAGAATCTCTTCGGCAGTTCGCTTGGGGTTCAAAATGAGAGTTCGCAAAAAAGCAGATAAAGTCAAGCCTAGACTCTGTGCCCGGCACACCAGTATCTGCTTCTGCTGCGATGTCAGAATGGTACAAACCGCAACTTTTTTCCCGAGCTCTTTTTTGTCCACGACCGAAGAACGGATAGTTTCCTACGCGTACGCATATGGGAGGCAGATCACATCATAAAAATGCTACCTTTTGAACAAAGTAGAAGGTGAGCAGAAGGACCCTGAGCGGAACACAGCATGGATACGGAGAATTGCCGAAAAGTATCAAACAAGAAAAAAACAGAGGTGCCAAATCTGTTGCATACAAAAACGAATCATGATCATTAATTTCATGCTCTTACGAATAAGGCGTGGCAGATGGACGTTCTAATGGAAGCGAGGGCAATGACTGGTCGGTTTCGGTTGATGAGTAGCGGATCAGGAACGACGGATACCCCCTTGGTGAAGAGCCGTGCAAAAGCGATGGAATTGTTACAGGGTTCGATGAATATCACGCCGGAAGGCTCCCCGACACTATAAGGATGGCTAAGTTCTTCCGATGTATATATGAATCCCCTTGAAGTGCCATGAATATCAGAGTAATCCATGCTATATGTATCCAATCATGTAAACTAGTGGGATTATAGAT
Source organism: Rhodothermales bacterium (assembly GCA_965215475.1). Taxonomy (GTDB): domain Bacteria; phylum Bacteroidota; class Rhodothermia; order Rhodothermales; family Bin80; genus Bin80. The sequence goes on from OZ244061.1 coordinate 2,999,494, forward strand.
GCTCTTCCCTGTGCTTGATAGGGTCTAATTTCGATCAAATCTGTATTATTAGCGGGAGGGAGATAAGTAGATCTAATGAAAAAAAATGTCAAATGCTGAATTGGTTCATTTATAGCGAGGTTTGTGCTCATGGCCATTGATTATAAAATGCTGTGTGAGTCGACATGGACAGTTTGCTGGGACGCGGCATCTATGTCTTTCCAGTTAATTCCAAATAAATGGACTGATCTATATCCGCCTTGGTCCTTCCAGTCGAGCCAACATCCGTTAGAAGGGTTCTCGTGGGGAACAACGGTCATTCAAACAGACACGGAATCTATAGAGAATATCGTACCTTCGTAAAAAGTAAGATAGGGGGAGTTCTTTCTTAGCGTTCTTTTTGGACAAAATGCTTGCATACCATATAACGTACAGCTATGAAGCCTGAATCAGCGAGGCCATCAGTTTCAGAAGAAGATTTGGAACCGTTCAGGGTACAGATTGATGAGATAGATCAGAAGTTGATAAAGCTTTTGAATGAGCGTTCGAGTTTGGCGAATAGTATTGGAAAGATCAAGAAGAAACTGGGACTTCCAGTCTATATGCCTGCCCGGGAGAAGAAAATCCTTGAAAATGTTATGCGCACAAATCCGGGGCCTCTCCCCTCTGAGGCGGTTCGGAGATTATTTGAGCGTATCATAGATGAAACGCGTGCGCTTGAACGTCAAAAATATCAGTCTGATCAGACATAATCTGGGGGATTTATTCTGATTCATGCGTAGATTCTTATTTCTTACATTAGGCGTAGGAATTCTGACGGGAATTGTGGCGGCGTGGATCATAGGGGCTCCGAATATACCTTCCTTCGAGGGTGACCAATCCTTGCATATTCCCAGAGGAAGCTCCTATAGTGATGTGATTGATTCACTTCAAAGTCGGCAACTATTGACAAACGTTTGGTCATTCCACGTACTGGCTCATACAACTGGATGGAAGGATCAAATCAAGGCAGGGCACTATGTTTTTTCCTCTGGACAATCGAACGTTCACGTATTGCAAACTCTGAGAAGGGGGCTACAGACACCGGTATCGGTTAGGATTCCTGCGGGGTCATGGAAGAGCCGGATCGCTCGTATTGCAGCGGCGAATATGGCGTTTGAGGCAGAGGATTTTCTTGATGCGCTCCGTGATACCGCTCTGGCATCTGAACTAAATACGGACACGCTTCATCTTTTTAGTTATATGCTTCCCGAAACCTATCAATTTTATTGGCTTACGGAAGCAGATGATGTTGTTCGACAGATCAAGAAAGAGTTCGATATGTTTTTTGAACGTGAGCTGGTTGATTTTGCGAACGAACGAAACCTTACTCGGAACCAGTTGATCAGTTTGGCAGCCATTGTCGAATGGGAGACAAATGTAGATAGTGAAAAGTCGCGTGTGGCAGGTGTCTACCTGAATCGTCTACAGAGACATTGGCCATTGCAAGCGGATCCGACCGTGCAATATGCATTGATTGAGTTAGAAGGTAATCGGCGACGGTTATTTTATCGAGATTATCGAATGCGCCATTCATACAACACCTATTTATATCGTGGTTTACCACCTGGACCGATTACCAATCCTTCTCCATCATCCCTCCGTGCAACAGCCGTTGCAGAAGATCATGACTTCATGTTTTTTGTAGCCAGTCCTGATGGTGGCCACTCGTTTAATGTTGACTTGAGAAGCCACAACAGAGATGCAGCAAAATTAAGACGTTATCTGGCTAAACCAGCCGCTGACAGGTGACACAGCGAGCCAAACTTGAAAGGGTATATGTTTGAAGGAATTCGTTACTCAGTTGAGGGTCTTGCAAAATCCTCTTCCAATCTGTAAAATATGCCCCCCAACGACTCCCATAGCGATATTTACTTTCCAATGAAGGCTCTTCAGCTTTTTCTGTGAGAAATTCATTTTTTTCAGATTCTGGGGCTCAAATCTAGTCCGCCCAAATGAAAGTAAATTGCGTCTATGAATCGGTCTTTGTTCCGGAATCCACGTGCACGAACCTTGATGGTTTTGATCCGGCTGTTGATGCTTTCGGCAGGGCCATTACTCACCTTCAGAACGATCGCATTGAGGATTCCATATAAGTGATTTTGTATCAGTTTAGCTGCTTTTTTCATCGGTTCAAGTCGGCAGCGCATGGCCCAGCTCAACCATTTCATCCAGTACTTGCGTGCCCAACCCCGGGTTTTATAATGCCATAGATTTCGAGCCGTTTCCTTGATCGCCCAGGCTCGGGCCGTTCGTAGGGTACGGGTGCGGAGCGCATGGAATGCCTTCTTCTGCTTCATGGACATGTTGGGAGGACTTTTGAGCCACATGTATTTACTTCCCGTCAGCATCTCATTCCCACTCTTGCGGAGTTCTTTGTGCTCCTGTCGCCGCACCTTATCGACCCCATCTCCCAGGTGCTTGGAGACATGGAACCGGTCAAAACAGATCTTCTCGTCAGCATGGGGAAGGCAGGCATGGGTTGCATGAATATACGCCGGCCACATATCCATACTTACACTCCGAATTCCCTGCAACTGAGCCGGCGATAATTGCTGATACCAACCCACAAGAGTGCCTTTTTCCCGTCCAAGTCCCACATACAGCACCTTCCCCGTATCTGCATTGGACACAACCGTCAGGTACGTGTGCCCCCTTCGGTACGCGACCTCATCCACACAAAGGTTGGCAACCACCTCCTCCTTTCTTCGAGCCTTCCCCCGTTCCACCGCACGCCGTTGGATCCCGGCAATGCCCTTCCAGCCGATTCCCAACTGGCGGGAAATCGCCAAAAGACTTGCCTCCTTGGCCCATCCGATCACGTACTCCTCAAAGTCATGGGTGTAGCGGGAACTTGCGTCCGCCCAGGGAACTCGGACCGTCTTCACTCCATGCTCCGAACATTGAATCCGGGGAATCCGTGCAACCAGAATCGTTTGATATTTACACGTATCCAGGTGGCGCCATTGCCGCTCCGTACGAAGATCATAAAAGGGACCTACCTTGCCACACTTCGGACAGGTCAACGAAGACGGATCGGTACAGGTCAACGTTACCGTCCTTCGTTGGGCTTGATCATCGTAGGTGTCTTCCAAAATCTCCCAGGGTGCCTGGAGACCTAGGCTTTTCTCAACAGAGGAGGTGTTTTGCATGTGATTCTTTAAATTCAGGTGAACAATAAAATTCGAAAGTCCTAAATTTATGGCTTAATTCACAATAAAGGGCGAAGACCCCCAATGAAGAGGTTTTGCAAGAAGATCAGTTAATTCTTATTCTGAATCCTAAAACAACACCATATTCAAGAACAGTCTTGTCTCGAACAACTTGTGTGCCTACGATAAAACCCCGAAATGATACAATCCCCATCGCTCCACTTTTAAATCCTTGAGTTCCGTAACTAAAAACAACTGGAAAACTAACGGCAACATGGTTCGAAATAGGAAAATCTTTTCCAAGCAAACCGTATACACTCCCTGCATCTCGGGTAAAGAAAGTTGATGTCCCAGAATGGAAGGGGTAATCAATGATCTAGAGTGTTTCACGGTCTTGTATGCCACTCTTTTTGGCGCTTGATCCACTCTTGTGACGAATATCTCTTGGTCAGAGATGTCGTATACGAATCTTCAACGACTGTTCAACGATAATTAGGTTTTACGTCAATATAGTTCAGACGGGGAGTTAACAACGGTCTCTCGATAAATGATTTCAAAGAATCTTCATCACATATTCAGTAGGCACCTGATCTACAGAGATGGGCCTATTGAGATGCATCTTCCCCCGATCCTACAAAGACATTCAATAAATATCTTGCCCCTAGTCTCTTTTGGAAGCTTGAAAATATTTGTAGAATCGGCGAAAAACTACGGTTTCGCCGCTACAATTACCTTTGGGGAAGGTCGCCTGCTCCCTTCGTAGGAAGGGCAATAAATCCAGACAGGTAGGCATCTGCGTGACGGGCCGCTTCTCGACCCTCACTGATTGCCCAAACGACTAATGATTGCCCACGCCTTGCATCCCCCGCAGCAAAGATGCCCGGTACGTTCGTCTGATAATCATTGCCGGTCTTATAATTGTTCTTGTGATCTAACTTTAATCCAAGTGGATCTACAATTCCCTTCGTCTCAGGACCCGTATATCCAATGGCAAGAAGTACAAGGTCGGCCGACCAATTCTTTTTCGTTTCTGGATGTTCAATAACTTTCCGACCGTCTACCTCCACACGGACGGTTTGAAGGCTCTTTACCTGCCCATGATCACCTTCAAATGCTTTCGTCATGATACTCCAGTGGCGATCCGCTCCCTCTTTATGAGAAGAACTGGTCCGTAAGACCATTGGGTAATAGGGCCAAGGTTGGTGAGACGGTCGTGTCTCTGGCGGGGTTGGCAGTAGTTCAAATTGCGTAACGGACTTTGCACCTTGTCGATTCGCAGTACCCACACAATCACTTCCAGTATCCCCACCACCAATCACAATAACATCTTTTCCAGCGGCACTAATATGGTTGATATTTTCTCGTACCAGATCGTCTCCTTCATTGAGTTTGTTCTGCTGGCGCAGGTAGTCAAATGCATAATGGATACCATTAAATTTTCGACCACGAACAGGAAGATTACGAGGCTTGGTAGCTCCGGTACAGATAATCACAGCGTCATATTCACGCAGTCGTGAGCAGGCATACGATCCTCCTACTTCTGCGCGAGTGATGAATTGAATTCCACTCTTCGCCATTACATCAAGACGGCGGTCAAGAACCCATTTCTCTAGTTTAAAATCGGGAATCCCGTAGCGTAATAACCCGCCGACCCGGTCATCCCGCTCTAACACTGTCACACGATGTCCCGCGCGGTTTAACTGATCTGCAGCAGCTAGTCCGGCGGGACCAGATCCGATGACGGCAACTTTTTTCCCTGTTCTTCGCTGAGGCTGTTCAGGTTTAACCCATTCTGCCCGGAACGCGTATTCGATAATTTCTTGCTCAATTCGCTCAATCGTAACAGGGTCATCTATGATACCTAGTACACAAGCGGTTTCGCAGGGAGCAGGACAAATTCGTCCGGTAAATTCTGGAAAATTATTTGTGGCAATCAACCGCTCATAGGCTGCCTTCCAATCACCCCGATATACGAGATCATTCCAGTCAGGAATCACATTTCCCAAGGGACATCCTGATTGGCAAAATGGAATTCCACAATCCATACAGCGGGCAGCCTGTTGTTGAAGTCGGTGCTCACTAAATGGTGCATAGACTTCACGCCAATCCTTGAGTCGCTCTTTGACCGGACGATGAATCGGCAACTCACGCGGATATTCAATAAATCCTGTTATCTTACCCATCCAGATTATGCTGCAATCGCCAAGGACTCGTTCTCTTTGGCCAATCGCTTAAGTGCATTCCGATATTCAACAGGCATGACCTGCACAAAGTCGCTCAAGGCAGCTTCCCAATTCTCTAAAATCCATTGTGCCGCAAGGCTTTCTGTATACCGAAAATGATTTTCAATCATCATACGCAGCTCAAGGATACTTTCCTCCTCCTCCATTTCCAGTAACTCTACGGATTCCATATTACAACGTTCGTTCCGAAATTCCCGAGTAGCATCAATCACATAGGCAACACCTCCACTCATTCCCGCAGCAAAATTCCTCCCTGTTTCTCCAAGGATAACGACGCGTCCGCCAGTCATATATTCACATCCATGATCGCCAACTGATTCTACGACCGCATGAACGCCGCTATTTCTCACACAAAAGCGTTCCCCGGCACCTCCACAGATATATGCTTCTCCACTGGTCGCCCCATAAAAGGCAACATTTCCGATCAGGATGTTCCTGTGAGGTTCGTAGGTTGCCTCAGGTGGTGGCGAGATGATCAGTTTCGCACCAGAGAGGCCCTTCCCAAAGTAATCATTCGCATCTCCGTGGATATTAAATGTGATTCCCTTGGCAGCAAAAGCTGCAAAGCTTTGCCCGGCGGAGCCAGTACAATGGAAGGTGATGGTGTCATCTTTTAATCGATTTTCCCGAAAACGCTGTGCCAATGCATGGCTGAGCATAGTACCGACAGTACGATTGGTGTTTTTGATTTGAATGTCAGCAATCACAGATTTTCGTTTTCCCAAAGCAGGTTTGGCTAATTCGATCAACTCATGGTCAAGTGCGTGTTCGAGGCCATGGTCTTGTTCTGTGGTGGAGAACTCCTGCAATCTCTCAGGTACCTCTGGATGGACCAAGATTCTAGACAGATCCAAATGACGCGCTTTCCAATGCTTGATCCCTCGTCGCGGCTTGAGTAAATCGACACGCCCACGCATCTCTGACAGTGTTCGAACCCCCAGCTTTGCCATGATTCCCCGGAGTTCCTCGGCCACGAAGTGCAAATAATTCACAACATGCTCCGGTTGTCCAGAGAATTTTTTGCGCAATTCTGGATCCTGAGTGGCAATGCCTACAGGACAGGTGTTCAGATGACATTTACGCATCATGATGCACCCAAGCGCTACGAGCGGTGCCGTTGCAAAACCAAATTCATCGGCTCCTAACAATGCTGCCACTGCGACATCTCTTCCCGTTTTCATTTGCCCGTCACATTCAACGATAATACGGGTGCGCAGTCCGTGGTGGACAAGCGTTTGATGCGTCTCCGAAAGCCCTAATTCCCAAGGCAGGCCTGCGTGCATGATTGAGGTTTTTGGAGACGCTCCCGTTCCTCCATCGGTTCCACTAATGAGTACGACATCCGCCTTGCCCTTAGCCACTCCAGCCGCTACAGTTCCTACACCAACTTCGGAGACAAGCTTAACACTAATTCGTGCAGTTGAATTTGCATTCTTCAGGTCATGAATTAATTGGGCTAGATCCTCAATGGAATAGATATCATGATGCGGAGGGGGAGAAATCAATCCGACATAAGGGGTCGAGTGTCTCAGCTTCGCAATCCACGGATAAACTTTTTTCCCGGGAAGTTGTCCTCCTTCTCCTGGTTTGGCCCCTTGGGCGATCTTGATTTGAATCTCGTCAGCACTCTCCAGATATTCAATCGTAACGCCAAATCTGCCGGAAGCAACCTGTTTGATTCGACTACGTCGTGGATTGTCATGCCCATATCGATTTGGGCCCTCACCTCCTTCACCGGTATTACTCTTGCCCCCAATTGCATTCATGGCCATTGCCAATGCTTCATGAGTTTCACCACTGATCGAGCCATTGGACATGGCACCCGTCTTGAAGGATTTTACGATCTCAGTCCAAGGCACGACTTTGTCTACATCCACGGGCTCGGTTTTTGAATAATCAAAAGTCAAAAGTCCTCGGAGAGTGTTTGCAGCGCCTTTGTTGATTTCGTCTGAAAAGGCTTTATAGGAAGCATAGGAGTTCGTTCGTGCTGCTTCTTGGACATTTGCAATTGCAGTTGGACTAAAGGCATGTCGTTCTCCCCCTCGGCGCCACTGATAATGTCCTCCAGCATCGAGATGATAAACTCCGCTCACGTGCCTTCGAGGGAACGCACGTTCATGACGCATCTCTACCTCCCTGGAAAGTATATCGAGACCAATTCCTCCAATCCTAGATGGGGTGCCACAGAAATATTGATCCACTACATCAGAGCTGATTCCAACTGCTTCAAAGATTTGAGCACCTCGGTAACTCTGTAGCGTCGAAATGCCCATCTTGGACATTACCTTCAGAAGGCCATATCCGATTGCTTTGATATATCGTTCTTCGGCCTCCAGTTCAGAAATCTCTTCGAGTTCTTGCTTCTGGGCCATCTGACGCACAGTTGATATTGCCACATACGGGCAAACCGCTTCCGCACCGTAACCAATCAGCATAGCAAAATGATGTACCTCGCGAGGCTCGCCGCTGTCCACGATCAATCCGCAACGAAGTCGTAATCCTTTCTTGATCAAGTGGTGATGAACTGCACCGGTAGCCAATAAAGCCGGTATAGGGAATTGATTTTCTCCGGCCTCCCGATCAGACAGTACAATCAGATTTGCGCCATGACTGATTGCCTCGGTAGCCTCTTCCTGCAATCGTTCCAATGCCATGGAGAGCTCGCCAGACTGAAAACACATATTCAGAGTCTGTACCCCCGTGATTCCCGATTCAATCGAAGCCAGATTTGAATCGGTCAAAATGGGTTGTTCCAGACGTAATTTTGCACAATGCCGAGCACTCTCATGAAAGAGATTCCCGCTACTTCCAAGATTCAGTGCCAACGATGTGACCATGAATTCTCGGATCGCATCCAAGGGAGGGTTTGTTACCTGAGCAAAAAGCTGTTTGAAGTAGTCATACAGTAATCTGGGCCGGTCAGAAAGCACTGCCAATGGCGTATCATTTCCCATGGCCCCCAGGGGCTCTTTGGAGGTCTGTGCCATTGGGCCTACTAATAGCCGGAGATCTTCCAGTGTATATCCAAACATCTGCTGTTTGGATAGCAGTGAGCCTTGCATGGCTTTAGGCTCGGTCGGTGGAAGAGATGCCAGCGTACGTTGATGGTTGTTCAACCAAATACGGTAAGGGGCTCTTGAACATATTCGAGATTTGATTTCCTCATCTTCAATAATACGCTTTTCCTCCAGGTCAATCAGGAACATTCGTCCAGGCTTAAGGCGACCTTTCTTGAGGACGTTAGATTCGGCGATTTCTCCGACTCCGGTTTCGGAGGCTAACACGACATAGCCGTCTTTGCTGATCGTGTAGCGAGAAGGGCGCAGACCATTACGATCTAGTAGTGCTCCTACATACCGACCATCCGTGAATGGGATCGTTGCCGGACCATCCCAAGGATCCATTAGATTCCCATGGTACTGGTAAAATGCCCTTTTTTCGTCTGCCATTTCTTCGGCTCGTTCCCACGCCTCAGGAACGAGCATCATCATGGCATGTGGGAGAGCTCGGCCTGTATGGTAGAGTAATTCTAACGCATTATCGAGAGCCATGGAATCACTCCCCCCTTCACGAATCACAGGCACGAGGTTGCGGGTATCGTCACCAAACTGTTCACTTCTGAACATGACCTCACCCGCCCGCATTTGATTGATATTGCCTCGAAGAGTATTGATTTCGCCGTTATGGCATAGAAACCTAAACGGTTGTGCCAAAGACCACTCGGGAAAAGTATTTGTACTGAAACGTGAGTGAACAATAGATAATGCGCTTTTAAAGCGCCGAGAGGTAAGGTCTGGATAATAGTCCGTAACCTGACGGGGCGTAAGCATTCCCTTGTAAACCAGGGTTTTGGTTGACATACTTGCGATGTAGCAACCACTTAGTTGCTGTTGAAGTACTTGTCGTTGAAAGATTTTCCGAAGCACATATAGTTTGCGCTCAAAGTCGTCAAGGGAGAGATTTTTGTTCCGCTGAATGAAACATTGCCAAATTTCAGGTTCGGTCATCCGAGCTCCTGGGCCAATCAATTCAGACGTCACAGGAACTCGCCGCCAGCCGATGAATGTAGCCTCTTCCGCTTTTACAATTTCTTCCAACAAAGACTTGCATACTTCTTGATGATGAGCGGGAATGAAAACCATTCCAATCCCATAATCACCTGGTTCGGGCAATGACGGAATTTCATGCTTGAAGAATTCATGTGGCAACTGGACAAGAATTCCAGCACCATCTCCCGTCATTTCATCACAACTGCACGCTCCCCGATGATCTAATCCAACCAGTATCTGGAGCCCCTTCTCAACGACCCTATGCGAAGGCGTTCCATCTACCCGGCAATAGAGTCCAACCCCACATGCGTCATGCTCAAATGCAGGATCATACAATCCTTGTTGTTTCATCGTACACGATATCCTTTTCGGAATCATTATTCAGATCTGATGATCGAAAATTTCTACTTGTTGCCTTTATAATTAAACGATTTTATGCCTAATTTCCTAAAAAAATCCATTGCACGTGAAACCGAAGGTCGGAGAATCTGTTTACCTCCATGAATAATTACTGTATTCTGGACATATTTCCTTAATTAATACAGTGATTCTGAAAAATAATCGCTATTTTTAAGATATACGCTTGATTTATAAAAAATAAATTCACGCAAAATTCACAGAACTATTCCATCAATTATTGACGGATCGGATAGTTTTAACCTACTCAATGCTCACGCTTATACTTGATGAGTCATCATGGATTTGCTGAAAAATTGGTGTCCTCAGAGGCAGTTCGGATTTGAGTCAGGTTCTTTCTTTTTAATCTCAATCATTTAAAACTCATGATAAAGCGCTTCTCTTCTCTTTCACTCGCATTACTTACGCTTCTGATGATCATGCCCCTGCTCACTCAGGCACAATCGGTCAGTTTTGGTGCAGATTTTTATAACCGTTACATATGGCGCGGTTATGATTTCGGGGACTCATTCAGCATTCAACCTGGCTTGGCACTGAGCGCAGGAGGGTTTGAAATTGGAACCTGGGGATCGTACTCGATTAGCTCTGATGGTGCGGATGCCAATGAACACGACCTATATGCCGCATACAGTATTGGTCTTGGTTCTTCGGCAAGTTTAGATTTCACAGTTACAGATTATTATTTTCCCAATAGTGATGGTAAAGCCGGGGAGTGGTCTAATTTTGATGGAAAGGGTGAGGGTGCACACTGGATTGAACTGATGGGATCTGTGACCCTACCAGAATCATTCCCATTGACGATTTCAGCTGCATATATGACTTACAATGACCCAGATAATTCCCTTTATATTGAGGGTTCCGTTCCGTTTTCTGTTGCCGATGTTGACTTGGGCTTTACTCTTGGCCTAGTAGCTGGCGAGAGTGACTTCTATGGGGTAACGGGTACATCTCTGGTCAATTTAGGTGTTTCTGCGAGTAAGGACATGCAGATCACAGACAATTTTGCTTTACCTCTGAGTGCGGCATATATTATTAATCCAGGCAATGATAAATCTTACTTGGTCTTTGGATTCTCTTTTAGTCCTTGATCACTTACACTCTAGTAATGACGGGAGGCCTAAATACTCTTAGGCCTCCCGTCATCCTGTTATATCGTTTACGCCGACGTCACTTTCATGCTTTTGATTATAAGCGTTCTGGTGGCTTTGGGTTGGTTCTTCGGCCAAGATGAGCCAACTTTCCTGTGTTCTTCACGTTTGAAAAATATCTTCTTGGTCTAGGACGGGTGAAGCATTAAATTTCTGGAATTATATCCCTGATTCACTCAACGAGCCTAAATTTCCCTTCATGAGCCATGGAGAGATAGACGAATCTGCTACAGAAATCAGATTGGGTACGTTTGCGAAGTAAAAATCTGGTGGAAGGCCGGGTGTGAAATCATCAGGTGAATTTTTGATGAAGATTAGATCCATGAGGTTTGCATACCGTATATGGGATCATTGCAGTGTATAAGTGCCTTCGTTGAGTAAAACAATGATCGATACACTTGATACCCATAGATCGGAGGAGGTAATTCCTTTGGCGAATCACCTCTCCTCTCAGAAAATATTTGATCGTTACCGCCGGACGAAAGGGGCTTTAGCACGGACTCACTGGCAGGTTATTTATCTGAAAAGCCAGGGTAAAATCGTTCGCGATATTGTCGAGGTCACGGGGTATAGCGAAAACCTCGTTCGGCAGATTATTCTCCGTTATAATCAGGAGGGTGCCGATGGTTTTATTGATGACAAGGGATTCCCGGAACAGGCGAAATCCGATTATCTCCGAAAATCCAGTGAGTTAGATACAGCACGTCAGGTGCAGCAGGAAATGCTTGCCACAAGAATTCCGGCCCACCCAGAGCTAGAAATTGACGCGTTCCTGAAGACGGCGACGGAACTCAGTGGAGATTATTATGATTTTTCGTTATCCGATGATGGGGTACTGACGATGGCAATCGGAGATGCAACGGGGCACGGGACAACGGCAGGAATGATGGTGATTGCAACGAAGGCACTATTTAAGGATGCAGCGGATAATTGTGATCTCCTAGCGTTAATCCGGAGGATGTCAAGAACGATCAAGAGAGTGAACCTTCGAAGTACCTATATGCACATTACCCTAGCACGCTATCATCGGGGAGTCCTTCAACTTGTGGGAGCAGGTATGCCTCCGGTCCTTATGTATAGATCCAAAAGTCAGACTGTAGAGGATATCGTTCTTAAGGGGATGCCACTGGGGAGTTTTACGGATTTTCCTTACGAACAATTAGAACTCTCGCTCAATCCTGGAGATACTGTTTTCTTCATGAGTGATGGTCTCCTGGATTTGCTGAGTCCGTGTGGTGATATGCTGGAACTGGATCGGGTCAGGAAGATTTTCTCCGAGGTAGGTGCTCGTTCCCCGAGCGAAATTATTGCACACATTCGAAAAGGGGGCATCGCATGGCGTGCGGGTAGACCTCTAAAGGATGACGTAACACTCGTGGTTCTTCGGCGATCCTTATCTATTGATAATCAAGGGAGATCCTGACGCGTGGATGGATACGATTGCCAAACAAACGCATGGTTAGCCTCAGCATATTTTGGTTTATCGAGATAGATACATTTGTAGTTTTCAGTTAATTGAATAATGGCTCAAAATGTAAACTTGCACGGTGCAAAAAGCGCAAAGAAGGATGAGTTCTATACGCAGTTGCGGGATATAGAGAATGAAGTGCGTCACTATAAAGATCACTTCCGGGGGAAAGTCGTCTACTGTAATTGCGATGATCCTCGGGTGAGTAATTTTTTTGATTTCTTCTCCAAACAGTTTGAGTTCTATGGACTGAAAAAGCTGATCACGACCTGTTACAAGAATCAACAACCCGATTTGTTTTCGACGCATGATTCCGAGCGTGCGGTGTATTTGGAGTATGAGGGAGATCAAGATGGAAATGCTCGTCCAGATCTTCACGAGATTGCGGTAAAGCCTTTGCAAGGAGATGGAGATTTTCGGAGTATGGAATGTATTGAACTCCTGAAACAGGCGGACATTGTGGTGACGAATCCACCCTTTTCTCTATTTCGGGAATATGTCGCCCAACTCATGAAATACGACAAAAAGTTTTTGATTGTTGGACATCAGAATGCGATTACGTACAAAGGAATCTTTCCGTTAATCAAAGAAAACGGGATTTGGCTTGGTGTTAATGCTCTCCGAGAATTCGCAATTCCAAGTCATTATCCGCTTACGTCAAAGTATTTCAGAATCAAAGAAGACGGGGTACGCGTTATCAAAGCAAATGGCGTAAAGTGGTTTACTAACTTGCCTCACAGGAAGCGCAACGAGGAGTTGATTTTGTACAAGAAATACTCTCCTGAAGAATATCCTCACTATGACAATTATGATGCAATTGAAGTATCCAAGACGAAGGACATTCCGAAAAATTGGGGGGGGGGCAAATGGGTGTTCCTATTACCTTCCTCGACAAGTACAACCCACATCAGTTTGAGATCATTAAATTTAGAAAAGGAACCGACAATAAAGATCTGAGGCTTAAGAAGGAAGATTTTGAGCGTCTCAAAAGTTTAGGTGTTTTACCTAAAAAATCTAAATCTCTTTATTTTAGAATTCTAGTTCGTAACAAGCAGGTTTGATATGAATGACTCAAAGTTGCAGTTAAGGACATAATTTCCTAAAAAAGACATGGAGATACGTTGATATTTGAAGATTTTCAACAGATTCGCCTCAAGTCATACAACGATACCTCGGAAATCTATGACACTCGTTGCGATTGTTGGTCGTCCGAACGTAGGTAAGTCCACACTCTTTAACCGGCTTACTGAATCTAAGCAGGCGATCATTCATGATGCCCCCGGAGTGACACGAGATCGTATCTATGGTCAAGTATTTTGGAATGGGCAAGAATTTGCATTAGTTGACACGGGGGGGTATGTGCCCCGAAGTACGGACCGTTTTGAGCGAGCAATACGAGAGCAGGTGGAGATTGCACTCCTCGAAGCCGATATCATCCTGTTTGTGACCGATACCACAGCCGGTGTGACGGACCTGGATGAAGAAATGGCTCGAATCCTTCGGCGAAGTAAGAAGCCTGTATTTGTGGTTGCGAATAAAGCCGACAATCAACAATACCGCTGGGATGCGGCATCCATGTATAGTCTGGGGTTAGGAGAGGTTTATCCAGTCAGTGCGACCAATGGAATGGGCACAGGAGATTTTCTTGATGCGGTGACGAATGAAATACCGGCTGAATCAGACAATAAGGAGGACACAGGTGTCAGGGTTGCACTCATTGGCCGACCGAATGTCGGTAAATCACAACTAACCAACACTCTTCTTCGTCAAGAGCGCTCCATCGTCACAGAAATCAGCGGGACAACTCGGGATGCAGTAGATGCAGCGCTGATTCATAATGATCAGGAAATGATACTGGTAGATACTGCAGGCCTGAGGCGACGAACGAAAATTCATGAGAATGTTGAGTTCTATGCCACACTCCGAACCGAAAGGGCGATCCGTAATTGTGATGTAGCCGTACTGATCATAGATGCAACTATTGGATTGGAGGCTCAGGATATTCATGTCCTGAAGGAAGCTGAAGCACTGAAGAAAGGGCTCGTCATTGTGGTGAATAAGTGGGATCTCGTGGAAAAAGAAACGAATACAGCCCGGGATGTCGAGCGATTGATCCGGGACCGATTAAAGACATTAGATTATGTGCCAGTTTTATTTGTCTCTGCGCTGACGGGGAAGCGGGCGCACCGCGTTCTAGATGTATGCCTTGAGATTATACAGAGTGCCGCCGCACGTATTCCTACTTCCGAACTCAATCAAACCATGCAACGGGTGATCCATCGACATCATCCACCTAGTTGGCGTGGGAGGCATGTGCAGATCAAATATGTGTCTCAGGTAGGAGTATCTCCACCGCTGTTTGCATTTTTCTGTAATCACCCTCAGGGAATTGGGACCGGATATGCCCGTTATCTTGAAAATCAGATCCGAGAGGTATATGGGTTTGAAGGCATTCCGGTAACCTTGGTATTTCGACATAAAGGATCAAAAGAAGAATAGGGAACAATCCCTGCCTGATCGGATATTCAGGAGAAGTTTGGCAACCAAAATTCTATGCCCGGAGTACCGAAGAATACCAAGACCGAAAATGAACGACGGCTAAATTTCTGGGAGCGACTGTATTTGCCTGAGATTTTCAAAGGCCTTGCATATAGCTTTCGGAAGATGGTAAAAGAACCAACCTACACGACGGAGTACCCGGACGAACTCTGGGAACCACCAGATTCCTATCGTGGACGTCCAGTTCTGGTTGAAGAAGAAGGAAAACCGCGCTGCGTATCCTGCAATCTTTGTGCCAAGGCATGTCCACCCATGGCCATTTCCATGCAGTCGAGAGAAGTAGATGATCCAAGTAGTAGCAAGGAGCGTGAACCCGCATGGTTCGAAATCAATATGCTTCGATGTATTTATTGTGGGTTCTGCGAAGAGGTGTGCCCTGAGGAGGCGATCGTCATGTCAAAAGAATATGATCTCACATTCCATGGGAGAGATGAAGCCGTCTTTGGATTAGATCGACTTCTGGTTCCTTCAGAGCGCCTCACCGAACGCCTGGATTACCTTGAAGAGGCTCGGAATCGGCAGGAAAATGCTGAGCCATGGCAACACCGCAAAGATAATAACTTGCATAGCCTCCGGGATCGCCATCTTGTACGTGAGTTGGCAAAGACGGAAATGCCGGCTCTAAAGAATACTCATCTACGTCCAGAGCAGCCGATTGCGTCAGAGAATACGTGGGAAGGCCGCTCTTCTTCGGATAATGTCTGAGTTGGAGGAACGACGGGGCGACTTGCTGGATCAGTTGACGTACCTGCTGGAGGAGATCACCTCCTTACGCAAGATTGCTTCACGGCTCTATGAAGCACAGATCACGAATACAGAGCGTGGCCCTTCCGTGAAACAGTGCTATGGCACGATAATCATGCGAGACCGAAATGAAATTCTTCCTGTACTGGAAAAATTATTAAATGAGAAACGCTCCCGGGCGGTGAAAGAGAAAGATTGGAATTGTATCTCGATAGATGAGATTTTGGCAGAACTGGAAACGTCGAGACGAGCCGTCATTTCTGCGGTAGGTAGACTGAAGCCGCAGGATTGGGCACATGAGGTAGAGGGGGGAATGGACGTGTATCATCTTCTCTTCAAAGCGTCACATTCTGATGCAGACATACTTCGGGAGGTCGCTCAGAAGCTCTATCGGTCTTACGGATAACAGAAAAATGTCCAAGAGAAGAGCCAAACAATCGGCGATAGAGATCTACAAAGATCTGCGTAAAGATTTCAGGGACCGGCGGTACAAGCCGATCTACCTCGTCTACGGAGATGAATCCTATCTGTCGGATCAACTCCAGAAAGTTCTGATTGCGACGGCACTAAACAAAGAGGACAAAGATTTCAATCTTGATGTAGTTCATGGAGCGGATGTGAATATTCAGTCCGTATTGAATATGTGTCAAATGGTACCCATGATGGCAGATCGCCGTGTCGTTGTGGTCAGGGGATTTGACCAGCTCAAGAATAACAAGTTGTTTACACGCGTTGCTACACATCCAAACCCTGCCACCATCGTCCTTCTGATTTGTGAGGCACGGCCGAGATTCAACATGAATCCTTACCTGGCGCTGAAGAAAAACAAAAAAGCGATTCAGATTGTAGAGTTCAATGCGCTTTGGCGTAATCAAGCAGAGCAGTTTGTATGCGAGTATGCAAAATCTCGAGGTTATGATCTGGAGGGAAGAGTACAGAATCTACTGGTAGAGTTTCAGGGTACAAGAATGGCCCCGCTTGTTCAGGAAATTGAAAAGTTGATCGTCTATGTTAGTGGACGGGAATCAAATAGAATCACCCGACAAGACGTACTGCAAGCCAGTGGACAAACCCGCGAAATCAATGTGTTTGAGCTTCAGGATGCCATTATCCAGCGCCGTGCACTAGATGCACATAGAATTACCCAGCAATTATTACTTGGAGCATCTTCCCGGCAAGGGGAAGCTTTACGAATGGTATCTGTGTTGAGCAATTATTTTATGAAACTGTTGAATCTACATGATTCTCTCCGAGACAATTTGCGACCGGCAGATCTTGCAAAACAAATAGGAGTCGCTCCGAACATGCTCCGTCGGTATCATGAGGCCGCTCGTAATTGGCCTCCTCCGGCCGTGAAGCGGGCCCTCCAACTGCTTCTGAGTGCCGACAGCGAAATCAAGGGATATTCCAAGCGGAATCCTCGCACAATTATGACACTTTTTGTCACACGTTTATTGGCAGAATCTTCACGGCAACCTGTGCGATGAGAAATTTGTGGAGATATTGTGAACATTCTCCAATTTAAGCTAGTACCTAGGAGAAAATGGGAAAACATTCAGCTTTCATGATCTCTGTTGATGCAGGTGCATGCCTCGCTGACTCATAACACTTGATTGTATGCTACATCGCTACTCCCGCACATCATGTTAAATCGAGTCTCATGGATGGATGAGTTCCTCTGTGAGTACGTAGATGGAACTATGGACTACTCAGTCCGTGCAGCGTTTGAGGAATGCTTGGAGTGTGATTCTAGCCTCGCAAAAAAAGTCAAGCATTTACGTGGTACCCGGCGATTATTGAGCAAACACAGCTTTCGGGCTCCGAAAGATTTACGGAGGCGGGTTCGTATGCGTTTATCAGAATGTCTTCCGTTTGCAACCCAAGTGCGCCCACCGCATACCAGTATTCTAGTTGGAACGGCAACTGCGATTGCTTTGGCAGTTGCATTAGTCGCGGGAACGTCTCAGTGCGTTCCCGCCTCGATGTCTGGGTTGCATAGCGTAGCAAGTCCGGTTGCAGAGACACAGATTCAGGACCTTAGGCAGTACAAACGTGTTAACGGTGCACCATTGAAGGAAATCTCTCCGGCTAAGGGCTCTTAGCTCAGTGGTTTAGAGCGCTCGCCTCACACGCGAGAGGTCACAGGTTCGAATCCCGTAGGGCCCACTGATAAATCATGACTTATAAAAAATAGTAATGCGCAGACTACTTGTCTTCTCCGTATTCATTTTCTTTACTGTATTATTCACATGGGCGGATTCCACCAATCCTGCGGATCGATTTGGTATGGCAATTACTGCAGGGGATGGTCAACTTTTTATATCGGAATCGGGGGGATTTGAAACTCACGGGATGGTTCATATCTATGCACGGGGGGATGACCAGAATTGGATTTGGAAGAATTCTTTGCAGGGAAAAGGTCTTGTTGGAGATGGATTCGGTCGTATCATTGAATATGGAGATGGAATCCTCGCGGTTGCAGATCATTCTGAAGTATACGTGTTTGAGATCGACCCTTCAACGGATCGTTTTGTGCAGACAGGTCGGCTAGATTCTCCTCTAATGGATAGCTTTGGCCATGCACTCGCGATGGATGACAGATGGCTGGCCGTTGGCGCATCACTACCAGACGGAACGGCTGGACAGGTTCATCTCTTTCAGAAGAATTCGGAAGGAATGTGGGTTCGGCATGCAGTCCTTGAAGAACCAGGCAATTCCCCATCACCAACATACGGGATTGCACTTTCGATGGATCAGGGGCGCCTCCTGATCAGTTCCCCCGAACGGTGTGCTGCCTACATGTACGAGTATCAAGATAAAGAGTGGGATTTATCGGATACGCTGTCGTGTACAGAAATGATGGAAGAGTCTGGTTATGGGTGGACGTTGGATCTCAAGCAAGGTCGTGCCGTGATTGGAGCTCCTGATTACAATCAGGGCGAAGGAGCAGTATTTATCTGGCAGTATTCGGAAGATTCCAAATGGGAACATGTAAAGACGATAACCCCGGAGAAAAATATTCGAGGATCCTATTTTGGACAAATTGTCAAAGTTTTGGATTCCCAACAAATCGTTGTAGGAGTTCCCGTTTTCAGAATGGGTACAAACTCTTCAGGTTCCGAAGGGACTGTACGTGTCTACACCATATTGGATATGGATCATTCAGAATCTGAATATATCTCAATCCCTGGAATCGACTTGACACATGAATCCCCGATAGCTTTGGATGGAAATGTGATGGTGATTGGAGCCCCGGATGTAGCGTATGGAGCAGGAAGCGCAAACCTGCTAGAATTCAGGGATGGTATGTGGAAGAAGGTTCACGAGCTCTATTACGTTCATGAACATATGCCTCGAAAATCAGATATTTTGTGTAATGATGGACAGGCAGAAGGGTTTGATTGTGGGCTTGTGGATTTGGTTTCTTTCCTGCCGAATGAGGAAATGGGAATGAATCGTGGAGTCCGACTTAGCGATGTTTGGGGATGGACAGATCCCGAGACTGGAATTGAGTATGGACTCATTGGCCACCTTGAAGGGACGGTATTTATTGACTTAAGTAATCCATCAAACCCTACGTACCTCGGCACTCTTCCACGAACAGAAGGATCCCCAGGAAGTACTTGGCGGGATATTAAGGTCTATAAAGATCACGCGTTTATTGTCGCCGATGCCGCTCAGGAGCATGGAATGCAGATCTTTGATCTGACACAACTCCGAGGGCTTACCGGGCTCCCGGTTGAGTTTGAGGCAACGGCTCATTATGATCGCATTCACAGTGCACATAATATTGTGATCAATGAAGAAACGGGATTTGCCTATGCGGTGGGTGCTTCTGCCGGAGGAGAGACGTGTGGGGGAGGATTGCATATGATTGACATCCGTGAACCACAAGTTCCTGTATTTGCCGGATGCTTTGCAGATGAGACCACAGGACGTCGTAAAACTGGCTATAGTCACGATGCACAGTGTGTGATCTACAATGGTCCAGATCGTGAATATGTCGGACGTGAAATCTGTATCGGTTCCAATGAGACCGCGATAAGTATTTCGGATGTGACCAATAAAGAAAACCCGGTTGCAATCGGGACGGGCTCCTACCCAGATGCTGCCTATGTGCATCAGGGGTGGCTCACAGATGATCACTCTTACTTTTTTCAGAATGACGAGCTTGATGAAATTCAGGGCAAGGTTGATAAGACACGCACCTTGGTTTGGGATATGAGGGATCTGAGTGATCCAGTCATGATACATGAATTCTATGGACCTACTTCTGCGACGGATCATAATCTGTATGTGCATGACAATCTGATGTACCAAACGAATAATGCGATTGGTCTGCGCATCATAGATGTATCCTCACCAGAGGATCCTATTGAGATTGGACACTTCGACACAACCCCGTATGGGACTGACGAGGCTGGATTCAATGGCACATGGAGCAGTTTTCCGTACTTTGATAGCGGCCTAATTGTCGTGACCAGTCGCAGAGAGGGGGTCTTCATATTGAAGAAACAACCCGTAGATATATAGGGAAATGTTTTGGCTTGGATCATTGTTAGGTTTCGTTTGTGTAAACATTTTCACGAGGTAATATAGAATTTGAGATAACCAACCCGGAGTTCCACTCATATGTATGTTCCACGTCGCCAGCGAATGCTGGACCAGTACCTAAAGGAAATTGGCCAGATTGACCTGGTCACCCCGGCTGAAGAGGCGGAGTTAGCTCGGCGCATCAAAAAAGGGGATGAGGAAGCACTCCTTAAGCTGACTCGTGCTAATCTCCGCTTCGTCGTTTCCGTAGCGAAAAAATTTCAAGGACAGGGGCTACATCTCACCGACTTGATTAATGAGGGGAATTATGGCCTCATTAAGGCGGCGATGCGTTTTGATGAAACCCGTGGGTTCAAATTCATCTCGTATGCCGTATGGTGGATTCGTCAATCCATCCTGCAGGCTCTTGCAGAGCAAGGCCGGGTCGTACGACTCCCTCTGAATCAGATCGGCACGATCAGTAAGATTCGCAAGAGCAGTGCCCGGCTTTCTCAGCAGCATGAACGTGATCCAAACCTGGAAGAATTATCGAGCGATCTACAGATTGATATCGACAAAGTCCGCAATGCGATGCAGCGGACGAGCAGGCATCTGTCCATGGATGCTCCCTTTAACGATGAAGATGAAAACAGCCTTTTGGATATTCTACCGAGTGACGAAGTGACCCCCCCCGATGACTCTCTCCAGGGAGAATCCCTGAAAATTGATATAGAAGTAGCGCTCAGTACTCTTTGCCCTCGTGAAGCCGAAATTACCCGTCTCTTTTTTGGAGTTGGACGTGAACATCCACTCACCTTGGAAGAAATTGGCCTCCGATTTGATCTAACCAGAGAGCGAGTACGTCAGATCAAAGAAAAAGCAATCCGGAAACTTCGCCAAAAACATCGCCGAGAAAGCTTGAAATTCCATGCGAGATAGACATCTTCCAAGGAGTTAGGTAACGTTTATTGGAATCGCATAGAAGTCAGGATTGATTATGCCTAGGAGGCTAAAGTGTAACAATTTGGATACGTCTTCGTACGTGGATGTACTGATCCTGTGTTAATTTACCATATACAAGTAAGTTTTTGTTGTCGTAACTCTATTCAAGCAATCGCACCGATGACGATTCAAGTCCTTCTCCGTAGTTTTTTTGTGAGTCTCTTCACTGCATTGATCTTCGTTTCCGCCCCCAAAGCTCAACAAACGATCACGTTTGAAGAGGCCGTAAGAATTGCATTGGATCAGAATACTCAGCTTCGGCAGAGTGCCAATCAGGTTCGTCTGAGCGAGATCGGTGTGCAATCTGCACGGGCAGCGTTTTTTCCCAGTTTCAATCTGAGCTCAGGTACAGGAACCAATTTTGGACTCTCCTTCGATACGAATGTAGGAGAACTTCGTACTACGACAAATACTCGCTTCAACGTGAATGCATTTACATCCGTAACCCTGTTTGATGGGTTTCAGAATCAGGCAAATCTCCGAGAGAGTCGTTTGAATGTGACTGCTGCCGATCTGTCGCTTGAGCGCGAACGTCAATTAGTGGTATTTCAGGTTACCAGTCAATTCTTAGCCTACATCCAGGCGTCTGAACAGATCTCAGTACAGGAAGGAAATTTGGAAGCGGCGCAGCAGCTTCTAGCCCAGATCGAAGAATTTGTACGGGTTGGTACTCGTCCAGTATCAGATTTATATCAACAGCAGGCTGCCGTTGAATCTGCAGAGCTTGCAATCTTGCAAACCGAGCAGTTGGCTCAAACATCTGAAGCAAATTTGCTTCAGATATTGCGTTTAGATCCTATGGGAAGTTATGAGTTTATTATCCCAGATTTATCAGATGAAGCCCTAGTGCCAGAAGAGTTTGATCTTAGCGATCTTTACCAGCGTGCTCTCTTGCAACGCGGAGATTTACGCTCGCAGGAAGTATCTGTGGATGCCGCACAGCAAGGGTTGCGTATCGCTCGAAGTAGTATGATGCCCCAGTTAAGCTTCTCGGCTGGTGCTGGTACAAGCTTCAATAGCGGGATTGAGCAATTAAATTTTGGCGACCAACTCGACAGGAACCGTTCTCAGTCCATTTCTTTCTCCCTTAATTTCCCGGTCTTCAATCGTCTCCGTACACGTTCTCAGGTACAGCGTGCTCAAGTCTCGTACGAAAATGCTAAAATTAATGTTGAAGCGGTCCAGCAGCGGATTGGGGTAGAAGTACGTCAAGCATATTCAGATTATATAACTGCACAAAAAGAACTTGAGGTAACTCAGAGGCAATTGCTTTTCAGTGAGCAAGCACTAGAAGCAACACGTGAGCGTTATAATGTTGGGGCAGCAACCTTGGTTGAACTCTCACAGGCACAATCTAATTTTGTAGAGGCCTCCCAGAATGCAGTTGCCGCGCGCTATACCATCTTTGTGCGTAAGCGCCTGATTAGCTACTATACCGGTGAACTCAATCCCAGCCTTCCATTATTTGATTAAATGGCAAAGCAAAAAAAACGTACACGTATGATCCTGATTATTATCGGGGTCGCAGTGATTCTCCTTGTTATTCTTGGCCTAGTAGGGCGTAATCTTCGGGGCCCCGATGCAACTCAGGTAGAAATTGTGAACGTAGAAACTCGAACCGTAACCCAAACGGTTACGGCTTCCGGGCGTGTCCAGCCGGAAGTGGAGATTATTATCAGTCCAGATGTATCGGGTGAGATTGTGCAACTCCCTGTGGTAGAGGGACAGCAAGTTCAGAGAGGTGAACTTTTAGCACGGATTAAATCTGATTTTTATGAAGCTCAAGTAGAACAGACTGAAGCACAGCTCTCTCAGTCAAAAGCCAACCTATCTCAACAAGAGGCGAATCTTCTACTCCAAGAGCAGACACTGGATCGACAGCGCCAACTTTATGAAGCAGAAGTGATTCCTCTTGATCAATATGAACAGAGTGATACGGAGTACAAGATTGCACAGGCAAATGTGGATGCAGCCCGCTTCAACGTAGAAAGTGCACAGGCACGACTGAGGGAATCCAGGGAGCAACTCCGAAAAACCGTGCTCTACGCACCTATGTCTGGAACAGTAAGCCAGTTGAATATCGAACTAGGAGAACGGGTAACAGGGAATGAACTCCAAGCGGGAACGACGATCATGAAAGTGGCTCGTCTAGATCAAATGGAATTAGAGGTCGAAGTCAGTGAAAATGATGTAGTCAATGTTGCCTTAGGGGATACGGCCTCGGTAGAGGTAGATGCCTATCCAGACCGCGTATTCAGAGGGGTCGTTACAGAAATTGCAAATTCGGCTCGACTCCAGGGAAGTACATTTCAAGAACAGGTAACGAATTTTCCCGTCAAAATCCGGATCCTTGATCCTCATAATGCCGAGGCCAGAGCCATGGGTATGGCAGATGCAGGACTTGCTGGCGAGACTCCGGCTACGGAGGATTACCCTAGTTTTCGACCGGGCATGAGTGGCACCGTGGATATCTTTACGAATACGGTTCAGGAGGTTCTGTCGATTCCGATACAAGCGGTCACGGTGCGGGATTTTAATGCAATTAACAGGGCAAGAAGCAGGGTAGCAAAATCTGATTCCATGGCTAGTGATGAAAAAGATGCAAAGTTGGATATTGTGACGGATCGTGAGGAAGATCTGCAGCGCATGGTGTTTGTCGTGGATGAAGAGATGAACGTAAAGGCTACCATCGTTGAGACGGGGATTTCTGATGATCAGTTCATCGAAATCAAATCTGGATTGGAAGAGGGGAATCGGGTCGTGAATGGCCCTTACAGTGCGGTCAGCCGTGAATTGGACGACGGAGATCTGGTGGAAGAACGCAGTGTGCGATCATTTTAGGATGGACAACGGAGCAAACGGCAAGCCTCTGATTCGGCTACGTGACGTCAAGAAAATCTATCCGATGGGTACGGAAATCGTGCGCGCCTTGGATGGTGTGAGTATGGATGTCCATCCGAATGAATATGTAGCTGTTATGGGACCGAGTGGATCCGGAAAGTCGACCCTAATGAATATGATTGGCTGCCTGGATACTCCATCCCAAGGGAGTTACTTACTTCGTGGTGAGAACGTAGGTGAAATGGCGGATGATGAACTGGCAGAGATCCGAAATCGTGAAGTTGGGTTCGTGTTCCAGACCTTCAACCTGTTGCCACGCGTGAACTGTCTCCAGAATGTTGAACTTCCACTCATCTACAGTGGGAAGACGAGAAATCAGCGCAAACAAATGGCGGAGCGTGCTTTGGATCAAGTCGGATTGTCTGATCGAGTCACTCACAAGCCAAACGAATTGTCAGGTGGTCAGCGTCAACGTGTCGCGGTCGCTCGCGCTTTGGTCAATAACCCTGCTTTGGTTCTAGCGGATGAGCCCACTGGAAACCTAGATACCAAGACAGGTCAAGAAATCATGCTACTCTTTGAGACGCTCTATCGTAGAGGGAACACGCTCATGGTGGTCACGCATGAAGAGGAAGTTGCTCATCATGCGCGGCGAATTGTTCGCTTACGAGATGGTCTCATTGAAAGCGATGTGCGGGTAGAAGAACCAATCCTTGCACACAAAGATGTGTCGGCCGTTGCGGCCTGATTGCCGAGAAAAAGAGTAGTGAATCTCGAACATGAAGATTTTGTGCGTCTCATTTTTCTCATGATGGAGCACAGTCAACCGCTTCCTCCATCTCGACAAATCGAACCGCTGCAGATGATCGTGGAATTCGGATAACATCGAAAGGTACTCCTGGGGCGTAGGAGGGGCGGCAGTCATTCCCCGGAGAGAATAAGCGATAGGTTGCGACTACGGTATCTCGGAGACTCTCCACAGACTCAAAACGTAGATCATATCCACCGGAATTCACATCGACCGCTGCCAAAAGGAGCCGTTCCAATTCAAAGTTCACGGGTGTAAAAGGTACAAGTGGTTGAAGTGAATCTGCGTAGGTGGACCAGATAGATGGTTCGGAGATGATACGTGTGGTTGTGGTATCCAGAGATGCCTGTACCCCACGGCCGATAGATACGTAGGGGATCAACTCCGCAAGATCTTCCTCTGTCAGTTCGGGTACGGGTTCCGCGGTTTCACAACTTGAAAGAACGGGAAATGAAAATAGTACGGCAAAAAAGAAACCAAGTCGATACATGATGGTAGTACGGGGCTATCAAATAATGAGATCAAATTATGGCGATCAAAACTGTTGATGTAAATAAACTGGTTGATCAAACAGGGAATCTGTTTGAGACCGTTGCGATTCTATCCAAACGCTCCCGACAGGTTGCGATCCGGTTGAAGTCCGATCTTGATACTCGTCTGGCATACTTTGAAGGGTTTGACCCTGAGCTGGAAGATCCACAATTCCAAGAAGAACAGCGTCGTATTTCTATTGAGCATGAGGTGCAGCCAAAGCCTACGGAAGTCGCCATTGACGAGATGTTTAATTCCGAAGTCTACTTCCGGGATCCCACATCCGGAATTATGGGCTAGATTTGATTGATGGGGCCCCTAGCTGATGGCCTAAAGAGCGGTGGCGAAACAGAGTACATTGTAGTTAACGGGGCACGTGTGCACAATCTGCAAAGTGTGGATGTAAATATTCCCCGTGACTCTCTTGTGGTGGTTACCGGGCTTTCGGGTTCTGGCAAGAGTTCTCTGGCGTTTGATACGATCTATTCTGAAGGACAGAGGCGCTATTTAGAGAGTCTCAGTGCATATGCAAGACAGTTCGTTGGAATGCCTGAACGTCCCGATGTAGATCACATTGAGGGGCTCTCACCGGTCATATCAATTGATCAGAAGACGGTCTCCCGTAACCCGCGCTCGACGGTTGGCACCATTACCGAGGTGTACGATTTTTTGCGCCTCCTGTATGCACGTGCAGCCACTTCTTTTTCCCCGAAATCGGGTAAACCACTTATTCGTCAATCCACGGATGAGATTATTGAATCCGTTCAGAATTACCCTGTCGGATCAAAGATCGAAATCCTTGCACCGCTGGTCAAGGATCGTAAAGGTCATTACAGAGAGCTTTTTGAGAGAATTTCCAGACAGGGTTATGTGAAAGTTCGTATTGATGGAAAGATTCGAGAGATCACTCGTGGCATGCAGATTGCCCGGTATAAAGTGCATACGATTGAGGTGGTCGTGGATCGATTGATGATGGAGGAAGGGATGCAAGAGAGGATTGCAGTATCCGTCAAAACGGCTTTAGAGCTGGGAGATGGGGTTTTGATTGTTGCGGAGCCAAAGAAAAAAGATCATATTTTTAGTCGCTATCTGCATGATCCCGAAACCGGAAAATCTTTTCAGGAGGCATCTCCCAAGACCTTTTCATTTAATTCGCCCTCAAGTGCTTGTAGCAAGTGCAATGGTTTGGGAACGTGTGAGACTTGGGACGAGTCTCGACTGATTCCCAATCGGTCCTTAAGCCTTCAGGGGGGAGCCATTGAGTTCATTGATCCTTGGACTCATTCTATATTTTTCTCGGGTGCGGAGAAAATTCTAAAGAAATACGGATATAAGCTCACTACGCCCGTAGAAGACATTAGCGAAGTTGCCTGGAATGAAGTTCTATACGGTGCCCCGAATGGTGGGATCATCGTGGAGAGTGTTTCCGGAATTTTGCTGGCTCGTGGGCTGTTTGTTGAATTGGACCAAATACTGAAATGGGCCAGCCGAAAAGAGCAAGCAGAGTTGATGCATTTCAGGACCTACCAAATCTGCCCTTCATGTAAAGGAGGTCGTTTATCAAAAGAGGGACTCTCCTACAGGATCAATGGCAAGACGATTTCGGATCTGGCTCAGATGAATCTGATTCGGCTTCGTGAGTTCCTGGATACGGTGAGTTTTAGCAGGAGACAGGCACAAATCGCGGCACCGATCATCAAGGAGGTCCGTGAGCGTTTATCGTTTATGATTGATGTAGGGGTTGGTTATTTAACGTTGGATCGATCGGCGGTCACTCTTTCTGGTGGTGAAAGTCAACGTATCCGCTTAGCTACTCAAATTGGTTCTCAGTTGACCGGAGTCCTGTATGTTCTGGATGAACCTTCTATTGGATTGCATGCCCGAGATAATCGGCGACTGATCAAATCCTTACGGCGCTTGCGAGATCTGGGCAATTCAGTGCTGGTGGTCGAGCACGACCGTGATATGATTGAAGCAGCAGATTATTTAATTGATTTAGGTCCTGGTGCGGGGGAGCAGGGTGGAGAAGTTGTATTCGCTGGATCTCCCAATGCCATGTTGCAGAATGGCCGTAATGTAAAGGGGCTTACGCTTCCTTACCTCAGAGGGGAACGCTGCATTGAGATTCCAGAGAAGCGGCGCAAGTTTGATAAGAGAAAATCTATCGTTCTTGTCGGAGCTACCGGAAATAATCTCAATGATATAACCCTCAAGATTCCTGTGGGAGCATTCATATGTGTGACGGGGGTCAGTGGCTCCGGAAAAAGTTCGTTAATTAATCAAACCCTTGTCCCCGCACTCAATGACATCTTTGGAGTACGGGTAGAAAAGAAAGGCTTGCCTTACCAGAAACTGAGGGGATTGAAACACATAAATAAGGTGGTAAACATAGATCAAAAGCCGATTGGACGAACCCCTAGATCTAACCCTTCCACATATATCACCTTGTTCACTGCAATCAGAGAATTATTTGCTAGCTTGCCGTTGGCGAAGGCACGCGGATATAAGCCGGGGCGCTTTTCCTTTAATGTGAAAGGTGGCAGGTGTGAGAGTTGCTCGGGAGCTGGAGTGCAGCGTTTGGAGATGAACTTTCTTTCTGATGTGTATGTGGAGTGTGAAACCTGTCAGGGAAAGCGATATAATCAGGATACGTTGGAAATATTGTATAAGGGCAAAACGATTTCGGAGGTGTTGAATATGCGTGTGACGGAGGCAGCCGCATTTTTCGCGAATGTCCCCAAGATTGCACATAAGCTGGATACACTCTTATCGGTGGGGCTTGGTTATATCCGTTTGGGACAACCGTCGACTACAATTTCTGGCGGGGAGGCCCAAAGAGTAAAATTGGCGAAAGAGCTTTCGCGTATTGGGCGAGGAAACACGCTTTACCTATTAGATGAGCCGACCACAGGGTTACATTTTGAAGATATTCGTTTGCTTTTAAACGTGTTACAGAAGTTAGTTGACAAAGGCAATACGATACTTGTAATTGAGCATAATCCAGATGTAATCAAGGTTGCAGACTTTATCATAGACATGGGTCCAGAGGGGGGCGAGGAGGGGGGCAATATTCTTTTTTCCGGCACTCCCGAGGAGATGAGCCTGCAGGACACATATACAGGAGATCTGCTTAGGGAGATTCTCCCTGAAAAGTGAGGGAATAATACATCTAGAGTTTCGGAAACGGAAAGCTAAATTTGGTTCTATCACGAATCGTGTGGATAGAGATCCAGACCGCCACAAAAGAAGAGAATAGCAACTCTGAAATTTTCAAAGGTTCTATATCCTCTACCAATGGTTTTGATCTCTTGAATTTTTCCATTAATCCTCTCTGCTTTTGCATTGGACTGACGGTTCCATAATGCGTTGCAGACGCCATCAAAGTGATTCTTACACATGTCTGCAACTTTCATGACTTCTTTGACACCAGCCTCGTTCACCTCGTCAAGCCATAAGTTGAGATACGCTTTCGCTTCTTTTAACGATGCACATTCAAAGATGGCTTTGAAATCTTCCCGTAACCGCCAAGCGACACTCACATTGAGGTTGGATTCCTTCACCACTTGGAAGATGTCTTCCTGTTTTTCCGTACGATTGTTTTCGTTTTTCAACAGTGCATATCGGCTCCCTTTGAGTTCTGGATGCTGTTTGACCTCCCGCCTTCTTACTTGATTGATGGCTTGATTGAGATACTGGATTAAATGAAACCGATCGTGAATCATGAGGGCATGGGGGAACACCTTTGCAACCGCTCCAATGAAGGCCTTCCACATATCCGTAGATATCGTCTCTATCTGATCCTTGATTTGCCCTAAAAGGCATTCTAAGAGTTCTATCGTGCCTTTTTTCGTCCGTCCCGGTCCAATATCAATGACCACTCCACGATCCGAATCACTCACAATCGTTGCATAGGTATGTCCGCGCTTGAGAGCCTTTTCATCAACTGATATGGTGAATTCCTGCCAGAGATCTGCGTGACTCTCCGCGTTCAACAGCACGGTGCATAATACGATGGAGCTGGTTAAATCCGCACCGAAGAAGATCTGCTGTTTTGGTCTGATTCTTGGTTGCTTTCAGCAGACGAATGGCAAAACATTCAAACGCATAGGTGACTCGACTGGATGGAGCCGCCCAAGGAATGGTGATCGTCTTCGGACCATTAGGAGTCAGTACACGGGGAATCCTACAGTGAAGAAAACACTTGAAATGAAAGAGATCCAGATGGCGCCATTGACGCTTCTTGCGATGATCATACAACGTACCTGGTTCACCCGTATCTGGGCATACAAGATCCTTCCCCGAATGAGAAATATAAAGATCCACTCGCCCCTTCTTCACATTGGTTTCCACATGATCAATACTCCAGCAAGAATCTAAATCTAACCACTGATGCATTGAATTTTTTAAATAAGTATCAAGCATGAAAAATAATTTTGGTGAAACCAAAATTAATCAATTCCATACAAATGGTGGTAGAACCCTAAATTTTTTCTAAAAACTCTAGATACAGGGGGAGGGAGTTTATATATGAATATTCAATTTAGTATCTCACAGAAGACACTAAAAAGGGAGCATCATTTGGATTTCTGACAATAGATGGGAGAGATGTTAAAGTTAACAGGATGGGCGAGAATGATTCATAGAAAAAAATATAGTGAGACTAAATCACTAGGCCCTCCACGTAGGTTTTGCAAGAGTTTTTTCCGTTGTATTCTACCTCTTATTTTAGGAATCTATGCATCCCCAACTCTCGGACAAACTGCCGCGATTGAATTGAATGTGAGGAGTCCCTTATCTGTGATAGAGGGACGCACCTTTCAGGTCACTGTGAAATTAGCTTCACAGCCAACAGGAGCCGTGACTGTAAGCATCACAGGTCATGAATCAGTCGACGTAAGTATCAATAAGACAACCTTGATGTTTACGCCTGACAACTATGCTAACCCCCAAAGAATATTGTTGATGGGAGATTGGGATGTAGATCAGGATAACGAGATCTTCACACTCCTTTTTACTGCATCAGGAGGAGGATATGACTCTGTTACGCTGAGTCTTAACACGGAAATCCTAGATAATATAAATTATTTTGGAATCAGGAATTTTGATAGTTCCATCACTGTTGGGGAAAATGGTACATATAATCAACAAGTATGGCTCACAAGAAGACCTTCAACGAATGTGAAGATCAACCTAAGCGTTGAGGATCCAAATCTCTTTACACTCTCACCCTCAACCCTGACATTCACACCTGAAACCTACGGAGATCCACAGATTGTCTCGGTTCGTGGCATAGATAATTCAATGATTAATTCTTCACAAATAACAAGAGTCAATCTTTCGGCCTCAGGTGCAGTTGAATTCACAGGGGTGACAGCTCAGTGGACGGTTCTAATTGTTGACGATGAGCCTTTAGCACTCAATCTAATTGAAGGAACATCCAAGCGCCGTTCCATCTGGATGAACCCAAGGTCTGGAAACGGAGATGTGTATGTGTTTTTGAGGAGTAGTAACCCCGCCATTGTGACCGTTTCACCAGAAAGATTAAGATATCCTGAAGCAGATGGTGGCCAAGTGATCTCTTATTCCATTACAAAACTTAACCCTATTTTTTTCTGAAAAAAGCGCAGATTTCCCGCACCATTTGGATGGATTTTTTAAAAAATGATGTTGTTCAAGGAGCAATGGCGGGAGTCTGATTCGGTTTGATGAACCGAATCAACACAGAGACTTGATCTTCAGAAGTTTGAATACTTGACGTTGGGTCGGGGTCAGTTCATTGTCCACAAACTTCACTTCGTGATCCTCGTCGGCCTTTACGTTTAGAACGCCCGTTACACGGCATACCCCAGAGAGTTCTTCCATGATGGACTCAAAACTCTTGGGTCTTTCCGCGTCTTTGGTCTTCTTGTTGTGTGCGTTCCTGTTTGCATTCTTGGACGGCTTCACCATATTCTCTCTCTGGGCTCTTTTTGCTTCCAGATCCTCTTCGGCAAACGTGATGGGGGCAAGTTTCTTTCGTAGATGGTATTCTACATAATAGGCCAGCATACATAAGAAGACATGAGCAATGACCCGCTCGGATTTGACATGATGGATGGGGCGTACGCGCAGGGAGATGGATTTCATCACGCGGAAGGCGCGTTCTACGGTGGACAATCGTTTGTAGTCCGACACCAACTGCTCAGCGGGCTGTTTCAAGCTGGACCGGATCGCATAGACCCCATCCAGGCGCTCGGCCCTCTGAATCGCCTCCGCATTATGGGTATACGAGAAATACCCTTCCTCGATCTCAAGGAGATAGAATTTCTTTAATTTGTGTTTCCCCAGTGCACGCTCCACGCGCATTCCAATCTTGGCCTTGTCTTTGAGTCGGCGGGGTGTACGGGTGGTTGCCGCAAGGATCTGGTCCAATTTTGCGTCGGCCTTCGCCAAAAGATCCTCACGGGTTTTCTTAGTCTTTGCCGCCTGAAAGGGGTTCCTGCATAGCACGAGGCGTTCCTTGGGATAGAGATCGCTTTGAATCTCCACCAGATCCTGTTGGTCAAACAAGCTCATTTGCGTTTTCTCTTGCTCCACCACCTCACGGATCTCCTGTTTTTGCATGCCCGTAATCCAATCCAACCCCACAGGGATGATCTCCTCCTGAATCTGTTTCTGCTTCAAAAGCCCGCGATCTCCGACCAAGATCACATGCTTGAACCCAAACGTATTTTGGAGCTTGGAGATCTGAGCGCCAAGGGTCTTGATATCGGGGGTATTGCCAGGAAAGACGTCTACGGAGACCGGACATCCTTCCTTATCGGTCATCAATCCATACACAATTTGTTTTTTCCCTTTTTTCTTGTCCCGGTTATAGCCATATGCTCCAAATGCATGTTTATCGCCCTCCAAGTAGCTGCTGGTCACATCATACAGCACCATTCCACCTTCGGTGAGATGGCGTTTGGCTAACTTGCATTCGATCTTGGTCTTGCAGGCGGCCAATTCATCCATGGCCTCATAGAGATCATTCTGGTCCACATGCTTGAGGTCAAGTTCTTCATGGAGCGTTGTGATACAGCTGGTCTTGTCCAACATGTCACTGGTCTGCAGTTTGCTGGCGGGCTTGATGACCCGGGCCGCAATCATGCCGAGAACCAATCGTCGAAAGCGCGAATTCTTTGGCGCAATGAGGGATGTCATTTTGAGATGCTTCATCATGTGTAGCACCACCGCAACATGCCCATGGTGCCGGGTACGCTGGGTGTGCAGTGCCTCCTTGAAGGACTGGATGGCATGGCCTCCCTGCAAGAGCGTTCGCAGTCCTTCGCGAATGGGTTCGGGAAGGTGCGTTACATTGGCGATGGTTTTTTTTGATGGTTCGTTTGCCGTCTCGCGTGGAGGTTCGCACGAGCCAGGTGGAGGGGGAATTGCGATTCGGAATTTCGGCTAAATACATGGGCTCAAATAGGTTTGCTAAAACGTAAATATACGGCATAAATTGCAATAAATAACCCAAAATCAGTAAATATTTACATGGGCGCACTTTTTAAAATGAATCTGGGGATCAAAAACGCACAAAAACATATGCTTAGCATACACAAAAAGGCAGATTCAGACCGAAAAACGGGGCGGAGGAAGGGAAAAAGAGGACGTTTTTAACCAAAAAATCCTACGTTCAGGAAAAAATAGGGTTAAGTTTTGCCATTAACGCTGTAGATAATGAAGAGTTAGGTGACGCCTCTGCGATGATTTCAATCTCCGCGAGCAGTAATCATCTGCCTCCTGGCGCAAATCAGCCATTGCCGATTCGTGGATGGGTGGTTACTGTCACAGATGACGAGAGATTATCGCTTGATATCAGTGGCATTCCAGACAGGATCAGTACGACTGATCCACTCACAGCTACATTTACTTTCAACGGAGATGTTACCGATTTCGTGAGTAATGATGTTACCGTAACAGGTGCTACAAAAGGAGCTTTCACGGCCAAGAGTGCAACCACCTATACCCTGGCCCTCACGCCGCATGGAAATACTGATGTGGTCGTCACAACAGCAGCCAATTCAGCTACCTATGGACTCAACAACACAGGCCCTGCGAACACCGTTTCCAAAACTGCCGTATGGTATGCGACTCCTTCCTCTGTGAAGATTGGGAATGCTTCGGCCACCGAGGGAGCCGCGATGACCTTCTCCATCACACTGAGTCAGTCTGTGTCAGGTGGATTAACGGTGACCCCTAGTTTCACGGATGGGACTGCAGGCAAGGGAGTTGACTATACAGTGAATACATCCCCTATTTCTTTCGCGGGTACATCAGGTGAGATACAGATGTTCACGGTTGAGACGATCGAAGATGCATTAGTAGAAGAAGATGAAATCTTTACGGTTGGTCTGACGATCTCAGGGACTACGGAATCTGTGATTGCAATCGATACGGGGACAGGCACGATTATCAATGATGATACGCCATCTTTGCAGACGGTGACCCTATCGGTAACTCCCAATCCAGTGGAAGAAGGAGAGTCAATCACAGTACAGGCCGAAATGTCTGGGATCATGCGAGAAACAATGAAAATCCCAATCATGCTTGAACCTGGAACGGCTGAACCGGAGGACCATACGCCAATGACAGAGATCTTGATCAAAGCTGGTCTCACAAGTGGAAATGGGGTTATTACAACTTTTGAAGATACGGATCAAGATGACGAAACATTCACGATAAAACTCGGCACCATGCCCGAGGGGCTTGAAAAAGGAACCCCCGCGTCCGTTGAGGTAACAATTCTTGATCGTACGGTTCTCAATCAGCCACCGACCGTGCTGCTTTCATGTACCCCGTGCACAGTCACTCCCGGCGATCAGGTAAACTTGACGGCAACGGCAACAGATCCTGACGGAGATCCCTTGACGTATGCCTGGGGTGCAACGATGGGGAGGTTCAAAGAGCCTCTCGATGCGCCGACTATAATTTGGACAGCCCCAGATGAATCAGGAGAATTCACGATCCGTGTTGAGGTATCGGATGGAGCTGGTGGCATTTCTTTCGCCGAAGTTGAACTGGAAGTCTTCAATCACGAACCCGCATTTGCCCAGCCTGAGTACAGATTTAAATTCCCCGAGAATCGGGAAGGTCCCATTCATCTTGGTATGGTAACTGCGGCAGATTCCGACGATCATGATCTGGAGTATCAGATGGTGCTAGGGGATTCTGACCGGTTCAGTGTGGGTATTTCGGACGGGCGTATACATTATATCGGCTCTGGCGAAGATTACGAAATAGAGCCGAACCAATTTGACCTGACCGTGCGTGTCCAAGATGAGTTTGGTGGAAAGGACTCTGTAGAGGTTTTGGTGAGGGTCACCGACGTGAATGAACTTCCGACGGTCACGGCCATGTGCGATCCATGCACGGTGGCTCGCGGGGATAGGGTGCAGCTTACGGCAAGTGCGACGGATCCCGATGACGACCAACTCAAATATACTTGGTATACAGAAGCAGGGAAGTTCACTGCAATAGACGAGCCCATTGTGCACTGGATTGCCCCGTCCGATACAGGCCGCGTGGAGATTCGGGTAGAAGTTTCCGATGGACGAGAGGGATCCGCAGCAGCCTCCGTGACTGTAAAAGTCTTCAACCGTCCACCTATATTTGAAGTGTCTACATATACTTTTGAACTTCCTGAGAACGTGAATGGCCAAATGAAGCAGGCCTATCTCGGCACGGTGCACGCTATAGATCCTGACCAGGATGCGTTGACCTATGAGATCTTAGGGGGCGATCAGCAGCGCTTCAAGGTAGGAAAGCAGGACGGTAGGGTTCAGTATATCGGGGCGGGAGAAAGTTTTGAAACCTTGCCCAATCAGTTTGAACTTCGGATTCGTTCACAGGATAAGTTCCAGACAGGGGCACAAACGGAGGTCGTGATTTCGGTGACCAATGTAAACGAGGCTCCTGAGGCAGTCCATGATGAGGTCGTAACAATGGAGGATCAACCCGTAACGATTGATGTACTTGCTAATGATACAGACCCCGAGAATGATCGCTTAAGGGTCCAATCAGTGACGGATGCAATGCATGGGGCGGTAGATATTGACTCGGGCGGACAAGTCCGCTATACACCAGGAATGAATTACCATGGCATAGACCAGTTCGACTATGTCATATCGGATGAGCAGGGGCTCACCGATCATGCGTCTGTGAAGGTGAACATTTTGTCGGTCAATGATGGACCGACTGCCGTTGGCACAATCCCAGTCCAAGCTTTGGATGAAGGAGGCGAAGAGCTCCGCCTGGATCTATCGCCCTATTTTGTTGATGTAGATGGTGATCCACTCACCTACAGTACACAGATCAGTAATCCCGGGGTGGTGTTGGCAGAAGTGGTGCAGGCCCTGCTAGTGTTGACTCCAGTTGGGTATGGCACGGTTACCGTCACGGTGATGGCAGCGGATCCCGAAGGACTCCATGCAACCCAGCAAATCCAGGTGGGAGTCAGTGATCGTCCGCAACGCGCCATCATAGAGCACTTATTGGCTGCGACGGCCCGAAACCATCTAGCGAGCCTACGCATTGCGCTAAGTCAAAGAATGGAAGTGGGGAGTTGTGAGGAATCTCGACTTGAGGTTATGGGACGGACTTTGCCATTGAGCCGGGCAGAGTTAGTGGCGGTGCCCAGAGAGATCATGCGAACCACAGTTTTGTCAATGACAAACTCGCTACGATTAGACAGCAAGTCGCGAAATGTCGAGCAGTTCTCAGGCGTGCCTAGATCTAGATACCGTTCCCTTCCATTTTCCGATTCGGTTCCACTTCATGCCCTTGACGTCCGACATGGATTTTCTACCACCACAGCGGAATTTCTACTCGGATGGGGAGGTAGCGAACGATGTTCAGGGCGCTGGTCTCTTTGGGGGCGGGGAGATCTTCAGGAGTTTAAGGGAGTGCCATCCGTTTATGGATACAATGCAGGGTATGACGGAACGCTTGCTAGCGCGTATGTTGGACTGGATACACAACTGGGGCGCCGCTGGCTGGCTGGTGTAGCATTATCGCAGAGTAGAAGTACAGGCGATTGGTATGCTGCTGCGTCAGGAGGACGAGTTACACAACAGATGACAGGAATCTATCCATATCTGCGGTGGGCCGGTCGATCTACTTCGATCTGGGCCTCGGTGGGAGCGGGGAGTGGAGATGCCAAAAATCTGCGAAATACAGGAAGGAGGGGAACGAGTTCTGAGAATCTCCGAATCTGGCTTGTTGAGTTAGAACGGCGGTTTAAGCGGGGAAGTCGGCTTGGATTTGCCCTCCGGGGAGACGCTGGCTCAGCGAGGCTCCGTACGAGCAAGGGAAAGGAAACCATTGACGATCAGAGCGTGATTGTCAACCAAGTTCGAATCGGGGTAGATCTATCTGTTCCCATGCGGCTTAGTCGTGTGGAATTGAATCCGTTTGGGACGGTGCATGCGCGTCACGATGGCGGCGCAGGGCAAACGGGTAATGGGATTGAGGTCACTGGAGGATTTCAGATGGCTATAGGCATTGTACGCTTGGATGCCCGGGCGCGTACCCTTGCGTATCATTCGGTAGAAGGCTACGGTGAGCGTGGAGCTGCAATCACGCTTACTCTTGGGAAAAAGCGAAACCATAAGGGCTTTACGTTCTTGATCTCGCCACGCTGGGGTAGTCCAGCACGATCCAGTGATAAGCTTTTTCAGGATCGGGGTTTGCTCGGTCAGCGGTACGATGAATCAAACCAATGGACTCTGAGTGCGCAAGCCAATTACACAGTTCCCTTGCCTATAGGGTTCAGATTAGATTTGCGAGGTGATTACGGTGGTCAGTTTGGTGGTCCCGGCTTTGGCGTACGCATCACTCACTCGATCACGCACATGTCCCACCAGTACGGGGCGCATCAGAATGGGGAATGATACAAAGAGTTAGGGCTGGGAATCCTTACTGGTTTGGGTTCGTTCACAGAACGACATATAATTCACGAGGTTGATCTTATCTCCAGAATTATGTGTTAGATTGATCGTCTAAATAGGAAGGGTATTATGTGTTCAAAAATTAGTGCGACTCTCTGGTTTTTGATATACTTGCTTCCTGTCGGTTGTGGTCATGAGAGTCAGGAGAATGGGTCAGTTCCTATGATCAAGTCGGTCACACTTGATGCAAGAAACAGGCCGTCTTCTGCAATGCTACCCAAATTAAATGAGCTGGGGGTTACACATTTGACACTGATCCAGTTCGGGTTTCAGAGAAGTATTGATCATCCAGTGATCCGAATGAACCCTGATGCTAGGTGGTATACCGAAAGTGATTTAGGTGTAAGAGAAATGGCACGTAGCGCAGATAGTCTGGGGGTAAAAATCGTTCTGAAGCCACATCTGTGGCTGGGTCGTTACAGCGCAGAAGGGCAAACAAGAGATGAAATTGGCTACATGGAGGAGGATCAATGGTTGGCCTGGGAAGAAGATTATACGATGTTTCTGATGCACTATGCGCATTTGGCCGAAGAGATTGATGCGGATCTACTTGTTATTGGGACTGAGCTTGCCCGAAGTGCGCATGAGCGACCAGAGTATTGGCAAGCCTTGATTCGAAATATCCGCTCAGTATATCGGGGAAAATTAACGTATGCTGCAAACTGGTGGGAAGAATATGAGCAGATAGAATTCTGGGGGCTACTGGATTACATCGGTATTCAGGCTTATTTCGAACTCTCAGATCAGCCCAATCCTACTGACGATATGCTGATTGAAGGGTGGGCCCCCCATCTCGTGACGTTATCGACTCTCTCCGAACGTTTCCATCGTCCCGTACTCTTTACGGAAATTGGCTATCGGAATGTAGATGATGCGGCTGCAAAACCGTGGCGTTGGCCATCTCGTGATGAAATCGGCCGGGTCACTCCGAACAATCCCATTCAAGCTCAATTATACAGCGTATTCTTTAATGAGGTATGGGATGAGGCTTGGTTTAGCGGTGCGATTCTGTGGAAATGGCACGGAGATCGTGATCAGCGCCGTAATTCCTTTCTTGGGTTTTCACCACAGGGGAAGCCGGCAGAGGAAGTTATCCGCCAGTGGTTCAACTTGGATCATGAATAAGTGGGGATATACGTGCACGCTGTTTTTGGTTCTTTGCCTTTTCGGTTGTGACGCTACAGATCAGACATCTGAAATCGCATCCGAGTCGGCTCGCGGAGACGTCATTACAGTGGAACATCAGCGGACCTATACGGTGCAGCAAATGAATGATTTGGCAGCTGAATTTGATATTCCTCTTTCGGCGCGTTATGGTGCGGCAATCTATAGGATGGAATATCTGACCGTAGATGTTAAGGGTGACCTGATCATGGCATCCGGTGCTGTTGTAGTGCCACAGCCTATATTGCAATCACTTTCAATCGTATCGTATCAGCATGGAACTAGTGTCCGTCGTTACGATGTCCCTTCAGCAGGTGGGACAGAAGCCATTCTCATTGGGTTACTCTTTTCGGCAGACGGATATCTCTCTGTCATGCCGGATCTTGTTGGGTTTGGGTCATCCTCTGGATTCCACCCATACTTGATCGCGGATGTATCCGCCTCGGCCATTCTTGATCACTTGCATGCTGTATTAAATTGGTCACTTACACAATCCTGGGATCTTTCAGGTGAATTGTTTTTTGCAGGATATTCTTCGGGAGGTTATACTGCTATGGCAGCTCAGCGCGCCTTGGAGAAGGAGAATGGGAATATGTTTTCTCTTATTGCATCAGCTCCCATGGGTGGGCCTTATGATTTGAGTGGAACCATGTTAGAGGCAATCTTAAAAGAAGAGCCATACCCAGAACCGTACCTCCTTCCTTACATTCTGTTGAGTTATAATGAAGCGTATGGCTTATTTGAGAGCCTGTCTGATTTCTTGACTAGCCCGTATGACGTGACGCTACCCCCATTATTTGATGGGATGCATAGTGGGGCGGAAATTAATAATGCTATGCCATCGATTCCGATCAAGATTGTCCGGGAGGAAATTCTTCAGTCTATCAGGGAGGGTTTTGACCATCCATTTTTGCAGCGTTTGCGTGAAAATGATTTGACGAACTGGACCCCTAAATCCCCAATGCGACTCTATCATTGTGCCGCTGATGAAGTGGTTCCTGTTGAAAATTCCAAGGTTGCAGCACAAAGCTTGGGAGATCTTGCTACCTTTATTGATCCAAGTCCAGAAAGTGGGCACGTAGGTTGCGCATTGGTTGCAATTTCGAATGCACGGTCTTGGTTTAACTCAATTGCTACGGCGAACAGGTAATGAGGACCAGTGGATTTAGCAGTCATGTTTTTGCCTTGATTGAGTATTCATTATCTGAGATTTGGGGTACCTGAGGGGCTTAACTATCTCAAAAAAAAAAAAAAAAAAGATTTTGGGGTTTGACATATGACGCAAAAAAGAAACGGGGTTGATGATTGGAATAAGCGGGGGAATTTCCAGAAAAAAATGCAGAATGTGTATAATGTTTCTCATGAGGGACAACCGATAGGGCAGATTGCCAGTTTTTCCAGTGCGCTGAAATAGGCTTTGATGCAGGACCTGTGGTATTTATGACAAAACTTAACCCTATTTTTTCCTGAACGTAGGATTTTTTGGTTAAAAACGTCCTCTTTTTCCCTTCCTCCGCCCCGTTTTTCGGTCTGAATCTGCCTTTTTGTGTATGCTAAGCATATGTTTTTGTGCGTTTTTGATCCCCAGATTCATTTTAAAAAGTGCGCCCATGTAAATATTTGCTGATTTTGGGTTATTTATTGCAATTTATGTCGTATATTTACGTTTTAGCAAACCTATTTGAGCCCATGTATTTAGCCGAAATTCCGAATCGCAATTCCCCCTCCACCTGGCTCGTGCGAACCTCCACGCGAGACGGCAAACGAACCATCAAAAACACCATCGCCAATGTAACGCACCTTCCCGAACCCATTCGCGAAGGACTGCGAACGCTCTTGCAGGGAGGCCATGCCATCCAGTCCTTCAAGGAGGCACTGCACACCCAGCGTACCCGGCACCATGGGCATGTTGCGGTGGTGCTACACATGATGAAGCATCTCAAAATGACATCCCTCATTGCGCCAAAGAATTCGCGCTTTCGACGATTGGTTCTCGGCATGATTGCGGCCCGGGTCATCAAGCCCGCCAGCAAACTGCAGACCAGTGACATGTTGGACAAGACCAGCTGTATCACAACGCTCCATGAAGAACTTGACCTCAAGCATGTGGACCAGAATGATCTCTATGAGGCCATGGATGAATTGGCCGCCTGCAAGACCAAGATCGAATGCAAGTTAGCCAAACGCCATCTCACCGAAGGTGGAATGGTGCTGTATGATGTGACCAGCAGCTACTTGGAGGGCGATAAACATGCATTTGGAGCATATGGCTA
Organism: Rhodothermales bacterium; assembly: GCA_965215475.1. Classification (GTDB taxonomy): domain Bacteria; phylum Bacteroidota; class Rhodothermia; order Rhodothermales; family Bin80; genus Bin80. The sequence goes on from OZ244061.1 coordinate 3,040,413, forward strand.
TAACCGGGACAAGAAAAAAGGGAAAAAACAAATTGTGTATGGATTGATGACCGATAAGGAAGGATGTCCGGTCTCCGTAGACGTCTTTCCTGGCAATACCCCCGATATCAAGACCCTTGGCGCTCAGATCTCCAAGCTCCAAAATACGTTTGGGTTAAAGCATGTGATCTTGGTCGGAGATCGCGGGCTTTTGAAGCAGAAACAGATTCAGGAGGAGATCATCCCTGTGGGGTTGGATTGGATTACGGGCATGCAAAAACAGGAGATCCGTGAGGTGGTGGAGCAAGAGAAAACGCAAATGAGCTTGTTTGACCAACAGGATCTGGTGGAGATTCAAAGCGATCTCTATCCCAAGGAACGCCTCGTGCTATGCAGGAACCCCTTTCAGGCGGCAAAGACTAAGAAAACCCGTGAGGATCTTTTGGCGAAGGCCGACGCAAAATTGGACCAGATCCTTGCGGCAACCACCCGTACACCCCGCCGACTCAAAGACAAGGCCAAGATTGGAATGCGCGTGGAGCGTGCACTGGGGAAACACAAATTAAAGAAATTCTATCTCCTTGAGATCGAGGAAGGGTATTTCTCGTATACCCATAATGCGGAGGCGATTCAGAGGGCCGAGCGCCTGGATGGGGTCTATGCGATCCGGTCCAGCTTGAAACAGCCCGCTGAGCAGTTGGTGTCGGACTACAAACGATTGTCCACCGTAGAACGCGCCTTCCGCGTGATGAAATCCATCTCCCTGCGCGTACGCCCCATCCATCATGTCAAATCCGAGCGGGTCATTGCTCATGTCTTCTTATGTATGCTGGCCTATTATGTAGAATACCATCTACGAAAGAAACTTGCCCCCATCACGTTTGCCGAAGAGGATCTGGAAGCAAAAAGAGCCCAGAGAGAGAATATGGTGAAGCCGTCCAAGAATGCAAACAGGAACGCACACAACAAGAAGACCAAAGACGCGGAAAGACCCAAGAGTTTTGAGTCCATCATGGAAGAACTCTCTGGGGTATGCCGTGTAACGGGCGTTCTAAACGTAAAGGCCGACGAGGATCACGAAGTGAAGTTTGTGGACAATGAACTGACCCCGACCCAACGTCAAGTATTCAAACTTCTGAAGATCAAGTCTCTGTGTTGATTCGGTTCATCAAACCGAATCAGACTCCCGCCATTGCTCCTTGAACAACATCATTTTTTAAAAAATCCATCCAAATGGTGCGGGAAATCTGCGCTTTTTTCAGAAAAAAATAGGGTTAAGTTTTGTTATGAGACACATCGAAACGTCAGCGCAGGATGCGGGAATGGATTGTATGGAGACGGACGGAATGAGCCGAGCAAAAAGAATATAGATGTGGAATGCATTGAAACAGTGGAGTCAGGGCCAAGGGAATTTATCTTGACTTGGAAAACAGACTCAATGAATTAAAGAGTATCCCTAGAAAGTGATCCAGAACAAGGGGGCGAATCAAGAGAAGTATCCGATACAGAGGCAAGAGATTTGGATAGGAAATGCAAAAACAGGACGGTTTAATGCTCCTGTCCAAAATTCTTTGGAGAATCAGGGTATATTTTTAGGGATTTGTGTAGCAAAATTTGCATAGGTCCTGGATTCAGCACCCCAGTTTCCATTTTTTTGTTCAGTTCTTCCCGCATAGGTTCACGGTCCTCGCTCATCTTTTCCGGCTTGGCCGGATGCGACATGATCTGACTGAACGCATCCTCAAAATCGTTCATGGATATTCCTTTGCGCTCCGTCTTTGCAAACTCCTTGATGTTGATCGTAGACTTCTTTTTCCTTCATGGGTTTATGTTTGAGGAACTATATACATAATTGTACCCTTCTTATTCATCTCAACCTCCGATCTCTGTTAAATCGTCATCTTGCTGAGATTCGCAGCTTTTCTTTCTTCATCGTCGATATTTTCGGGTCAAATCCTGATTATTTTGGCTAAAAAGGTAGGCATGAAGACGCTGTTTATGTCCAAGTCTGGGTTGACGGTTCATCCATCGCAGGGAGATGATACACGAACCTCTCATGCAACAGAATTTCCTGCTTTTTTCCGTTGAAATCAGGCTAACTACTATCATGGTAGTAGTTCGGCCCTCCAATCGCACCAAGTGCAGTCATGTATCGCATACCCAATCCTACCGTATGGACGCACCTCTCCTATACGTTGATGTTTCGGATTTTTTTTTTTTTGACTTGTAAAACCACCTCAGATGAGGTGGTTGGCGTTAGATATCGGGCAAGCAGTGCCACCGCAGTCGCAGAAGGTGATCCCAAAAACGGATCCATAGTTGCTCTGCCGACAGGGCGATAGAAAACGTAACGTAGCGACTATGGCGTGCAAGGGTTGCACCGACTTTTAGTAGGTGGAGGCGAAAGGTGGTAATCTGCATGTGAGGGGTATGCTTTACTACCTCTGTACTGGCATCGGTGTTCTGCGTGTCATCCACCATCATCGTTTCCGTGTTGATCTTCAGAGATGTATCCTGATGAACTTCGGTGTCTGATGTGACAGGGCTACGCTCCACATTGGGCACCACCTCTGGTGCGATGAAGGCATCGACCAATATGCATGATCTGATATGCATAGAGAACCGATAGAAGACGCACGGCATTTTCTCTGCGAACCTCTCGTTCTTCCACTGTTTCAGGCTCCTGTTCACGGATGATCTTATGGCCTCTGTAGTGTTCCTTGGGACGTTCTGTGGATGACAGCATGACTTGATTGATCAACTCTTTGATTTCCCCCTGATGCTTTTCAGCCTTTCCACGCATCGCGTACATCTTCGCCAGTGCTTCCCCCGAATAGGTCTCTGAGTCAAGGTTGGTCAGCAAAAAGAAGTAGTCTTCATAGAGTTCAGCTGGACGAGGCCGTATGACCATCACGACCCGACGTGGACCATCCCAACTCTCCGCTTGATACATCAACTCAACATAGCCATAGGTATTCGGTGGACATCCTTTCCCATCAAAATAGGCTTCGGCCATCGCCTTTAACTTGTTGTTGCCCTTCAAGCGTGTCACATAAAACAGGCCTGCGCTCTCTATATCCTCGTACACCTCAGGACTATTGAATCCCGCATCAAGGCGAAAAATGACACGATCCGCGGCATGTTTTTGAACCTGTTCACCGATAGGAATCATGACCTTCTGACAGTTGGTCGCTTCCCGTTGCGTGCCTGGACGGAGTTCGGCTCCAAGGACATCCCCCGTTTCTCCACATGTCACAAACAACGGCAAGAAGACGGTTCGCTTGTAATGACCATTATACTTGCATCCCAGTTGATGGCCATGGGCATCCACGGGCATGGCATCGACATCAAGGATGACTTCATCCAGACGTTCACCGCCGCTGCGTACGAGCCTATGCTCCATTCAGAAGACCCTTCTGCATCACCTCAACATTATCCGGTGCACCGAGAATGCTCCAAAAGCGTGACATCGTCGGTTGCGATGCCGGCTGGTTGGCTGGATCGACAACGGCTTCGCCCCGCTCCGTACGGAGAGCGACCCGTAATGCGGGGTCATTGCCCAGATCTTTACTGGACAAGTCCCATCCTTGCATCGTCGGCAGCAAAAGCAGATCCTCCATGGAGTGTGTGGTACGATAGGGATCCCGTGGATCATGGAGATTGTCCACCAGATAGGGAAGAATACCTGTAGCTTCAATCAGCCCCCTCATAGATAGAGCCCCCGCATCGGAAGTCGTATGGTTGGTCGTGGATGCCTGCACCAAAATAGAGTGGTTATAGGGGATCTGAACCTGTAAGTTTTGAGAGTCCGTCATGATTCACCTCCGGGGTGAAATTGGTGACGAAAAAACATCCATCTCAGACAATTGGAGCATGGATCCAAAGGATCCAATGGCAACAAAAATTTGAAATTGCGTGAAGATGCGTGAAACTATTATAGATAAAAAAAGCTCAAAATACGTTTGACTTATCTCAACAATGGATTTTTTTCAATAAAAAAAGAGAAAAATGCCCTCTTGAAAAGAGAATTATCAAGGTTCTCCTTATCTTGGAAGGGTTGTTTGATCAGATGAGCAAATCTGAATCGTTCAAGCTGGGCTCAAATCGCAATTTGAGATGAATAAGGGGGGTTGTACCAAATTGGGGCAGAGTTAATCATTATTCCCTATTATGCTGAACAGTCCAAAAGAAGGCCAGATATGACTAACTATAGAGGCAATCACACTTGCATTAATATTGCTAAAGCAACTCCTCCTGTGTACATAAATCCCTTATAGAAAGGATTAATCCACCATCTACTGGATGGCTTCTCTGTATACTTTTTATTGCCTCTATCCTGCGCTATATTCTCCTTGACTTTGGGAAGAACAATAGGTTTATCTTTCGGCATATCCAGAGCTTAATTCTTTTACCTTAGAAAGATAATAAGCCCTTGTAAGATCGTCAGAGATAGGGCTACCTTGGGTATATCAAAACTTAACCCTATTTTTTCCTGAACGTAGGATTTTTTGGTTAAAAACGTCCTCTTTTTCCCTTCCTCCGCCCCGTTTTTCGGTCTGAATCTGCCTTTTTGTGTATGCTAAGCATATGTTTTTGTGCGTTTTTGATCCCCAGATTCATTTTAAAAAGTGCGCCCATGTAAATATTTGCTGATTTTGGGTTATTTATTGCAATTTATGTCGTATATTTACGTTTTAGCAAACCTATTTGAGCCCATGTATTTAGCCGAAATCCCGAACCGCAATTCCCCCTCCACCTGGCTCGTGCGAACCTCCACGCGAGACGGCAAACGAACCATCAAAAACACCATCGCCAATGTAACGCACCTTCCCGAACCCATTCGCGAAGGACTGCGAACGCTCTTGCAGGGAGGCCATGCCATCCAGTCCTTCAAGGAGGCACTGCACACCCAGCGTACCCGGCACCATGGGCATGTTGCGGTGGTGCTACACATGATGAAGCATCTCAAAATGACATCCCTCATTGCGCCAAAGAATTCGCGCTTTCGACGATTGGTTCTCGGCATGATTGCGGCCCGGGTCATCAAGCCCGCCAGCAAACTGCAGACCAGTGACAAGACCAGCTGTATCACAACGCTCCATGAAGAACTTGACCTCAAGCATGTGGACCAGAATGATCTCTATGAGGCCATGGATGAATTGGCCGCCTGCAAGACCAAGATCGAATGCAAGTTAGCCAAACGCCATCTCACCGAAGGTGGAATGGTGCTGTATGATGTGACCAGCAGCTACTTGGAGGGCGATAAACATGCATTTGGAGCATATGGCTATAACCGGGACAAGAAAAAAGGGAAAAAACAAATTGTGTATGGATTGATGACCGATAAGGAAGGATGTCCGGTCTCCGTAGACGTCTTTCCTGGCAATACCCCCGATATCAAGACCCTTGGCGCTCAGATCTCCAAGCTCCAAAATACGTTTGGGTTCAAGCATGTGATCTTGGTCGGAGATCGCGGGCTTTTGAAGCAGAAACAGATTCAGGAGGAGATCATCCCTGTGGGGTTGGATTGGATTACGGGCATGCAAAAACAGGAGATCCGTGAGGTGGTGGAGCAAGAGAAAACGCAAATGAGCTTGTTTGACCAACAGGATCTGGTGGAGATTCAAAGCGATCTCTATCCCAAGGAACGCCTCGTGCTATGCAGGAACCCCTTTCAGGCGGCAAAGACCAAGAAAACCCGTGAGGATCTTTTGGCGAAGGCCGACGCAAAATTGGACCAGATCCTTGCGGCAACCACCCGTACACCCCGCCGACTCAAAGACAAGGCCAAGATTGGAATGCGCGTGGAGCGTGCACTGGGGAAACACAAATTAAAGAAATTCTATCTCCTTGAGATCGAGGAAGGGTATTTCTCGTATACCCATAATGCGGAGGCGATTCAGAGGGCCGAGCGCCTGGATGGGGTCTATGCGATCCGGTCCAGCTTGAAACAGCCCGCTGAGCAGTTGGTGTCGGACTACAAACGATTGTCCACCGTAGAACGCGCCTTCCGCGTGATGAAATCCATCTCCCTGCGCGTACGCCCCATCCATCATGTCAAATCCGAGCGGGTCATTGCTCATGTCTTCTTATGTATGCTGGCCTATTATGTAGAATACCATCTACGAAAGAAACTTGCCCCCATCACGTTTGCCGAAGAGGATCTGGAAGCAAAAAGAGCCCAGAGAGAGAATATGGTGAAGCCGTCCAAGAATGCAAACAGGAACGCACACAACAAGAAGACCAAAGACGCGGAAAGACCCAAGAGTTTTGAGTCCATCATGGAAGAACTCTCTGGGGTATGCCGTGTAACGGGCGTTCTAAACGTAAAGGCCGACGAGGATCACGAAGTGAAGTTTGTGGACAATGAACTGACCCCGACCCAACGTCAAGTATTCAAACTTCTGAAGATCAAGTCTCTGTGTTGATTCGGTTCATCAAACCGAATCAGACTCCCGCCATTGCTCCTTGAACAACATCATTTTTTAAAAAATCCATCCAAATGGTGCGGGAAATCTGCGCTTTTTTCAGAAAAAAATAGGGTTAAGTTTTGGTATATTTTCCACCCTCCCTATGCCACACAATGTACCATGGACTGTCTTTTTCATGTAACATTTCCACGAGATACCAGGGAGGCGCATTCTTGAATGTATCCCAGAGGTGATTCAAGAAAATAGAGATTTGCTCATCAAAAGAGTTCAAACTCGTGGATACAGCCGCATATGCGGGGGGAATATCATCGGATTTAAATGCTCCGAAAGAATTATATACTGAACGATATACAGGGCCATGCTTCCATGCCTCTGCCAACTCTCCATTGGTAATCAAAGGTAATTCAAAATTTCCCCAATAATATCCATGGGCAAGATAAATCAATTTATTTAGTTTGAGATTGGTTATGCTCTTTTCAGTAGATTTTTCCAAAAAGAAACCGGCAACGTCCAAAGGCTTTATGTTGGTAGATTGAGAAAGCATGAAAGGTGTTTTAAGGTTGTATTGTGTATTCCGGTGCACGGGGACACTCAATCCGCTCGAAGTGGGACAGTCAACCCGATGGAATGGAACTGGGACAGTTCACTAGAATACGCATTTGTTTGCAGATTATTATATTCTGAATCTCAACAAAGATTTCCAATACCTATACAGATGTTGCTAGACAAACCCCTATTTTTATCTTGCGGGCTGCTCTCTGAGCATCTTGCAGCGTGGCCATCTGTTCTTTTGCTCGTTCAAACTCGGAGCGCATTCAGTCGTGCATAGACAGGATCGGAACAGAGTACATAGTGCCAACCGCCGAGAGAGTCTAACACCAGTTTTTTATTGAATGGTGTCCCCGATCTAAGCCATGCAATCACTTCATACAGACATGTAAGCTCATCTCCATCAATTCCATCCACTTGTTGCTTATAATATGCCTTGCGTCTCTCATCCCCCATTTGGTAGACAACTTCCAGTCCTTCATGTGTCATCCACCATGATCTTTCTGGATTTGCTTTGCTGCGGCATCTCCGTAGGCAGTAATGTGCTGTGGCCAGCCATGCGTTTCCTGTGCGATCGCATCAACCCATGAATTCGGATTTTTTTGGCACCTCCCTTCTTTATGGTGGTTTCCCATCCGCTCGCCAATGCCAATTTTTCAAGTTCATGAAGCAGGGCAGACTTCCCTGCACCCGGTGCGCCTTGAATCAAGAAGATCGTTCCCTTCTTTTCCTGTTTTGATCGTCGTAAGAGATCTTCAAAATCACACAGGATCTGTGCTCGCCCGTGAAAATATTCGGCAGGGTCCCGATCGGGAATGATACGAGAGATGGAACGCAGTGATTCAGGCATTGCAGGTACGTATCACATGTAAGTTCATTGGACAAATCCATTATGCAAGTGTTCCTCTTTATGGGTTGGAGTTGTTCCAGTTGAGCTCATTGAGCAGTCATGGATCAACACCACTCGTAGATACGAGGCATAGTTTTTTGGCTCTTCAGCCTTTTCTGTGAGAAATTGATTTTTTTTTAGATTCTGGGGCTCAAATCTAGTCCGCCCAAATGAAAGTAAATTGCGTCTATGAATCGGTCTTTGTTCCGGAATCCACGTACACGAACCTTGATGGTTTTAATCCGACTGTTGATGCTTTCGGCAGGGCCATTACTCACCTTCAGAACGATGGCATTGAGGATTCCATATAGGTGATTTTGTATCAGTTTGGCTGCTTTTTTCATCGGTTCAAGTCGGCAGCGCATAGCCCAGCTCCACCATTTCATCCAGTACTTGTGTGCCCAACCCCGGGTTTTATCATGCCATAGATTTCGAGCCGTTTCTTTGATCGCCCAGGCTCGGGCCGTTCGTAGGGTACTGGTACGGAGCGCATGGAATGCCTTCTTCTGCTTCATGGACATGTTCGGAGGACTTTTGAGCCACATGTATTTACTTCCCGTCCGCATCTCATTCCCACTCTTGCGGAGTTCTTTGTGCTCCTGCCGCCGCACCTTATCAACCCCATCTCCCAGATGCTTGGAGACATGGAACCGGTCAAAGCAGATCTTCTCTTCGGCATGGGGAAGGCAGGCATGCGTCGCATGAATCTACGCCGGCCACCTATCCATCTCCGAATCCCCTGCAACTGGGCCGGCGATCATTGCGGATACCAACCCATCCGAGTGCTCTTTTCCCGTCCAAGCCCCACATAAAGTACCGTATCTGCATTGGACACAATCGTCAGGTACTTGTGGTACGCGACCTCATCCACACAAAGGTTGGCAACCACCTCCTCCTTTCTTCAAGCCTTCCCCCGCACGCCGTTGGATCCCGGCCATGCCCTTCCAGCCGGTTCCCAACTGGCGGGAAATCGCCAAAAGACTTGCCTCCTTGGCCCATCCGATCACGTACTCCTCAAAGTCATGCGTGTAGCGGGAACTTGCGTCCGCCCAGGGAACCCGGACCGTCTTCACTCCATGCTCTGGACATTGAATCCGGGGAACCAGAATCGTTTGATAGGTACACGTATCCAGGTGGCGCCATTGCCGCTCCGTACGCAGATCATAAAAGGGACATACCTTGCCACACTCCGGACAGGTCAGCGAAGACGGATCGGTACAGGTCAACGTTACCGTCCTTCGTTGGGCTTGATCATCGTAGGTGTCTTCTAAAATCTCCCAGGGTGCCTGGAGACCTAGGCTTTTCTCAACGGAGGAGGTGTTTTGCATGGGATTCTTTCAATTCAGGTGAACCATGAAATTCGAAAGTCCCTAAATTTATGGCTTAATTCACAATAAAGGGCGAAGACCCGTTTTTGATTTACATGGTTCATGTGTTGCGCAAAATGGTACTGGGTAGAGTACGTCGTATGTGTTGTCATGCTGTGTATTCGGTGAACTGGGACACCTAATCCGCTGGAAGTGAGACAGCTAGATGACAGAGAAAGTCCAAGCCTCAAAACCATCCAAACATAGATATATCAACTGGTTTGTCTGTCTAGGCGGAAGACTGGAGCATATTCGTTTTACCTTAGTTATGACATATTACCTGCGTAGGTAATACATCAAGCAAGTGATTAATCTATAAGAAATTATGAAGTGGGGGGCGTTTTCTGTATAGAAACCCGATCATTTATTTCTAGCTCCTTCAGGGTCTGTTGTAAGCTTCGTTCCAATCTCTGCACTTGGTTATTATCAACATTTACGGAGAGTTTGACTTCAATCCGAAGTCCTTCCAGCATTTGCAGTTTTGGAAGGATTGTGGTCCCAAGTCTATTCCATACTCCGTGAGGTAAAATACCTTCAAGTTGAAGAATCGTTGTGCCTTCGATCGGATCGGGTTTAGGATTTGGCGGAGGATGGGGGGGATCTGGCACAGGAGGAGCTATTGGCTTGGTTTTCAATATTTCCGCGGGAGTTTTTTTTAGGAGAAAAACTCCCGCTTCAAACACAATTTCTTCTTGTGGAATCAGCTCTTTATACCACACATGATTGTAGCTCCCATCAGGCTGAACACCAGATGCCAAACCAAATTCTCCGTCAGAAACGAACTGAATAATTTTGTGGAGAAGAATTTTCTCTGGATCTATCAGTCGCGTGAGGGAGCCATCCAGAAAACTTTGTCTTAGGCCTGGAAGTGGCCACGCCCCAGTTTCTGTGAAAGCCCGAGGCCAATGTCGATCAATATAACTGGCGCCTACGCTTTCATTGAGCAATGCTTCAGATTTCATGGCCTTAATGATCCGCCCGCAGAGTGTTTCACTGGAGCTGGAACGACCAGCACCAAGATCTATCGTTTTCAGTCCATCTGATTCATGTGAATCTGAAAGTAGCAAGAATCGATAACTGGCCCAGATTTCGCCCTTCGCATCATTTTTTGCATCCTGGACATTGGCTTGTGCATTGGCCCGATCAGCAGGGTCAAATTCGCTCCCAAGGTCGCCTTGATCAATTTCAAGTAGGACCCTATTCCATGCGAGCCAAAATTCAACGGCTTCCCGGAGCTTACGCCCTGTTGATTTTGCACACCAGACCAACGAGCTTGGGTAAAGCCGGGGTGACTGACCGCGAAGTTTTGTCCATTGACGAATCCGATCTATTCCTTGTTCATCACCGATCCATTCGGTTTCTGGATCAAGTATAACCAGCACTAAGCGCGGAGTATCCTGAATCGTAGTACTATCTTCTGGGAAGAGGACGATCGGGAGAGTTGTGTTACGACTAAACTCGGCTTCAACTAGTTTTCGAATGGCAGGCTTGATCTCTGTTTCTTCATCTAGCGACGCGCGACGATCACTCACGACCTTCTTCAAGGTGGCTTGATGGTGAATACGAAATCCATCAGTACCCACCTTTCGAATAAAGAACCCTCTTGAATCCAAGGCTGTCGTTGCATTATCAATGGCCGTGGTATCAATGGCTGGCTCACCTAGGGCAAAGCGTAGTTCAGGCAAATGGGCAACTTTATCTACTTGCCCGCCTGAAGACTCGAATAAAATGGCAGTACCTACGCGCCGATGAATATCTCTCAGTTCATTTGAAACGTCCGCATCAAGGGCACGAGCATGCGCCATGTTCCCAGCAAGATCAGCTTCAATGGCCGTATCAAGACGATTTTCTCCCAATTGCCCTAACACAACGGCGCGAAATTCCATAATCTCCAACGGTGCTGATCCGAGTGTAATCAGTGGTTCTGTACGCGCTTTTCTGAACTGCTCTTTGGATGCGCCAGATATCCACTGTGCAAGCATGGCAAGAGCCCCCCTAGTTTGCTGAAACTGTGATAGTGCGCGCCATTTTCGTTGAAATACCGAAAGAGTTGATGGATGAAAGGGATAGCATGCGTCAAATCGTTTCCTGAGAAATTCTTTCGCCTTTGTTTCTGTCACTGCGGAATCAACAGATAACCATTCCTGCGGTAAGCGTGCAGTGCGCTCAAAACACCATTCTGCATAAGCTTTAGATACCTTGCGTCTAATTCGTTCACTTCCTCGATCTTCAAACAGTCGTCGACAGATAACTTCACTGATTTCAGATTCGTCATTTGCAATCAGATCTTGTGCAACACGCCGGACGACTTTAGTGATTTTATCCTGCCACTGTTGATCCCATTCCGTCATTTCTACCTGACTTCGCGGGAGACTAATGACGGCCACTGCATGAGTGGTGCCGGTAACTGCAACGGATAGATTCTGGATAAAAGCGTGAAATTTCTCTGCCATATTTCGGTGGCGATTCACGAAGTTCAGGACTTCGTCAAATAGTAAGAGAATCGGTGCGTTTGCGGCTGCAAACATATTTGAAAGTGCCTCCGTGCCCGGCGGGGTTTCATGGGCCGCTGCCCCAAGCGCAGCTACTCCTTGATCTCCTGCAAGTTGACGCGCCAAATCAATCCATGGTGTTTCCCGGCCTACTACTGGATCCCATGCATTCCCAACAAACACACCAACTCGAGCAGAAATAGGTTTTGTGATATTTGCATCCTTGATCAGTTCAGGCACTCCAGGCAGATTAGATGCATCTGCACCAACTTTGGCGAGATGATAGAGAGAGGTAAGTGTGTGAGTTTTCCCCCCACCGAATTGGGTGATCAGGGTGAGCACTGGAGCAGTGTTCTCGGTTTTACCGGAGAGGCGTCGAAGCACCATACCTGCGTGCTTTTTCAGCGCAGCCGTAAAACAGGTTCTTGAGAAGAACTGAACCGGGTCGCAGTAATCTTTGGGAGCAGTGCCAGCAACGACCTGTTCAAGAGCAATCGCAAACTCATCCGGTCTGAATGAGCGTCCTTCACGCACTTCTTCACGAAGGGTTACATTTTTATACCAAGGGGTTAAGACCATCAAATCTGATTACACATTTGTTGTAAGTAACTCACACATATTTATGAGAGGGAGTGTGCCAAAATTAGTGGGGGTTGGCGCGAATTTTTGGATTCTACAGGTGGATTGGTGAATGGTTTTCTCGTGTCGACGAAGTGCTAGAATCATGACTAAGAAGGATGTATTCCCCGTACTGTTATCCCCTACAAGCAATGTTAGTGGAGCAAGAGGAGCGATCTGCCTTTCCTGAAAGTAGCGATAGTTGTCCAAAGTAACTTGTTTCATTTCACTTAATTTCTACCGTGGTACAGCCAAAAGCATGGCATCAATGAGTCGTTTTTCTTGGCAGCCTCTCGGATATAAAGCCGACAATGCGTTGGCCAGATGCAAGAACTCTGGGCCGCGATTCATCTCGGAGTCAATGAAGGTTCTTAGAGCATCGGTATGCCCGCTTGTTTGAAGAAGCATAGCAGCGTGCACTCTATCCAGAACGGTGGTGCGATCGGATTGAAATTCTAGATCTTCTTCGGTGATCTTCTTTCGGGAATGATGTTTTTCGGGGGCGAACTCAGTATCTAACTCTGGAAATAGTGATGTCTGGGTATTTCCTTTCCGATCATGCTCAATCCATTCTGCGGTCGAATCTATTCCATCTTTCCCAAAGAGGTCTTTGTCTCGCTTGATTACAGGCAATAAGCGCACGATCCCTTTATCAAGTGCGATAATGCTACCGGTCCAGGCATTCAGGTCAATTCCCATCGGTTGAGCAAAACGGCGTACTACATCAAACGGGAGAGTGAAACCCTTTAATGTATTTTTTTGAAATCCATCCTCTTCCTTTGCATCTGAGGCTTTTTGGGAGGATTCTGTACTCTGAAGTGTCCAAAGAAACAATGCGGTCAGGCGGGCATCTTCTTCTAAAGTGCCTGTCAAGCCACCGCTAGATTTGGAAATGCCGAGTACCTGTTCAAGTGCCGTGCGCCCAACGATTTCCCAGACCTTCTCCAGATACTCTGAGAGTTTCACTTCATGGCCTTCTGCTGTCTCTACGGTACGGTAACGGCTGAAGATTTCAAGAGCCGGCCCAATACATGCAAAAACTAAATCAGCCCCTCGGATTCCTTCTCCCTGAAGTCGGCTCATCCAGCTGCTGACCCGTCGGGGTAATTCACGCAGAACGTCTCTCCAATCACCTATAGGAGCATCCTGCAAGCGTGGGCGGCAAATAAGATGAATACTGGTTGCGAGTGCAGCAGATTCTCTAGCTCTTAGGCGTGTCGATGACTCAGTTGCAATTGGCCAAGATCCTGTGATGGTCCAACCGCCTCGAATCATCCCCGAGAGTAATGCTTCCCATCCCTCTGTAGTCTTGTGTGCAAACACGACCGAGGCCACACCGTCGTCACGTAGCACACGTTGACCTTCAGAAAAAGCTAGGGACATGCCATCTTCAAAGAATTTTTGATCCTTGTGAGAGTATCGTTCTGAGTCCCAACGTGCCATCTCACATAACTCTGGTCCCTTTGGAGTAAGTTTATTAGTTTGATCAAAAGGGTCTCTCAACAAAGGGTTGTGAGGTAATGCCCTTTTAAGCCAGACAAAGAAAAAATCAGAAAGATCGGCGTAAGGAATCGCGAAATAATAGGGTGGATCAGTAAACCAAACATTAGCAGATTGGTCTGGCAGAGGATGGTCGGCAGCATCAGCTAGCTGAACTTGGCCTGCTGAAATTAGTGGCCATGCTTCAATGGTGCGAATGATGTTTGAAAGGGCACCATCAAAATGCTCTGAACGACCACCAAACGGAACAGTTTCTGGGAATGTCCAAGTTATTGGTAGAGCTTGCATCCCAAAAGCAGGGGCTACGGTAGAGTCAGGTCTCAGACGTGCATTACCGTTGCATGATCTAGCAAAAATACTCAAGCTAAAGGCGATCAACGTACGTAGGGAATTTGAACAATGGACATTCCTAATTGATTTTGCAATCTCTATCAATGCTACCTTCTGTCTTGCCGTAAATAAATCGCCCCACTTTGCTATACCATAAAGTGGAACATTAAATGTTCCACTCATCAGCGGTAACGACTCATTTGGTACAGGACAGAGCTCTTGTTTTCCGCCAACTTCCCATTCACACAAAATATTATCCAAGCGTTCCTGAGATTTGTGTACCGCGGCATAGTCCGTGTCATTTGGGATTCTGTAATGCCTCCCTTTCTGCCCGGGTCGTAAAGTGACCACTGCTATCATGCGTGCTCCTCCAATCCTGCAACCTTCGTTATTAAAGATGACATCAGCACCACCCTTCTGTGTTTTGAGTTGCTCTCGTACTCGCTCTGGAGCTAGCACTGCATCACAGCAAATGCATGTAGCCGTGGCACGCGTCACCGTACCTATGGGAACCTGCTTATCTGATTCTGGCTCAAATACTTCAAATTCAACGCGCGGAGGTAAGCCTTCAGGGTGCTCTATGCTATATCGTAAAGCTGTTTTACGATTCGCTTTCTTGCATAACCAAAACGATCGAATGAGTGGTATTTCCGCACCACAGTTAGGTGCTTCGCAGCGAATCGTGCGTGCCCATAAATAGACAGACGGTACTGCGCCATCAAAGTCCTTTGGATACAAGCCTTCAAGGCTTTGTTCAATTTGTGTGTTAAGGTCTTCACCAATCTTGTGAAGACCTTTTGAGAGCTGTTCTCCGTAACGTGGAATATTCTCCAACATTACCTGTAGAATCAAGCATGCGACAGGATTAAGGTCACTTGCAAATGCATCACACCCAAGCCGCAATGCTTCCAATGGAATGGATCCTCCTCCTGCAAATGGGTCTACGACCAAGGGTATATCCTTTTCATGTGCGGCTTTGATCAGAGACCGGCTAACGCTAAGATAGAAAGGATCTACAGCCTTGCTCCCGTCCGCAAAATCGGCAATAAACTCCAGAATAATTTGTCTGAGCCCTTCATCTGATTCAATAGCCTCAGACCATCCTGTGGGACGGTTGGCCATGTTTAACAGAACCCTTCGTGCATCCTCCTTGAATGTAGCCGGACAATGGGGATCACAAGGATCTGGGAGTAATAAAGCTATTAGAACTGCTCGACATGACGCCAGAGGGCGCCGAGCCCACCAAGGATGCAACTTAGAGGGATGCCCTTTTTGAGGTTTCTTCTCTCTTACAGCGTGCTTTGAAACCTCTGCAATTGGGAAATCCACCTCAGCAAGTCGCTTACACTCTCTTGGAATCATGAAATTCTCCCCGAACGATCCTTCAATCCCCTGTAACCGTGGATTGACCGCAATGTATTCCCTGACAGTAAATCAGACGCATCTATCGCTTTCCGAGCGCGCTCAATTTCAGATGCAAGAAGTTCCTCGTCTGGCAGGGCTGTGCGGTATTCAGCAGCCATTACTTTATTCGGTAACCCTTCAAGCGCGTATTGCGCAACCGCTTCATCCTTCTCTGCACATAGAATCAGTCCTACTGGGGGGTTTTCTCCATCCTGAACCCAGTTCTTTGACACATAATTGAGGTAAAGATGCATTTGCCCCGCATCGGCATGAGTGAACTTCCCTAGTTTTAGGTCAATAATTACGATACACCTTAACCGTCTATGATAGAATAGCAAGTCCATCCGATACCATGCATCACCTATACGAAGACGACGCTGCCGACCCATGAAGCAAAAATCGTTGCCTAACTCAAGAAGAAAAGTTTCGAGGTGATGAACTAACGCTTCTTCAAGATCGCTCTCAGAGTGTTCATCTTTCAGATTTAGAAACTCGAGGATATATGGATCCTTAAATGCTTCTTCTGGAAAGAGCATATCATTTTCTTGAGCACTTGTTGCTTTTTTGAGCATTGCAACCTTATCCTTGGAGAGTGCTGTACGCTCATAGAATTGAGAGTTGATCTGACGGTCAAGCTGCCGAACCGACCAGCCTCCGCGTAATGCTTCGATCTCATAGAAGTCGCGGGCATGTAAATTCTTGATCGAGAGTAAACGTACATATGCGGACCACGGTAGAGGAAAATGAGAAGCAATGAGATTCAAAGAAGATTCTGCAGACAGCGTCTGCACTTTTTGCCTACTCTCAGATTCTGCAGACAGTGTCTGCACTTTTTGCCATGAAAGAAAAAATGTTCTCATTTGCCAAAGATTACGAACGGAAAATCCTCTACCAAAACGAGCAGAAAGATCTACCGAAAGGCGTTTAATGATCTCATCACCGTAACTGGCTCGCTCCCTGCCGTCCTGCTCAAATTCAACAATATGTCGGCCAATCAGCCAATAAGAGGCCGTCATGATGGAATTCACTGATCGGGTGGCATGTTCGCGGGCAATGTTTACGATACCAGACACATCGTCGTAAACCGATTGGTATTCCTTATCCAGAGAATCTGATTTCTTTGGAGGTTTCGTCATGACTTGTCGGTCTACAATGAATAAGCGATATTTTCTCTATAA
Source organism: Rhodothermales bacterium (assembly GCA_965215475.1). Lineage (GTDB taxonomy): Bacteria > Bacteroidota > Rhodothermia > Rhodothermales > Bin80 > Bin80. Next base: position 3,057,150 of record OZ244061.1, read on the forward strand.
CCTCATTCCTGAGGTTATAGATTTTACATCTAAATAGTGGTGTTGCACTTTGAGAACCTTATGCCAAGGAAGTTGTGCGGGATCCTTGATCGGTTCCTGCAATTCAGGAGCGGTAGCACAATTCGTCACAATGTAGAGCCAGTAACAATCTCGACGGTCCTCAGCAACACGCAGCTCATTGGGGGTGAGCAAAATACTCCCATCAGGATTGGCCAGCCCCTTTATCTCGATCAAACGTAACTCACCAGATTTGAGATCACGGCTGGTGATATCATATCCAAGATTCTGTTTGTGTACGTCTTTAACTTGGCGACCGAGTGCTTCCTCATGCTCAATGACGAATCGCATAGCCGTCATTTCAGTTTCAGGATGGGGGCGCAGGCGTCGAACGTCGTGTGCTCCCCGGTCGGGATGGGGTAAGACAAGCACACTTGCAAGTCGACGAACTCCTTGAAGCGTCATTGATCGCTGTTGTTTAAGCTCTTCGCGCCTCCGTTTACGCCGTGCGAAGGCATCTTCATGTCGGTGTTCTGCCTTTGCTAAACGGCCATTAGCCCCAGTGACTTGCTTTTGTACATCATCACTGGCTCGGCCAATCTCCAGATCAATCCGATTTATGACCTCTGTTAGAGAGATTTCAACATGTTCCCGAATTCGCTCAATCTCGTCAACGCGTTCCCCTCGAACCTGATCAACAAAAGGCATCAAAGCGTTTTGATGAACCCATTCAATATCTTCGGCTAGATTGGCCACGGGTGGTAACTGTTTTGGAACATTGGCAGGCGTCATGTCCCCAAGAACGCTCGGTCCACGAAGACAGGGATGAGTCTCCGTGGACAACTCTACGACATACAACCGTTCGTGAATAATTTGACCGAGTCCGTCCACAACCCGAGCCCGGTAGAAATCAAGCCGAGCAGGTACTTCATGTGCCAGAGAATAGAAGCAAGCCCCCTTGACAAAAGCATCTTGTCCGGCATCAAACGCAAACCTTCTTAGAGCTTCAAAGAGCGGATGTCCAGGGTGAACCCACTCCAAATTATTTTCTTCTGCCGTCTTGCGGTCCGTGGACAGGCGTGGATAACGAAGTGCAATCTCGGAAAACTCCCAATCATCATCGTATTCATAGTTCTTCAAGCTTCGCGGTGTTCGCCCTGGATGAAATGCATGATCTAGATTACGAACGGGTTTAAGCGGAAAATTCGCATTTTGGGCGGATTCCTCCAAAAATCGTGCAATGGTTTCGGGGATCACCCGACGTTCCTGTGCGAGAGCACGACGTTCATTCAGTAAATCAAGATCAAGTTTTTTGGTAGCCAACCCTTCCAGTGCTGTCTGGCAGATATCCCGAAAATGTTTTTCGTCTACATTTTTCAGTAGCCTTTCTTCAAGTTCGATTTCTCCTAGCTCTCCTGCATAGTAATCCCGTAGCACACGCTCTATATGCGTGGATGGTAATACCTCGCCGATGACATTAAACACGGCATCGTCCTCCAGTGCATTACGAATTTCCTGGAGTTTGTCCAGTAAGCGCCGGAGTATGCCACCCTCAATAGTGTTCGTAGCCACAAAATTAAAAATCAGACAATCTTCCCGCTGCCCATAACGGTGAATACGACCCATGCGCTGTTCCAGTCGATTCGGGTTCCATGGGATGTCGTAATTGAAAAGAATATGACAACACTGAAGGTTGATCCCCTCACCGGCCGCTTCAGTCGCGACTAGGATCTGAATCGTGCCTTCACGGAACTGCTGCTCAACAAAAAGGCGGCTCCCATGCTCGTCTCGTGAACCAGGACGCATACTTCCATGAATGCATCCTACGCTGAACTCCCATTTCTCTAACTGCTCCATCAGGTAATCCAGTGTATCTCGGAACTCAGTAAAGATCAGGAGGCGCTGGTCAGGGCGGTCAAAGAAACCCTCGTCCCGTAAGATCTTGCGAAGATGTTCAAGCTTCGCCTCCGTTCCAGTACCCTGAACAGTCCTGGCATCCTCGGCCAATTCTAATAGTTCGGCAATTTCCTCGCGTACCTGCTCGGCATTTCCCTGCAAAGTGACTGCATCCAGCAGTTCTTCTAGTTTTTCCCGCTCATCATCTTCATATTCTTCAAGTTCTTCGTAGCTAGGCAAATCAGGCGGTGCAGTTCTAAGCAAATCCTGCGCATGTTGTAGGCCGTCTTCTAATCTCTTCGCTCTTTTTTCAAGCGATCTTCGGATCGCATAGGTACTGGAGGCAAGGCGTCGTTGGTAAAGTGACATCAGAAAACCAACAGCACGTGCTCTGGGATTATTATCCTTGGCTGCTACCGCTGCATGTTGACTGTGCTTCTTCACAAGCCGGGTAACCTTCTTATAAAGTTCAAGCTCAGAGCCAGCAATCTCAAATGCAGCGGTATGTGGGATCCGTTTTGTAAAGACCCGCCTCGTATCCCAGCTTCCATCAACCTGAAGCTCTGGAAAATAGACCATAGATTCTTTCGTACGTCGCAAATAGAAAGGCGCACTTTTGCGATCCATCGCTTCTCGAATTGATTTGACGTCTGCGTAGACGTCTTGATCAAGTAGTTGCAAAAATAGCGTGAAATTCTTCGGATCTCCTTTGTGAGGTGTGGCAGTTAGCAGTAGTATATGATCCGTATTGTCCCGCAATAATTCACCAAGACGGTAGCGTTGGCTTCGTTGATTCTTATCGCGTGCAGACATCCGGTGAGCCTCGTCAATAATGACCAGATCCCAATGGACTTGGCGCAATCCAGGCAGAATGTCATCGCGCTTAGCCAAATCGAGGGAGGTAATGATCTGTTTATCTTCTAGCCATCGATTGACTCCAAACTGGTCGCGAATAGTGCTGCCCTTAACGACTAGGAATTTCTCATCAAACTTCTCCTTAAGTTCACGCTGCCACTGAAATGAAAGATTAGCGGGACAAACGACCAGAATGCGCTCAATAAGGCCACGAAGCTTAAGCTCTCTGACCAACAGCCCTGCCATGATGGTCTTGCCCGCGCCCGCGTCATCCGCGAGTAAAAAGCGAACACTAGGTAGCTTGAGGAGGTGTTCGTAAACCGCTTCCAGTTGATGAGGCAGTGGGTCCACTCGTGAAATAGATAGACCAAAATAGGGATCAAACTCGTATGCGATGCCAAGCGAATAGGCCTGAAGTGCAATCCGTAATAGCTGTCCATCTCCATCGTAGGAAAGTGTGGAATCAGTGATCGTTAGATCTGAAATGTCATCCGAATCCAGTGTTACCCGACTGAATTTTTCAGATTGCTGACCAACTAGGCCTAAGGTCCAAACACCTTGTCCGTTCCTATCCACTGTTTCAACCTGCATAGGCTCTCGGAATGAAGAACCAGTCAGGATTTGACCTTTACAGATATGTACTTGAGTAGTCAATTTTCAAATTGCTAGTATTGGAGATAAAGAGATCAGTTTACAGAAAAAGGCGGGGATTAGGTTCGAAACAGTACTTAGGTCATATGAGAGCACCCCCAATATACGGACTGATACGGATGATTTTTACTATCTTGGAGAATAAATTTTTCCAATTCTTAGGTTCTCTGGCTGGCCCACTTCCAGCGGATTAGTGTCCCACTTCACTGGAATATGCAGTTCTCCAGACAGTGTCTGTAGTTTTTGATACATGAGAAAGAAAGCTCCCACTTTTCAAAGGCCACGAAGTGACCAATTTTGGTCAAAACGAGCAGAAAAGTCCATCGAAAAGCGTAGTAAGATATGAGAGTATGATAAGCTTCGGATTAGCCGAGCAATTTACATCTTTGATCACTCAAATATCATGGAATCTGTTAAATCGGATTGTTCACATCAGACTCTGCGAGTCTAAATAAGGAGAAACCATCATGACCTTGAAGTCCATATGCTCGGATACTCAAATACCTCGAAAGGGGGTGCCGTCAGATTTTCAGGAACGTGTTGAAATTGCGGCGCAGAAGATCCTAGAACTAGAACCTGGTTTCTCCTCTAAAGAGGCAGTGCGAATTGCCGTATCTCACGTCATGCAAGAAATTAGACGAGAGCATGAGCTAGAGGAGAAGATCAAACAGGGGACCATGAACGTGAGTGACGACAATTCATTCTAGCTACTAATATGCTCTGAGAAGAAGTACTTCTACGAGGTGGAGTATGATCAAAACATCAGCCAAAACAGAAAGAGGAAGATTCCGTATCTTTCAAACACTCAAAAATGCCGAAGTTAGAGCGGGAAAAATGGCTTGGGATTCGTGCTGTACTCTGATGAAATTGCGACCTCAATGAGGATTGTGAATCAATGGATTCGCACATCTTTATTTGAAAATTGAAAAGTTTCTTCTGGCCTCAATGGTGAGGGTGTGAGTCGTTGATCAAATCGCATTGGCAGATACTTGATCATTTAGATAGTAGCTTTGGGGGTGGACTTGGATGTCTTTGTTCCAGATCTTTCTGAAGTATTCGGTGCCATTCAAGAGGAATACTGACTTGATATTCGCGAAAAGCGACAACGCAAATGCACAATGCAATACCGAGTATGGTTACGGATCAAATTACTGCCTGTCTCACATACAATGATCAAATTCCAAACTGTAAAGCATGAAGTGCTGGTTTGCTGGTTGGTAATATCTGGTATTCCTTCAGGGATTACCTGGGGGCAGTCAGACACGATGGATGTTGTTTCTATTCTGGAGTATCTCTCAGAGGGAGACGCAGAATCGTTAATAGGTCATGCAGAAGAATATATAGAGCTCGCATTGCTGGAGCAGCCCCGTCGGTATACCCGCTCTCAGGCTCTCTATGTTTTACAGAAATTTTTTCGTCAATATTCTCCGGACGGGTTCAGCCTAGACCATAGCATGACACAGGGACAGGAATGGTGGCTTACAGGATCCTATTCTGTACGCGATGAGATTCAAGGTCTCCGTGTTTATTTGCGTTTTGGCGGAGTGTACCCAGACTACATGCTTATGGCAATCCAAGTCATTCGCTCTTGATGAAGGCCCCATTACCATACAGGAGGTTTATTGGAGTTACAGGTGTATTTCTGTTGGTGATTTTGTTGGCTTGGATTGGTCAGTGGGTGCATGTTATGATTGTGGCGCAGAGGATTGAACTGCGTCAACAGGAGGCGGTCACAGCTTCGAAGGAGTTCATTGAATCGGAGTTTATAAAAACTCAGAGGGGCATGCAGGTTATTGCTTCGGAAGCAGCACAGTTGACCTCCAACCACACGTTTCCACTGGGGAATGCTCCATCTGTCATACTGATTCGGGAATTAGAAAACATTGAGCTTCCCGATCATTGGTCCCTCTCCATCTATGACATGGAGATGCACCTGATGGCATGGCGAGGGGAGAGTGTCCCATTAGGAGGGGGGCCTCTTGCAGATCAGGCTGATTGGAGGATTATACGGGATGAGGACTGGCGCACGGCATTGGTTCTATGGGAGCCGCTTCTTGTACGGGACGCAATGATTGGATATATCCGTGTGACACAAAACCTGTTTTCAAGAGCTCCTGTCCATAATTCGGTTCTCGAAGATTATGATATCGTAGATACCTGGAGGCGTCGTGCCAGATTGGATATCCAAGTGGCTTATGGAGATACACTTGGGGAGCATATTCTCCGTTCTCTGAATGGAAGGGCTCTTGGAATCTATATCGTTACCCCACCGTCTGAGGTCAAATTGATTACGGCAACTGCAGAATCCTATCACAATATCATGGCTCTAGGAGGGGTACTGCTGGTTTTATGGTTTCTCTGGGGGATTTGGCGTTGGTATCATTCAAAATTGAGCCTGAACCGCCTGATTATCTTTACTGCAGCACTTGGAGTAGGACGTTTTATCTGGCTTTACCTAGAAGTGCCTGCGAGATATCAGACAGATAAGGCACCTCTAAGCCCCTTGTTTGATCCGGTACATCTAGCTTCCACTTTTGGAGGTGGGTTGATGCGAACAACGGGGGATCTGTTGATCAGTTCTCTGTGTGTGTTCATAATAGGTGTGGCGGCACTCCGATTTGTCAAGGCTTACTGGAAGCAACCTCCCAATCATCCGGGTGTGATATGGATCTCTTTTGGAATGGGGATTATGGCAACGATGGCATTTGCCTCCGCATTAGCGGTAGTCTTGCATGCTATTGTATTGGATTCTACGCTTAGCTATACAGGGCGTAGTGAACTGGTTCCTGATTCTCTAGAATTGGTTGTGTATGCATCTGTAGTCCTTTTGGCATTAGGGATTGTATTGATCGTGTCTGCTTGCTTCTTCGCAGGCTTCAAGATGAAGCCGGGGCGCATGTGTTTAGGCGTTTCAGGTACGTTATCTGCAGTTTTGATCGTGATATTGGATTGGTTTCAATGGAGTCCTTGGATCCTGAGTTTGACTTTGATACTGGCTTGTCTGTACACTGCCATTTGGGCCACGAAAGCAGATATATACCTATGGCTTGCGGCTAGAAGGGCAGTTCCCGTTTCATTAGGACTTTGTTTGTTAGTGTACCCTGTGTACTACGAAGCCCTCAATCAGCGCGAGCAGGAACGAGTTTCTTATGTAGTGTCTAACTTTGATCAAGCCGGCAGTCCAGAAGTATCGCTGGCGGTTCGTGAAGTGGTAGAGGAAGCATTACAGAATCCCCGAATTCATGATCTTCTTGAATCTGGAGAAGATCTTGAAGAAGTAGCGGAGCAGTTACTAAGTGGTTCTCTTCTTTCTTCACTTGGAGCATATGATGCAAGCATAACCTTTCTATCTGACACTGGTGAGGAACTGTACTCTAGTGGTAGCGCAAGTTTATCTTCCTATCAGGTTACACAGGACCTTTTGGATGAATTAAGCTCAGGAATCGAATTGCAGGCCAGCAATTATACATTTGTTGAGCCTCGGTCGATAGGGGCAGCTCGATATCAGTATGCGGGGCTTGCTGCAATCGGTGACGGATGGGTTTTGGTCCGGGCACAGCCTCACATCATACCCGAAGAAGCGAATACACCATTATTGAGAATCCTTTCAGCTTCGGGGTCCCCCGAGGTATATGAGGATTTATCTCTTGCCTCTTATCGTAATGGACGTCTGGTTCAGTCTTTCGGAGATCGATTTTCCAAATACCAACTGAATCCTGAAATTGTGGAAGAGGTTACTCGTAATGGATCATTGTGGTGGCAGGGGGGAGCGGGGGAAAGTAGTAGATATCGTACCTATTATCTTGACAGAGGCCATCATATCATTGCAGCAAGAATGACGGTTGATGGAGCATTTGATCACCTTTACTATCTCCTTCGACTGGTTGTAGGGGGGTTGATGTTGTGCATACCATTTTGCATGTTTGGATATGTGATGCAGTGGAAGAAGGGGCTAATCCCCAGAGAGCGTCTCAGGTATCAAGACAAGGTGATGAATGCATTCCTTTTACTTGGGATCATTGCGGTCATCCCAGTAGGAATCGCCGGATATAATGTGGTTACGGAAGAAAATGAGAAAGCTCTTCAAAGTTGGCTCCGTCAACATCTAGAACGGGTTGAGTCAACATTGGTCCCGGAAGGGAGGATCGGAGAAAACAGTGTTGCAGTTCTGGAGCGGAGTAATATTGATTCGTTGTCTGCCCGTGTGGGATTAGATCTGAATCTCTATAGTGGTACACGGCTTGTTGCAGCCAGCCGGCGTCAACTGATTGATGATCGTATCGTAGATGTACGTCTTCCTGCGGAAGTATTCGCAGCAATTTATGGAGATGCGCAGCGATTTACGTTTGTAGATCACAAATTGGGTGAATTTGAATATACAGCAGGATATCGTGCCATTTTAGATTCCAAAGGAAATCCTGCCTATGTTCTCTCTGTGCCGACTCTGCCGGAAGCAAAGCGAATTGAAGAAGAGCGAGCACGAACACTTGCGTATTTATTTGGTGCGATGTTGGGGTTAGGTATTTTGGTCATGTTTACTGGATCTGTTCTTGCTCGTGCACTTGCCCAACCAATTGCAAGGCTCCAGCAGGGACTTGAGGAAGCCTCCGAAGGAAAGTTTGAGCGAGTGCTTCCGGTGGAGTCTCGTGACGAGGTTGGGGCACTGGTCAATACCTTTAATACAATGCAGGGACAGCTCGCAGAGAGTAGACAGAAATTGGTCAGGCAACAGCGACAGTTAGCATGGAGAGAGATGGCCCGCCAAGTTGCTCACGAGATAAAAAACCCGCTCACACCGATGAAGCTATCGATCCAGCATCTACAGCGCTCCCTTGATCATAAGGATCCTTCCCGGTTCAAAAAACAGTTCAAGAGAACCGCCGCAACACTGATTGCTCAGATAGACTCCTTAGCACATATTGCGAATGAATTCTCTTCGTTCGCTCAATTACCCAGAAGGAAGGTTGTATCCCTGGATTTGCGCAAGGTCATGCGTGAAGCGCATGTTTTGATGCAGGCAGAGGCATCCGCTGACGTGACCCTAGAATTACAACTTCCAGAAACCCCGTTGATAGTACGCGGGGATCCAAACGAGTTGCACAGAACCTATATTAATCTGATCAAGAATGCATTGGAGGCCGTCAGTGGCCAGGATCAGAGGAGTATACAAATCGTTGCCAGAATTGGCGAAGGCCAAGTCATTACCGAAGTGATTGACAATGGTTCGGGGATTCCCTTAGAAGTGCAGGATCAAATCTATGAGCCAAGTTTTTCAACGAAAACAAGTGGGGCAGGGTTGGGTCTTGCGATCGCGAAGCAGGCGGTTGAACTCTCGGGTGGAGAAATCAGCTTTTCTACCGAACTGGGACAGGGAACTACAATGAAGATTATTCTTCCACTCAAGTCCAATCAGGCATAACTGGCTCTTCAAGAAGCTTCCTCATCAGAAAAGTCACGAAACCCGAAGTAGTGAAGAACATATTTGATCTTGGCCGCTTTTCCCGCTCCAAATCCTGGCATCGCCTTGATTCGACGTTCAATGGTATCAATGGAGGCTCCATCATTCCACAGCCGTTCGGGTTTCCCATCATAATGATCTACAAGAAAGCGTGCAACGTTCCGCGTCGTATCTGCCATTTTATTCGAGAAGCGATGTACGGCAGGTTGCTCGGCAAACGTGACACGTAGTGCTTCTTCATTCATATCTGCAATGATCTCCAAGTCAAGATGTCCAAGGCGGTCATGGAGGCGTTTTGCTCCGGTAAAGGCTACTTCGGCGCGTACACGTTGATCGAAAAGCAGCCCTAAAATGGCTGCCGTCGGGCTTGCAGCAATGAAAGCATCTTCATCTTTGTCTCCGGTCAGTGTTCCAGAATTCACAAATCGTTCCATCATTCGTCCCAATCCTCCACCGACCGTACTAAAGTCAATTGTTTGAAAGTGCATGTTTTTAGATATTACTTTTTTTGTGCCACAAGGTACCACTGGGGCTATCCTTTATTTCAATATTCATTGCGAGGAGTTCATCACGAATTCTATCCGCGGTGGAAAAATCTCTCGCGTTTCGCGCGGCTGTACGAGCCTGAATCAGCTCTTCAATCACGTTTGTTTCCGGATCGGATGATGATTCCAGAGCACGATCCTCATTGGTCACCGAACTCCCATTTTGAGATTCTCCCCGAGTCTCTGTGGGTTGTGGTACAATCCCTAATAAGTCCGAAACTTCTTTTATGAATTGGAAGCTCAGAGTTCCAATCTCATTTTTATGCTTTCGGATCGTCCGAACGCCGTCTAGTGCGTGAGCAATCGCCGCAGGAGTATTAAGATCGTCAAGTAGCGCATTCAGAACGGCAGTCCCATTGCTTTCCATGTTCTGCGCAACGGGGGGAGTATCTTTTGCCCCACGATCATGAGCTTCCTTGGCCAATCGGAACGCTTCCTGAAACCGTTTCACATGCCGTTCACTGTCACGAAGTGTGGCAAAGGTGAAGTTAAAGGGTTTACGGTATTGGCCGCTGATCAGGGCAAGTCGAACTGCGAGTGGAAGCACACCTCGTTTCTGTACAAGGTCTTTGACCGTAAGGAAATTCCCGGTTCGCTTGGACATTTTCTGCGCTTCCACTTGAAGGAAACGTGTATGAACCCAATGTCTGGCAAATGGAAGCCCGGTCAATGATTCCGTTTGAGCGATTTCGCATTCATGATGGGGGAAGATGAGATCTTCGCCGCCAGCATGCACATCAATTTGATCTCCAAGATAGGCTTGTGCCATCACAGAGCACTCGATATGCCACCCAGGGAATCCCCACCCCCACGGACTGTACCATTGCATGAGATGCTTCTCATCTTTTTTCCATAATGCAAAATCACGTGGATCTTTTTTTTCGGGATCCACAACTACATCGCGCACAGCAAGCTCCAAGGCATCTGCAGCTTTGTTGCCGGACAGTTTCCCGTATTCGGGAAAGCTTTCAACCGAGAAGTAGACTCCAGATGAGGTTTGATAGGCAGCACCACGGGATAATAGTCGCTCAATAGTTTGGATTTGTTCACGTATATGTTCGGTAGCTCGAGGCCGGACATCTGGTTCCAACAGATTCAACGTCTGCCAGTCTGATTGAAGGGCGGAAGAGTAGTGACGACTAAGATCCCATACGTTTGCAAACTGGCTCCCTTCTGAGGAGTACAGGGCTCTGGCCATCCGATCTTCTCCAGAAGCGTCCGTGGTGTCATCATTAGTGAGATGCCCCACATCCGTGATATTGGTCACATACGTTGTGTTCCATCCAAGTGCCTTGGCCGTTCGTAAAATGAGATCTGCCGTCAAGAAAGAACGGAAATTGCCTATATGGGCATAGGAATAGACGGTTGGGCCACAGCTGTAAAACAGCAATTGATCAGGATTGATCAAAGATAAAGGCTCAACCTTACCCGTGAGGGTATTGAATAGTCGGAATTTATGGTTCATCCAGGGCACGCCAAGAGGCACGATTCTAACGTTAAGGATCTCTATGTGTGCCCGTCAGAGCCGCCTCAATCCCTTCATGAAGAATTTTTTGTAAGCTGATCTGTACTGCTTCAGTGAACCCAGGTAGATCATGCAAGGAGATGCCCCACAGATTTTGACTCGACAGGACCTCTTGCACAAAGTCTGGGATTAAGGGATCTTCGGTGGGCCACCAATCTCGAAATTGTTCTGCATGATCATCATGAATAGGGTGCAGTTTATTCTGGAAGCGGCTGTAGATTGTACCTTCAGACTCTGAAACTCCCCACATGAATCGAAGCCATGCAGCAAATCCCAATGCGATATGCTGGGGAGCGGGTCCAGAAGGATGCGCCTCATAGTAGTTCATGAGAGTTGGAACAGCCCTGTGTCGAAGTTTGGTTGTTGTTTGGAGAGTGATGTCAATCAAACGATGATACATGAAAGGATTTTTCCATCTCTGGAGCACTTCATCAATGTAGGGAGAAATTGTAGCAGGATCTACTGGCAATACGGGACCAATCTCATCACGCAGAAGTGACTCAATAAATTTGTTCAGCATCGGATGATTCATGCTATCGAGTACCGTCTCACATCCAGCTAAAAGTCCTATTGGTACAGATAGCGTATGCCCCCCATTGAGTAATTGGATTTTTCTCTTCCGATACGAGGAGATGTCCGGTGCGATCACCATGCCATCAGCTCCTTTGGAAAATTTCAGTTGTTCATGCAGAGATTCATCTCCCTGGATTGCCCAGAGACGATACGGTTCGCAAACCGTAAGAAGTTCATCCTTGTAGCCAAGGCGAGAATAAGCTCCTTGTAGTTCATCCTCATCGGGAAGCCCAGGTACAATGCGATCCACCAAGGTGTTGCAGAATGGAATTGCTCTCTGAATCCACTCTGCGAAACATGCTTCCAGGGCCCATCGTTTTGCCTGTTTGAGCAACAATTTTCGTAGAAGATCCCCATTATGATCAATCAACTCGCAGGGAAGGACAATGACACGACTGGAATCTGCATAATCAAAATACTTGGCGCGCTCATACAAAAGAGCACAAAGTCGACCGGGGAAGGATTGGGGAGAGTCTAGCAGATCATCGTCCTGAAGTGAGAGTCCAATTTCTGTGGTATTGGATAGGATGGTTTCTAGATGTGGGTTTCTTGCAAGGGAAAGCACTTCATCCCAGTGGTGACTTGCGGCCAAGGCACGATTCACCGAGGTCACCGAATGAAGTTCATCAATCAATTCCCCCTTCCTATATCCGCGAGTCCATAGAGGGTAGCGTCCTTTTTGTTGATTCAACAATTCTGCACGCCCGCTAGGGGTAGATGCAACCATGACAATGCGACCATCATAGCGTCCAGACGTATGAGCCTCATCAATGAAACAATCAGCAAAAGCTCTTAAGAAACGACCCGTCCCGAATTGGAGTATTTTCTCAGTCACGACCTGTTTCCTTGATTAATTGATGAAGAGATTCGGCAACCACATAGTCAGACCAGGGAAATAAGTTACCACCATGAGTGCTACGATCATTGCAATAAAGAAGGGCATGAGTGGGCGGGTCACTTCTGAAATTCTTGTTTCAGCCACCCCGACCCCGACAAAGAGCACACTCCCCACAGGTGGTGTACAAAGTCCTATACAAAGATTCAAAACAATGATGATCCCAAAATGAATGGGATCAATACCCAATGTCGTTGCAATTGGCAGAAAGATGGGCGTAAAGATCAGCACAGCAGGCGTGATGTCCATAAAAATGCCTACGCATAGCAGCAGTACGTTAATAAGTAGAAGAATAACAATGCCATTATCGGTTAGGGATAATAGAGCCGCTGTAAGCTGTTGTGGGATATTGACGTAGGCCATGATCCACGACATGCCAACCGAGGTTGCTACAAGGAGCAGAACTACAGCGGTGGTTCCACTGGCATCAATAAGGATTTGAGGAAGATCTCGGAAGGTGATTTCTCGATAAATCAAAGCAAGAATCAATGCATACAGTACGGCTACGGCGGCGGCTTCCGTGGCGGTAAAGAAGCCCGCGACAATACCACCCATGACGACCAAGAGAAGGGTTAGGCTGGGGATTGCATCTAAAAATCGCCACAAAATTTTTCTCACGCTGGAGGATTCGGTGGCCCCGTACCCCCGTCGAAGTGCAATGATCGCGGCTACAGTCATCAGGGAGAGGCCGACCAGAATCCCCGGGAGATAACCGGCCAGAAATAATGCCGCGATCGAAGCACCTCCACTAGCAAGGGAATACACAATCAGGATATTACTGGGAGGAATAAGCAGACCTGTGGTAGCGGAAGTAATATTTACCGCAGCGGTATAGTTGCGGTCATACTTGTCCTTCTCCATTTGGGGAGTCATGATTCCCCCAACTGCGGAGGCGGCGGCAACGGCGGATCCAGAGATGGCTCCAAAAAGCATGGATGCCAGAATATTTACATGTGCCAGGGCTCCAGGCAATAGACCCAACATAGCCCGGGCAAAATCAATCAGGCGTCGTGCCATTCCTCCTCGGTTCATAATTTGGCCTGCGAGGATGAAGAAAGGGATCGCGAGAAGAGCAAAGCTGTCCAGCCCAGTCGCGATCCGCTGTGCCTGGGTTGTGAGCGAAGGCCATGTCCCCATGGTGACCAGCATGGTGGCCAAGGTTGCAAGTCCAATGCTGTAGGCAATCGGTACTCCAATCAGGAGCAGTCCCACAAAGGAGAACACAAGGACGATTATTTCAACGGTTTCCATCACGAAGTTTGGTTATTTCTTCCTTGAGATCCAGGATTGCATACCAGGCAATAAATAACCCGCTGAGAGGAACTGCAAGGTACACATAGCCCAGCGGTAATTGCAGGCTTGCGGATGTCTGGCCGAGTATGAGCATCACCCACACCAATCGAAGTCCTCCCACAAACAGGGCAGCGATTGCGAAAATGAGCACGAAAGATTCAATCACGATGCGTAGAATGTGTGCACGGTCGCCTGTGAGCTTTCCAGATAAAAGGTCAACACTGAGATGCATTCGGCGACCTGCAGCATAGGCGGCACCGATGAGTCCAACCCAGATCATCAGGTAGCGTGCCATTTCCTCGGTCCACGAGCTAGGGTCACCCAAGACAAATCGGGTAAATACTTGCCACAGTACATCTAAGACTAGCACAGCCATGAGTACCGCAACAAATGTCGAAAGAAACCGATCCAATACGTTTCGGGTATGGGTCATATTTTTCGATGGTTATTCGGAGGAGCTTTGAGTCGTGGAGCAGTTCCCCATTGAATCGCATGGGACAATCGCACGGACTTCTTCAATCAGGGTATAGATTTCGGGTATATCTCTGAACTCTTCATAGAGGGCAAGTACGCGTTCTTGGAACGGTCCTTTATCTGGATAGATTACCTCTACTCCGGCTTCTTGAACCTTTTGCAAGGCTTCGTCCGTTGCTACTTTCCAGAGAATCTTTTGGTATTCAGCAGATTCATCTGCTGCCTGTTGGATCCAAGACTGCTGTTGAAGAGTCAGGCGATCCCATATGATCGTACTGATCATCAATACATCAGGCAGGCCTGTATGCTCATCAAGTGAATAATAATTACATACTTCGTAGTGCCGGGATGTATAGAACGAGGGAGGATTATTTTCCGCTCCATCAACCACTCCCTGTTGAAGTGAGGTATAGATTTCCCCCCATGCAATTGGAGTTGCAGATCCCCCCAGCATATTAACCATTTTCACTTGGGTGGCACTCTCAAGGGTTCGAATCTTGAGTCCTTCCAAATCACCAGGGGAGTGGATGGGTCGATCTTTCGTGTAAAAACTCCGGCTTCCAGCATCATAATATGTTAGCCCTCGTAACCAATACGGTTCACTTGAAAGAAGGATTTTTTTGCCAACTTCTCCACTGAATACTTCAAAACGATGAGCTTCGTCACGGAACAAGTAGGGCAGACTTAGCACTTTATATTCCGGCGCAAAGCCCTCAAGTACAGCCGAAGCAACCTTTGTCATACCGATACTTCCAAGTTGCAGAAGTTCGAGAAGTTGACGTTCTGTGCCAAGCTGTTGACTTGGATAAATTTGGATCTCAAGCGTTCCCCCGGATAAGCTATCTACCTTGTTTTGCATAAAGACCATAGCTTGATGGACTGGGTGATTGGTATCAAGTCCATGGCCAAGCTTAATGACGTCTACATTTCCTGTTTGGGTACAGCCAGCCAAAAGTAAGAGCAGAAAGGTTCCGATATATTTTCTCATCCGTAGCCAGCAAACATGAGAAAAGAGGCACCCTCCGCTTACTCTTTTCCAGTATCTCGAGACAGCAGATGAATATGCATGCAGACACGACCCAACTTGCTCTCTTTTTCGTCTATCGTGAGATCCATTCATATAGAAAAGGTCAAAGTGAAACCGAAAGTTACAAAGTATGACGGATCAAACCTAATAATTTTTTCAAAGGTGCAAGTATAAGACTACGATCCATTTCATGCAAATAGATAAGGCTGGGCTTTTTGATTCGATCCCGAGGATAAATTCGGTTACGTTAATCGTTGGATTGGGAGGAAGAGTGGACGGAGCTCCTTCACACGGACGGCATCCTTTCAACCCCGCAAACTGCTCTCATCTGCGGGTTGAGGCAAGCAGGCTACCGTTCAAAGAAACCATCCCGTCAAGGTCAGATATCCAAGAATGGATCTTTGTCGTCCGTTCCGATTCTTCGGCATAAACGGAGAGGTTGTCTGGTGATGGAATGGATCCACTTCTCAGCACGAAAACCATTCTTTTCTATGGACTACAGTGTTTCAATATTCAATCGCTCCGCTTTATTTCGATAAGAGCGGGGCATAACATTTTCTCCGGTGATATTCGGACCTAAAATATGTATGTTCAGGGAAATAACATTACATGCTCGTAGGGCAACATTAATCTGAGCATATATGGTTACCGGAAGAGGATGTGAGGATCAAATGTTTTGGAATAGCATGATATTTTTCTGTGGATAATGAGCATCGATTTATATTTTTTGTGGTGGAATCAATATATTTTCAACAAGTACCGATGATAGAATGAGAGAATTTCTCGACGAAAACTTTTTACTTCACAATAACGCTGCGGAAATACTATATCATGAATATGCCGCAGAAATGCCGATTATCGATTATCACTGCCACTTGCCAGCTGAGGACATTGCGGTTGATCGAAGATTCCAAAACATCACGCATGCATGGCTTGAGGGAGATCATTATAAGTGGCGTGCGATGCGCATGAATGGGATTCATGAGCAGTATTGTACAGGCTCTGCATCTGATAGGGAAAAGTTTGATGCTTGGGCACGCACAGTTCCTTATACGATCATGAACCCATTGTATCACTGGACACACCTGGAGTTGCGAAGATATTTTGACATCGAAACCCTTTTGGATGCCTCCTCATCTAAAAAAATCTTTGATCGATGTACGGAGCTTTTGGGTAGCCCAGAGTACAGCTGCCGCGCATTATTGCGTCAAATGAATGTTCATGTTGTGTGCACGACCAACGATCCGACAGAAGATCTTTCTGCTCATGTGGTGATGGCTCGGGAGAGTCAATTACCGGTGGTTCTACCAGGATTTCGTGCGGACAAAGCCTCTCAAATTCACGATACAAAGGCCTGGGGGGAGTATATTCTTTCTCTCGGTGAGGCGGCGAATCTTGAGATCACTTCGCCAGATATTCTACTTGAAGCACTACAGTTACGGCATGATTTTTTTGTGGCAAACGGGTGTTTGGTCAGTGATCATGGAGAGGAAGAATTATGTGCCGAAAATTATACTTCGGCCGAAATCCAGGGGATTTTTGATCGTACTTTGATGCAAGAACAGCCATCAAGTTCGGAGATTGCAGTATTTAAGAGCTGGTTGCTGTATGAACTGGCGAAGATGGATCATGCGGCTGGCTGGACACAGCAATTTCATCTTTCTGCTTTGCGAAACAATAACTCTCGTGCTCCTAAGCCTGATTCTGGTTACGATTCAATTGGCGATTTCACAATGGCCAAGAGCGTTGCTCGCTTTCTAGACCGGCTTCACGCGACTGATCAATTAGCCAGAACGATTCTCTATTCGGTCAACCCCACTCACAACGAGGTTCTGGCATCCATGTGTGGCAATTTTTGTGAACATCCGATCGCTGGAAAAATACAGTTGGGGACCGCGTGGTGGTTTATGGATCAAATTGACGGAATGGAGCGCCAGTTAACGGCATTTGCCAACATGGGACTTCTAAGTCATTTTGTCGGGATGTTAACCGATTCAAGAAGCTTCCTGTCCTTTCCGAGGCATGAGTATTTCCGTCGCATCCTATGTAACATGATAGGATGTCAAGTGCAGAATGGTGAACTTCCATACGACCTACAATGGTTGGGGGAAATCGTGCAGGATATATGTTATAACAATGCTCGGGATTTTTTTCGTTTTTCCGATTCACGCGCCCTAGATCGGGGTACGCACGCCGACTAGCACGTGCCAGCAGAAGTTGGATCGGGTGTAGTGAATCTAGGCTTTGTTTCGCCGCCGGCTTCTTCGGATCTCCATGAGATGTAGATGGAGTATATTCAGTAAAGAAACCCTTTCCCCTGTCCTCCTGTCTAATTGATCCTGCAAACACCCTTTAGTTCAAATTATGCTCTCTGACATTTCCCGTAGATCAAATATTGTCGCGGACCGAGGCCCGGCCAAATATTTTCATGGGCGGTCGCAGATCCTGTATGATTTCAAAGATCTCATGAGGCGTGCGAAGGACACGGTGGAGGGCAGGACGACGATGCTGATTCAGGGGGCGCTCGGGGCGGGAAAAACCGCGCTACTGGATGTGCTGTCTAAAAGGGCAAAAGAACGTGGTTGGAGCATTGCAAAGATTAAGCCCACGGCCCTTTGGACTCCCAGTGAATTGCGCAGATCTCTTGGACAGAAGGTTAGAAGTAAGTTGCCGAAAAAGGTCCAGATTGGTTTACAACTGGGTCAAGCAGGAGTCGTTGCCGAATGGACTCAGGAGACCACCCTACGTCTAATTCGAATCCACTCGCTCGTGCCTTTTGGCGTAGTCGGATACGATGAAATCAGAGTGCTCGGGACCGAGGAGTTTATGCCATCCCACGCCAAAAATCGCCCCCATGGAAGAACACACAAAAAATATTTTAAAATTTATTGGTTTTTATTTGCATAAATGGTAGAGAGTCCCCCCCCTGGAGGTGACCCCACCCATCTCCTTGACCTACAAAGCGACGGATCATAACGGGGCGGAAGATCGTCTTGAGTTTCGCATTGGTGTAATCTCTCCTGTCGATACAGAAGAAACCCCAGAGAGCCCCAAGAATTACGAGGATACTCCAATTATCCAAATCCTTTCCATCGTCCCACCCATTTGGTCTTTGATCTTCCATGGCCTGCACAGGTGCAGGTAGACGTCATGGGTGTCACGGGACGGCGATTGGTGTCCACTCCGCCGGTATATCTCCCCGCAGGATGGAGGTATAAAATGCAACTGAGGGATCTGAATGTACCCTCGGGTCCGTATCTCTATCGGATTCAAGCCACCTCGTTGGAGGACCAATCTTTCTCCGTTTAGGAGGCATCCAAAAATAACTTTCCCATTTCCCATATTTGAATTTCGGGTATTCCTCTAATTTGATGAGGCTTTACCAGCTCTTTCATGTTCAGTCCCCAGTGAGCAATTTTGCTGAATCGGGGATTGTTCGTGGCGTGGATGGAGGTCATAATTCCATTGCGAGTTCACCTCGCTGTGGGTTACGTTGATCCCGGCCATCTGTTCATCGGTAATTTTGACACCCGTTTGATATTGTTTCGTCATCCTGACGGCCGTCACATACAATCCCGATTGATTGCTCGTAGTCGCAATAAAATTCATGGACGTATCCATACTGTCGAGTGGACGTCCAGACAAGTTGATACTGATGGGACCAAAGAGGCGATGTTCCATGGGATTCCATTTGCTGGCTCCACTGGGATCATGGGTGACGCTCACCTGTACTTGATCGGGATCACAGAGTTTGGTTTGCAGGTAATCCTTCCATGCCCGTGCACGATTCCTGTTGGATCCTCCACAATCGGCCAAAATGACGAGTCGTTTGGAATTGATATAGAGATGCCGGCTCAAACCAGTGCACAATACAATCCACTGCAAATTCCGAGGGGTGTCACTGGAGTCTCCAATACACACCGTTCCACGATTGTTTGACGGGTCAAAGATTCCATACGGCACGGCCTTGAACGCGGCATCGGACCGGAAGTCGTGATCGTTCACTTTAATGGGGTCTTTGCACCAGATCTTGCCATGAGCTGCAAACCATCCAATGAGTTCTTTCTTTTTGGTATCCACACTGACGATACATCTCCCCTCAGCATGACACTGCTCCATCAACGCTTCAATTCGCTTGAATTGTTGATCTCGTCCTGGCGGGGAGACTCGACGGATGCATTTCCAGTTCACCCGCGGAGAATATTTACAGGCGCGAAGCAATTTCCCCACGGTTGTTGGAGAGAGTTTGATGTTGTATTTCTGCAGCAATCCCTTCGCCAAGGTGGCCAGAGACCGGCGGACCCAAAACACGCCTCCCATGGGGGTTCCGGCCGTCTCCAGTTTCACCATTTCAAGAAGTTGTGCTTCTATCTCAGGGTTTTTTTTTTGAACCGACGGGCGTCCACCACCTGGTTTACGAATCCGATTCGGATCCACCTCGCCGGACTTCAACTCCCGCCGCCCTCTCCGAATGGTTTTCCGGTTGAGTCCAAGTAATGTGGCAATACGTTGGTCCCCACCATGCCCCAAACATAACGAGAGCAGCCCCGCAAACAGTCGACGGTGCTTCTCATTGAGTACACTGAAAAATAATGCCATGGCGGCCGAAGGGAATGAATCGGTCTCCATGAACGGAGGTAGGGACGTTCTCCGTTGCTGAATCCGACGTGCTTCCATCTGTTGCCTTTGCTTTACCGAATCCGCAGAGCAGTAAATACTTTCTCCCCCCAAGCGGGTACGCGTCAGCTGTTGCGTTCGGGCCAATTCTGCAAGAATATCAATGGTACGGACGTTCAGCAAGGTGTTGAGTTCGCTGGGGCGGTATCCCACGGGGGATGCCTCCACCAACGTTTGCACACTGTGACGAAGCGTGCCATGACGGGAAAATCCAATATTCTTGTAAACCCACAGTCCCTTTGCATCAAAGTCTGCACACTCAAGCAACGCGTAGTATTTTCCACGATGAGAGTAGCTGACAATATAGTCCAATTGCTTGAGTTTGCGATAGACCGTGCTGGGGGAACAATCTCCGAGTGCCGAAGCTAATTCAGGCAACGTGGCGACCGTGCTTTGCCGAAGGGTTGTGGTGAGTACATCGCTCGTGAATTGAATGGGTCTCATGGATCAGTTATAAAATAGTTAGTATATAATATATCTTAATACAATCATAATAGAACCCAGATCCATTCAACTCAAATGCAGGGGCAGAGATGAAAGATGGGCATGGATGCTTACCTGCTCATTTAAGCCCATCAAAAATAAGAGGAATGGATGGAGAAATACCTATGAACAGGGTCGTTTTCCTGTGAATCCAAGTATAGATCTCAAAAACAGAAATCCAAGCGGCAAAGTGGAGACAGATTTATCTCAACGGAGTACAAACAGGAGCGTTAAATTGTCATTTTACCTGAATAATGACACTAAATGGGATATTTATTTATGGATGTCTCCTTATGTGGGACACTAACTATATGAGGGTCAAATAATGCATGGACAGGATGTGTGATGCCAGCATCTGAGATGAAGCTTCCAACGAGGAAATCTCATGGAGGAAACGTCACAGGTTTCGCCGCTTCAATTCATCCACGGCATGACTGGCCGCTCGTGCGGTGAATGCCATATAGGTGATGGAGGGGTTTTGGCAGGCGGAGGACGTCATACATGCACCGTCCGTAACGAAGACATTCGGGGACACATGACAATCTCCTAATATTCACCGAGATCATAGAAACGAATAACAATCCTACGGCGATTCTCGATTCATCGAGGTTCAAGGAGAAGATTCGTGACGGGGAAGGTTGCGTCCTAGGTAAGAAAACAAAGATTTCAGAGCTATATCGAAGCGCGCCAATGCACTGGTAGATAAGATGATGGCCTTGACGGTATTCCGGGAAATTTTAACTTCTTGGCCACTCTTAAATGTTGGTTTCTTGTAAATACGCCGTAGAGTCGGCAAAGCCATTCCAAGTGCCCAAAGGCAGAAACGACGGATGCCAGTTTCGTGAGAGGGGATCAGGAGGATATACCGAAGTGCATTATTGATGTGCCCATGAGCAAGTGCAATGAGTTCATTCAACCCCTGGATAAATCGTACATCCGTGTGGTGTTGAGAAAGAGAGCGAAGGTCAAAGTCATAGGCAAGAAAAATACTTTGAGGTAACCAGCATGCGCCTCGGTTACGGTCCTCCCACATATCTTTGAGAATATTGGTCATTTGAAGGGCCTGACCAAATGAGGACGATAGAGCAAAGAGTTCGGGTTTTCGTGTAGCAACCTCGTCGGAGTAGTCGCAGAACAGCTCGGTCAGCATCTCGCCGACAACTCCCGCTACGTGGTAGCAATAGCTGTTGAACTGTTCCAAGTCGTTTAATCCATTGAGACTGGCATTTTCTTGAAATAGTGCCATGCCATCTGCCATGATATTCACACAGCGTTGGAGGATTTTTTGCTGAGCAGTAGAAAAGCTTTGCGTAATATGGATGACTCGGGGGATATTGATAATGAGGTCGCTCTCGTGCGGGGTCGCCGATAGTGTGAGTAGACCTGCAAGGTCCATTGCAAATGCATCAGGAGCATTTGTGCCTTCAACTACTCCAATCCAACGATCGGAGAAGGTTCGTTTTTGTGATGGGGAAAGAGCCTCTTCATCCTCAATTGTATCTGAAATCCTGCAGAGCAAATAGGCATTTCCAACTACAGTTCTTAATGGATCAGGTAGCTGAGGAATATTCAATGCAAAGGTTCTAGAGACCCCTTTCAGGATGTCATCCTGATACGCAATGTTGTCTTGAAGATTAATTTGATTGTCCTCAGAGTTAGAAACTTGGATAGTGTATTTGGGGAATTAGATTACACAGTAACGATCCACCTGTGAACGCTTGTAAATATTCTTAGTTGTCCGATTCGGAATCTGGTTTATTCACCGGAGCTTCGAGAATCGCATATTCTTTATCTACTACGGCATGAATTGAATCCAAAAGATTCTTCATAACGTGATTATTATCTAGGATCCAACTAGTCTCACACGCAGAGTAGCCATAGTGAGTAGATTTTTCAATGGATTCCAGAACGGGAAGAACGTCCAAAGCACGGCCCTGATAAGCTTTGCGAATTCCCATAAGCGGCATGCGCAATTCCCGAACTTTGGCAAATTTAGTCAAGATCAATAACTTGGCGAAGCCAAATGGAAACAGGCGTCCGTTTGGAAGCCGTTGTAATGCCGGATTGATGTCTGGTAAAGTAATCGTGAATCCCACTGGTGTGCCATCCAACTCCACAAAGAAACACATATTTGGATCTATGATCTGCTTCATGGCACCGGCAAGATGCGAGAATTCATGATCCGTTATCGGCACAAACCCCCAGTTATCCGACCAAGCATCATTAAAGATCTCCCGTACCGTCGTCACCTCTTCGTCAAAGCGAGACATATCCAATATACGAAGTGATAGTCCAGGTGTTCTGCGATGAACAATCGCAGCTCCTCTTCGGAGTCGATCCATTGCTACGTGTTTGCGGTGGATATAGTAAGCCCACAGAGTCATAACACGGGAAAATCCCCAGCGAAGGAGATAGTCTTCATAATAAGGTGGATTGTAAGACATCATGATGGAAGGGACTCGATCAAACCCATTCACCAGAAGGCCAGATGTATCATTCAGGGATGGGTTTACAGGTCCACGAATCAATTGCATTCCTTGCTCTGACAGCCAAGAAGCTGCGGCATCCAACAAGGCTTCTGCAATCTCATAATGTTCTTGAGTCTCGAAGAATCCAAAAAATCCCGCCTCATCAGCATGCGTTTTCAAGTGCATGCCATTGATGATTGCGGCAATTCGCCCTACAACTTGCCCATTTGCATCAAGAGCAAGGAAGAGTTGCATCCGCCCATGCTCAAAGAATGGATTTTTTCGTGGGTTTAGGGTCTCGAATTGATCAACTCGAAGTGGAGGCACCCAGAACGGGTTGCCTCGATAGAAATCATATGAAAACTGAATAAATTTTTTCAGATCTCGTCGTGATTGAACCGGTCGAATCACGCATGAAGGAGATGCCTGCATAGTATGTACAACATGATTACCTATCCAGTATCCCATGCTTTCGTCCCACCCGATAGAAAGCTTCAAGGATTAGATCCAGATCTTCATCGGTGTGAGTTGCCATATAGGAGGTTCGCATGAGTGTCAGTCCACGTGGTACAGCTCCTCGCCACGGTACGACAGGGTTTACAAATACTCCTTCCTCAAGTAAGTCGGTCCAGAATTGAAATGCAGTCATCATTTCGCTGCCGATCACGATCGGAATGATTGGAGCTTCACTGGTCCATACATCGAATCCTGCACTGCGGAATCCCTCTCGCATATAGTTCGAAATTTTCCAAAGTCGATCAAGTCTCCATGTTTCTTCCTGAAGAATCTCCAAGCACTTAAGTACGGTTGCAACGGTACTTGGGGGCATAGAAGCACTAAAGATGTGAGCACTTGCGTTATGTCGGATATACTCAATCACATCATTATCGCCAGTGACAAAACCTCCCAGAGACGAAAAACTTTTTGAAAAAGTCCCCGTCGTAAGAGGCACTTCATTTCCTAATCCAAAGTAGGCAGCAGATCCTTGACCTCCTGGGCCGATGACCCCCACTGCATGAGCATCATCCAACATGAGCGCGGCACCGAACTCATCGGCAAGTTTTACCAATTCGGGTACGGGAGCAATCCGGCCACTCATAGAGAAAACCCCATCTGTGACAATGAGCTTATCCGCTTCAGGATGTTCTAGCTCTGCTTTTTCGAGAAGCCGACGCAAGTGATTCATATCAAAGTGTCGATAGCGCCAGCAGTTGGCCGCGCTTACTTGAGTCCCAGCAACAATACAAGCATGGTTGTCTTTATCCGAAAAGATTAAATCATTCTTTGAAGTAATCCCTTGGATCACTCCCATATTCGTCATGTAACCAGTTGAGAATAGAACGCATGCCTCTTTGCCCAAAAAAGCTGCCAGTCGCTCTTCGAGTTCCAGATGGATATCTAGCGTTCCATTCAAGAAACGACTTCCAGTGCAACCAGTACCGTAGCGATCAATCGCTTCGCGGGCAGCCTCCTTCACTCGCGGATCACTGGTTAATCCGAGATAGTTATTGGAACCTGCCATGATGAGTTCATGGCCATCGATATAAGCGCGTGTACCCTCGCTTCTCGATATCGCGCGAAAGTAGGGGTAAAGCCCCGTTTTTTTGGCTTCATTGACCAAGGCGCCTGGTGCCATAAATGCCCGCGTTTTCTCAAAAATTGTCGGCTCTGCGGGAAGCGTTTCGTGGGAATCAATCATTAAAGGCACTTAAGAGTCGGGCAAACAGGATCAATTCTGGAATGAAGCACTAGCCAGTCGTCAGGTTTGGAGCAAGATGAAGAGTCACAACAATTAATTTGCAGCAAATTGAATCGCAAAGAACTCAATTCTGGCTGAGTAGATCGATTTGGGGTGTGACGCCCCAAGGGTAGGGTCAAATGCTGATTGGAGAACGAGTATTCAAATTCAATCTCTTTTCGCGGATAACACAGCCGTAGAGGCATGTTTAGATCATCCATTGAGCCAATTTGTAGAGAGGGCCACCCACAAAGTTCATAGTTGATGGATGCCATAAAGGTTTACCAAGTGAGTGTTAATCCAATCTGCTGCGGTCCACCAGTCACCTGGGCAGTCAAAGACTCGTTTACGTCAAATTCTGCCAAATGTGCACTCACAAAGGCATCAATCACAGTGAATCCATACCAGGCAATGATACCAAGGTACAATAGATCCCTGTTCCGTCGGAGCACATCTCGTTGTGCACGGAACTGGGGCTGGAGTCGTGCTCGGCGTGCGGCGACTTCGTCAGGCATAAGAATTGATTCAGAATCTAGACTTAAGACGCGTAAAAGCTCCGAATAGTCACTCTCGTACTCAGGAAATATCGGGGAACCATCTGGATGGACCCGTGCCGTAAAGAGATATGCATGTCGATACAGTCGATATCGGCGATCCACTAACAGAGCAGAACCTACAAAAGCTGCTAGACCTACGTAGACGATGGGGACTTTATAATATTCACGGTTATATAATTGTCCCCATCCAGGTACGAATGCACGACGCAAAGCTGAACGCGGATCGGGTAGATAATAATCCGCCGGGATAACCGTAGTATCCTGCTGACCAATTACAGGGTCTGGTTTAAGTACTCCAAGAAAAGCGCACACAAAGAGCCCTGCTTTCAGGAATGGGGAAATCATAAATCAAGTAGCTCCTTCAAGGATCTCTATGAGGCGGGATAGATCATCTTTCGAATAGTAGTGAATTTCAATTCGACCATGCCCTTTCGCCTTGTCGATGATCTGCACTTTTGTCCCCAGATTCTTTCTGAGTTGATTTTCAAATTGAGTGAGGTATACTGAGGGAGGTGAAACAGTTTTCTTGGTTGTTTCCGATGGATTCAGAAGGAGCTTCACCCGCTTCTCCACATCGCGTACGCTAAGGTTTTTGCGTTGAATTTCTCCAAAAAGTCGATTGATTGTACGGTCATCCCGAAGTGAGAGCAGTGCACGGGCATGACCAGGTGAAACCATACGCTCCCGTAATCCAATCTGTACTTTTGGAGGTAGATGGAGCAGACGTATAAAATTCGTGATCGTAGATCTTTGCTTTCCGACCCGTTGAGCAACTTCTTCTTGTGTCAGCCCATATTCTTCAATGAGTCTTCTATATCCTAGAGCAACCTCAATAGGGTTGAGTTCCTCGCGTTGGACGTTCTCAACTAGAGCCATTTCCAGCATTCGCACATCCTTCGCAGGTCGTATATAGGCCGGAATTTCTTCCAGACCGGCTAGCTTTGCCGCTCGGAGCCGTCTCTCTCCGCTGATGAGTTCAAATGTGTCTCCTCTGGTAGCTCGGACCGTGATTGGCTGAATAATTCCTAACTGTGCAATTGAATTTGATAGTGCTTGGAGAGATTCTTCATTGAATTCATGGCGAGGTTGGAAGGGATTGGGTTGGATGGAACTCACGGGAAGTTCAAAAATGCCACCGACAAGAGAATGAGCATCTTCTTCAGAGCGAAGTTGCCCGTCATTACTGAGAATTGCATCGAGTCCACGTCCTAAGACAGAGTTTGGATTTGACATATGCAAACAGGAATAGGTTAACAGATCATACTGACAGCGATTGCCAGAATACTACCTTAATTTAAGGCATCGCTTTCTTATGAGCTATTGGAGAGAGAGGTCGTAAATTCAGGAGTTTGAGAATTGGTCAAAGAAAGGCGCTGTATCATCTCTCGGGCGAGTGCCAAGTAGTTACGCGCACCGGTACTGGTGGCACTGTGAAGTAGGACAGGTTTTCCAAAGCTAGGCGCTTCTGCCACCGTCACATTCCGGTGAATGATGGTTTGGAATACTCGGTTTCCAAAGTAGCGCTTTACCTCGGCAGCGACTTGTTTGGAAAGCCGAAGACGTGAATCATAAAGCGTTAACAAGACCCCTGTAATCTCAAGATTCGGATTCAGTCCACCACGTACGATTTTAATCGTATTCAGTAGCAGCCCTAATCCTTCAAGAGCAAAATATTCTACTTGAACCGGAATAATCACACTGTTGGCCGCCGTCAGTGCGTTGACGGTTAAGAGTCCAAGTGAGGGGGGACAATCAATGATGATATAGTCATATTTTTCGGTCAAGCCGTGAAGAGATTTTTTCAGAAGCTGTTCACGATCTCGAATACTGATAAGTTCAACTTCGGCACCTACGAGGTTGATGTTGGCAGGAAGTAAATCTAGACGAGGAACTTCCTCATTCGTACAAAGGATATCCGTTGGTGAGTTCTTTCCTATGATCACTTCGTAGACGGATGGACCGACCTCTCTGGCATTGTATCCTAAACTTGAAGTGCAATTTGCCTGAGGGTCCAGATCTATGAGCAAAGTAGAATTTTCCAATACCGCAAGCGAAACTGCAAGATTGACGGCCGTAGTGGTTTTTCCCACTCCGCCTTTTTGGTTTGCAATTGCTATGATTTCTCCCATCTGCGAAGACACAGGCTAATTCTAATATTGGAACTTATTTACACAGATATGCGGTTAAAACAGTGAATAGATAAACGGTGCTAACGCGGAGCCCTGTGTCAAAACAATCAGAAGACTCAATAGCAACAATACCACTACAATCGGTGTTAACCAATATTTCTTGCGCATATGGAGGAATCGCAAGAATTCAATAGAAATTCTTAGTTTGCTCATCTTAAATACACAAAAAAGGTGCCACTTTTACGCATGATTGGGGCAAATGTCCAAAGTTGCAGTGACTACATCCAATTCATACAGCAATACGAAGAGGTTGGGTGATTTCGCAACCCCCATCTTTCTATTGCGTAGGCTAGGCCTAGCACCATGGAAAACCTGAGGTACTTGCTGTGATTCGCTTTTTTATAGAAACTTGGGAGAGTTTTTTCATCGCCATTCGTTCGCTGAGTACGAATCGCCTACGCAGTGGTCTGACGATGCTTGGCATCGTCATTGGGATCGTAACCGTGACGGCAATGATCACGGTCATAAATGGGCTGGAGAACGCAATGGATAGTTCATTAGCTCTCCTGGGTACGAACGCAGTTTATGTTGAGAAAATGGGGTGGTTCACAGAACCAAGAGAGCGGTCACGTCAATGGTCCAGGCCCGATTTGCGTGCAGATCTGGCAGATCACATTCGAGATCGTTCGGAGTATGCCATTGCGGTGGCCCCTTTAGTCCAGACAGGTCGACCAATACGGTATCGTGATCGTGCGTTGAGCGGGGTGTTTATTCAGGGTTCGACCCCAGAAATTGCAAGTGTAGATGATGTAAAGGTTGCGGAAGGGCGTTGGTATAATGAATTGGATAATCTAGTTGGTCGAAATGTTGTCGTAATCGGTCAAGCTGTTAGTGAAGCCCTTTTTCCTAGCGAGAGAGCATTAGGTAAGATGATCAGAATCGGCGGAAAGAGGTTTGAAGTTATTGGGGTATTGGAAGAGCAGGGCAAGTTTTTTGGATTATTCTCGTTTGATGAACAGGCGCAGATTCCGATCAAAACATTCGAGCGACACTTTGGGCGCTTTCGGAGTGTAACCATCAAAGTGAATGCGGAATCAGGTGAAACCGTACCCATGCTTGAAGAAGAACTCACTGGAATCGTGAGAGCTGCTCGGGGATTGGACGTAATGGAGGAAGATAATTTTGAGGTGAACAAGACCGAAGCATTCCGGGAGCAATTAGCAGCAGTCAAAACGGTTGTCTACATGATTGGCATATTTCTGACGGGGTTGGCATTGGTGGTAGGAGGGATTGGTGTGATGAATATTATGTTTGTAACCGTGAAAGAAAGGACGAAAGAAATCGGAGTACGCAAAGCTGTAGGTGCCAGCCGTAGAGCGGTGCTGTCGCAGTTCCTGATTGAGGCCGTATTGGTATGCATTGCTGCGGGAGCCACAGGTGTTCTTCTTTCTTTAGGCTTGACGCAGATTATCAATCAATTTGTTCCTGCTTCATTTGCGGTGGGAACCGTCCTGCTTGCGTTTGGAATATGCGTCGGAGTTGGGATCATATTTGGTGTTGTACCTGCATGGAATGCAGCCCGGATGGATCCTATTGAAGCACTGAGACACAGCTGATGTTCAACCTCGAATTTGTACGTCTAGCTTGGGATGCAGTACGTAGCCACAAGCTTCGTTCGGTGCTCACTTTATTAGGAATTATTATTGGTGTTTTTGCCATTATTGTGGCTGTGACTGCCGTACAAGTTGTAGAGACAAGAGTGGTGAGTGCAATTGAGTCTTTTGGGGCGACAACCTTCACCATTTCCAGGGCCGACGGATTTAGTCAATCCGGTTCCAGATATCGTGCACGGAGAAATCTGACGTATGACGATATGGTCAAATATGCGGAAAGAGCAAAATTGCCTTCTGCAGTTAGTCCAACGATGGACATATTGGGACCTGTAGAAGGTCGATATGGAGATCGTAAGACCGAAAATATTATTACAAAATTCGGAGTGAACGAGGATTGGATACAAACGAATGGGTTTGACATTGGACAAGGTCGAAATATAACGGAGCTGGACGTAGAATTGGGGCGAGATGTTGTCGTGATCGGATATGATATCGGTGAGCGACTGTTTCCGAATATTAATCCGGTTGGGAAACCCGTTGTAATCGGTGGGAAACGTTACCGAATTGTCGGCGTGATGGCAGAGAAAGGCGATGTTTTTGGAAACAATGTTGATATCCTAGCACTAGTTCCGATCACGAATATGATTCAGTCCTACAGTGCAGGGCAGCGAAACATAGAGATCAAAGTAGAGACACGCAGCATGGATGTCATTGATGAGGCAATGGAAGAAGCAATTGGTATATTTAGGGTTGTCCGTAATGTTGAGGTAGGGGAAGACAATAATTTTGAGATTCAAAGTTCAGAAGCTTTCTTGGGCCGGATAACCGGTTTTACGGGGCAAGTAAAATTGGGCGGAGCCGTTGTGGGTCTGATTACACTGCTTTCTGCAGGGATTGGGATCATGAATATTATGCTCGTTTCCGTTGCCGAGCGTACGAAAGAAATTGGAGTACGCAAAGCGGTTGGTGCGCGCCGCCGTGACGTTCTAAGCCAGTTCCTTTATGAAGCGATCTTTCTTTGCCAGATTGGTGGAATCACGGGCATTCTGATAGGAGTTTTGGGGGGGAACGTGGTAGGGCGATTTTTTGATGTGTCTTTCGTATTTCCATGGACGTGGGCGATCGGTGCAGTACTTGGTGTTACAGTAATTGCAATGGCATTTGGAGTCTATCCTGCATTCAAGGCAGCTAGTCTTGATCCTATTGAGTCTCTGCGTCACGAGTAATGGACCAGGATTTGGCCAAAAGACGAGCTGGAAATGAAGCGGCCCGTCTTATAGAACACGGCATGACGATTGGACTTGGAACGGGTTCAACCACGGCATTTGCACTAGCGGCCATTGGAAAGAGGATTTTGGAAGAGGGCTTACAAGTGAGAGGGATTCCTACCTCAAGTTCTGCCGAGATTGAAGCGCGAAAACAAGGAATCCCGGTCTGTACCTTTGACGATGTGCAAGGCAAGCTAGATATCGCTTTTGATGGTGCAGACGAGGTAAGTCCAGAGCTTGATTTAATCAAGGGAAGGGGGGCAGCACAAACGCGTGAGAAAATTATTGCCAGTCAAGCCAGTCGTCTCATGATCTTGGTAGATCCTTCCAAACTGGTAAAGCAACTGGGTACAAAGGTGCCCGTACCGATTGAGATCGTTCCACTTGCCGCACCGGTGATTCTGGATACTCTCCAGCGCATGGGGGCCTGCGCATCTATACGTTTAGGGGTACGCAAAGATGGCCCTATTGTTACAGATCAGGGGTTCTGGGTAATTGATGCAAAATTTCCCTCGATTGACCATCCGGCAGAGCTTAGCCGCGAATTATTGGAGCTGCCGGGCGTTTTAGATCACGGATTATTTGTTGGTCTTGCAACGGAAGTGATTGTGGGTACAGAGTCTAGTGTTGAGGTGATTCAACGCCCGGTGAGTTAGGATAAGAAGGCTGCGAATTCCAGTGAATGGGGACGACAGTCAATCTGGTGGAATAGCCAATGGGGATTGATCCGACTGATTTGCATCTAGGAATACAAGATACATGCCTGCATTACCATCCCTATGCGGGCAGGATTTACATTTACGATAGTCATTCAAAAAGTAAGCCCTGTGTCTTAAAAAGGCACAGGGCTTACCAATTGATTGCAAGAAGTGATCTTGATCAACGCAACTTGAATACTATAGGAAGAGACATTCTTACTTTTACGGCGCGTCCACGCTGCCGGCCAGGAATGAATTTGGCATGTTCCGTGATCACCCGAATTGCTTCTTCATCGCAACCACCCCCAATACCGCGCACAATTACGGGTTCACTTACGTCTCCGTTTTCATCCACGATAAATTGTACGATTACTCTGCCATCAATATTGGCCTTGCGTGCTAATTCAGGGTACCTTGCCTTGGCCTGCAGACCACCGATACCTCCAATGAGCTCAGGGCTCTGTTCAACAATCTCAAAGATCTCGGGCTCTTCCATCACTTCCTCTTCTTCCGGTGGGGGAGGTGGCGGCGGTACGTTGATAGGCGCATCGAAGTCTAGTGAGGCATCAAGGTCCAAATCATCATCTTCTAAGATCTCATCATTCGGGACCTCAACAGGAACAGGAGGACGCGGAGGAGGTGGCGGTTTTTGGATCTGCTCGGTTTGCAGGATCTCTTCCATTTGGACGACTTCCTGTTCAACTTGCTCAATCTCCATCCCTTCTCCACGTTCAAGATTCGCGTTAAATGCAAGAATGAGTAGGAGGAGCGAAGCAATCATACCAACCTGTACAAAGAAACCATATGTCCTTTTCAGGTCCGCTGATGGAGTTTTACGTAGTGCCATGATTCACCGGGTTTTGCTGTTATGGATAAGTATGTGTGAATATACGGAAAGAAATGCTCAAGACGAAGTTCTATAATCTACGTTCATGAAGAAATACTGGTTCCCAGGGAATTAAAATTTTTGCAATGAAGTAAGAGCAGTAACCATCCCGTCAATCATATCCCCCGCAATCATCGTGCCGGGATGATATTTTTCCGAGTATTGATCTGCGGTTAGTCCTCCGATATGAGAGGCACATACCGCTGCGGTGGAGGTAGTACAGCCCTGGGCCAGTAGACCAGCACATAGGCCGGCCAAAACATCTCCTGTTCCTGCCGTAGCGAGAGAAGGATTCGGTCGCCCACATACAAAAGCTTCATCCTGGCCATGAGAGACGATCGTCGGATGACCTTTGAGTAGGAGAGTACAATTCCAA
This sequence comes from Rhodothermales bacterium, assembly GCA_965215475.1. GTDB lineage: Bacteria > Bacteroidota > Rhodothermia > Rhodothermales > Bin80 > Bin80. The sequence continues at coordinate 3,089,232 of OZ244061.1, forward strand.
CGAGAGGACCAATGAAGGGCTGATTCAATTCGATCGAGTTTGTCCGATTCTGTGATCATTCGTTCGAATTCTCCTGAATGGGGGGTAAGAATCCAGTTCCTCTCCTGATTGGAGTGATTAAGGAGTTGTGCAGCAGTAACAAGAGCATCTGCATCTACGACCACGGGTATTGTACAGGATTGCAAGATTCGCCGAACGAAATGCTGAGTATTGGGATGTTGACCTAATCCTGGACCAATGACCACGGAGTTTGCTTTTGCAAGCCAAGGCTGGAGTGTAGTCATTGCAACATCGGGTTCAATTCCACCGTCGGGGCATTCGGCTAAGCGGATAGCTGGAATTTCTGTCATCGTAGTAGCCAGAATACTTTGGATGCTTTCGGGTACAGCACAGGCTACGTAGCCCGCCCCAATACGTGCCGCCGCGCGAGCAGCCAGAATGGGAGCACCAGAAAGTCCAGGAGATCCCCCGATCACCAGCACCATTCCCGCACTATACTTATTCGCCTGTAGATCTCGAATAGGAAGATAGGATGAGATTGCTTTATCTGTTGAGACCCAATGGATCTCAGACGTCATATTGTCCAGAATTGTAGACAATGGAAGTCCAATATGGGCCAGTTCCAGCTTTCCCGAATAAACAGGGCCCTGTCCAAACAACAATCCCGGTTTGTATGCACTGAAGGTGATCGTTAATTCAGCACGTACCACTTCCCCAAGTGGGGATCCCGTATCCGCATGTAGCCCTGATGGAAGATCAAGTGCAACCACGGGTGCATCTGCAGTATTCAGCGCATTCACCAAGCTCACGATATCTCCTTTCAGGGGTCGATTCACCCCCACTCCCAATAAAGCGTCAATATACAGATCCGCCTTAGGGAGTGGTTTGTGGGGATCATCTTCAAACTGTAGCCGATCGGATGGATCAGACTCTTTCAATTTTTGGAGAAAGCTCCAATTTTGTTTGGCTTCTCGAGTTGATGGAGGTTTTAGGGAGACAACATGTACGAAGGCACCGTGATTGTAGAGGGTGCGTGCAACGACGTACCCGTCTCCTCCATTATTACCGCTCCCACAGCAGACAACGATCTTACGACCATGCATCGGACCATACTCGCGTTCAATGATGAAAGCTGTGCTTCTGCCAGCATTTTCCATGAGCGTTACAGCAGAGAACCCGAATACTTCATTGGCCAATTGGTCGAATTTTTGTTGTGTACGCCCCCTTAATAGTGGTAGAAAACCTGCGGAGAAAGGATCTGACGTCAATAGAGTTCTATGTGTAATCTGAGCTTCCATAAGAGTTTACTGACCAATCGGTGGGAGAGATTTTCGAATAGATTGTCCGATTCTTAATGTATCGGGTAGTGCAGTATCCCATCGGGGGCGAATGGTTGTGGGTCCAGAGGTCCAGGTAACTGGTTCGGCGGCCTGATAAGGATCAATTAAGCCCCCATCCCAGTGACCATTACGGTTTCGATCAATGAACGCACGTAAGTGATAGCTGTTTTCCGGGAGATTGTCGAAGATGAAAGAACCCTCTGAATCAGACGATTTCGTTGCCAGTATCTGACCATCCGAATTCATAAGTGTGACCAACACACTATCTCCGGCTGGAATCGTGACCCCACTCAAACTCCCCAAAGAACGGGCTCCCAATCGTTCAAAGGAGTGTACATATGTACTGTCTGGTTGCCGTACAGATACCCTGTAGACTTGGGTTGGGTCATCCAGTGACAGTAAGGAATAAGTAGTCCCATTAAAGGTTCGAATTTCGAAATTCACGGAAGTACCATTAGAATCCTGAACGCTGATTAGGCTTTCTAGAAGTGATGCTTCCACAGGCTGATCGAAAACGATTTGGGGAGTTTCCCACGGTGCCAGTTGGTATGGATTTTCTGTGTCACTGGGAAGGAACTGCCGGAATGTTGGCTCACTCGTAACCGTACGTATAGAACCCCTAAAATAGGTGGTATCCAGTTGTACAGTATTTCTGCTGGAGTCTTGCAGGGAAGGGGAAGGGAAAAGGGCATAAGAATTCTCCATAAGCGGATCTACTGACAGATAGATGATCTGAGGAGTTGATTCCAATTGATAACTAGATTTAACGGAGACAGGAGCTAGGCTGACCGAGTCCACAATGCTCCAAGATTCACCGGTTGGATCTTGCAAGGAGACACTTTCGCCGAAGCGGAGTTCTATAATCTTGTTTGAAGTTGCACGGACTCTTTCAATGGATGGTCCAATCGTGTCTACTTTTGTATACACCCAATTTGAATATGTTTTACTTGTATCCGGTGTAGCGCGGATTGCTTTAACAGGAGGAACCGCATACCATTCACCAGGATCAGCTCTCATATTCTGGTTCAGATCCTGTAATCCGAGAACGAAAAAATCTGAATTTCGAACATAACTGAACTCAAACCTTCCTTCCGAATCCGTTTGTGTTTGATAGGACGCAGATTGATCAATTCTGTCTTGTGCGGAATAGGCAAAAACCATTAATCCTGCAACGGGCAAGCCTTGTTCAGGATCAACGATCTGACCACGTAAGCGTCCCTGATCAATTACTGACCCAGTGGCGAAGGCAAAAGATAAGGGGCTTTTGAGCCGAACCCCACGCCAATCCCGAAACTCATCATCGAGGGTAATCACATAGGTGGTGGAGTCTCTCAGAGGCTCAGGAAGTTGTATGGTTACAGATTTTCGGCGCCATCGATATCGAAGCCTTCCCTGTGGAGCCGGGACGATAGACAGAGCTCGTGCAAAAGAGGCCTCATTTACGAATTCTGAAAAAACGAGCCGAAGTTCAGAAGGAGATACATTTACGGATTCATGAGGAGGATCTGTAGAAACTAGATAGGGGGGCGTATCATCGCGTGCCCCCCCCATGGGGGGGCGTGGATCTGCGCAACCACAGATCAGCAGAAGACTAAGAAAGACAATCTTACGAGTCAGCACTATTATTTCGCAGATTGAAGAAGAGAAATGCGGCAAGTCCAGTCGCCAGGGATATGATTACCGGCTCGAGGTGGCGCCGGATCCATCGATCTGGGGGAAGTTCTGCCTGAGTTTCAGGATAGGCAGCAGATTCCAGTTCTGGAATGAGATCCTTTGAAATTTCATCTGAGAAGAGCTTCTGGCAGGTATCTCGTACTAGAATCTCACCATTTACCCCTAAAAATGTGTACTGCAGATTCAGTTCTGCGGTACGCGAAAATGTTTTTCGTCGGGCCCGCGCATAGGAGATTTTCGACCTGGAAATTTCCCAAGAAATCAGAAAAGAAGGATTTGAGGTGTACAGAGAATCCGTCAAGAAAAGGGTTTTACCTTGTTGTTGCCAGCGATTGATCAGAGAAGTAGTGACATACGGAAGCGGGGATGGAGGGGACAGAGTAAGGGAATCTACCTCTATGGGAACAGATTCCAAGCATGCAACCCCAAGGTTTTCGAATACTTGCCTATTGGTTAATAGGTCTTGAGCAGAAGCAGATAAAATCGTATTCAGTCCCCACCAACCTGCGAGCAATAAAGCCAAGGGTGGTTTCATAGTTCATCTTTGAGTAGTTCAGCAACCAGGTGCCGGGCTTCGGGAAGAATCAACTTTTCCATTGCTAATTCAACAGCTTTGGGAGACCCGGGAACCACAAAAATAATCAGATCCGCATATGTACCGGCAATCGCTCGGGAGAGCATTGCTCGACTTCCTACCTGGTCCCAGGAGAGTACGCGGAAAAGTTCTCCAAATCCTGGCAATCTTTTATCTAAAAGAGGATAAATTGCTTCAAAGGTTTGATCTCTATGACTTATGCCAGTACCTCCACTTATACAGATTATATCTGCGTTTCCAGACTGGGCGTGAATCGTCTCTCGTATGATATCTGGTTCGTCTGGGATAATACACTGTGAGACAATCATATGCCCACCGCTCTGGACGAATTTGGCCATACATGCGCCGCTCTTATCGGTCGCTTTGGTTCGGGTATCGCTCACTGTGATGAGGGTAAATCGCAGTGTCACGGGAGCACCTGACTCATGTGGATTCATGGATCTCCTCTCGTGATTCTCCAAACCATCGGGGAGGATCATACCCGTGCTTTGCCCATGGATGGCATCGAGCGATACGGCATACGGCAAGTATGATTCCTTTTAGCACACCATATTTGTGTATGGCCTGAATCGCATAATTGGAACACGAAGGTGTATACCGACATGCGTTGTGTAGATGTGGAGACAATAAAAGTTGATAAGCACGTATGGGTAGTACAAAAAATCTTCGTATCATTAAAAACTGTGTTTAATACTCCTACAAGTTTTCCGTATAAAGATCCCTAAAAATGATGAATTTTTACGATGAGTAAGCTCACAGCAGAAAATATAATGGACATAGCATTTAATAAGGATGGCCTTGTTCCCGTCATTGTTCAGGAAGTTAATACGCTAGAGATACTGATGCTGGCATATATGAACCTAGATACACTGAAACAAACACTCAGAACTAGGATGATGACCTACTGGAGCCGGTCACGAAAATGTGTGTGGGTAAAAGGGGAAACCAGTGGAAACTTTCAAATTGTTAAATCCGCGAAATTGGATTGTGATCGAGACACATTATTGTTCATGGTTGAGCAGCAGGGAGGAGGTGCTTGCCATACAGGTGCTCGAAACTGTTTTTTCCGGGAGTTAATGTAAGATGGTGAGGGTACGTGTCTTGGAATTCGTCGATTCAGCGTGAAGGGGCCCGTCAAATGATTTACGTATGATCTTGGAATGAGATGTAGATTCATATTTTGTCTGGTATCTGCGGTCTTGATGGCAGGCTGTCTCCTTCAAAACCGGATGCCGGAACCGGATTGGGTGGTGGATCAAGCCGGTGTATTAAATTCTGAAGATGAGTATGCCCTGTTAAATTTGCTTTCAGATTTTTACGACAGTACCTCGGTTACGATCGCTGGTATGACATTAGAATCTATACGAGGGCAATCGATAGATTTTTTTGCGTCCTCACTATATGATTCATGGGAATTGGGTTCAATCGAAACACAGAATGGAATTCTGGTTCTTCTTCTCACAGATGAAGGGATAGTACAGATTACTGTAGGTAGTGGTATGGCATATGAGTTACCAACTCAGGTCCTTGATTCGATTGAAGTTGCGATGGCGGAACGATTTGATTTGGGTGACTATTATGTTGGTTTCCAGACGGGGTTTCATTTACTCATGAACCGTGCCAGTGCCGTACCTTGGACGATGACCTATACCAGTGTACACGAGGCTGAGCAGGATTCGCTGAAAAACCGGGGGCGGATTATATCCGCTGATGGTGTAATTACTGGATTTGAGGAGGATCTGGTATTACTTAAAGATTCGGATGGAAGAGAATCTCGTCTGATTATTCCTGCTGAAACCCCGATTCTTTCTGTTGGGGATATAATTGGATTCACTGGACGCATCGTAGACGTACAGCCAATCCAAATTCGTGTCCTAAATTTAGAAGTCGAACAAACTTATTAGGACTCCTGATGCTTTTCCTCACAAAATCTTTGAGCGATCTTGAATGGCACAAAACGTTACTGTCTTGCATATATGCGCCCTTGTTACCCTGTCAATGTAAGCGATATGGAAGTACTAAAATGAGTATGGTTGACCTCTCAAATTTTATGGTGTAGTCCGTGAATGATTACCAAAAAATCGATCTAAATTGTCTATTCTTGACCAGGTCCGCTTTCCGTGTTAACGTACTCAAAATCTAATCGTAATCCACGTATACCTATCTATATAGCATGTCTTCCAAACGAGCCCCGAGGAATCGAACTCTGACATGTACTCAGGAGGAACTAGCTGAATTATCGAAGACGTTTTTACGAGTGGATCATGCAGTCAATTCTCAGGATATCTGTGGTCAACTGATCCGAGGCAATTTTCTTGAGGTTGCAAAGCATCTCCCCGAGCAATTCATTGATTTATTGATCCTTGATCCGCCTTATAATCTTACAAAAGACTTCAATGGGACTCGTTTTCGGAAACTGGATGCGGATCAGTACACGGCGTGGTTTCGGGAGGTGATTGAATTGCTTGTTCCGATGATGAAATCAGGGGCGACCGCTTATGTATGTTCGGATTGGAAGACATCTACCTTGGTTTTTCCGGTTCTAAACGACTATTTCTTCGTTCGAAACCGAATTACATGGGAGCGAGAAAAGGGGCGAGGCGCAAAACGGAATTGGAAAAATAATACGGAGGATATCTGGTTTTGCACGAAATCTGATGAGTACTATTTTGATGTAGATATGGTAAAGCTGAAGCGTAGAGTATTCGCTCCTTATCGTATAAAGGGAAAGCCAAAAGACTGGACCGAAGAACACAAAGGAAACTATCGGTTAACGCATCCATCGAATATATGGACTGATTTAACGGTACCCTTCTGGTCCATGCCTGAAAACACGCCGCATCCTACACAAAAACCGGAAAAATTATTTGCGAAATTGATCCTTGCGAGTACCAAAGAAAAGGACGTTGTATTCAACCCGTTCTTGGGAAGTGGTACTTCTGCAGTAGTCGCGGAAAAGCTTGGAAGGAGGTGGTGTGGGATCGATATCGATTTGGAATATCTCTGTTGGGCAAAAAAACGCATTTCTACGGCACGTCATCATCCAATCATTCAAGGCTATAGTGATGGGGTTTTTTGGGAGAGAAACTCTTCGCCTTCGTTACAAAAAGCATCCATTACAGCAGACAGAGGAGATGCTTCCCAACCAACTATTTCCGAAGGGAATCGAAGCTCTATGATGAAGGTCACCACATGAAAGTGGCAACTGAAATCCGAGAATATCTCAATTCACGGGATAGTTTGGGAATGCTTGACTGTGGGAGCCCTTGGATGGGGGCAGATTCAGATTGCGAATGCAAACACTCCACAAAATTCAAGGCGCGTGGACGTTATGCGATGGAATCATGGAATTTCACCCTCGCGATAGATCAGAAAAATCACAGAAAGAATTCAACGTTTTGAAGAGGTTAAAGAGTATTGGAAGGGCAAAGAAGATGGTTGGATCAAATAGCTAGGATAAGAGATTCCGTGAGTTCATTCGCTTTCAGGCAGTACGAGGGAGTATCGTAGCTTTGTCTATCATTATGTAATGACAACGGTAGAACCTAATTTGGAAGCCATACTAACTACACATATCCCACAACAATGAATCGGCGTGAATTTACGCAGAACACTTTCTCAACTGCCTTATTATCGTTCTTTCCCGTGAACATTATCAGTAAACGGCCTCCTCCGGATGAACGGATCGGTCATGGAGATTATCGTTATTTAGTGCACCGAACTTGGGGAGATCTAGATCCTAGCGTTACTCCGATCAATAATTGTCACGAGATGGTACAGGATCAGGCTGGCCGATTGATCATGATTGGAGACGATACACGAAATAACATTCTGATCTATGACACCTCGGGCAAACTGCTAGACACATGGGGCAACAACTATCCTTATGGGCATGGATTAACGATTTGGGATGCAGGCGAGGAAGAATTCTTGTTCATTTGTGATAATGGTTTTGATGGAAACCCTCAGGTGGTCAAGACGACGTTAGAGGGAAAAGTGGTCATGAAGTTACCACATCCCAAAACGATCGGAGTATATGAGGAATCCGACACCTATCATCCCACGGAAACGGCCATCGCTCCGAATGGAGATATTTATGTAGCTGATGGATACGGATCACAGTGGATTCTCCAGTTCAATTCTGAAGGAGAATATATTCGCAAATTTGGAGGCAGAGGGGATGAGGATCATCAGTTTCAAACCGCTCATGGTGTATGCGTAGATTTGCGCAATCCAGAGATGCCATCTCTAGTGTGCACGAGTCGAGGGCATAATGCATTCAAAAGATTCTCGTTGAGTGGAGATTATCTCTCAACGATTTTCCTGCCTGGTGCTTACGTATGCCGTGCCGTGATCCACCAAGAGATGATGTATTCCGGTGTATGCTGGTCAAGACTTCGCTATCTGAATCAGACGCCTGATTCTGGTTTTATCACAATCCTGGACAAAAATGATCGTGTCGTATCAAATCCAGGGGGGACAAAACCGGTCTATCAGAATGATCAGTTACAGCTTATGCTCCAAGAAGAACCGGTCTTCCATCATTGTCACGATGTATGTATTGACAAGGATGAAAATCTATATGTCTGCCAGTGGAATGCGGGAAAAACCTACCCCATTAAATTGGAACGGGTTTAGCATTTTTTCGTGAAGACGACGTTTCGATTTCGCGGGCTATTTACTTCAAAGTAGATGATGGGCGGAGCATCTTGATCGGAGAAAAAACGAATGACAGGCATTAGCCATGAATCGCTGGTAAAGACGTTTTCAAGGGCTTGGGTCAATTGAAACTTTCTGCCGCGTGGCCCCTCAGCAACCAGTGCTCCATCTTCAATAAGCATTTGATAGGATATATCTAATTCTTCGCTGTTGTAGCATCCTTCCAAGGGAGTAAGATCCATTACCTCCGGTAAGGGAGATTTCTTTGCTTCATGCTCTGTTGTAGAGGCATGTGTGATTTGCCCCAATGAATCACGAGAGAAGGAAAGGGTGAAACGGAGTGCTGGAATATAGATGGAATCTGCTCCGATAGACTGGGCAGGAACACTGGGGGCGGGAGGTAAATGAGCGAAGAGTGATGATCCATTTGTAGTTAGCCGTAAGACGTGCGCCTCACTAAAATCGTAGACTCCTTCGTAATCGTTGACTTGTTCACCAAGACGGAGCGGGACAGGAGGCATTTCAGGGGGAGTCATGTATGCTTCCAGATAATGCTCTGCTACACGCTGTGCCAAAGCAGGAGCATTCAAAGATGCATGGTTGCCCAGTAGAATCACGGCAAATTTGTGATCGGGGATCCTCAGAATTGTAGTTCGGAAACCTGCCCATCCACCGGAATGGGAAAACGTCTTCAATCCTCTGTAGGTCCCTTGAATTAATCCAAAGCCATAGGGAATATCCGTGCCGTCGCCGAGGGTTCCCTGCAAGTTCATCATGGAATGAACCGCAGGGGTTCCTACGATTGGGGTTTCAAAATTTTGCACCCACTTAAGCAGATCTTCAGTAGTAGTATGCAATGAGCTGGAGCCGGAGGCCATCAAGCCATTACCAATACGCTGAAATTTTCCCGCCTGTGGCGCATAGCTGGTTACACGCCCCGCGACAACTTCCTCGTGATCATCTTGAAAAAATGTACGAGTCATTCCAAGTGGTATGAAGATCTGATCGTCCATGAAAGATCTGAAGGATTGTCCGCTGATCCGCTCAATCACCAGAGCAAGAAGAGTATAGCCCGTATTTGAGTAGCTATATCGTGATCCGGGAATAAAATTCAATGTTTGTTGATGTGTTACAAAAAAAGAGAATTTCCTCCATTGAAATGACATCCTCCATTTCATGACCCGACAGTCCAAGCATGCCTGGCCAATCTCGGAGTCCACTGGTATGGTAGAGCAGGTCTTTGATCGTGATCTTATGTCCAAAATTCGGCAATTCCGGTATGTATACCCGTAGGTCTTCATCCAATGCAATTCTTCCTTCGTCAATCAACATTGCGATTGCAAATGCACAGAATTGTTTGGACACGGAGGCAATGTCGAACACGCTGCTGGATGAGATGGGAATCGCGTGCTCCAGGTTGGCCATCCCATATCCATCATGATGAATAACTTCTCCCCGATAAAGCACAGCCACCGCGATTCCAGGGCTTTGATTTGTATCCCAAGGGCGGAAGAGATGGTCTATCTGTGCGTAGACCGGAGTATTCACAGATAAGATCATCCCTATGAAGATTCGATAAATCATTGGTCAATTTTTTCAAACCAAATATCCTGAGAGCGCCCAGAACTGATATGAACTCCGGTGAGACGGTCATTTTCTCGTTGGAATTCAAAAGAACTCAGATACCATGTGTCACTGGAAAAAGAATCTCTTCCCGTTCGGGATAGCGTGGCCAATTCCCCTCGCCGAGAATGAACACGCAGCGTATCCGATTCAATGGAGAGATAGATCGTGCTACCGAGTTCATGATTGTGATACCTCCCCTCATACACATTCAAACTTTTCTCCTCGATGAAGAAAGTGGCAATCTTAAGTGCCATATTTGATGGATTAAATTCTTCTAGATTGCCAAGTACAACAATCCCGAGATCGTGGTCGGGGAACCGTCCTGCCCAGGCACGGAACCCCCGATGCGAGCCGCTATGACCAATAAATTGTGTCCCTCGAAATCGTCCATAACGGAGCCCAAATGCGTAGTTAAGAGTATCTCCATTGGAAAGGATTCCGCGAGAATGTGCGAGCTCTCGTGTTGGGATTCCACCGATTTCTCCTTGCGTCAGTGCAGTCAGCCATCGGCCCAAATCCAAAGCCGTTGTATAGAGCCCACTAGCTCCAACACTAGAGTAATTTATGCGTTGAGCTTTATAGCCATCGGAGGCAGTGACATAGCCAGATGCAACATTTTCGGTGATCTGACCATGGTTTGAGCGGAACTGTGAATTCTTCATTCCAAGTGGGAGGAAGAAATTGTCACGCATCCAGTCATCAAAAGATTGCCCACTCACGCGTTCGATAATTTCTGCCATCAATGTGTAGCCAGAATTGCTATACATATACCGCTGCCCAGGATCAAAATTCAATTCATTTTGGCGATAAAGCAAGTGCAAAATATTATCTTTGGTAATCACGTCATCCATTCGATATCCAGCCAGTGCCAGAAGACTAAACTCGTCACGTAGTCCGCTGGTATGGTGAACCAAATGTCGTATCGTAATCGGAGGTGTGAAGGGGGGCAATTCTGGAATATAGTCTGTGACAGGGTCATCCAGAGAAATTTTACCTTGGATTGCGAGGAGTGCAATCCCATAGGCAGTGAACTGTTTTGACACACTTGCGCCCATGAATATCGTATTGGGTGTGATCGGAATATTATGTTCTAGATCAGCGGTACCGTACCCCTTAGCAAAGTGAATGCTATCGCCATGCACGATTACAACGGCTGTACCAGGAGTATTGGGTTGATCCAAAGAAGAGAAGAGAGAATGAACATGAGTCTCCAGAGATTGACCAAATGCGGGCCAGGCGAAAGCGAACAGGCATAGAATTAAAATCTTGTATGGCATGGGGCGGTAAAAGAACAGTTGGAATAGCGTCAGGGAAATTTCAAAATTGGATCGATCATCTACTAGTTATATTGGCAAGTGTTATTATTGAGGGATCAATCTAACTTAGCAAATATCATGAAACTTCAAAATTTGGGCCTTCAGACACTTATGTACGTAATCTTGGGTGCAATAACCTTTCCCTCTTTCGTAGCGGCCCAGGAGCCGCTACGAATTATCGCCTTTGGAGGTCACCCAGATGATTGTGAGGTACGTGCCGCCGGAGTTGCTTCTATGTGGGCAGCCATGGGGCATAAAGTCAAATTTGTTTCCGTCACCAATGGAGATATTGGTCATTATACAATGGCAGGTGGCCCGCTAGCTCTTACACGAAAGGCCGAAATCGAAGATTGTCAGAACATTCTGGGGATTGAAGAATCGATTATGCTTGACAATCATGACGGTGAACTCATGCCTACGTTGGAGAACCGGAAGACGATTGCCCGACTGATTCGGGAGTGGCAAGCAGATATTGTATTGGGTCCACGTGCAAACGATTATCACCCAGATCATCGATATACCGCAATACTGGTGCAAGATGCTGCGTTCATGGTAACGGTGCCTTTTTTTACACCGACGGTTCCGCGCGTAGAAAAGAACCCTGTATTTCTGTACTACTATGATCGTTTTCAGAGACCTTATCCATTTGAGCCAGATATTGCAGTAGACATCGGCCCGGTTGGAGGCAGGAAGTATGATTGCATGGCTGCACTGAGGAGTCAGTTTTCCGATTGGAATGCTTGGCATGGTGGATATCTTGATGAGGTTCCAGAAGATGAGGAAGATCGTAAGGTCTGGATTCGCGAACGTTTTCAGGCATGGGATGCAAATGTTGCAAATACATACAGAGATTTACTGATAGAGTATTATGGAGAAGAGCACGGGAATAGGATCAAATATGCGGAAGCATTTGAGATCTCGGAATATGGGAGTCAGCCAACCCCGGAAGAGTTGAGAGCACTGTTCCCTTTTTTTGATGAATAATCAGATATAACATGAGATTGAATCGGAGAGAAGGAACTCATCAAATTGGGATTGACCTCTCCAAGAGGGCTGGTGATACAATGCCGATTTTCTTTCACGGATAGATTCCAGTGAGAATCCATATTCATGGTGCAATGCAGAAGTTAATTAAGGGAATTATATACGTGAGTACCCAAAGAATGGAACCATTCTACTTTGGAGAGATAACAGACACAATAGGATAGACTGTATATCTATCCTATTGTTTACCATAATATCAATCAGACTGATACCATGCCTGTTCAGGATTCAAACAAGAACGAGAAAAGTAGTTCCTACCGGGGCGTGGAGTATCGTCTATGTCCGGGGACGCAAGGGAAAGCAAAGAAACTCGCCGGGTTAGCGGGGGCGTGTCGGTTTGCGTGGAATGCCATTCTTGCCGAATGTCAGGAAGAATACGACGCAGTTCGAGATACAGACCAGCCAAAGCCTTCGCTCTCGTTTTTCTCGCTGGGAAAGCGGTTTACCAAATTACGTCAATCCACAGAATGGCTAGACCAGTATTCCTTTACGGTTGTCCGGTATGCCTTGAAGTATCAGGCAGAGGCGTGGCAGGCTTTCTTCAAGGGGCAACGAGAACATCTCCAATTTCATTCAAGGAGCGCACACAAGGATTCCTTTACCGCGATTCAAGGAGCGTTCAAAATGGACGGCGAGAATGTATACATCCAAAAGATTGGTTGGATGAAGTTCCGGCGCAAAGGAGGCGATCCATACCCTGACGGGGAGCCAATTGAAGTCACCGTGAAGAAAGACGGACGGTACTGGAAGATGAGCGTAATTTACAAAGTCACGAATCTACCAGAGAAGGTGGACGATGGCAAAGAGATTGGCATTGACTTGAACACCTATAACCTCTCGTATTCTTCTACGGATGGGGAACAAGGCATGCTACCGATTCCAGATTTGACGGAGAAGGAGATCAAGATCCGTAGGTATCAACGTAAGTTAGCCCGACAGAAGAAAGGATCGGGGCGATCCAAGGATACGCAGAAGAAGATTTCTAAATTGAAGCGTCAGCAGCGCAACGCGAGGAAGAATGCGGCACATCAACATAGCCGTAGATTGTCCAATAAGGCGTATACGTTGAAGCGTGAAGACTTGAAGATCAAGAACATGTCCAATTCTGCTAAGGGCACGGTTGAGAGCCCTGGAACCAATGTGAAGGCAAAAGCAGGGTTAAACCGCGTCATTCTTAACTCTGGATGGAGCAGGTTCAATACCTATTGCGATTACAAGTTTGGCAGGGTTGTCACGGTGGATCCAAAGTACACCAGTCAACGCTGTAATCAGTGCGGACATGTGGATAAAAACAATCGCAAGACGCAAAGCAAGTTTAAGTGTGTGGCATGTGGCCATCAGATATCAACGCATCTGCGAATGTGTTACAGGCCTCCGGGATTGGGGCATCTGCACGTGGAGGAGCGTTCTCGTTAGAGACTCCTATGAGCCGTGAAATGGATACGCAACAGGTAGCCGTCTAATTGATGGGTACTCACGTATATAATTCCCTTAATTTAGATGCAGTTACACGGAAAGACAGTTATTGTTACGGGGGCGGCAGGCGGGATTGGACGATGTATTGCCTTGGCTTGCGTTCAAGAAGGTGCACAGGTGCTACTAGTGGATCGGAATGAAGCCGGACTGCTTGAAACTCAGGATATGTTGGAGCAGCAGAGTGAAATCCATGTTGATGATTTGCTGGATCCTGAATCAGCGAACCGGATTATTCAATCTGTTCTGGATCACTTTGGAGAATTACATGGAATTGTCAATAATGCAGCACTCTTGACAAGATCAACGATTGAAACGACCACACCTGAACTTTTTGACAGAGTCGTGAATGTGAATGCAAAGGCCCCACTCCTACTTATCAAGGCAGGCTTGAAGTATTTGTCGGATAACCGGGGGAGTGTCGTAAATATCGGATCCATTAATGCGCACTGCGGGGAGTTACCATTACTTGCTTACAGCATGTCAAAGGGGGCATTAATGACGCTGACGCGTAATCTTGGAGATAGTCTCCATATGCAGTATGGTGTTCGGGTGAATCAGATTAATCCAGGGTGGGTGTTAACGGATCACGAATATGTGATCAAGATGGAGGATGGGTTACCCGAGGATTGGCCAACTCGTTTGCCACGTAATGTAGCTCCATCGGGAACACTCATTGCCCCAGAGACGATTGCGGCCGCCGTAGTTTTTTGGCTGAGTGATCAATCGAGTCCAGTTAGTGGCTCTGTAATAGACATGGAACAATATCCAGTTATCGGACGGTATCCAGTCAAGGAAGTAATTTAAGGGAAGGTCAATCTATGAATGCGATCAACCTTGGTCGATGTTCAGTGAAAGGATATAGATCATAGAGGTAAATGGATGGAAGGACCGGATTCATTGAAATTAGCTCTCATTCGTGAAATCTTCAACTCAGAAGAGGAACTGGTGTTATGTCTCAATGAAGCCCGCAAACAGGGTGCTGACTTGGCTGTATTGCCTGAATTACCTTTGAATGAATGGTCGCCAGCAACAAAAAAAGCGGAGATTCATGATGCAGAATATCAAGGAGGCCGAAGAGAAACAATCCTATGTAATGCCGCAAAAAAAGCAGGAATCGCAGTATTGGGAGGTGTGATTCGTATTGAGAGTGATGGTCACCGCATTAATCTTGCACTGCTGGTGAGCCCACAAGGAAATATCATAGGCTCATCCGCAAAACATGTTTTGCCAGATGAGGAAGGATTCTGGGAGTGTGATCACTATGAACCCACTGAAGATCCACCAGAGGTCATAGAGTTTATGGGATCGAAAGTAGGAATCCAGATTTGTTCGGATATTAATCGACCTACGGCGGCTCAACTACTGGCTGCACAAGGTGCGCATGTCATTCTTGCCCCACGTGCAACTAGTAGATCCTCGTGGAAGAGATGGCGCCTTGCATATAGAGCTGCCGCATTGACTGCTTCTGTTTGGGTGGTTTCCGTGGGACGCCCTCGGCCTGAATTTGGCGTAGAAATGGGAGGCCCCTCCTTAGTGGTTGATCCTATGGGAGAGGTTACTCTGGAAACAAGAGAGCGTATTGCAACCGTGGTGCTGGATCGACGTGCAGTTGAAGATGCGCGCCAATCGTATCCTGGTTATCTTGCATGGCCGGCTAAAACATATATAACTGGCTGGAAAAAATTCTTGGTGTAAGAGGCTCATTATATAGCCGTATATTATATTGAACTGCGTCGTAAAAAAAATCCTTCATCAAACAGAAAGCAAATGGGTTTTTTTCGTTTTGGAAAAGCCCTGTTACTGGGTTATGTCATCATAATCTCCGCCTGTCAGTCTCCTGCGGAGATTGAGGAACCTGACTATCTTGATGAACTTGAGGAATTGGTTGATCGCTACGTAGGGGACAACACGGTTTTAACTCTGGGTACTGATGAACCAGAACTTCTGAAAGATGCTAGTGCAGTGGGACGCACTTCAAGAGGATTGCCCTACGCTCAATTCATTGATAAAGAGGCTTGGCTGATGACAGCTACAGTCGCATATTTATCACTGAATAAAACGAGTGGAATCTTGGATGAGGTTGAATCTTGTTTGCTTGAGGACGGAGCAGGAGCTCTCAGAATCAGAAGATTTTTGAAATGTGTGCAGAATAACGTAGAAAGGGGCGTGTGTATGCTTGTGGAACAGCAGAGAAGTGGGGATATATATGCTCAACCTTGGGAATGCCCACCTGAATAGCTGTATCATTTAATACATCGCCCTCCTGTTGATTATCTGGAGTCTCATTATCAACGAAGGCTTCAGTGTTTTTGAGAAAATAAAAGGTAATATGATGATCTTCTTGCAAAACCTCTGGATGGAGGTATTTTTTTGAAAAATTCCCGACCTCTGCGCGTCCAATTCGGGCCATTCAGATCGCCTTTTGGGAACCTGGTCAAATGATTTCTTTTTTCGACTCGAAATACACCAGATTGATCCTTCTTTCGGTGCGAAACTAAGGGACGGAACCCTTCAGATTTCGTGTCTTTAGAGAGACAAAATCCAAACACAAAAACAGAGGCTACCATGTCCCTTACAAAGAAAATACGAGGCTTTCATATCCGTTGTCAGCAAGAATTGTTTCCCTAGCTGGACCGGCAGTTTGGCACACTCCCCAAACGGTACCAGAAGTTGGTGATGGTATTTGAAATGGCACGAGTCAAGGATCATTTCCCGCGCTCGTTGCCCGCCCGATATGGAGGACGCCCAGAAGCGCATCGCGCGGAGTTTTCTCGTGAAGATGGTCTTGAGTCTCCAGACGACGTCTGCGCTCCGAGAGCGGTTGTTAACCGATTCGGTCTGTTTGTGGTTGGCCCAGCGATCTGGACGTGCCCAGTGAATCCACGTTTTCGCGTGCGTTCCGAGAGTTTGCAAAGAGCCAGCTCCCGAACCAAATTCATGAGGCCTTGATTGCAGAAGGGCATGACGGAGAGTTGGTGGGCCATAGTTCTCGGGATTCCACGGCGATGGAGGCCCGAGAGAACCCGGTTCCAAAGAAGAAAGCTCTTGCCCCTGCGCCGAAACAGCGTAAATGTCCGAAAAAGGGAGAAACGCGGTCCAAGGAACTTCGTCGCATGGAAAAACAGCGTACGATGGAGGTAGACCAAATGCTGAAGGATCTTCCGAAAGACGGTACGGTGGGATGCAAGCGCAATGCAAAGGGGCATACCACCAAATGGATTGGGTATAAGCTCCACATGGATACTGCGGATGATGGAGTTCCCATCCGTTGTATGATAACGTCGGCGTCCATGTATGATCGTCAGGCGGCCCTTCCACGGTCCCGAATCACGGAGCAACGGGGTACGTATCTGTATGAGATCATGGACCGTGCCTATGATGCAGAGGCTCTCTACGCCGAGAGCCGAGCTCCCATCATTGACAAGAATCCGCGCAACCAGAAAGCGGCGCATGACCAGGAGCTCAAGGCACAGCGGCACGCAAATTTCATTCCTGCGGAGCGGCAACGCTACAAAGAGCGATCTACGGTAGAACGAGCATTTGGGCGGGTGAAGGAGGAGTTTGGTGCACGCAATCTTCGAGTGCGCGGACATGAGAAGGTAATGTGCCACCTGATGTTTGGAGTCGTGGTGCTCACGGTAGACCAAATGCTCCGATGGATCCAGTAAACAGGGTCAACCTGCGTGTACGAATCAAAATTTGGGGTTCTGAAATCAGGGACTCGTAGGATTGGTGTGGGGAATCGGTACGAATTATGGTCCCAAACAGGTGAAGCGAAGGCTCATGTTCTACGAAATTCGAAAACCTTCTCGTTTGGGGGAACAAAAAAGAGCTCAAAGAAGAGCAGTATCTCCTCTTTCTATCCTCGATTTTTCCGATCGGTTTGGTTTTGCAAGAGGCTCATGGTTTCTCATGGGAACCTGAGGAAGTACAAACACTCTAGACATTTCTGTTATACTCTTTTTATCTGTCAAAAGCGAGAAATAGATAGGCAATATTTATAACCTTACAAAAGAAAATTTGATGAAAAAGCTGGAGTTGTTGTTTGTTGTAGTCTTATCAATCATGATGGGAGTTCAGTCCGTAACTGCCCAAGATCGTGGACGCATTGAGGGTACGGTGTATGTGATTGATGGCGAGACCGTCGTCACCGATGCTACGGTCACATTAGTTGGGTTGAATTCCTCTCAGCGTGTTAATGAATCGGGTCAGTTTGCATTTGAAGAAGTTCCGGTGGGTTCAGTACTTTTGCGTGCTGAAAGTCTAAGTTGGGGGAAAAATTCAAAAACCATTATAGTGGCTGCCGGAGAAACTTCCGAAGTTGATCTTGAGGTTTTATTGCATGTACGTCTCGAGGAGATCGTTATTTCTGCAGGGCCCATATCCCTTCCTCGATCACAGTTAGTAAATCCGGTCAACGTCTTAACAGGAGACGATCTCCTTGAATCAGGTGGGCTCAGTTTGGGAGAATCTTTGAAAAGTCAGGCGGGTATGGCGTCAACGTATTTTGGACCTGGAGCGGGTCGACCCATAATTGGTGGAGTTGGAGCGAGCCGGGTAAAAATTCTTCGGCATGGCTTAGATGTCGGTGATGTAAGTGATCAAAGCGAAGATCATGCTGTGGGTGTTGATGCGTTTGATGCCGAGCGAATCGAAATCATTCGTGGTCCAGCCGCACTCTTGTACGGAAGTAATATCACGGGTGGGGTGGTGAATGTTCTCGACGGGCATATTCCGAATAAGCAACCGGTAAATCGGATTGAGGGGACGGTTACAGGTAGAGGTGGGTCGGGAGCTAGCGAGCGGGGTGGAGGAGGAAGCTTTACAGGCGCATTCGGAAATCTAGTATGGAATGCTCGCGGTTTATTTCGAGAAACTGGAGATGTCTCGGCACCACTGTTCAATCCAGAAGGTGAGCACGAGGAACATGAAGAGCACGAGGAACATGAGGAACACGAGGAGCATGAGGAACACGAGGAGCATGAGGAACACGAGGAGCATGAAGAGCACGAGGAGCATGAAGAGCACGAGGAAGAATTAGTGGATCATATTGAAAATTCGAAAACATCTCTATCACGGGGTTCTTTCGGGCTGTCCTGGCTAGGTAATCGCGGATATATCGGGGCAGCGGTTAGCTTTCATAATACAGATTATGGCGTCCCCGGGGGGCATATGCATGCACATGGAGAACATGGACATGACGATGACCACGACCATGATGACCACGACCATGATGACCACGATGATCACGGCCATGAAGATGAGGAAGAATCATCAATATCCTTAGATCTAAGTTCAGTTACGTACAATGTCGAAGGCGCATATCGTTTTGAGGAGGCAGCCGTCAGCGAAATTCGTTTTAGATTTGGACTGACCGACTACACACACTCAGAGCTCGAACAAGTTGGATCAGATCCAGGGATAGTTGGCCTTGCTTATGAAAATGACCTATGGGAGGGACGAGTAGAAGTTGACCATTCCCTTCACAGTAAGGTGCAAGGAGTCGCCGGCGTACAGGTAAAAAGACGAGATTTAGTTTTAGATGCTCCCGGAGAGCAAATTCTCCCCACGACCCTGACGAATGATGTGGGCATTTTTGCAATGGAGCGTGTCAATCTAGGAGCATTAAAGCTCGAGATGAGTGGACGCATGCAATGGGTGTCTCATGATGCTGTAGATAGGAGAGATAGGTCTTTTTCATCCTTAAGCCTCGGGGCAGGATTAAATTATCAAGTAAATGAGAAGTGGAATCTCTCCCTTAGTTTGGCACGTGCAGCTAAAAATCCTAGTAGCGCAGAACTTTATTTTGATGGAGCACATACAGCAATACGTTCCGTTGAAAGAGGGAATGAAAACCTTGAAGTTGAGAACACCAACAATGCCACAATTTCCAGCTATATCCGGTCAGACCAATTTAGCCTGGAAATCATGGGATACATAAATCAATCCGATAACTTCATCTATTTTGCACCGACCGGCAAGATGGAAGAAAATCTTCCTGTTCTTGAAACCTCCCAGTCAGAAGCCAGGATCGCTGGGCTGGAAGTAGAAGCAGATGTGGATCTACTTCGCAGAGATAACTCGAATCTTACCCTAGGGGTAACCGGTGATTATGTGGATGGCCGGCTGACGCTCGAAGGGGGTAGCCTGCCTCGCATACCACCACTGCGGTTAGGAGCCTCTTTGCAGTATTCTTTAAATGGTTTTTCCACCAGTCTATCGATAGAGCACATTGCAAAGCAAGATCGGGTATTTACGATTGCTGAAGATGAAACGGATGGTTACACAATGCTAGGGGCAAAAGTAGGATACCGCATATTGGTGGGTTCTACGGTTCAAAAAATTTCTTTGCAGGGATTGAATCTGACCAATGAATTAGCCAGGGCACATACGTCACTTCTGAAAGAAATCGTACCTCTTCCAGGGCGTGATATTCGTCTGATTTATACACTTCATTTTTGATCTGAGACAATTCAAGGACAGTCATGGGATCTTACTTGTATAGGCCAACTTATTGGCGGAGCAAGGTTGCGGAGAAGTGATGCCGCCAATTGCATCCTAGACATAATATATCGCGCACAGTCTTCCATTCACGGAACGGAAAAGAGATGTGAGATGAAGAAAATGAGAGAGACTCACGGGCAGGTAGAGATTCCAATGGCTGCCTTGGCAAACATGAAACGGTTTTCGGTAAGTAGATGATAGGCAAGAGATCATTTGACGTCGTTGTCGTTGGTGCCGGAGCTGCAGGCATCGGTTTTGGTGCGACGTTGAGGCACTTGGAAATCGATAACTTTGCGATCCTGGATCGTGCCACTGTCGGTGCCTCCTTTCTTCGCTGGCCCCGGCAAATGCGATTCATCACACCGTCGTTCAACGGGAATCAATTCGGGGCCCTCGATCTGAACTCCGTTTGCCTAGAGACTTCTCCGGCCTACTCGATTGGTGTTGAGCATCCCACAGGGGCAGAGTACGTCGAATATTTGGAGGGGGTTACAGAGTATTTCGACTTGCCCGTAGCAACTGGGATTGACGTTTTCGCAATTATGAAGGATACGCAAAGCAAGCAATTCCGGGTAGAAACGAATCGTGGGGATATCCATGCGCGGTTCGTAGTTTGGGCGGGCGGTGAAATGCAGTACCCAAGAACCAATGGATTGCGTGGAGCAGAGCATTGCTTGCACAACTCGAAAGTAGCCTCATGGGACGAACTCAATGGCGAGGAGAGATGCATCATTGGTGGTGCAGAGAGTGGTCTTGACGCCGCCATTCACCTAGCGGCTGCCGATCGGCGCGCCATCGTCTTCGACCGTGAGGAGCCATGGAATGAAACAGGCTCAGACCCTAGTCGACTCTTATCGCCTTTCACGCAGGCGCGTCTAAAATCAGCCGTTGACTCGGGTCGGGTGAAACTGTACGGAAATAGTGAAGTCATCAGTGTTCGCCCCAAGGACAATGCTTATCAGGTAATCCTTGAGGATGGTGATGTGATTGACTGCATGGAGCAGCCGATCCTAGCTTCTGGATTCATCGGCTCGGTATCTCTGATCCGCTCATCGTTCGCCTGGAATGATAAAGGTTATCCGGTGCTAACAGAGAACGATGAATCCACCAAGAGGCGAGGGCTTTTTCTAATCGGACCTCAGGTGGCTCAGGACGAGCTCATTTTTTGTTTTATTTACAAATTCCGTCAACGCTTTGCCATGGTGGCGAATCAGATTGCTCGCCGTTTGCGGGTGAGTACGAAACCGCTAGAGTGGTACCGTCACAACGGGATGTACTTGGATGACTTATCGTGTTGTGGTGATGACTGTGCTTGCTGAATGGTACTTCAGATACCAATTCGAACGGTGGTTCTGTTGGGGAAGGAGAATCGTGGCAAGACACAATTGGCCATATCGCTTGCAAGTGCGTTGAGTACTGCCTCGAACTTCCGAGTTTGCACGATCAACTGCGACTCCAGCCGAGTGGGCGACGGAGAGCAAATTGACATATCTGGATTACGGAGAAGCTCTGATATTGGTACGCTCCCGTTAGCCCTAGAGCGGTTACAGGGAGACGATATCGTTCGATTGGTTGCCCGGGGATCGAAACCGAAGGAGGATTTGGTCGATCTACGGTTGCTCACAACAGGTCGGCTTGGCACACTGGTTGTGCCCCTTCAGGATCCACGAGTGGGCATGGAGGCGAAGCTGAGAGAGCTATCTTTGCAGACAGGGCTATCGGTGGATGCCAGTGATCATCAAGGGCGAGGTGCTGGAAGAGCCTAGACCTATTCCCGCCTAAGCTGATTTGAGCTATGACGATCGGATGACTCGGCCACGTTTTATGTTTTTTGAGTGCTCTAATCTTAGATCTTTTGGGGCACTGCTGCTATTGTTAGCACCCGCTTGGATTGCAGTTGATTTTGCGAATCGTTTTGCAGGTAGAATTGATACCTGGTTTCGTACGTGGAGTGAGTCACTGACTAAGGTGTTGGTGGATTGGCCACAGCCGTTTGCAGAACTTTTCGTTGGTGACTATGGTTTTGTCACGATGGGGCCGCTATTGTTGGTGTGGGCAACGCCGGTCGTTGTACTCCACTCATTACTGATGGGAGCTTACAGGGCTAGCGGTCTGCTTGATCGCCTGACCACTGCAATGAATCCATGGTTACGACCGTTCGGCATGACAGGGCGGGAGTTAGCACGGGTTGTGATGGGGTTTGGCTGCAATGTACCCGCTGTTATTGGCACACGCTCATCGCCTGCTTGTTCGCGTGGCATATGCATTTCAGCGATCACTTTCGGTTCGGCTTGTTCCTATCAGTTGGCAGCTACACTGGCAGTGTTTGCGGTGGCGGGACGATCGGAACTGGTCGTGATCTACTTGCTGTATCTTGCCATCACAACTCTCGCTTACATTCGTCTTACTGCGTCACCAGCAGTCCATTCGCCTCTCAATGTGTTGTCGGCACCGGAGCAGGGCAGGTTGAATTGGGCTCCTCTGAAGATTGTCTGGCTGGAGGCACAGAGTGTGATTTTAGAATTCTTTCGCAGAGCTTTGCCGATATTTTTTCTAATCACAGCCGCGGCATCTCTGCTACATTGGATGGAGGTTCTGCAAGCCGCGTCGGTCGTCATTGAGCCAGCGATGGCCATCTTCCGATTACCTCCTGAAGTGGCTCCTGCAGTGGTTTTTGCGAGTGTGCGTAAGGATGGGATCCTTTTGTTGGCGGAACCGGGCGTCGCCACAAGCCTTAGTGCGGTTCAGCTATTAACAGCTGTTTACTTGGCCGGTATATTGTTGCCGTGTTTGGTTACCTGCCTGACCGTCGCACGCGAGCAGAGTCGCGGTTTTGCGTTGCGATTGATAGGGAGGCAAGCTCTGGCAGTCATTGTGTTCAGCTCTTTGCTGGCTTGGGGTGGGGCATGGTTGTGAACCCAATTTCCCCTTCTCACCAAAAAATGGGACAAAAACTGCTGCACCGGCAGTGCTGGAATTGGGGCCGGGACATCATTCGCCCAGAAGGCAATCTCCTACTTGAAGCAGGTTTCCTCAGACAACGCCCCCCTGAAGGAGAAGCAGGGTCAAGTTGCTATACGCTCTTGTTACCTGACGGAGACCGGCTCATGTTGTGGGGCTTTGGGCTCTTGTATGGAACGCCACTAAAGGGCTACGTTTACCTCAATCGCTACCAGTTTCAACCCGATTGGCTACCGTGGGCAGTGCTTCATGGTCCGATCTGGAGGCCAGACATGATCCCGAGCAAACAAGTACCTCCGTCACTTCGCAACCCAGTTGACCTCACCGTTACTGCAATCCGGCACATCGCCGACTACGAGGAAGGGGCTCTCTCGCGTTGCGGTCTGGAGTATCGTCGCGCCATCCTACATGAATGGGAACAACCTTTCGAACCACCGTTACCCCAGGAGCTTCCCCAGGCTTGGCGTACGCTCGCCGATGCAATTGACGCCCATTCGGATCTTGGCTCGGCACAAACATTTTGAGATGCGATAATTCAGAAGTTGCTCAATAATGTTGGAGTGATGGAATTTATCGAACTGGGATTGATGTTTTCATGTAAGACGTAAACAACAGGTGTGGTGGTGTGGCACATCAAAATTCATCTATAGATGAGGGTTGATGAGATAATTATGGACACAGAAGATGACTTAGTAAGGAGGATTGACGTAGTATTTGCATGATGTTCTTTATCAGAAAGCAAATTTATCTTGAAGGCCGTCGTGCAAGTCATTGGCTTGCACGGGGGATTACGATTCTGTGTGCTTTGAATTTTTATCCAGCCGCTGTAGCTCAGGAGATAGCTCAGTATGAGATAGGTGTTGTGGTCGTACAGTTCGATTCTACGATACAGATTGCACCAAAGACCGATCGGACAGGATTAGCTGGTTTTGATCGTATAGCGTCCAAGTACGAGGTTTTCACGATCGAGCGTGTGTATCCATTTCTGGACCATGTTTTACCTACGTCAAAGACCCGCAGGAATTTACTCGCGCTTCGACGAACGTATTATGTTTACTATCGTGCAGGGCAGGATCCGGTTGCCGTTGCAAGGGAATTTTCGGGGATCTCAGCTGTGGTATATGCAGAGCCTGTTTTACTGAATCGGCTTGATGAGGTGGATTCAACAGAGTTTGATGATCCAAATGATCCAGAATTTCGGCAACAATCAGAACTTCATTTACTTCGGTTACCAGAAGCTTGGGCTGAAGTCAAAAGTGAATCCAGGGTTCCAAAAGTGGTTATTGCCATTGTGGATAACGGAGGGGAATGGCGACATCAGGATCTTCGTGCAAATGTGTGGACGAATGAAGACGAAGTCCCAGGCAACGGGGTTGATGATGATCAAAATGGTTTTATTGATGACATACATGGAGTTAATTTTTCCAATAGAGATGATACCAACAATGATCCAACCAGAGAACCGGAATTTCAATATAATAAGTGGCATGGGACGGCAACTGCAGGAGCAGCAGGTGCCGTAACGGACAATGGAATTGGGGTTGCCGGGGCATCATGGAATGCTTCGCTGATGCATATTAATGCATCAGATACCACAGGTCTAGGAATCCGATATGGATATGAAGGCATTCTGTACGCGGCGATGAACGGGGCAGACATTATCAATACAAGCTGGACTGGCCATATAGATGCGGATTTAGATGCTCAATTCTTGGATCAATCCTTGAATTTGGCGACGGATCTTGGAGCATTCATCGTCAGTGCAGCCGGGAATGAGAGACAGGATGTTGATCAATTCAGGCGATATCCCGCTCGTCATCCAAGGACACTTTCCGTAGGAGCAACAGAAAAAAAAGCGGTAAGACGTGCTTCTTTTTCTAATTATGGGAGATTAGTGGATGTGTTCGCTCCAGGAGAATCCATCTTAACGACAGGAGTGAATGACAGCTATATTTCAGTTAGTGGAACTTCACTTGCAGCACCTTTGATTGCCGGGGTTGCTGCATTGATCAAGACGAAGTTTCCAGATATGACACCGGATATGGTTCGTGAGAAGATCCGGGCTTCTGCCGAAAATATTGATAAGGAGAACCCCAATTTTGCAGGGCAACTTGGTCGCGGTTTTGTGAACGCATTGGCGGCAGTTCAGGAAACCAGTCATTCAGGTGTACGACTGACACGATGGTCATGGGAAGATGATGACGGGGATCAGATCATCGTATCTGGAGACGAGGTTACCATTACCGCAGTATTTACGAATCATCTGGCGGATGCACGAGAGCTCACTGTAGAATTACAAAGTGATCAGTCCTATCCATTTCTTGAATTACATCAGACAGAGGTCAAGATTGGTTTTTTGGGAGGCGGTGATTCGAAGGAGGTGACATTTCAGTTTCGGGTGAGCGAAGAAGCATCGTATAATCGACGCATTCGTTTTTATGTCCATACCCGGGCGGAGGATGCAGACGATATATCGGATATGCTATCCTTTCCGGTAAACCGTTCTCTTGAAGTAATTCATCAGAGTCTGAGTGCTTTATATACCTCAACAGGTGGGGATCAGTGGCAAAAAAATGAGAATTGGGATCTTACAAAGACCCCGAGCGAAGAGGAGCTCAATCAGTGGCATGGGATCGCAATGCTTGAAGGCTGGATGTTCAGCCTACGGCTTCCCCGGAACAAACTTATGGGGATGCTCCCACCCGAGTTCGCCGATCTATCGGAGTTACAGATACTTGATTTGTCTGATAATTCTCTCTCTGGATTCGTTCTGGATCAATTGAGTCATTTTTCCGAGCTTCGCAGTCTGATTCTGGCAAACAATTCCTTTCTAGGCGAGATTCCCCCTGAATTCGGTGAACGGACGAAGTTGGAATGGCTAAATCTATACAACAATTCTTTTTCGGGCCCAATCCCTTCCTCCTTTGCGAACTTGGTGAACCTAAAAATTTTGGATCTTGACAAAAACAAATTTTCGGGCTCAATTCCTCCTGAATTGGGGAATCTCTCAAAGTTAGACTGGATTGGCCTGGGAGAAAATGAACTCATCGGTTCCATTCCACCAGAGTTGTCAAATCTTTCCAGTTTGATCTGGCTAGATCTTGGGGAAAATGAATTCACCGGCTCCATTCCACCAGAGCTTGGCAATCTTTCTGCTCTCGAAGTATTAGATCTGAGTCGTAACGCTCTCTCTGGAGATATTCCACCTGAACTAGGTAATCTTTCTCAGCTAGATTCCTTGAACCTGTCACATAATATGTTCGTAGGCAGGTTGCCGAGGAGTTTTATGCAACTGGATAGTCTAAAAGGTTTCTGGTTTGACGGACAAGATCTTTGTGCGCCACAGGATGATGAATTCCAGGCATGGTTGAAGAGTATTCCGGATGTCAGGGGGGCGATATGCTCAATATTAAAGTTTGCGGAAGGCATCGAGGATCAACGATATGCCTGGTTAAGGCCGATCCCGCCCTTGGTCTTACCCGAAGTCACCAATGGAACTGCTCCAATCGAGTATACATTGACCCCAACTTTACCTGAAGGATTAAAATTCGACCCGTCAACTCGTACGCTCAGTGGAACGCCAACCATGATTACCTCCTCCATAGAGTATTCTTATAAAGCCATGGACGCAGGTGGGGCTATGGATAGCCTGTTGTTTAAGATTCTTGTTTACTCTCCGTCCTCGGTTAAAAAAGAATTTTTGCCAGAAGTATTTACGGCTCTTGGAAACTTCCCGAATCCCTTTCAAGCCATAACCCAGTTGACCTTTAATCTTCCTCAGGATGCGCGCGTGCAGGTAGAGGTTATAGATGTGATTGGAAGACGTTTGCTCACGGCTACGGAGAGTCATATTCCTGCTGGATGGTCAAGGACTATAGAACTGAATGGTGGAGCACTACCTGCAGGATTTTATGTGTATCGCTTGATTGCAGATTTCCCCTTGGGAAGAGATGTGGAAGTCGGACGCTTTGTACGAATTCGGTAAAAGTATTTTGCCTGTAGACAGGAATCGGCCCCAAGGTGGAGTGTATACACCGAGATTATAGGGCAAATCAATGCATTCGCAGCTAGCCGATCTTGTGAAATAACTTATCGAATGTGTGGGTTGGCTGCCCGATAAATTTCCGAAAATAAACCCTCTCGACCTTCCGATTGCAATCATGCGCAAGAATATGTTTGTAGCGCAAATTTGATGCAGAAAATATACTCTGCATTCGTCCAGGATATCGGCCTTTATTTCCTCTTGGTGCGTCAATGAAAATCACATCCCAGAAGGTTTCTAGAACGATTTCGGGTAGGATCATCTGTAGCTTATCGAGTTGATTAATAATCCTCCTCCATTGTCGTCGTTTCGTCGTATACTCTATTTCTTCGATTACAATGCTTGGGTTCTTTGATTTTATTTTTTGAATCCAGTAGGCGTTATCCTCCAAGAATAAAGTCTGACCTCCAGCATTAATGTTCATCCAATAAGGAGAATCATTTCCAAGGCCAAAAATCAGAATATTGCCTGGAGAGAACGAATTGATTAGTTCTCCGATGTACTGGTATTCCTTGAGAGAGCAATTCCCAGGGTTTGAATCAACCAGCTTTTGGAAATCAATATGGATGTTCCTGAACATGACTCCCGAATCTATAAAACGAATAATCTACAACGGTGACTGCAATCATACTTATGGGCTTTTTCTGTTCTTGTGATCGGGAAGTTTTTATTCGGCCACGATGGTTCAAGATGGATTAAAAATTGGACCGAGATCCCCTTTTTTATTTGCATGCTTCAGGCAGAACGTATTTGAAATGAAATCTGTTACCGTCTCAAAAGGACCGGAGGCAGTCTATGGATTGGTTTAATATTTTTGCAAAGTTACTGATTTGTGCATAAACGTCATCGGGAGGGTATCTCAGACACATAGAGATGAAAAAAATCAGGCAATTATATCTGAGTAACCATTTGGCTGTTTCAAGATCATGTTGCATCTTTGTAGTGTTACGTCCTGGATTGGCGAAGTATGCACCACAAACCGGGTGTGTGAATGGACGGCGAGGAGCGAAGTGGTTGGGAGTTTGCGATTGGTACGATCGCACAAAGTCCTAACCAGCAGGCAAGTATCCTATAATTGAAGCACATTCGTTTCAGATCCGTCGGACTCAATTCTATCAAGTACGGGCTAAATCTTATGTTAGGGATTGTGTTCTAAGATGAGTACGTTGATTGCTTGAAGAAGCAGCGAGCTCTGAGGAGAGTTCGCATGCTTGTAAATTCTATCATGTATAAGCGATCAAAACAGCTGAGAGATATTTACCCAATCTCCATTAATGGTCACTGTTTTGCAGTTCTGGTTCAGGCAGGGCAATGGTTTCTCCAAAAAACTTTTGTAAGATAGGCTTTGAGTTGGAGGGCCCAGCATAAGTTCCCAAACCGCCAGCTACGAGGGATGCAAGAAAGCCCCAGATGAGCGGATCCAATCCCCAAGGGCGGATCGGGCTAATTTCTCCCAGAGCAACAAAGCCAATCAAGTAGAGGAAGACATAAACCAGAGTCCCTAAGGCCATGGATGTAATTGCCCCTATTTTGTTAAACCGAGGCCAATAGAGCCCCAGTGCTATAGGGGCCAGGAAGGCAACGGCCAGACCGCCTCCAGTGAAGACAATGATATACTGCAGAAATTGTGGTGGGTATAGCGCTCCAATGGTCGCCAGAAGGCCAACCAAGACCGTTGTGCCATAACTGAGCAATTTCAATATGCGCTCCGTCGCAGCCGGGTGGATAGATTGCTGGTATACATCGCGAACGACACTGGAGCTAATCATTAGGATAAAGCTGTCCACCGTACTCATGGCGGCAGCAAAGGGAGCCGCAATCAGGATGCCCGCCATCCATGGAATTCCAGCACCATCCGAGAGTAGATAGGCCATAACGGGCATGATTCGATCAGGTGTATGATCCAGCCCGGGGGCAAGGATGCGTGCACAGCAAAAAATGATAATCAGGGGGAAATAGATGAGAGAAAAATAAACGGCCAGCGATGCAATCGCACGGCGCAAGGTTCGCGTGCCCGTAAAGGCCATCAATCGAACCATGTTACCAGGTTGCCCTGTACCAGAGAGGGCCCAAAAAGCAAAGAAGGATACGGCTAGGCCCAGCGGTAAAAATCCATTTGGATCTGATGAACTTGGGCCAGGTGGTTGCATATACGTGCCGGTTTCTCCGTCTCCTCTTGCATAGGCAGATATCTGATGGACAACGGGCATCGCATTCAATACAGGTATTCCTTTCTCCAGGATTCGATTGATTTCCTGGGGTGTGGTGACTTGGGTTACTTTCACCGGTGCAGATTCTTGCTCCCCGGCAGGAATCACCGAGGCCTCGTTCGTTCGAAACAACTGCTCATCATCCATGAACCATGTTTCTGAATCAATCCGGATATCCTGTAGTCGGGGTGCATCTTCCAAGATGAAAGATGCAGTTCCCAATCGAGGAGGTTGCATGGACGCCATTTCGGACGAGGCACTCGGCAAGCCTCCCACCTGCACCAAAGCAAAGACCAGCATTAAGATGACCCCCAAGAGCATTACAAACCCTTGTAGGATGTCGGTCCAGACTACGGCCCTGAACCCCCCAAACGTGGTGTAGGCGATGACCAAGATTGCAAATACCAGTAGTCCAAGTACATATTCTGAATTGGTGTTCACGGGAATCAGTGCAGGTATCATATTTTGAAGCTGCATTGCTGCCTCCTGGTAAAAAGGAGAGTTTCCTAACAGTTGTTGCATGATGAGTGCAGCTAGCGTGAACTGAGGAACGAGATACACACACAGGAGGATGGCTAGAAGCAAAGTGCTCATGATTGCCAATGCAGGGCTCTCAAAGCGGATACGGAGTATATCCGGTACGGTGATGGCTCCGGTTCTTTGGGAGATATGGCTAAGGCGTTTTCCCAGAATCCCCATCGCGCAAAGGGGAAAGATCATATAGCTGGCGATCCAGAGAGCCAAGGACCACCCGTGTGCGTAAATGAGGGAGGGAAATCCTGCAAAGGAGCCCGCAGAAGCACTAGTGGCTCCAAAGGTCAGAGCGAGTGCGATGACGCCTAATCCACGGCTTCCCAAAAAATATTCACTAAGAAAGGCCCGTCGCCGGAACGCATAATTGGAGATGACCGCAAGGCCAATGACTACCGCCGTATAGCAGAGAAACGCAATGAGTGAAGAGTTCGCACCGCTCATGGAGCTTCTGATTTCATATAGAACAGGGCAAACCAGAGGCTATATAGCGTGGTAATGATCCAAGGGATGACAATTCCAAGTACTACCCATCTAGGCATGCCCCAGAGCAGGTGGATTTCCGCGGATCCATAGGCAAAGAATGCACAGTATCCGATCGTCCAGATCATGCAGATCCCCCATGCCACAAGAATATGGATGGCTTCTCGTCTTGCATGCCGAAAGGATGAGGACATCCTAAGAGCGAATTTCCAAGATGAGCTCGGTTTCCACGGCGCTACCCAGTGGCAGCTGGGTTACTCCTATGGCCGAGCGTGCACCGACCCCCAAATCGCCAAAGACATCTTTTAGAAGTTGGGATGCTCCATTGATCACCAGATGTTGATCGGTGAAGTGAGAATCAGAATTGACATAGCCTGTCAGTCGAAGAACACGAAGAATCCCATCGAGATGGCCTGCTTTCTGATGGAACATTCGAAGATTATTTGCCACGCAAAGGGCCGCAGCTTTTTGTGCGGTTGGGAGATCTATGTCAGATGGGACTTTTCCTGGATATTTTAGATGTCCCTGAGTGACGGGTACAGCACCAGATACATATGCAATTGAGCCAACGAAAGTGACTGGATTGTAGAGCCCCCCAGGACTCGGTACATCATCAATCGGATAGCCAAGTGTGGCTAGGCGTTTAATGGGATTTGTCATGATTACGGTAAAGAGCGAAGAAAGAATTCAAGTGAATTATGATAAAAGATATTGTTTATATCGGAAGAAGAATAACCGCGTGCAGAAAGTAGTCCCTGAAGAAGTTGGAGATCGGAGTATCGGTCCAATCCTGTGGGGGTCTGATTGGTACCAAATCCTCCATCAAGATCACTCCCAATCGCAATGTATTTGGTATTTCCAGCAAGGTCACAGATATGGTCCATATGATCAATTACCGTATGGAGGGGGACAACCGAACGATCGGTCTCTCCACGGATCCAGCCGGGGTACAGCATCCACGCATCAAAGGCAATCCCAATTACGGCATCTCGGTCAATCAGTGCACAGATCTGGTGATCAGAAAGTTGACGCTGCCCCGGCACGAGTGACCGGCAATTATGATGACTGGCCAAGAGCGCCCCCTGATAACATTCCATAGCCTCCAACATACTTTGATCACTCAAATGAGTTATGTCCAGGATCATGCCAAGGGAGTCAAACTCCTTGAGGAGATCTCGACCCTTTTGTGTTAATCCTCCATCTGCATCTGTACCGGCAGCATATTGTCCCTTTCCGTAATGGGTTAACCCGGCTGCTCGAACCCCCAGATCATGCCAGTGATAAAAATCATCTATATCCAGGATGGGATCACATCCCTCGAAACTGATCATCATCCCCAGTGCATGAGGATGATCCCAGTGGTTTTGTAGATCATTGGCCGTCTGGATGATCCGTACCTGATTTGTGCGTTCCAGCCATTTATAGTATGCATACTGTCCGTGAGCATGCGCGTGGGCAATAGAAGGATGAGCATAATCAAGTTCTCTCCTGAGTACACTGGGCGGAGCATGGTCGGGGCCGCTTCGTGCCAGAAGTGTAGCGACACAAACGCGCAGGTTTGCATTCGAAAGCTCACCCAGTGAAATGGCACAATGACCACGGAAAAGCCCATCCTCGTAGCGCGCATCGGCGTCACATAAATCATTCAGAGAAAGAGTGAGATCTCGATTAAATGAGAGGGCATTCCAAGCCAAGTCCAGATGTGCATCAAAAAGAGGAATCATGGGCTCGGTCATTTTTTCCTCCGCCAGGAATATGAAAACCTGCGCGTCGAATCAAAGATTGTGGAGGCCGGAATGAGATAGATTCCGTAAATCCGCTCCCGAAGTATCCAAACCCGTTGACTACGTTCGAAAACAATCCCGGCTCAACCAAAAAATTTTCCTCAAAGAACCCTATGGGCGAGATCCATAGACTATCTCCTACATGAACCGTGACATTCATTTCACGGAGTTCAATGATTGTGGGGGTAACATCATCATCTCGGTCAAATAATTGATAGATGTCCAGATAATCTTCTCTCAGATCAATATCCAAGATATATCCATCCATCTCGGGCAATGCAAGGCCTCCATAATTGAACACGACCGGCTTGAAGATTGGATTGCTTCCATTCTCATCCACTCCAACCAGAATATACTCAACATCTATGCGAGGAAGTGTGGGGGGAGCCCCCTCAATGAGAAGAGGCATGAGTGCCTGACCGCGGTTCAGGGTGTCCGGTTCCAGAACTTGAAGGCGTATCGGAGGTGGAACCGTCGTGATGGCTTCCGTTTCAGCTCCATCAGAGCGGGTGACTTTTAGATGGTATGTCTCTCCCTCGGACGCATCAAATTCAGACCAGTAGACATGTCGGTAATCGCCGTCTTCAAGTTGAATTACAGAATCGCGCCAAGTATATACTTCTCCACTTTGAATATGCGTGGATGTGACGGTTGCATCAATAGGATCGGGGCGTACGAGTGCAATATTTTGTTTGATTTCAAAGACTCTTACAGCATGGGTATCGGCTTTCGGATTAATGATCCCAAAGATAGAAAATGGATATTCAATCTGTAGCCTCGTTTCAACCGTTTCGGTACAGGCTGAAAAAAGTAAAAAAGTGATCCCCATGATGGCCAGATACCTGTACATGATCAGTCAAAGTTAATTTTGAGTCCGGCAATCGGTACAATGGGGAGTTGGTAGTTACGAGAAGCGGTAAAGAGATCCAAGGCAAACAGGTTACGCCGATTATAAGCGTTGATCACTCCAATCTGTGCGGTAAGCATGAATGTATCATAGGAGAATTCACGCTCGATAGAAAGATCTAATCGGTGATAGGTGGGAAGAATGCCCCCAAAAGGGCGGCCATAGATGACGCGCTGA
The DNA here is from genome assembly GCA_965215475.1 of Rhodothermales bacterium. Lineage (GTDB taxonomy): Bacteria > Bacteroidota > Rhodothermia > Rhodothermales > Bin80 > Bin80. Next base: position 3,122,561 of record OZ244061.1, read on the forward strand.
TTGTCAGGTACGGAAAACAGATCTTTGATCCCATCAAGCAAAAGGAAGCCATCAAATCCATATACATGATTGAAGGGGCGGCCGCTCCCAAAATTCCATCGTGCACTGAGATCATAGTTCGCAATCCGGGTCGTTGCAACGAGATTTAGTTGATGCCGACGGTCATGGGGAGGGCGAAAATCAAGATTATCACTGCCAAACCATAACTCGGCCGAGGGTTGTTTAGAGGTATAGCGTACACTGGAAAGTCCATAGTTGATATATCCATAAAATTTTTGGCGACGGACTTCAGTTCGTAGCTCTACCCCCATCGCTTTGCCATCCGCTCTCTGAAGCAGAGACGTAAATCGTGGGAATGCAGTCCACTCCGCGATGAATAGATCTTGCAACTGTTTGTAATAGGTCTCCACGGACAATTCCAGCCATGGGTAAGGACTGGTTCGATAGCCGGCAAGAGCATGAATGGAACGGGAAAGATCTTCAACCGGCGCACTGCGCCAGGAGGTAAAGATGTTGGTGGCATCACGCCGGTCGCTCAATCCAAAAATTTCTTGATGATACCAGCCCGCTCCTATACTTACTTCATGTTCTTTGTGTTGCCAGATTGTCCGAAAGCGAGCTTCCAAGTTACTACGTCCAGAGAGTTGCCCTGGAAATAATTCTGCGATTGCAGTCAGGCGAGTTCGGAGTTTAGAGGTGATATAGAAATCCGGCTCCAGATAAAGTCCGGTCTTGTGGCGCCGGCTCATGCCGACATCCAAGTTCTGAAATAACCCGCCCAAGTGTGCAGTGACCTGCGGAGCACGCCAATAGAGACCCCATTTCCACTGAGTTCGTTCATAAAAGCTGTTCATATGGACCGAATACTGAAATCCAGAGATTCTGGACCAGCGAACCGGGTCCTCGGTCGGCCCTTGAGTGGTCTCTAAAAAGGAGTAGGAAAGTTGGATTTCTGCGACGAAGGGAAGTGCTCGGGGCAGCACCACATAGCGCATGCCTACAGCTGCATTTTTCCAGCCAACTTCTTCCAGAATTCGATCCTCAGATTCAAGTCCGATGGTTCCCCGGTCATCCGTATAAATTCCGCTAATCGAAAGTTGGCTGTTCGAACCGATTTGCCCGTGGACTTTCAGGAATGCATCTCCAAAGGTGTATGGCATATCCTGAGCTACGTAATGCTGCGCAATTTGCTTGATCACGGATTGTCGTGCTGAAGCCAGGAAGGAAAGCTTGTTATAAATGAGTGGTCCTTCGATCTGAGCAGAACTGACGAACGGAGCTATGGACGCAGCACCGCTATAATTTCGCTTATCTCCATTCCGAGATTTGATGTCAATCACGGATGAGATACGTCCAGTGAACGGCGCTCCATATCCAGCTGTATGGATATCTGCCTGATGGATGATATCCGAAGAGAATGCAGAATAAAATCCAAGGATATGATAAGGTTGGTACACTTGCATCCCATCAATCAGGGTCATATTATGGGAAGGTTCCCCGCCTCGGATAAAGTACTGTCCCCCTCGATCTCCAAGTGTAACCACACCAGGAAGTGTAGTCAGAAAACTTGCTAAATCTCCTGACACATCAGGAGTGGGGATCAGGTCCATATCTTTGGGGCTGATCGTTTGTAGCCCAGCGGTTATTTGAGCAGCCCCGGTCTCGATCTCTGCTTCCACAACCATCTCTTCCAGAACCCCTAGGGAGGGCTGTAAGGCAACATTGAGGTTGCGCCTTTGGCCTGCTCGAAAGGCCAGTGTATCCGACCATGTATTATAACCAACAAATGAAAGACGGAGGATATATGTGCCAGGTGCAATTCGGGTGAGATGATAGATGCCGTCACTATTGGTTACGCCTCCACGTAACCCTCCGGTATCGCTCTCAAGAACTACACTGACTCCCGCAAGAGCTTCAAGGTCCTCTGCATCGTTCACAAATCCTCGAATGCTTGCCGTCTGTCCGAAGGCAGGATTGGTCCAAACGGACAATACAATCAACAAGAGGAGGCTTTGACTCTTCAAGGTTTGGGACCAAGATGGCTATAGATAAGAGCAAAGGAAAGATAAGATACTTAGAGTTAGCCAGAACGCTTTTGGGCAGAGATAGTATCGTTCTAGCGAAAGCGGGGGAGATGTGCTACCAATATTTTATTGGGGCGCAATCTGGTATTTATGACTTCGTGCATTGCAAAGTTTCATGAGGAAAGCCATCCGAAGTCGTTAATCACCCTACTATGTGCGCTTCCCATTTAAAATATTAGTTGTCGCGAAGAGAGGTTTAATTGATTTTAAGCAACTATCGTGGAGGAGAATCGTTGGTTGAAGGGCGTGCGATTACTCCGGGTAAGCGTTCATTAATTGCAAGAGCAAGTTCAATGCCGTGGTTACGTGTATAATGAAGTCATTCATCGTGTCCCAAAAACCCTAGATTCATACCGATGTGGTGTCTAAAACGTCAAGGGAAATCACTTGATCAAGTCGCAACCGTGATCTATCCTTGAACCACTCACAAACGGCTTCAAATTGTGGGATGCTTCTCTGACAGGTGTAGCAATGGGGGGTAACCATAACGGATGGAATCCCATTACTCTTTGGTCGTGAAATGTCGATACAGGAGCCATGTAGATAGAAAGGCGACCAGAAAAATGGTCGCAGGCACTACAATGCCCCATAATAGATTAAACTCCTCCATCCCGATGGTTTTGATTATGTTTACGCCAGGCACGATAGGCAAGTATAAGCCCCAAGAAAGAGGCGATGTATGCGATGGTCATGCCAATGACCGTAGCTAGTGCTTGGTTCATGATGCTTTTTTGTCAACTGATTTCCAACGAACTTTTGCTTCCAGCTCATGCAAATATCCCTGCTGTTTTGTTTCGTACTCTTTGGAAATGGCCCGGAGCTTTGGGTCAATCACAAGATGCAGAAACACGGTCATTACAATCCCGATGGCCAGCATGATATATCCGGACATCTGCAAGAGGATGGATAATGCGGCACCGATTGTGATCAGTACATAGCATAAAGGGGAGAGGACAATCGCGATCCAGTCCTCTTTGGTCCATTCGTCGGCTTCATCCGCCGACCATTTTCGTCGAATCATGAGTGATCAGGGTATGTATCGGCGGGACGACTAGCTTCTTCAGCACCGGGGACTGTTTCCCCATTGGCCATGATCAGGCCGCGGCGCAGGGCTTCTTTTCGAACAGGGCCCCACCATCCGATGGGGCGTGACATCACATAGTAATGGACAAGATGCTCCATGGGTTCAGATTTGGTAAGCAGGGTGACCGGGAAATATACCATTGCCCCGAGAATCATCAGAATCCAGAACTGCTGATAGTCCAATAATTGAGGAATGAGGTTCAATTCCGGTAGGATCCATACCACAAGCCAGCTAAATCCCAGATTCGCGATCCAGGATGATAGGTACCCCCAGGCATTAAAGCGCCACCAGATAACCTGCAGAATGTTGGGTAACCAGATCCCTGCGGCCATGATCCAAAGTGCAAAAATGAGCCAAGAGGTAATATCCTCCATGATCAGGCCGTAGAAAAAAGATCCAAGCAACAAGATTCCGGTGGAGATTCGGCCAATCTGGACAAGACGTTTTTGGCTTGCTTTGGGGTTAACATAATGTTGATAGAGATCGCGTGTCGCATAGAGTGCACCAAGATTGAGGTGCGACGAGATGGTAGATAGGTGGATTGCCAAGATCGCTGCAAAGAAGAATCCGAGCATCCCGGCTGGCAGGTAGTCAAATCCGAGACGAAACCAACCCATCTCATATTGACTCTGTTCCGTGATTCCTGGAAAGAGAACGAAAAAGGCTAGAATGGCTACGGCCCATACGGAATTGCGGATCAAACCAATAATGGTCCCCCACCATATGCTGTAGCTTGCGTCCCGTACGGTTTTTGCGGATTGAATACGCTGTGCTTCTACATACCAGTCAATCGTGGTGCCCATACCAAAGCCACCCAGGAAGGCAATGAGCATCATCGTTATGAACCAGGCGATGGGAAAATCGCCAGACCACCATCCTGTGAAAGCAAACGGATTAATTCGATCCAATTCACCAAGGATTTCGAGTTTCTCAAGAATGCCATTTGGTCCACCTGCAGTATGGATTCCCCAAACGGAGACGATAATGATGACCAGGAATGCGATGATTCCTTGCTGAAAATCTGCCATCACGACTCCCCAATACCCGGAGGCCAGAACATAGACCGCACAAACCAATGAGAATACAATCAACCCAATCCAGGTTGGCCATGCAAACAGGTATTCACATACGCGTCCCATGGCAATCCCAACCCACCCCAAGACGAACATATTCATAAAAAACTGCCATCCGGCCATCCAGCCTCGCAGGAGCTCACTACCGAGACCGGTGAATCGTACCACATTCCACTCGGCCTGCGTGTAAGCCAAGGAGCGACGAAATATTCGTGTCGACACAAATGCGCTAATAGCCGCCCAGCCGCAAAAAAATGTATACCATATGCCGGCCATCCCATTCTTGTAGATCACTCCCGTGATCCACATGGGGGTATCGGTAGCGGTGTGTGTTGCATATACGCTACTAGCTGGTAGCCACCAAGGAAGGCCTCTTCCAGCCAGAAAAAAGTCAGATTCAGAACGCTTACCTAGTCGATAGAACAAGATGCCACTGCCGACCATCAAGAGCAGGAATAACCCGACCCAGAGCCAATCTAGAAACGTGAACGTAACAGTCATAAAAGAGGGTAAATCACCTAAGTCCTATTAAGAATAAGAAAATGGGCATTATATATCTAATTACGCAAGTGATCAGATTCGGATTGACGCTTCCATGCCTGTGCCTCTGCGAACAGAGGTCTTATGTAGGCTCCACGCCCCTTCAAGGACGCCAACCCAGACGCCCGGATATTGAATGCAGCATTCACGTCTGCATTCTCTTGATGAGTACAGGACTGACACCGAAACTTACTTTGTGTCAACCGATTCTCCTTGCTTACATGTCCACACTTGGAACACGTCTGGCTGGTATAGGCAGGATTCACTTTGACCACTACCCCATGCTCACGTAGATACGGTTCCAACTGCCCCAGTCCGTACGGCGGTGGAGTCCTGCTTTCTGCCTCACATTCTTCCCGGGCTTATCCACCGTCCCCTTGGCACTTGCGGTCATATTCTTGGTGTTCAAATCTTCCAGCAAGATGAGATCCGATTGAATACGGATTCCCTTTGCAATGTGTCGTAGATCGTTCTTCCTTATGGTTGCCATTTCATGGCAATGTCGATGGATCGTTTTCAATAATCGTTGATACCTCTGACGACCCCGCTTCCGCTTGGTAAGCCTCCGTTGGAGTTTCTTGACTCGTTTCTGTGTGTGAGAGGGGGCGGTCAAATACCAAATCTTTCCGGTACGATCTGCTACTTGCCCCACGTTCCGATCCACCCCGATCCCCTTGCCATCGGTTATTATCTCCACGGCATCGACCTCAAACACAATACTCATATACCACTTCCCACGCTCCTCAAAGATACGCCCACACTTGGCTTGAGGATTCGAATATCGATTCACTCGTTGCCAGTCCATCAACTTGACTCGCATTCCACGCTTCAAACGGACATATCCGTTCTTTGAAAGGCGGGGATCAAGATCAATGGCAAAGGACGTTTTCGCCCTGCCCTTCTTCTTGAACCTCGGGTACGCCCTGGTCTTCTTGAAGAACTGTTTGAAGGCGTTCGAGACCTCCTTTACTCCAGTTCGGGTCAAGACCGCTGGATACTCCTTCAACCACTCGGCTTCTTCCTTATACCATTTACAAAGAGAGAAACAGGAGGACTCGGATGTACCGGTTTCCTCGTGCTGTTTTTTCAGATGTGCCACAGCAGTATTCCAGAGATATCGGTTTGCTCCTGCAAGTTCATTCAGGAATGGATAGATTTTCTTGTTTCCTCGGATTCGAAAACGAATCGTTACTTGCGAGCGTGAACCATCTGTGCCTTCTTTCTTTAAATCCCTTACGGACATGGTATCAATCCATCTGATATTATGGTAAGCAATAGGTTGGACTGCAATCCAACCTATTGGATCCGTATGCTCGGAAACGTCAATAAAGTTTGACATGCGTGACATTCTATATAATCCCCAAGAAAATCATCATTAATTCGAATTCTTCGGCCACTTCTGGAGTAGTTTCCAGCAAAGCCATAAAGCACGAGGCACATGGAAACAGCCTTTATAGGGGCCTCCCTTAAAGCGATGGGTAACCTGACCTTCGCGGTTACAGTATCCATACCATTCGCCATATTTTGAATCGATGAAGTGTTTGGAGATATAGTGATGAATCTTGTGAAAGGAGGTTAGATCCGTAGGGTCGCCTGTATGCGCATAGTTGAGTAGGTGTGCATAGAGGGCTTCGGAATGCGGCCACCATAGTTTCATGGACCATTCCAGTTGAACCGGACTGAATCCATCTACGTCTATAAAGTAATAGAGTCCTCCGTGCTGCTGATCCCATCCAAAAGCTTGGGCATTTCGGATCATATTCTGGGAGAGTTCAACGATCTCTGCTTCTTCAGTCTGTGAGGCAATGTGTTGAAGAAACCACCCGGCCTCAATCACATGTCCAGGATTCATCAGGCGCCCATCAGGCCCGTCGAGGCGGCTACCATCTGGAGCGACAAATTCAAACGTATGCTGACCGTGCACATGCAGTCGGATACGATGGAAACAGTCCTTAATTTCGGACGAGCAGTCTGTGTCAACCATAACTTCATCAATCAGGTTGAGCAGCATCATGGGCACGGCGAGCATTTGGGCAGGCTTTGCACCCGAAAGGGCAGGGCGCCCCACCTTGGACCAGTCGTAGGCCCAATCCCAAATTTGCTCTACCATAAGCTTTGATTCTTTGATGTATCCCACATGATCAATTGCACGGCCGTACTCTGACAACGCCATCGCATAGAAGCATTCGGTAAAGATTTTGCGCTGCTGATAAATAGGTCTCCCGTCTTGGGAAAGAGAAAAATATACACGTCCATCTGGTCTCAGGGCATGGCTCATCAAGAAATTCATGCCACTTTCCGCGATGGAGAGCCAGGATGGACGAGCTTCAACCAAGCGATACAACTTGCTAAACATCCAGACCTGTCGTGCTTGCAACCAGATATGCTTAGTCGTATCATAAACTGTACCATCTCGATCCAGGTTATTAAAGTATCCGCCATGGGTGGGATCAGGGGAATGTGACTCCCAGAACGGAAGCACTCTCTCAAACAGTTCCTGTTCGTAAGATTGTCGTAGATGCTCTCTTTCTTGCTTGGTCATCAACCGGGATATGGAAATGATCTCATTATTTCCTAATTTAGTGATCTTAACACTGGCGCAACCATACTTTATTCATACATCATGACCAATCGGCGTAAATTTTTACAAACCGCGGCAATCGCTGCAACCGGATTGTCGGCAGCTTCCGTAACGGCGTCTAATCCTGTGAAAGCTAAACAACGGCCAAATCCAATCGGAGTATCCACCTATTCCTTTTGGCGATTTAATGGACCAAAGGAAGACTATCCGATCGAGACATGCATTGATCAGGCAGCAGCTATGGGATTCGACGGGATAGAACTGCTCCATATGCAGATGGCCTCGGAGGAGCCAGATTATTTACAGGGGCTGAAGCGTCGGGCTTTTGTGAATGGATTGGATCTGATGGGGTTCTCGACCCACCAAGGGTTTGTATCTCCGGATATAGACGAGAGGCAACATAATATCAACGAAACGATTCGGCAGATTGAACTCTGCTATGAGCTTGGAATCCCGACAATGCGTCTGAATACGGGAAGATGGGGGACATCTGAATCATTCACGGCACTGATGGATAATCGCGGAATTGAACCGCCATTAGAGGGCTATACCGATGAAGAAGCGTTTGTCTGGGTGATTGATGCGGTCGAACGTTTAATTTCTAAGGCCAGACAGTGTGGAGTACTCCTCGGGTTGGAGAACCACTGGGGGCTTGGACGTACCCCAGAGGGAGTTCTCAGGATCGTTGAAGCGGTTGATTCTCCATGGCTGAAGGTGACGTTGGATACAGGAAATTTTCTGGAAGACCCGTATGATAAACTGGAGATGCTGGCACCGCATACCGTTTTGATGCAGGCCAAGACCTATTATGGAGGCGGAACCTGGTATACATTGGATCTAGACTATCAGCGCATTGCAGAAATCATGCGTCGACACAATTATACCGGGTACGTCTCGCTGGAGTTTGAAGGTAAGGAGAGTGAGCAAACAGCAATCCCCAAAAGCTTGGAACTGCTCCGAAACTCATTCAGTTGATGATTGAGGCGAAAGAGCCTCATATATTCAACGATACGGGGTATGCGTAGCCTAAAGCGACAACATCACCGGAGGAGTGCCAACGAATATGCATTCTTCCGTAGGATGAGGGCATAAAGACAGCCGTGCTCCCCAGAACCTGAGAATCAACCAGGGGGGACTTGAAAATAACTTCGGCCAGTAGTAATCACTACTACTATGCGAAGCTAGGACTCCCTTGCCTGTCAGAAATAATTAGGACAAGGGAAACGGATAAAGCGGATCCCTAGATAGGATCAACACTTTGTGCTTGGAACCCTTTGTCTCCCTGGGTTACGGCAAATTCTACCCGTTGGCCTTCATCCAAGGACTTGTAGCCCTCCTTGTTAACCTCGGAGTAGTGAACGAACACATCTTTTTCTCCACTATCACGCTGAATAAAACCATAGCCTTTCTCAGCGTTGAACCATTTGACTGTGCCTTGTTCTCGATCTTGCATTTACACGGTGTCTTGCGACGTTTAATAAGTTGAAACTAAAACTAACGAATGATTGAACGATCCAGTTAGGAGCTCAATCAGTTAAGGGTTATACGCTGTTTGATCAAAAGGATGCAAAAACTTTGTGTGTTTGATGAAAATAATTTATGAAGAATGGATGATTTTTGCTGCCGTTAATTTAACCCGCTTCCTGCAGGCAAGGTTCGGGAGGGAGTTGGCACTCTGGGATATTTGCAGGAGCGAGCGGGCATGGCCCCGCCGTACGGTAACCGATATTACGTTGAAGTTCTAAGGTTGGGATCCAAGCAGTGACGACCGTATATCCTCCTCCAAAGAATCCATACCCATTGACTACATTCGAAAACGTGCCCGGCTCAATCAATAGATTTGGATCGAAAGATTGATCAGGAGAGGCCCACTGCTCATCTGCCGCTAAAAATCGAAGGTGAATTCGGCGGAGTGCAATATGATCACGAGACAGACAATTGATTTCAAATTGTTCTTGAACCAGAGCAAAATCCTCACGGAGATTTACCTCGAAGCGCCAGCCATCATCCAGAGGTTCTTCTTTTCCGGAATAGGATACCTCCACAGGGAGGCGAACGGCTGGTGGATTGGTGGATCCTGGAGGCCATGGGTTTGCAGGGGGTAACGTAATGGCGTCATACGTTACTGCTATATCGACCAGGTTTGGTGGTTTTCCTTTTATATGTACGGGAACGATCGAGCGGGTCCTCTCATCAATGAGCTCTACCTCAACCGGGGGTGGGATGGTTACTTCTGCACTGGATTCTACTCCATCGGAGCGCCGAACAGAAAGGCGGTAACGATGTTCATATTGAGCCTCGAATTCTGCCTCAAACAAATACCCGCCAACACTGTCTTTCGCCGTGCCGCCGCAACAGGCTTCGTCAATGTGTACCCATGTATGTGTCTCACCAGTCGTCAGATTGGTAGAGGTTACCGTGGCATCAATAGGCGCCGAAGGGTCAGCGATCAATTGGTCTCGAATCGGAAATACCCGGACTCGCTGAATCTTTGCATGGGCATCCATGTAGCCCCATAACGTATATGGTCGGTCTTCGCCGATAATCGGATCAATTGACTGATCGCACCCACTCAAAGCGACTGCAAGGATCACCAGGAATGCCGTGTAAAGGGAATGAATACGGGGCATCAAAATTCAAATTTTATGCCAGCAGTTGGAATAATTGGTAGTTGATTATTTTGCTCAGCGGTAAAGACATCAAGCGAAAAAAGATTACTCTTGTTATATAGGTTGATGACGCCGGCCTGGATGGTGACAAAAGAATCATCACGGTACTGAAACACCCGATCAATGGAGAGATCAAGGCGGTGATAACTCGGTAGCAGTCCAGCAAATGGGCGATCATAAATCACTCGTGCTGTACCAGGATTCGCAGATACGTTCACAGGTCCATCCAGGAGAATAAATCCATCAAATCCGCGAATCTGACTGTAGGGTAGCCCGCTGCCAAAATTCCATCGGACACTGAAGTCAAATTTCTTCCAGGTAAAGCTCAGAAGTGCATTAATTTGATGTCGGCGATCGTGTGGTGGGCGGTATCGAACTTCATTGGAGCCAAACCAGACCGGAAGCGTTTCTTGCATCGCGTTGTATTCTACAGAAGAGAGACCATAATTCAGGAATGCATAGAAATTCGTCTGTCGCAATTCCAGCCTTAAATCCATTCCCATTGCGCGCCCGGATGCTTCTTGCAAGCGCGTTGTGAACCTGGGGAATGCCGTCCATTCTGAAACGAAAAGGCTCGAGAATTTTTTGTAGAACAACTCTGCCGATAGATTGACTCCCGGGCGGAGCGAAGTGCTGTATCCAACCAGGCTGTGAATGGAGTTTGGAAGGCTGCCGGTCGGAGATCCAGTCCATGCGGTGAATACATTCGTTGCATCTCGGCGATCATTGAGGCCAACCATCTCCTGACGATAAAATCCACCCGCAAGGCTGAATTGATGAGAGCCCAATGCATAGATCACACGTATTCTTGGCTCAAAGTGAAATCCTTGATCTCCCAGAAATTCGGCAATCAGTCCTATACGCCCCTTTAGATTCGGAGTAAAGCTGAATTCTGGCTCCAAGTAGGCACCGGTGGAAAGAATCCGGTCACTGCTGAAATCCAGGTTCTGAAACAACCCTCCTAGGCTGGCATCCAGCCTAGGAGCACGTAAATAGAACCCCCAATCAATGTTTGTACGTTGCCCGTAATTGGTCAGGTTGACGGTAAGGTTAAACCCCTCAATCGCGCTCGAGCGATCCGGTTCATCCTTTGGCCCTCTCTCCATGTTCAAGATCGATACTGAAAAAAGAACTTCCCCTAACATAGGAAGGCTCGGAGGTACAACTAGCCAGCGGGCACCATAGGCCGTATTATTCCAGCGGACTTCATCACCATTCTCGTTCACCGTATCAAGTGTGCCACGATCATACGTGTGGATGGCACTAATGGAGGCCTGATGACTATCACTGATGATCCAGTGGATTTTTCCAAAAAAATCTCCAAAATTATAAGGGACGGGCTGATCAATATAACTTGAAGCAACTCGTTCAATGGTTGATGCACGACCGGAAAACAAATAGGACATACGTCCACGCTTGACGGGGCCCTCAAGAATTCCCATATTGACAAAGGGAGCAAAAGAAAAGGTTCGGCGGGATTCCTGTAGGTTGCCGTTACGAGTATGTACGTCAATGACCGAAGACATACGCCCAGAATATTTGCTGCTGAATGCTCCCGCGTGAATATCTGCATTACGGAGGATATCGGAGGAAAAAGCCGAATAGAATCCCAGTATATGAAAGGGTTGATAGATATACATCCCATCCAGAAGGGTAAGGTTATGGGATGGTTCACCTCCACGAATAAAGACCTGTCCCCCGCGATCTCCAATAGAAACGACTCCTGGCATCGCAGAGAGATAAGAAACAAGGTCTCCAGATACATCTGGAGTCGGGACCAGATCCACATCAGCGGGCCGGACCGTTTGTACACCAGCTGCGACCGTCACACCTCCTTCTCGCTCCCCTTCTACGACCACAGCATCCAATTCAAATCCAGATGGAAGAGAGATGGAAACCTGTTCTGTTTGATCTTCTACCAGATCCAGTGTATCCCTGTACGTTTCGTACCCGATAAAGGAGGCTTGCAAAAACCAGCGTCCCGGCTGTAACCGGACTACGATAAAGAATCCATCATCGTTTGTACTGCCTCCCCGCAAATTTCCTGAGGCATCTCGAAGGGCAATATTTACTCCTTGAAGGACTTGTCCATCCGAAGCATCCACCACAAATCCACGAACGGATGCCGTCTGTGCACTTACCTGTGGTATACAAAAAAGTAACAGGACACCCAATAAAAATAATCTGTAGCGCAGTGAATAGATTATCGGCATACTCTCTCTCCACCCATTCTCGGAACAAGAAATAAAGGATTTAGAGGAACTACAGGAAGCCCAGTTCTAATTTCGCCTCATCACTCATCATATCAATGGTAAAAGGAGGATCAAACGTGAGTTCCACATGTGCATCGGTGACTCCTTCTGTGAGCATGACCACAGATTCAACCTGACTCGGGAGACTATCCGCTACGGGACAATTTGGAGTGGTTAAGGTCATGGTGACAAATGCTCGATCATCCTCGTCCAATCGCACCTTGTAAATCAGTCCCAAGTCATAGACATTCACCGGGATTTCTGGGTCGTAGACCTGTCGAATAGAGTCGATGATTTCCTCAGCCAGGCGGTCATTTTTCGAGTGATTAATAATTTCACAATTCATTAGATTCTGCAAGAGATGCTTCTTTTTGAATACGTTCAATCATGCGGTTTAATCCATTTTTTCGGCGCGCAGTGATAAGATTTGGAAGTCCGATATCGTTCACTAAGGCAAACAGGTCGGTCTCCAGGATAGTTTGCGGAGCTTGACCGTCCATTAGACGCACTAGAAGAGCAATCATTCCCCGAGTGATGAGTGCATCGCTGTCCGCCTCAAAATAGATTCGCCCTTCACGTATCGTACTATGTAGCCAAACCATTGCCAGGCATCCATGAATTCGATTTTTTTCGGTTTTGAGTGAGTGATCGATATCCTTCAGATTTTCGCCGAGTTCAATCAGGTATTCTCGTCGATCATCTGCATCTTCAAAAAGCTCCAGATCCTCAAGTAAGGCAGCTTTGCGAGCCTCAATCGATTCATTCGCAGATGGAGGTGAATCGGCGTGGTTAATCGTTGGAGATGAGAGAGTTTTTTGAGAATGTTCATGGACAATCTCGTTCAGTCTTGCGACAAGGATATCAATATCTTCATGAGTATTGTAAGCTCCTAGAGAAGCGCGAACCGTTCCAGGGATCCCAAAGTACTTCATCAAAGGCATCGTACAATGATGTCCTGTTCGCACGGCAACCCCTGCTTGATCGAGTGCATGGCCAACATCATATGGATGCTGTCCTTCAAGTAAAAAACTTATAGAACCTACCTTTTGGGAAGCTGTGCCTACAATTGTCAGGCCAGGCACGGTCTGGAGTTCTGAATGGGCATAGTCGAGGAGGGCTTCTTCTTTCTTTCGAAGAACATCCATACCGATCCCTTCCAGATAATCAATGGCAGCCGCCATGCCAATTACGCCTGAAATATTCGGAGTGCCGGCTTCAAACTTATGTGGAACCTCGGCCCAAGTGGAAGATGTACGATGCACCTCTTCAATCATATCCCCGCCGCCATGCCAAGGGGGTAAATTCTCCAAGAGATCTTCTTTCCCATACAGAAAGCCTACTCCAGTAGGGCCATAGGCTTTGTGGCTGCTTGCGCAGTAGAAGTCGCAATCCAGCGCTTTCATGTCCAGAGGTAGATGCGGCAATCCTTGCGCCCCATCCAGGAGAACGACAATACCTCTTTTGTGTGCTTCGGCAATAAGATCTTCCACCGGATGGAGGGTCCCCAGGCTGTTGGAAACATGGCCTAAAGCGATGAGACGGGTTCGGTTGTTCATCTGTCTCACAAACGTGTCCACACTGATCGTACCGGTTAAAGACACGTCCAAGACACGTAGCTGTGCACTTCGTTCTTCGGCAAGTAATTGCCAAGGGACAAGATTGGAGTGGTGTTCCATGACGGTGGTCAGGATTTCATCTCCCGGCCGGATATACTTTTGTCCGTACGTAGAGGCAACCAGGTTAATGGCTTCGGTGGTCCCTCGCGTAAAGACAATATTTTTTTCACTTTCTGCACCGATGAATCGGGCGACGCTCTTTCGGGTATTCTCATATCGATCCGTTGCGCGCTGGCTTAGGTAATGAACTCCACGATGCACATTGCTGTGCTCGCGGGCATAATAATTTGCCAGACAATCAACGACACATTGAGGTTTCAGCGAAGATGCTGCGCTGTCCAGATACACAAGCGGCTTGCCATGCACCTGTTGGCGCAGAGCAGGAAAATCAGCCCTGAGGGCATCATCTCTCAAAGCAGAATCCACCATGGTATGGGGTGCCCGCGTTAGCGTAGCATGTGCTCTACATGGTCATAGAGCGTTTCATGCATTGCAGCAACAGGCGCTTTTTCGATTATATCACCGGCAAAAGACATCAACATGAGTCGCCGTGCTTCTTCCTCATGAATCCCGCGGGAACGAAGATAGAAGAGACCATCCTTATCTAGTTGGCCTGTCGTTGCTCCATGTGAGCATTTGACATCATCAGCATAGATTTCCAGAGCTGGCTTTGAATACATCCGTGCAGTTTCTGAGAGTAAAATACTCCGATTTGTCTGGTAGGCATTGGTCAACTGGGCGTCCTGGCGAACGAGCACCTTCCCGTTAAATACTCCGGTCGCGTGATCATCCAAAAGCCCCTTGTAGTACTCGGAGCTATAACAGTTTGGTTTTGCATGGTCAACCAGAGTGTGGTTGTCAATATGAGTCTGTCCATTTGCCATAAATAGTCCATGAAGGAGGCTTTCACAGTATTCGGCGTTGGGGAGAATAGTCAGATTATTTCGGGTTAATTCGCCTCCGAACGTGAATATGCCACTATAAAATTTACTCTGTGTTTCCTGATATACGCTCAGATTGGTAACTCGGCTAACTGCCGGGGTTCCCACCTGCAGATCCAGGTAGTCAACATGAGCTTCCTTTCCAACATGAATCTCCGTGACCCCATTGATGAGAAGAGAGGCGGCCCCCACAATCTCTGTCGATTGGAGTACCTGAACAGATGCATGGTCATCCACGTGCATGAAAGTTCGTGGTTGGATCAGGGTCGTATCATTGCATGTGACAACATGAAGAATATGAATGGGGTGATCCAGTTTGATCCCGGCAAGAATGGTGATGACCGCTCCATCTTTGATGAATGCCGTATTCAGGGCGGTAAAAGGCTCTTCGGCAAAGTCGGCATGATGTCCTAGATGTGCTTGGACAACATCTTTTTCCGCGGCCGTGGAGAGGCTTTCAATGCAGACTCCTTCCGGAACCTGATCCAGTCGAGATTGCTCGGGATCAAAGCGTCCATTCACGAATACGGCTACATAGGGAGTATCGAGTGCATCAAGACCCTTGGCCGGAGCTTGGGCGGCTTCTGCAATCTGATAGGTCCGGCCAATGATCGGTGTCACATTTGTATACTTCCAGGATTCATTCTTTGGTTTAGGAAAGCCAGTCTGGGCAAAACATTCAATTGCCTTTTGTGAGAGGTCAGACAGCGAGTCCGCCGTTCCATTCATGGACTGGTAGCGTTTGTATACTGCCAGAAAACGATCCTCAACACGATGATCCATCAATTTTGGCATCTCCTAAGCGGGCAGGTGATTTTGAATCCAGTCATACCCACGTTTTTCGAGTTTGGATGCGAGTTCTTTCCCTCCGGATTGAACGATCTTACCATCAACCATCACGTGAACAAAGTCAGGTACGATATAATTAAGAAGGCGCTGATAGTGTGTAATAATCAAAAATCCTCTTTCAGGATTTCTCAATTGGTTGACCCCGTGGGCAACACTTCGAAGAGCATCAATATCAAGCCCGGAATCGGTTTCATCCAGGATGGCCATGGTTGGTTCTAGCATGGCTAGTTGAAAGATTTCATTCCGCTTTTTTTCTCCACCGGAGAAGCCCTGATTTACCGAGCGTTGTTTCAGGCGAGGGTTCAATTCGATCATAGCTGCTTTTTCTTTCGCAAGGCGCAGCAGTGCCGCAGCTCCCAGAGGTTCTTGTCCTCGATGCTCCCGTACGGAATTGACGGCTTGCTTCAAGAAATTCATCATACTGACCCCAGGTAATTCAACGGGGTACTGAAAAGCTAAGAACACGCCTTCACGGGCACGTTCATCTACATCCATCTCCAAGAGATCTTCTCCAAGGTAATGTACATGCCCCCCGTCAATTTCGTAATCCTCACGCCCTGCTAGGATGGAAGCCAACGTACTTTTTCCCGAGCCATTGGGCCCCATAATCGCATGAACCTCCCCAGGGTTTACCGAGAGGTTTACGCCCTTAAGGATGGGCATATCTTCAACGGAGGCCTGCAGCCCCCGGATTTCTAAAATTGATTTCATTCCTTATGATATGGATCAAGTGATCCGTGGATAATTCTTATCCGACGGATCCTTCAAGTTCAATGGCCAGGAGTTTTCGTGCCTCAACGGCAAACTCCATCGGCAACTTGGTTAGAATTTCCTGGCAGAATCCACTCACCAGCAGTTTGATCGCGTCTTGTTCGCTGATTCCCCGCTGCTGGCAGTAGAACATTTGATCTTCGCCCACTTTACTCGTTGTTGCTTCATGTTCTATCTGTGCGGTTGGATTATGTATTTCCAGGTATGGAAAAGTATGAGCTCCACAACGGTCTCCCAACAGCATGGAGTCACATTGCGCAAAATTTCTGGCATTCTCAGCCTTCTTATTAATGCGCACTAACCCACGATAGCTGTTATTGGATTGTCCTGCGGAGATCCCTTTAGAGATAATTGTACTGGATGTATTCCGGCCAAGGTGGAGCATTTTCGTTCCTGTATCGGCCTGCTGTTTTCCTTTGGTAAACGCGACAGAATAAAATTCTCCAATCGAATGATCTCCTTTTAGGATCACACTGGGATATTTCCAAGTGATTGCAGACCCTGTTTCCAGCTGGGTCCATGAGATTTTAGATCCGACTCCTTCGCAGATTCCTCGCTTGGTTACAAAATTAAACACCCCTCCTTTACCATCGGCATTGCCGGGATACCAGTTTTGAATCGTTGAGTATTTTACTTCGGCGTCTTTATGTGCAATGATCTCCACGACGGCGGCATGAAGTTGATTCTCATCCCGTTGCGGAGCAGTGCAACCTTCGAGATAGGAGACATAAGATCCTTCTTCAGCCACGATCAGGGTCCTCTCAAACTGTCCGGTTCCGGCCTGATTGATCCGGAAGTAAGTAGATAATTCCATGGGGCAGTGAACTCCGGGAGGGATATAGCAAAACGACCCATCGCTAAATACAGCCGCGTTCAGGGCTGCATAAAAATTGTCAGTATGAGGGACTACGCTCCCCATATATTTGCGGACCAAGTCGCCATGATTTTCGATGGCTTCGGTAAACGAACAGAATATAATCCCAAGCTTAGCTAGTTCCTCCTTAAAGGTAGTCGCAACCGAGACACTATCGATAACGGCATCTACAGCGACACCGGCAAGTACTTTCTGCTCCTCGAGAGGAATTCCCAGTGCTTCGAAGGTTTTCAGTAGTTCGGGATCCACTTCATCCAGGCTCTCGTAGCGGGGTTTACTTCCTGGAGCGGAGTAATAGCTGATATTTTGAAAATCAATTTCAGGATAATCCAAGTGTGCCCAGCGGGGATATTTATCTGTATCGGATGCTAGCTTCTGCCAGTGTCGAAATGCTCGGAGGCGGCTTTCCAACATCCAGTCAGGATCCTGCTTTTTAGCGGAGATCAGTCGAATTACGTCCTCGCTCAATCCTTTCGGAATCGTATCAGAGTCAATATCTGTTGACCAGCCGTGCTCGTAGTCGCTTTCGGCTACTTCATGCAGGTATTGTGTATCGGTATTCATATCAATTGATGGAGTAAGTGCGGAGGCATTTAAGATGCGTAACACATAATCTGATAAAACCAATACAGTAAACCTTCTGCATCTTTCTTCGTTCCTATATGTAGCAGTCTATTGTATACATTTTGTAAAAGGAATTCACACATGTTTCTGAAGATCACAAAGCGGGCTGGTGAACAGATTCGTACAGTTGCCATGCAGGAAAACGTTGACCTAGATGAAGCCTATGTACGATTGGCGGTTATCCAGGGTGGTTGCTCAGGTCTCACATATGATTTAGGTTGGGACACCGAAGTAAAAGAAGGGGATTCCCGGATTGATGTGGAGGGGTTGGCTATTGTTGTAGATCAGCGCAGTGGAATGTATTTGGATGGGACAGAACTTGATTTTACAGATGGATTGGAGGGGAAAGGGTTTCATTTTTCCAATCCTCAGGCAGCCAGAACTTGTGCCTGCGGTGAGTCATTTGGCCTGTAGAATCAATGGTCAGGGTTGAAAAAAACCCCTGTTTTTGGCTCAATCCCCAGTATAAAATCTCAAATTCATTACGACTGAAGCTCTTGCAAAACCTCTATCTCTTGAGCGAAAACATTGCTCTGGGAGTACCTAGGGGATTTTTTCTATCTGCATCAAGGGTTTTGCAAGAGTCTCGACTTACTTGGAGTTTTTGCTTGAATTCATTTTGTCGATATATGTACACGTACGACAATATTGCTTGTAGTAGTCAAGATGAAATGCAGTATATCGCCGGGATGTAACACTATGGGCAACAAACTAAGCTCCCGGTCGTATCTTCGCACTTGTAGGCAATATATGGTAGGGTAGGTACAGTGTCATCCGAATGGATGGTTCGATAGATTTGAAATTAGCTGAAGGCGAATGTAGCAACTGTCTTAACTTACGATAAGTCAGCGAAACAAAATTGGCGAGTTAGCCCTATGACCAAACTCAACCGAATAGAATAACAATGGTGGATAATATTTCTCTAGACACAGTGAAACAACCAAATTCAGAGCATGATCAGTATGATCTTAAGAAGGAATTAAAGGCAATGGATGATTTTATTGAGCGCCTTGAAGCCAGTCGTAGGGGAGTGGTACAACGTGGCACATATTTTACTCCTAAGCGAGATTTCTGGGACGAAATGATTGACATCAATTGTACTCCTCAGGGGCAGGATCTTCGTATCCGCTATTCTGGTACTTGGGGTAGTTTGATGGAAATATGGCAGCTTGTCGGAGCTTATTTATCGGACGCAATGTCTTACGAACAAAAACGAACTTAATGCCAAATCAGGAAGTAGATAAACCAACCTCCGAAAACGGAAACATCTCTTGATCAAGTTTCAGATGAGGGGGATGAACTTGCGGGAGATTTTGATCTCAAGCATTGGTTAAAGAAGGATACGCCTCCAGAAGTGTTGGAACGTGTTACGAGAATACAGAGAGTCGTGACATATAGCGGACCGCTCCCGCCTTCATCCGAGTTAGCCAAATATGAGAAAGTACAACCTGGAGCGGCTGATCGAATTATCGCCATGGCTGAAAATGTTCAGATAATGGAGCGTTCTAAATTTCAAGAAGAAGCGGGCATAATCAGGAGAAGGATTACCAATTCTACGATGGTTTCTTTTTACATGATTACAGCTGCCATTGTAGCTATTCTGTTTGATCCAGCCTGGTTATCAATTCCACTGGGGTTAGCAGGAGTTCTGACTTTATTAGTGCGAGAATGATTCAAGAGAATCAAAGCATGAGGTGATAAGAGTCTGTGGATTTACAGAAATTGAGTCAAAAGATCACTTTAAGAGAAAAACATTGTGACATAAATTTATGGAATAGTCGAATTGGGATGAATAGTATGGGGCAATCTAAAAGCCCAAGTTCGTGGAAAAGTCCATAATCTCAATTCTTTTCTTCTACGGTGGACTGAATTTCTACCCACAACATTCGTGGCAGAAGCATATGTGATTACCAAGATTTAAGTTCTATAAAGTGGGGCATGGATATTGGAATCTAAAATGTGAAGTTGGATGCGCTTGTTGAGAAGATCAATTCTCTAGGAGATGCCATAGATCGGCAATACCGCATCTGCCTCTAGGTGATCGGGATCGTATCCACTTTATGGGGTAGCATGATCTAGGGATTCACCTGAACCGATAGCATACGATACGAATCTGGGGTAACACAACATAATGAGCGGTTATAAAAATACAGGAATCCCGTTGCCGGTAATATAGAAGTGTCGTAGAATCTATCGACGAAGAGATGATTGGAATCGTGGTCAGTGACGGACCCAGCTCACTTGATCTCCTTCTACAATTCCCCTTGTATCCGCAAAGCCACCGGGGACTTCCAGCACAAACTGTGCAGGTGCACCTCCCACGATCGGTTCATCTGAATATGGTCGTGCATATTTTGCGATATCCACAATCGTAGAATCGTTGGAAATAAAGAGAATGTCCAGAGATAACGGGGTGTTGCCCATCCAGAATTGCCGAATTTCCTGACGATCAAATAGAAACAGCATTCCAGATTCTGGGGGGAATGAGGTCCGCTGCATCATTCCTCGCTCACGAAGCGAGTCAGTGTCTGCAATCTCAATCTCAAGCGATAGGATAGATTCTCCCATACGCAGGAAGTCAAGTGAACCATCCACCCTGAATGGAATCTCAGGTACCGTCGTCGGAATTGGCTCAGGCGAGTTCTGACACGAAGATGCCAGGATGAGGATAAGAAGTAAGGGGGCAAGGTGGTACCTCATTCTGTAGTTTCTGTTTTTCTCCACTGAATATGTGTGGAAGTGTCTATACCAAAGCGATCACTAAAGCCTCCGCGCACTTCAACCACGTATTGAGCAAGATCTGTGGATCGGATAAATTCGCGGGAGAGGGGAGTCGTACGTTTTGCAATGTTGACGACAGATGAGTCCGCTCCAACAAAGATAATATCCAGTGGAATCGGGGTATTTGCCATCCAGAAACTCAGAGAGTCAGGGGCTGGGAAAATGAAGAGCATCCCTTCACCGAGTGAGAGTTGACGGCGATGCATTAAACCGGTAGCACGGCTCTCATCATCCTCGGCAAATTCAACCTCAATGGTTCGAATGATATCACCATTGCTACTGAGAAAGTCAAGCTCTCCCACCGCAGGTTCAATGGGTTCTTCGGAGCATCCTTGAAGCGCAATCACGGCAATGAAGGCGAAAAGTATAGTTCTCATGCGAGTGTAGCAAGTTGCAAAGCGATCTTCAACCGAATCCTGTAGGGCGGGTTCAGTCGGGCCATAATTCTGTAGCCAAGCCGTCACATATGTGCATCCCCTTTGTAGTGAGCCGTATGCATGTTCCGTCCCGGGTAATTAGGCCATGAGTGATCATTTTTTGTAGTTCCTTTTGTTTATGTCGAACCAGATCCAAGCCATACCTTTTCCAGAGGTGTTCCAGATCAAGCCCCTCGGAGGTGCGAAGTGCGAGCATGATTTTTTCTCGTGCCAGATCATGATCCGAAAGGATTTCGCTACGGACCATAGGGGGCCGCTCTTTTGTTACCATCTCCGTATAGGCATGCAGATTACGGATGTTTTCCCATCTTCGTGCCCGATCATCCTCCCACCAAAAGGAATGAGCACCAGGGCCTATTCCCAGGTAATTCGTGTGCTGCCAGTATTGCATATTGTGCTCCGAGCGATGTTTAGGTCTTGCAAAGCTGGATACCTCATAATGCTTATATCCTATGGATTGGAGAGTGTCAATTGCAATTTGAAATTGACGAGATACTTGTTCATCGGGAGTCGGTTTGACAGCTCCCATTTGAACTTGCTTGTGCAGAGGGGTACGTGGTTCAACGGTAAGACTGTACGTGGAAATATGTGGCACACTGGTTTCTACTGCACGCTGCAAATTATCCTCCCAGTCATATATAGATGTCCCCGGAATCCCAAAAATTAGATCAAGGGACCAGCTAGTAAATCCTGCTGCATGAATCAGATTACAGGCATGAGATGCCTGCTCCGAGTTGTGGCACCGGTTCATAAAACGTAGTTCGTCATCCTTGAAAGATTGAACCCCAAGGCTGATTCGGGTGACACCGGCATGTTTTAATTCGTTGACCTTTGTAGCGGTGAGATCTTCCGGGTTTGCCTCCAGTGTGATTTCATTCACGGAATGGGTATTAAATGAGCGATGAATTTGTGTCAGTATTTGGGCAATCGCTTGTGGAGATAAGCGGGAAGGTGTACCTCCTCCGAAGTAGATCGTGGATAAGCGTGTATCAGGAAAACTTTGAGAGATTTGTGTGATTTCCAGGCAAAGTGCATCAACGAATTTTTCGTGATCATGGTTTGTAGTCACGAAATAAAAATCACAATAAGAGCATCGCTGCGTGCAGAAAGGAATATGCACATAGAGAGAGGCACTCGGGCGGCTCAGATCCATTTCATTACTGGATCGGAGCTGGAATTAGATGCTATGATCATCACACATTCTGAATGGAAGCGTTTCTCGGATGGTTCTATTATCTCTTCGGGGGCATCATTGAGATTAAAATCCACGAGGGGCTGTTTCAATAAGCGTAGAGAGAAATAGAGGCTCTATTTCTCTCTTGCAGTATGAATTAGGATAAGAACCAATCATAGGAACGAGTCCGATTGAGATTTATCCAATATGACGGAAAACCAATTCTTCCAGAGCAGGGATGAGTCACAGAATGACACCAAAGCGGATCGGAAGCTGCATTTCAACCGATGACTCAACTACAATCAAAGCAGGGATGAGCTCGATATACAAGGAGGTAGCTTGGAGTGAGAATACCCATCCCATACCGGCATTAACCGAAGGACCAGATTCAGCTGAGTCAGCGTCACCACCCAGTGTTAAATTCGCGCCTAGCCCAAAAATCAGATAGGGAGAGCGAATATCTGTAGCGTCTAGTGTGACAATCGCGGTAACGGTTGGATGGAAAAAATAGGCCGCTTCATCCCTGCCTCTCAGGATATAGTTGACGAAGTTGGCACTAGTACCAATAGAGAAATCCGAATTGATCACCCAAGCAAGACGTGTGTCTACTCCGATACCGACGGCCTGATCACCAGTACCTACTACCGTGCTTAATCCTACCCCCAATCTGGGACGTGGAAAACTTTGGGCATGCAGATCAGGTGCAACTGCAAAGAAGACGGTCAAGATGAATAAAATTCCGGTTAAACCCAGTCGCATTAACGGGAGAGCAAATCTTAAGATGGGAACTCCAACCAAAGGATAATGAATATGTTGCGTATGAACCGTATTCTGCTTTTAATGTACGAAGAACTATTATGAAACCATCCATTTGAATAGATAGCAAGCTTGAAGTACTATCATTCAAGGTATGTTTGTCTGGGAAATAATCGGAGATATACATGGATCAGGGACAATAATAATGCAGAAGAAACATTCTATTCAAATATCCAGAATCAAAGAATATGTCACTAAAGATTGATGATGCACTTTTCTTGGAGAGCACGTTGAGTGAAGAGGAAGACTTGATCCAGAAATCTGCAAGAAGATATGCACAGGACAAGCTTGAACCCCGTGCACTAGAAGGCAATCAAAAAGAGATTTTTCATACGGAAATCGCCAGAGAAATGGGGGAGATTGGGCTTCTGGGGGCGTTCATTCCGGAAAAGTATGGTGGTGCAGAAGTAAGCTACACCGCTTATGGATTAGTAGCGCGTGAACTGGAACGGATCGACTCAGGATACCGATCCTTTATGTCGGTACAGTCCTCCTTGGTGATGTTACCAATTTGGAAATTCGGGACAGAGGAGCAGCGGACCACCTTTCTTCCCCGCTTGGCAACAGGGGAAATCATAGGGTGCTTCGGATTAACCGAGCCGAATCATGGATCCGATCCCAGTTCTATGGAAACGACCGCAATTCGTGTCGACGGAGGATGGAAACTGAATGGAGCGAAAATGTGGATCACCAACTCCCCGATTGCAGATCTTGCAGTCGTGTGGGCGAAGGCAAAAGAGTCCAAGGAGGATCCCGGTGTCATCAGGGGATTTCTTATTGAGAAGGGTAGCGAAGGCTTTACAACCCCCAAGACCGGCAACAAGATGAGTCTTCGAGCTTCGATCACAGGAGAAATTGTACTCCGTGATGTGTTTGTTCCAGAGGAACGAGTATTCCCGGAGGTCTCCGGACTTCGCGGACCATTTACATGCTTGAATAGTGCTCGTTACGGTATCATTTGGGGAGCCTGTGGAGCAGCAGAAAATTGCTTTGAAAGGGCACGGCGATATGTGATGGAGCGTAGTCAGTTTGGACACGCACTTGGAGCCATGCAGCTCGTACAGACAAAACTGGCCAATATGCTTACGAGCATCACGCAGATGCAGTTGTTGGCGTGGAGGATTGGCAAACTCATGGACACTGGTCAGGCCATCCCCGAAATGATTTCTATGGCGAAGCGCAACAATTGCAACACCGCGTTAGAGATTGCGAGAACGGCAAGAGATATGCTTGGAGGTAATGGAATTAGTGGCGAATTTCGAGTCATTCACCATATGGTCAACTTGGAAAGCGTGAACACTTATGAAGGTACCTATGATATTCATGGCCTTATACTCGGGCGTGCGATAACAGGGATTCAGGCATTCGTGCCAAGGGGGAATAATGATTCCGGGGTTTCGACGTAGTGCGGCGAGTTCCGTGGTCAGTGATCTTCCAGAGACAGGACTTTCCGCCACATCTCAAACGTCAACCACCAGTCTAATTGGGTGGAGTAGCGGGCGCTACCACGGGCAAAATCATCGGCCATGGATTTTAGCTTTACATGATTGTAGGCCTCATTATTGCGTACGGAACTACTGCGCATCGTATCAAGGATAAATTCCTGAAGGTGGGTGATAAATTCCGAGGGGCGGGAATCATAATAGGATTGCCCGGTTAGCTTTTTTGCCCGGGCATAAGCGTAAGAACGGATGGTTCCCAGTCGAAAAGGATATTTTGTTGTTCCCTTGACCAGAGGCGGAGAGGATAGGGAAGGGGAGTGACTCCGAAGAAATCTCCGAAGCAGGCGCCCATTCCATCGAAGACGAAGTGGGACCTGGAATAACGCTCGAAGGACAGATGGCTGCGCATAAGGCATGTACGCCACACACACATTGTCTAGGTAATTTTGTTCGAAGCCAAAGAAATTTGGGAGGCGGGATCGAATACTGATGAGATCTGCTTTATTTGCGATCTCCATGGATGAAGGAAGGCTTTCCCAAGCAGCGTTAAGTTGTTCGGAAGCGCCATGAACCATGACATGATGGATCTCGGGGGAGAAAATATCGGACTTTCCTGTGCTGGGACAAGATAGCGGCCTATGGGAGAGGCGTCCAGCGAACATACGCCTGAATACGATTGAGTTCATGAGTTGACGCCGAGCGATTTCACCGAAGCCCCCATCCAAGACGCCTTTCCCCATAGCATGCAACTTCTCATATCCTTGCCGCTCTACAGCTGCCGATGCGGGTGTAATGGCTTGGGTTAGACCTACGCGCTCTCGCAACATACGAATGCACGCATCCACATCGGGTAGCTGGCTTGGAAAATAATTCTGTTCCAGTCCGGCAGAACGGGCTAATTGATCTGAAATTTCTACATCGGGGTGATCAGGTGGCCCCCAGACGTGTGCCTGGGGATTTTCCAGAAGAGAGAGTAAAACACGGGAATCAAAACCGCCAGACAACCCGAGACTCCAAGTCTTTTCCTCCTTGATGGTTAAGGATTTTTGTAGCGCATGTATATACTCGAGTCCATTTCGATCATGTTTTGAAATAACACAGTCCCATGGAGTGGATCGGGTGCGTACACGACCTTGCTTGATCACAGCATGACCGCCCGGTTCTAATCGAGTCACATGTTTTACGACACTAGTCGTTTGGATTGAGTTTGCCAGGATCCATTGCGCGCCAAAGCGAGAAAAATCAATCTCCAAGGGGCCAGTAAGGGATGCGAGCCAGTCTAATCGAGTGCTAAAATACAGACCTTCAGTTCGTTGAAGAAAATAAATGGTTCTTAAGCCCGTAGGATCATTGAAGAGTTCAATTTGATGGGGTTTCCAACAGAGCGTAACAAAATGACCGTCCAGATGCCTTATGCTTTCCTGTGACTCGCTCAGCCGGGCACCCCAGTCTTTTTTGCGTAGGATTTGTTGATCACATATACCTATCCCCGTCAAAAGAAACATCCCCCCTTCAGGAGTTTCTCCTCCACAGCAGGTTTCGCCGGGCCCTCCTGCCTGAGCGAAAAGATTCTTTTGCCGAATAGTATAACGGGCTTTGTGATGCGGAGGCAGTAGTCTTGCAGGCAATTCAGTACCAGCAAAGCCGATCATCCAGCCCATTTATTGTATTGGCTATTTTTCTGCCAAATGTGCCTGTGCCGCAGAAAGCCTCGCAATAGGAACTCGGAACGGAGAACAAGACACATAATCTAATCCCAGTCGATAACAGAATGCAACAGATTGCGGTTCTCCTCCATGTTCTCCGCAAATACCAACCTTTAAGCTGGCATTAGAGCTTTTGCCCCCCTCGGTTGCGACTTGAACAAGTTGCCCCACGCCCTCTTGATCGAGCACCTGGAATGGGTCATCGGATAGAATTTTATGCTCTACATAACCGGGGAGAAATTTGCCGGCATCATCTCGGCTGTATCCGAAGCACATCTGTGTCAGATCATTGGTACCAAAGGAGAAAAAGTCAGCTTCCCTGGCGATTTCTTTCGCCGTCAATGCGGCTCTCGGGACCTCGATCATGGTTCCAATCAGGTATTCAATACGGGTTCCTGTTTCTTTGAATACGGTTTCAGCAGTTTCCTGAATCAGTACTTTCTGATTCCGAAATTCTTCTACCGTCCCAATGAGGGGCACCATGATTTCTGGGTGAGGATCCACCCCCGCTTTCTTGGCTTCTACCGCGGCCTCAATAATTGCTCGTGTTTGCATGGCTGTGATTTCGGGGAAGGTAATCCCGAGGCGGCAGCCCCGATGCCCAAGCATTGGGTTAAACTCATGCAGTTCTTCAATTTTTGCTTCTACTTCCCGGACAGGAACGCCCATCAGTTCCGCCATTTCGGTCTTGCCGGCTTGGTCATGTGGTAGAAATTCGTGGAGAGGTGGGTCCAACAAGCGAATTGTGACGGGCATGCCGGACATGGCCTTGAAAATTCCGAGGAAATCTTCCTTCTGGAAGGGAAGTAATTTGCGGAGTGCAACCTCACGTGCGCTTTGGGACTCTGCCAGAATCATCTCCCGAACATTCTGGATACGGTTGCCTTCAAAGAACATGTGCTCTGTGCGGCAGAGCCCAATTCCTTCAGCTCCAAAAGAGATAGCTTTTTCTGCATCTTCCGGGGTATCGGCATTTGTTCGGACCCCCATGGGACGCACTTCATCGGCCCACTCCATAAATGTAGCAAAGTCCTCACTCATTTGGGCACTGACCAGTTCTTGTGCACCTAAAATGACTTCACCGGATGAGCCGTTAATACTGATCCAGTCTCCTTCAGAAATAATCCTGTCTCCAGCTTTGAAAGATTTGGTTGCGTAACTGATCACAATATCTCCGCACCCTGCGACACAGGGTTTTCCCCAGCCACGCGCGACGACGGCGGCATGACTGGTCATGCCGCCTCTTGAGGTTAGGATTCCCTGAGCTGCATCCATTCCTCCCACATCTTCGGGGCTTGTTTCGATACGGACAAGAATTACTTTTTTGCCATCCTTTGCCCAGGCTTCCGCTTCGTCTGCGGTAAAGACAACTCTTCCAACGGCAGCACCAGGAGAAGCGGGCAATCCGGTTGCCATGACTTTGTCTTGATAGGAAAGCTCATCCTTGAACCCAGGGTGGAGCAGTTGGTCAAGGTGACCAGGTTCAACCAGATCTCTGACGGCGGTGACTTTGTCCGTGATCCCTTCTTGAACCAGATCTACAGCAGTGCGAAGGGCAGCGCGCCCTGTTCGCTTTCCATTGCGAGTCTGCAATATATAAAGAGATCCATCCTGGATCGTAAACTCGATATCTTGCATGTTCTGGTAATGTTTTTCGAGATTGGTGGTCATTTCCAGCAACTCTTTATAGGGTCGAGGGAATTCGGAGGACATTTCTGAAATTGGTTTTGGAGTTCGAATTCCGGCGACCACGTCTTCTCCTTGAGCATTGACCAAATACTCTCCATACAGCTCCGGTTCTCCGTTCGAAGGGTTTCGGGTGAAGCAGACGCCCGTTCCACTACTTTCCCCCATGTTTCCATAGACCATTGCTTGCACGTTAACCGCAGTTCCCAGTAAGCCAGTAATTTTATTAATTCGGCGATATTTGATCGCGCGCATACTATCCCATGAGTTAAATACCGCATTAATGGAATGCTCCAGTTGAGTTTGCGGATCGTTAGGGAAGGAATGGCCGGTATGTTTTTCGTAAATGGATTTAAATTCCAAGACTAGAATTTTCAAATCTTCTGCATCCAGATCCAGATCATCGGTGACCTTTTTTGCTTTTTTCATTGAAGCGATAGCTTCTTCGAAATAGTGATGATGGACTCCCATGACCACATCTCCAAACATATCAATAAAACGGCGGTATGCATCGTAGGCAAAGCGTTCATTTCCGCTTTCCTTAGCCAATCCCATGACAACTTCGTCGTTCAATCCAAGGTTGAGTACCGTATCCATCATGCCGGGCATGGATTGTGCGGCACCGCTTCGGACAGATACCAGAAGTGGTCGCTCAGGATCTCCGAGTGTACGTCCGAGTGCGTTCTCAATATGATGGATCCCGTCTTGAATCTGTTCACGCAATCCTTCAGGCCAGGAATGCTGATTGCTACTGTAGTAGTGGCAGGTTTCCGTCGTTACGGTGAAGCCAGGGGGGACAGGCAGGCCAATGGAACTCATCTCTGCCAAGTTGGCCCCTTTGCCACCAAGCAGGGCTTTCATTTCCCTTGAACCTTCAGTTGCTCCGTTCCCGAAGCGATATATATATTGAGTGGACATGATTGATATTTTATATGAGAGTCAATCTGTTGGATAAAATTTTACCACACAGAACCTCAAATTTACTGCAAAATTCATTACGGATACCAACGATACAGGTTATCTTTGGAACGTTGTTCCCGGCTGTGCGTGTGAATCGCGCTAGAATTTATTTTCATCATGTCAAGTTTGGTAATTGTTGAATCTCCTACGAAGGCCAAGACGATCAGCAGGTTTCTACCTTCTTCAAAATATCGGATCATGGCTAGTTGGGGGCATATCCGTGATCTTCCCCGTAATGCGAAGGAGATTCCGGCAAAGTATAAAAAAGAGCCTTGGGCTACACTTGCCGTGCAAATTGAAAAGGGGGAATTCAAACCACTTTACATCATCCCCCAAGACAAGCGAAAGGTGGTAAAAGAACTCAAAGATGCCTTGGACAGAGCCGACGAGCTATTGATTGCAACGGACGAAGATCGTGAAGGTGAAGCCATTGGATGGCATCTGATTGAAGTACTCAGACCGAAGGTACCTGTGCGTCGAATGGTGTTTCATGAAATCACAAAAAAAGCGATTGAGAAAGCTCTTACGAATACGCGTGATGTGAACCAGAATTTGGTTGAAGCCCAAGAATCTAGAAGAGTATTGGATCGTCTGGTAGGGTACAAGATTTCGCCGGTGCTATGGAGAAAGATTGGTAAGGGCACCAGCGCAGGACGCGTTCAGAGTGTTGCAGTTCGGCTACTGGTTGAACGCGAAAAAAAGCGCATGGAATTTTTGCCGGCCCAGTATTGGGATCTGGAAGCAACTCTGCAGGCCAATACCGGCAAATTCAAGGCAATTATGACACATCTTGGCGAGCGAAGATTAGCAACAGGACGTGATTTTGATGATAATACCGGCGAGCTCAAAAAATCACTTGCAGACTCTGGGGTTCTTCTTTTAGGAAAAGAGGAGGCGGATCAGTTGGTCGCCCAACTTCCTTCGGCAGATTGGCGGGTTTCCAGTGTTACGTTCAAAGAGAGGAAGCGAACTCCTGCTGCCCCATTTATCACCTCATCTCTTCAGCAGGAAGGTAGTCGTAAGTTCGGATGGGGGGCTCGCAAAACGATGTCGGTTGCGCAGAAACTCTATGAGCGCGGGTTCATCACGTATATGCGCACGGATTCGATTACTCTTTCTCAAGAAGCTCTCGATGCAACTCGTGAAGCAATTCTGCGAACCTATGGGCAGGAGTACATGAGCGAGCATGTACGCAGGTACAAGAACAAGGTCTCGAATGCTCAGGAAGCTCATGAAGCAATTCGACCTGCGGGCCGGGAGATGAAGACGGCCACTCAGCTCAACCTGCGTGAAGATGAAAAGAAATTATACGACCTTATCTGGAAACGAACGGTGGCGAGCCAAATGTCGGATGCTAGAATGAGGGATGTCCGGGTAATTTCTAAGGCTACTCTTGAAGGGAGTCCAGAGGTGCAATTTCGTTCAACCGGTCGGCAGGTGTTATTTCCTGGGTTTTTACTGGTGTATGTTGAGGGGAGTGATAATCCTGAAAAAGTAAAGGAGAGTACAGAAAAATATCTGCCGGCACTTGAAGCAGAGGAGTCATTACAGTGTTTGGACCTCGAATCAAAAGATCACGAAACAAAGCCGCCTGCCCGTTATACGGAAGCATCGCTGATCAGAAAATTAGAGGAGGAGGGGATCGGTCGCCCGAGCACCTACGCCACAATCGTTAGCACGATTCAGGACCGGGGCAGTGCAATTAAATCTGGTTCCGCACTTGCTCCAACACTCCGCGCGTTTGCTACAAATGCGTTTATGGAGGAGCGCTTTGAATCTCTGGTAGATGTCGGTTTTACGGCTCAAATGGAAGAGCATCTGGATGAGATTGCGCAGGGAAAAGTAAAGGGACAAGAGTTTCTTTATACGATTGACCAAGGGGATGAGGGGCTCCAGAATCGAGTTGAACAGGCGATGGATCAAGTGGATGCTCGTGCAATCTCCACCATTCATTCCCCCAAATTGAAACAATGCATAGTTCGCGTTGGGCGTTACGGACCATATGTACAGGCAACCATTGACGGAAAGGAATTACGCAGTACGATACCGGATCATTTTTTACCTGCCGATGTCGATGATACGATATTATTCGATTTGCTCAAAACGGCAAAAGCGCCAGCAAAAGAATTGGGTGCTCATCCTGAAAGTGGGCAAACGATCTTACTCAAGAGTGGCACCTACGGTCATTATATCGAGCTTGTAGAACCCGAAGGATTCAAACCTCGGCGAAAATCAATTCCCAAAGGAGTTGAACTGGAGGATGTTAACCTGGAGCTTGCCTTGGAGTTACTGAGATTCCCGGTTGAGTTAGGAGTAGATGCTACGACGGGCGAACGAGTATTTTATGATAAGGGTCAGTATGGACCATACGTAAAACGAGGAAAGATCAATGCATCAATTGGGAAAGATCGAGATGTGGGAGATATTACGATTGACGAGGCAGTCGAACTCTTGAACAAGAAGGCAGCAAATCCCCGCAGGAAGAAGGGGAGAGGTGGTCGTCGGTCAAAAAAGAAATGACGAATTCTCAGAGGTGTAGAAATGGATCATTTGGGGTATTTTTGGTGGAATTGTTTTTGCTTGTCAGAATGAGTAGAGGTATATCTATCCGTCAAAGCACATAAGGTACGATCAAATCTATTTCAGAGTAGCTGAACAGTTTATATGTACAAAGCTCATATTACAGTTACACTTCGCCCCACCATCTTAGACCCACAGGGGAAAGCCGCTCATCATGCGTTACAGAATTTGGGTTTTGATCAGATCAACTCTGTTCGAATTGGAAAGTATATGGAGCTTCAGCTTTCTGCTGATACGGAAGAGGGGGCAGAATCTGCGGCGCGTGCTGCTTGCGAGAAACTTCTTGCCAACCCAATTATGGAGGATTTTAGGGTGAGGATTGAACCGGCTGATTAAATTCTATGCTTCTTAATAAGCTTGTTAAAATACTGAGAATGTGAACATTGCCAGCAAAATCATTCCACAAAACTTAATGGTACTATTGCGAATGTTGTGGATCAATCTCGGTCTATTGACGCGTTTTGGGAAGCACTTGCGGGTCCATGCAAAGCGAGCATCCCCTTCTCCTGCTTCCTACATCATCTCCGGCAAGCGATCCGTGTCTCGGTCCGCCCTTCTGGTCACCTCATTCTCATCAAGTGTCCGACCTGCATGGATGCGTGTCCTTCCATGGAGGTGGCTACCATGCGATACAGATAGACGCCGGCCGGGAGGGCAACCTGCTCCAATGTGATCACCTGCTCTCTGCCCGCCGCCATGCGCACCATTGGATGGGTATACACCCGCCTGCCCGTCAGATCCAGGACGTCCAGTTTGATTTCGGCCGGCCACGGCAGATCAAAGAGCAGATTCGTAGACGTATGGAAGGGATTGGGATAGTTGGCATGCACGATCAGCTCCTGGGGATACTCCTTCTGCTCTTCGGTCGCCACCGGCGAGACCACTTCCAGGGTAAAGGTTAAGCTGGCTTGGGCCCCCTTGGCATCCGTTGCCTTGTAGGTCAGCTCCACCGGGGGTGTGATCTGCACGGGCGTGCCCGCGATCGTGCGCGTGGACGCATCAAACCTCAGTCCACTCGGAAGAGACAAGAGGTTGAGCGTATACTGAACCGGGTCGGTGCCCCCGGTCACCTCCGGCAAGACCAGTGGATCAATCCCTTGTCCACGATCATAGGATTGATTCATGACCGTGGTGACAAACGTGATCTCGTAGATCTCCAGCGTAAATTCCATTGTGGAGATGGCCCCCGGGGCATCGGTCACCGTCCAGATAAAGGGTTGTGATCCCATAATATTCACGACGATTGAGTTTTGAAGTTATTTTCAGCACATTGGAGTTTTTTCTGAAAGCCTGGTTTAACGCCCTAAGCCTACCTTGTATGACCATCGCAAGGAGCGTCAGTGGCGCCATCTGGATCTGTTTACTTGGAGGTGTTTTATTCACGGCCGGGTTCCCCGCGTACAAACCCCTAAGGATCCGAAGACGATCCGCTGAACGCAACCAAGAACCAAACCAAAGCGTCGGGAATTCTTCGGTGCGGAATGAACCAAGTCCATCGCAGTATGCACCGTGCGGTGAAGCGCGGAGAGGCCCGCAGATCTCTGACAAACGTTCGTCCTATCCGTATGGATGAAAAGGCCCTCAAGCGCGGACATCGGCACGCAACGGTGGGGAGTGATTCGGATCTTGGAATCGTTCTTGATGTTGGATAAGGGCGCACCAAAAAAGGCACGATCGACCTGTTGGAGGGCATTTTAGAGCGGATCGGGGATCAGGTATCGATCGATATGTGGCTGGCGTTCATTGGAGCGGTACAAGAAGTCTTCCCCGAGGCCCTCTTGATTCACGATCGGTTTCATTTAATCCAGTATCTCCATCAAGCCATCCATCAAGCACGAAGGCGAGAGGTCAAAGATCATCCAGAACTCAAAGGGAGCCAGTACGCCCTGTTGAAGAATGAAAAAAATCGCACGCAAAAACAAGAAGAAATCTTCCAGGTGATCCAAGAAGCGAACCTCCATGTGAGTGTTGCTTGGCGATTCCGAGAAGACTTCAAAGCCATCTTTGAATGCACATCGTTCCAGGAAGCGAAAGAGTATCTCAACTTATGGCTTGACGAGGTGCAAGAGACGAGGATTCAGGAAGTCATCAACATTGCAGATCTGTTTAAGAACCACTTTGATGGAGTTTGCAACGCACTATGGAACCGACCGTCCAATGCAAAAGCAGAACGGATGAACGGAAATATTCAAGAAATCAAAACCATTGGGAGAGGATACAGAAGATTTGAAAACTTCCGCGTTGCGATTCCAATGCGGAGGTTTAGACCTGCACCCACACAATTCGTGACAGAACCATCTGAGATATTCGTGATTGAAATTAGAGTTTATCCGGTCTTGGGGTATTTGATTGGCCAAAAATAGAAGGAATGTGACGACTTCAGCGCTTTGAAGAGAACAAATAGTTGAAATGATCATAGTAGAACCACAAAATCAAATTTCAACGTATGCGTAAGCCTCGTACCATCATCAGTATGATTGCCCTTGTGGGATTTGCCTCTCTGCTTCTGCTCAACTTCGGAGAACAGGTTGGTGGTTATATGCATTTTTCCGAAGCTGAAGCCTCAGGATCTCGTGCTCATGTGGTTGGTTACTGGACACAACCCGAGACGGCTCATTATGACTCTGAGACCAATGTCTTTTCATTCCACATGAAAGATGAAGAGGGAAGCGTTCGCAAAGTACACTATCATGATATAAAACCTGCAAGCTTTGAAAATGCAGAAAAGCTGGTCGTGGAAGGCCGTCTAAATGGAGAAATTTTTGAGGCCGAACATATCCTCATGAAATGCCCCTCGAAATATAGCGAAACGAACACTCTCCATCAGATTCCTCTCTCTTTGGAAGACCTCCAAAATTAATATTCCATAGAAAACGCGGTAGCATCAATAAATATTTGATTCTTCGATTTGATGGGAGATTAGTCTGCTTCTAGAATTTTGCTTGAATGCCATCCTCCAAAAACATTCAATCCTAATCCATTTGATGCACTCCCCTCCCGTAAAACGATAGATCTTTACCCAAAACAATCAAAGTAGAACAACTAAATTCTTTTCGTATATTTGCATTCGGTTAGACATTCTATATTGCTATCACCATTACTTATGAGAAGTTGCTCTCCATTATTATTGTCTAGAATGGCTTCCTCGGAATCAACCTGCAATTTAGAGGATTCAGAGATACGTTTACGAAAATCCCCCCCCCCTTTTTTTCGTAGCTCCCTAGTCCTATTTTTGATCCTTTTTGGAACTGGTTGTCAGGGAGTTACTGATTATTGTGACCTTGGAAAGCAAGATTTTTGGCTTGAATCACTCTCGGATTGGCTAAATCTTGCCATACAATCCGGTGTCATCGGTTTTCTGATAACATTGATTGTTAGCTTGTTCTTGTACAGAGCACAACTTCAAAAAGTAAGGGAATGGGATGTTACCGCATCCTCACATCCTCGATTTCTGCCCCTTTGGGTGATCCCGGCTTTATTGATTGCCATTGCGCTTATGCCTGCAATCCTATTCCTCCCCCTGGATTGCTCAATAAGGTTGGCACACATAATCGGTGCATGGGCAGGTTCGTTTATCGGTTGGGGAATCGTCTACACCTACTACTCTATCAGTGTCAAAAAAATACTTAAAAATTAATTATGCCGAATTATTTTGTTGCGTGTGGTGGAACAGGGGCTCATGTAATGTTGGCCATGGTGCGTTTACATCTACTGGGATACCCTTTTGGGTTTTTCACCCCAAAAGACGGAAAAAATTTCCCTGATCTTTTTCTGATTGATCAAGATAGTGGATCACTTGTAACCGGCAAGGACAAGAACACTGCAATGGGGGAAATAAACCGCCTTCTTCGCATTCACCCCGGTCGATACGATCCACAAGTTGCATTTGGTGTTGGTCGCAAGTTGAAAATATCTCGTGTATCACCATTACCCATTGATGATGGAACATGGTTTGCCTCCCCTAACAACATACTGAAGAACAGATTTTCAGCATCAGACATTCTTGATCTGATAACTACTGATCGCCAGCAAGATATTGATTATTCTGGCGGCATGATGGCATCCCCTGCCGTGGGATCCCTTCTTTTTCGCCTCAAAGACGATGACAGACCCAATCCTGGGGCACCGAATAATGATAAAAATTATAACACATTACTGACTGATTCTGCAGGAAACCCTGTTGTCGTCTGCGGCTCAATTGTAGGAGGCACTGGTGCATCTGTTACCCCCACTCTTGCGCGTCAATTAAAAGATGGTCAGGCATCTGAGGTAATGGCAGTTTTGGTTCACAGGTGGTTTAACCTTGATGCAGATCAAGGCGGAAAAAATTTTGATGACGCCGTCCGTAGAAATAAGGATATGGAAGACAATGCTGCCAGTGGACTTGTCTCTTCTGCTGAGGAACTGGCTAATCATTTACCTACAGTTTTAGTAGGAGCGACTAACAAAGGGATGAAAGATCGAAAATATGGTGGTGACTATCTAATGCCTATTGAAGATTCCTACATTCATGCTGTTGCAGCACTCGCTGGCATGACCCATTTACTCGGTGCACACCAGCCCAATGGGCTATATGGAGTATCCGCTTCTGTGGATCACGAGTTGAGTAATGATATTAAGATTGAAAATTCCACACTAGGCAATTTAATTGATCATGCTGAATTATTTTTAAGATTTTTGGACGCCTATTGCAAGGTCCTATCAAACTTCAACGATTCATCCAATGCTGACATTATAGAGAAGTTTTTGAAAAAAACCAGTACTGGTTTCAGTGATCCTCCGCGACACAAGATACATGAATGGATCTATAACGAAGTTGGAAAGTCTGCCAAAAAGGTGGATTCGGTGTTCAATCAACTAAAAGAGTTCAAGGTTGCCTACGCCGAGTCTCTGGACTGGCTCAGAAGCCTAACTTCCCCTAGACCCATCCTTTCCCCCAAAGATGATATAGGATCAATCACTTTTCTTAATGAACGCTTAAAAGTAAAGCCACTGGATGGGTCTGCAGGAACTCGAACTCCTCCTATACCTATGGACAGGGAGGAATATATTGCTCTATCTCTGTATCACTGGCTTGCAGAATGGACTAAGGATTACTACGAGAAAAAATACAAGAATTTGTTTCCATCTCAAGGTAGTGTTAAAAAAGGATACTGGCCATCTATTGATGAGCCTACACTTCTTCCCGCTTTTAGCAATGCAGGCACACTAGCAGGCCTTCATGGTGCAGGTAATATCGGGGCCGCGCTAAAAGCTATGTATGATCCTTCGAAAATTTCTCAAAATGGATGGCCACATTGCTTTGCTGCTAGTAAGCAATTCAAATTTTTAGTTAAGACTGGAGACAAAGTAGCGATTCGAAAACTTGAAATGTTGCTTGTAGGTCATGCACTTGGTTACCTGAAGCTGGAGCCTGTTAAATTTCTTGACAAAAACAAAAGGATCCCAGCATCTATTGATACCCTGCTTGAAGAAAAAGGAAATGGTTTGGCGAAATATCGGCTTCGTGACAAAAAAAACGATATTGTTTATGGATTTAGTTCACCAGACACATTACTATGCCCCACACCAAGAACTGATGATCCAAGAACTGATGATCCAAGAACTAATGATGAATTGGCAAAATTATGGGACAAAATCACAGATTATACTGATCCTAATGCGGACTATAAAACATCACAAAAATGGGGGTATTTTGGAAACAAGGCTCGCAGCAGTGTTGCATTTTGGATTCAGCAGTTGACTAAATATTACCCCAACGAGCCTACATTAGATTGGGTCAAGCCTCTCAAAAATAATCCTCAGGACGGACAACCATATGGAATTGTAGAATGGCTTCCATTGTCTGACAACGGGAACAATGAGATTAAACTCCCCTTGCCCCATGTTAAAAATACGCTCCGCCCTTCTCAAGATATAATTGGCGGGATACAATCTTTTGATGCCCATACACAGGATAAAAAAATACAGACCCGAATTCCAAGCTTCAATAAATGGAATAATTTTTCCCGCATAAAAGAAATATTTTTGCCCGGTTTAAAAAACCCGATTAGCTTGATCTGGAAAGAGCATCTGGATGGGTTACAAAAAAAGGGGGAGATTTTTGCATGGGGAAGCGATAAAAAAGATCATATTTGGGTCATGACGGATCTGGAATCAGATCTGATTGAAATCACGAACCTGCGTGTCATAGATATTGAGAAAATTCGTATTCCCACTTGTATTCCGCTTAAGCAAAACCCTGTTCCTGGATCTAATACCAAAAAGGGTAGCATAATATTTCCCGATTTGCCCCTCCTTCCAGAATATACAAGTTTAGCGATGGTACCTCCTGGCAATAAAAGAAGCGGGAAAAGCAATGATCAATCATAATTGGAATGGTTTATCAGACTATAAATGGGATAACAATACTACGGTAGAATGGGACGTGTATTTAATGGGCCGCCCTCAATCAAAGCCTGAAAAGATCAAAGTAACAATTGATAAGAATATCAATCCCGAAGCAGCTCATTGGATGATTTGGCCAAATTTCAAGTCTCCCAAAAATGACCCGACGCCATGGAGAGCCTATTACGTATATGAAGATTCATCACGACCATCCCTGCAAGCTCATGTCTTGACCCAAAAGAATGATGGAAGTATTTCTAGACCCAAAACACGCCCCGATGGCATTTCTGGTCCCAGTCGCTCTGTGGAATGTAAAAATGGAAAACACACCGGCGGTGCTCCAGTGGCCTTGTGTGCTTATGATACTGATCTTGAAAAATATGTCGGCCTTTATAAAATAGAAATAGTGAATGAGTTTGACGACCATGACAATCCAACTCCTTGGAAGCTTGCCTTGGATTTTGGAACTTCACATACGGTAATGGCCCAAGAAGGTCTCAATAATGGAAATGCTGAAATAATTTCCCTCAGTAGTGAATTAACTCCTGAGAGCCCAGAGATGTCTTTGCATATCAGTCAGAATTGGCCTGAGCAAAGAGATGTGGAGCGTAAAAAATCTTTGGAGGTATGGAGACCAACTTATGTAGAGAAGAAGAATTTGAACCCAAGCGCATCCCAAATGCTGCGTTCCGATCTTTGGTCGTCGAAGAAGAAGGAATTCGGCACATCCAACAATATGCCGGAAGGATTGGGAGCCCATGACCCATTATGCACTTCCTTCCTGGAATTTACACCGTGAATCTTTAGGTGATGTTATATCTGGCTTTAAATGGGAAATGAATGATGCACAGTTTGCAGGGCATGAGCGATGGCTCCAAAAGAGATATCTTGCAATGGTCATTGAACTATTCTTGGCCGAAGTGATCATGGAAAAACGAGCGTTTCCGCACAAAGTCCAGTTTACATTCACGTATCCCTTACGAGGCAACAAGGATAACTACGAAGAACATGATTAAAGAAGGTGCTTCCGGAATGTGCAAAAAATCTTGGTTTCGATTTCAATCCAGACGGAAACAATTTATCTTTACTTAGTGAATCCCATGCTGCGGCTGGAATCGTAGGTACAGGGAATCCTTGTGAAGTAAAACTTGTAGCCGACCTAGGCGGGGGAACCCTTGACATCTTTATTTCCACGTCAGACACGTCAGATAGAGAAGATAGTGATAGTAGATTCAAGACAATAGCCGATAGTGCTAAAATTGGGGCGAATCATCTACTCAAAATTCTCGCGAAGTATGGATCTAAATATCTTCCAAACGATTCTGCATGGAGGGACAGCTATGAAGAAGCTTATATCAACTTATGTGTGTGGATGCGTTTGAAAGGATCTCGTCAATTATTCGATCCTAGTGGAATAAATTCAGAGATTCCTCCACTAAAACTTAATGGCTTCCAAGATGGACCATCTGGGAGCAAGGCAAGAATTCTCATCAGTAAGTATTTCTACCTAATTACTGATTTTTTAGCTCGAAATCTTGTCGCGTATGTGACGAAACATGTTCTTAAAGAGTTAACAGATCAAGAGCTTAAGCATGATCTAAAACTATTTCTACAACTCCAGGGTAACGGATGGCGTTTATGGTATCAGAGTGACGATTACAATCAAATTCATCAGCAAATACTTAAACTTATCAAAGAACGAGCTAACCTCTTATGGAACGAGCGATCTCTGGATAGTCATGATTTTTCTATTCAAGAAGATTTATGGGATGATGAAAACAGAAATTTAGGCCCTGACCCTAAGACTGGCCCGATTTGTAACGCTGTAGGTAAAGGCTCTCTAACAGACGGTACAACAAACTATCACAAATTCCCCTTATCCAAAGTAAAGATTTTTCATCCTGAAGAGGAAACAATCGAAAGAAATTGGTTTGATCTTCTACCATTTGAGAAGTTGCCACAGAAGTCAACTCCTAGAATCAAAGAATTTGATCCAGGATTATGGTTAGGCCGTACATCAAAAGAAATCAGTGCGATTGAGGCTCAACGTATGGCTAAAATTAATGCTGAAATAGAAAGTCCAACTTGGGGTATAAATACGATGGATGCACCTATTGGGGCGGCTATTTGGGAGCAGATGCTTAAATCGGCATATTTGAGGATGGATTGAAACATCCATTGAAGCTTTCAAGGAATGATTATGATTGATCTGATGGTTGATGTCTCTGGCACTCCTCACAAATCAAATCATAACTGATGCTCTCTCTGATTGCTACCAACCCAATAAACAACCTGCATGATGGTGATGATCCATATTCCATTGCGCGCTCAATTTCACCCTGATCTGTTCGTTGTATGACACGAGCCTTGAATTCTACCATTTTATTTCTGATGCTCAAGGTTTAAGTTGACCACTATCTGTGATATGAAGCTGAGGACGAAATTCTTGAAATTGATGGAAGTAGCACGAACTACTCTGCAGGGGGAATGGGCCAAAAAAGGGCTTGAATTATTGGTTCGTGTAGTTCTCGTTGCAACTCGTCGGACCGATGGAAATCCAGCATCATTAGATCTACTCATTCTTCGTGATTTGAAAAAGATCCTTGAGGATTTTCCCAGTATGCCTTGCCCACCAGCAGGATCGCCTACTCTCTTTCCACGAGAAGATTCAAAAACTAAACTCCTTATTTCCCCTAGATGGATACTCCGATCACTATACAAGATTCGTATTCAATTAGGTGGACCAGTTCCAACGCATATCAGAGTTTTACGTGATGCTCTGGAATCACTGCAATGCATCTATGTAACCTCACAAAATGAAGCGAAATGATACTCATGCACAGATACAGATTCGTTTATTTAATCCTAATACTTGCGATTGTTATCTCACAACCTAGCAATGGGCAGTCAAATGATCGACCTGTCGAAAGTTATGCTCAAGAGGTTGCCGTTCAATCTGTTTGGGAGAATGACTTTTATGGTCAAATAGCACCATTGGAATCTCAGGATTTTTATCTGCTTTGGGATGTGTCGATCCCTATGGGCGGGTATATCCACGAAAGTAATCGTAGCCTTTCCGTTGCACTTGCCAAGATACAGGAGTTGTTAAAAAATGGAATTTTGAATTCTGACTATGGAAGAACAACTATTCAATGTATGGGAATCAAAGACACCATTGATCCTTTGGAGAAATGCGATGACAATCAACTTAGAGACAGGGATTTTTTTCTTGGATTAGATTCTGACGTTGGGCTGGGTATTGAGCTTATGATTGACAGTCTTAAGACCGGAAAAATGATGGGGGCAGTTCTCATCACTGATTTGATGGCAACTACCGAATATGGCACTGGCGCAACAGCATTATTACCGTATTTTAATGACGAGGAGCTTATGGCATATTTTACAGATGGTAAAATATACATGGGGATCTTGGGGATTGCTCCCGATTATTGGGGACTCAAAAAAGGACCTTGTGCGACAAAATCAGGGCCATTGGGATGTTGGTTCAATGAAGGACTCCAAGAGTGGGTACCTCTCAACCAAACGGTGAAGAGACCGATATATGTTCTCGTTATGGGGCGTCATTTGGAGGGAGAGGATAAACATTCTAATTCCGTGAATACGATTATTGAGGAGATATACGAATCTTTGCGTGATTTGGGTTATGAAGTAAAATTGGAACGCGTGACGCAAGGGGCGTTAGGCCTTCAGACTCAATTAAAATGGCACAATCCTTCCACAGAAGGCAGAGGACGCCCACCCATCAATCTTGACTCAGACAATGGATTTTCTTGTAATAATAGAAATGTCCACACGTTATCCAGCGAATTTGACGATCGTCAAATTCGTGTTGATGAGATAGATGATACGGGCATAATTAATGGTCTTGAAACATTTGACCAAGTACGAAAAGAGGATGAACATGGAATAAAATTGGATCTTAACTGCGAGAATGTATTGAATTTGATCCGAAAAGAGAGACGTTGTAGAGGAGATGAAGATCCTGATAGACCTTGCAACTGCACGATTGACTCTGTATTTAAACCAGATCTGAGCAGGATCACTGCCAAAGTCAGCTATCAATCCGAGAATGGAATGGGTTGGGGCAAATGGTCATCTATACAACATAGTGATAGTTTGACACTTTATTTAGCAGATTTTATTGATGGATTGCACCCTGACCATTATAACGCAATGATTTCCCCTGCTCCTCCTCTTGATTGTAGCAAAGCGAGGTAATGATTTTTTCGAAACCTCTTGCAAAACCCTCTTCATTATGTGTTACTTGTGTTATGTATTGCTGTCCTAGTCTTACTACTTCTTCGTTATATGTTACTTGTGTTATGTATTGCTGTCCTGGTCTTGGTAATCATATGTCAATATCTAAACTTTAATAAATCAAAAACATCTTTAACTGATATAGATGATTTATTAAAGAAGCTTTTAGAGCGCTCCGACTGGAAGGGGAATTGGGAAATACTAGATCGTCTCGTTGTCCCTCATTTAGATGATATTCAAAGATTCTCCAATGCCGCATTAGTTACTGGTATAGGTGGCACGATGGGGATATTCTTCCTTGAAGCCTTGTATTTAATACCCAGTGATGTATCCAATTTAGACATTACCATCATTGTTCAAGGTGCAATCCCAGCTCTACTTTCTAGTTTGTGCGGAATATTTTTTCATCTCTTCATCCTATCAAAACATTTATCAGAGGCTCAAGAAAGCGTAACTGACGTGGAGATGAGATGGTTAGAGTCGGAAAATGTGCCATTGCGTGATGGACCAATCGTGAATGTTGACATCAGCGGTGCTGTTGAAAAAATTTTCCAAGAAATTTCAGCTACTCAGAAAGGTGTATCGGACTCTACGCAAGAAATTAGCAGGCTTCTACAAGAAAACAAAGAGATTTCTCTGATTCAGCGATCCTCTGCCAAAGAGATAAAAGAAGGTGTTCAAATCTTTGCAGAACATCTTAAATCTCTCCCCGATGATCTTCGAAAATCACTAGATTTGACTGAGATTCAACGTTTATTAAAGGAGCAGCAATCAGATGTGCTTGCAATTTTATCTGATGTTAAAGGAGCGACTTCACAAATCGTTAATGCTCAGGATCAATTCACAGATGTAGGGACTGAGTTACTGGAGTCGATTAAACAAAATTTGATAAACCATCAAACATCGACCCAGAAAATTTGTGACAATGTTCAAACGCTTACCGAGACAATAGAAACTCTTCCCGGCGATATTCGAAGCTCACTGGAAATAAGTGAATTCTTTGATAAAGCTGCAAGAAGCCATCTTGACGAATTGTATAAGGCTTTTAAAGATCATCAATCTGAATTAAAAAGAGCAATTATTGATAATCAAGAGCAACAGAAACGATGGTTAGCTAATAACATTCACAAAGTTGTTGCAGATGTTATTGATGATTTACAGAAACAAATTAATGAAACTATTAAAGATCCGCTTGACACGATGAGCAAAAAACTCAGTGCTGCTACGAAAGAAATGCCAGATGCTGCAAATAAGTTCGGGACGGACCTCATTGAATCTGCGAATACACTCGCCACGATTCCAAAAGAACTTGAAAAGGTGTCAGAAGGTGTCAATGAAGTGGTTCGTGCAACTGCGGACGCTGCCTTGAAGCCTCTATCTGACGAAATGAAAGATTTTGTAGGCACTATTCAGGATACTCATCAGAGACTTGAAAAAACTATTCATGGACTAGTACACCTGATTGAAAATCTGATTAGAGGAATGGAAATTAGAAGTAAATGAAAAGACGCTCTGAGACACAGGTTACCGTATGGCCTGCAATTACGGATTTGATGATTGCGATTGTCGTCATTGCAGTTTTAGCGGGGATCATTGGATATAGTAAATATACTGAGATAAAATTAACGGCAGGTCCCTCTAAAATTCGTAATGATATACTGGAGGAGATTGACAGTTTACTGAAGAATTCGAATCTGAGCGTTGAAGTACTTAAAGATGAAAGCGTTTTACGTCTATCTGACGGTATCGTTAACTTTGAACTCGGAGAAATTTCGCCCATTGAAGATCACAAGAAAAATGTGGCGATATTGGCTGAGGTGTTAGCTCAGGTGGTTCCGTGTTACATTTCATGCCCATCTCAAACGATCACACATGTGTCCACTGACAGCCATAGCAGAGAT
Organism: Rhodothermales bacterium; assembly: GCA_965215475.1. GTDB lineage: Bacteria > Bacteroidota > Rhodothermia > Rhodothermales > Bin80 > Bin80. The sequence goes on from OZ244061.1 coordinate 3,166,667, forward strand.
AAATCCTATTGTCAAACAATCTCCTGTAACGAAACCAGCAACTCACAGTGGCTCATTGGGACAGTACTCATTGAAGGACATACGGACACTATCCGTGTAATAGAAGGGAGAAATCGATTCAAGGATAATCTTGAGTTATCCTCAATGCGGGCTGCCGAAGTCTATCGGATGATTACTGCTTGGGAACCCTCAATCGGAGAAATGAAGAATTCACAAGAGGTTCCTATCTTCAGTACAAGTGGTTATGGCTCGATGCGGCTTGCAGAACCAGATATGCCCTCCAGTGACCAGAATAGACGAATTGACTTACGATTTCTTTTTGAACGACGCCAAGAAAGAAATCCAACAGAGGAATCAAGTTTGCCATGAGGGAAACAGTATCGGTGAATGGTGGATTGATAACCTATTGATGCCTTCAATTAGTGGCATGGTTAAACTATTTGGGTCGTATTCTTGCTTATTCCGATGAACCAGGGCACCCATCCCAAACGAACTGGGACACTTCAATCAAAATACCCAAGGTGAAATAGGAAAGTTATTTTTGAATGTCTCCTAAGAAATGTCCATTTTTCATTCGTATACCTCTATCAAGACTCTTCACATCTACTCTTCAAAGAGTATTCGTTGATTTTAGACGTATAAGATTGTCTCGGGAGATTAGGCGGAGAGCGAGTTTTTTCAGAGGCTTTAGAATTTCTTGCCTCTCGTTCGTTCGTGATAACATCGCCACGCAAGCAGTTCAACTTTGATGATATGAGCTTGCTGTTGTTGATCGCATCGGCGATTATTTTGGAGATCTCTTCTTAATCAAGTTCGCTTTGTGATCGTACAACCGCTGAGCAACTTGCCTCTCCTATCTCCGTGACCCGATTACTTTGTTTCTGTATTTTCCTTGCCATTCCATGCAAAGCACAGGACTATGCGTTCTCCATCGCACGTGTCAAATATGGAGGTGGGGGAGATTGGTACAGCGATGAGCAGTCATTGCCGGAACTTCTTTCCTATACCCGAGCGGAGACTCTCGTGAATGTTGCACCGACACCCGAGGTTGTAGAGCTCTCCAATACTCGCTTGTTTACCTTCCCCTACTTGTACCTGACAGGACATGGAAACGTCGTGTTCACACAGCGGGAGGCGATCCGATTGCGTCAATTCCTTGAACAGGGAGGTTTTCTCCATATTGATGACAACTACGGTTTGGACAAAGCCATTCGTCGTGAAATGAATAAAGTATTTCCCCAACAGGAATTTGTCGAACTCCCATTTGATCATCCAATCTATCATACGCACTACTCATTCCCAAATGGCCTCCCCAAAATCCATGAACACGATGGTAAACCACCTCAGGGATTGGGACTGTTTGATAAGCATGGGCGCCTTTGTGTGTTCTATAGCTATGAGAGTGATCTTGGGGATGGCTGGGAACCTGAATCCGTTCATGATCTTCCACCCGAAATACGTAAATCCGCCCTTCAAATGGGGACGAATATCTTAGTGCATGCCTTGATGGGCAGTAATTAACGAATCATTTCCATCTCTCACATGAGTCATCTTTCATCACAGGATCCGCAAATTTATGCTGCCATTGAGCGGGAAGTCCATCGGCAGAATTATGGGTTAGAGTTGATTGCTTCGGAAAATTTTGTTTCCAGAAGTGTTATGCAGGCCCAAGGTTCTGTATTCACGAATAAATATGCCGAGGGACTACCCGGAAAACGCTACTATGCCGGATGTGAATTTACCGATGTCGCAGAGGATTTAGCACGTACTCGCGCCAAAAAACTGTTTCAATGTGATTGGGTCAATGTGCAACCTCATTCTGGAGCTTCTGCCAATGCTGCCGTTTACCTTAGTTGTCTTAATCCGGGAGATACCTTCCTCGTATAGATACAAAAAATCATTTCTCGCAAAAATGGGCGAAGAGCCAATCAATCAATCCTATATGTACAGATCGCATAATTTCAAATAGATGATTCGGGGGCAATTTGCGACATCAACGAAAAAAAAGTTATATTGTACTACTTTATCTGTTCATAAACCTGTCTATTCATGCGTCGACTGATTTTGATCTTTCTTGTGATTAGCGGATGTAGTGTATCTCAGCAGGATCCGATAAATATACTGATCCTGTATACGGATGATCAAAGATTTAATACCATCGGTGCTCTGGGGAATAATGAAGTCAGAACACCGAACATAGACACTCTGGTCAGGAGAGGGACAGCCTTCACCCATGCACATACCATGGGTGGACTGCAAGCCGCACTCTGCGCACCCAGCCGAGCAATGCTTATGACCGGAAGACCTCTCTTCCTCTTAGACAGGATTGGCGACAATATTCCGGCGGAACATACCATGATGCCTGAAGCTGCAGCAAAGGCAGGGTATATTACCTTCGGTACCGGGAAATGGCATAATGATCGCGCGTCATTTTCTCGGGCATTTCAGAAAGCAGACCATATCTTCATCGGTGGAATGCATTTGCCTGAAGTTGGAGGACATGAAGCGCCAGAGTTGTATGAATTTGATCCTACAGGTACCTACCCGAACCATGACCGGCGGCAAGTTCAAGGATATTCTAGTACTCTTTTCACGAATGCTGCCATTGATTTTTTGAATGAAGTCAGTACCGTAGATCAGCCATTTTTTGCGTATGTATCCTTTACCTCACCTCACGATCCGAGAACTCCTCCTGAACCCTATGCTGGTTGGTATCACCCAGATTCCGTTTCTCTGCCACCTAATTTTTTGCCAACGCATCCATTTGACAATGGTCACCTTGATGTTCGGGATGAACTTCTTCGTGAGCTCCCTCGAACCGAAGCAATGATCCGGGAGGAACTCGCCCTTTATTACGGAATGATCAGTGAGTTGGATGCTCAGGTTGGACGTATTATCTCTGCACTGGAGAAAAATGGACAATTGGACAATACGCTCGTTGTTTTAGCAGGAGATAATGGGCTAGCCGTTGGAAGCCATGGACTTCTGGGAAAGCAAAATTTGTATGAGCATAGTATGCGGGTGCCGCTCATCATGGCTGGCCCCGGGATCCCTGCGAATGAGCAGCGCAACCAACTGGTCTATATCTTTGACATTTTCCCGACCATCGCAGAGATTCTAAACCTCCCTTCCCCGGAAACGATTGAGGGCCAAAGCCTGAATCCATTCATTGAGAATCCACAACTCCCAGGCCGTAACTCAGTATTTTATGCATACCGTGATTTACAGCGTGGAGTTCGGACAGTCGACGGATGGAAACATATCCAGTACCTCGTAAACGGAGTACATACGGAACAACTCTTTGATCTGAACTCAGATCCGCACGAAACAAACGACTTGGCTTCGGATTCTTCGCATATCATGAAACTGGATGAAATGCGCGAATTGCTCGCACAGGAAAGCGTGTACTGGTCAGACCCACTGGATCTATCTGCCTCGGACTGGGGACGTTAAGGTCAAATAGGGGGTTCAGAAATCTTGCAAATTCAGTGATATTCACCTGTCCAGCCCTGAAAACCGTGCCATTCAACCGGGTAAGTTGCGTTTTTTCAACACTCCTTGTCCAGCTCAATCGAGCATTGCCCTAACCAAATAATATCCCGAAATGGCACATTGGCTCTATCCCGATTTGTGTGGATACAGGCTTAATCCTCCACAGAAGAAAAGAATAGCAACCCTGAAATTTCCAAATCTTCGATACCCTCTTCCAATCGTTTTGATTTCTTTGAATTTTTCCATTCATGCGCTCCGCCAGCATTGGATTGGATGACAAAGTGCGTTACAAATGCCTTCAATTTGAACATCGTGGCAACCTTGATGACTTCCTTCCTGCCTGTTTTCTTTACACGGTCAATCCAAAGGTCTATATTCTTTTCGGCTTCCGCATCCGATCTACAATGAAAGAGGGCCTTGAACTCTTCACGTAGCCGCCACGCAACCCTGATTTCCAGATTGGCTTCTTGCATGGCCTTGAAGATCTCTTCTTGGGATTCGGTGCGATGTTCCTTGTTCTTCAACCGTGCATAGCGACTGCCTTTCCATTCGTCAGGGTGCAGGTTCACTTCGCGCCGACGAACCTTGTTCAAAGCTTTACTGAGGTAAATGAAACCTGTCGTGAATCAAAGCGGCTTTGGGGAAGACCGTTTCCACCGCCTCGATGAAGGCCAGGCCTTCCACAAAACCCGTCTCTACTTTATCCTTGATCTCTTCAAAACCATCTCGAACCGCTCTATGGTGCCTTTTTGGATACGCCCTTGCCCAACATCAAGGACAGTGGAATCACAGATCACCGTTGCATTGACATGCCCCCGCTTCCATGCCTTTTCATCCCATGCAGGACATCGTTCAAGGTTCATTCCTCATGTAACCCTACGATGCATGATCCGATGTAATTAATGAAAATCACACTTGACCAACTTCGTCGTTTTCGTCTGGTTCTTGGTCCGCTTTAATAACTCCATTGCGATGCACTCAAAGATATAGGTGACCGGACTCAATGGACTCGCCCACGGAACCGCGATCGTTTTGGTCTCCGATGAGGTTGCAACCCATGGCAATGAACCAAACACCCGCATCCTGCAAGATTCCGATGACGCCATGTGCGCACTTCGCGAGGATCATACAGCGTTCCTGACTCTCCCGTCTCTGGACAGATCTCAAATTCCTCCCAGAAGGAACAAGGTAAAGGTTAATACGAAGAAGATTCTCGTTGACCGTGTTCAACCGTCTATTCAGGTCCAAGTCCCAGAAATTGACCTACAACGGGGCTTATATCTATCGGTGCATTTGCCATGAAAATGAGAATGGTTGATTTAACTGAATTTAATCATTTCACAGAAAACGCAGTAGATCAACTTAATTCATCCTCCCAGAAATGGTCCGCATGGGAGTTTCTGAGAATGGAGAAATTCTTTTTTACGACACATTGCTGTTGGATAGAATTCTAAAAACAACGAGGGGATACAACCTTTTCATAAGAGATTGAATCAAGAACGGTTACACAACAATAACCATCTTTCGCGGATTTCTATTCCATCTACGGTATGGCATCTAAGCATATGAAAGTGCTATCTAATGGAGGGTGCATCAAGCGATTCCTGCATGTAATTCAGCCACTGGATTACTACTGTGGAGGCTGAAATGCATCCTGATCAAGTAAGAGTTCTGCAATTAAAGCTTCTAATCTTGAAAGGCCCTGGCCTGCATCAGCCGTTTTGAGAGCCTCGTAATATTCTGGATGTCCTTTTAAGCGTTCTGGAAAAATTGGTATCCCATCCATCCAATATCCGGCATGGGCACATATCACAAAGTAAGATGCTGCCCTAGCTGTCCTGCCATTTCCATTTATAAATGGATGGATCCAGTTGATCCTCCAAAGAACATAAGCGGCCAATGAGACCGGAGTAAACTCTGTCCACCAGCGATTGACTCGATTAACCATATCATCCATGAGCGAGGGAATCCTGAAATGCATTGGTGGCTCATAATCCCCTACGGTCACGTCACAGGGTCTGTATTGTCCTGCATATGCGTGTAAACAGCTAATTGCATGAAAGTTGAGGGCTTTGATGACGGTTGCGACAAAAAAGGGGTTCCCGATTGAATTGCCGCCTCCACCAAGTCCTCAAGAAAATCAAGCTGCCGTTGTCGGTTCCCCCCATCCAATCCCTGATAAACTGGATCGGCTTCAGATCCACCCACTAACTCATGAATGATCATGGAGTAACACCATAACGTTGATCCCACAAAGTAGACAATCTCTTCCTGTCTTCTTCGGTTTTTGCAGCTCCGAGGAAATATGATTTTCGTTGTGCTCGACGTTCCTCTGGGGTCATGTTGCGCCCACCTTCGGCCATTCTTTCAAGTGCGGCCGCAACCTTTTTGGCGAGTTCACAATTTGGATCCATGAATTCAGGGTTTATCAAAGACATAATCAATATTGGGTTGTTTTTGTTATAGTACAAGGAACGTACAAATTAGTTGTCGAGGTGTTCATGTACATCATCGTTTCTCGGTTGCGTGCTTATCAGTAGGACAACAGGGATAGATGGTGATTCTACTGGGGCTGGCGCGGGGCAAATATGCCAGGAATGAGGCCATGAGAGTTTCTCAGAACAGAAGGGCGTTTTCACGACATATCATTATCAGGTGGAATTCTGAAAACGATGTGAGGATATATTTTTTTGTGGAAGACTGAATCGGGAACGGGTAGATGATCACTACCTATTTTGCTATAGACTCTCCTAGCCCAATGCCACGCCAAGCGTATGAACATGCCATCATACGAGGGTGCATCAAGCGATTCCTGCATGTAATTCATGCCACTGGATTACTACTGTGGAGGCTGAAATGCATCCTGATCAAGTAAGAGTTCTGCAATTAAAGCTTCTAATCTTGCAAGGCCCTGGCCTGCATCAGCCGTTTTGAGAGCCTCGTAATATTCTGGATGTCCTTTTAAGCGTTCCGGAAAAATTGGTATCCCATCCATCCAATATCCGGCATGGGCACATATCACAAAGTAAGATGCTGCCCTAGCTGTCCTGCCATTTCCATTTATAAATGGATGGATCCAGTTGATCCTCCAAAGAACATAAGCGGCCAATGAGACCGGAGTAAACTCTGTCCACCAGCGATTGACTCGATTAACCATGTCATCCATGAGCGAGGGAATCCTGAAATACATTGGTGGTTCATAATCGCCTATGGTCACGTCACAGGGTCTGTACTGTCCTGCATATGCGTGTAAACAGCTAATTGCACGAAAGTTGAGGGCTTTGATGACGGTTTGCGACAAAAAAGGGGTTGCTGATTGAATTGCTGCTTCCACCAAGTTTTTAAGAAAGTCAAGCTGCCGTTCTCGGTTGGTTACATCCAGTTTCTGATAGACAGGATGGGTTTCAGATCCGTCAACTAATTCATGAATGATCATGGGTAACGCCATAACGACGGTCATACCAAGCGGATAACCACTCTCTATCTTCTTCGGTCTTTACATCTGCAAGTGCGTATGATTTTGCTTGTGCTCGATGATCCTCTGGGGTCATATTGCGCCCAGCTTCGGCCATTCTTTCAAGTGCGGCCGCAACCTTTTTGGCGAGTTCACAATTTGGGTCCATGAATTCAGGGTTTATCAAAGACATGATCAGTATTGGGTTGTTTTTGTTATAGTACAAGGAATGTACAAATTGGTTGTCGAGGTGTTCATGTACATCATTATTTTTCGGATGCTTACGAATCAATATGACTGGAATAGGTCATGATCCGGTTAATTCTGATATTGGAGTTGCCTTTGGGGCTAATTCTCAACTGATTCAATGTTGGAAGATCTCTCCTCCAATTGTATCGACGGTTGATGCACTATCGTTTGAACGGATGTGTTTGGAGTTCTTGGACTCAGCTTCGGTGCGGGCGTGATTCTCAGCGAGTAGCCGCTTTAGTAGTTCAACGCGGGCTTCAGGGCTGATCGTGTATCGGATCCGGTCGTTTTCGGGGAGTGTCTCGACTTCATAAAAATCGTGTTGAAGGTCAAGGTCCTGCCAGCCGTACGCATCGCGAACCGCAAGATCAAGTGCAACATGCAGGCGGCGCAGTTCAATAACCGCCTCGAGACCTGAAGTTGCGGTATCCATATCTTTCTTGGACTCCTCCGCAATCATTTCGGGAGATAGGTCACGGGTATGGAACAGGTTATATATTTTTGTCAGCCCTAGCCAAAGGGACGACATGAGATTTTTACGATACGTATGATAGGACTCGCCGATCTCTGCGAGGCCTGTGTCAGGCGTTTGCCATAGCCCTATAGGGAGAGTGAAGGTGTTAAAGCAGTTGGTAGGAGTATAACGTAGATCTTGCTTTAATGAGCCACTATATTTGCGAGCCCATATCTCATGAAGAGTAGATTGCACGACGCTGAAAAGATCCCAGCGATCGGTGGTAAAAATATAGAGTGCATCGCTGAAGACATAATTTGTCGGCATCGCCGAAAAGTTCAGGTACTTTGTAGTACGAGAGGCGACAAAGCACCTAGGAAGCCCCCTGATATTACTATAGAGGTTCTTTCTAATGGATGCATATTGCCACCACCGATTCCGGTTATCTTGGTTGATGGATGTCTTGTCATGTAGTGCCAACCGAACGGGTTTTACGAGTGATGAGACAATTGAAAAAGGTTCGGAGTATTTTCTGGCTTGTTCTTCGGTCATGTTGAAAAAATCAATCGTGCTTCTTCCCGGTGCTTGACTCGGTTCATTGTTTAATTCTTGGCCGTTGATAATCTGTCTAATCACATCTTTGCATGCAGAATTTTGCCGGATCAACTCATCTGCTTTTCCATGTGTAAGTAGAAATCCATTTCCACGAAAAGTTGAACCTTGATACATTTTCCGGAGATTCTCTACGACCTTGTGTGGCTTTTTTTGGACTACTCCTTCTTCAAAAAATGGATTGATCTGTTCGACCGGTTGATTGTCGAGGAGTTTTAGGCCCTCCCATTTTCCCTTATGAACAGCAAGAAGAGAGACTACGAGATTGGCAACCCCAGACCATTTCATTCCACGGGTGGCCATGTTGATCTCTCCTCCAACGGAGACGATTTGCTCTAATCCATCCCTACGAATTTTGCCGTCGATGATTGAATTGGTAGTGATGATAGCCAAAAAGCCATCATCCCGGAGTAACTCATAAATACGCCGGAGAAAATATACCACCAAGTCACTAAGCCCAGCGGGCGCGTATTGCCATTTAACATACCCACAAAAGGCATAACCATAGGTTCCACTAAGCGCCTGCCCACCCAAGTAAGGTGGATTCCCGAGAATGCAGTCGAACCCGCCACGCTTTATTATTTCGGGAAATTCCACAAACCAGTGAAAGAAACGTTTATTTTCAGCGATGAATCTCGCATGTTCAGCTCCTTCTCCCTCTGGTATTAACTTGCTCCGCGAATAACTACGAAACTCGCTATCCGTAATGATTTTCCTCTCGTTGCGAGGGATTTTTTGAGTATAGAACTGTGCAATGGGAATACCTGCAACAGCTCGTAAAAAGTTCATGTTCTGTCCTTGGTCTAAAGCAGCAAAACGTTCTTTCTTCTGATCCACCTGGGCTGAAGTATGCTCTGGAAGGCTCGAAATCTGTGTTGATTCATTTCGGACTGTGCCAAGGCGGTCGGAGAGCTCAGGAGAGGAGTCGATCGATAGTTGCCCTTGGCGTTTCCGCTCATCCTTGTTTTTATTTCGATAGATACTGGCGAAAGTCTTGTCATCGCCAGACAGGGACTTGAATGCTTCCATTGGTATGCCCTGAGCGAGTTCTTCATGACGTGCAAAACCGACGATGGCGTTGCCACACTTGACATGATGATCCAGGAAGTTGAGGGGCTGGCCTGGAATATGTGCCTCAAGCCATAGAGCCACCTTGCATAGCTCTACTGCGAGAGGATTCAAGTCAACGCCATAAATGCAGTTTTGGATCGTGTCACGCAGAGCGGTTCGGTAGGGCGCGGGCGATGGTTGCTCTTCACCGGTACGCACCACAGCTAACGTATTGGCGATCCGGCGGGCGGCCGCGAGAAGAATGTGTCCCGAGCCACAGGCAATATCGGCTACCCTCAGAGCAAGGAGTGCTGTCTCAGGATCGTCTGCCTCAAGGCATCCATCAATCAGGTGGTCAAGGGAATGGCGGATCAGTGGCTGGACAAGGTCGTCGGGAGTATAATGAGAACCGGTGGCAGCGCGTTCACCGCCTTGGCGGAATTGAAATTTCAGTTCATTCCCCAGATCAACGAATTCTGGCTCGTACTCAAGTAGACCCTCGTAAACCGAACCAAATTCCTCAACGTTGAGGGCACCATAGTTGACGCGGATAAAATTGCCCGTATCGGGATGCCGGTAAAGACCCAAAGAACGGAAACAGTCAAGTAGGACATCATTATTAAGAGTACAGTCGGCAAATGAATGCAAGGCATCCGATGAGAACAGATCCCCCGCTAAAGGTGTGATACTTAGTTGTTCGCCAAGGCCGCCCGTTTCAAAGAGGCGAAAACATGCCTTCAGTGCAAGCCATAGATTGTGGTGACGCCCTTCATCAAGATATCGTTTCTCGGATAGGCGCCGGAGACGGGTGACGCTGTAATATTTTTGATGGGTTTCACGCTGAAACCTTGTTGCAGAGTCTGGAAATACCAGATTTCGTTCCTCGATCACCATCAAGAAGAGCATACGGTAGATAAGCCGCAAGAGCTGCTGATAGTAATCATCGGCCTGGAGTTCGTGGTTTATAATCGAGGTGCGGAGTTCTTCGTTATCGGGGTGCTTGAGAAAACCATTGCCGAAGTCGAGAATAGCCTTTTCGACGGCATTACTTAATCCCTCCCGAATCCGGGCACCTTGGTCCAGGGAATCCTGGTGATAGAGTTCAATCAGGCTCTCTGCAGCCATGTCATTCGTCAACGGCAGGCGCGTAGCATGAAGCAACCGGTAAAGAATGGCAAAGTCGGCAAAGAGCCCATCGGTGAAGATGCGGACAAGATCAAACTCCAGATAGCTTTGCTTGACCAGCCGTGAACTGTCGCGAAGCAGTCGCAACACTTGACCATTGGTTACCAGGCCGTAAAGTTGATCATGGAGATTAAGGAACTCTTGTACTAGCGCATGTGCAGACATGCGGCGGGTCGCGTTAGCGGGTTTCCTGTCAAGACCAGCCGGGTCTTGGGATCCGATAATTTGTACCGGAGTATTCGCCCGATTCGTGGCAAGGTGACTGATCGCGTAGTTTTGTCCATCGATCCGAGTACCTTGGGCCTGATATTCAACGTTATAACGAAGTAGTCCCATCAGTGGCACAATCCACAAGTTGCGGGTCTCCGTAGTAGCGTTGGTCCCTTCCTTTACGGTCTCCAGTTTGCGCTGAAAGATGCGCCAATAATCTTGTGCATCAGCCCAAGAGCGGGCAATCTCGTCCTTAACCTTCGTGCTGGAATCAAAGCCAAAATCAGATGGTTTTTGACCCGGTAAAGTCTCAATCTGTTCGAAAATGTCCGGAGAGAGAATAGCCCCCTCGATGTTAATACTTGGGTAGTTCATGCCGATCCCTCCGGTAGCAGGATGTATAGTCCCATCAGATCCATAGGTAGGATGGGATAGACAATCTGAAACTCGGACTTACCCATCAGCGCACTAAAGCGTTGATGGGAGGCTACAAGCCGTTTGGAGCGATCCTCGGCCAATTTCTCGAAGTCATCTCCCAGAAGATCAAGATATTTTAGTTCGTTCTCAAGGAAACTTGCGCGAGCTTCTGGGCTGAGATTGCTACTGGCACGAGCCGTGAGTAGCAAAGTGCGCGCCTGTGAATGATCAAGCTGTTCACGGTTTCCTGGAGCTCCCTTCCAACCCCAAAGGAGCATTTCCTCGGCGACAATCCGGTGCTCTCCTTTTTTCTGTTCGATAACGTTGCGACAACGAAAGAGTAGTAACGTATGTTTGATTTGGACGTGTTGGGTGCGAATGACGGCGGCGCGGGCGGCACGTTTCCCCGCACGATCCACAGTATTTGCCATAACAAGGTGACAGAGATGCTCAACAAAGCTGTGGTTTCGTCCGACATAGTGATACCGGTCTGGTGTAGGTGACGTGAAACTGAGATTGATAAGTTGACCTTCGGGGAGGAGTTCTCTGAGCCGCTTAGGCAGGTTGTCAGCTACGATGACAATCCCATCTTTCTGAGTAATGATCTGTACTCCAAAGAGATTCTTGAGCACCCCGGTAACGAAATTTTTTACTGCGTCGGGATCACCAATGGCCTCGTCAGCGGCTTGGAGGTCTTGCTCAATCTCTTGCGCTTTGATGGCGTTTTGCGCGAAAATACTACGAGAAATTTTCTCACGGTTCACTGCCTCATCAAGCTTTCGAGTAATGTTTTTCTGAGTTTGGGTAGCTTCTTCAAATTCGCTGAGGTCAAACAATGTGCCCTGCTCTGATGTATGGCGTGTCTGGATTTTGCGGTCGGGATTTACAAGCAGAGCTTGGGTGATTGTATCAATAACGCTTTGAGAATCTTCAGGAAAGGGTACGTTAATTCCGGTCGAGCGCTTGATCTCACGTACCTTCCGAAGTAATACATCAAGCACAATCGCATCGATAGGGTTATCACTGCCGTAGAGGAGACACACTTTCACCTCAGGTGCCTGTTGGCCAAAACGGTCAACCCGTCCCTCACGCTGTTCAAGATCATTCGGATTCCATGGCAAGTCGTAGTGAAGGACAGCAGAGAAAAGATCCTGGAGATTGATTCCTTGGCTCAAACAGTCCGTGGCGATCAGGATGCACGGGTGATCACGGTCCATCTCCTCAATACGCTGCTTCCGCAAGTCGTCCGGGTCCTCACTGGTGACGACTTGCAGATCCAATTGTGGAAACTTTGTCTTCAGTAACGGAGCAAGGTATTCCCCCAAATAGTTCGCAGTTTCAATGAATCGGCAGAAGACCACAGGGTTAAAGCCGTTAGAGATATAATCTTCAAGGACGATGGAGGCCGCGTAAATCTTTTGGTCGTGGTCGGTTCCTGCGAAGGTTTTGAGTTGATTCGCAAATTTGCGCAACTGCTCCTGTTGATAACTCGTCCAGTCCTCTCTTTCCATAACCTGGGTGGGTAGTGCGTCAGTTTGTGCACCTGGTTGAGAGTCTCCCACCGGGTTGGAGGTCGCGGATTCATCATCAATGATTGAGGTGCTGGCTTTGATTCCTTCTAGTTTGTCGCGTCGAGTAGTAAGCATCTTTACTCCCGCATGTGGGCTGGACATGATCCCTCGAAGTAGCCCAAGTGCAGTCCAGTAATGCACTCGTTTCGGTTTCTCTCCGGCTTTCCCGGGTGTGACAAGTTTACGGGCAAACCTCATCACGTCATTGAAGAGTTCGAGATAGGCAGTCGATAGGTCGTAATTCCATTCAATAGCGTCTCGGTCTGGAAAGGGAGTATCTTCCCCCATCCACTTCTCAACGTCGGCTCGCTTGCGCTGAACGAAATGTCTAGCCAAAGAGCGTCGCTCAGATTGACTGGCGGTCGGAATGTCCAGCGTTTCAAATTCGGTGCTAAGCAAGCCCAGCAGTGAATGAAACTCTTCTTGCTTGCCGCTGTGAGGGGTTGCCGTGAGCATGATTAGATGCTGTTCCGGTTTATCCGCGAGGTCGCGAAGCAAGTGGTAGCGTTGTTGTTGGGATTTGTAGGCACCGGCAGGGAGGGTACAGGTATGTGCTTCGTCGACGATGATCAACTCTGGGCACTGTTCAATGAATACAGCCCTGCGGCTGTCTGCCTTGATATAGTCGATACTGATGATTTGGTAAGGATAATAGTCGAAGACACTCGTATCTCCTTGGATCATCCGATCCAGTCTCGCTTGGGTGTTGGATCGAATAATGACGGCTTCAATTCCAAGTTTGGCATGAAACTCCTGCTTCCATTGGTCGCAGAGGTGTGGGAGACAGATCACAGCGAAACGCTTTATTTGAGCCCGCTCAATCATCTCCCGAATGATGAGTAGAGCTTCTACAGTTTTGCCCACACCGACATCGTCGGCAATCAGCAGGCGGACGATTTCTTGGCGTAGCGCCATGACCAATGGGACGATCTGGTAGGCACGAGGACGGAATGAGAGTTTGGCAAACGCACGGAATGGTCCGGCCCCATTGCGGAAAGCTAATCGGGCCGCATCGTAAAGAAAGCGTGCCGTTGAGATATCTCCTAGGTCCTCTGCGCTAGGAGGGGGAAAATGAGCATCTCGAGGAACATCCTCGGGGATCGCGAGAGGCAGATAAATTCCGGTGGTTTCTTCATCGGAGCCACCTAGAGGCCTGATGATGAGAAGATCGGCACTGTTGGATGGCAACACGACCCAATCACGGCCACGGAGGGAAACGAGCTTGCCGGGCTGTAGTGACGTACTCATTTCACTTTCTTGAAAATGTCTGGGCGCCGGGCAATTTTGGTGGCGAGATCTTCGCGGTAGTGCCAAGACCAGACTTCATCGCCTCTCGCAATGATCAGCTGACGCTGCTTTTCGTCACGATCTCGCACCTCCTGTTTATCATGGGGGGACCCGTCACAAAACACCCAGATTCGAGGCTCATAGTAGAAGTCAGGCTGGCAGTAGATGTCTGGAACATACTTCTGGGCGGCATCGGGCAATCTCAACCCATTCTGGTATAGATGATCGATAAATGTGCGCTCGGTTGAAGAACTGGGGTCAAGTTGGCGGAGCAAATGCCGATATTGTTCTTCATAGTTTTTCGCAATCCTGCTTGTTTGAATTTCGATGTCGGCCAATTGGAGCTTGTCTAGAGCATCACGGATCAGGAAACGGTTGATCCGCTGATGGTCACGTTGGTTGTAATAGCTCAGAAGATCATCATAGGATGCCGGCGCCCTGTATTGTTCGTCTTCAAACCTGCAGACCCTCTCCGCTTCTTCAATAACCGTTCGGAAGATATTTACGTCATCTACAAACTGGGAGAGGATTCCAAGACTCCCCTCTGCAGCCTCATAAAGGAGGATGTTGGGACGCTCAGGGGCACCTATTTCGCTTACACCGATTTCGCTTGGTTCTACCTGGAACACAGACTCAATGGCTCTTTTGAGGGCATATTGCAAAGTGACAACGCCATCGGAATCCAGACCCAATACTTCAATGGGTTCGATATAGAGCGCATCAGCCAAATTCGAGGTCCAAAGTTTAACAAGGCGGTATTCTTCCTTGGGTTGGGGTTCCGGTTTCGGCATTGAATTACGCCAGTCCCCTGAAGTCATCCCTAGAGTAAACCCTTCGGTTTTCTGAGATCGCCAGCCCTTATTCAGGCTGATAAGGCGCGCCGCTGGGATGAAGCGCAGATCAAGGAGATGACTTCCTTGTGATCGAGCCCTGGCGGAGCGTATATGCTCAAAATTCCCACCATCAACATGAAAGAAAAACTCGATATTGTATCCACGCGAGAGTCGTTCCTCTTCCTCGCAGGTAATGCGAGCGATTTCTTCGCCTCGAGATTCTGACATTTCAAGGAGGTCATGTAGGTGCTCGGTATTGGCGGAATCGCTCAGATTGAGCCCAGAGAAAGGACAGATCTCTAGATCCTTTTGATCATCCATAAGGAAGTAGCCTGCACGCTTACTGATCTTTGCTTCTCTCAATGACGATTCGACATCTTGGGTGATGAGTTGTGAGATGCGGTATTTCGATCCACTGTAATAGATGAGATTGCGCGGGCCGAATTCACGCAGGGCAATAGCACGAGCGCGAGATATATATTCGCCCGAGGTGCTGCCGGTTGGTACGAAGGTCCGAAGGGGTAGGCGTGTGAAATTATAGCCGGGCAAAAAACCTTCGGAGGCCAAATAGCGATAGGGATAGAACTCGCTGAGCTCCGTGGAAGATCTCTGATCGTTACGTAGAAGATTGAGTTGTCGGGTCGCTTGATCCTGTAATCGTTTGTATTTCTTGTATTCCTCGCTTCCACCAATGAGTAGCCCCGATTCAATTTGCTGTGTAGCACGTGTGAGTAGGGAGCGGGTAGACTGATAGAGCTTTCTCCAGCGCTCCATGTCATGGTGAAGGTGGGAAGCAATATTCGTCAGGTTTTGATCCACCCAATCGTCGGTGTACCAAGCATGTGACGAGTTTTTCAATTTCTCGGCGAAGTCTGCGATCACGCGCCGAAAAGTTGACTTGAGAGAGTTGAAGGTCTCAGGTCCGATCTTTAGTCCCTGGACGACACTTGGGGATAGAGGCATCTCGGGGTCTTCGTCGGAGATTAGGCACGTTAGAGAGGAGCGTTGCCCATGCCCTGTGTCCAAGCCGGGTAAGCCGATGGAGCTAATGGCGAGAGCATGAAGATGTGTCAACAGAAGTTCACGGTTGCATAAGTCAATCCTCGGTGCCTGGACCACCCCGGCAACCAGTTCAGCCTGATTTTTAAAGTAGTGACGGTCGTGCGCGGAGAAACTCGAACAATAGGTGAAGACGAGAGCTCCTTGACCACTCCGACCTGCCCGCCCCGAGCGCTGTACATAGTTCGTTGCATTGGGTGGAGCGTTTCGCATGTGTACCACGCTCAACCCACCGATGTCCACCCCAAGTTCCATGGTCGGGGAACAGAATAATGCGCTGATAGACTTGCTACGGATCTTCTCTTCGTCGAGAATCTTCTTGGATTCGTCGACATACCAGTCTGCTCGGAAGTTTTTCTCATGCTCTTGTCGTACGTCGACTCCTAGTTGTCCGGTATGATCTTCTGCGATCAATCGCTTACTTTCCGTGAAGTCTCGTGAATAGACAGTCTTGAAAAAATTGTTGGGAACCGGCTGTTGTTCCTTGTAGGAACGCCGTTTGATTAGATCCGCTCTCACGGTCTTTCCATCTCCCAACTTCCATAAGATCTTTTCGATGCGGAGCCGAAAAACAGGAACGGGTTCCTTTCTTACATTCTCTGCGGTTTCCTCAAAGAGGTAGTCGGCTTCTTTCAACTTGCCCATTAGCCGTAACATGAAGTCACGATAGTGGTCTCCATGAAGAAGGTCATGGTCCAGGTTTACCTGGTTCGCAATCTGCTTGATATATTTCCCAAGCGAGCTTGCCGGGCCCATGCTCTTATTTGAAAGACGTTCGCTTCTATGGAGAGGATCGAGGCGAATTACAGACGGTCTTGGCAATTCTTCTTCCTTATCAAGAGTCCACGGTGCTTTTAATTGTTCGCGGAAATTGTTTCCGAATGTTCGGAGAGAGTTCGGAGTCAGATAGTTTTCACTGTGGATCGCGAATTCGAGGCGGAAATGGTCAAGGACGGTGGTTAGAAATTCACGACGTTCGGGAGGATCAAGGCTATTTACGATCTCAACATCGGCCCAGAACCCGTCCTCGGCAGCGATTTCATTGAGATCCAAGTACTCAATGTGTAGTAGAGCACACTGCTCTAAATTGGGAAGGACGATACGCCAACTACGACGCAGATCTTCAAGGGCACGAAAGAGCAGGTAGTTTCGGAGTGCATCATCATAGTTTTTCTTGATTTGGGCTAGTTCCGGTTCTGTATCCCGATTCCCATAATCGCGAAAAGGAAGTGCCAAGGCTCTGAAAATCGCATCCCCAAGTGTTGCATAATTGAGGATTCCGTCCGGTGCATTCTTGAGTGCTTTCCAAATCCCTGCTCGAAAGCGGATAACCTTGATAAAGTCATTAAAATGACCAGACTGCAGTGCGGCATCCTGCCGGTTATCCGTGAAACTTAATAGCTTTTGGTCTTGCAAAGAATGACCACCTTCCCGCAGATGGTTCAAGATCAAAAAGGTCAGGATGGTTGTAGAGGTACTCCGGCCTTCACTGCCAAGGCGAGTAAGTTTCGTACCTTCATTCGTCCTGGGATCATAGAAAACGCCTCCAGTAGGATCAAATAGAAGAGGAGCCTGCATGAACCAGCCCGAATATTTCATCGGTTCCGTTTCGGAACAGACTCCCGTTTCATTGAAGTACAGTTTTCGGGGAAACTTGTCCTTCTTGTTTGAGTGAGGTACTTTTTTGCCACTTGCTCGAGTTTGCACCCAGGCGCTTGGAAGGTAATTGAGATCTTGATTGGGATCCCAGATATGGTCACCGATAATCAAATAACCATCCGTGACCGCTTCATCTTCTGCCCCCGTCTGACGAAACTCACGGGGTACAAGTTGGCCATCAAGTAGGGACACACAGATGAATGGATGGCCAGTTACTCGACTAAAAACATTCGGGAAAATGGGCTTAGTACGATCATCGTGTTTGTAGATTCCTGGTTCAAGTGTGATGAATCGTTGCTCATCTTGATCAAGGGTGGTATAGACGGATCCGGTCTGAGAAATGAACTGATGGAGCTTGAAGGGCAGGAGGGTATATCGGAAGCCCTTCTCCTGAATTCGCTGATTAACAGCACTGATCCATTCAAGGATTTTTTCAAGAACCGATTGGCATTCGCTTTCCGATGCTCCCGACTCCTTAGCCAGGGACTCGACGACATCATTGTAGCCCATCGGCATTCGCCGAACAAATCGCCCTTCATGCTCTTCGAGGGCGATGTTGTTTTCCAACCAGATCGCTACCGGATGCTTGCGCAGAGCACTCTCATCGGCCTCAATATCAATGCGTGACTTGATGGCCGCATGGAGTTCCTCATTTAAAAAATGGGGGGGGGCAGCGAGAGAAGGTTTCAGCGTCTCGTTGATGATCTGATCACGCTGGAATGTTCGACCAAATATCGTGCTCGCAACGCGAGCTACTTCACCCCGTTGTGACTCCGCAATATCTCCCGAAACCATGGTCGCAGAGGTACCAATACAGCAAATTGATTGTTTGCATTGAGCTTGGATGCGCCGGATGAGTATAGAGATATCGGCGCCCTTCCTTCCACGGTAGGTATGAAGCTCATCAAATACGAGGTAGTGGAGATTCTTGAAGATCGCATCGCGAATGGGACGCTCCTGCGATCGGGTGAGCAGGAGCTCAAGCATCATGTAGTTGGTGAGGAGAATTTGCGGAGGATTCTCACGCATTGGCTGCCGATCTTCTTCCTTGACTTGCCCGGTGTATTGGCCAAATGTGATGGGAAAATCACGCCCTGTATGCGTTTCAAAATTGTCTCTGTAGAGATTGAATTCATTCTCCTGTGAGTTGATCAGCGCATTCATCGGATAGACGATTACGGCAGCGATTCCCTCGGTCTTTGGATGAGCAAGTAGGTGATTGAAGATCGTACCGATGTAGGTCAATGATTTACCCGAACCTGTCCCCGAAGTGACGACAAAGTCCGTGTCATTCGTACCCAATTTAAGTGCCTCATATTGATGGCAATACAGCAAGTAGTCTTTAAAGATGTGTTGAAGGTCACGATGCAACAAGTCAGATTCGATCACTTTTTCGATGCTCCCCTCCTTTTTGTAGGCAGGATTAAACTGCAGGAGAGGTTGTGGACAGAGCTCACCCCTAGAGAGAGAATCCTCAACCTCCCGATGGATCTTTGGGTCGGAAATATTTATAAAACTTTTAATGTATTCCGAATAGTCATGAACGATCTTCTTATGTGTGTCGAAGATATTCATAGATCAATCCGCTCTGCCGTCATCATTTCACAAATATTCAGGTAGATGTTTTACAAGTGATTCCAAAATGTCATATCTGTTTCCCTGCCTCATGACTTCCATCTTCAAAGACTTCATGTGCAACGTTTACATCAAGAATTGCGCACATACTTCAGAACCATAAAGACCGATTGATTTCTTCCATGAAGAATGTCCCATAACTGTTAGGAGCGTTGAGAACATTTCCTAACTCATCAATCTGAATGGAATGGATCTGAACACTCGTATCCGTTTGCTCAAAGAATAGAATAGAGACATCTTCGGGTTTTAAGTCGGTCTTGCTATCCCGAACATCCATACGAATCCGATCCATTATAAATTGGCTATGAGTCTCAATGATTAATTGTCGACCCCGACAGGCAGTCTTACATAAAAGGCTTCCCAAGGCGGCCTGCACATTTGGATGAAGATGTATTTCCGGTTGTTGTATCAATGCTATTCTGGAATTCTCTTGTAATAGAAGTTCAATCAAGATAGGCAAAACTTGACTGATTCCATATCCCACATCAATTAAGTTATGTTTGATTCTTCCTCTCTTTATCCCAGTTTTTCTGATCTGAATCTGGAATGGATTGCTTCCCGATCGTCCAAGACGTTTTATATCAATTTCATCAAAAATTCCAGCAGAGATCCCAAAACTTTCAAGCTCATACTTAAGTGATTCCCATTTCCCTTTGTCAAAACTGGCTAAACTAGCCATAAGCATTGGAGCATGATCGCCTTCTGGGTCAGGCATCCAGCTCCTCGGATCATAGGTTCTTTGAGGCTTGGACCGAACCGGTGCACTTACGAAGGGTCGTTCTTCAGAAAAATCAGCAGCTGTAAAGCGAGCACTTAGAATTGAATCTGCATCCGCTTCCGAGAAAGGAGGAGAGCCATTTACTGGGATAAATTTTTCTGGATAGTTTGGAGGATGTTGATGAAATGCACCAAGAATCGTAAACGGAAGCAAAATTTTTGGTGGACTGATCGGAGTATTCCAGCCTAGTGTGCCATTATTTTTTGACACAGTCCAGACACCTCTGGCGGTACCAACGTTCATCCTGAGATCTCCGTTGACATAATAATTTTCAGTCCAGATATTTCCGTCAACCAAACGCATCTTTGTTATTCTGGGAATGGTTCGATCGTCTTCAAATATAAAATTCGCTTCAAAGTCTTGGTTGGAACGAAATCCCACTTCAAATGCAGATATCGGACGACTCCCCTTGCTTTGACGATAGGTGATTCCGTCAAAACTTCCCAAATCAAATGATGGTTCGTTAAAGTTCAGGTTGCCGTGGTCATACACAGAATCCCATAGTATTCGAATCATGGCTAAGAGCGATGTTTTGCCGGTACTGTGATCACCTACAAGTAGGGTTAACGGTGCGAGAGGAGCAACCTGTTTTTCATGAAAACCTCGGTAGTTTTTCAAGGTAATTTGTTTCATGAACTTTGATGTTCACCGTGTCAGAGCTAACGGCATGGGATCAATTCGCCGTTTTTCTTGATTCTCCGCTAGATATAACGCCGACCATGCGTGGTACAGGACAGGGCTACGACTTATCTCGGAGTGAGTAAGAACTCGTAGCACATTGGCATATCCGCTTGTTTGAAGAAGCATGGCCGCACGCGCTCTATCCAGAATGGTGGTACTATCTGATTGGATCTCTATATCGTCGTTCATCATACGGTTTTGAGAATAGCGTTTCCCAAGGAATGGTTCTGTATGCCTAGTATTCTCTTTAGCGCAAGGTTCCCAAATTTGAGATCAGGTCACCAAATTCTGGGCTAATGTACGATTTTTCACCTAAGTCGTTGATCCCAGTATCCAAATGAGTCAATGATCATGGCTTTCATGCTTTGACTAATGGTATTGCAATTCCGTGTAGCATCTATGATCTTCCGATAAACGCAGGATCGTTTTATGTAGGATGCTCTTATGATATGCACAGGTTTGCCGTTGGTTTTACAGTAGCCTCGAGAGGAGGTTAGGCAATATCTTTACGCGAGCCGGGATGAACAGATTTTGTTGATATTCCCATAACGGACGAAACCGTCAGTTCAGAAACTTATAGCTGAACTTGAGAAGTATTACATTCACGGGAGGGAGATCGAACGTGTCGGCTAACTGATCTGGAGTAGATTGATCAAAAGGAGATCTACCTCCCACATCAAATAGATCGGCGTCATCACTCGTAGATCGGACTTGTGACCAAACCAGATAAAGCACAGAGCCTGGGCGGTATTCCCACCGTAATACAGTATTGGTCTGGAATCTGCTAAAAGCAAAGTCGTATTGCTTGGGCCAGGAAGAAACCGGGACCAAGGTGTCCCGATCCTGAAGTAGTTCAAAATTGGTGTATTGGCCGCGAGCGGCAAATAATTGCCCGTAAAATTGAAGGGCTAATGTGGGGGACAAAGTAATGCCAGTCCGCAAGGTAATATCAGCGGAACGAGTATTGCGATGTCCAAATACAGGTACATAATGATTGCCAAGGTCGTCCCATGGTGTCCGTGCAGAGAGGAGATTCCTGAGTGTGGTACTGACAGGAACAGCACGCCAAGTCTCCACCTCAGAAGGGTCATCATTACTTTCTTCACCGATCAGTAAAGTGTTCCCGCGGAAGGAGAGAGCCTCGTTCGCGGCCCATTCCGTGGTATTGATCTCGCGGCCAAGCTCAACCTCCAGAGACAGGTTGAGTTTGGGAGTGGCAGTCCACTCAAGTTCCAGCTCAGGTTCAAAAGCACGTCCACGATCCCCATAAATGATTCCTCCAATAGAGGGTTGCACAGTCCATTTTCGGCGGGTATCGGTGATATAGCCAATTTCAAATTCAAACTCTCTCGGACGGGCCCTGGCGTCTAATCCACGAGTTTCAAATTCACTGTATCCCCCGAGAAGATAATCCGTCTGAAAATTTATTTCGAGCTCGCTATAGCTGTTCAATAACCAGTCAGAAAAGAAAAAGGTGCCCACGCCGTCATGCAACCTCTTATCGTAAGAAAAACCTCCTCCGGTAAAGAAAAAAGCAGAGGCGCGGCGGAAGGGCCCAAAAGATTCCCCTCCATTGACTTGATGGATAATGCCTCCAGAAATATTTACATAGTTGTCCTGCCGAAGTCTTCCAATATCATTAGGGTTGTAGCCATTGCTGATGATGGCTACGTCCGTAGAAAAATTCCATATACTGCGGAGACGATCCATCCCGAGTGTGAAGGCATATCCCTGCTCCGATTCACCGTCCTCCGTATGATGCGTTCCACTAAATTGCCCGGATAGGCTGTATTGATTATCCGAAAACCGAAAATCCCAATCGGCTCCACCCGTATAACTTCGTCCGCCAACATGATTGTCGTAGAGGGTGGCAATACTGCCAATACTCGAGAGCGTACCAATACGTTGTCGTACGCGACCAACGCTGTAGAGATTTTCTGGATTAAAATTGTCTCCAGTAGAGGCTCCGAAAAATCCAAAATCTAATCCCCTTCCGGTCCTTCCGGAGAGTTTGGCGGCACCTAATACCGAAGCTTGTGAGCCAACACGACGTGTATATACGAGGGAGCCTCCTCGTACAACATCGTAATTGAAAATAGATACCCCCTCGGTGAAGAAGGGCCTTTTTTCAGGAAAAAAAGTCTCGAACGCCGTCAAGTTCAACTCCGCCGGATCCGCTTCGACTTGTCCAAAGTCCGGGTTGATGGTGGCATCAAGCGTGATATTCGAGGAGATTCCAATTTTAATGTCAGCTCCGATATCCCCGGTAGTAGAGGAGGTAGATTCTTCAGAGTCACGGGTGGCATTTCCGACGGTGTAAGGAGTGACCTGAATGTTTCGTCGTGGTCGAATTTCAATAATGCCTTCGAGAGTGCCGTATTGAGCAACGACTCCACCTCTGCGTTCTGCTCGTGGGATGAGTACCCAATCACTTACTTCCCCAAGTCTCGGAATGAACCGTCGAAAATTGATCCCCCAGCGTTGATTCGGGGTATCCGAAAATCGGAGCATCGTGAACGGGATTTGCATTTCAACGGTCCATCCTTCTGAGGTTTTTCGGACCGAGCTACGCCAGACTGCATTCCAGGAAGTATCAAAGTCAAAGCCCCCACCGCCTCCCCCTTGTCGTTCACCAGTATAAACTCCATCGGCTTGGACTCCCGCCGCATTCACTGCAAAATTGTAGGCTGTTTTGCGATCCAGGTAGGAATCAATCGATGCAATGAACCAGTCGGCCTGGTTAAATTCATCTCGGCGCCCCAAGGTACTTCGAATTTGGTCGGGGTTCGTATCGCGAAGAACGGCACTGATGAAAATCTGACTCTTCCCATAAAGGACGCGCACTTCTGTTTGTTGGGTGGCCGGGCTTCCTTCATTCGGTGAATACTGGGTAAAATCCGTTGCAATGGCCGCATTCAGCCATGCGTCTTCATTCAGCATTCCATCAATCTGGATATCCTGTGAGACATACGATGCAGAGAGTCGACAGTCCTCGGGGCATGTAGGGGATAAGATCTCGGAGGAAAAAATCCCCATCAGTACTACTGATAGAACAAGGAACATGGATGAAGGAGAGAAAAGATTCTAGTGCATATCCTGTTTACGGGAAACGCGATGACCTGCGTTTACAGCCAATTGATCCACCCGGTTATTGAGTTTATTGTTGGCGTGAGCTTTAACTTTGATCCATTGGACATTATGTTTTTGGGTTTCATTCCATAGGCCCTGCCATAGATCTTGGTTTTTGACGGGTTGCCGAGTTGCGGTCATCCAACCGTTTGCACGCCATCGATGAATCCAGCCATCTGTAAAGGCACGCTTAAGATACTGACTATCGGTATGAAGTTTTACATCACAACGCTCGTTCAAAGCTTTCAAAGCTTGTAAAGCTGCATTCAGCTCCATGCGATTATTGGTTGTACTTGGTGAACCTCCGGAAAGAATTCGCTCCTCCTTTCCGTACCGAAGAATGGCGGCCCAGCCGCCTGGCCCAGGATTCCCCTGACAACTCCCATCCGTATAGATCGTTACTTTTTTCACTGTCTCAATGCGATTTATAGATCAAGTTACTGTATATGTACGAAGTGGTCATGGAGGAGCTGGAAGCATAGCCTTTCGGCGTGAAAAGTATGTTCCGAAGGGAGGCCCTGCAGGAGGAAACGGTGGAAAAGGAGGATCGATCCTTCTGCAAGCAGATAAACATCTGTATACGCTTTTGGATTTGCGATATAATCCACATCAACGTGCTCCCCGTGGCGAAGCGGGGCAGGGAAATAACCGTTCAGGTAAAGACGGAACAGATCTGGTTTTGCGTGTGCCTTGTGGTACAAGTGCTAGAATTTCAGACAGCGGGGACCTCCTCGGGGAAGTGATTCAGCATGGTGATCAGCTTATACTCGCGAAAGGAGGTCGAGGTGGTAAAGGAAATACATTCTTTAAATCTGCGACGCAACAAGTTCCCCGTTATGCGCAGCCTGGAGAACCGGGAGAAGAAAAAACAATCCTTCTAGAATTAAAAATGCTAGCGGATGTTGGCCTGGTTGGATTACCAAATGCAGGCAAAAGCACACTGGTAGCATCGGTGTCTGCTGCACGTCCCAAAATTGCAGATTACCCGTTTACCACACTCACTCCAAGTCCAGGGGTCGTTCAGGTTGGGGAATATGAGTCTTTTGTGATTGCAGATATTCCAGGGATTATCGAAGGGGCCAGTCAAGGTAAAGGATTGGGGCTGCGTTTTCTTCGGCACATTGAGCGCAATGCCGTCTTGTTGTTTTTCATCCCTGTGAACTCTGAAGATATGGTCTCAGAATTTGAAAATCTTCTGCGGGAATTGCATAATTATGACACAAAACTCTCTCAAAAGCGTCGATTGATCGCGCTCTCAAAAGCCGATTTACTCCCTGAAGCTGAGCATGGAGCTTTTCTTGATGATGCTCGCCACCAGTTTGGCCCACAGGAGAGTGTATTTCTGATCAGTGCCGTAGCTGACATGGGGATAGATGCATTAAAGAGAGAGTTGTGGGAATGCATTCAACAAGACAGGCTCCAGTCCATATGAGGAAGGCTCAAAATATTCTCACGGCCAATACGGAGCAGCGCCTAGATGTAACTCTAGCAAGTATGCCCGATATTGGATCTCGTAACCAAGCACAAAAAATCATTCGTGGAGGATTGGTGACCGTGGATGAAAAAGTTATACTGCGCCCATCTCATCTCGTCACGGTAGGGCGTATCATTCGATGGACATCACCAGCTGTAGAGCCCATGAACCTCATTCCTCAGGCATTACCAATAGATGTCGTCTATGAAGATGAGAGCTTATTGGTGATCAATAAATCTGCCAAGATGCCAGTTCATCCTGGGGCAGGAAGATCAACCGGAACTTTAGTGAATGCATTATTACATCATGTGAAAGAGGGTTTGCCTCATGCGCCGGATGAGCCTTTCCGGCCCGGGATTGTGCACCGATTGGATATGGATACGACGGGACTTTTGGTGGTTGCTAAAAATGATAGGGCCCACCGCGCGTTACAGTCCCAATTTGAAGCAAGATCTGTGGATCGACATTATGTTGGAATCGTTTGGGGAGTGCCAGATCCCCGATCAGGTACTATAGATGCTCCAATTGGCAGATCTACGCGTAATCGAACCATGATGGCAGTCCGTCCAGATGGCCGTCCTGCCATCACACATTATGAGATGCATGAAATTCTGGGAGCAGCGGCCCTTGTACAGTTCAAGCTGGAAACGGGAAGAACCCATCAAATTCGCGTACATTTGAGTCACATAGGTCATCCATTAATGGGAGATGCAGCGTATGGAGGAAGAACGATCAGGAATGGCCCCGCTACAAGAAACCGGCGCGCGTTTTACACGAATATTTTCGATGTATTAGATCGGCAGGCACTACATGCGAGATCACTTGGGTTTTGTCATCCCGATTCGGGAAGCAAAATGGAATTCGTTACAGATCTTCCAGAGGATATGATCTGGACCACAGAGCAACTGCGCAAGGATGTCACCCATGTGCACAATTAGAAGGGAATCAACAATTGCGGGAACATAGGTTCGTATGATCTTCTTAGCAGTGTCTTTTCATGTCACAGCTGTACAACAATAATCTTAACTTGTACGATAGAGGACAAAAATGAAAATTGCGTACGTATTCGCTACCGATATGGCAGCGACATACAAACTTGCAGCATGATCTTACCACAACTGGAGGATAATTCACACGGAGTAAATGTCGTGGGCATGTTTTTTTTTCGATGACAACCTGTTCTGCTTGCGAAAGGGCGATCGAGTCGGAGAGTGCTTGTCCAAAGTTGCAAAAGACCAAAATAGATTACTCATGATCTGTGATCAATGTGCGGTCCGCCGCAACTTGGCTGAAGGTACGTTAGAGCAATGCGGGAAGGGAGAAGACCCAGCGAAAGATACGGTTGATGGTGTTCATGCGGGTTGCTTTCCCCAGCTTTATGAGGCACTCGCCCCGAATGCGCCCGATCTCGTAATCACATGATAAAATTTCGGGACTTCCTTTTGAATTGAAAATGTTACTTTTCCTGAAAGGGGGGTAAAAGTAGTCCTTCGAGTTTTTGGAGCAAAAAGTTCAAACCAATAATCTGTTGAAAAGTACGTTTCAGACGATAGAGGGAACGACGGATGTGCTACCTGGTGCTCAGAGGGTGCTGTTGCGCACAGAAGTATGGCATTATGTCGAGCGTGTGATCCATGAGGTGATGCATCGGTACGGGTTCTCTGAGATTCGGACGCCGATCCTGGAGCACTCTGGACTCGTGTCAAGAGCCATTGGGCAGTTTACCGATGTGGTCTCTAAGGAGATGTTCACGTTTGAGCGGGGGGATACCAGTTACGTACTGCGCCCTGAACTGACGGCTCCCATCATGCGATCCTATTTGCAGCATCACCTGGAACAACAGCCAGGAATACAACGACTGTACTACATTGGACCGTGTTTTCGGGCAGAACGCCCTCAGAAAGGACGCTACAGACAGTTTCATCAATTTGGAGCAGAGGTCATTGGAACCGAAGACCCGAGGGCAGATGCAGAGATCGTTGCCGTAATGATGGAGATCTATCGGGCATTCGAACTTCAGGGAACCAAACTTTTCATCAATACGCTAGGTAGTGCAGATACCCGGCCCCAATACCGTGAGGCATTAATCAAATATCTTGAGCCTCATAGAGAGGAGCTGACCCAGGTGAGTCGTGATCGACTCACTCGGAATCCACTGAGGATCTTGGATACAAAAGTTGAGGCAGAACGCAAGATTTTGGAACAGGCCCCCAGTATACAGGATTATATTGATCATGAGAGCAAGGTAAGTTACGAGTCGCTGAAGCGACTTCTTGAATCCATATCAATTCCCTACGAGGAAAATCCAATGCTCGTTCGTGGACTGGATTACTATACCCAAACCGCTTTTGAACTTGAGCACGAGAAAATCGGGGCACAGAGTTCTTTGGCAGGTGGAGGGCGTTACGACCTGTTGGCACCAGCAATTGGAGCGAAGAAACCGGTCCCCGCAGTCGGGTTTGCGGCCGGTATTGAGCGCCTCATTCTTGCAATGGAAGCCTCGGAGCTGTCTCTGCCAGAGATGGATTCATTTGATGTATGGGTGATTGCACTCGGAGATGCAGCGGGTAAAGAGGCATTTTCAGTTGTACAATCTCTTCGAAAGGAAAGAATGCGGGTCGGTATGGAGCTAAATAGCCGATCAATGAAAGCACAGATGCGACTGGCAAATCGATCCAATGCAAAGTGGGTGATTATACTTGCCGAGCAGGAAATGAAATCTAAAGCAGCAACTTTGAAGGACATGGTCACCGGAGAGCAGACGATTGTGCCGTTTGCGAGATTAAGACAAACCCTGACGAAAAAACTCGATTAATTATGTATCCACGTCTGCTTGAGATCCCCATCCCCATAGAATTTTTGGGTATGGATTCGATTACCATCTATTCATTTGGTGCAATGATGGCGACGGCTTTCCTGGTGTCTGCCTGGCTCATGCGACGTGAGCTGGAGAGGTTATACCAGGTAGGGGAACTTAAAGCGATACAGATCTCTACCGATAAAGGTGGAGGGCAAAAACAAAATGTCCGTACAAGCCCGGCATCCATGGTGGGTACCATCACTGTGATTGCGGTGGTTGGGGGCATTTTGGGAGCAAAAATTTTCCATATCCTGGAAAATTGGGGGGACTTCATGGTTGATCCGGGAGGAATGATTTTTTCCCAGGGTGGACTTACGTTTTATGGGGGCTTGATCTTTGCTGCAGTCGGAATTGTCTGGTATGTCCGTAAGAAAGACGTCCCTTTGCCTCTTTTTGTTGATGCGACGCTACCAACTGTCATGTTAGCGTATGGGATTGGACGGATTGGATGTCATCTAGCAGGAGATGGGGATTGGGGAATCCCCGCAAATCCAGATTTACAGCCGAGTTTTATACCGGATTGGCTCTGGGGAGAAACGTATCCGGATAACATTCTTAATGTGACACTCCCCGAATCGGGTGTTTATCCTACATCCATCTATGAATTTGTAATGGCGAGCATTTTATTCTCAATTCTGTGGAGTTTACGGAATCATCCATTCCGCAAAGGCTGGCTTGCGTCATTGACGACACTGTTTTTTGGGGTTGAGCGTCTTTTGATTGAGCAAATTCGGGTCAATAATCTATTTGAATTTCTTGGAATGGAGGTCACACAGGCGGAAGTGATCTCTGTGATCATGATCATTTTAGGGATTGCAGGACTAGTGTATACAACCCGTAGAAAATAGCATGTCCGAGACCACTGCAGCGCAGTCGCTTGGGGCTTGGTTGAAGGAGGCAGATCGCTGCGTGAGTACATGGGAAGCACGATGGGGTCCCTTTGAGCCCCATCAATCCCTGCGTATAGATCATGAGTCGTTACGTTCTTCGTACGAAGACTATGTGAACCGGCTCACAGGGAACTATCCGTTCTTCCATCCCCGATATGCAGGACAGATGCTCAAGCCACCACACCCCGTTGCCGTATTGGGGTATCTTACGGCAATGCGCATTAATCCGAACAACCATGCATTGGATGGAGGGCCGCCGACAGCAGCTATGGAAAAAGAAGTTGTGATCGAACTGGCGAAGATGTTTGAGTTCCCGGAAAATGCACTGGGGCATTTGACCAGTAGTGGAACGATTGCCAACCTGGAAGCACTCTTTGTGAGCCGAGAAGAGCATCCAGGTACAGCTATCGCGGTCAGCCAAGAAGCTCATTATACGCATACCCGCATGGGGCATGTACTGGGAGTCACGGTAGAGGCAATTGCCGCCGATACGCATGGTCGTATGGACCTGGACGCGCTTGAAAAAACTCTCCGATCAAAGAAGATTGGGACGGTCGTCGTAACAGCTGGCACAACGGGTATGGGAAGTGTAGATCCGATTGCCGAGGCGATTCCTCTATGCCAGCAATATGGCGTACGCGTACACGTAGATGCTGCATATGGAGGGTTTTTCAGACTTCTAAAGGAGAATGAGATACTGGATCCTTTGGTTGCCAGAAACCTGGATGCCATAAAAGATGCGGATTCCGTTGTTTTAGATCCCCACAAACACGGGCTTCAGCCGTACGGCTGTGGGTGTATCCTCTATCGTGACCCAAAGATGGCAAAGCACTATTTGCATGATTCCCCATACACGTATTTCACGAGTGAGGATCTGCATTTGGGGGAGATCAGCCTGGAGTGCTCCCGCGCCGGTGCATCGGCAGGGGCACTGTGGCTGACCTTGCAGTTGTTACCATTGTCAGCGGCGGAGGGATTTGGTCCAATACTTTCTTCCTGTTTAGAGGCGGCACAGCGCTGGCATGCTGCACTGGAAGATACGCCCCTCCGAAGTTGGGGAAAGCCAGATTTGGATATCGTATGCTATTATCCCGAGACCGAGAAAAAATCAATCACCAGCATTGACCAAGCGTCTCAGGCGCTTTTTGAAAATTCAATGGCATCTACATCGAATCCGATCTTCTTGAGCATCCTTCGTGTACAATCGGCACATTTACGAACTCGCCTCCCCGAAGTAGAACTCGATCAGGAGAGCGTTCGAATTTTGAGAAGTGTCCTTATGCGTCCAGAGCAGGTGAATTTTGCAGAGTCTCTAGTGGACTCCTTAGTGGGATTTGTACAATCTCATGTCGGTTGATCCTCCACTGATTATTGTTGGGCGCAATGCAGTCCGAGAGGCATTGGAGTGCATTCCCGAATCACTGGAGAAGATATGCCTCCAACGAGATGCTCGTGGTTTGAATCAGATTCAGGCATTGGCACATAGAGTCGGAGTTCCCGTCCAACGATTACCAAAGGAGGGCTTACGGCGCTTAGCCGATGGCATGACACATCAGGGAGCGGTCGCGTTGCATGCCGCGTTTGCCTATAAGGATTATTCTGTGATGTTGAAAGAGATTGCAGCGGATCTGGATTCGGTCAAAAAGCTGCGTCCGCGGTTATTGTTGTTGGATGGGATCCAGGATCCCAGAAATTTTGGTGCGATGGTCCGTTCCGCGGTTGCATTTGGGGTTCAGGGACTCATTGTGTCAGCTCATCATATGGCTCCTGTGAATGCGGCGATGGTGAAAGCCAGCAGTGGCACAGCAGTACGAGTGCCGATCGCACGCGTTGGTCGACTCGCAGATGTAATTCCCGAGCTAAAAGAGAGAGGATATTTTGTATATGGTACAGCGGCACACGGAGAGCATTCGATATGGGATATAAACTGGAAGAGTCCGGTCGCAATCGTCATAGGAAGTGAGGGGCAGGGGCTATTTCTCGATACGGAACGTGTCTGTGATCGTTTGGTCTCGATTCCAATGGATGGAGATGCCGATTCACTGAATGCTTCGGTGGCAACGGGAATCCTACTCGCATTGGCTTGTCAACCAGGCTATAAGAATTGAACGAAAAAACAGTCTTGTTGCGCCGAAGCAGGGGAGGTAACGGTCTTGTGCATTGTAATCGAAGTGCCGGTCATGATCTGCCCAATTCCGCCATCACTCACTACACTTAGTCTCCGAATGTATACGCTCAACCAATCACATCTTTTTTATCCAGGATGAGAATTTCATGGTCTTGAATGACGGGCAGTCCGTTCACGATTACAGTGTTGATGTCGCTTCAACTACGTGGCAATGCGGTGACAATCCCGCACGATCCATGTCAATAAGTATGATATCGGCGCGCTTTTCTGGTTATAAAGAGCCAATCTTTTCGTGCAGACTACTCAGGATTCTTATATTGCCCATCGTCATCATTTTTAGGGCGGTTTTCACTAGCATAGTAACGGGGTCACCTAGCGTCAATTTATCTCTATCAGCGGTATTCAAGGATTACGAGAAATCGATAAATTGTCAGCAATTCCCACGAACGACTTAGAATTCATTCGGTACAGTATTTCCGGTACATCTCGTGCAAATCTGACGATTTTTGTTTATTTTCGAGGATCAATTCCGCCTATAACTGGATCTTTATCGATGCTTTTTTCTTCACCTTCTGACGATTGGGCAGACCCCTCCCACGGGACAACCCCCCTTCTTGCTATTGTTATGGTGATTCGTGCGAATTTAAGATGAATCCATCCGTATACTGCCCGTATATCCTTCTGCAATCCACACATACAATGCTTCCCAGCTCTCAATATAAAATTGCTGAAACATCCCTTCCATCGTCTTTCTCAAATACTTGAGTCGTCCCATTTGCTCCAGTGCATCCTGGAACAGCACATCACAGAATGGTTCCACTTGATCTACCAAAAAGGCAAGCATCATCAGGCAGGCAAATCCCGTGGCTAAATGCGTGTAACCATGTCCATAATGATGCTCAAAATGATAGCCCTGATTCTTGAGGGTATGGATGGTTTCATGTTCAATGTTCCATCGGGACCGACCTGATCTTCATAAGATTCGTCTCATCAAGGAGCAGATCGGTCCCCCAAGAAACGTGCATCGTTTTGGGTTCGGGGTGCTTCTTTGTGCCCGGTCTGGTTTCGCAGACCTCTAAAAAATGGACCCGAAACTCTGCGTTGGATGCGTTCAGAGGAACGTGGTTGTGAAACCGAAAACGATCGTGCGTTCCATTGCCCTCCTTCTCCACCACCTTCGTCTCGTCACTGCGATGGTCAAACATGAACGTGTGATCTCCCGGCTTCGCTCCGATGATATATCGTAGATCCTATTCTCCCAAAAGCCGAAGATCGGGAGCATTGGAAACGAGTCCATCCTGAACAGCAATCGCCTTCAAATGCGGGGGTTCTCGCCATCCAAAAACCGCTTGCTTGCATTGCGCTCCGAATCGTTTTTTGTGGCTCCATCGTTCTTGACGATCGGCTCGGGCATCAGAGGATGAATCAAGGCAGCACACAGCATGTGATGAACGTAGGTGTTCCATCCCGATGATGCGAGCAATGGACCGACTTGGAGGAAAACATGCCGGTTCCGTCTATCGCAAGCAGAACAGGATCGTTGAGATCCCGAAACCACTTTTGAGAAATGCACCGTGGGTACGCTAAGGGGGGAGTTTTATACTTAGTGGGAATTGCTGATAAATTGACACTATTCCTTGGAATTCAGTATACTATATGAACAACAATCATAGACTAATGATGGAATCTCAGGATCTATTGCAAAGAGAGTCTGCGTTCTTTGAACGCAATCGAGATGAACTTCTTCTTAAATATCCTAATCGCGTGCTGCTGATTCATGGTGAAAAGGTGGAGGGCAACTTTCCTACGGAATCTGATGCGATTACCGAAGGAGTTCGCAAGTTCGGCTCGGGACCGTTTTTGGTTCGCAGATCGGGTGAGGATGAACCTGTAGTATCTATACCAGCATTGTCTCTAGGTCTGCTGAAATGCCAATAATTTTGGCGAGAACTACCGTAGTCAAGAAGGACTCTGGGGGAATGAAAGGCAACTTACAGCATCTGAGACGCTTGCATTGCGAGGTCCGTGTATTCCTGGTACACTAACTTTTTCCGATGCTCAACAAAAGGCATTAATTGAAGCGAGTCCTAGTCAAGTGGTGGGAAATCTGACCGGCCTCATCATGTTTGAACTGGTGCCTAGCATTAGTTGCTTTGATTTGAAGGCTGCAGGAAAATTGGGACTTGTTACCAGAGGCAAGGCAAATATGATTTCAGCATCGCATGATAACCATCTAGCTCCTCTTTTTGCGGGTAAATTGATTTTCGATAAAGTCAATGTCAATATAGAGCGGGCTATGGGAGCGAATTTAGCACCCCAAGGGGTAATTGCTCTGATTGGACGGAATATTATGAGTATGGGAACTCTATTTTATAACGGGCTGGACGGCTCCGTTACATTCTCGATATAAAACTACTCTAACGCAAGTTTGCAATTTATAGTGGATTTTTTCATGAGTTTCGGTGGTTCCCATTTTCGGGGAATCTGGTCTAGACACCATTCTTTCCGTGTTTTTCCTACATTTCCTCGTCTTTTTCCAGCAGACGTTTCGCCTTGATTTTTTGCACATTTCTGCCCGTTCATAGCCCCATTGCTTTGAAGACATTTTGCCAAACGGCTTCAGTTTTGCATCCTGCTTCAGTAGAATCCCGGTATCCGTCCGAGAACCCCATATAATTTACTAGGGACCCCACTAACAGTTTAATTGAGTATAAACCGTAGCGTTAAGTCGTCACTCTACTTGAAGAATGACACTAAGTGGGGAATCTGTTTTTCGGGACATCTTGCAAAATCTCTCTCAATGAGCGCAAACATTGCTATTAGAATACCTGAGGGGATCTTGCTATCTGGATCAAGGGGGTGCAAGAGTCTCTGGATAAAGATCCACTCCACCTATATAGAGGTAAAGAATCCAAGTTTAATGATGTATAAACCTACTTTTTTCGCCACTACTATCACGTCACATTATGTGCATCCGTGTAAATTCATATTCATTTATGCAACCAGTAAATTAGCCCCCCCAGTTGAAGATGTTTGCCAAAAATCCAAGAACTCCCGTGGCTGCTAAGATACTTAGGATGACAATCATGGTATTGTACTTTGCATTCTGGGAGTCAATCTTGGATTCCAATCGAACGATGTTGCCATCAAACTTGGATTCCAATCGAACGATGTTGCCATCAAACTTGGCGTTCTGGGAATCAAACTTGGCGTTCTGGGAATCAAACTTGGATTCCAATCGAGTTCGGATCGTGTCAATCCTGTCTAATACATTTGCTGATGCCATTTTCATGATAAGTTCTGTGAGTTCATTGGCCTCATCTGCTGTGAGTTCAGGCTTGCGAATCAAGTAAGAAATCCTTGTAAATTGACCCACTTGGTCAGGATTTTGTTCGGGCATATATGTATTGAAGTAAAATAGGTTTCACTACAATTTACAAGAAAAAGTACCCGTTGGATGATTGTTTGTTCCTTGACTGGCTTGAATCCCTGCCGTTGACAGTCATATAGGATTTCGGGACATCTATTGACACTTCGCATTCATCTTCCAAGGTTTACTCACTCAAAAAGGGGATCCTCATTTATTTGTAGATGTCTCCTTAGACAGATTAATCCTATAACAACAAGAGCCTCTTGCAAAACTCTCGAGTTTTGATTTCGTAAACCTCAGTTAGCAGGTCAACCTTACACCTCCTCGTTTGCCTCCAAAAAGAGTACTGCAGATCATTCTGATGACAAATCGCGATTTTCCCAAGAGTGACCCCCGATTGATCTTAAATTAGTCGAGATCTTGGATCCCAGCACCGGAGATTCCTGGAATGCGCACGTCTTTGTAGCGGTGATGGGATCCAGAACCTCGACCGTTTTGCTCGCAAAGTCCACATACAGCTTCTCCCCCGCTTTATGATCCACATGCATGGTGATCTTTTCCGCCATTTTTTATAGCAGGCGCAAAAATACC
The DNA here is from genome assembly GCA_965215475.1 of Rhodothermales bacterium. GTDB lineage: Bacteria > Bacteroidota > Rhodothermia > Rhodothermales > Bin80 > Bin80. Next base: position 3,201,735 of record OZ244061.1, read on the forward strand.
CGTAGCTGTATCCGTTGGGATATTCTGCATGCCAGATCAAATCCAGCGTCATTCCCTTCCGGGATAGTTCTTTCTCAACCTCTGCCCAATTGGGTTGCGGGCGAACCGAAGTGGAATCGGGAAACAGGAGATCTTTCAAATCTGCATCGGTGAGCTGCTCCGGCAAAGGCCAAGAAAGCCCCGCAGATTCCGCGCGTAAAAGATAGGTGCGTACCGTAGATTCGGATACGCCCAAATAACGTGCGATCGTGCGTTTACTTTGCTGGTATCTATACGAAAATCCCATATGCCCTGATCCGCAGGTGTGGATCGAATAACGTAGATCATGGGTACTGAATCCTGATCCAGTCCAATAGAGGATCAACATCGCATTCGTGATCCGATCGTAGGACATTCTGATTGTTTGCTGAAAAAAATAAGGTTCTATCACGAATCGTGTGGATAGAGATCCAGACCGCCACAAAAGAAGAGAATAGCAACTCTGAAATTTTCAAAGGTTCTATATCCTCTACCCATGGTTTTGATCTCTTGAATTTTTCCATTAATCCTCTCTGCTTTTGCATTGGACTGACGGTTCCATAATGCGTTGCAGACGCCATCAAAGTGATTCTTAAACATGTCTGCAACTTTCATGACTTCTTTGACACCAGCCTCGTTCACCTCGTCAAGCCATAAGTTGAGATACGCTTTCGCTTCTTTTAACGATGCACATTCAAAGATGGCTTTGAAATCTTCCCGTAACCGCCAAGCGACACTCACATTGAGGTTGGATTCCTTCACCACTTGGAAGATGTCTTCCTGTTTTTCCGTACGATTGTTTTCGTTTTTCAACAGTGCATATCGGCTCCCTTTGAGTTCTGGATGCTGTTTGACCTCCCGCCTTCTTACTTGATTGATGGCTTGATTGAGATACTGGATACAATGAAACCGATCGTGAATCATGAGGGCATGGGGGAACACCTTTGCAACCGCTCCAATGAAGGCCTTCCACATATCCGTAGATATCGTCTCTATCTGATTTGCCCTAAAAGGCATTCTAAGAGTTCTATCGTGCCTTTTTTCGTCCGTCCCGGTCCAACATCAATGACCACTCCACGATCCGAATCACTCACAATCGTTGCATAGGTATGTCCGCGCTTGAGGGCCTTTTCATCAATACTGATATGGTGAATTCCTGCCAGAGATCTGCGTGACTCTCCGCGTTCAACAGCACGGTGCATAATACGATGGAGCTGGTTAAATCCGCACCGAAGAAGATCTGCTGTTTTGGTCTTAGTTGCGTTCAGCAGACGAATGGCAAAACATTCAAACGCATAGGTGACTCGACTGGATGGAGCCGCCCAAGGAATGATGATCGTCTTCGGACCATTAGGAGTCAGTACACGGGGAATCCTACAGTGAAGAAAACACTTGAAATGAAAGAGATCCAGATGGCGCCATTGACGCTTCTTGCGATGGTCATACAAGGTACCAGACTCACCCGTATCTGGGCATACAAGATCCTTCCCCGAATGAGAAATATAAAGATCCACTCGCCCCTTCTTCACATTGGTTTCCACATGATCAATACTCCAGCAAGAATCTAAATCTAACCACTGATGCATTGAATTTTTTAAATAAGTATCAAGCATGAAAAATAATTTTGGTGAAACCAAAATTAATCAATTCCATACAAATGGTGATAGAACCAAAAATAAAAATTTGTGAAAAATCTCTCAGACTGGTGTACCGATTCAAGATGTTTCGTATCCGTGCATATGATGAAGAGCAACCCACCCGTTTCTGATTCATCTTTGCGCGTTTCGCTATGCTTGGCGAAGAGAGTGCTCAACGCGTACTGGAACGGGTGAGCCCGTAGTTTACTCCGAATCAGATGCGCCGTATGAAAGGCAAGAATGCACAAAAATAGATGCGCTTCCATTCGTAGTGTCTTGCGGTGGTAGATCGGACGCAGGCCCAGGTCGGATTTCATCGTCCGAAAGGTTTGTTCCATCTCGCCCAATCTCCAGTGGGTCTGTGCCACCGTCTTGCCGTCCCAGTCCGTGTGACTGGTACGGATCACATATCCCCCCGATGCATCCGTACATTCGTGTCTAGCGTCAATTACTTTTTTGTTCAACGACAATTAAAAGTTTCGCTCTGGGTATAAGAGAATCTCGCAAAATTTTTCTCTTTAATCCAACGTACCCATGGTATCTGACCACAAGGTCAAACTTTTATTCAAACTTGTGTTAGCGGGAATTGCGGTAGAACTATAATTTCTTTGCATAAGATTTATCTAGTCTATCCATTGCAGTGAGTCGGTTGTAACAAAGACGCTTTTCCAAGAGGCAACGGCAAAATTGCAACGATTGGCGCAGGTCATCGCATATAGATCCCACACATACTTTGGTGAAATCCACGGTTCGTTTTTCTTTAATTCTTGGAGCGTGAGGTGACCGCGGAAACCAATAGAATTACCCCACCAACTGCAAGGTACAGAATCAGTTGTGCGCCGTGAACGAAAAAGGCGTAGACTGCGGCACCCGATTCTGTGATCCCATATACGGATGTCAGAGTTAGGATCGTGATGAAATGAAAGGAACCTGCACCTCCAGGTGTAGGAACCAGGATCCCCAAGACTCCAATGAACATGATTGCCAGACCATCCCAGTAGGATAAATCTACCATGGTATGCAGATCAAACATTAATAGTGGGATGTACGCCATAAAGCCGTAAATCAGCCACATGATTAGGGTAGTCCAGATTAATTCCCAGCGTTTAGGTGTACGGTACACCGTTTTAATTCCATCAACAAATTGGGCGACCAGTACCTTCAGTCGGCTACGCAGAGGGGCCGTCAAATTCATTCGCATCATAATATAGATGATGATCCCAATGATTAGGGTAGAGACAATAATCCACGCCCAAGGCAAGACGGGTAAGGATAACTGCTCAAATAGAGACTGCAGCTGTTCTCGGATCAGTACCAGAGTAATCAGTAACCCTAAGCCTAACATCAGTAGGTCAGAGGCACGCTCGATGGCTACAGTTCCCAATAGAGCCGAGAAAGGAAGCTTTTTCTTTGCTACTAAATGCGTACACCTGGCAATTTCTCCGGCACGAGGCACGGCATAATTGACCATGTATCCGACCATAATGGAGGAAAACAGATTCCATACAGAGACCCGGTAATGAGAAGAGGATTCCGGGAGTCCGAGGATCAAGGCTTGCCATCTGTAGGCCCGGATCCAGTGACTCAGCAAGGTGATTCCAATCAAGGGGGGAATCCATCCATAGTTTGCAAAGCGAATGGATTCAATGAATTCGGTAAAGTCAATGCCGCGCAAAGACATCCAGATTAAAACTGCTGCCAAGAGGAATGACAGAAGTAGCGTAGGTAGTCGAAATGAATCAGTCACGATCGCAGGTCAATGACTTCAGCCCCCTCGGGCACCCTAAATTCAAAATTTTCGGGGGGAATCGTAATGCCGACACGAATATTATCCAACTCAATCTCAGTACGAATGAGGCTTTGATCTACGGCAACGATCTGTTTAATGGCCCGATCACGTTCCCGGATCAACAGCGTCAGCGAAGTAATGGAAAAATTCTCATCCAGAGGATAAAGTTCTAGCCGGAAATAAGAGACGCCATTTAAGGTCTCACGGGAGGAATCATGAGCATAATAGAGGTCTTCATAGGAACGAAACAATGCCCCGGGCGAGTAGGCAAGTCCATCCATGTCAAGCGTAGTCATGAGGACCTGGTTGTCTGCTGCGCGATAAATCCATACCTCTTCTCCTTGGCCCAGAATGACTTCATCAAACGTTTCAATACGAAACTGGTCTCCCCAGAGTTGTATCGTCCCCGTCAGAGTTTGTGATCCATCCCAGGCTTCCGACGTGAGGCGATGCACAAATGTGGCTTCCATGGGATTCTGATAACGAGAGATCACCTCTTGTAACAGTACCATTGGTTGTGGAACTTGGGCCACAGTACCGGTAGACACTTGGGCAATATAAACAAAAAGGATGAGGGCTATTTTCAGCCGGGATATAGAACGAATCATAATCATCGTACTATAATTCCGTATAGGGGGTTGCAAGTTTTCGAGTTCAACGTAATCATTGGTCGTGTCAGATTCTAATTTCACAATCATAAGTGGTGGGCAAACGGGGGTTGACCGAGCAGCACTGGATGTTGCGATCAAATGGGGAATTCCATATCGTGGTTGGTGCCCTGCCGGCCGCTGGGCAGAAGACGGAAAAATCCCCGAACGGTATCAGCTTGAGGTCACCCCAGAATCAAATCCAGCGCAGCGCACAGCCCGGAATGTAAAAGAGAGTGATGGCGTACTTATTTTGGGGGCATTAGAGCACTCAGCGGGAACACAACTTGCCTGGAAAACAGCAGTGAAATATGAGGTGCCTGTTTACCACGGGGATTTAGGAGGATCAATTGAATTCGTCCTGCAATGGGTACAGGCCATGGAATTTGGAGTCGTAAATGTAGTGGGGCCACGCGAGAGTGAATCTCCCGGGATTTATAAGAACGCGTTTGAATTTCTTGAAAGCGTCGTGCGAAGTTACTTGGCTGCTGATAGTAACACTTCTTGAAGTGCATCGATATCCGTACGACGGTTATATACGTTCGGCGAAATACGTATGGCACTACCACGTGTAGAAACAGAAATTTTGTTGTCCACCAGTTCATGGTTCAGTTGGGTTTGATCCACCTGATCTGGTAAGGAGACTCCAAATATATGTGAAAAACAGGGATCATGAATGGTATATCCTTTTTTACGAATGGCGGGTAAAAAGTCCTGAATCAGTCTGGAGCAGTATGCCTGAATTTCTTGGGGTCCCCAGTCAAGGATCTGCTCCAAGGCTCTGGTCATCATCGCAGTCTGTGCGAAGCTGTTGGTTTGCCCCCGATCAAACCGAGTTGCTCCGGGTCGATACCGATCGGTATAATTTGTCAGGTTACCAAAAATTTCGCTCCCCTCTCTTGCCAACCAGCCTTCCTCGATAGGATTTCCATCCATAAATGGTTCTCCTATATACAAGAAGGCCGTTCCGTAAGGGCCCAGGAGCCACTTGTAACCTGCGCATACGACCGCGTCGGGCATGATGGACTCTACGTCAAAGGGAAGGGCTCCAATAGATTGGGTTCCATCCAGAATAAGGTACGCTCCGACATCGTGGGTACGGTTGCTGATCTCCACCAGGTCATACGCCGATCCATCGGTCCAGTGAAGCGTGCCAATTGCAACCACAGAAGTTCGATAATTGATTGCTTCAAGGATTCTTTGCGTCCAGTCTTCATCTTGATTCTGGACCGTTCGAATCGTTGCACCCGTCTGGCTTGAAAGACGTTGCCATGTATATACATTACTTGGAAATTGCCCCTGTGCGAGGACGATATTATCCCCAGAGCTAACCTGCACGTTCTTTGCAATCGTTGCAATTCCATAAGAAGTTGAAGGAATCAGGGCAACATTTTCTGCCTTTCCATGGATGATCCGCGCAAATAGAGACCGGGCGTGATCCACTTCATCAAAGAACATCGAGGGCGTGATCTGAGATGGGTCCCTCTCCAATCGAAGGGTTTTCAAGCCTTTACGCTCTACACTCCGCATGAGGGGAGACATGAATGCACAGTTGAGGTAATGCTGGTCAGCAGAGAGAAAAAATTTTTCGTGTTGACACGTCAGCATTCAATTGAGATATTCAAAGACAGATATGCTTCGTACTTTCCTGTAAAATAATGCATATTTTCAGATGATGAACTTTAAAAATGTGATTCTTTTCAGTACAATATCCTTCATTGTCCTTGGGACTTTTGGTTGTATCCGAACCGATGAGAAGGAAGATGATACTCCTCCGGATCTTGTTTTACCAGAGGGGTTCCAGTCGGAGGTATTGTATCATCCGATGCAAACAGATTCGAGTTCGTGGGTTTCCTTGGCAGTAGATGGGAAAGATGGTCTCTTTGCTTCAGATCAACATGGAACGTTATACCACATCAAGCCGGCACCGATTGGCGAAAATCTGGAGAATACGGAAGTGACTGCCTTGGATCTGGAACTGGGGCATGCGCAAGGACTCCTGTGGGCATTCAACAGCCTTTACGTAGTTGTCAACAGTGAGGAAGGAGTCGCGGGGCACAGTAGCGGGCTGTATCGTGTCACCGACTCCGATGGGGATTCTGAGCTGGATAGTGTACATACATTGGTAGAATTTGAAGGATGGGGAGAGCATGGCCCGCATGGAATTATTCTTGGTCCAGATGGCACTTCCCTGTATCTGATTGCAGGAAATCATACAGAGCTCCCAGATATCTACACCGCGATTGTTCCTCCGGTTTGGCAAACGGATCAATTGTTTCCGACACTGCGTGACCCAAGAGGTCATGCGGCGGATCGGCAGCCACCCGGAGGGTGGGTCATTCGAACCGATTCCGTTGCCTCTGAACTGGAATTACTCAGTGTTGGTTATCGCAATGCATACGATCTTGCGTTCAATGGGGAAGGAGAACTCTTCACATTCGATTCAGATATGGAATGGGATCTAGGGATGCCGTGGTATCGGCCAGTTCGTGTGGTGCACGTAACTGGGGGAAGCGAATTTGGCTGGCGTACAGGTTCGGGGAAATGGGCAGACTACTATCCGGATAATCTGCCGGCTGTGGCAGAAATTGGTCAGGGAAGCCCCACCGGGATTGTATCGGGCAAGAATGCTGCATTCCCACATAAATACCGTCAAGGTCTCTTTGTCTTTGACTGGAGTTTTGGGACGATCTATCATGTAGCATTAAAGGGACGTGGTAGTACCTACACAGGAGTAGTTGAAGAATTTTTGAGTGGTGTCCCCTTACCCGTGACAGATGGGGTGATCGGGCACGATGGTGCACTTTATTTTGCAACGGGTGGGCGTCGGCTCAATTCGTTTCTTTTCCGCGTGTACTATAAGGGGGAAACAGATCTGGGATCGGAGAGCGCTCGTGAACCTTCGCCGCAACAGGATCTTCGGCATTTTTTGGAAACTCTGCATCGTGAGACGACAAATCAGGAGGCGCTCCATATTGCTTGGTCAAATATGAATCATAGTGACCGTTTTGTTCGCTATGCCGCCAGAATTGCCATAGAGCACCAGCCAGTTATGCAATGGCAATCGAAGGCTTTGCGTGAGCCTGATCCAGTTCGTAGAATTCATGCTATCATTGCTTTGGCTCGCCATGCGAGCCCAAGTTTGGGGGCGCAAGCTCTTCAATCGTTATTGGAGATTGATCCATCTGAGCTTTCGCGTAATCAAGAATTGGATTTGGTTCGAGCGGTGGGGCTTATATGCATTCGACTGGGATTTCCGGAGGATCCGCTTCGCAGCAACCTCATAGACCGATTGCAAAGATATTACCCCACCTCAGATGATGCATTGAATCGGGAGTATGGACGTCTATTGGCGGCGTTACAGGCACCGGGATTGGTTGACCAGATGTTGACTCGTTTAGTAGAGTTGAGTGGAGCAGACCTGGAACAAGTTCTTTTGATTTCTGGCGAGATTGCCGAACGGAGTGAGCAGTATGGGGAAGCAATCACGGAGATGAAAGCGAACCCTCCCAGCCCAGAAGAGATTGAACTGGCGATGAACCTTCGAGTACTGGAATCAGGATGGACGATAGAGTCGAGAGAAGCGTATTTCATGTGGTTTCATGAAGCAATGCAGCGTAGTGGGGGAGAGAGTTATGTGGGATTTCTTGAAGATATCCGTGCGGATGCAGTGGAGAAATTGACAGAAGATGAGAAGGAGGCATTGGCGGATTGGTAGATTCTTCACCGGGGCAATCCTTAGCGGATTTACCAGTGCCGGAAGGGCCGGGAAGAGCATGGAATCGTCAAGAACTCAATGAAATGCTTGATGATGCACTGGAAGAGCCTCGGAATTTTATGCAGGGAGAAATCATGTATGCTGCTGCGCTTTGCGGTACGTGTCACCGAATGGGAACGGTAGGCGGAGTGATGGGCCCAGATCTGACCAGAATTGGATCAAGATTTTCGCGGCATGAGATTCTTGCTGCCATTGATTCTCCCAGTGATGAAATCAGTGATCAATATGAAGCTTCGGTGTTAACCTTAAGGAGTGGTGGCAGGATTGTGGGCCGAGTTCTACGAGAAGAAGATGGTCAGGTCTTTGTCAATCAGGATTCCTATGATCCGTCCCAGGAGATCAGTGTAGACGCTTCAGAGGTCCTTTCCCGTGAAGCATCACCTGTGTCAACGATGCCTTCCAGGTTATTGGATCGATTAAATGAGGACGAAGTGGCAGATTTGATTGCGTATCTTCTGAGTGGTGCAGATGCAGAGCATAAGTGTTTTACGGGAGAAGATGGCTGCCAAACTGACGAAGAGGAGTAAAGATGTAAATAAATTCTTGGGTTCAAAATAAAAAAGACACCTTAGATCTTCTTGCAAAACCTCTTCATTGGAAGTAAATGTCGCTCAGGGAGTAGTTGGGGGCATATTTTATAGATTAGAAGAGGGTTTTGCAAGAGCCTCCTTATATTATATTTTGATTACAATCTCTTGTGTACTCTGAAAACATAATAAAATCAGATGTGGGCGTTTGGGATCTCGTTTAAAAGAGGGGATTCCTTCACTAAACTGATTCACCATGTTTTTATGAGATGTAGAGTAGTGACAATCTGAGAATAATCCTCATTTAGCAACCAGATCTAATCCAGTTGTATCATCCAAGGCTTAAATTGATTTACTTTGAAGAATCAATATCCAGTTAAAGGGGCGAAGGACTTTCCTATACTCATTCATTGTAATTACTGATGGCTTCATCACCAAAGAAACTTATAGAGGTGGCGTTGCCACTCTCCGAAATCAACGCTGCATCTTCGCGCGAAAAATCTATTCGACATGGTCATCCTTCCACGTTACATCTATGGTGGGCGCGTCGCCCACTTGCCGTTGCTCGCGCCGTTATTTTTGCCCAGATGGTGGACGATCCTTCGGAATATGTGGATATTCTGTTGTCGGATCCACCCAAAAAGCGTGCGGCATTGGCTGAGTTGAAGCGGCGCAGGGCAAAAGATTTAAGCAATTCTTCTCCAGATCAGCAACTACTTGAAGAAATTGCCGCGGAATTAGAACGAGAGCGTCTATTTGATCTGATCAAAGAATTAGTCAAATGGGAGAACACGAACAATGCCAAAGTTTCGATCCTCTCCTACTTCCCCTCTGACGGCAACTCTTGAACGTGGTCCCACTCCATACTTTCATGGGAGGAAACAGATATTGGAGAACTTCAAACAATATATGGGGCGAGCTGAACGGGTTAAATCAGGAGGGACAAATTTTCTGGTTCAAGGGGCTCCGGGTGCGGGGAAAACAGCTCTTCTCTATGAATGCGAAAAATATGCAAGAGCACAGCACTGGAAGGTCGCAAGGATTCATCCAGATGCACTCTGGAACACTACTGGATTGATGCATTCACTGGGTCGTGGACATGAATTCGGAATTTCCGAAAAAACAGGTACCATCGACGTGAAGGTTAGCAGGAGCGAATATAAATCTGTTCCAGTTCCAGTCACGACGCTGGATATTTTGAATGAGGGAAGGCTCCCACTGCTACTCGTCATGGATGAGGCACAAACATTGGGGACCACGAATAAACCCACATCCGAGCAACAAGCTAATATTGCTACCAATGTACTCAGAGATATACATAATGGCAATATGGATAGGCCAGTCATCCTTTTGGCAGCCGGGTTAGGTTTAACGGTCGAGGCCTTCGAATCACTGGCATCCTTAGTAGAGTTGGGAGGACTGGACAAGGAGTCTGAGCGTGCAGTGATCCAGGACTGGATCAAGAAGGTTGGTGGAGCCACAGGAGATCCCACGGTGTGGATTGATGCGATTGCGAACAAAACGCAAGGGTGGCCTCAACATATTGTTTCTTATTCAAATGCCGCAGTAAAGCAAGTTGTGAAAGATGACGGAAACATGACCGCAGAAGGGTTGGATGCCGTAATTGAAGTAGGAGACGCGTCACGGGAAAGTTTTTATCAACACCGAGCAAAAGGTTTGCTCAAAGAACATCGCGTTTGTATAGCGAATATAGTTAAGGATGTTAAGGCTGGAAGTCCAGTTGACCATACCCGAATAAAGATTGCTCTGACGGAAGAGTTTGGCGAAAGTGAATCGGAACGCTTGTTTAGACACGCGCATCGGAAAGGGATACTGGATGAGCGTAATGGAGAATATTATATTCCCATTCCTTCCATGCATGATTGGTTGGTGTCCAGCTACTCTTACAAGAAATGAGCCTTCCAGTAAGGTGGCAAAGCTCCTTCAAACGGAATTCTGGGTTAGAACGTTGATGCGATGCGTTCGCAGACCAGGTAGCAAATCCATAGAACTCGCACATTTGCGAGACGCTACTGGCATAATGAGAATATCCTAGATGAGCCTGACGGTAATTCCTGCATCATGCAGGAATTGTTTTGCTTGCAGGATCGTCACCTGTTTGAAGTGGAACATGGACGCAGCAAGAACGGCGTGGGCACGCCCAACCAGTAGAGCATCGCGTAAATGCTCAAGTGTGCCGGCACCGCCCGATGCGATCACAGGAAGCTGTACGAGCTGATCCAGCCGCTGCAACAGCTCTAGATCATATCCAATCTGGGTACCATCCCGGTCCATAGAGGTAACCAGTAACTCGCCGGCACCTCGCGTCTCTGCTTCTTTGGCCCACTCAAGTCCATCAATCCCCGTGGCTCGTCGCCCTCCATGTGTATAGATTTCCCATCCTCCCTGGGGGCGTCGTTTCATGTCAATCGCCACGACTACGCACTGGGCACCAAATGCCTCCGCACATTCTGTTATGAGATCAGGTGTTTGAATGGCAGCGGAGTTGATGGCGACCTTATCTGCTCCAGCATGGAGCATTTTTCGCATATCCTCCAAGGTTCGGATCCCTCCACCAACAGTCAGAGGGATGAAAATCTGTTCAGCCGTTTGGCGAACGACATCATGCATGATGTCACGCCCTTCATGGGTTGCCGTAATATCCAGAAATACAAGCTCATCCGCTCCCTCTTTATTGTACACATGCGCCTGTTCCAGAGGATCCCCGGCATCAACTAGGTCTACAAACTGGATTCCTTTTACGACGCGCCCCTGATCCACATCTAGGCAGGGGATAATTCGCTTGGTCAGGGGCATCTTGTTAGTCCCTCCGGCCAAAGAGTGTAGTTGGAAAATTTTCCCTCATAAAGTGCCCGGCCAATGATAACAGAATCTACACCGACAGAGTCCAGCTCATTCAAGGCGACTAAATCTTCCGGCCCGGATACACCACCGCTGGCCATCAGTTTCGCAGATTCAAGTTGCATCCCTAAGGTGCGATAGGCATTCAGATTGGGGCCAGTCATGGTGCCATCTCGACTGATGTCGGTATAGATAATACGGCGGATCCCGCATCGTTCCATCTCTTGGGCAAACTCAAAAGCAGCTACACCAGTCCCTTCCAGCCATCCACTCACGCGAACCTCGCCTGCTTTGGCGTCTATGCCAACCGCAACACGTTCTGGGCCATATTTTTGAACCATCAAGCGGACGAGGGAAGGATCTTGTACCGCTGCAGTACCAATAATCACCCTATGAATTCCATGCTCAAGGATACGGGTAACATCTGCGCTCGACCGAATTCCCCCTCCAGTTTGAACGGGAATCGTCAGGTTCTCTGCAATAGAAGCAATCGTTTCGGTATTGTGAGTATGTCCTCCAGATCTAGCAGCATCGAGATCAACCACATGTAACAGGGTTGCTCCCTGAGATTCCCATTGTTGGGCAACGGTCAACGGATTACGATGGTAGTTTGTAACCTGATCGTATGCTCCTTGCATCAGCCGTACGCAGCATCCATCCAAGAGATCTATTGCCGGTACCGGAATTAACATGCTAGTTGAGCGAAATTTGACAAAATTTGAAGTCCGATATTATGACTCTTTTCCGGGTGAAATTGTACTCCGTACACATTCTTTCGTCCTACCACCACAGGTAAGGTTTCTCCGTACTCTGTAGCGGCAATCACATCCTGTGGATCCATCTTACTTGCATAGAAAGAATGTGCAAAGTAGCAGCATGCCCCATCAGGTAAATCATGCAGAAGTGGATTGGGTTGCACCGGGGTAACCACATTCCAGCCCATGTGAGGGATTTTCAAGGTAGGATCCTGAAGTTTCAACGCCTCAACGTGTCCGCTGAGTAGTCCAAGGCCAACATGATGTCCTTTTTCCGAGCTAGATTCAAAGAGCATCTGCATTCCCACACAAACCCCCAGAAATGGTACGTTTCGAGCAATTGCTTCCAGAATGGGTCCTTCCAACCCTCTCTTTCTTACTTCTTGGATGCAGGCACCAAAAGCACCAACACCGGGAAGAACAAGCCGATCTGCCCGATGAATTTTCTCTGGATCATCTGTCCGGATCACCCCAGAAGCAACATGCTGGAATGCTCTCTCGATGGAATGAAGATTTCCAATACCGTAGTCGATGATCGTAATCATGGGGATCAGTCATCAATTTCCACTGAGTTCCTTGGATCGCTCCGTTGCCGTCGTGACCGCATGGATAAACATCGTGCGCAATCCATGTTGCTCCAATTCTGCAATTGCCGCAATAGAGGTTCCACCGGGGGTCGTCACTTCATCACGCAGGATCGCCGGGTGCTTATCGGTTTGATCTGCAAGTTGTGCGGCACCAAGCACCGTTTGTTTGGTCAACCTGAAGGCGATTGAGCGGGGAAGTCCTTGTTTTACACCAGCATCGGTGAGAGCTTCAATCAGCATATAGACATATGCAGGACCACTGCCGCTAAGTCCAGTAACGGCGTCCATAAGATATTCGGGAACTTGTTCGACTCGGCCCACGGCTTCAAACATTTCCTGAACCAGTCCAATATGTTTGGAAGAGGCAGAAGATCCTGCACAGATGGCCGTTGCTCCCTGGAATACCGTCATGGGTGTGTTGGGCATCGTACGAACAACGGGTTGCTGGTTCGGAAATTCTTTTGCAATACGGTCCGTAGTAAGTCCGGCTAGCACTGAAACGATCAAACTTTTCGGGGACACGAATTCACAAATTTCATCCGTGACGCTCAGCCAGTTTGTAGGTTTAACCGCCAAGACGACAATAGAGGCATCTTTGACAGCAGCTTTGTTATCTACACCCGCGGATACACCGGGAAGTTTTTCCCGCAGAATATCCAAGGCATTTGGATTTCGGCGAGTAACACGAATTTTAGATGGATCTAGGTGACCACCTGTAATTAACCCTCCAACGAGAGCTTGGCCGATATTACCTGCACCTATGACCGCTATGGTTTGACGAGAGAGTGACATAGATTTAGAGAACCCCTTTGGTTGATGGCATCTTTGAATTATCCTCGCTTTGTTGTATGGCAATTCTTAATGCGCGCCCAACAGATTTGAAGATCGCTTCTATTTTATGGTGAGTATTGATTCCGTAAAGGACACTGATATGAAGTGTACATTGTGCATGCTCGGCAAAGCTGTACCAGAAATGCTGAACAAGTTCGGTTGGAAGATCTCCCACAATTGGGCGATCAAACTCCCCTTCAAAATAAAGTAAGAATCGGCCAGAGAGATCAATCACTGCGCGGGCCAGGGCTTCGTCCATGGGTACGTATGAGTGGCCATATCGAGTAATATGGGACTTGTTGCCGAGTGCTTGTTGTAGTGCTTGACCAAGACAAATTCCCACATCTTCAACCGTGTGGTGTTCGTCAACATCAAGATCTCCGCTACACTTGATATTTAGATCGAATTGGCCGTGTTTTGCAAACAGATCCAACATATGATCCAGGAACCCTACTCCCGTTTGGTTATTGTAGTTACCCGTTCCATCAAGGTTGAACTGGACCGATACATCGGTTTCTCCAGTTTTTCGGGTGATCAAACTTTGCCGATCAGAAGTAGCAGGTTCCATCTCTGACAGATATGGTTGAGTAAGCTTGTACGCATAAGTACACGGTTTGGCACTCAGGTACTCATTTCAGTATCAGGATCCGAGGGGAATAGTTTTTGTTGAACCCTTTAGGAAATCGAACGATCAATGGCGGACAAATCTTTTCAGCGCACTTTGGTAACCTCTGCGTTGCCATACGCAAATGGTCCGGTACATATTGGGCATTTGGCAGGTGCCTATCTCCCAGCGGATATTTATGTTCGTTATCTGAGGTTACAAGACCGCGATGTAGTATATGTCTGTGGGTCGGATGAATATGGTGTAGCGATCGTAATGCAGGCAATGCAGGAGAAGATTACCCCTCAAGAAGTGGTTGATCGCTACCATCCCATGATTCGAGATAGTTTTAGAGGATTTGGGATTAGCTTTGACAACTACAGTCGAACGACCCGTGAAATTCACACCGAGACCAGCCAGGATTTTTTCCAGAGGTTGTCCGAGAAAAATGAGTTTGTGCTAAAGCGAGAAAAGCATCTGTATGATCCAGAGGTAAAGGTTTTTCTTGCAGATCGTTTTGTGCATGGTACTTGTCCGATTTGTAGCTATGAGAATGCATATGGAGATCAATGTGAAAAATGCGGCGCATCACTCAGTCCCACGGAGATCAAAAATCCACGGAGTACATTGACCAATGCAATACCGGAGTTGCGCCCGACCACACACTGGTATCTGCCACTAGGAAAGTGGCAGAGCCAACTAGAAGCCTACATCTCCAACCATCCTGAATGGAAACCAAATGTGCTGGGACAGATTGGGGCATGGTTTACCGATGGGCTGCGTGATCGAGCCATCACCCGTGACGTTCCTTGGGGGGTTCCCGTACCCCAGGAAGCCGCAGATGCAGCCGGTGTACAAGCCGAGGGGAAAGTGATTTACGTATGGTTCGATGCACCAATTGGATACATTTCATCCACGCGGGAATGGGCAGAGCGCAAAGGGGATCCAGATCGATGGAAGCGGTATTGGCAGGATGAGGAGACCAGATTGATCCACTTTATTGGGAAGGACAATATTGTATTCCATGCACTCATGTTTCCCGCGATGCTGATGGCACACGGAGAGTATATCGTGCCGGATCAGGTTCCAGCAAATGAATTTCTGAATATTGAAGGGAGCAAGTTGTCAACGAGTCGGGGGTGGGCCGTATGGTTGCACGAGTATCTTGAAGAGTTTCCGCCAGACTTGCTACGGTATGTACTTACCAGTACGCTCCCCGAGTCCAAAGATTCTGATTTTAACTGGACTGATTTCCAGACGCGTGTCAACAGTGAACTGGCAGATATATTAGGCAACTTTGTCAATCGTGCTCTCACGTTTGCGGAGCGCGAGTTTGATAATAAGGTTCCTGCGCTGTCTTCACCGTCTACCGAAGATGAAGCGGTGCTTGCAGAATTGGCAGGGTACCCAGAAAAGATCGCTGTAGCCTATGAGAAGTTTCGGTTTCGAGAGGCGGTGCAGTTGACAATGAATATGGCGAGAATGGGGAATAAATATTTTAATGATCAGGTTCCATGGGTAACATGCAAAACCGATCGATCGAAATGTGCCAATACGGTTCACGTATCTCTACAGATTGTGGCCGCTTTGTCGGTACTCATAGATCCGGTTCTTCCATTTTCGGCCGAAAAGCTTCGGGGTATGTTAAGATTCGAGGGAGTTCGATCAAGTTTGCCCGACTCGGATCATTCCAAGGGAATTGGTTGGTCGGAAGCGGCTTCCGCTCCTCTTTTAGCAGGACATGCACTTGGTTCCAAAGAAATACTTTTCCACAAAGTAACGGATGACATGATTCAAAGGCAGATCGAAAAATTAGAATCCACCGCCCCGGCATCGGGCTCCCCCTATGCAGAGGCAAAATCTACGATCAACTATGAGGAGTTTGCAAAATTGGATCTTCGCGCCGGTCGCATCCTCAGTGCAGAACCAGTTCCGAAATCAAAAAAACTGCTAAAATTACAAGTAGATCTCGGCTATGAAACCCGTCAGATTCTTGCTGGCGTTGCCGAACATGTTCAACCAGAAGAGATGATTGGGAAGTCCGTTGTAGTGGTTGCAAATTTAGCATATAGGAAGATGATGGGGTTCGAGAGTCAGGGGATGATTCTAATGGCGGAAGATAGAGAAGGAGGTTTATCACTTATTTCTTCGAAGAGTGAGGAGGGATCTGTCGTTAGTTGATGTAGTACCTGTCACCATCCATCAGGGCAATGGATGGTTGGTGAAGTATGAATGCACGTCGAGGAATAATTTACTGATTGGTCAGATAGGACCCCAAGTGTGGTATGGAGTGTCATCTACATGTAGGATTTGTTTTGTCCTCCTCAATAATTGGCAAGGTTAGGTCGCTATGGACCCATATATTTGGTTGGATTTTTCTTTCATTTTCTGATCAACATGGGATTCGTTCCGAATTATTCAATCGGTCAAAAAACGATTTTCAGAGAATTTGCCAGTGAAGCATGTGGGCCATGTTCGTTCAGGAGGCATGATTTTGATGGATGCTGATTGGTTGTCTATGTTTAAATTTGAAGTATATTCAGGAATTCAATAACCAATCCTTATAAAGCAAGGGGGTTCACAAAAAAACGACGAATTAGTGAAGGCAACTACTTCTACTCAAGATAATTTTAGCGCCAAGCCTCATCTATCTTTCGATCGTATTACAACCAGTGTATCTGGCCCTACGGTTGCGGGGGATGGTAGCTTTTCCGATTATTCGATAGAGGGTCGTTTTTACGATGAAATGTTCCAAGAGGATGGGACGCTGCGTGCGATCGCAGAGCGACTTGGTACAGCATTAAACAATGCTGCACCAGAGCAGATGATGCATCTTCAGGATGGGGTTCGGCGTCAGTTTCTCCACGAAGGGATTACCTTTACGGTCATGGGGGAAGAAACGGAGCAAATTATCCCCATCGACTGCGTGCCACGGATAATAACCGCGGCGGAGTGGGATCATATTGACCAAGGACTCCGACAGCGCCTCCAGGCGCTGAATATGTTCCTGAAGGATATCTATCATGAAGGGTGGTCATTGCGTGATGGGGTGGTCCCTCACGAATTGGTTTTGGGGTGCCCTCAATACCGTATGCAAATGTTGGGTACAGAGGTCCCTCATGATATATATGTTTCGGTTTGTGGCACCGATATTGTCCGTACAAGTGATGGATTTGCCGTTCTAGAAGACAATCTTCGTGTTCCGTCTGGCGTCTCCTACATGCTTGCTTGTCGTGCAGCGATCAAGCAAGCAATGCCTCGATTATATCGAGCACATAATGTACTGGAGGTCCTCCCATATCCAAGACAACTTTATTCCCAGTTGGCTTCACTCGTTACTTGGACAGAGACTCCAAGGATCGCGGTCTTGACTCCTGGCATGTACAATTCAGCGTACTACGAACATGCTTTTCTCGCTGGACAGATGGGAGCCGATCTTGTTGAGGGAAGGGACTTGGTCGTTCATGATGGTTTGGTATACATGAGAACCGTGACTGGGCTCAAGAGAGTTGATGTCATCTATCGAAGAGTAGATGATGATTTTCTAGATCCGGTGACGTTTCGTAGTGATTCTCTCTTGGGAGTACCGGGGCTGTTCCATTCCTATAGGTTAGGAAACGTTGTAATCGCCAATGCTCCAGGTACCGGAGTAGCGGATGACAAGGCGATTTATTCTTATGTACCTGACCTTATACGGTACTTTCTTACGGAGGAACCGATTCTTTCGAATGTCGAGACGTACCTGTGTCGAACTACCGAGGGACTATCATATACCCTAGAAAATCTTGATCAATTAGTTGTAAAGGAAGTAGGGGGATCTGGAGGATACGGGATGCTGGTGGGTCCACATGCATCGGAAAAGGAGAAAAGAGAATTTATGAATCGATTGCGTGACGATCCGTCAAATTTCATTTCTCAGCCGACGCTTGAATTATCTCGTGCACCATGCTTTATTGAGGGGAAGATATTGCCTCGCCATGTAGATGTTCGCCCGTTTGTACTACGAGGAAGGAAAGATACTTGGATCGCTCCTGGGGGATTATGTCGTGTAGCACTTCGTGAGGGAAGTCTGATAGTTAACTCGAGTCAAGGTGGAGGTTGTAAAGATCTGTGGGTGATTGATCATGAAAAAAATCCTGTATGATGTTAGCTAGAGCTGCTGGAGGATTTTACTGGGTGGGGCGTTATTTTGAGCGTGCTGAGCATACGGCACGCCTTCTGGAGTATCATCTTGCACGTCTTGTTGATACGCCTGCCGAAGTGCTGGTTGATGGCTGGCACCTCTTACATGAGGTACTGGATCAGCCACCTCCTGTATCTACCGTGGAATCTGGCGATGCCGAAGCCTTTTTGGTCCCCAATGCCTATGCTCTTGCCTCAAGCCTGATGGAGAATGTCAACAATCCAGATTCAATCATCCAGAGTTGGATAAAAGCACGCGAGAATGCAAAACAGCTACGTCCATGGCTACCTGTTCGGGTATGGACATGCCTGAATGATGGCTTTCTTTGGCTTCGAGATTGTGACTTTACGGAGTATTGGAGCCAAGGGCCGAACCGCCTCTCCGCAGATGTCGTGGATCGGCTGCGACATTTATCGGGTGTTATTGATGCCAGAATGACCAGGGACAATGCTTGGCGATTCCTAGAGTTAGGTAGATTCGTGGAGCGTCTTCAACTCCAGACGGACCTATTGAGAGGATGGTCGCGTACATCTGATGATAATATCCGAACCTGGACAGGACTATTAGAGGTATGTGCTGCGTACGAGTCCTATTGCCGAACTTGCTCAATGGTCATTCGTCCAGTCCAGACTTTGGCATTTTTAATATCCAATCCGGAGGTGCCACGCTCTCTAAGTTTTTCAACCCGGTCGTTACTGTCCTTACTCTCAGAAATAGACCCAGCGGGTGGGCGATATCCTCGAGGAGCTCCTCACCGCCAAGCACTTCGTTTAGCCGCAGGGATTGAGGCCAATTTGCATGCCTCTGCCGACATAGAGGATACAAGGGAGTTTCTGGCGGAATTTGCTGAGGTATGTCGTGCACAACACTTTTTCATTATTTCCGAATATATTGATTATCCCCTAGCACAGGGATTACCGTCATGATTTCCCGCTATTCTATTTGTCACGAGTTGAGATTTACGTATAAGAGTGAAGTTACTGGGTCGGTGATCACATTATTTCTGGCACCAGCTCGTAATCTTCGTCAGGCAGTTCGCAGTTTTTCACTGAACACGGATCCCGGGGGATCAATCTTTACGTTTACGGGTCCTTATGGCAACCGGGGGCATTTTTTTGATCGACCAAGCCGCCATCATGAACTACATATCCGTGCAATCTCCGAGGTGGATGTAGTTCCTCAATCTCCGTTGCCAGAGTCTATCCGCATCTTAAGCTGGGACAAGCTTCATGCATCCATACGGTTTCCAGAGCAGTGGATCATGCTCCAGCCCAGTTACTTTGCACGCCCATCATCCGTAATATTGAAGCGATTTATGAAGGAATTTGGGGTAGAGAAAGGGAGTACGCCTTTGAACAGCATCCAAAAACTTAAGGATGCATTACGTTCGGCCTTTGTCTACGAGCCTGGAAACACCACTGCACAGTCCCCGATTGATCATATACTTGAAGGTGGTCGGGGCGTGTGCCAAGATTATGCTCATGTCATGATCTCAATATTGCGGAGTTGGGGGATTCCCTCTCGCTATGTGTCAGGATATCTTGGACCGGATTGCAAAAAAGGTGGGCGTAGTGAAAGTCACGCTTGGGTTGAATGCTGGCTACCGGATTCAGGGTGGTTTGGTGTGGATCCAGTTAATGATGGAGAGTGCGATGAGCGTCATATCCAGGTTGCAGTTGGGAGGGACTATAATGATTTCCCTCCAGTGCGTGGCGTATTTAGTGGTAGGTTGGATTCTACTCTAAATACGCATGTCGAAATAGTTCGCCAGGGAGGGAATTGATATGTTTCTCCTTAGTTTTGTGGCGTCCAATGAGACACGGTCAATCAACAAACAACTCCCGAGATATTCATGCACCTTAGATGATTGTATGAAGAGTATTCCCCTTGCCATCATGATCATCCACCAAAATGATCAAACTGTAATACACCCTTCTTATTCATCTCAGCCTCCGATCTCTTTTAAATCGTCATCTTGCTGAGATTCGTAGATGTTCTTCCGTAATCGTCGCTATTTTTGGGTCAAATCCTGGTTATTTCGGCTAAAAAGGCAGGCATGAAGACTCTGTTTAGGTCCAAGTCCGGGTTGATTGTTCATCTATCGTAGGGAGAGGATACACGAAACTCTCATGCAACAGAATCTCCTGCTTTTTCCGTTGTACTCAGGCGAACGGTTATAATGGTATCGGGTATGCTCTCAAATCGTACCAAGGGCAGTCATGTCTCGCATCCCCCATGCGTGGACGCACCTCTGCCCTACGTTGATTTTCCGGGTTTTTTTTGGTGGCTACCATTTCTGAAAATATCACCCACTCTTAAAATGGAAGGCCCTTACAACTAAATGGTTTTGGCATCATTTTACTAAAATAGTCTGATCTTTGTACTTAAGTTAGACTCACAGTGGAAACTGTGTCAAAGTCCTATGAAGGCCGTGATCCTGGTGATCACGGCCTTTTGGTTTGATTCACTATCCTAAATGAACCACGGCCCCTATCAAGTCAACAACAAATAGTGCCGCGAAGTAAATTCCTATGTTCCATAAAGAGATGTAACCACTAGTGATATTGACGCTACATTCAATCATTTCTTATATTCTAAAGTATGCATAATCCATACCCGATAGTTCTCAGATGATCAATTTACGTCTAGTAATCAACAGCATTCTTTGACGATTTCTGGAATGAAAAACAAAAAACAAATTCTTGAAGCCGCCGCATTTGATCGAGGAGCAACTCCATATTTTCATGGACGCAATGATATTTTGGACAATTTTGAAAATATTTTAGATCGTGCGAACCGGTCAAAAACCGGTACGACCTTTCTGATTCAGGGTGCTCCAGGGATTGGGAAAACGGCTCTGCTGCATGAATGTGAAAAACTTGCAGTGGACTCTGATTGGGTTGCCGCAACAGTGAAAGCAGGGGCCTTATGGAACTCTGATCAATTGACACTTTCTCTGGGAAAAAAGCGAAAACCTAAAGTTGCGAAAATTTCAGCCGATGCAGGGGTTGACAACCTCATCAAAATTCAGGGAGGAATTGAAATAGAATTTGATCACCCTGCCTATGCAATCCTGAGACTATTGACGGATGACAAAAAGCCACTGCTACTTATCCTTGATGAAGCCCAATCTCTGGGAATCAAGGACGTCATACCGGTTGATCATAAGGGTGTTGTCACTGATGTTCTTGATTACATCCATAATGGTGGTTTAAAGAGACCCATCTTACTTCTTGCTGCTGGTCTGGGAAATACACTGGGTGCCTTTGAATCACTAGGGATATCCCGATTCGCGGAGGGCTGTGTCGTAAATCTGAGTCCATTAAGTCAGGAATCGGCGCGCGCGGTAATTCATGACTGGATCAAGGAAGAAGCCAAAGCCGAAGGCGATCCAACTCTCTGGATTGATTCCATTAGTAAGGAGACGCACCTGTGGCCAAGACATGTACATTCATATTCAAAGCATGCCTCAGACTATCTCAAAGCAAATGGCGGAATCATGACTCCCAGTGGTCTGAATGAAGTACTGCAACGGGGACATGAGGGGCGTATCCAATACTACAAGCAACGGATGAACAAATTTGAGGGGGATGTGATTATGAGCATGTCTCTGGCCATCTCCAACATTGAGGATGGAACATCATTTCCGAAAGAGCTATTGACAGATGCTCTGACCGAAAAGTTTGGGGAAGAGAAATCCAAGGTTGTATTTGCTGAATTCATAGATAAGGGCGTCATTGCAGAGGATGGCTATCTATACCGCATCCCTATTCCATCTATGCATGATTGGATGAAATCAGAACTCATTAGAGCTCAGGAAAAAATTCAATTGATCACAGGCGTTCAGGATAGAAGCATTTCTTTCCCAACCAATTCCAGCGAATCAAGATCCCCGACAGACTGAGATTGATAGCCTCTCTGACCATAAAGATCCTTGTGATAGAAGAAAATGGAAAGAGTAGCACTTGATGACAGATATTGGTTGGTAGTCGATTTCTGTGTATCAAAATCTGATCCTACACGATTAGTCTCTTTCCCGATATGATTATACTGTACATCTTAAATCGGTACCTATAATCTCATCAGCGTAATGTAACTTTACCTCACAAACGTATTAAACTTTGCTGTGATCTATGCAAATGTGGTATGCCAAGTTTTGGATCAAACACCATTTGGGCAGATGGTAGCTGTTATAAAAACCCTCTCAATATATTTTTCAAATCTCTCAGAAATGATCGTTAGTTATGAAGACTTCTAAGGCTCCTGCAAAAACTCTGTTGTGACACTAGAATTGTACCTGTACGAACCCCCCATATATTCCGTCGCTAAATTGGATATATCCATGACCGTACATATTTCGCTTGGCAGAATGATTGACAAGAACATCTGCAGTGGTTGGTCCATGCGGTTTTAAGGATCGCGGACAGGCGTGTGCATCTCTCCTGAAAGCTGCCCCTTCGTTTTCATTTACCCTGTTCATGATCTCACTCCGTCGTGTTGAGCAACAAATCAGGCACGCTGTGTGTCCTCTTATCCAGAGTTCCGAGCAGGATGACCGAGGTGCAGGCATGAACATATGGATCATTCGGCGGCCCACTACCCTGAATTTCCAACACCACCTTTAAAGGACCTTCCAGTGTGTCCAGGAGCAATGATGGTTCAGATACATGTTTTATTGGTCATTTTATTTTGTGATTATATTTATAATATCACTACTATAATAATGATCTAATAATCAAATTTAAGCCAATTTTATCGATTTTTTTCTCATTATATCCTTTTATTCGCCTTTTTTTGTTTTCTAATTATTTTATTAGTACTGTTTTTTTAATCACATTTTATTATGACAAAATTATCTCAAAAATTTGCAGATCTCTTCTTGAACCCCGATCGGTACAAACTCAGGCTCTACGAAGCCCTGCGTGCACGTTTTGTTGAGGGAAAACCCTGGGGCGACATTGCCAGGCAGTTCAGACTCAATGAGGGAACCCTCCGGAATCTAGCCTCTGAACTGCGCAAATCGGGGGCGATTCCCTTGTTTGACCGCCCCGCAGAGGTGCAACGCTCCAAACGCGATCAGCGCATCCTTGACTTACGCCGTAAAGAATCTCTCTCGAATGTCGAGATTCATCAACGCCTGTCGGAGGAGGGAATCAAAGCGGGGACCACCACCATCGGACTTGTTCTCAAGCAGGCTGGCATTCCAAAATTGCCACGACGCTCCCTTGGTAAATCTCCCAAAGTGGCCATTGCCGCACAGGCTGATGTTCGCCGATTCCACGCAACGTCATCAACATGTTCTACACGGTTCGCTGGCTTATTTCTCTTTGCACGGGATTTGGCAGATGCCAACATTGGGCAGCTTCTTACCACTTGGCCGACCAGTAAGAGGATTCCTGCACCGGCCATGATCCGGTCCTTGTTAGCCCTCAAACTCTGGGGAATTGGACGCCCCTATCATGTGATGCCAAGTGTTCTGGACGAGGGCATAGCCCTGTTTGCCGGACTCAATGTGATCCCCCAAAAATCCACTCTATCCGAATACAGTAGCAGAGTAGACCTTGAGCATCTGGATCTATGGATGGCAGGATGGCATCGGATCGCTCAACAATGGGTGCCAACCTTAGAAACGTCATTTGACTTGGATTTTCATACGATTCCCTATCATGGAGATGAATCGCTGATGCAGAAACATTTTGTCTCTAGCCGTAGCCGTCGTCAGCGTGGAATCTTGGCTTTGGTGGTTCGGGAAGCCAGCCAGCGCGTCTTGATCTATGGGGATGCTAAAATCACCAAAGAAACCCAGAATGATGCCATTTTTTCGTTCATTGAAAATTGGAAACAACGAACGGGCGAGCTTCCCAAGGACCTGGTCTTTGACAGTCGCTTTACGACCTATGCAAATCTCGCCAAACTCAATGCTCTTGGAATCTACTTCTTAACCTTGCGCAAGCGTGCACCTTCTGTCGTGGATGCGATCAATCAATACCCCAAGGATCGCTGGAAAAAGATTCAACTTCACAATATCGGACGGCGGTACTCCAAGCCATATGTTCTGGATCAAACGATCACGTTCACGCAGTATCGAGATCCTCTACGTCAACTTGCAATCAAAGGACTCGGACATGAACTGCCAACCCTGCTGATTACCAATTACATGAAGCAGGGTGCTGCTGAACTCATTGACAGGTACGCACGGCGCATGCTGGTGGAAAATGCGATCCAAGATGCCATTAATTTCTTCCACATGGACGCACTGTCGAGCACGATCCCGCTACGCATTGATCTGGATTTACAACTCACCATCATTGCCAGTACGCTCTATCAAGCGTTTGCAAAAAGACTTGATCCGCTTTATCGTGTCGCGAAACATAAAACCCTGTTTGAGAAACTCGTCAAAGTATCCGGGAAAGTGATCACCGACAAGGAGCGGGTTATCGTGAAATTCAGCCGACATGCACACAATTCAGAGCTGCGGAGTGCAGGCTATGTCGGCTCACAAGGGAAGATTCCCTGGTTACACGACAGAACGCTCTTTCTTGAATATCAATGAACGGATCTGTCCGCAGGAAAACGTCATAAAAAACGTGGTTGGAAGTTCAGGCTAGATATACAACGATCCTGAATGATGCAGAATCGAGGATCGTGCTGGATCTTAATGAGAGGTGGAATCAAGACGTTTTGCTATCTCTGTGTCGACTTGTTCTGAGAAAAAAAAGTGAACGAGGTCTACATACGAACCTCGGATATATGGAGAGGTGATCTTGCATGACACAGAGCTTTTTGGGCCCATGCGGCGTTGATTCATGATCGGTTTCCTCTCATGCAGAATTTGACCATGTCACAGGATCAGATCTGAAGGGTGAAGTAGCATCCAGAGATTCTCAAGAACCATCGTTCTGCCTTGTTGAAACACTAAGAGAATTGCACGCAAACGTAGGAAGAACTATTTCCGAGTATTCAAAAGGTGAATCTGGCAGTCCGCGCTGTTTGACGATTACGTTAAGAATTCCGAGATCTCTTCGCCGGCAATAGTTATGCGGAAGCCAAGCGACTGCTTCTTCATTGGGTAAAAAGTGTGAAAGCCTCGGCGGTACAAGAGATAATTGAGATCGCAGAACGGTTTGAATGTCACTTTGTCGGGATGTGTAGTACCCTTTGTCATCTGCAATCCAACCCCAGAGCGAAACGGATCAATGGAAAGGTTCAGGCCGTGAAAACTATCGGGCGAGGATACCGAAAACTTGAAAATTTCAGATCTTCCATCATGCTCTTCTGCGGCAGGACTAGACCTATATCCGCAATAATTGCGACAGAGCCTTCATAATAAAAGTGAAAAGTTCAAAATCTTACTTATTCGTTCCGGAGTGTGATCAATTAGTGATTAATCCAGATTGAACGGATAACCGTACACGTATTCTTCCCAATTTGAAGACACGTACAAGTGCTCCTTGTGCAATAAAAAATCCGCAGGGGAAGAAACCTTCTCCGTATCGTTGAATGTGCTGAAAATCACTTTTGCGGTCAGCTCATAGTCATTTTCAGATAAATCAAGGAGATAAGCACCTTTCGAATATACAAGGAGATAACTAGAATTGAGGAACTCTATTACTGTCATGAATGAACGTGTCCCAGATTCCATTCGTCTAGGAGATCCATCGGGGGGAGTAACAGCAGAACTAAAATTGCGAACTCGTTCTCCCTCGAACCGAATGACCTTCAAATGTCTAAATTGATCATCATAAATAAAGATATACGGCAGTCCCATATATGCCACTGCAATTCGGTCTCCCCCAGGTGAAACAGATATCAACCCTTCTTATTCATCTCAACCTCCGATCTCTGTTAAATCGTCATCTTGCTGAGATTCGCAGCTTTTCTTTCTTCATCGTCGATATTTTCGGGTCAAATCCTGATTATTTTGGCTAAAAAGGTAGGCATGAAGACGCTGTTTATGTCCAAGTCTGGGTTGACGGTTCATCCATCGCAGGGAGATGATACACGAACCTCTCATGCAACAGAATTTCCTGCTTTTTTCCGTTGGAATCCGGCTAACTACTATCATGGTAGTAGTTCGGCCCTCCAATCGCACCAAGTGCAGTCATGTATCGCATACCCAATCCTACCGTATGGACGCACCTCTCCTATACGTTGATGTTTCGGATTTTTTTTTTTTTGACTTGTAAAACCACCTCAGATGAGGTGGTTGGCGTTAGATATCGGGCAAGCAGTGCCACCGCAGTCGCAGAAGGTGATCCCAAAAACGGATCCATAGTTGCTCTGCCGACAGGGCGATAGAAAACGTAACGTAGCGACTATGGCGTGCAAGGGTTGCACCGACTTTTAGTAGGTGGAGGCGAAAGGTGGTAATCTGCATGTGAGGGGTATGCTTTACTACCTCTGTACTGGCATCGGTGTTCTGCGTGTCATCCACCATCATCGTTTCCGTGTTGATCTTCAGAGATGTATCCTGATGAACTTCGGTGTCTGATGTGACAGGGCTACACTCCACATTGGGCACCACCTCTGGTGCGGAGCTATGCTGAAGGCATCGACCAATATGCATGATCTGATATGCATAGAGAACCGATAGAAGACGCACGGCATTTTCTCTGCGAACCTCTCGTTCTTCCACTGTTTCAGGCTCCTGTTCACGGATGATCTTATGGCCTCTGTAGTGTTCCTTGGGACGTTCTGTGGATGACAGCATGACTTGATTGATCAACTCTTTGATTTCCCCCTGATGCTTTTCAGCCTTTCCACGCATCGCGTACATCTTCGCCAGTGCTTCCCCCGAATAGGTCTCTGCGTCAAGGTTGGTCAGCAAAAAGAAGTAGTCTTCATAGAGTTCAGCTGGACGAGGCCGTATGACCATCACGACCCGACGTGGACCATCCCAACTCTCCGCTTGATACATCAACTCAACATAGCCATAGGTATTCGGTGGACATCCTTTCCCATCAAAATAGGCTTCGGCCATCGCCTTTAACTTGTTGTTGCCCTTCAAGCGTGTCACATAAAACAGGCCTGCGCTCTCTATATCCTCGTACACCTCAGGACTATTGAATCCCGCATCAAGGCGAAAAATGACACGATCCGCGGCATGTTTTTGAACCTGTTCACCGATAGGAATCATGACCTTCTGACAGTTGGTCGCTTCCCGTTGCGTGCCTGGACGGAGTTCGGCTCCAAGGACATCCCCCGTTTCTCCACATGTCACAAACAACGGCAAGAAGACGGTTCGCTTGTAATGACCATTATACTTGCATCCCAGTTGATGGCCATGGGCATCCACGGGCATGGCATCGACATCAAGGATGACTTCACCCAGACGTTCACCGCCGCTGCGTACGAGCCTATGCTCCATCCCCAGCTTCAGAAGACCCTTCTGCATCACCTCAACATTATCCGGTGCACCGAGAATGCTCCAAAAGCGTGACATCGTCGGTTGCGATGCCGGCTGGTTGGCTGGATCGACAACGGCTTCGCCCCGCTCCGTACTGAGAGCGACCCGTAATGCGGGGTCATTGCCCAGATCTTTACTGGACAAGTCCCATCCTTGCATCGTCGGCAGCAACAGCTGCAAAAGCAGATCCTCCATGGAGTGTGTGGTACGATAGGGATCCCGTGGATCATGGAGATTGTCCACCAGATAGGGAAGAATACCTGTAGCTTCAATCAGCCCCCTCATAGATAGAGCCCCCGCATCGGAAGTCGTATGGTTGGTCGTGGATGCCTGCACCAAAATAGAGTGGTTATAGGGGATCTGAACCTGTAAGTTTTGAGAGTCAGTCATGATTCACCTCCGGGGTGAAATTGGTGACGAAAAAACATCCATCTCAGACAATTGGAGCATGGATCCAAAGGATCCAATGGCAACAAAAATTTGAAATTGCGTGAAGATGCGTGAAACTATTATAGATAAAAAAAGCTCAAAATACGTTTGACTTATCTCAACAATGGATTTTTTTCAATAAAAAAAGAGAAAAATGCCCTCTTGAAAAGAGAATTATCAAGGTTCTCCTTATCTTTGAAGGGTTGTTTGATCAGATGAGCAAATCTGAATCGTTCAAGCTGGGCTCAAATCGCAATTTGAGATGAATAAGGGGGGATCAAGTTAGCGTTTTCTCCCGATTGATTATCCAGATCCAAAGCAGGAAGCAATTTACCGGATTCGATCCGGGCATGAGGAGGCGATGTGCTATAGGGACAAACGAGCCAGTCAATTCCAATGCACTCCAGAAACATATAATCAGCAGAAACAGAAGATCTAAATTGTAGTCCTGTATTCATGTTAGTGAGGAACGAATTAGCGTATTCAAAATTTTCCGTGAATATTTGTACACCATTTGGTTCCCTAACGAATATGTACGAACCATTATAACCGATATCCATTATAAAATTAAACTCTCCTGGCGCTTTTCCTTGGCGGCCGATTTTTCTGTTCAAGTATCCATCATTTCCCACCGCGAATATGTTATGTCCAGAATCTTCAGAAATATAAATACTGTCGCCGACTGCAATCATGTGCCCAGGACGACCTAGGATTAATGAATCTTTTGGGATTCCCAATTGGGTTACCGCAACCCATCTTTCTGTGGGAGTTTCTGTATTGACCACAAAATGCGGGGCAGAATCCAGCAGACGATCAATGACAGGAGAATCTTCAATTCGAGTAAACGTTGTTTGTTCACTCTGACATGCCATAAAGGATAAAAAAAACAGAGGCCCCACATATTCCCATTTGATCGGTGGGCGGAAGAAAGGAATGAAATTCATCTACAACAGTAGATCAATTCATGGTCATACCGCACACAGAGCCACCATAGGGTCCGCTACCATGAAATACGTGGACTGCTTCGTCTGATCCGCATTGAATATGCTGAGTCCATCCTCCACCACTTTCAACAACTTTAGTTGTGCACTCACCATTATCGCAAGTAAGCGATCTGTATCCATTCCCATTATCTACAGCCTGAGATTGAACAGTGAGATTATTTCCAGCGAATAGAAACAAGCACAATACCAAACAAAAAAGAGTTTTCATTTTGAGAAAGATTGGATTGAAGATTAACAATGATTTATAATATACAGAACGCAACAATAACTAGCAGACAGGGCTAATCTTGCGGTTGCGGCGTGTGTCAATAAAAATGACACAAATTCGATTCATTTTTATTGAATCGGGGCGGAGTCATTTCAACCGGTTGTAAATTGGTTTAATCCAAGTGTTTAGCATTGTTGCCCACTCGGATTTGTGTCATTCGGAGGCTTGTTGATCCATACCTTTCGGGGTGGTTTCTGGATCTGGGGAGTACCATTGACAAATGGTCCTGGGTTGCGATCGTAGGCCTCTTTCATGACGAGCTGACGTTGCTTCCACACTCGATCCACCTCTCGATAATGTACGGTTGTTGGATGCATCAAGGCAATGCCCGAGTGGTAGAATTCGTAGTTGTACCATTGGAAGAAGGATCGTGCCCCGCTTCAATGGATCCGAAGCGGGGGGGTGTACCAATGATGATACTTCATGGTTCGGAAGTGCGATTCCGAATACGGATTATCCTTGGATTGATACGGTCGACTATATGAGCCTTGCACTCCTGGATCTGCAAGTAGACGTACATAGGTTTTCCTGACCATGACGGCACCTCGGTCCGAGTGGATCACCCGTTGGGGTTCATCCATCTGTTGACGTTCGATCGTGGTGGAGATGAGTTCCTTAGCGATGGTGGCAGACTCATAGGGAACCAGAGTCCCTCCCACGACATAGCGACTGAAGACATCCAGAATGACCTACAACTTGAAGTAGATTCCTTTACGGGGGCGTTTCCGTGTGGTGATATCCCAACTCCACAGTTGATTGGGGGCTGTGGCCCGCCATTCAGGTTTCGCGTAGGATGGATGGATTCTTTGGTTTCTCCAGACGATTGTCCTGTACAATACGATACATGGTCCTCCGGTGACACCAATCCCGTCCTTCCTCTAAGAGTCTGGCCCAGATCTGACGGGGTGGTAGATCCATAAACCGCTCCGAATTCAACCCATCCAGAATCTCTGCCCGTTTCGTTGAAGGCCATCGGCGTGCATTCTGGGGGTTCCTGGTATGCACTTTTTGTGCACGTTGGCTCCGGTAATCGGTGGACTTGGATATCCCCACATATTGACAGGCATTCGGAATCCCCATGATTGCACGTAACTCAAGGATCATCTGGATCTTAGCTAGGCGTCCGTGTGCGGGCTGCTTTCGGAAAACAGCATTGAGATTTTTTTTGAATCTCAATGCTGTTGTTTGCCTTTTTCAGTTCTCTGTTCGACTGACTGAGCTCTTTCTTGAGGCGTTGGACCTCCTCGTCCTTAGCCGTCAGCTCCTTGCCAGCTTGCGTCGCACCAAACCGTGTGCCTTTTGAGCACTGATGGCGCCACTGCGTCAGATGAGAGGAATACAAGCCCTCCCTGCGCAAAAGAGCCCCTACATCCTCGCGCGTCTCACAGCGATCGGCTGCCTCCAGAATCCGCAGCTTATAGCTCGCACTAAACCAGCGTCGCTTGGCTCTGGGGATCCCCTCCGTTGATGGAGACTTGTGCCCCTCATCTTTGGAGTTCAAGGAATCATTCTTTTTCATGACAATAAAAGATGGTTAGGTAAATGAAGGCCCTCGAAAAACAAGAAAAAACCGAAATCCAAGTGTGTCATCTTTTATTGGCACAGAGGGCTTTTACTGTTTCTGGAAGGGGAAGACGTCGTTTCATAATCTCTAGGCGCGGCTCACCTGAGATTACGAGAGGAGTTTAAGGGGATCTTTCATTGTACATCTCTCCCCGAAGCAAAGAAGTGTTTTGAGCTTTAGTTGAGTCGTGTTGAAGAGATGGCCGTCAAGGAAATGGTCAAGGTTACCAAGAGATTTCAGCGACACGTTGACGTATATCTGTCATACATTTTGTCATGAACAGTTGAACGTCAAATCAGAACGAATGAACGGCAGAGTTTAAGAAATCAAAACCGTCGGAAGAGGCTACAGAAGATTTGAAAATTATAGAGTCGCCATTCTCCTCTTCTGCGGTGGATCTGGAACTCTATCCACAACATTCGATATGGGCTCTACCACTTTTCTGATGGGTTAACCATTTTTTTTTGATCGCCTACTGGATATAAATCAAGGCCGCCAAGATAGAAGTAGATTGCATTGGCAAATCGTTGTAGATTTCGGAATCCTCGTGCACGTACCTTGATGGCTTTAATCTGACGATTGATGCGTTCCGCGGGCCCATTGCTCACTCCCAGAACCATCGCATTGATGATTCCCCACAGATGCGCTTTCATCGTCTTGGACACTTTTTTCATGGGAGCCAACGGACTTCGGTCCAGCCATCGCTTCCAACCCTTGAATGCCCAAGTCCGAATCGTGTAGTTCCATAGATTTCGGTTCCTTTCTTTCCTCGCCCAGGCGCGGGCCGTTTTCAAGGTACTCTCCTTCAATCCTTTCCATTGCTCTTTTTGTCTCTTTGACAGATTGGACGCATTGGAGATCCAGAGATATTTCGTCCCAACCCGAGCCCAAATCCCATGTTTCCTCATCGCCCCCAGCTCTTGTTTGCGAACCGTATCTACCCCACCTGTAATCTATTTTGATCCGTGAAAATGATCCAAGGTGATCTTTTGATCCGCACCGGGTACCCACGCCTGGGTCGCACGAATCTACGCAGGCCACCTATCCATATTCACGCTCTTGAACCCTTTGAGCGGTTCGGATGCACATCTTGTAGAATACGACGGTAAGCTCCCCATCGTACGACCCGGAGCTACATACAACCCCCTTGCCGTATTCGGATCCGACACGATCGTCACATCGTTGTGCCCTTTCTTGGAGGCAATCTCATCTACGCAGATAGGTTCTACGGTCTGCTCCGTTTCACGAGCTTTGCCACGCTTCACCGCTCGATCCATAACAGGATCCATCCTCGTCCAACTCACCTCCATACGTTTCACCACCGCGGAGGTACTCGTTGAATCCTGCAACGCGTCAATCACACATGCCTCAAACTGCGTGGTGCGTTGAACTTGAGTAAGGCACCGATACGGTACGCACACCATGCTCCGAACCGTTCACACGAGGGACGTTCGCCACCACCTTCGTACGATCATCGCATATCTTCGTAGGTCGCCACGTACGCGTACGATGATCCTATCTAGGACACTCCTTTCCACAATGCGGACCGCGTAGCTTCTCATCATCGGGAAGCGTTACATGGATCTTTGCCCAGGATGTGCTGGGGGCTTGCTCAATTTCCGACACGACCCATGGCGATGCCACGCCGACGAAATGGTTGAGATCTGTGATTTTTAAGGCCATATTCAATAAGATGGTAAAGGGAGGAAGGATAAACCTCCAATATACCATGTCGATCCTTTCTGAACCTCATGGATTCTCTATCGTCGAATCCTTTTTTCCGTGCTTCACCCACTATAAAAACGGAAGACCCAAAATATGATTATTATTTTGTAGTTGTACAGCAACGATTACGGAGAAGTCAAACTCGGTGTTCATATTTCTCCTAAGTATCAGAAGGGATTTATTTTCATTTTCGCCAATCACGTTCAACTGGCGCTCAAAGTGTCCTCGCTTTGGATTGAGGCGCATATGAAGGTTCCACATCCCTGATATTACCTTACGTTCCTTCATGAAAGAATTAATTTCAGATTCGGGAATAACCACACGCACAGTACGAATCTTCCAATTGCGTCACCATGAATTTAAAATCCACCTGTGATTATCTCGCATATTCGCCATTTCGAATTCAAATGTTCATCTCGTAGATGATTGCCACAAAATGACGAGCAAAGATCAGAACTGATATTCGTGTCAGAATAATCAACAAGAAAACGTTATATGTTAATTGACTGCCCGAATGCGTCACGTGTTGCCTCCATGATGGCTTCGGACAGGGTGGGGTGTGGATGAACTGCATCCAGAATTTCATGGTAGGTGGTTTCAAGCGTGCGTGCAGTCACGACTTCCGCAATGAGTTCTGTAGCATCATGGCCGATCACATGGCAGCCAAGAAGTTCACCATATTTCGCGTCATAGATCACCTTTACAAAGCCATCGGTGTGTCCAGCCGCAGAAGCTTTCCCAGATGCTGAAAAAGGGAATTTGCCAATCTTAATATCCAGTCCTTTTTCACGCGCAGCCTGTTCGGTGTATCCTACAGAAGCAATCTGAGGTTGACAATAGGTACATCCTGGAATATTTTCTTTGTTTAGTACATGGACTTTTTCCCCTGCAACATTTTCAACACATAGAATCCCTTCATGACTTGCCTTGTGGGCAAGCCATGGAGGTCCAGCGACATCTCCGATCGCATAAATGCCTTTTACTTTAGTACGAGAGAACTCGTCCGTTTTGATAAATCCACGATCCGTTTCCACTCCAACCTCTTCCAGCCCCAAGTCTTCAATATTTCCCGTAATTCCAACGGAACTAAGAACTTGGTCAACCTCAATAATCTCATTTTTAGGAGAGGTTTTCAGGTGTACTTTGAGCGTCTTCCTGTTTTCTTCTACTCGTTCAACGGTTGCACCAGTAATGATTTGGATTCCCGCTTTTTTGAATGACCGAGCTAATTGTTTGGACACATCTTTGTCTTCAATCGGCACAATACGATCTTGGAGTTCAACCAGATGTACCTGTGCACCCATGTGATGATAGAAGTATGCAAACTCGACTCCGATCGCACCTGCACCGGCAATCAGTAGCCGATCGGGTCGTGATTCCTGGAGCATAGCCCCCTTGTAGTCAACAATTTTTTTCCCGTCAATTGGAAGGGGAGGAATCTCTCTGGCCCGCGCCCCAGTTGCGAGAATAATGTGCTTTGCTTTCAGTTTACGTGCAGCCCCCACTTTTTTGCCATCCATATCCACAGATGGGTTGACATTTAAAGCACCATTGCCGGCCAACTTCGCATGGCCAAAGATTACCTCGATATTATTTTTTTTCATGAGGTACTGTACACCCGCGTTCATTTTATTGGCAACGGTTCGACTACGCTTGATTACCTTCGGGAAGTCCGCACGGATGGTCCCTTCTAATTCAAGGCCGTAAGCACTCAAATCATTAGTGTGGGAGACAATCTCCGCACTCTTTAGCAGTGCCTTGGTAGGGATACAGCCTACATTCAGGCAGACTCCACCTAGCTTATTTTTTTCAACTACTGCAGTCTTGAAGCCAAGTTGAGTGGCTCGGATTGCAGTTTCATATCCGCCGGGTCCGGTCCCGACTACAATGACATCAAAAGTATTTGACATGAGAAAGATAAATTCAAGAGAATGGTTAAAGATAAAGGTCTGCGCTCACTCTTCAGGTAATGGAACGCGGTTTATATCATCGGGCAGGTCAAGAGACAGAGAGGCAATGGGCTCATTGAGTGAAAGAGATCCGTAGTATAGAATTGCATTCATACTCATTGTGGGGTTTCGGTAGATGATTTGACGTGGAACCACTTCTGCATCAACCGCGAAAAAATCCTTAAAGTAAAGCGCTTCTACAAGGGAATT
Organism: Rhodothermales bacterium; assembly: GCA_965215475.1. Classification (GTDB taxonomy): domain Bacteria; phylum Bacteroidota; class Rhodothermia; order Rhodothermales; family Bin80; genus Bin80. The sequence goes on from OZ244061.1 coordinate 3,236,508, forward strand.
AGACATGTCATACTGCATCACTTGAGTTGTACGCCAGTTCTCAGGATTGACGGTATAGGTTCTGTGTATAAGTGAATCTGTAAGGATTAATCCATCTTGAGTTGACTTCATTTGAAGGGGAGTTCCTCGGATTGGGCGAACGTAACCAAGCATCTGTTCCATTGCATTTTGAACAGAAAACAGAGCTGGCAATGCGGAGTGACTACTACCTGCTGTACGTAATGTTTGAGCAAATCGGTCATAAAAAAACAAGCTGTCTTGGGTCACCAGCAAACGGCCGGCTTCCAGGTTAAGTCCGCGGACACGGAAGATCATAAAGAGTGAGTCGGCCTTGCGGTGTGATATCTCTGCGGTCAGTGTTCCAGAGTAGAGTGGAGTTTTCATCGATAGATTTCCCCTTGCTTGCAAGGATGTGGGAAGTGTTTGAGCCCAAAGACTATCCATCACAGATTTGACCTCATAGACGGCAACGGGAGTAACCGGGTCAGGAGCAGGGCGGAGCGAAGAACAGCCTGCAAGAATCAATAAAATCAGGAGTGCGATAGATCTCATGGAATCATCTGAGGCCCCATTCCCCATGAAAGTTTCGATCGAAGGGTCTCAAAATAATGTGTATTCGCAAGACGTACTAGTTTGATGGAATGAGCCGCTCTTCGTATAGAATAGGGCTGTTGTTTTTCAGTGATCAGGTTTGTTCGACCATCCAGAGCAATCGTACAATTCGATGATCTTGATGCTAGCTTTAGGGTTAAGGTTGATTGCGCTGGTAACACAATCGGACGAACGGTCAGACTATGAGAGGCGACAGGGCTTACTAGGAATACATTACTGCCTGGCATAACAATCGGTCCACCAACGGCCAGTGAATAAGCGGTAGATCCGGTTGGCGTTGCCATGATCAACCCATCTCCCCAGTAACGATTCAGTTTGGTTCCATCAACTAGCACATCAATCGCCGCTAATCCACCTGAAGGCTGCCGGGTGATGACAATATCATTCAGAGCCCAGCCAGTATGTGGACCGGACAGGCTAAGAGCACTTCGTTCTTCAACCTGATATTGATTCGTATTCAGTAAGTGTAGTGCATGCTGGATATGGCCAGCCTCAACATCAGCTAAGAATCCAAGGTATCCAATATTCACTCCTAGAATCGGAACATCCGTCTCGCCAACCTCATAAGCTGTATGCAGAAGAGTTCCATCCCCTCCGATGGAAAGTATGATGTTACTTGTACGAGAAAGCGCATTTGAGGATACGTTTTCTGCGCGCTCGGAAGATATGAGAGAGCGTTCCAAGAGCCCCTTTGCAATGGCGGTATGTAGTTGATAGTTGATCTCTTCCTCCTCCATCCAAGTAGTCAAGCGATGGACGAGTGGCCACAATTCGTCCTTTGCCGTGTTCCCGGTAAATCCAAAGATCATCTTCCCCATAAGCGGTTCAAGTGTTAAAGTTTTGATATGTTAGATCTTGTATCGTAACTTTCAGAAGATCATTATGTGTCATGGCACGACATATCGTTATTATTGGGAACGGGATTACAGGTATTACTGCTGCGCGGTTTATACGCAAGTTAAGTGATCACCGCATTACGGTGGTGTCTAGTGAAACAGATCACTTTTACGCACGAACGTCTCTGATGTACATTTACATGGGACATATGCGTTATCAGGAGACGAAGCCTTATGAGGATCACTTTTGGTCAAAGAATAAAATCAACCTCGTTCGAGGATATGCATCTCGTATTGATCCCAAACAGAAAGTCGTTCATATTGCGGATGGGAACGATATTGCCTATGATGCGCTTCTTCTGGCAACAGGATCACAGTCAAACAAATTCGGTTGGCCCGGACAGGACTTGATTGGAGTGCAAGGACTATACGGAATGCAGGATTTAGCATTGATGGAGCGCAATACCCAAGACATCTCCCATAGTGTAGTGGTAGGAGGAGGTTTGATCGGTATAGAAATGGCAGAAATGCTTCACTCTCGGCATATTCCCGTAACATTTCTTGTTCGGGAAAATAGTTATATGGAATATCTGTTACCCAAAGAAGAATCAGCCTTGATCAATCAGGAGATTTATGAGCATGGGATTGATTTGAGATTGAATACTGAGCTAAAAGCTATTTATGGAGCGAAAACTGTTGAGTCGATTGAGACCAGTAATCATGAGCGAATTGAATGTCAGTTTGTCGGTCTCACGGCGGGTGTCCATCCGAATATTGATCTTGCAAAAGCTTCAGGAATTGAAACTAACAGAGGCATTGTTGTGAATGAATGTTTTGAAACCAATGTCTCAGACGTCTATGCAGCAGGAGATTGCGCGGAGTTTAATGCGGATGGAATTGGAAGTCGTCGAATAGAACAGCTATGGTATACTGGTCGGGCTCATGGGAAAGTCGTTGCCCGCACACTCTGTGGGGACCGCACTCCCTATCATCAAGGGGTGTTTTTTAACTCGGCTAAATTTTTCACGATTGAATATCAGACCTACGGAGATATACCTGCTCAACCAGAGTCACATATTCGGTCACAGTTATTTGAGGGAGAAAAGAAATTGTTACGGATCAATAGTGATCGCAATACGGGTAAGATACTCGGATTCAATGCGATGGGGCTTCGTATGAGGCAGGATCAATGTGAAGCATGGATTCGTCAAGGCATTTCTGTCAAGGAGGTTCTGGCATCTCTGGGTAAAGCTCGGTTTGATGCCGAATTCTATTCAAACTCATTATATCGTCGGGCTAAAGTAGGGGAATTATATAGATGATTACGCAAACCACCTATCCATTTAACGGGTTCTCGGAGTTCCTGACGGAAACGCTCCTCGCCGTCCATTCAACACCGCTAGTTTGTGCGGTAGGCATTGCCAATCCCGAACGTAACGCTCCAAGTATACGAGTTTTTCATAATAAAACAATTCATGCGTAATCATCTATATATTCCCTAAAGTAGCATAGAGATCCAATGGAACATCAGGCAAGTTTACAACTCACTTCTTCAGGGGCAAACTACTCCGGTCGTCAGAAAATTGGGTTAGCCCTCATCGGAGTGGGCTTATTGGCACTTCTGGTCACGTTTTTAGGAGAAGGAAGTTTGGACCCTACGATTTCATTAGCATGTTCGCTTTTGGGTTTGCTTTCGGGTAGTGGGATTCTCTTTGCTGAACTATTTCGTAAGCCGGCAGGGGTCAACAATAATGGCGTATGGTTCTCTGGGATGACTGCTAGGGGGATGGCGGGATGGATACTAGGGATCGTGTTGACCGGTTTTTATATTATCCTGTACTGGGCCCCTTCAAACCTTGAACAGCTCGTGCGAGCCACCGATATGCTGAGTATGGTCATTCGAGGTAGCTCCGCCGACCAATGGTTTTTGTACGGATTGTTTTATACTCTTGCCGTGCTTGTGATGGGAGCGCGAATGCTTATCAAGTACCGGGATAATCGTTATCAAATTTTGCGTACAATTTCGGTGATGTTCTTCCAGTTAGGGCTAGCATTTTTGATTCCTAACTTGATGGTGCTCTTGAATCAGCCTGAGTTTTATTTCAGTTATTTCTGGCCGCTCAAGTACGATTATTTGTGGCCAAGTACCTTTAGCTCTTTGACGCAAGGGCCTGGCCTGGGGATTTTTTTGTTATTCTGGACTGCAATCATGACCGTGATTGCGACGCCAATTCTCACCTATTTTTTTGGGAAGCGCTGGTACTGTTCGTGGGTTTGCGGGTGTGGCGGCCTTGCAGAGACGGCAGGGGATCCGTTTCGGCATCTTTCTGACAAGTCAACCAAGGCATGGAAAATAGAACGCTGGATGGTACATAGTGTATTGGTCTTTGTGGCATTGACGACCTTGATACTGTGGGGGAATCAGTGGTTGGGTGGCAGTCTCTTGGGGGGGATGTCCCAGGAATTTTCAAGATGGTATGGATTCTTTATTGGGTTGATTTTTGCAGGGGTAATCGGAGTTGGTTTCTACCCAATCATGGGATCTCGTGTTTGGTGCCGATTTGGATGCCCAATGGCAGCTATTTTGGGGCTATTGCAAAAATATCTCTCCAGATTCAGGATCACGACCAATGGCGGACAATGTATTTCATGCGGAAATTGCTCAACCTATTGTGAAATGGGGATTGATGTAAGATGGTATGCACAGAGAGGGCAAAATATTGTACGTGCCTCATGTGTTGGATGTGGGATGTGTGCGGCGGTATGTCCACGAGGCGTACTTCGTTTGGAGAATGGTCCGATGGAGGCCAGGTATAATGGTCCTGTATTGATTCATCATGATAACATGTCCATACAATTGGATGATGCATGGAGAAAAACCCGTCCACTTATGCCATCATTCCAAGAGGATCTACCCATCTTGACGGATGATGATCTCTAATTACAGATCTATAGAGTTGATATGAAGGTAAAGCCAATCCAACCGTGCAATTTCTAAATCGTGAATCTCCTACATGGCTGTTGGATGTCCAGTTTCGGGGAAAATCGCGTTTGATTGCTTGTGCAGTTCTCGAAACAAACCAGGGTTTGACCTTAATTGACCCAGGCCCCACAAGTACATTACATACCTTGGAACAAGGATTGAAATCTTATGGTGGATTAGGGGCAGTTCAGAATGTGGTTCTTACCCATATCCATCTAGATCACGCCGGTTGTACAGGACGATTGGCAGCAGTTCTGCCAGATCTTAACATACATGTACATCCAATCGGAGTACGCCATTTGGTGAACCCCGAACGTCTAATTCAAAGTGCCCAGCGGATTTACAGAGAGCGAATGGATATGCTATGGGGAGAGATTCTGCCCATTCCGGAACGACAGGTTCATGCCATAGAAGATGGAGTTGTACTGGATATTGGTGGCCGCAAGTTGAGATCCTGTTATACACCAGGACATGCCTCCCATCACATTACCTGGTTGGAAGACGAATCGGGCTTAGCCTATACTGGAGATGCAGCAGGGATGAGGATTGAGGGGGCAAACTATATTATTCCCGTCGCACCACCGCCGGATATTGATTTGGTTTTATGGGAGGAGTCGCTTGGAAAGCTAGAAGAAGAAGCCCCTAAGAAGCTGTTTCTAACGCATTTTGGGGTCATACATGATGTAAAGGAGCATTTGCGTGAGATGCGCAAACGATTGCGAGACTGGGCAAATACAGTTCAGGAGTCCCTGAAGGATGATTCGGAATCTGATGCTATGCGAGCAAATGCATTCCATGCGACTGAAATGAAGCACATGCAGACTTTAGTGAATGCATCATTTCGAGAACCGTACAATTGTATGGGGCAACCGCGTGAAAGCTGGTATGGTCTTGCACGTTATTGGCGTAAAATGGTATAGATGAATGAATACTCGACGAATCCATAGTTGCAATACGTTGGCATTTGATTGCATGATAACAGATGATTTCGCAAATTGGCGATTCCGTTGAAAGTGAGTCCTCCTGATTTGGAATGCATTGAAAGTCAGAGAACCTAAAAACGGGATTCTTCATAGCTCATTGATGTTCTTCAACCATAACGTGGTAACGGATCCACTTAATAGAGGGGAATTTGGAGGTTCTATCACGAATTGTGTGGAATGCAGGTCTAAACCTCCGCACTGGAATCGCAGCGCGGAAGTTTTCAAATCTTCTGTATCCTCTCCCAATGGTTTTGATTTCTTGAATGTTTCCGTTCATCCGTTCTGCTTTTGCACTGGACGGTCGGTTCCATAGTGCGTTGCAAACTCCATCAAAGTGGTTCTTAAACAGATCTGCAATGTTGATGACTTCCTGAATCCCCGTCTCTTGCACCTCGTCAAGCCATAAGTTGAGATACTCTTTCGCTTCCTGGAACGATGCGCATTCAAAGATGGCTTTGAAGTCTTCTCGGAATCGCCAAGCAACACTCACATGGAGGTTCGCTTCTTGGATCACCTGGAAGATTTCTTCTTGTTTTTGCGTGCGATTTTTTTCATTCTTCAACAGGGCGTACTGGCTCCCTTTGAGTTCTGGATGATCTTTGACCTCTCGCCTTCGTACTTGATGGATGGCTTGATGGAGATACTGGATTAAATGAAACCGATCATGAATCAAGAGGGCCTTGGGGAAGACTTCCTGTACCGCTCCAATGAACGCCAGCCACATATCGATCGATACCTGATCCCCGATCCGCTCTAAAATGCCCTCCAAGAGGTCGATCGTGCCTTTTTGGTGCGTCCTTATCTAACATCAAGAACGATTCCAAGATCCGACACTCCCCACCGTTGCGTACCGATGTCCGCGCTTGAGGGCCTTTTCATCCATACGGATAGGACGAACGTTTGTCAGAGATCTGCGGGTCTCTCCGCGCTTCACCGCACGGTGCATCATGCGATGGACTTGGTTCATTCCGCACCGAAGAATTCCCGACGCTTTGGTTTGGTTCTTGGTTGCGTTCAAGAGATCAATCGCAAAACGTTCAAACGCATAGGTGACCCGACTCGATGGATCCGCCCAAGGAATGCGGATCGTCTTCGGACCCTTAGGGGGGTGTACGCGGGGAACCCGACCGTGAATAAAACACTTCCAATTAAACAGATCCAGATGGCACCACTGACGCTCCTTGCGATGGATCATACAAGGTCCCAGGCTCGCCCGTCTCTGGGCGTACAAGATCCTTCCCCGAATGAGAAACATAAAGATCCACTCGCTTCTGCTCTTCCTTCGTTCTCACATCATCAATAGACCAGCAAGAGTCCAAATTTAACCACCGATGCATCGAAAACCTTAAATCGGTATCACGCATAAGAAAAGAAATTTGTGAATCCTATATTAATCAATCCCACACAATTCGGGTAGAATCAATATAATTATCTAAACAAATGAACGGTTCTAATTCGGGAGTGATCTCTTCCAGAACCAGCAAAGGCCCCACCGATTCCGGCGGGGCCTCCACAAAACGGATCTATAAGTCTGGTGAGAAACTTCTACGCTTCGACCTTATCCAGATGGGCGGATCCTGACATGCGCGGGAATTCTCGGGGAGGTAAATAGATAAGATTCATCTTACGCACTTCGTTGTATGCGCGGTTGGCCTCTTCATAAACCTCATCTGACGGATCCCATTTCCGTTTTCGTAGACGATAGTTAATCAAAAAGACTAAATCATATCGAATTGCACAAAAAGCAAGTACAAGTGTGCAAAAACATACGAACCATTTCTGTAGATAAAATTTGCCGACACCCGATAAGAAGTGTTCACTGTCGTAAACCATGGGGTCTTCAAACATGCTATACCCCAAGGGCCATGCTAAAGCGATAATTACACAAAGTGGGGAAACCCAAGTGTTAATTCTAGCTGCCACAAGCATTCTGCGGATACCCCACAAACTTCGTTCTTTCGACCATCTATTTGAATGTAAATTACTCATATTACCCTCGCCAAGTGAGATTACAATTGGTGTTCCATTGGTACTCGTTGATTCCGTGGGGACAAACTCTACAGTCATCCCTGTTCTTACAATCCCCTCGACATCTATGATACGAATACATTGTGTGCCACAGCATCCCCCAATAATATACCCCTCCACCTGCAAAACATAACGGGGTACCGCTTCCTCCAGATGCAATCGAGCAGGCAATTGCTCCCCATAGGGATTCCCATCCCCTACTTGCGAGTGCGTCCAGGCCAGCTCGCTCGCACCCATCCGCACATCTGCAACATTCTAGGCAGCACGATATACACACGTATTGCGCTTCACTACCTCCAAACCATCCCGTTACGGTTGCAATAATGGACGATATGGGCAAAATACTGGCATGGCTAACTGTAATTTGCTGAGGGCTGTTGCAACTCAAACTACCAGTTTCCTGGGCGAATGCATCTTGACTTGCTCTGTAGATGAGTTGCTTCCAACCCGTTGTATCAACATCTGCGCCGCCGTATACCGTGGCAAATTCCGTCATCAAACTTTCAACCTCCATTAGATACTCCGGGGAAATGATGGGACTGAATGCATCTAGATAATCATCCCGATTTGATTCGTACCATTTATCTTGATTGTGCTCCTCTTCCGAAAACTTCTTCACTTGAAAGTCTCCTTCCGCTTTAGAGTATTCCTCTCAAACTGGCGAACGTTGCAACACCTTTTCAACGTTGCCCATGACTTTTTCAAACTCCTTTTCATCCATCTCGCGAATGGCGCTTGATGCATGAGTAAATCAATTTGTTTGGGCTTTGGCAATCGCCTTCAGGTATGCTTCCGGCGTATCAAGAGACTGCTGATTGGCGAACTCGATTTCTGTAACTGCCGAATCGTTACAACCGGCGATCAGTAGCCCGAAGGCTAGAAGAAAAATGGGAGAGGGGGGAGGAGAAAGGGTTTTTATACCCTGAATAAAGTTTATCATGATTTGATTAGGTTTTATGAAAAGGTACTCTGCACGGACAGTAGGAATCATCTCCGTTCCCGCGCGCTGCCAATATATACAATTCTCATTAAACAATGAAATTGATCAATTACTAAATGGTTACTTTGAGACCTAATTCCCGTTTTTTTGGCCGTTACGCTGCTTTCTTACCTTTCAACCATCCTTTATCTGTGAGTAGTACCAGTAACTCTTCTTGCGTCTTGGTGCTTTTGAGTTTATTACACGGGCCACAAAGAAGTTGAAGATTCGAGATATGATCCGTCCCTCCCTTTGATTTGGGAATAATATGATCGACCTCAAAATAACGGGACTTGAAATGTTCTTCGCATCCGTTACAAAAGCTCCCCTGCTCGCCATGCCATATAGATATTTGGCTCTTCAGCTTTTTCTGTGAGAAATTCATTTTTTTCAGATTCTGGGGCTCAAATCTAGTCCGCCCAAATGAAAGTAAATTGCGTCTATGAATCGGTCTTTGTTCCGGAATCCACGTGCACGAACCTTGATGGTTTTGATCCGGCTGTTGATGCGTTCGGCAGGGCCATTACTCCCCTTCAGAACGATCGCATTGAGGATTCCATATACGTGATTTTGTATCAGTTTGGCTGCTTTTTTCATCGGTTCCAGTCGGCAGCGCATGGCCCAGCTCAACCATTTCGTCCAGTACTTGTGTGCCCAACCCCGGGTTTTATCATGCCATAGATTTCGAGCCGTTTCCTTGATCGCCCAGGCTCGGGCCGTTCGTAGGGTACGGGTACGGAGCGCATGGAATGCCTTCTTCTGCTTCATGGACATGTTGGGAGGACGTTTGAGCCACAGGTATTTCCTTCCCGTCCGCATCTCATTCCCACTCTTGCGGAGTTCTTTGTGCTCCTGTCGCCGCACCTTATCGACCCCATCTCCCAGGTGCTTGGAGACATGGAACCGGTCAAAGCAGATCTTCTCGTTGGTATGGGGAAGGCAGGCTTGGGTTGCATGAATCTACGCCGGCCACCGATCCATCTCCGAATTCCCTGCAACTGAGTCGGCGATACTTGCGGATACCAACCCATCCTAGTGCTCTTTTCTCGTCCAATCCCCACATATAGTACCGTATCTGCAATGGACACCATCGTCAGGTACTTGTGGTACGCGACCTCATCCACACAAAGGTTGGCAACTACCTCCTCCTTTCTTCAAGCCTTCCACCGCACGCCGTTGGATCCCGGCAATGCCCTTCCAGCCGATTCCCAACTGACGGGAAATCGCCAAAAGACTTGCCTTCTTGGCCCATCCGATCACATACTCCTCAAAGTCACGGGTGTAGCGGGAACTTGCGTCGGCCCAGGGAACCCGGACCGTCTTTACTCCATGCTCCGAACATTGAATCCGGGGAATCCGTGCAACCAGAATCGTTTGATATGTACATGTATCCAGGTGGCGCCATTGTCGCTCCGTACGAAGATCATAAAAGGGACCTACCTTGCCACACTTCGGACAGGTCAACGAAGACGGATCGGTACAGGTCAACGTTACCGTCCTTCGTTGGGCTTGATCATCGTAGGTGTCTTCCAAAATCTCCCAGGGTGCCTGGAGACCTAGGCTTTTCTCAACAGAGGAGGTGTTTTGCATGGGATTCTTTAAATTCAGGGGAACCATGAAATTCGAAAGTTCCTAAATCTATGAGTTAATTCACAATAAAGGGCGAAGACCCCTAATTTTTGGAGCATCCGGTTCTATCACATTCAGATTAAATTTCACGTAAATATTAGGGTATTAAAGAGATGAACAGTCAGCTTTTAATCTTGACCATCAGTTGATGTATCGACTCAAATTGAACCATGCCACCTTGGCTGAGTTTGTGGTTTTCCGTTGCATTTCCACATCATTTTCATTAGTACGAGATGATTAATGCCATTAATGTCCGTGCTCTCGTAAAGCGATTATGCGAGCATCCAAGAGAAAGGGAGTGGTTTGAATTCAAATCTAGCTATACTCCTCCTGATAAAGTTGGACAAAATATTTCAGCAATTGCAAATGCGGTTGCAATTGCTGAAAGACCTTACGGGTATATAGTTTGGGGAATTAACGACAGTGATCATCGGATTATTGGAACGACTTTCAATCCTGACTCAAAAAAAGTAAATCGTGACGATCTTGATCACTGGTTATCTCATCGGCTAAACCCTTCCATTGACTTCCGTTTTATAAAGGATGAAATAAATGGAGAGACCGTTGTTGTACTGGTAATTCCCAGTGCAGATCACCGGCCTGTCAGATTTGATAATGAGGCGTACATTCGTATCGGTTCTCACACTAGGAGACTGAATGATTTCCCTGATAAGGAAAAACTACTTTGGCGTATACTGGACACCCGCATTTTTGAAGCAGAAATTGCCATTGAGGGCATGGAAGAGGACGAAGTATTGCATTTACTAGCGTACGAGTCTTATTTCGATCTAGCGAAAACTCCTATGCCTCGGGATAAATCAATTCTGTTGAAGACACTACAAAGCGAGCAATTCATACGTCAACGTGACGATGGTGCTTGGGATATTTTGAATTTGGGTGCTTTGGCTTTTGCAAGGAATCTAGGAGATGCACCGTCATTGCGAAGAAAGCCAGCAAGGATTGTCCAGTATTCTGGCCCGGGTAGGTGGTCGCAAAGTCGAGAAGAAGAATTGACCGCAGGATATGCTACAGGTTTTTCTGCAATTATGGATTGTGTAAGTAAGTTAACACCCATTGAAGAGATCTTTGATGGTGGATTCAGAAAAGAGAAGCCACGATTCCCAGAAATCCCGGTTCGCGAGGTCATTGTAAATGCATTGATTCATCAAGATTTGACTGCAAGGGGGGCAGGTCCGTTGATTGAGATCTTTGAGGATCGCATGGAGGTATTAAATCCAGGAGTGCCTCTAATTGACGCTAAACTTTTTATCAGTGCTCCTCCCAAGTCACGCAATGAAGCCCTAGCTAGTCTCCTTCGAAGATTCGGAATATGTGAAGAACGTGGTATCGGATGGGACCGTATCGTCCACGAGATTGAAATACTACGGTTACCAGCACCACGAATTGAAGTGATCAGCGACAGTACACGGGTTACTCTTTATGCGTCGAGGCCATTATCCACAATGAGTCTTGCAGATCGAGTAGAAACCATCTACCTGCATGCTTGTCTACAATATGTGAATGGTGATCATGTAACTAATGCGACTATTAGAGAACGATTTGGTCTGGGGCAGAAAGGTAGTTCCAAGGCATCGGGTTTTTTGGCAGAGGCTGTAGCTGCTGGAGCTATTGTGTCATCGGAGGCAAATTCAGGCCGAAAATTCACGAAGTATATCCCGTACTGGGCAAGGGGTTCAGCAGCCGTGCAATAGACGGTACGCTACATTCATTAGAAAGAGGTTTTATTTTCTGGTCATTTTCTGAAATCGCCATTTTCATCTAAAATAAACTCCTTGGAAGCCCCTGGGATACTTTAGAATAGGTTTTTTTATTTTTCGCTTATTTTCCAAAAATGCAGCTTTGATCTCAAAAAGATGATTCCTGCCTAGTGTTTGCTCTGAAGATTGGTTCCTTTCATGCTTGATTACGTGGCTCACGGGAATTCAGGTATGAGACAATCCCTGCTCTGCTCGAAATGAGTGTTACACTTCAATCGGAACACCCAAGATAGCTGCATTTCGGTAAGATCTTGTTGAATTTCAGATTGAGTTAATTCATTTGACATGGTTTTGCTTAGTTTAAGTTCTAAAAGAAATGTCTGAGGGAGATCGTCTTTGGCAAGGATATATAACGAAGAATTCAACCTGACCATGAGCAGATCCCATTTGTCGTAAAAAATCTACTTTTGAACATATCGTCAGAAATTGATTGATATCAAACCTAGAGGAAGAAGCTTATAAACGACATGTTATGATAGGATCGCAAATTTGGGAAAGAACAAATACATCTTGTCGGCATAACCTGGTTGGGTAAAATGATACGAAAAAATTTTTCGTGGATATAACTCTACTTCAGATTGTTTTGGCGGCAGTTACTGCATTAGTCGCTATGTTTGGAATACAGCTTATGGTTTTCCTGGTGTTGTTTCGAAGAATGGAGCGATCTATGGAACGGATACGATTGGATATAAAAGATCTTGACACGAAACAAGCTTGATACTAAACAAGAACGTCTGATACTGCAGATTTACAATCTAAATGGAAAAGTAAATCGACTGATTGGACACGCATTTGGAGTTGGAACGCAGATAGAAGAAGGCGATGAGGAAACGAAACAAATGGCGGTGGAATCATGAGTGTTGCCTGATCGCCAGAGACATGCTTTAGTTTCATTAGGATCACTTTGAAGATGTTCATCATAAATGAATGCCCTAAACCATGGAATCGTGTGTCATGAGTTCTGATGTAGAATGCAGACTTTGTTTGAAGGCAGATTTGGACTAGATAATGGATTCGGGGATATTGCTGTAGATTTTACACTCCCCATCCGCCGTCTTGCTATTCGGTTTTTTTTGATCCCTAGGATGTATTTCCTGAACCAGATTTAATTAGTGGCCTCCTGAAGAATCAGCAATCATGAAAAAAGCATCCCAGAGACTATTCTGAACGATTTTTCCTTCAGTTTATTTTAGGTTAAAGAAAGTTTTGGTTCTACTCCGTTTTGTATGGAACGATTAATTTTGGTTGAACTAAAATCAATCACTTTCATGTCAAACAATATTCTTGCTTCCGTGATGCGCTATACTTTAGATTGTTTATAATGCACTTTTTCATCCCCAATCCAATGCTAAATCTGAGCGAATGAATGGGGAAGTTCAAGAGGTCAAAACCATCGGAATAGGCTACCGAAGATTTGAAAACTTTAGAGGTGCAATTCTCTTCTTTTGTTGTGGGTAAAGATCTAGACTACCTGGTCATCAGATATGATCCCAAAACAATCGTAGTAGAACCAATTTGGATTGATCATTGATGCAGCTTGGGTGACGAAACAGTATCAGACAGGAATTAAGATCGGCAAGCAACATATGGAAGAAGTTCAGTTGATCCCCCAACAAAGTACTCCCGAAATGGAACTATGACCTTTATCCGTTTGAGGCGCAGAAAATCAAAAAAAAGATACGCTCGCGTATTCAAGTTGTCTAAGTTAGTTGTGGACGAGCCCCTAGTCCATACTTATCAAGAGCGTTGTCAACTCCCACGATGTTCATTTTTTCAGTTTTGGTGACTGATGAAAACATATTGAGCAAACATCATAATCACATCTATATTTCCTATGCACAAAAAGTCCCCTTCACCAGAAAGTCACGATTATAAACTTTTCATTGTTGACAACAGCGTCAGAGGATGGAATGGACAGAGGTATCTCAACCAATGGTGTAGCATTGCCACATCCTTTGATATCGCAACTGGATACTTTGAAATCGGATCACTAATTGCGCTTGATGGTCAATGGCAAAAACTAAAAAAGATTCGGATTCTCATGGGATCCGAAACGACCTATCGTTCAAAAAAATTAATTCTTGATGCGGTAAAATCGCGAGCAACTGATGAGTTGGAGGGAAGACTTGAAACCGAAAAATTCAAGAATCCCTTCTTGAATGGAGTGCCAGGTATCATTGAAGCAATGCGTACAGGTAGGATTGAATGTCGCATCTACAATAAGGAAAAATTTCATGCAAAGGCTTATATCACGCATGCAAATCTAGAAGTAGTCGGCGCTCATGCGCTGGTAGGTTCAAGCAATTTTACCCGGCCTGGACTCACAGAGAATATTGAACTGAACGTTCAAATTCAAAGTGCTCGCGAAGTAGCACAACTGCAAGAATGGTTTGAAAACTATTGGGATGAAGCGGTGGAGGTCACCGACACGGTTATCAAGTTAATTGAACGTCACACGCACCAATACACTCCATTTGATGTTTACGCAAAGGCTTTACAAGAGTTTTTCCGTGGCCACGAACTAACGGCATCCGAATGGGATGAGACCGAATCGTGTATGTTTCAGAGGCTAGATCAATACCAGAAAGAAGCCTATTGGACGCTCATAAAGATAGCCAGGCAGCATGGGGGTGCTTTTTTGTGTGATTCTGTGGGGCTTGGCAAAACTTTTGTCGGACTCATGTTAATAGAACGATTGATTCTCCACGAGAATAAACGCGTTGTGCTGTTTGCCCCTAAGGCAGTGACCGATGCGGTATGGGCTCCTGCTCTTTCCACATACTTGAATCATATTGGAGGAGTTGGAGGCGGTGCAGATTTCAGTAACCTTGCCGTATTTAATCATACAGATCTTGGTCGCAAGGGGGATTTTCCTGAGCGTTTTTCCCGAATCGCTGATCTTGCCGATGTAGTGATCATTGACGAGGCCCATTATTTTCGTAACCCTGGAAGACGCGGAGATGATCAAGAATCCCCGTCTCGTTATTACCAATTGTATAATCTGCTTAATCATCGTCATCGACGAAAACAGGTTTTTCTATTGACGGCAACACCAATCAATAACAGGTTGACCGATTTTCGGCATATGATTGAATTGTTTACTGGAAAAGATGATGCTTATTTTGCTCAGACAATTGGCGTGAATAATCTGCGGGCGACCTTCAATCAAATAGAAAAAGAGCTAAATCGCCAAATTGGTGAGAATGTAGACAACGTTTCAGAGCATCTGGCGAATGCTCAAGAAATTCTCTCTACTCAAGAGATTTTCCAAGCACTTGTTGTACAAAGAAGTCGAACTTACGCGCGGAAAAGCCAAGAAAATGAACATGGCAAGGCAGCACAATTCCCAGAGCGTAATCCCCCAAGGGTTGCCGAATACTCAATTGAAAAGGCATACGGAAATATGCTGTCTGTCTTGAAAAACGCATTTAAGAAAGACAATCCTTTATTCACACTCGCGATGTACTACCCTCTTCACTGGTATACTGGGTCTAACGATGAGATTGATCCTTTTGAAGAAAACCGTCAAAAGCAGGTCCTCGGGCTTATCAGAACCAATTTCTTGAAAAGATTTGAAAGTTCAGTGGTTGCATTTGAAATTTCGTGTATCAGGTTACTTCAGAAACTACTAGCCTTCGTGGAAGTCCACTGCGAAACCAGTAATGAAATAGGCCAACTTGAACAATGGAAAACGCATAATTCTGATACTCTCAGATATTGTAATGCTCGCGTGTCTGAAATATGGAATGAGGAGGATGATATTGAATCAGATGATGTCATACCTCAGGAGATTATAGATAATGTTACACCACTAGACAGAACCGAGTATGATGTCGCCGAAATGATTTCTGAAACCTTTTTAGATCTTGATCAGGCAGTACAATTCCTGCGGGAGTTGCGAATGTTTGAATCCAAGCACGATGATAAACTGCAACAACTGATTGGACTGCTGAAATCAGACGATCTGCATCATCAAAAAGTGCTCATTTTCACGGAATTTGCTGACACTGCACGATATCTGAAACTCCAACTTGATGCCGAAGACATTCAAGGGATTGAACAAGTTGATGGCGGGACTAAACGAAATCGTGCGGAAATAATTCAACGATTTTCACCCTACTACAATGGTCTCTCAGCCCCAGAATTAAAGCAATCAGGATTAAAAGAAATTCAGGTACTGATCTCAACAGATGTTCTTTCTGAGGGATTAAATCTGCAAGATGCTTCTCGCCTGATCAATTATGATATTCACTGGAATCCAGTCCGTCTGATGCAACGAATTGGTCGTGTTGACCGTCGTATGAATCAGGATGTTGAGCGTAAAATGTTTGCGGATTTGCCCAAGTTAACCAAATCTGATCGTAAAGTGATGTTTTGGAATTTTTTGCCTCCTGACGAACTAAACGAGATTCTAAAACTCTACGAAAGGGTTACAAAAAAGACGTTATTGATTTCAAAAACACTTGGTATTGAGGGAGGAAAACTGCTCAGTCCAGATGATCTATTTGATGACTTAAAAGTGTGGAATGAATTCAAGTCTGATTACGAGGGTTCCTTAACATCTACAGAGCAGATGCATCTTGAGTATCAGAATCTTCTACAATCTGATCCAGATCTTGAAAAAAGGTTGAGCCATTTTCCAGATTCTATTTTCAGTGGTAAGAAGTGTAGCTCAGAGTTTAATCGTGGTGCCTTTTTCTGTTACACTTTACCTGCGCTGGATAAGAATAATGAGACTTTTTCCGAAGAGGCTGGGGTTACCCGCTGGTATTATTATGATATCAGAACTCGTCAGATCAAAGAAAAACCAGAGGAGATTATCAATGCGATTCGCTCACTCCCTACGACTAAAAGACTCTGTCGGATTGATCAAGACCAGCTCATCAGAATTCGATTTGATATTGAGCGACGTATTAAAAATAAATACCTTGAGAGTATTAACGCCCCTGTGGGAGTTCAGCCTAAATTGCGCTGTTGGATGGAATTAAATGATGGTTAACCTAATGAATCAGCACACTCGACTTACAGACATTCAAGATTTTGAGCAACTCTTAAACTATTTGCATGATGAACTAGATTGGCCGATTTCATCGGATAACTTTGAAGACGATTTCTTTGAGTACTCTTCGGAGGCACTGGGACTAGACTCTCAGATCGCGGCTAAAATTCAGTCTATCAAGCGCTTACGCCCCCTTGATGTGAATCAACCATGGGGCATCATTTTTGTCGAGTTTGAACCCAAGCGCTTACCCATCCTTGCGCTACGCAGGATTCTGAATCACTTTCTGATTAAACGTCGTGCTGCTGCTGACGGGCCAAGGTGGCAGATGGAAGATCTTCTGTTTATTTCCAATTATGGACTATCTGAGCACCGGCAGATCACCTTTGCCCATTTCACCTCTCAGCGTGAAGGCGCCCCAACCTTGAAGGTCATTGACTGGAACGAGCGCGATACCGCGCTTCATCTTGAATACGTTGATCAGCAGCTGTCCCAATACTTATCTTGGCCCTCGGACAAAGACCCCAACTCTTGGCGCAAACGGTGGAGCAAAGCCTTCACGCTCCAACATGGCCACGCAATTCGCACCTCCAAGGATCTATCGGTCAGCTTGGCTGCTTTGGCTAGACGCATTCGTGAGCGTGTCAAGTCCGCCCTGGAGGTCGAAACCGATTCGGGGTTTATCACTGGTCTACTGAAAACTTTTCAAGAGACCCTCGCGCATGACTTAACCCGTGATGCGTTTGCAGATATGGTTGCTCAAACCATCACCTACGGCTTACTCTCAGCACGGATCACTGGCACGGGCGATAGCACGGCACAGGACTTAACCAGCCGTATGCGCACGAACCCTCTGCTCCATGAGCTCATGGCCACATTTATGCATCTCAATGACACCGATCAGGCGTTGAACTTTGATGAGATTGGGGTCAGTGAAGTCCAAGACTTTTTGAGTCACACCGATATGGAGCCGGTCATTCGAGATTTCGGGGATCGAAATCCTCGCGAGGATCCTGTCATCCATTTTTACGAGAACTTCCTCGCCGAGTATGACCAAGAGCAAAAGGTGAAGCGTGGCGTCTTTTATACGCCGCGCCCTGTAGTGTTGTATATTGTTGAATCCATAGATGCGCTCTTAAGGGAGACGTTTGGGTTGAACGATGGATTAGCCGATACCTGCACTTGGGGCGAGATGGCACAGTGCAACAAGGACATCACCATTGCTGAAGGCGTTTCACCTGAAAGTCACTTTGTGCAGATTCTGGATCCTGCGACTGGAACCGGGACGTTTCTCGTGGAGGTGATTGATCGGATCTACCGCACATGTAAGAAAAAATGGGGGGGGGGGGGATTTTCTGTCTTTATGGAACGAGTATGTCTCAGAGCATTTGCTACCAAGGTTGTACGGCTATGAGCTCCTCATGGCTCCGTATGTGATTGCTCACTTTAAGGTTAGCCTCAAACTTGTTGAAACGGGTTACACATTTGAGAACGCTCCGCGCGCAAGAATTTATCTCACCAATGCCCTGCATCCTGCACGAGATACAAAACAACTGTCATTAGACTTTGCACTTCCAGCACTGGCGAAGGAAAGGATGGAGGCGGATCAGGTCAAGCGATCAGTACGGTTCACGGTCATTTTAGGCAATCCCCCCTACTCTGGCCATTCCGCCAACAAAGGAGCGTGGATCAAAAACCTGCTACATGGACGTACCGATGAGGGAAAGGTTGAAAATTACTTCAGCATTGGGGGAGAATCACTCAATGAAAAGAATCCTAAATGGCTTAACGATGATTACGTCAAATTCATGCGGTTGGCCCATTGGCAGATTGAACGAACAGGGCAAGGCATTTTGGGCTTTATCACCAACCACTCATATCTGGATAGCCCGACGTTTCGTGGAATGCGGGAGAGTCTAATTTCTACATTCTCCACGCAATATCTGTTGGATCTCCACGGAAACTCAAGGAAAAGAGAACGCTCGCCTGACGGCAGTAAAGACGAGAATGTCTTTGATATTCAGCAAGGGGTGGCCATTGGACTTTTTGTGAGTCATGGTAGAGATAATAAAAGCCAATACCACCATTCTGATCTGTGGGGAAGGCGCGAACATTCTAAGGGTAAATATGATATCCTTGAGCGAAGTGATTTACGAACTACAGCGTGGAATGAACTTGCGCCCTCAGCGACACAATGGTTTCTTATTCCATATGATCATGAACTGAGAACAGAATACGAATCAGGCTATAAATTAACAGATGTCTTCCCCGTAAATTCCGTTGGAATTGTGACTGCACGAGATAAGCTCACGATTCAATTTACAAAACACCACATGCAAAATGTGGTGGATCACTTTGCAAGTCTTGAGGTACAGGAGGCACGGTCATTCTATCATCTTTCAAAAGATTCCAGAGATTGGAAAGTCGCATTAGCCCAGAAAGATATCAAGGAACATCAAGGCGAAGTGCGCCCCATTCTTTATCGCCCCCTTGACATGCGATATACGTACTATACAGGACAGTCACGAGGGTTTATTTGTAGGCCAAGGCCAGATGTCATGCGTCACCTATTAGATGGCACCAATATGGCGCTGGTGTTCTCTAGGCAGAATATTCCTCCTGATCCGCCCGTCATTAGTGTCATGGTCACCGATACGATTGTGGATGGCAATGCAATTCACACATCAAACGGCATTGCGAATGTAGCTCCATTGTATTTACTTCCAGATAAGCACAGCTTCCAACAAAAAGAAGTCAATATTAACCCAGATGTTCGCGCCGAAATCGCATCCCTTGCTTATCATCCCCACTTTGGAGTTCCTGATGAATACCAGATCTTTGACTATGTCTACGGTGCACTACAGTGTCCCGCCTATCAAGAGGCTTATGCAGCGTTTTTTAAGGAAGATTTTCCCCGTATCCCCAAACCAAAAACCCCAGAAGAATTTTGGGATATTGCGAACAAAGGACGCCAACTCCGACAGTTGCATCTGTTTCAAACACTGAGTAACCTCCGATTTCCTTTAACGGTGACGGAAATCATATCGTTGACATTCCCAAATATCAAAACGGCCGCATCATGATCAATAAGACCCAAGGATTTGATGAGGTTCCGCAGCAGGTATGGGAGTGTTATGTGGGAGGGTTTCAAGTAGCTCAAAAATGGCTAAAAGATCGCAAGGGACGCAAGTTAGAACTTGAGGATATCCAGCAGTATACACGCATTCTCTCCATCCTCAATGAAACAGACCGAATTCGAAAAACAATCACGATGAAGCTCCCTGTCAGAAAAACTGACTCCTAATAATGGTCAAGATAGATCCTTTAAAATGAGATACTCACTATGAGTTACGCTCTGCATATTACGAACGTTGTGTCCCGTTTCGTTCATATTCGCTGTTCCACTAACTTTGTATTCACTGTCCCACAACGTTCGTAATACGCAAGTGACATAAAACATCAGTAAGTCTTTTGCTGAACTGAATCATCTTCTTCTTTTGTGGGTACAGTGCCTTTGTTTGTACAAACAAAATCACCGCCAAAATGACCGAATACTATCAGGATCCAGAGCGCGCCAAGAGATCAAAGAGATTAGAAGAATCTTTTGAAATGGATTATGTCTACCCAGGCCAATATGATTACAAGAGGGTGACTGAGCCATTAACAGAATTAGAAGAATTCTTCAAAAATACTTTTGAAAAATTCTTCCCAGATGCCAAGGTAAAGCTCATCAAATTTGAAAAATTTGAGCCACATTACGGAATAGATTACTTTCGAATGATCATCATCTATAGTCTTGGTGCACGCTTAAATGTGCGCAAGATATCTGATTTTGAGAGGTATATGATTAAAAATTTGGAGGAAGAGTTAAATGAAGAAAGATTCCCCTTAGTCTCTTGCATTGAATACAATGAATACCTTGAAAATACACCAATAGAATATCAGGTCTAATACCTATTCAAGATCAATATCTCTGTTGTGCACTAGATCATTTTAATACCATTAGCATCATCCATCCCGAAAAAATATAGAGAATGTCAAAGATAGACTGATGGACGGTTATGTATTTACGATTATAATAAATTGTCGTGGAGTAGTACCTCATTATGAATCCACAGCATTTACTGCAGTCTGCGACTGAGCTTGCTACCAGAGGAGTTGGCAAGCCTCGTCAGGCAGATTTACGTCGCGCCCTGAGCACAGTATACTATGCAATATTTCATTATTTATCCAAAACATACGCGGATGCAGTAGTCGGAAGAAGCACCAAAAGAAATAATCGAGCTTGGTATCAAGCCTACCGCTCATTAACTCACTCCCAAGTGGCACAATGTTGTAATCGTACAGATGTCATGAGAGAACTCCCTCGAAAAATTCAAGATTTTGGGAGTAGTTTTGTAATGTTACAGATGGCTCGCATCAATGCTGACTATAATCCGTATTTTGAAACCTTTCGCTCTGATGTTTTGAAATATATTCAACTTGCTGAGGATGCGATTAATGATTTTTCCAGTGCCGATCTGCGCGACCGTAAAGCATTTGCCATTTTAGCAACAACAAAGTACCGGGATTTAGATCGCTGACACAAGAAGGCGGCTCATACGTATTGCGTTTCTGTGACTTAAATTAGTGAGTATTCATACGAAAATCCCATGTAAGGCACTGAAAGTAGCTGGCTTTAGGGGGCATAAATCTTACGATGTTCTTGCAAAACCTCTGTTGCGTAAGAATAAACCGTAGTCATGATAGCGGATTCTATCAATATTATCGAACCCGTACAAATCTCCCCGTATGTGTCATATTCCCTTCTGGAGCATCCAACGTCAACTGATATAAATACGCACACGAAGGAAGCGAAAGATTACGTAGAGTTAGCTCACGATTCAGTTTACAAAACACCGCATGCAAAATGTGGTGGATCACTTTGCAGAACTTGATCCAGAGGATGCACGGGCATTCTATCATCTTTCCAAAGATTCCGCAGATTGGAAAGTCTCATTAGCCCAGAAAGATATCAAGAACCATCAAGGCGAAGTGTGTCCAATTCTGTATCGCCCCCTTGACATGCGATATACGTACTACACAGGAAAAACACGGGGATTTATTGGTCGCCCTCGTCATAAACTAATGCGTCATATACTCGGTGGCACCAATGTGGCGCTGGTGTTCTCTAGGCAGAATATTCCTCCTGATCCGCCCGTCATTAGTGTCATGGTCACCGATACGATTGTGGATGGCAATGCAATTCACACATCAAACGGCATTGCGAATGTAGCTCCATTGTATTTACTTCCAGATAAGCACAGCTTCCAACAAAAAGAAGTCAATATTAACCCAGATGTTCGCGCCGAAATCGCATCCCTTGCTTATCATCCCCACTTTGGAGTTCCTGATGAATACCAGATCTTTGACTATGTCTACGGTGCACTACAGTGTCCCGCCTATCAAGAGGCTTATGCAGCGTTTTTTAAGGAAGATTTTCCCCGTATCCCCAAACCAAAAACCCCAGAAGAATTTTGGGATATTGCGAACAAAGGACGCCAACTCCGACAGTTGCATCTGTTTCAAACACTGAGTAGCCCTCCGATTTCCTTTAACGGTGACGGAAATCATATCGTTGACATTCCCAAATATCAAAACGGCCGCATCATGATCAATAAGACCCAAGGATTTGATGAGGTTCCGCAGCAGGTATGGGAGTGTTATGTGGGAGGGTTTCAAGTAGCTCAAAAATGGCTAAAAGATCGCAAGGGACGCAAGTTAGAACTTGAGGATATCCAGCAGTATACACGCATTCTCTCCATCCTCAATGAAACAGACCGAATTCGAAAAACAATCACGATGAAGCTCCCTGTCAGAAAAACTGACTCCCAATAATGGTCAAGATAGATCCTTTAAAATCAATGCTGTTGCATTAAGGATTTTTATTTTATATTTACGGAGAATCCTCTTGCAAAACCTCTTCATTGGAAGGCGAATATTGATCTGGGAGTAGCTGATGGCATACTTTAAAGGGTCTTCGCCCTTTATTGTGAATTAAGCCATAAATTTAGGACTTTCGAATTTTATTGTTCACCTGAATTTAAAGAATCCCATGCAAAACACCTCCTCTGTTGAGAAAAGCCTAGGTCTCCAGGCACCCTGGGAGATTTTAGAAGACACCTACGATGATCAAGCCCACCGAAGGACGGTAACGTTGACCTGTACCGATCCGTCTTCGTTGACCTGTCCGAAGTGTGGCAAGGTAGGTCCCTTTTATGATCTTCGTACGGAGCGGCAATGGCGCCACCTGGATACGTGTAAATAGTGCCTGACAATAAACTCTAATTCTGGGGTGCATAGGATCGCAAGGGCTATATTTTACGAATACTTACGGGTAGTTTACTTGTTCATTTTGCGGTTATTTTAGGCGTTGAAGATTTTTCATGAAAAATTCAAAACTTTTCCTGTGGCGGTGGATATCACTGTATTTATAGGACTTTTCTGGGGTTTTTCTTTCTGAATTGATCAAGATTTGAAAAATCTTCACCGTTCATTTAATCACATAATTGATCATGCGCGCACAATTTGACACTGAACCGACACTGGGGATGGCTTCCATTGAGGATATGTTTGTAGATCCTCATTCAAGAGACGATACGTCCCAAATCATCTTAGCATTGCAGTCCATCTGGATGGCCACAGATCTACGGGATCGGATTGTCATGTACCTGCAAGAGGAGATCGGAGAGGGCACCGATCAAAACACGGGTCGACCGGGGTTGACGTACATGGCGCATCTTTGTTTTGGCCGTCTTCAAGTTTGGCCTGAATTGTGATTTTGACCGATTGACATTTCAGGTCAACTCGAATGTGCTAATGCGCACCTTATTACAAAATGATACGAGTGATTTTGGTCATGAGTCCTTGTATCGTGTGCAGACGATTATCAACAATGTAAGTCTGATCACCGATGACATTTGGTCCACACTCAATCGGATGATTGTGGATCATGGGTTAGAGGTCTTTGGAGTTGCGTCCGATGCTCCTTTGGAAGCGCGGACGGATTCGTATGTGGTGGAAACTCATGTTGAGACGCCCCATGATGTGCGGTTATTGCGCGATTCAATCATTCTGGCCATGCAGCTTGGGCTTGGGAGGCCTTTAATTTGGGGGCGTAGGACATTGCAGGATCCAACGGCGTCAGTTAAAGCATTTGATTAGTACGGTTAACAATGCCTATTTGGAGATCAACACCACCAAAAAGCGTGAGACGAATCCAGAGCTGGTCTTAGCCTTCTTTAAGATTTGTTACTATCGGATTCAGAAGTGTATACTGGTCTTGGATAAGATCAAAGAACTTGACCCAAGTTCAAGTCGGATTGCGCCATTAGAAAAGGCGATTGAGCAGTTCAATCGGTTGGTAGATTTGGTTCATCGTCGTGTGATAGAGGGGGAAAAGATTCCCAATGCAGAGAAGTTATTATCGCTCCATGCCGAGCATACACGTTGGATTGTCAAGGGGAAGGCCATGCCCAATCAGGTAGAATTGGGGGTGCCTGTCGCGAGTGTCAACATGGTTTGATTCTGGGATGGGAGATCATATGGACGCAATCAGATGTAGATATGACCATTGAGATCGCCACCAAGTATAGGACAGAGTTTGAAAACCTTGGATCCATGAGTTTTGATCGCGGGTTTTGGTCGCCTCAGAATTTTGAGGCATTAAGCGCTATGGGTATAGAGGTCATTTTTCCCAAAAAGGGCTATAAGAACAAGATAGAGCGCGAACGAGAATCGGCGGAAGAGTTTCGGCGAAAACGTCGGCAGCATGCGCAGATTGAGTCCTGCATCAACTCTTTGGAACAGCATGGTGGTGCACGTATTCGTACCAAAGGAGGTAAGGCGGGGTTTGCGCGAAGCATCGGTGCAAGTGTGGTCGCCACGAATTTGTGCCGAATCGGGAAGGTGTTGATGACCCGACACCGAGAGTCGTTTCGCCAAGCGGCGTAAATTACTCTTCATTGAGTCACAAAAAAAATACTCCACCATGGGAGCACGTTTGGAAAAGGTGCGTCCGTGCGGCAGAGATTTTAGGCAAAATCGATGGCCTATACACTGAATTTGGATAAAATATAGGTGAGGTTTACAGATCGGTGAAACAGATCAAAAATTTCGCGTACTAAAATCGGTGAGTCTGCCTAGCAGTTAATAAAAAATTCGTATATTAGGCCTCCGCAAAAAATTGTGACACCCCAAAGTGGGGTTTTTTGTCAGGCACTAAATATCAAACGATTCTGGTTGCACGGATTCCCCGGATTCAATGTTCGGAGCATGGAGTGAAGACGGTACGAGTTCCCTGGGCGGACGCAAGTTCCCGCTACACCCATGACTTTGAGGAGTACGTGATCGGATGGGCCAAGGAGGCAAGTCTTTTGGCGATTTCCCGCCAGTTGGGAATCGGCTGGAAGGGCATTGCCGGGATCCAACGGCGTCGGTGGAACGGGGGAAGGCTCGAAGAAAGGAGGAGGTGGTTGCCAACATTTGTGTGGATGAGGTCGCGTACCGAAGGGGGCACACGTACCTGACGGTTGTGTCCAATGCAGATACGGGGAAGGTGCTGTATGTGGGACTTGGACGGGAAAAAGGCACTCTTGTGGGTTGGTATCAGCAATTATCGCCGGCTCAGTTGCAGGGAATTCGGAGTGTAAGTATGGATATGTGGCCGGCGTATATTCATGCAACCCATGCCTGCCTTCCCCATGCTGACGAGAAGATCTGTTTTGACCGGTTCCATGTCTCCAAGCACCTGGGAGATGGGGTCGATAAGGTACGGCGACAGGAGCACAAAGAACTCCGAAAGAGTGGGAATGAGATGTTGACGGGAAGTAAATACATGTGGCTCAAAAGTCCTCCCAACATGTCCATGAAGCAGAAGAAGGCATTCCATGCGCTCCGCACCAGTACCCTACGAACGGCCCGAGCCTGGGCGATCAAGGAAACGGCTCGAAATCTATGGCATTATAAAACCCGGGGTTGGGCACGCAAGTACTGGATGAAATGGTTGAGCTGGGCCATGCGCTGCCGACTTGAACCGATGAAAAAAGCAGCTAAACTGATACAAAATCACTTATATGGAATCCTCAATGCGATCGTTCTGAAGGTGAGTAATGGCCCTGCCGAACGCATCAACAGCCGGATCAAAACCATCAAGGTTCGTGCACGTGGATTCCGGAACAAAGACCGATTCATAGACGCAATTTACTTTCATTTGGGCGGACTAGATTTGAGCCCCAGAATCTGAAAAAAATGAATTTCTCACAGAAAAAGCTGAAGAGCCAGGATTTTTATTTTATATTTACGGAGAATCCTCTTGCAAAACCTCTTCATTGGAAGGCGAATATTGATCTGGGAGTAGCTGATGGCATACTTTAAAGATTGGAAGAGGGTTTTGCAAGAGCCTCGGGGTATTGACTTATTTTTACCCCATGGCCAGAACTCCTTCAACCCTTGCTGGAGGCCCCAGACTATCCGATTACTTGAGCTTAGGAGTGATCGCTCAAGTCTTTCCTGTGTCTGCCGTTTTGACGGCACTGAAGCAGAGCAAATGCAATAGCATACGGAGGCGTCGCTTGCCTGCGGAAGTGATGGTGTACTATGTTCTGACCTTATGCCTGTTTCGGTCGGTCTCCACGCGGGAAGTACTCCGTTGTCTCATGGATGGGTTTCGCCTGATTCGTCCAGAATCTCTCTATGCTGTGTCGGACAAGTCATCAATCTCCAAGGCCCGAACCCGCCTTGGAGTGGACCCATTCCATAAGCTTCGTCAGAGCAGTGTGCGCTGGCTGTCCAACGAGCATACCCCTAGTGCGTGGTACTGCGGCCGTCGTCTCGTGGGGATCAATGGTTCCACGCTTTGGGCATGTACAGAAATAACTTTCCCATCTTGTTCTGAAAAAGATCTTGTAGATTTCCCCAAATTACACCTTTGTGGGATAAATATCATAGTTCCAGTGGGGTAATTCTTTAGCGTAAACAAGGTTTAGATTCTTCATCTGTTGTTTGCTGATCTTGAGTCCCGTTTCATACTGTTTGGTGACTCGGACGGCATCTACTTTGAGCCCTGACTGATCGGTTGTGGTGATGATATAATTCATCATGGTTTGAAAAGAGTCGAGTGGGCGTCCTCGCCAGTTTAAACTGATTGCACTAAATAAGCGATGTTCAATCGGATTCCACTTACTTGAACCCGAGGGATAATGTGCTACGGTTACCTGCACTTGAAACCGGTCACCAATCTTTTTTTGTAGAAAATACTTCCATGCTTTTGCTCGGTTGCTATTGGATCCACCACAGTCGGCTAAGATGACCAACCGATTGGCATTCGGATACCGTGTTTTTTCCTCGGTGGAGAACCACTTCGCAATGCAATCTACCGCGAACTCTGGGGTATCTTTGGAATCTCCAAGATAGATGGATCCACGATGAGCGTTACGATCGTAGATTCCGTAGGGGACGGCTTTTCCCTCGGCGTAGGAGAGGAAGTCATGATCATTGACTGGTATGGGCTTTTTGGACCAGTTTCCCCCTGCATTGATGAACCATCCGATGAGTTCTTTCTTTTTTGTATCCACGCAAATCATCGGAATGTCGTTGACTTGACAATAGAGAATCAATGCAAAGATGATTTGGAATTGCTGATCTCGTCCAGGTGGAGAGGGACGACTCAGGCATTTACGGTTCTTGCGTACAGAATAACCAAGACTACGTAAGGTTTTTCTCACGGTTGAAGCACTCACATGATATCCCTCTTTGCGTAACTGTCTAGCGATCTTGCGTGGGGAACGATAGGTCCAAAACAAGCCTTCCCCCATCGGGCTACCGGCGGTTTCAAATTCCATCAATTCTTCTAACCGCTGGATATACCCGTCATTTTTTTTTTTCAATCGAAGGTCTGCCGCCGCCCACATTTCGAATGCGGTCGGGGTCAAGATGACCGGAATTCAGTTCTATGCGCCCCTTGTGGACGGTCTTACGACTGATTCCCAGCAAGCGCTCAACACGCAGGTCGCCTCCATATCCCCATAACTGAGAGAGCATACCTGCAAACAGGCGACGATGTTTTTCATGGAGCAAGCTGTAAAACAATGCGATGATCTTTGAGTTGTTCAGATCTGCTTCAATGGATGCAGGTAGGCTCTTGTCTTGAAATTGCATCCGTCGCGTATTCAGCTGTCGTTTGTAATGAACAGGATCTGGTGAGCAGTAGATCTGTTTTCCCTGAAAGCAGATCCGATGGAGTTGTTGGTCGTGGACAAGTTTGCCCAATGCGTTTGCCGTACGAACCTTCAGGATCACATCAAGCTCAGCGCTGCGATAGCCTAATGGAGAAGACGCAACCAACTCCTTCAGGGTCTTGGACAGGGTGCCGTGATGGGAGAATCCAATGTCATTGTAAAACCAAAGCCCGTGGGCATCAAACTCTGGAATCGTCCGCAGTGTGTAATACATTCCACGGTGAGAATAGCTGGACAGGTAATCTAACTCGTTGAGCTTACGATACAGTGTACGGTGGGAACAATCGTCAAATTCAGAGGATAATTCGGAAATGGTGGCGATGCCTTTGCGTTGCAACACCAGAGCCAACGCGTTGGAGGTAAATCGGGGAGCGTTCATTAGAAAAGTCAAAGTTAGGATTAAAAAATAATCTAACTGACAGATCAAATAAAAGATTCATTACGGTCCGACGATGATCGTATAGGGGGCCAAACCTGCAACAGGCAAGGATTAAAAGGACTTAACATAAGGTTTGGAGCGGTAAAAGGCGAGGTAGAGAACGATCTGCTCTTCAACTTAAATGAATGGATTCAACCGAATGAAGCAAGAAAAGAGAGATATGAAAATTTAAAAAAATAGGATTATATTGACTTAAATGAGAAAGTTATTTTTGAACATGCCCTTAATCTCCCTGACGAAAAACGCAACCGGGAATTTTTCGGGTTGCCTGGGTGTTCTCGGGGACAGACGGCGTTTCCCAAACTGCGTATTTCCATGCTCTTGGAGTTGGGCACGCGTTCGCCCTTTGCATGGTGTGCGGCCCCTATAAAGAATCGGAACAGACCCAGGCAAAAGAATTGATATCGAGTATGGGTCAGGCATGCTGATGCTGGCAGATCGGGGCTATACGGGGTTTCCCTTGTGGTTCCGGGCAAAAGAGACGGGGGCAGACTTGCTTTGGCGGGCACGCAGTCAACCGCATTTCCCTGTGAAGGAGGCGTATGAAGATGGATCTTGGCGGAGCGTTTTTAGAGACAAGGGTACCAACCATATCTGTGAGGTCCGCGTGATGGATTACACTCTCGAACAGGAAAATGCGACGGTCTACCGGCTGGTGACGACGATGTTGGACCCAGAAGAGGCCCCCGCGGACGAACTTGCCTCCCTGTATCATGAACGGTGGGAAATCGAACCTGCCTACGACGAAGTCAAAACCCATATGTTGGGACCAAGGGCCATGTTGCGGAGCAAGACCCCCGATCTTGTACAACAAGAATTTGAGGGATTGATGCTGGCCTATTATGCGGTGCGTGCGCTGATCACAAAGGCAGCCAGCAAAGCGGCCGGGGATGCAGACCGATTATCTTTCGTACATCCCGTCAATGTTCTCCAACGTCGGATTTAACAACCCGGCGTTCCCCCCCCCCCCAAACACGATTCCGCAGGTCATGATTGAACATGTAATTGACGAAATGTTAGAAGAGCGTGCTGTATCCAGTCGAGGACAACGAAAGCCACGCGGCCGAAGGCAAAAAATGAGTAAATATGCCATCCGACGGAGAGGGAGCCTCTCACGAAAAGAACATGAGTGGGTACCAGAAATTCTCTCCCCTGTTATATCAAAAAATTCTTAATGCAACAGGATTGGGTTTGAAATGAGATACACACTATGAGTTACGCTCTGATCATTATATAAATGTCCATCTGAGATTAATGCCTCAGCACTGACTAAACCTGATCTTGGTTAGAATTTCTTAATTTTCAAGACTCAATTGGTCTCAAATATTTGAGACCAATTCTGAAAATGAATCCATTGTTAACCTTAGAGTAATGGTTCTTCAACTTATTCAGTCTGTTACCGTTATTGATAGCCAACTGGATAGAAATCCAGATTGCCAAAATAAAACTAAAATGCATTCAAAAACCGAAGTTGATTTCGGAATTTCAAGCATGAATTTTCATGGTCATAGTCTGACCTATTTGCATTTTTCGGGCTACATTGGTGAATCAAAAAACATCATTAAATACTCTGAAGATCACTCGCAGATCTCTCCAGTAGATCTTTCCCTTATTCTCATTTTCTATGCTTCACCCACTAAAAAAAAAACGGAAGCCCATCATTTTATTTAATTCTACCATGTATCTCATTTGAAAAGAAAATCAACCGATTACTTCATTTTCACGGGGATCATGATTCATCTCACAATGCTTAATGTTCATCAAAATATTTCAAGCCATGATCATGAAGTAACATGATGTTTCGTTAATGCAGTTTTTATGTCTTCATATTTTCCGGTGCCTTATGTTTTCCTAAACCTTAAAACATATTGAGTGTTCACACTACCAAGTGTGCTCTCTGTTTGATAGTTTTTCAAAATCTTGGACAATATTTTTCAGTCGTTTTACAGTCTAATATAATATTTTCCTAACAACCATGAATTCTGATCAACTCAATGATCTCATCGTTCAGGGGGAAGGAACCTTGGTTGAGTTCAAGCGATCTTTAACCTCTAATATAGGGCGTGAAATCTGTGCATTTGCAAACTCTGCTGGTGGAAAGATCCTATTAGGAGTCTCCGACTCAGGTGAGATCATTGGCATCTCCGATAACAATCGTTTGAGATCACAAATTCAAACAATTGCACGCTCAGCCGATCCTCCCATTCGCGTAGAAATGGAGAGTATTGATTCTGTCATCTCTGTGAACATTCCTCCACAGAATAGAAAACCCTACTCTTTTCAGGGAAAATATTACCTTCGTGAAGGTGCTAACTCACAGCAAATGTCAAGGGATGAACTTGCCGAATTCTTTTATGAAGTAGGGTTCATTCATTTTGATAGAAGTGTTTGTCCAGATTTTTCTCTTGATAATGATATGGACCCAGATCATTGGCTTTGGTTTCAGAAGCGTGCTAAAATTCCATCTCATATGTCACCAGAAACGGCTTTACGTAATTTGGATCTGATCACCAAGGAGTACAAGATCACCAATGCTTGTGCATGGTTACTTGCTAAAAATATTTGCGATTTCAATATCAGTGCGCATATCTCGTGTGTTTTGTTTATGGGAACAACTAAAGCTAATGTTATTGATCGACGAGATTTTCATGGTGATCTATATTCCATGATTAACGACTCATTGGGATGGATTCTTTCCAAGATCAATATAGGCTATATCATTGAAAAGCTTCACCGTGAAGAGCGTCCTGAACTCCCTATGATTGCCATTCGTGAGGCAGTTATCAATGCGTTCGTTCACCGTGACTACCGATCTACTGGAAACATTCAAGTCTATCTGTTTAAGGATCGATTAGAAATTGTTAGCCCCGGTGGATTACCTGCAGGTATGACTGAATCTGAACTTGGAATCAGTAGCATGCCCCGGAATCCATTGCTATTTACCTCTTTCCTTAGAATGGATTTGATAGAGGGAATTGGAAGTGGAATCCGTCTCATTTACGATCTCTGCAGAGAACATCAGGTAACTGAACCGAAGATTACAATTTCTGAAAAATTTGTGATGGTTACATTTTTTCGCAGTCTACCTTCAGAAGAAAATCCAACACTCTCTGAACCTCATCAAGATTCAAACGACAGTGAACCTGAACTTATTGATAACGATACTTCACCTAATTCGGAATTCATTCAAAGATTTCTTGAACCTAGCCCACCAATCCATTGGGATACGGCTATGCCAAATCCAAACTTGACAAGAAACTATTCTGAACTCCATTCACTGCTGAAAAATGACCATGAAAAATCTCATTCGGATAAAGGTATTCCATAATATAACCTTCCATTAGTCACCCTTTCATGGCATACTTTCTCTTGTACCATTAGGTGTACTTGTGATTCTGAACCCTTCTTCAACAACCAGCGATTCCCACTAAGTCTAAACCCCCTGTATCTTGTATAGATAATGTTGAATTGATTCATTGTTGAGTAATCGCTGCGGTGAAAATTGGTGAGTTAGGAAGGTTTTAGATCTGACAGCTAATACCCAAAAGATGAGGTTCATCGTTATCATTCTCTGTTCAGGGGGTATATTATCCCAAGTTTAACATTTCTACAAAGGATCTATGCAATATTGGCAATCTGGATCTCCAGATTTTGACGCGTCCCAGTAATATTGGTATTGGGAGCAAATCTCCATCCGTTGGACACCCTCATTCAAATGCAGGAACGGCAGAAACGCCAGCGACTCCGATGCGTAGCGCAGTAATATCGAGGAATTTGGGAATTTTTGAAAAGAATCCCCTAGGGGAACGGGATATGTTCATACGATTCAACCGAATTCGTAATCTTCAATGCCGTTCATTCAACTCGTTCTCCCCAAAACGATTATTTTAATCGCAAATTATGTAGCTTGAATCCAAACTCAGGCTATATCTGATGACCAGGTGGTCGCAAAATCAGAAAAATCGATATTTTCGGACGGGCAATATGTAAAGAAAGGGAATTATTGTAGAATGTTACGCAAAAAGACAAACATTTTTAGAATTAGTTTGCACACTTACCGACACAATAGGATAGACTGTGAATCTACTCTATTGCTTACCATACCATCAACGTAGACTTGATATCATGCCTGTAAAGGCTTCTGACAATTCCAATCAAGACTGTTCCTATCGGGGAATAGAGTACCGTTTATGTTCGGGTACGCAGTATAAGGCTATGCTATTACATGGATTGATTGGTACGTGTTTGTATGTGTGGAATGTGATCCTGAACCAAATCAACAAGGAAGTTGGAGATCAGGATACTGAAAACCCTTCCACCTCTTTTATTCGTTACTTAAACGATACCCAATCTTGCGCAAGGAAACGAGTTGGTTATCTACGTACTCATCTGCTATTGTTCGTGATACATTGAAAGGACAGGCAGAGGCTTGGCAGGCTTTCTTCACGGGATTACGTGACCACCCTGCGTTCCACAACAAGTATCAATACAAATCGTTCACGGTTCCCAAAGATGCCTTTACGATTGTGAACGATAGTGTGTGCCTTCAAAAAGTTGGCTGGATGAAGCTTCGGAGGAAAGGCGGAAACCCATATCCTGATGCAGATTCGATTGAAGTGACGGTGAAGAAAGACGGCAGGTACGGGAAGAGGTGCGTGTGAAACTTTTCTTATTAAACGAATTCCCTATTGAAACTTCAAATAACATGGCGAAAATTTGGAAAAATGATGTGACTGTAGAACAACTGAACAGCCGAGGGAAGGGGACGATGGTAGAACATCTTGACATCAGGTTCACAGAGATTGGCCCCGATTATCTATGCGCATCTATGCCGGTAGATCATCGCACGAACCAACCCATTGGATTGTTGCATGGAGGCGCTTCAGTTGTTCTGGCAGAAACCCTTGGTAGCGTTGCAGGAGTCCTGTGTGTGGATATGAGGAAACAGTATGTAGTAGGGCTTGAGGTGAATGCAAATCACTTAAAAGGAGTCCGAAGTGGTCGTGTAATTGGGACTGCACATCCACTACATCTCGGACGAAAAACTCAGGTCTGGCAGATCGGGATTGTGGACGAACAGGGTCGGAAGGTTACAGCCAGTCGCCTAACCGTGGCCGTGATGGATTGGGGAGCAAATGCCAAGGGACTGGAGGAGCGAATTGCATGGGTTACGCAGTAAAAGAGATTTACTATACACTTCAGGGGGAAGGGCATATGACAGGGCGCCCGGCAGTCTTCCTGCGGTTTGCTGGATGTAACCTCTGGAGTGGTCACGAAAAAGATCGCTCTTCCGCAATCTGCCAATTTTGTGATACAGATTTTGTAGGAATGGATGGAGAAGGAGGTGGGCGATTTTCTACATCCATAGCACTTGCAGATGCGGTGTGTGCAGCTTGGCCAGATGTAGTATCCTCCCGTGTCAAACCCTATGTGGTTTGTACCGGGGGAGAACCTCTTTTACAGATGGATCGCATGTTGATTCAAACCCTTCAGTCATGTGGCTTTGAAGTAGCTGTGGAAACCAACGGCACCCTACTTCCACCTGAAGGGCTGGATTGGATATGTGTAAGCCCCAAAGCAGGCGCCTCCTTAGTGCTAAAGAGAGGCAATGAACTCAAGCTAGTATTCCCTCAATCAGATGCAATGCCAGCAGAGTTTGAAATGCTAGATTTTGATTATTTCTTTTTGCAGCCGATGGATGGGCCGGATCTTGCCTCAAATACCCAGCAAGCACTGAGATATTGTCTTGAACATCCACAGTGGAGACTCAGTGTTCAGACCCATAAAGTTTTGGATATTCCCTGACTAAAAAGGCAGAGGAGTCCCCTCAGATTTTGTTTTTTCCCAGTAGATCTCACGCACTCTCAGGGTAAGCGGGCCTGGTTTACCCGTGCCGATGATCCGTCCATCTACTTCGAGGACCGGAGTGATTTCTCCCATAGTACCAGTAGTAAACATCTCATCTGCAGTGTACATGTCGGTGATCGAGAGATTCTGTTCATGGCAAGGAATCTGTGTTTCCTGGGATATTCTGAGAATTTTTGCACGTGTAATACCGGGTAGACAGCTGTCAGGCCAAGGAGTCAGGAGTTGTTCATTTTTTACGAGGAAGATATTCGTGGCATTGGTTTCTGAGAGATAGCCATGAAGGTCAAGCATTACCGCATCATCTACACCGGCAATATTTGCCTGGATCTTGGCAAGGATATTATTGATGAGGTTATTATGATGAATTTTAGAGTCCAGGCACTGTGGAGTATTGCGGCGGATAGAAGAAGTGATCAAGCGGATTCCACTTTCTGCATAAACAGGCTTTTTCCACTCTGCCAGTACGATGAGTGTGGGACCGTATACGTTGAGGCGGGGATCCATTCCTGAAGTTGTCTTTTCTCCTCGCGTCAAAGTCAATCGTACATGAGTATCTTCACGCATTCCATTGGCTTTTAAGGTCGCAAAGAGAGCATTGCGGACAAATTTGGGGGCTGGTATATCTACGAACCCCATGGCGTGTGCGGAACTCATGAGCCGAGCCATGTGCGCATCCAATTCATAGACGCGTCCATCGTAGATCCGCAGGCCCTCCCAAACGGCATCTCCGCCCTGGACAGCACTGTCAAAAACAGAAACCTTTGCCTCAGATCGGGGCACTAACCGATCCTTTACCCATACCAGGATGGTATGGTTACGCGGGTCAGGTATTGAGATATGCATGTATTATCTAGTTTAGGCTTTCAGAGCGTGATGATATAAGTAATTGTAATGGGGAATACACTCCTTGAGCAAGGGGCGAAGAAAATCAGGGAAAGGTTCCGTCTTATGCTTATACGGCGCAAAGCCAGTAGATTTATGGAGTACATGGTACCAATATGGGGCCCAGACGCCATCCTCCGCAATCGGTTTTGCTTCCCAGTGGAGCATGGCAGGATCAAAGTCAATCCCAAGCTTTGAACAGAGATCAGAAAGAATTTTTTCTGGATCAGTCAAGACCTCACGTGCATCGAGAACGAAAGGAGGGGTTCCACGATGTGTGAGATAGTCAAAGACTTTGCGCTGCATCGCTAAGGCCGTGTCTGCAAGTTCAGGTTGGGGTACTTGATTGATGAGTGAAGGGAGCATCTGTTCGGGGTCACGAATTAAGATCACTGTGGTCATATAATCCAGGAATACCCAGTCCAAATCAATCAAGTGATGCCCCATGTTTTTGATGAAGAGTACAGGATGATCGGATGCACCCAAAAGAGTTTCTTGGATAATCTTTTCCCCAGAATGCTCCATAGCGTTCAGAATTTCATCTCTACCAGGATGTGATGCTCCGGTGCGTAGGAGATAATGGGCATAAAGCGGTTCGTCAACTACATGTGCGTCCAGACGCTGAGCGAATGAATACATGAGAGCAGTAGACACATTGCGTGGACCGCTACATAAGTGAATTCGTAAGCACATAACAAAATGGGTAAAAAGGGCAGATAGGATAACATGTACCGTTCATGCGTATCAAACAACCTGCTTTGGTACATGTTGACAATCAATAAATAAATTCATGGAGTCTTTGGAATTATTTTTTCGAACGATATTAGAGGAAGCTGGACGTCGTGCAATGAGCTATTTTCTTTGTACGACGCATGAGATCAAACAAGACGGGTCACCGGTTACTGCAGCAGATAAAGCGGTTCAGGAATATCTGGTTACTGCGGTTATGCAAAAATTTCCACAAGATGGTATTATCGCAGAAGAAGAGGAAGTGTTACGACCCCCAAGACATGGGTCACGATATTGGACGATTGATCCGATTGACGGGACCGTTCCATTCATGGCAGGAATGGCAAGTTGGGGAATCGCCGTAGGATTGATTGAAGAAAACTTGCCAGTTGCGGGATTTATTTACCTTCCTGCAACCAAGGACTTGTTTTATTCAACAGGAACACATGCATGGAGGAATTCTCAACCTAGATTCATGACGACGGATCGCTCCTTGCATGCACATACGATTATGTTGACCCATGGAAGACCTCACCAGCGCTATACACTTCAGGATACCTTTCCCGGCCGCGTCTTTTGTTTGGGAACGGCATCGGCGCATTTGAGCTTGGTTGCAACCGGAGGTGCTCATGTCGTCCTAATCGGCCACGACAAAATTTGGGATCTTACCCCGGGATATGCGATGTTAACGGCAAACGGTGGGGTTCTACGTTATATCGATGGGACTGACTGTGATCTATCAGCTCTATTGGATCGCCGGCCCGCGCCACTACCGATGCTTGGAGGGCCGGCATCATTGGTGGACGAAACCCTGTCTCACCTAGATTATTGGGCAATTCAAGGTTCTATTGTGAGTGGTATATGAAGAGAGCAAGATCTTGGAAGATCTCTTTACCTAGACGTCTACATAAATTCATCTACACAAATTCGACGTGCCTTTTGCCCCGCATGTTCTAGAATACCCTCTGCGATATTGCGCTGATCGCTCATTCGAGGGACCTTCGTTTGACTTCGGATCTGGCCCCGACTGGTTTTTAGCCATGCATTGAAGGTTCCCTCGGGCACAAGTACAATCTCTGGTGGCCGGAAGGCTTTTGCCTCACGTCGAATTTGATAATGTCGGTTAATGTCACAAAGAGCAAGGTCAAGTGATCGGATAAACCCCTCACAGTCGTCGGGGATTCGACGAAATTCAACGAGCCATTCATGGGCCGGAGTCCGATTCCCATTGGGAGGGATTGCAGAAACATGATATTCCCGTACGAGGCTTCCGGTAACATCACTCGTGTGATCAATTGCTTTCCGAGCATCCTCCCCAAAAACGGCTTCTCCATATTTGTCAATCATCTCTGAGGTTCTTCCAGCAACGACAATCTTGTGTGTTGATGTATCGGTAAAACGAATCACATCGCCCAACACATATGACCAGAGTCCACTACATGTGGTAAGGATTGGAGCATATCGTACTCCCGGTTGTACATGCTCGATCGTCAATCTCTTAGGGTTCTCTGAGGTAAGATCCTCCAAGGGAACGAACTCGTAAAAGACACCATTATTCAGATGGAGATGCATGGCCGGGTCATTCAAGTCGGTTTGGTAGGAAAAGAAACCCTCCGAGGCACCGTAGACTTCTAAAAAATCAACACCGGGCAGGCCGATTTGCTCCTCGAGAATGGATCGGTAAGAACTAAGCGCAACCCCTCCTGAGATATATAATTGAAGTTTGGGCCAAATCTCTCCAACGGTCCGCACACTGGTCCCATTCACTTCATTGTAGCGTTCAATCAATAGTCCAAAAACAACTAACGCCCATGTTGGAGCCATTGCAACAAGACGAATATCTTGATTCATCGTCTGCTCCACAACAGAGCGCAACTTTTGATCCCAGTCAGGAGCATAAGCAACCGATAATGGAACTGCCTGCAGGAATAGTTTAAAGAAAGTAGGCACAAAAATCGTTTGCAATCCACTAACCTCTCCAATGAGGGTGCCGGGGAATTTGGGATCGTCTTCAATGCTCCCGGGAAGGGTCAGATGTTTACCTAGAATCGCTTTGATTGACCTTGAGCGGAGGATATACTTCCGGGTAAGAGTGACAGCAAACTTGCGGTTAAACCGAAACATATCCTTGCTGAGAGGGATGATTTTCCCTTTTGAGGCCGTTCCACTTGAAACGGCAAAATGCTGAAACTTACCGGGCCAGAACAAATTTTCTGCACCGGCACGGATTTGATCTACAAACGGTTGGATATCATCATAAGTGTGAATGGGGACACGAGATTGATAGGCTTTTACAACATCAGGCTGGCGGGCAATGTCTGCAAATCCAAACCTATGCCCCCACTCGGTGTTGGAAGCTCGGCGCAATAGACGTCGTAGCAATCTAGATTGTATTTTGGCAGATGCGTGCTGATTCATAATTTAGGGGAAGATCGCAACAAGTAACAATAGGTTAATCCGGATTGTCGCGATGGCCTCCTGGCACTTGCATTTAAGATTTATCCGCGCCGTTTAACACATATAAGAAGATGCAGGATCCACAAAATAGGAATGGTCACTCTATATGTGATACCCCATTGGGGGTAAACTGTCGAGATCAATGGCTTGCTTTAAATCAAGGGACGGTGATCATGGGGATATTGAATGTAACGCCAGATTCATTCTATGATGGGGGAAAATATACAAGCCCATCAAGCGCTCTCCATCGTACAGAAGCTATGCTGGAAGAAGGGGCTGCAATTATTGATGTTGGAGGTGCTTCGTCCCGACCGCGCGGAAGCATCTATGGTACGGGTGCAGAGCAAGTTTCAGATGAAAGTGAGATAGAGCGAATTATTCCAGTCATCAAAGCAATTCGAAGATCATTTCCGGAAGCGATTATTTCTGCGGACACATTTAACTCTACCGTTGCACGAGAGGCACTAGGCGCTGGAGCGCACATGATCAATGATGTTTCAGGTCTTCAAAATGGAACGCTATCTGCTGAGTATGCAGCAGATATGGGGGCAGCGTATCTGGTCATGCATTCAATTCGGCAAGCAGGTAGCATGGTTCACGCAGCCGTCTATAGTGATGTTGTGACTTCTGTTTATGAAAGCTTGACAGAGTCAGTAATGCGGGCACAGGAGGCAGGCGTGCAGAGCATTGTGATTGATCCTGGGTTTGGCTTTGGAAAACGGCATACGGATAATTTACGCCTGATTCAGCGTCTGAACTTACTCAAAAGATTGGGCCACCCTATACTGGTAGGAATATCTCGTAAGAGTACAGTTGGTCAAGTTCTGAGTAACAATGGAACCCCAGCGCCAGTTCAGGATCGCCTGTACGGATCGCTGGGAATGGCGGCAGTGGCTGTACTTCATGGAGCAAGGATAATCAGAACGCATGATGTTCGTGAAACCCGTGAAATGATCCTAGGTCTAGAAGCAGTCTTGAACGTTGTGCCATGAATCTTTTCGGCATCATTCCCGTGCGGCTGATTGACCTCTTCGAGATTCTACTCGTAGCTCTGGTCTTCTATCGGCTCTATATCACCATGCGTGGGACGCTGGCAGTATCTCTGTTTGGGGGGTTGTTAGGTCTTTTGTTTATCCAGTTTCTTGTGGAAGTGACCGACATGAAGGTATTACAATTCATGTTTTCGGCACTAAATGACATTTACGTATTAGCTGCAATTATTGTATTTCAGCCCGAAATTCGGAGGGTATTGATATTTTTGGGACAAACACCTTTACTCCGTCGGCTTTTTGCACCTGTAGGCAAAGAGGTAGTCATCCCCGAGATCATTTCTGCCATCAGCACGCTGAGTAAGGAGAAATTTGGAGCATTGATTGTGTTCAAGCGAACCAATGGACTTCGAAGTTATGAAGAAACGGGAGAATCTATACAGGCGAAAATCAACAGTAACCTCTTGGTTTCGATCTTTCGCACCACTAGTCCACTGCATGATGGAGCCGTGATTATTTCAGATAATCGTATTGAGGCTGTAAGATGTATCTTGCCTGTTTCCCGTAGCAGGCGCCTAGGAGCACAATTTGGAACAAGACACAGAGCGGCGGTAGGGCTTACAGAAGAAACAGATGCATTTGTAGTTGTACTATCCGAGGAGACCGGAAAAATCTCTGTTGCAGAACAGGGAGTTATGATCTCAGGGCTTACAATAGAAGAGCTGAAAAGCCAATTGTCTGAAGCCTTGAGTTCTCAGATGTCATCGGGGGGGCTCGGTCAAACAGAATAATCAGGAGTATGGCAAAATCAGGTGGGCTCTATGTTCGCAGGAGAGCAGAGTTGGTCGAGATAGTTCGAAAAAATGGAGTGACAGACGAGCGGGTTCTTTCTGCGATTGGGCGTGTCGAGAGAGAACAGTTTATTGAACCCGCTTTGCGGCATCGGGCCTATGAGGATCTGGCATTACCCATCGGTATGCGTCAGACGATTTCTCAACCAACGACTGTCGCAGTCCAGACCATGCTTCTTGAGACAGAACCAGGGGACAAGGTTTTGGAAATTGGTACCGGTAGTGGGTATCAGGCAGCAATACTTTGTGAAATGGGAGTCCGGGTCTACTCAATTGAGCGTCACCGAAAATTGCATCAGAGGGCAAGAATGGTTTTGAATGATCTTGGATACAAAGTATTACTTCGTGCCGGAGATGGGACACAGGGATGGCAGGGCATTGCCCCATTTGATGGGATCATCGTGACGGCAGGCGCGCTCGAAATTCCTCAGAGACTTCTTGAGCAGCTTCGACTGCCTAGAGAAGAAAGATCAGGTGGGCGTCTAGTCGTTCCGGTAGGAGACAAGAATCGGCAACGAATGACGAAAGTGGTTCGGACGGGCGAGGATTCGTATGAAACAAGTGAGGGGGGAGATTTTTCATTCGTGCCCTTGGTGAATTCTAAATAACTACAGTTTCATCGGGGCCCTCATAAGCCTGAAGCAAGGCACGTTTGGCGTCATCACGCAGATGGTCAGCAGTCTGATGATCCTTCGTCATTGCCACTGCTCCGATGTATACGCCACCGGTGAGTAAGCCTCCTTGATTCGCAATTTCGCTTTGGACGGCTTGGTGCCAAGGTTCAAGTTCATTTTTTGTGCAGTTTTTAAAGATCCCGTACAGCAGTTCTCCAAATTTTATTACACGGCAATCAGGATCCACTCGAAGTAAGCAATCGGAGAAATTTTTTTCGATATCATCGAGTAAATCTCTGTACATTTTGGTGAGTATGTCTGACTTTTGAGGGACGATCAATGCGAAGACAAGCTCTTTCTCTTCAGTGTTTGCCGTCACCATCTCCTCATAAATGATCTCACGGCGAGGGCGATTTGGGTCTTCTCTGTAAAGCAATAGCGCGAGGGTGTCTCCGAAATTTTCGAGCAACTGTTTCGCGCGCGGATGATAAAGTCCATTTTGGGCTACGGTATCCACAAGTAGTAGTTTATTGGTTTCTCCAATGCGAGCAATTCCAATGGAGGTGATACTAGCGGGCTTTCTACTATAGGTTAGGTGATTCGACTGTAGATCTTGTGGACCAACGTTATGAATTGCGGAAGTCTCGGATTTTTGTAGAAGATCGTACTTCAGGACAAACGACTCCCCCCGCGAGCGGATCCAATCGAATCCCGCTGTACCACATACTTCATACTCGTGATCATTTGACATCGGTTGAATAATTCCCATTGCATGAGCATCAAGTACTACACGAAACCCCTGCAGGATCGGAACTATAATTTGTTTTTCAA
Organism: Rhodothermales bacterium; assembly: GCA_965215475.1. Lineage (GTDB taxonomy): Bacteria > Bacteroidota > Rhodothermia > Rhodothermales > Bin80 > Bin80. The sequence goes on from OZ244061.1 coordinate 3,278,271, forward strand.
GTGGATTGGTGAGCACATATGGAGTGAATATATCTTTGGAATCGGGTTGTTGGCCAGTCTCTGAGAGTAGACTCAACTGAATCCCTTTAGGAGTGGGCGCATCGTCCATTCCCTCACCAAGGTCGGGAGGATCAGCATAAGTCTTATCTGGATCTACAGGACGAATATCTACGATCCCAAAATCTTCTAATGACTCTTCTTTATTTAGCTCTATATCGGAGGTTTTCGGTTTTCGGTTCCGGTTTGAGGAAGGAATCGTAATCCATAGGATCAGAGAGATCAAAATAAGTCCCGCCATGGGGATATATTTCCACCATTCACTGATCTCAGTGGAGTTAACCGTGAGTGTAACGGCCGATGCTACGATGGCCAATGTAGTAAAGGTAATTCGCAGCATACGAAATCGTGGGAAGAGCTATTGAATAGAAGCAAAAATACCGAAACAACTTCCAAAATACAAACCGCTGACTTTATGGCTCTATTTGGGCTTATACTGATTCTCCAGAATGCAAGGTCATTGATCTTTTCACAAGGATCACGAATGCGATGTTCTTCACGTTTGAAAGCACTTATCTGATATCTAATGAGTCAGGTAGATCGTTTCGTTGCAGATTAGGGTTAAGTAGTGGACCAGTCAGGGGAAGATCAAAACTTGTAAGAAAATGTGCAAGCGTTGAAAACCAGAATTCTTGCTGAAATTCAATCCACGTATCTTCATGAGACGGGGTTGCAGATTTCGGGCCTTCTATATCAAGGTAGAAACACCGAGGCCAGTCGGGGAATCGCTCCTGAGCATTTTTGACAATCTGGAATGCTTCTTGGGCGGCATCATAAAAACTCATCTCCTGGGTTACAATCATGTAAATTGAGACCGTGTTGTCAAAATTCATCCAGATTCCAGGGGATTCCGGTTTGTTATACTCTGGAATAACTGGGGGGCTATCTGTGTGATCCCCCATGATAATAGATGAAAATGATTAGCCAAGTATGTCTCGATCTCACGGGTTGCTGACCTGAGATCCAATCGAAGAAACTTCTGATTTGATCATGGCAAGCCGTGGGACGATCTTTCCAGAACCAGAAAGAAAAATCGTGCCCGGGACTGGAATCGAACCAGCACGCCCAAAAGGGCACTGCCCCCTCAAGACAGCGCGTCTACCTATTCCGCCACCCGGGCTGATGGTGATCCCGCCAGGGCTCGAACCTGGGACCCTCTGATTAACCTACCACACCGGCTTTCACCGGCCATATATATTCATGTTGTAGTCTGGACCATCTCTTCACCCTTCCAATTTGATGGAGAGGGTGGGCTGCGTATGGCCTCTGAGGGCTCTCTTGAGTCCGCTACATGCGGGAAGGGGCAAGTAATTCCCAGAAACCCGACACGGTTAAGGGGAGGATTAGGTACCCCGATTCAAGGTTGCCTGCTGATTACCCATGTATCCGGTGCATTTTTACGTGTGACGACGTAGCGACGGCTTTAGGGCGTCCCAGCATACAGCAGCCTCCACTCATACAGTTTCCTGTATGAGGCTCCATGACTTGAAGTCAGATGCTCTTCCAACTGAGCTACGGGATCAAAATGTTGAGAACTGTTTGCCAATTTACGGCAAAATTTTCGAATGCTTAATCCTTTCCTCATTCATTTCCCAGACATTTTTCATGGGAAATCGAAGGACTAATCTCCCCTTTAACTTCGAAGGATCAAAATTGATGAACCCATTCACAAGATAAATTTCTGCAGGTAGGCAGCTCCAGAGGAATTTGATCTCTCGATCTCCTTGCCGATAGTCACAAGTGACAATCATTCCAACGAGGCGTGCTCTGCCAGTTCCCACGAAAACATCTACTCCTGAGCCATCAGAGCTCAATGTATTACGGATGAATCCATAATCCATCGGATAAATAATATCTCGATAACTAGGGTGGGGCGTTTTTTTGGGGCGATCAAGTTTGATTCCATTGGAATGGATGATCTTTTCCCATCGCTTCCATGGAAATTGATCTTTTAGCAAGAGTGCATAGGAATCGGTCATTCAGGCCGGGGGATCGAGCGAATATTTAACTCTCTAAGTCGTTCAGGTTCAACGGATGAGGGAGTCCCAGACATTGGCTCCTGTGCACTTTGTGTCTTTGGGAATGCAATTACTTCACGAAGAGATGTGGATCTGGAAAGTAGCATGACGATCCGATCCAACCCCATGGCGATTCCACCATGTGGAGGAGCTCCAAAACGGAGAGCTTCCAGTAAAAATCCAAAGCGCTCTTTGCTCTCTTGATCGGGAATTCCAAGAGTATCAAACATTTGTTTTTGAATGTTTGGATCATGGATACGAATGGATCCCCCTCCAATCTCCATTCCATTGAGTACAATATCATACGCCCGGGCATGAACACGTGCGGGATCACTTGAGAGCAGTTCCAGATCCTCTGATCTCGGGGATGTGAACGGGTGGTGCATGGCAGAATAGCGTTTTTCCCGTTCATCCCATTGTAGAAGTGGGAATTTGGTAATCCACGCAAATTGCCAGGAATTTTCATCGATACATCCAAGCTCATGGGCCATATGCAGACGGAGTGCCCCCATTTGCTCTTGTACTGTGGGCCACTTACCACAAAGAATCAGAAGAAGATCGCCTCTCGTCGCCTCAGATGCCTGGATTGCTCCGGTTACGAATTCCTCTGAAAGTACATGAGTTTTCACCGAACAATTTGGGGAGGTCCCGTCAGATGGGATTCGCACATGAATGAGCCCACCAGCTCCGATTTGTTTACGCACCACAGTCTTGTCTAGCCGGTCCATGTACCCTCTACCTTTGTTTCCAAACCCTGGGATCACCAATCCCAATACCGCCCCTCCGGCAGAAAGGGCCTGATCAAATACACGGAATCCTGAATGATTGAATGTCGAACTGAGATTATGGATTGGAAGATCAAAACGAAGGTCTGGTTTGTCAGAACCATATTTCCATAGAGCATCCTGATAGGTTAATCGCGGAAAGGGAGATTGGACCTGAATACCGAGAATCTTTTCCCAGAGTGCGACGATCAATCCCTCGGTCAAGGAGTAGATGATCTCTTCCGTTGCAAAAGCCATTTCCACATCAATTTGTGTGAATTCGGGCTGTCGATCGGCACGCAAGTCCTCATCTCTAAAGCATTTTACGATCTGAACATATTTGTCCAACCCTCCGATCATCAGGAGCTGTTTATAGGTTTGAGGGCTTTGAGGAAGAGCGTAAAAAGATCCTGGATGTACACGGCTTGGAACCAGATAGTCACGAGCACCTTCTGGCGTTGATTTCATGAGGGTTGGTGTTTCCACCTCAAGAAAGCCCTCTGCATCAAAATACCGGTGAATCACTTGATATACCTGATGTCTCAGGACCATTTTGTGCAATAAATCAGGTCTCCTAAGGTCCAGGTATCGATACCTCAGCCGCAAATCTTCTGATGCTATTTTTGTCTTTTGTGTATGACTGGAGATTGGAAAGGGCAAGGAATCCGATTCGGCGAGAATGGAGAGGCTTTCCACCCGAATCTCAATCTTCCCCGTTGGGAGTTTAGGGTTTACCGTTTCGGGTGAGCGAAGCGCGACAACCCCCATGACGGATATGACATACTCGCTGCGCAAGCGATCTGCGAATTCATGTGCATCGGGATTATCTTGCGGAGAGAATACGATTTGAGTCAAGCCGTAGCGATCTCTAAGGTCTACAAAAATGACTCCGCCGAGATCACGTCGTGTATCGACCCAACCTTTTAGGATGACTTTTTCACCTAGATGTGAATCCGAGAGATTCCCACATGTATGTGTCCGGTCTGGATGTTGATTTGTAATGCTAGACATCGTGAGTATGTGAATGATTGACCTCAGTCAAAGAACCCGTAAATATACCGGATACGCGTGTAGAAGTAATCATTTCTCCTAAGAAATTTCTAAAAATCAAATAGACCTCGTATCTTGAATGCTATACATAGAGGCAAAATCGATGAAAACAGAGACGAAACCCTCATATACTGTACAGTGGTTTGGCCACCCTAGGGGGCTTTCCACATTGTTTTTTACGGAGCTCTGGGAACGGTTCAGTTATTACGGTATGCGAGCACTTTTGGTGCTTTTCATGACGACGGCGGCGGCGGAAGGGAATCCTGGACTAGAATTTGGTGAGGGGAAAGCAGGAGCGATCTACGGCTTGTACACTTTTTTTGTATACGTCCTAGCCTTACCTGGTGGTTGGATTGCAGATAATCTCTGGGGGCAGCGCAAAGCAGTTTTTGTTGGTGGATGCATTATTGCTTTGGGGCATTTCACGATGGCCGGCCCATTGGTAGGCATGCCCGACAGTGGGAGTTTTTTCCTGGGATTGATGCTTATTGTCATCGGCACGGGTTTACTGAAGCCCAATGTAAGTACCATGGTTGGGGACTTGTATCCAGAAGGTGGTGCAAGGCGGGATGCAGGGTTTTCGATTTTTTACACGGGGATCAATTTAGGAGCATTTGCCGGGCCGATCTTGACGGGATGGCTGGGTGAAGCCTACAATTGGCATTATGGATTCTCTATCGCCGGTATTGGGATGATTCTCGGTCTGATCCAATATCGAATGGGTGTAAAATATTTGGGGGATGCCGGCTTGCTGAAATCAGATGTGTCTGAAGAAGCATTAAAGAAAAAAACACGGGTCACTTATATCGTGCTGTTGATCTCATTTGTAATTGCCGCAGTGGCAGGTACACTGCTTCTACAGTCACTATCACTGGAGACACTCGCTACTTGGCTCGGATATTCGGTCATTGGAATTGCGGTGGTGTTTTTTGCCTACCTTCTCATTTTCACCGACCATACCAAGTTGGAGAAGAAGCGATTGGTTGTCATTTTCTGGTTATTCATTTTAGCGGCCATTTTCTGGTCGGGATTTGAACAGGCAGGGTCATCTCTCAATCTATTTGCTCGTGATTCTACGGATCGGATGTTGGGAGGATGGGAATTACCTGCTAGTTGGCTTCAATCCGTCAATTCCACCTTCATCATTATTCTTGCACCTGTATTTGGATCGCTCTGGATTACACTGGCTAGACTTAAGCGGAATCCATCGATCCCTGTAAAATTTGCTTTCGGGTTATTGGGGTTGGCAGGAGGCTTTTTTGTTATTGCCTGGGGTGCTGCAAATGCAGAGAATGGGGCTCTGGTATCTCCGGTTTGGCTGGTGGTCATGTATTTTTTTCATACAGTAGGAGAATTAAGCTTGAGTCCGGTTGGGCTTTCTTCCATTACCAAGTTGGCACCTGCAGGAAGAGTAGGGCAGATGATGGGAGTATGGTTTATTGGAACTGCACTGGGGAATTTGTTTGCAGGGCTTGTTGCAGGACAACTGGAGACCTTAGATGCGGCAGCTCTCTTTGGCAATGTAGCAATGATTATCGGGATTTCAGGAGTTGTGGCTCTTGCTGCATTCCCGTTCATTAAGCGTCTGATGGGGGAGGTTGATTAGCCTAATATTCGTTAGTAGTAGGTGTTTAATCTGTGAGTTGAGTATAGATTCTTGCCGAATGCAATGGCTTATCAGGTAAGCTACGAGGCTGGATGCTGTAGCACACGGTTACCGGGGGGCCAAGGATAGGCTAGATCGGCGGAGTATTCCGTAGTATTGAAGACGTGGAGGAATGCCCGTAGCGGAAAGAGATCATAGGGATAGAAGTTAAACTCAAAGATGAAGGACGTGAGAAACAGAATTTCTGTTTTGGGTGCTTGGGGTTTTTCAATGTTGGAAGATTACAGTATGCAATCACGGAAGGCGGGCCGTTATTGGTTGTGGAGATTTGTGAGAGGCTGATATGAGAAACAACAGGTTCCGCTGAATCGGCGATCTGACTTCTTCAGGAAAAAGCATCTCGATATACCGATTGCAAGAAGGATTCGACAGAATTCAATAAAGGCCTGGGCAAATACGGTACTTTACTCGTGTCCGATACTTTGCCCAGTTTTCATGACCGTATTTCTCGGCACAGTGCTTATCATCGGAAATTTGGCGGTGAACAAACAGAGACGTAATAAAGATAACGTAGACCCATGCCCAGGGGTTTAGGAAATAGCCGAATGACAAAGCCACAGCAATCCCTAATATTCCCTCGCCCAAATAACCAAAATGGCGAGCAACACCCCAAAAACCACTACACAGAATCTTCCGGTCTCCGGCTTCAATGTACGCAGGCTTTATACCCAGGAAATTGCGTTCAGGCCATCGTTTAAATGTATACTTCTGCAGATTGCTACCTCGCGAAATGGCCCAACCGAATAAAAACATTGTAGCGACTCCAAGCAACCAAAAAAATGTCCAACCAGGACCAAATCCGGGATTTGGAAGAGGTGCCATCCCCCAGATAGGAATTACAAACAACCATCCATAACAAATCAATCCTCCCCAGAACAACTTAAATCCGATCCCCTCATACATCAGGTCATAAGTGTATAGCGTGACACGCTCAAAAACAAAATAATCTAGGATATAGAAGGTAAACAATGCAGTATAGAGGAAAAGTCCAGGATTAAAATTGGCATCAAAGAGTTCATAATTATACCAAGCAGCGGACATAGCATTCAGAACCAGCATAACTCCGCCAGTGGCATAGAAGTACATCTTCATGTCAAAGCGTTCATTGAAAAAACTAACCTCTTGGGCACTCCCGGTCCACCATGCCTGGATTGGATTCTTTCGCTCCTTTTTCGGATGACTGAAAAATGCAATAAATGAAAAAATTATGGTAAAAAAAGTCCCACCAATCACAGCGAAAATGGAAGATCGATAAAACCAATCTCGGGGCATACCGGTAAGTTCGAACCACCACACCACCACCATGACAATAAAGATCCAAATGCCGTTTAAGCGGTAGTTGCGAGGTTGACCGGTCTCGGGGTTGATGACATAACCGGGAACTCTCCACGCAGGCAAGACGAGCTGGAGGCCAAAAGTTGTTGCAAAAACAATCAACGGGGTAAAGAACCCCAAAATTTTCTCAGTTGGGGAAAGACTAAGTAGGTGATTGATTTCAAGCCATTCGAGCATCATTGTGCTTCTACTTGTCTGGCAAATCCATACTGTTTACCATGATACAAGATACAACGGAATTTATATTTGGCTTATATGAATGAATCAGGTCTAATGAAAAAACGGGCACATATCTTGTGTTCTTTACTCAATGTACTCATTAGATCTCTCTACGCACGTACCACACTCTTTACTTGGGTTTGGATGCCCATACGCGTACTTGTACGCTCGCAGGAATGGATCCATCTGGCCGGGTTGTTTCGACCGACACCTTCCTGACTTCGGAATCTGCACGGATTGCTCATGTGATACGAATTCCCGCAAAAGCTATCGGTTCTACCACGAATATTGTGGATAGAGATCCAGTCCACTACAGAAGAATAGAATGGCAACGCGGAAATTGCAAACGGGTGTGGCATGATGGGGAAATACGCACTCCATGGCATCCCCGAGCACTGAATTAAGAGATGTGATCATAAATCTGACTAAATATGATCTGAGAAAAGTGTTCGGCTGTATGATGGTTACCGAAAATTGAAGCTCTTTTTGCATCAAAGGGAAAATCTTGGGGTGAATCTAACCACTGTGACATACCGCTGGCTATGTCATCTGGTATAGAAGATTCAACTTCAATGCCGAGTCCAAAATCACGGATATAACGTCCGATAAGTCCATAATTACTTCCCAATACTGGTTTGCCAGCCTGTGCAGCACGGACCAGAATGCCACTGGATCCGGCGTGTCGCTGATAAGGCAATAAAATGAGATCAGAGGCGGAAAACAGGTTAATCATTTCTTTATCAGATACAAATCGTAGCGCTTTTACGATCTGTACTCTAGATGTTTTTTTTAAAGTATCTAATCGCTCCATTAGTGCCATTTGATCAGCAGGTGCTGCTAAGGCTCCCACTAACGCTAAGCACAGTTTAGCTTGGTTTTCGGAGGAGAGTAGGTGGATCCCATCCAACGTTTGAAGGATACCCTTTCGTTTGGCTAAGCTACCAAAAAACAATGCGAGTTTGCGTCTAGGTTCTACATTCCATCTGCGCCGCGTCTCCAATGGAGTGGTTGAAGGAGTCTCTGGTTCAACGCCGTCTGGTAGCGAAAGAACATGCGCAGTTGAACAGCTGTATTCTTCCGCAAAGTAGGGATCTAGGCTGAAAAGATATTTAAAATGTGGATTGCGAAGAGCTGCGGCCAGAATAATACGTTTGCGCATATATCGCGCAAAATCACCGAGACTACTTTGAGGTCTGATCAGGTGCCTAGGACGTAGAAAAGGTCGAAAATAGATCCCTGAAATTGAAACTGGATATTTGAATCTGAGCCCAAACGCGAGAGGAAGTTGAAACAAGTCATAATCTAAAAGCAGGCAGTGCGAGGGTTTTAATTCGTTCAGAGAATTCTTCAGGATATTCCCCTGCATTAGAGCGGTCTTCACAGGGTTTCCTGATGGGGGACAAGGGGGCAGTTCCCAGATATTCATGCGTTCACACTCTTTGACTAGTTTAACTAGATCAGGATGCTTTTTTAAGAGCGCGGGCGTGATCATAATTGATAGGTGACCTTGAAATGTTCTGGCACACCAATATTGCACAAGTTGCTTTACGTACTGGCCATGATGGCCACCTGCATTCAAGTCAAAAAAGACAACGTGTGGCGTGTTCATCTCTTGGCATGTCATAGTGAGATAGATCTTATCCTCAAGGAGAAGATTGCAAAAGAGTCATCAGAATGAAATAATCTTAAAATTCCGAGGATCAATCTACTGATGGTTTCAGAGTTTATTGTATGGATTGTTTTTCAACGCAAAGGATTCTGCATATTCAATGGCTTGGATTAAACCATCAATCATTCTATGCAGTTATAGATGAAATTATGCATAATCGTATGTCTGGGATTTTCCTATTACGATGAATAGGGACAGTGAATACGAAGTTAGTGGGACAGTTGTTTTCAAAAAATAGTGACGCCGATATTTTGGGACGAAACGAGCCACATAGGTAATGGGGTGGTTCATTTGAATGCCTGTTCAAGGACATGCTCAAACTGATCGGTGATTTTACCGATCTCAAACTTTTCATCCGCCCATTTTCTAGCACGTTCACCCATGACCTGACATAACTTTGGTTTATCAAGGAGCAATTGAGCTTTTTGAGCGAATCCAATTTGATCATTCGGATCTACAATAAACCCGGCCCCGGAGTTCTCGATGATCCTTACTGCAAGATTTTCTTTGGGAATGGCTGCAAGAATGGGGCGGCCTGCACACAAACAAGTCAGGATTTTTGATGGGACGGAAAATTGTCCTGCATCTTCGGTAAGTAAAACCAGAAGAAGTCGTGCACTGGCATACATCGCAGGTAGTTGATCTGCCTCTTGGTAGGGTAAAACGGTTAGGTTATTGAGATTATACTTCGTAATTACTTTCGCAAGCCAATCTGCACCCATCCCCTGAGAAACGACTACAATTTGAGCACGGCTACCAATCTGTTGGGCAAGATGTAGCAGGATCGCAGGATTATGCTTCATACTTAATGTGCCTGCATAAAGTAGAATAGGGGTTGGATTGAGTTTATTTCTTTGCGGCCAAACTGAGGCATTGTCTTGAAATTCATCTAGAGTCCCCCAGTTTTCAATCACATAACAGCAATCAGGTGTAACCCCAAATTTCAGAAGGGTAGGAGTAAAATCCTCTGTGATTGAAATTATAGCCTCACTTCTTCGAAGTAACCGACCTTCAAGTGACTGAAAATAGCGGCCAATGATAGAAGAAAGAAGGGGGAATTTAGATTTCAGGACCTTTGAAGTTGCCAATCCAATTAAGTCCTGGAGCCAAAATACAAACGGAATATTGTTTTGTTTGCTGGATCTCAAGATATATTCCTGTGCATTGAGAGGTGTATTTGCAGAGATTATAATATCCGGTTTAAAGTCCAGAATGATACGAGTAGCTAAACGTCCATATTCCCGTTCTTGAATCCATCTCTGCATAAGGTTGTATTTATTAAGTGGGCGGGAAGTTTGAATAGGTAGGAGCGTGAAGTTGGCAGAACGGCCACATACATTATGAGGGGTTGTGACGAGGTTATCACAATAGGCATGCCCAACATCATATCCACGGTCTTGAAGAGCTTGACTCAGTGTAAGCGGGAAGGCGTACGCTCCGAAATCGTGTATCAATACTCGCATTGTTTACAGTTCAAAAGCATGATGCTCATCGTCATCAACCATGAATGATGGGTCTTCCCCTAGTTAATGCTCCAATCATACCTGGAATGTATTCTAGGTATGGCTTTGAGGTGCAACCAGTGGCTTTGATGATCTCTCACCGGTACCGACCGCCAATCCTGCTGCAACGGCGATGATGAACAACTGATTTTTTAGAAAAAATGGATTCGCAACCAAAGTGGTAATGGTTAATGCGATAAGGGGGATTGAAGCTGCCAATCCAGCCAAACGAGTCCAGTGATCTGCGGTATTGCTCCGAAAGGCACGAAGTCCTAATTTAACCGTCGAATACCAGAAATACAACACCAATGCAAGGCCCCATATACCATATTTGTACCAGAGACCGAGATATCCATTATGTACAAACGAGTCTGTATCGGTTGATTGATGGACGATATCAAAAAAAACATAGGATACTCCAGGCCCATATCCGATCAACGGGTTTACAATAATTTTTTCAAACACAGCACGGGTTTCTCGGAATCGATTCACGAGTGAGAGGTCTTGTGTAAATGCTGCAGCAATTGTACTAAAACGTTCCGTAATTCCCTCAATAATCACATTCAGAAATGGGCCAAGCAGAACGTATCCGATACCAAGGATCAAGATGCTTACAATGGTACCAGTTGTCAATATTTTAATTCGTTCTGGAGCACGGGCAAGTAGAAAGAGGACGAACATTCCGAGCATAGATGCCAGCCAAGCTCCTCGGGCTTGTGTGATAATCAATGCGGAAAATGTAAATGCAACCGCACTTACGGAAAGTAGTAGTGAAATGGGGTTCCGGGCATAAACCAACAGGGTTAAGCTCATGAGTGAACCAATTGTGAGAAGTGCATCATTCACAACCACCCTTGCTCCAGAGATATGCGATAAATGTGTAGCAGTTGATATTTCCGATACATATTCAAATGCATTTATAATTGCCACGACAACGCTCATAAGAACTACAGTCGTGAGCATGAACTTTGGTCCTGTCCGATCATGCAGCACCGTGTGTTTAACAGGGAAGTAGATCAGTAGCATGGAGAGTGAAATCAACTCGCTAAATGCAACCGAAAAATCCCCATGGAAGAAAAAGGTCAGGACCAACGTGATCGGAAGTAACCCCAAGAACAGTGCTAGTGCTAAATCTGTTTTTCCGGTTAAGATTACAGATGAGTCAGACATCCAATGGCGTAAAAACCACGCCATGAGGAATGTATAGAGGTAGGCTGCATAGGCAACCTCTAGTAATTGGAAACCCTCTTCATTGGAGGCTACAAGAACGAATCCTAAAATTACTAGCATCAAATTGAAGCGGGGCTTTGTGAGGAAAAATCCCACTGCAATCATCCCCAGAACTGCTGCGGGGAATGCAATTAAGTATGGAATCGTTGCTATACCGGCAAGGGCAAAAGTTAGTCCTAGCCCGACAATGAGCCCCGTGAGGATCAAGGCATTTCCGGTACGATAGATTCTGAGTGGGGAGAGTTGAATCCCAACTTGCTGCATTACATGCTCCTTCTACGAGATTCGGATAGAACTCCTTATACGGTTCGAACGGGGGCCAGCTTTGAAGCGATCAGAGCATGATTGTCTTTCCACCAAGCAATCAAGAGCACGTAAAGTATTGAGAGTAGGAAGCCCGAAAATGCACTAACAACACAAATTGCAGCACGCCATGGGCGGGCTTTCACCATGGGTATGGCAGCTGAATCAAGTACTTGTACAGATTCTGCTGCACGTTCCTCACTCAGGTAAGCCTCTTCCAGTACTGGACGCGCAAATTCTAACAGAGTTGTTAAGATTACGAATTCTTTTTGTAGTTCAGCAAACTTGTATGCAACACTCGGAAGACTGTCCTGCGACACCGGCATAAGACGCTCTTGGCCCTCCAATGCTAGATTATAGGATTCCCTTGCTCGCTCGACCGCTTGCCGCGCTGCACGAGCCTGAGAATGGTTCGGGCCATAGAGGGACTGTAGATTTTCGAACTCAAGTTCAGCCAGGAAAATCTGAGAGCGCCATTCAGTAAGCCCCTCCATAAAGGCAGCTCCTTGGGCTGGCAGATCAATCACTCCAGTTTCCTGCTGAAGTGTACGGATTGCCGATAAAACTGTTTTTAGGCTGTCTTCCATTTCCTGGTAACGGCTTTCGACCGTGAGACGGAAGGATCTGGCGGTTTCTGTAGATAGATCAATCCCGACCTCATTTAATCGTGAAGCAAAGAAATTCGCCATTTCGGCTGCCCTTTCAGGCTCTTTATCATATACCTGGACAGCAAGATAGTTGTATTCGTTGTCTATGACGAATTCAATATTTCCTTCTAACTCTTCAATCGCGTACTCCATAGGAGCTTCGCTGTCGGCTAGGTCATATACCTCAATGAGGTTAAATTCTTCGATGACGCTTTGTTTTACATTACGGCTATCCAAGATGGCAAGTTCTTGCTGATAGTCACTGACCAGTCCTCCAAGAAGAGAAGAGGCACTACTACTGATACGACCACTGATTACACTGGAAAGCAAGCCGGAAGATGTTTGTCCAGGGATCAGAAGTCGTGTTTCTGCCATATACCAGTTTGAAAGGAAAAGGCTAATAATTACTGCCGTGATACCAGTAAAGGCTGTGACTCCAACGACAAACCAGCGTCGAGCCAGGATGGTCCGGACCAAAGACCAAATAATGTCGGATGTTTTGGAATTGGTCATCATCGCAGCAGAGCAATAATGGTTGCAGTCACACCAGTGGCCGCCGACAGGCTTGTCACAAAAACTTGGAATCGTTGGAGTCGGGCTTGACGTGTACTCAGTGCAAGTTGCTCCAGCCAGTCAACGAAGATCGTGTCACCGGGATGGATCGGTTCATTCAGACCTTTGCGCACAGTTCCACTACTTCCATCAAAAATGTATACATCTTCCGCTCCAGGGCCCAGTCCACCAGCACGCTCCACATAATACCTAGCAGTCATTCCGGAGACAAAAGTGACATATCCAGGTTGCGGGACATGCCCGGAAACATAGATGGTCCCTTCATCACGTGGGAAGACGAGACGATCGCCATCGTAAAGCACGATGTCATCGCTACTACCAGCCAATGCCCCGGCAATGTCAACGGCTACCTGATTACCAATTTCTCCGGAAAATGAGCGCTGGAATCCTTCAGTGAAGGATTGAACGGCTCGGTTTCCACTCAGGGGTTGGGCGCGCACGGTAGGGATAGTGGCATCAGGGACTTGGACTAATTTATCTACACTCGTACGCTCTAGGATCGCTGCATTCGGATTGGCTCCTTCCCTCAAGCCCCCTGCTAATTCCACCAATTGTCTCAGTGTAGTTACACCACCTTCAATGCGATATTCCCCTGGGTACGTAACCCATCCCTCAATGCTGGCATTAGCGGTTTCCCGCTCATAAACAGTAATATGGTCCCCAGGCATCAACGAATGGGTCGAGATGGAATCCTCCTGTAAACTTCCAATATTCTGGTCAAGTATGGAGTGATGCTGTTCATCACTCCAACGCATTACACGAAACCTGACCGTTGGATCAAGAGGTCGCCCTCCGGTCGCAAGATCAAGAACACCCCAGACAGTATCGTCTGGACGCCAATCATATAATCCAGGCCAGGCTACGTCGCCAGATACACGGATCCCTTCATGAACAACATGATACGCAGGGACATTGATACGATCTCCATCTCGCAAGACGGGATTATGATCTGTACTCCCAGTGGTTTGGTAGCGGGTGAAATCGACCAACTCTTCCGTTCCGTCAATGTGCTGTACGCGAACATTTCGGAATGCTGGCTGATACACATTATTAATCTTGGGACGGAACATGCGCTCAGGCATTCCAATGTTAACTTCAACATCTTCAATGGTTTGCCTCGTCGTAACCACGCCAGTCAAAAACGATTGTTGGATTACATCACTGACACGTGAGACAGGAAGTACAAGAAAACGGCCCGTTCGTGCAACTGTACCCGTAACATGGACGAAAAAACTTCGCGCCTGGACAAGAGAAATACTCACAGGTGCATTCGAAAATCGAGATTCAAGTAGTGCAATGGCATCCTGTTCAACTTCAGCCAAAGATCGACCGCTGGCATGCAGGAGACCGACTTCAGGCAGTAAAAGTGTGCCGGAGACGGAGACGGTTATTGGGAGCTCAGTCGGAATCACGCCGCCAATCATTACATTGAAAATATCCCCCGGACCAACGAAATATTCGTTCGGATCCACTGCACCCTCTAAAGCCAAGAGCCCTGATTGCCCAGCCTGACTGAGCATTGCCCTCCGCATTTGCTCTTGAGGATTACTGTCTGAATTCACAATCAGAGCATTATTATTAGAGAACTGAGCACTGATAGGAGGGGCAGACGAAAAAAGAAAAAAAGCAGTAGCTAAAAAAGCAACTAGCCTGAACATCGGCAAAAAAAATTAATATGACAAGTAGATACGAAGTAGCCGATGTACCGATAGAGAGGAGAGGATCTTGTAGGAAATGACAGAGTCCAACGGTGTACTGTCAGTCATGTTTCCAAACGATTTTTTCAGAACTTCTATTTTATGCCTCTGATGGATATTCGGGTTCCTATTTTGAGCATGCAATGAGTTGATAACTAAAGAATATGAAGAATAGTTCTTGATTTCCTCTGAGTCGTATCAATAAAAAACATCAAACCAGTTAAATTGTTATGAAACGAGGTATTTCCAAGATTGGGGAATACATCACGAAATACCAAACACACGAATCAACGTTAGGAAAGGTGGTATTTGAAAGTGCTCCAGCCAAGATCAATCTTGGTCTCCACATAGTACGTAGGCGGGGGGACGGATACCATGATCTGGCAACGGTGTTTCATCCAATTGGATGGGCTGACAGGATTACTGTCAATCCTGCAGAGAAAATTAGTTTGACCTGTACAGATAATATGCTTTCCTGCGGGGAAGACAACTTAATTGTACGCGCAGCGAGGCTTTTGCGCGAAGCCTCGAGTATCAATCAGGGAGCTTCGTTCCATCTGAAAAAAAATCTTCCATACGGTGCAGGGCTTGGAGGCGGGTCAAGTGATGCTGCTACGGCACTTCTCATGTTGTGCAATCTTTGGGGATTAGACAGTGCAGCCCTTGACCTGGATTCACTCGCATTGAAGATCGGTTCAGATGTACCATTCTTTTTGCATGGATACACCGCATATGCAGAGGGAAGAGGAGAACGGTTGACTCCCATAACTGACTATGTTTTTCCGTTCAGCTTAGCGATCATCGTACCCCCCATTCATATTTCTACGGCATGGGCATTTCAGCACGTAAATGTATCTGATTTAAATCGTACAAACCTGATTGAAGTGGTTCGGTCCAATGACTTAGATCGCTGGAGACGTGAATTAAGCAATGATTTTGAAGAGCCAGTGTTTTCTAGGTGGTCGGCAATTCAAGAAGTCAAGTCTTTACTGCTACGCGGTGGGGCAGGGTTTGCATCTCTTACTGGAACAGGCGCGGGGGTGTATGGGGTATTCGAGAGAATAGAAGACGCTATGGAGGTGACGAAAGAAGCGGCATCGAAAGGATATGCCACATGGTATCAGGCTGAAATGAGTGTTTAAGATAATCGTATCCATACGAAAATCCCATATCCCCAGCGCCTAAGCGATCCTGCAGCTCATGGTCTGGTGCAGTAGGATGGGCGATGGATTGCATCTCTGCCGTGAGATCTATGCAGCTTGGGGAAGTGCTGTATCCTGTGTAGTTTTCCAGTGTTGAGGTAGCAGAATATACCTCTCTTCTTGGGCCGCCGTATGGATACAGATAATCTACTCAAAAGATGGCAAAGTTGAATTTTTCCCACTATACAGCTAACAGGCGTAATGGATGATCGTACTGTGTAGTGATCATTAGGGGCCTTCATCAGATCTCACTTTTGGATGGAATGAAGCCTCCAATCGTCCAAGATCAGGAGACCCATAGCGAGTTGTTTCATGATCATGAGATACGAACTTTTGAGCGAATTCCCAACTTTTTCTTTGGCTATCTGTAGGTGATTATAAGAACCAAGAGAGTCGGGTATGGCGAAAGTTGAAGTCTATGAGACAGGTTTTATGTATCCATTCACAGGCGATAGAGCTTTGGTTAATCCCCACGGAATCCGTAATGATCACATTCTGTCGGAGACGGATTCATTGATATTGATATGATATGTAGTCAAGTGGAGCAGGGTGCATTTTTGTCTATACCGCCCACTTTATCATGAATTTCCGTATACCACATAAATATATGGAGGTAAAGAACATGGCTCAACCTCAACACCCTTATCCTTAGCTGGAACCTATTTTCCGGTGCCACAACGAGTTCACTCGGGGTATGGTATCGTTGCAGTTCAGACGCGTTTTAAATTGGGCGGTTTGGTCACGGAGCAGATATAGGTGGGGTAGGCGATGGCTGAACCTCTTCTTGCATTAGGATTCCTTCTCTGCCACGTACATGAACCACGAGTCCTTGAACTTGTCCATTCAGTATGTATACCTTACGGGACAAGTCGACAACTTGAGCATTCATTATTTTCTGCTCCGCTTCAACTTTTTCTATGGAAGCAGTAAGCCTAGCCTCAACTCTGTTAAGACTGGTTTTAACTTCGTCAATCCTACCGTTAAGACTGGTTTTAACTTCGTCAATCCTACCGTTAAGACTGGTTTTAACTTCGTCAATCCTACCGTTAAGACTGATTTTAGCTTCGTCAATCCTACCGTTAAGACTGATTTTAGCTTCGTCAATGGAAGCGGTAAGTCTAGTCTCCGTCCTGTCAATTCTAATATTCGTTTGTTCGATGGAGCGGGCAAGCCTCCGGGATGACAGTGAAACAATACTGATCAAGGACCCAATGATCAAAAAAACCGAAGTTCCTGAGGCAATGTAAAGATCAAGCGTAGACACTTCCATAACAGAATCAAATATTGCGAATCAAGGGCAGTGAACCCGACTGAAATATGATAGTTCCCCGCATGTGTTGTTATTAT
Organism: Rhodothermales bacterium; assembly: GCA_965215475.1. Lineage (GTDB taxonomy): Bacteria > Bacteroidota > Rhodothermia > Rhodothermales > Bin80 > Bin80. The sequence goes on from OZ244061.1 coordinate 3,295,550, forward strand.
TTAGAGTATTCTATCCCAAAACCCTCATTAGATCATCTAGACACAATCTCTGGTGCTGGAGCATTTACGCGAGATTGGCTGAAACCCAAGGTTTCGTTTCCGTAGTTTCACCGGTAGCCGATTTGTGTTCAACTCGATTTAGACCGGCTGAATTCTTGTACATCCTAACACTGATTTCAATATTCGACCGGATCTATTTGAGATAGAATCTCCCTATTTTGATGTATTGCATGGCATTTTTTCGGTTTTCATCCATTCGGTATAATTCTGCTAAATAGATACTGAAATAACCCTTCTGGATCCGCCGGTTCAAGGGGATCTATGCACACCTCCGCCATGGGAGCATATCGGGGGGGACCTTGTTCAGGTTATTTCAGAGAAGGATTGCCTCGTTAAATACCGCTTTGATCGCGATATGCGTCTCAAAGGATGTATATTGCAGTCAATGGGCAAGAGTGCTACGCGAGTTTCTTTCCCGTCGTAATTGCTATGCAAGGCCATTTGCATAATTCTCTATAAGTTTACTCTGGTTTGGATCTTCTCCCACTCATAAAAGGGGAGAGCCAATAGAGGTTACCAAGTCACACGTGTCCTTGGATTTTGGCGGTCATCGGGTGAGATTTGAATATTCAGTGGCGGGGAAGGGAAAGTGTTGTTGACGCTGAGCATGAGTTCTTCATTTTTGGATAAGATCTGTAGGAATTCGCCCACCACAAATAGAGCATTGTGTGCCCCCTGCCCCCAATAGGAAGAACGAAATTGCATACGCCGATCATTGAAGCCAACCCATGCACCCGTAACCAGTTCTGGGTGCATGAGGATAAACCATCCATCCGCTCCTTCTTGCGTTGTTCCAGTCTTTCCCGCAAAATCATAGCCATATAAACCATAGCCACTCCGAATACGAATCCCTGTACCGTAGGGTTTATTGATCACATCCCGGAGCATATCGATTATGATAGCAGTCTTATCCTCTGAAAGAACCTCGCGCGGATGCGTGCGCAAGGAGTCCTGTTGATAATCATAGAGAACTCTGCCAGTCTCTTCGTTCACGATTCGGGTAATCATCACAGGATCTGTCTGGATTCCCCGGTTAGCAAAGGTGCTGTAAGCTGTAACAGATTCAAGAAGTGTAACCTCACTTGTCCCTAAAGCCAAGGATGGAACCGCGTCTAAGTCACTCTGTATGCCCATATTCTTTGCAAGGTTGGCCACATTCAGAGGATTAACATCGTGGATGATCTGCGCGGTCACCGTATTCATGGATCGAGCCAATCCCTCTCGCATGGTCATCCATTCTCCACTGGTTTGATCGCCAAAATTTTGTGGGCTCCAGATCTCTCCTGTAATTTCATCTGGGTACTGAAAAACAGAATCGAGATATAGCTTTTCTGGCGAGTAGTTGGCGTCAATCGCAAAGGCATACGTAAAAGGTTTGAATACGGAGCCGGGCTGCCTCTTTGCAACGCCCACATGGTCGTACCAATCTTTTGACAGATCTCTGCCTCCAATCCATGCTTTAATATATCCATTTGTTGGATCCATGGCGACGAAGCCATTTTCCAACCGGCTTTTTGTTGCTTTGAGCGAGTCAATATATACAGGATTATTTTTAAGTTCTTGCAAGGCTTCCGATTCGGTTCGCCCTTGCTTCACAAGTACTCGGTACCTTGCGGACTCCCGAACATATTCGTTCAGAAGTGATGAATGATTTTTCCAGAACCATGCCCAGTGATTACCAGCATCCGTGTGACATGAATCCGTCAAATATTTTGAAATATCACTACCATACTGCATACGTGGACTAGAAGCAGCGCTCCATTCACAGTTTACGACCGCTTGCAACCCATCAAGTGTACCCGTAACGGCCGATTGAGCAATGGACTGCAACCTGGAATCAAGTGTAGTCTCAATTCTCAGGCGACTACTATATACATCAATCCCTTCATGATATCCCCATTCTGTTACCTGTTGACGAACTTGTTCTGCAAAATAGGGTGCGATGCTTTGAGTCACATCCGCGGTTCGGAGCCTAGTGGTGGTTAGAGAATCTTTAATTGACTCATAAAGATTTTCGTCAAGCCAGTCTTGCGTAATCATCCGTTTTAAGACGGTGTTGCGTCGAATTCTGGATTGATCAGGATTTCGCACGGGGTTATATCGGTTGGTACCTTTCAGAAGTCCAATCAGGGTGGCACTTTCAAGTACGTCAAGGTCAGATGCCGCTTTACTAAAATAGGTTCTGGCAGCAGCCTCAATCCCGTAAGCATTATAGAGAAAGGGGACGGTATTGAGATACATCTCTATAATTTCGTTCTTAGAATAAAGCTGTTCTAGACGTACTGCGGTCACCATCTCTTTCAACTTTCGTGTAACACTGACTTCAAATCCGATCTGTTCATTATAGATGTTACGTGCTAGTTGTTGTGTAATGGTAGAGCCTCCTTGGCGGTCAAACGGGAGCCCAACTTTACCAAGTAAGGATTGCGTCGCAGCCGAAATCGTACGGAATAGGTTAATTCCCCAATGGTCATAAAAACGATGATCTTCTGTTGCGATCAATGCTTGACGTGCATAAATAGAGATTGAGTCAAATGGAACCCAGGTTCGATTTTGATGCCCAAACCGGGCCAACTCAACCCCATCGGCTGTATAGGCAACGCTGGCATAGGATAATTCAGGACTTTCAATTTCCCGTAGGGAAGGTGTATTCCATGATAAAATCCACATGTAAGCTAATATGGAAAGTGCACACAGAACCACAAGTAGGGTGGGGATGCTGAGAACAAACGCAGCATGGGCTGCATCCTGTTTACGGAAAACAAGAAGTAGGAATTTCCTGTACCTCGCGGTCAGGGACAGTCGTTTTTGATTTTCTCCGGGCATCTAGGTGGGAGGAACACATCCAAAGCTTAACGTACGGAATTTCATTGATTGAATCGAAGTCTAAGCCATCATGAAGATTTATGCAAGAGTTTAATAAAACGCAGAAGGTAATCGGGCAATTCCTTCCTTCAATAACGATGTTTCAAGATATTTCGTATCAGGATTCAAAGTACGAAGGCGAGAAAGGAAAATGTATATTCCTGAAATTTGATTACGCAACTTTAATGCATTCTATGTGCTATAACCCAGTATTAGTTAGTTTTTACGAATGTCTTATTACTCATATGGTGGTGGTTTTGGGGGATTCGGGGCATTTCCCCCAATCATCAAAAACCTTCTGATTATCAATGCGCTTGTATTTCTTGCTCAGATGCTTGCCTATGAGCAGTTGATTCTATGGTTTGGATTATGGCCATTATCCTCAGGATTTCTGATCCACCAATTAGCGAGTTACAGTTTTTTACATGGCGGATTCGGGCACCTCTTCTTCAACATGTTCGCCCTCTGGATGTTTGGGGTGCAAATCGAGAATACCTGGGGATCGAGAAAATTTCTGATTTACTACGGAGTTTGTGTGATTGGAGCTGGTCTGGCACAGCTTTTGGTTACGGATCTTATGGAAATGATATATCCGACGATTGGTGCATCTGGTGGAGTTTTTGGAATCCTTCTAGCCTTTGGGATGATGTTTCCGAATCAGCATATCATGTTGATCTTCCCTCCAATCCCTATGAAAGCCAAATACTTTGTAATCGGCTATGGTGTCTTGGAATTCTTTATGGCCACCTCTGGCTCGCAACCAGGAGTAGCCAATTGGGCACATCTTGCGGGGATGGTCGCGGGGTTCTTAATGATTACCTACTGGAGGGGTGGACTCCCCCTCGGACGAAGAAAATCAGACGATTACTACTAAGTCGTAAGGGTAGGGCGTAATAGAAGATCCGATTCCCAAACCAAGCAATCTACGATTGGGCGTCTTCTTCTGGCTCCCAATCTTCAATTGCTTCCAGAATCGTGTCTACAATTTTCGTTTCAGGTACCGTACCGATAACCTTTCCCTGCTTGAACAAGTGTGCTCTTCCGCGTCCCAGGGAAATTCCAAGATCTGCTCCCTGTGCTTCTCCAGGGCCATTGACGGCACACCCCATTAATGCGACGGTCACATCTTTTTCGAATTTACGGGCGTTGACGGCGGTTTCGACTTCCTCGACGATCGAAAATAGATCCCCATTTAGCCGGCCACAGGTGGGGCAGGCGATAATGTTTACTCCGGGACGGCCAATCCGGAGTGATTTGAGGATGGTATGCGCGGTTTCAACTTCCTTGACCGAATCAGTTGCCAGGGAGACACGGATTGTATCTCCAATACCATCTGCCAATAACGCACCAATCCCGATCGAACTTTTGATGGTTCCTACTTTAAATGAACCAGATTCAGTGACTCCCAAGTGCAATGGAAAATCGGTCCGTTCTGCAAGAAGGCGGTATGCCTGGATCATAAAGAAGACATCGGAGTGTTTGACAGAAATTACAATATCTTCAAACCCGTGCTTAGAGCAGATTTCTACGTGTCTCAGAGCACTTTCCAAGAGAGCTTCGGGTTGGGGGTAGCCATATTTATCTAGGATGTCACGTTCTAGTGAACCACTATTTACCCCGATACGGATTGGTATGCCTGCCTCTTTTGCCGCCAAAAGGACTTCACGTTCCCACTCTTGTTTCCCGATATTTCCCGGGTTAAGTCTAACTTTTGCAATCCCTGCCTCAATCGCTTTCAATGCATAGGTATGATTAAAGTGGATATCCGCCACGATGGGGACCGAAGATCCTTGTATGATATCGGGAAGTGCGTCTGCATCTTCAGGTCGGGGTACAGCGACACGAACAATATCGGCTCCAGCTTCTGCTAGTTGGGCAATCTCATGGAGGGTTTCTTTGACTTTGTGAGTTTTGGACACAGTCATGGACTGCACAGCAATTGGCGCATGACCACCAACTTGGACGGGTCCTACTTGTACAGGGCGAGAATTTCTTCTGGGTCGTTGCATTTAAGATTCACTTAGGAAGAATACTTTTACGGATATCATAGGACATTTGTGCTCAAATCAAGATTATTCTCCAATCTTTCTCATGGAAGACGGATCAAAATTTTGAATAGAGCTATCTTTTTGGTGGCTCTCTATTCCATAAAGATAGCTCTAACATGATTTACTAGTCAGATGTTATAAGCGAATTCGCAAGTTAATAAATTACGAGTAAACTTCTTACAAAAACGGTTCATTTGGAAGCGAATATCGCTCTGGAGGCTCCTGTGGTCCTATACGAGTTTCTACGACTCTTGGATTGAAATGGGCTATGGTAAGGAAAATAGATTGATCAGATCGACTCTTTCGTCATTTGTCGTCAACCACTCAATCATATGGTTGGCGGCTGATTGCGTACTACAGCAAGCATGTTTCATGTTTATCCCAACGTCTTTCAAGTGGTTGCACAACCATGCAAGAATGAGCAAGAAAGGTTTGGAATACCCTACAAGGGACTTGAATAGATTCAGAATGATTCTGGTTCCCCCTTTTTTGCGAGTGATATGAGATGAAATATTACGTATCTCAAGTGGACGAATGAGGATGACGAAAAAGATCCCTGGGGAACCAGGCAAGTATATAGAGGGTAGAGTCATTCCCCGTCCTCCGTTCTTGTTTCAAAGAATGCAGACATTGAATATTTGACCCGATAGTACCCTTTAATGATCTCGGCGAAGCATGATACCCTATAAATATGTGCAATGGGATGAAGTAATACATGGTGGGAAGCCATCTACGTTTGAACAGTTACTTGATCTTTTTCAGCAGTTACTTCAGTTTACTGCCGGTGATGCCACAGAAGCCCTGAACTGGCTTACGCAGCTGGATCAAAAATATAACCTAACCAATTCACAATCCGGGATCGGAGATTTTATTGAAGAGCTGAAATCAAGAGGATATCTACAAGAAGACGGACAGGGAACCTTGCAGATGACCGCTAAAACGGAACGAAGTCTACGAAGTCGTTCCTTGGAAGAAATTTTTCGTCAGTTACATAAAGCAGGTAGAGGACAACATAGAACGCCTTATGAAGGAACCGGGAATGAGCGTTTACCCGAAACAAGACCTTGGAGGTTTGGCGATGATCCGCATCTGTTAAATGTTACGGATACGCTCTCAAATTCGTATCGGCGTGGCGGGATTGAGGAATGGTCGTTACGGGAAGAAGATTATGCTGTTCACGAGACCGATCATCAGTCAAATCAGTCGACGGTCTTGATGATTGACCTTAGCCATTCGATGATCCTATACGGTGAAGATCGAATTACTCCCGCCCGCAAAACAGCAATGGCTTTAGCAGAATTGATTCTGCGATGTTACGCAAAGGATACTCTAGACATTGTAGCATTTGGAGATGATGCATGGGAAGTATCAATCAAAGACTTGCCGTACCTGCAAGTCGGCCCCTATCACACGAATACACACGCTGGTCTGCTACGTGCACGTGAAATTCTTCGCCGACGGAAAAATCGAAATAAACAGATCTTTATGATTACCGATGGTAAGCCGAGTTGTCATTTCGAACGTGGAAAGCTGTACAAAAATGTATTTGGTCTGGATCGGAAAATTGTGAACAAGGTATTGGATGAGGCAGTCATTTGCCGACGGGAAGGAATTGCAATTACAACCTTTATGATTGCGAGAGATCCATATCTGCAAGGATTTGTTCGACAGCTGACGGATGCAAATCATGGACGCGCATACTATGCAGACCTGGATAATCTGGGAGAGTTTCTGTTTGAAGATTATGTTCGGAACCGGCGTAAGTATCTGCATTAGGAGAACTGAGTAACGTGAAATCGCCGATTCTACCGAAAAAGAGCCTTGGGCAGCATTTCTTGAACGACCCCAATACCGCCCGCCGTATTGTTGGAGCCCTAGATGCACCAGCGGATGCACATGTGGTGGAAATCGGGCCAGGTGTTGGTGCTTTGACGGAGATACTCTACAAACGGTTCGAAAATTTTGAAGCGGTTGAAGTAGATTCAAGGGCCATCAAATATCTTCTTGAATGCTATCCTGACCTGAAATTGCGCCATGAAGATGTACTGGGGTTAGACTGGCAAGGCCTTGGAGATCTACCACTGTATGTCATTGGGAATTTACCCTACAATATTACGAGCCCGATTCTATTTGGACTATTCGCCGCGAATGATGTGATCAGTAAAGCAGTTTTAATGGTTCAGAGAGAGGTCGCTGAGCGAATCGTAGCATCGCCCCGAACCAAGGCATACGGAATTCCAAGCGTGTTTGCACAACTCTATTCCCGTCCAAGCATTTTATTCAATGTCAGTCGGAATGTATTTCAACCCAAACCAGCCGTGGAGAGCTCGGTGATTCGGCTAGATTTTGAGGGTGTAGAGATTCCTGATGTAGATGCAGGATTGTTGCATGCCGTGGTTCGTGCAGGGTTTGGAATGCGTAGGAAAGTACTTCGGAATAGCCTCCAGAAGTGGGCGATTAATATCCCGGAGCATTGGAGACGATGTCGTGCAGAAGAATTATCGCCGGATGATTATGTGATACTTACACGTTATTTTCAAGATCGTTTGCAAATGGCCCAAGAGAGAGTATAAAAGGGACAGAAAACGAAGTTGCAGATGTCTATATTCCATACCAAGTCGATTGAAAACCCAGTTCCCAGAGAGCTGGATGAGTCGATCGCTGAAGAAATAGATCTGTATCTGGAGGAAAATAATTTTACATCTGCTTTAGATCTTGTGAGACAGTTGCATCCTGCCGATATTGCGCGACTTGTTACCGAGTTAAGGCGTGATCATGCAGCATCAATCACACTTGCGTTACCCACGATTATCGGTGCAAATGTATTGGCAGAGTTAGATGAGGCATTCTGTGCCGATCTACTCTCTGAAGTATCGACGGAGCGTATTACTGCCCTTTTGAACGAGTTGGAATCGGATGATGCCGCAGATGTTCTGAGCAGTTTGGATGAGACGGTACGACGGAGGGTTCTACGGGTTTTGGAGGATCGTGAGTCTGTAAAGGAACTTCTCGAATATGGAGAAGAAACCGCTGGTGGTATCATGGCTACCGAAGTGGTTTCAGTTATGGCAAATTGGACCGTTGCTGAGGCTACCGAAGAGATAAGAAGGAATGCGGAGAATACGCAGGACCTGTATGTCGTTTTTGTGATGGATGATGAAAAAAAATTAAAAGGGTTCGTAACGATCCGCCGCCTGTTACTGTCCCCTTCAGATGCCGTGATTGGTGATGTGATGCGAACCGATATTCGATATGTAACAGCAGAGGTTGATCAGGAAGAAGTGGTTCGGATCATGGAGAGATATGATCTGGTTTCTTTGGCTGTCATAGACGATCAGGAATGTCTGATCGGACATGTAACGATTGATGATGCAGTGGATGTTATTCGTGAGGAGGCGGAAGAAGATTATTTACGACTCAGCGGAATCACGGGTGATGAAGATCAAACAGATACCGTGTTAAGCATTACACGCGGCCGCTTACCGTGGCTTATGCTAGGTATGATTGGAGCTGTGTTTGCAGGGAGTGTCATTGGTGCATACGAAGAAAATATTCGGCGCGCTTCGGTGCTGGCAGCATTTATTCCGGTCGTGATGGCAATGGCAGGAAATGCAGGCATTCAAAGTTCGGCCATCATTGTACAGGGATTGGCCTCGGGGGAGGTTTGGTCCATCAATATACTTCGGCGTATGGGTAAGGAAATCTATGTCGCCGTAGCCAATGGTCTCGCACTAGCCGCGGTAATGGTTGTGGCTGTATTGATCGTTTTTGGCTGGCTGGCAAGCATTTGGCCGTCTTTGGTCATTCAAGCCCCAGATCCGTGGAGATTAGCCGTAACGGCAGGGTTATCCCTATTTGTCGTAGTCATTTTAGCTGCGATCATCGGTGCAACCATTCCGTTGATGCTGGACCGGTTTGGGGTTGATCCCGCCTTGGCTACAGGCCCATTTATCACAACCAGTAATGATATAATTGGGCTCTTGGTATTTTTTATGCTGGCAGCAATCCTATACCTGCCATTCATATGATCTGACATCTTGTCAAATGCGCCGTAAAACCTCGTACTTCAGTGCGGGGAGTAGTCACATCTATCCCCAGTACAATGGATGGAATTCAAGATCCCTACCCAAAGATCAATTCTTGAACTCGCTGATCTTTGGCACTCACCTCATCAAGCATCGCAGCTTTGTAGTCGAGGAAACGCTTTTGAAGTGTAGCATCCGAAGTGGCAAGAATTTGGACTGCAAGAAGAGCCGCATTTTTTGAGCCGTCAATCGCAAGGGAGGCCACAGGAATACCACTCGGCATCTGAACCGTAGCCAAGAGGGCATCCAGCCCCTTCAGTGCACCTGAATTAATCGGCACACCGAGAACAGGTAAGGGGGTATTGGCTGCAAGAACTCCTGCAAGATGTGCAGCCACACCTGCACCAGCAATCAGTACCTTGATTCCGCGGGTATGAGCAGTCGTTGCATATTCGTGGGCGCGATCCGGTGTGCGGTGGGCACTCATTACACGTATTTCAAAGGGAATATTGAATGATTGCAGAATATCGGTTGCTTTACGCATGACAGGAAGATCAGAATCACTTCCCATTAAGATCCCTACCATAGGAGATGTTTGAGTGGGCATAGAAATAGTTATAAGTACAGTTAATTATGTAAAAGTTTTTCAAGAGTAATTTCGTCGGGTACAAGTACCTCACGAGCTTTGCCCCCGGCAAAAGCTCCTACGACACCGGCTTCCTCAAGTTGATCAACGATTCGGGCAGCTCGTGTGTAGCCAATAGATAATTTGCGTTGAATCAACGAAACGGAGCCCTGCTGGCTGATCACGATGATTCTGGCTGCTTCTTCAAAGAGTTCATCCGTGTCCCCATTTTTGGATGATGGATCTGAGGAAATCAATGAAGGTTCGTCTTCTACTTTTGGTAGTTGATAGGGGCCTGCACCAGGCTGCTGTTGGATATAGTGCATCAGACGATCAATTTCTTTGACAGAAACAAAGGGCCCTTGCAAGCGCAGTATCTTACTCCCCTTCATGTACAACATGTCCCCATTACCGACCAGCTGTTCCGCTCCATTTTGATCAAGGATGGTACGTGCATCTACCTTAGAGGCAACCTGAAATGCAAGCCTAGCAGGAAAGTTTGCCTTGATGAGACCGGTGATCACATCTACGGATGGACGCTGAGTTGCAAGAATTAAATGGATGCCTACCGCGCGGGCCATCTGTGCCAACCTTGCAATGGGAGCCTCAACATCCTTGCCTGCAGTCATCATAAGGTCTGCCAATTCATCAATTACAATGACAATGTAGGGGAGATGCTTGTGTCCATCTATTTCGTCAAGTTCTCCTTCAGCAAGACGGGTATTATATTCTTTGACCCCACGGACTCCAGCTTCCTTGAGGAGCTCATAGCGAATACTCATCTCGCGTTCACAGGCTCGAAGAATATCCAGAGCATCCGTTACCTCGGTGATGATCGCTTCGGTTCCATCCTCTGGAATCGCGAGGAAGTGTTGCTCAAGTTCCCGATACTGCTGCAGTTCAATCTTTTTTGGATCCACCATGACGAATTTTAAGTCGGTTGGATCACATGCATATAACAGACCGGTAATCAGAGTATTCAAACCAACAGATTTTCCAGATCCAGTTGCTCCAGCAATCAAAAGATGTGGCATTTTTGTCAGGTCCTCAAGAAAAATCTCCCCTTCGATCGTCTTGCCGAGAACGACCGGCAATTCCATCTCCGTTTCTTGAAAACGTGTTGTATTCAGAACGGACTGGACACGAACGAGTTCTCTACGGCTATTGGGAATTTCGACCCCTACGGCAGATTTCCCCGGAATCGGGATAATCATTCGAATCCCCTGCGCAGCCATCACCATTGCTAGATCATCTTCAAGGGATTTAATCCGACTCACCTTTACACCGGGTGCAGGAGTAAGTTCATAAAGCGTGACGGTTGGCCCCACTTTTGCATTCACAGCAATGATTTCAATCTTGTAGCGAGCAAGTTTTTCAACGAGTTTTGTCTTATTATCCTCCAGTTCTTCATAATCAATCTCTTGTTCTGTTTGCGAAGGGGCGTCCAGAAGTCCAAAGTGAGGAAATTTATATTTATGCCCACCTTCAATATTGGTACGCCGAGGACGCACCCCTTTTCCGGTTTCCTCGGTGATCTGTCCTGTAACACTGAGTTCTAACGCATCCTTTTCGTCTACAGGTTGTTGTACGGGTTCTTCACTGGACACTTCAGCGATCTCGGGGGCACTCTCCTTCGTGTCTGCAGGGGGGTCGGTTGATGGTTGGATTTTTTTATCCAAACTTTCCCAAGCAGAGCGTAAGTGGTATTTTTCGGGTTCTTTCTCTCTGCGTTTTCGAATCGTTTTTGGGATGGTTTTCCATAGTTGTTCCGTTCGGTCAAGCCATCGTTGAATGTCCTTGTCAATCATCAGAACCAGTCCAATGAGCAGGAATGCACTCAAAACAATCCATGATCCCAGCCAACCTAGGACACTATTCATCCATGAAGCCGCAGAAACGCCATAGTGACCTGCCCAGATCTCCATTCCAAGGCTTGGATCAGATAGATGGATCCGCCCAATCAAGGTGCCTAAAAGAGCAATCATCCAAACAAAATGGACAGCAGGAAGCATGAGTCTTCGCAGTGTACGCTTCCGTAGTGTGAGATAGCCAAAGAGGAGTAATAAAAAAATCGGCAGCAGGGAGACATACCCAAAGAACGAAGGAACGATTAGATGTGCCAACCACGCTCCGATCGGGCCGACAGCATTGTTAAGGGTGATCGTTTCGACTGGAAAGAGTAACTCGAAGAAGGATCGGTCCTGGATCAGGAATTGATCTGATTCGGAGTACGTTGCTCCACTGACCGCAAGCAGGAGTGCTAAAAGTAGAACGAGTATGCCTAGAAGCTCTTTCCCTCGACCAATGCGAGGACTTGCTTTCGCTTTACGCGAAGTAGTCTCACTTCTTCTCCGATTTTTTTTAGGAGTAGCCATTCGCAAAGATGCTACATTTGATCCAAAGATGCGCTAAAATAATGATTTATCACAGGAAGGAGACTATTTCGACGAATATAACTTGAAATTTACATCTATCAGGATGGATATCTCTTTCCATCACCCAGATTTTCGATAAAACGGGAATGGGTGAACAGATGCGGATAATGTTCTAGAACGAATACGAACGCCTAACTCACGACTCGGGGTCGTGTATGCAGGGATGTTTTGTACGTAGGCGAATGCGATGCCACAGCCGAGAGTAGGGGAGAGAGCACCACTGGTAATTGTACCAATTGATTCACCGGATGGAGCCTCGACCGAGTAACCTGGGCGGGGGATCCCCCGTTCGTTCATGGAAAGTCCAATCAGTTTACGTTTCGTGCCTCTAGCCTTGATTTTTCGTAGTTCCTCCTGTCCGATAAATTTTTCTTTGTTCAGTTTGGTAACCCAACCCAACCCAGCCTCATAAGGATTGGTTGACTCCGACAAATCATTTCCATAGAGGCAGAATCCGGCCTCCATTCTAAGTGTATCCCGAGCTCCAAGTCCCACGGGACAAAGATGATGCTCTTTGCCTGCCTGCATGATCGCATCCCAGAGGGTAGAGGCGTTCTCAGATTCCACATAAAATTCAAGTCCGATATCTCCGGTATAACCTGTACGGGAGATAATGACCTTGTTGAACCCCATAAAATCCCCTGGAGAAGGCTTGAGGAAGTGATAGCTTTGCAACTCCTGAATTTGATCCCCAATAAGTTGGGTCGCGATATCGATAGATCTGGGCCCTTGTAATGCTAGCAGAGAAATTTGATGAGATACATCATAGAGATCTGCGTTCATTGGATTGTTTGCTTGCATCCATTCGTAATCTTTCGCGGTGTTCGCAGCGTTGACCACCAGCATAAATGCTTCTTTGTCAACTTTGTATACGAGAAGATCATCAAGGATGCCGCCACTCTCATTACACATTAAGGTATAGATGGCCTGTCCGGTACCAATCCGTGAAATATCATTGGTGATCAATTGCTGTACAAATGACTCGGCATGCGGTCCCATGGCAAAAATCTCTCCCATGTGGCTTACATCAAAAATTCCGGCAGATTCTCGAACCGCCGTATGCTCTTTCAGAATACTACTGTACTGTAACGGCATACGGTACCCTGCAAAGTCAACCATGCGGGCACCCAAACCAACATGGGTTTCGTAGAGTGGTGTGGTCAGGTCCATAGTCAGTTATTGAAGTCGGTGAGCTCGATATCCCTGTGTTTTTAATGCGACCATAGCATCCTCTGCTGTATTCTCATCCTCCACGCTGATTCGGAATGCTCCCCCAGTCCCTTCACGAATCTTGAGTAACTCAATATCCTTGATGTTGATCCCTTGACGAAACAGAGTGCTTGAGATGTGTGCTAATACTCCGGGTTGATCTTCCGTATACACGAAAATGTCACTCAAAGGGCGTAAAAATCCTTTAAAATCACGTGGAATTTCTTCTCTCACAGCACGTGCTTTTTCAAAGATCGGTTCCAATTCCGGGATAGATCCCCCTTCACGAAGCTGTTCCTGAATATAGATCAGCATATGGATCATTGCATCAAGAGCCTGATCTATATCATGCCGGTTTGCCTCGAGCACGGCTGACCACATCCGGAACGGAGAAGATGCAATTCGAGTCATATCTCTGAATCCTCCAGCAGCTAGCTGGAGAGTAATTGGATCCGTCTCGTTTTGATCCGATACAATATTTACTAGTGAAGTGGCAATCAGTTGTGGGAGATGGCTCACACACGCTACAATACGATCATGTACCTGTGCATCTAGGGTCAATACTCGGGCTCCTGTGGTTTCAACCAGCTCCGTGAGGGCGGGATAGGAATCGGAATCTTTTCTGTGATTTGGGCAAAGGACATAGAATGCATTTTCAAAGAGGAGAGCATCTGCTCCCGCCAACCCACTTCGCTCAGAGCCAGTCATGGGGTGGCCTCCGATAAAACAGACATCATCCGGCAGAAGAATGTTTGCTTGGCAGATCACCGGGTCCTTAACAGAGCCAACATCCGTTACAATCGTATTGGGTTGTAGATGCGGGGCAATAGAACGCAGTACGGGTGCCATTGCATCTAGTGGTACAGCTAGAAACACGGCATCTGCTCCAGAGACGGCATCCTGAAGTGATGAAGATGCATGATGAATCATTCCACGCTCTAACGCCTGCTTGAGGACATCCGGTTTGTCATGGCCCGTGACATGCAGGCGAGGTAATCGATCTTTCCAAGCCAGAGCAAGCGATCCACCGATCACGCCGAGGCCAATGATGGCAACGCGCTCAATCATCAAATTTCCGGGACCTTATTTGGCTGCTCCTTCAATTTGAGTCGGTTCTGCTTTTGAGGTGACTGCCTTTTTCTTTTTTGAACTTCGTTTTTTCGGAGTTCTCTTTTTCGAGATCTTCAGGAAAAGGTCGTTCGCATCAGAAGAATGGCTCACGACAATTCGGTCTCCCTCTCCAAGTCCTTTGCCTAGGATGGCTTCGGCCAGAGGATCTTCCAAATACTGCTGTAATGCACGCTTAAGAGGCCGAGCACCGAACTTGATATCATAGCCTCGGTCCACAAGGAAATTCTTCGCTGATTCTTGCACAGTAATCGAGATGCCAAGTCCTTTTGCACGGTCAAGAAGCTCTTCGGACAATAGATCAATGATCTGATGAACGTGAGATTTTTCTAGAGAATGAAAAACGATCACATCGTCAACTCGGTTCAAGAACTCGGGATTGAATACATTCTTCAACTCAGACTCTACCTTCGCTTTCATGGCTTTGTAGTTGAAGGCCTCAGTACTCTGAGAGAATCCCAAGCCAGAACTGGAATTTCGAATTCCACGTGCACCAATATTGCTGGTCATAATAATGACGGTATTCCGAAAATCAATCCGGCGACCGCTTCCATCCGTCAAAATTCCATCATCGAGGACCTGGAGAAGAATATTGAACACATCGGGGTGTGCTTTTTCAATTTCATCTAAAAGAACGACAGAGAAAGGTTTTCGCCGAACTTTTTCCGTCAGTTGTCCTCCTTCGTCATACCCGACGTATCCGGGAGGGGCACCAACTAAGCGGCTCACGGAAAATTTTTCCATGTACTCGCTCATATCAACCCGAACCAAAGAATCAATACTGTCGAACAGGTACTCGGTGAGTACTTTCGCCAGCTCTGTTTTCCCGACACCGGTGGGGCCAAGGAAGATGAAGGATCCGATGGGTCGGCTGGGATCTTTCAGTCCAGCGCGTGTGCGGCGAATGGCTCTTGAGAGCGTTCCGATGGGTTCGTCCTGCCCGATCACACGAGCACGAAGTGCATCCTCCATCCCGAGCAATTTTTTCTGTTCTGGCTCCGTCATCCGTTCAAGGGGGATGCCCGTCATCATGGACACGGTGGTCGTAATATCTTCAACGGTCACGGAATGGCGTTTCCCCTCCGATTGACTTCGCCACTTTTTTGTGGCTTGCTCAAGTTGCTCTCGGAGCTTTTCCTCAATATCTCTCAACTTCGCGGCTTCTTCAAACTTTTGCCGCTTAACTACTTCATTTTTACGGTTCCTCGTCTGTTCAATCTCTTTCTCGAGGTGAATGATATTTTTGGGAACATGAATATTTCCTAAATGGACACGTGCACCAGCTTCATCAATAATGTCGATCGCCTTATCCGGAAGATGACGATCGGTAATGTAGCGTTCGGAAAGAGAAACCGCCAACTCTACCGCGTCCTCTTCATAGAAGACGCCATGATGTTCTTCATAGCGATCTTTGGTTTGAAGGAGAATTTCAAGCGTTTCGTCAATGGTCGTGGGATCCACAACAATTTTTTGGAATCGTCGATCCAGAGCCCCATCTTTTTCGATATACTGACGATATTCGTCCAATGTCGTCGCACCGATGCATTGCAGTTCTCCGCGAGCTAGTGCCGGCTTGAACATATTAGAGGCATCGAGGGACCCGGATGCACTTCCCGCTCCCACGATCGTATGGATCTCATCAATGAAGAGGACCACTTCCGGGGATTTTTCCAGTTCACTCATGACCGCCTTTAGGCGTTCCTCAAACTGACCACGATACTTGGTGCCGGCAACCAGTGCAGCTATGTCAAGCGTCACAATACGTTTTTCGTGAAGTACACGAGAAACCTTGCGTTGGATAATCCGCATTGCCAGTCCCTCGGCAATGGCGGTTTTGCCGACCCCGGGTTCGCCAATCAAGACCGGATTATTTTTTTTGCGCCGGCTGAGTATTTGAGCCACGCGTTCAATTTCTTTATGACGGCCGATGACCGGATCCAGTTGTCCCTTATCGGCTAAGCGAGTCAGGTCACGGCCAAAATTGTCCAATACTGGAGTTTTTGTTTTTTCCTGCGGAGCACCTTGTCGGCCACGGCTCCCAGCGGCTCGACCTTTCCGGGGATTGTTTCTACTTGTGGGAGTTGGTCGACCAGTCAGGATCGTGTCCAATTCCGATCGCATAGTTTCATACGTAATAGCGAATGAATCCCGAAGAATCTGAGCGGCAATATTATCATCATCTCGAAGCAAGCTAAGCAATAAATGCTCCGTCCCAATCACATCCGATTTATAGAGTTTCGCTTCCAGATAAGTAATACGAAGAACCTTTTCTGCCTGCTTGGTGAGCGGAAGGTTTCCAACCGTAAGCGTGCCTCCACCGGCACGTACCGTAGTTTCAATTACTTTTTTAAGTTTTTGCAGGTTACAGCCAAGGTTCCGAAGCACTCGGATGGCTACCCCTTCTCCTTCCCGTATAATGCCAAGCAGTAAGTGCTCGGTTCCGATATAATCATGACCAAGCCGGATCGCCTCATCCCGACTATAGGAAATAACATCACGGACACGATTAGAAAAGTTGCTATGACTATCCATATGCGGTAGATTTAGGCGGCAAAGCTTGATCCGCAGCCACATGTTTGTGTGGCATTGGGATTTTCAAAGATGAACCCTCTTGCATCAAGGCCTGCATGATAGTCAATCGTGGTACCTAAGAGATATAGACCTTGACGCTTGTCAATGTATAGTACAATCCCATCCGTATTGAACGTCAGGTCATGTTCGCGCAGCTTGTCAAACCCCAAGATATAACTCATTCCACTACATCCACCTCCACGAACTCCAACTCGGAGTCCATATCCGTCAGGGATTGTTTTATCCGACAAAATCTTACGGACCTCTTCGGAAGCGCGAGGACTTAAGGTGACCGGAGCCTCAGGTGCGTTCATGGTTGTAGTATTTTGTATGTGGCACGATGCATCTATACCCTTTCTAAATAAGGCGGTTCCGTTTTAGGGCGCAATTTTTTGATCAAGATGACGGATCATCACTCGAGTAAGTAATTCTACTGAATCAACCAGTGCTTGCTCATCAATGTCAAAGTGAGCGTCATGCAAAGGATAACTTGTTGATTTGCTGCTACGTGTCCCAATTCGAATCAGCATTCCTGGAACATGTTCCAGATAATTTGCAAAATCTTCAGCTCCCATACTGGGTACGCAGATTCCTTGCGCGGCTCTTTCGTCAAACAATTCGACAATGCAGGCACGTACATTTTGCCCCATAGCGGGGTTATTGATAACGGCGGGGAGCCCCTCTACACGAATGAATTCAATGTTGACTCCATGAGTTTCAGCAAAATTTTCAGCTGTACGTTGCATGTAGTCAAGTAAAAAAATGCGATCTGAATCATTGAGGCATCGCAGTGCTCCCTCAAACCAAGCCTCATTTGGAATGACATTATGGGCCATTCCACCTCCAATCATACAGACGGTAAATACCGATGGATTGCGTGCATCCGTAACACGTCCGACATACTGGTAGTACTGAGACAGTAATTGGGTGGCAATCCAAATGGTGTCTTTGACGTTGTGGGGCCGGGCCGAATGGCCAGTACTTCGTGTATGCACCTCCACTCGAACACGTTCGGAAGAAGCGGTGACCTGTCCCTCAGGAATCCCAAATTCACCCGTATCCAAGGTTGGATCTACATGTACGCAATACAGTGCTTCCAGTGGATCACAAACTCCCGATTGAATCATGGGAACCGACCCACTTGGGTTGCCCTCCTCATTCGGTTGAAAAAAAATACGCACCTTTCCATGTAGGCAAGAGCGTAGTCGATGTAGATTATGAGCAAGACCAATACCAATGGTGGTATGCGCGTCATGCCCACAGGCATGTGTAACGCCTGTGTTCCTGGAAGCATAGTCGTGTTTCTTTGCATCCTGCAGTTTCAGTGCATCAATATCACATCGAAAGCCAATATGAGGTCCAGGATGAGGCCCCTCAATGTCCACGAATAAACCTGTCTTGGCATGCGGCCCGGAAACCGTCAGGCCCAGGCTTTCCAAGTGGCTTCGAATCAGGCGGCTGGTTTCAAATTCTCGGTAGCCAACCTCTGGGTTACGGTGCAGATGCCGACGCAGATGAATCAGATACTGAATGAAATCATCCGGGAGCCGCCCGTTCTGCACAGAGGCGGAAAAGCGATAGGGTGCAGGAGCAACATCATAGATCGACATGCTCAGTGAAACAGTTGGTTGCCAGGATAAAAGATAAGGCTTCAACTCCGTACTTCATGGTTTGAAACAAGGGGAACACAGAATTCGGTGCAATCTAATCTTTGAGAGCTTTTGGGTACCATGTACGGCATCCTATTTTGCACGCAGGCAACCTCAGGTTCACAACGGCAGGGTCCACTCTATCGGCCTACATCCGCCTCTCCCAAGTGGAGTGAATGCAGAATATTCAGGTAACTGTCATAACGTGCACTACGGATAATGTTCATTCCGTGAGCATCCTTCACGCCACAGTTCGGCTCATGATCATGTGTGCAGGCCGTGTAACGGCAGTTCTCAAGATGAGGCCTCAGGTCGGGGAAGTAATGTGCCAACTCCCAGGGTTCAATATCCAGTAAGCCAAATTCACGGATCCCTGGGGTATCGGCAACACTCCCACCACCCGTGAGAGGATACAATGCTGTATGTGCTGTAGTATGTCGACCTTTATGAGTCTTCCTACTTATAGAATCTACCGGAACATGAATCTCCGAGTCGATCGAATTCAACAGGGATGATTTCCCAACGCCTGAAGGCCCCAAGAGCACACTAGTTTTACCGGATAGCTGGTTGCGCAAGGGTTCCAAGGTTTTTTGCTTATGTATACTGGTGAGGATCGTTCGATATCCTAGTCTTGTGTAGAATTCTTGGAGCTCCGTCACCGTAGATAATACGTCTGTGGAGGCTAGGTCAATTTTGTTGATCACCAGTCCAGCCGGGAGATCCTGTGCTTCACAAGCGACCAGCAAACGATCAATCAATCCAAGGTTTAATGGAGGCTGCTCTGCGGCTTGAACAATCCAGATATAGTCAACATTGGCGATAAGGATCTGGCGTTTACCAACTTTGCGTCCAGCGGCACGGCGATAGAGACAGTTATGACGTTCATTGATTTTTGTGATCAGTCCGGTTCCGTCCTTTTGAATCGAGAGGTCGACCTGATCTCCCACTGCGACGGGTTGGGTTTCATTCTCGTACATCAGCCGCATTCGGCCACGGATGCGAGAAGCAATCACATTGGAGTCAACCTGAACATCTACCCAGCTTCCTGTCGATCGAATCACGGTAGCGTTAGGCATCAGTCAAATGAGATGTTTGCAACATGCATATGGGTACAGGCGTACGCAAGGAATTCCCTTAATTTACTCCTATCAGGCAAAATGGATACGGCAAAAGACACGGACCGAGATCAATTTACAGAAGCGAAAGACGCATTCAGTGAGTTGGAACTGGAGCAGAAAGCAATCTTTCTGGTATCTCAGGCAGCAGATACGGTTGTAGAGGCGGTCTCTACTTTGGCGGAGCATGTCGCTGAAGAATGTAACAGCCTGTTCGATACGTCCAACAAGGCGGAGAAAGACGAAACAGAATCGTCCGAGGAGGCCTCTTCTTAGGAGGCCGTTGGCTCTGGAGCCATCCCGTTACTAGGAGATGGCGTCGAGAAGATCTCGGAAGGATCCTGGATTTGCGTATCGCTCAACGTGACGTCAAGAACTTGGCTCATGCGGCGCACATAACTAATATCTAGTCCTTGAAGTAGATCCGATTTGATGTCTTTGATGTCGTTCTCATTCTTGGCGGGAAGCAGAACATGCTTGATCCCTGCCCGTTTTGCCGCTAAGACCTTCTCCTTGATCCCTCCGACGGGTAGCACAAGTCCACGGAGCGTGATTTCTCCGGTCATGGCAAGGTTGTGGTTTACTTTACGTTGTGAGTAGATCGACACTAGTGCAGAGAGGAGAGCAACTCCGGCACTTGGACCATCTTTCGATACGGCACCTGCAGGTACATGTACATGTACGTCATAGTGCTTGAAGGCGCTCTGTGGAATTTCCAGTTCATCTGCACGTGCTTTGACATAGCTGAGGGCGGCTTTGGCAGATTCCTGCATGATATCGCCGAGGCTTCCTGTCAAAGTTAGTTTACCGGTTCCTCTGGAGATCGAGGCCTCTACGAACAGGATTTCACCTCCAGTTGGGGTCCATGCAAGGCCCGTCGCAACGCCGGGCACTTCGGTACGCTCTGCGATTTCATTGAAAAATTTATGCGCCCCGAGATACTCTTCAAGGTCATCTTTTTCAATAGTTAGAGATTTCACTTCCTTTGTAGCTACTTTTTTGGCAACCCCGCGGGCGACACTGCCGATCGTACGTTCAAGGTTACGAACTCCAGATTCTCGTGTATAGCCATCAATGATGGAGTACACTGCAGCATCATCAATGGTAAATTGCTTTTCATTCAATCCATTACGTTCAATCTGACGAGGAATCAGGTAGCCCTGAGCAATTGCCAGTTTCTCTTCTTGGGTGTACCCAGAGATATGGATCACTTCCATACGGTCCCGCAAGGGGGGGGGGATGGTATGGAGAGAATTTGCGGTTGCAATAAAGAGTACCTTCGAGAGGTCATAGTCCAGTTCGAGATAATGATCATTGAACGCACTATTCTGTTCTGGATCAAGTACTTCAAGAAGCGCGCTGGATGGATCTCCCCGGTGGCGATCTCCAACCTTATCAATCTCATCCAACATGAACACCGGATTGGCAGAACCCGCTTTCTTGAGTCCCTGCAGAATACGGCCAGGAAGAGCACCAATATACGTCCGGCGGTGTCCACGGATCTCCGCTTCATCATGTACTCCACCTAGACTCATTCGAACAAATTTGCGATCTAGTGCACGAGCAATACTCTTACCCAAGCTGGTTTTTCCAACTCCGGGAGGACCATAGAAGCATAGAATGGGAGCCTTCATGTCTCCCTTGAGCTTGAGGACCGCTAAGTACTCAATAATTCGTTTTTTGACTTTTTCAAGTCCATGGTGGTCCTCTTCCAGAATTTTTTCTGCACGTTTAAGTTTTAGGTTGTCTTTCGTGAATTCGGTCCATGGCAGATCAAGGATCCAATCGATGTAATTCCGTGTGACGGCATAGTCTGGCAAGGAGGGATTGGTACGTTCAAGCTTAATCATCTCTTTCTCAAACGTATCCCTTACATGATCGGGAATTTGTTTATCGTCGGCCCGCTCGCGCAGTGCATTATGCTCATTGATCTCATTTCCTTCTCCCAGCTCATTCTGAATAATTTTCATCTGCTGACGGAGGAAAAATTCTCGTTGCTGCTGATTCACATCACTCTTCATACGTGAACGGAGTTCATCCGAGAGCTGAAGGATCTGGATTTCTTTATTCAAATGCTCAATCAACAGCTTTCCTCTCTCCCCGAGAGACACCGTTTCGAGCACCAATTGTTTTTCCTGAACATCAATCTGCAAATTGGAGGCGATAAAATGGATCAGAAACGGGAAAGAGTCTATATTTTCGATGGCCTCAATCGCTTCATTCGGAAGATTGGGGGAGAGGTTGACCATCTCACAGGCAGACTCCTTGATGGAATGCATCAGGGCCCGTTCTTCCACATCATTGCCTGTTCCTTCCTCTTCGTCCAGAACCTTGATTTGAGCGGTGAAATAGGGTTTGGTTTGTGTGAATTTTTTCACTTTGAATCGCTTTCGGCCCTGAATGATGATGCTTTTTGAGCCATCGGGCATCTTCAATAATTTCAATATTTGTGCCACGGTTCCTACTTCAAACAGGTCTTGAGGCTCGGGATCATCCATTTTTCTCTCACGCTGGGAGATCACTCCGACAAGATTATTTTCCTTGGCTACCTGACGTACGAGGGCAATGGAAGCTTCACGTCCTACCGTGATCGGCAACATGACTTCGGGGAACAAAACCGTGTTGCGCAAAGCAAGAATCGGTAGTTCGTCCGGCACGATAATATTATCGTCGTCTTCGTCAATAGAGGAAGGCGGAAGAATGATTTGATCCGGAGATTCTTCTGAGGATAACTCCAAGGCCCAAGTATTCATGAAGGAAAAGGTGACATGTGATAGACAGAAAAGTGACAAAAATTAGGCCAATCCATCAATAGGTGACAAAGTGTCCCTAAAAGATCACGGTATTGGTATCATTTGGTCGTTATTCTCGTAGAACTCTCTTCAACTGGCAAAAAAATGTGGCATCAAGATATTATCGACACCATAGGGAATACCCCTCTAGTACAATTGAACCGGTTGACGCAAGATGTGCGATGTACGGTTCTGGCTAAATTAGAGATGTTCAATCCAGGTGGGTCCGTGAAAGATCGCATTGGGTATGCAATGGTGCGGGAGGCAGAAAAATCTGGCCAACTCAAGCCAGGGGGAACCATCGTTGAGGCGACCAGTGGCAATACGGGTACAGGTGTTGTTCAGGTGGCGAAGTTAAGAGGGTATCGATGTATTTTCACGGCAACCGAGAAAGTCAGTAAAGAAAAACAAGATCTTCTCACAGCATATGGGGCAGAATTAGTACTATGTCCGAAGGATGTTACCCCAGATGACCCTCGTTCCTACTACAGTATGGCCGAGAAAATTGCCAAAGAAACGCCTGGAGCAATTTATCTTAATCAGTATTACAATAAAGCAAATATGCAAGCGCACTATCAGACCACGGGTCCAGAAATCTGGAGGCAGACAAAGGGGCAAGTGACGCATTTTTTTGCAACGGCGAGTACCGGAGGGACAATATCTGGTACGGCGAAGTATCTGAAAGAGAAAAATGCAGATATCCGTGTAGTTGGAGTGGATTGTTACGGTTCTTCGTACTTCAAGTACTTCCACGAGGGGGTGATAGACCAAGAGGAGGTCTATTCTCATCAAATTGAAGGAGCAGGAAAGGAGTATCTAGCGGGGAATATGCATATGGAACTACTGCACGACTTTACGCGAGCAAGTGATAAAGACGCCATGAATATGGCAAGAAGACTTACAAAAGAAGAGGGCATATTTGCGGGTCAGTCCAGTGGGTTGGTACTTTCTGGCGCCTTAGATTGGATAAAACAACATGGTCAGGAAATTAACCCCAACGCAGTCGTAGTCGTTTTACTCCCTGATTCCGGTATGAAGTACATCAGCAAGACGTACAATGATGATTGGATGAGGGATAATCATTTCATTTGATTCAAAGCCATATAATGGAACACGAAAATACACAAATAGAAGAGACGGATTCGAAACTCAATATCGAGCTGAATGAGCAGATTGCCGAAGGCGAATACTCCAATCTGGTGATGATTGGTCACTCACAAGAAGAGTTTATTTTAGACTTTATTCGTGTGATGCCTGGCGTGCCGGCCGCACGCGTAAAAAGTCGAATCATTGTCACTCCTCGGCATGCCAAGCGATTTTTGCGTGCATTAGCCGAAAATATTGATCGATTTGAGGATGCTAATGGTCCCATTTCGGACAGTGAAAGCCCGGATATCCCGATTCAGTTTGGGGGTGGAGTTTTGGGCGAGGCCTAGGCTATTTTCGTGCTACCAAGAGGAGGGCCAAGGCTCCGACCAAGAACATGGAATGAGGAAGGGCCACTGCGAACAAGGGGGATACATCCCCTGCATACCCAAACGGTTCAGTTAGCTTTTGGGTAGCGAGATATATAAACGCAATCAGCAGTCCAATCCCAAGTTGCACGGTATGCCCACCCCGTCGCCGTGTACATGCTATCGGAAGGGCAATCAGCATGACGATGAGGTTGGCAAGCGGATAGGCATATTTGGAATAATATCCAACCATGTCACGACCGGTATCCGCTAGGCCACTTCGTTTGAGTGCATCCACATACTGAGAAGCAACGGGGATCGTCATAGATTCAATATCCCGTTCTGTACGTGCCAAGTCTCGAGGCAAAACCTGTAGAACCGTGTCAAGGGGAGACGCGATTCGACGCTTTTCGTAGCCAGACTCAAAGGTTCTCACCGTGGCATAGGTAAAATGCCACAGTGAATCCTGCCATACCATTTGCTGCCCATCGACACGCTCAACAAGTATTCCGTCGGGATTAAATCGTTGCAACTGAACACGATGGGCCGTATTTGTTCGGCGGTCAAAATATCCCACGGTAACCACGCTGGTCGGGTCGTTCCGACGGTGAATTTCACTCACATAGAGATGCTGCGTTCTGCTATGGATGTAGAGTCGATCGTATTCCGCCACAGTCTGGTTGGTGTGTGGCACAATCCATCCTCCAGCAAAAAACATGATTATACTCACACAGACTCCTACAATCACATATGGTACAAGCAGGCGTTGGAGCGCAATACCACTAGTTTGCAGTGCAATGACCTGCAAAGATTGCGCTAGTCGACTCGTTGTAAAGATAGCAGCCAAAAACAAGGCCAGTGGGGAGATCTGCAGGAGGATATCGGGGACAAAACTGGGATAGTAGATCAGGTAAATTTTCTGCATGGATGCCTTGCGGTCCAGGAAATCATCAATATGCTCGAGATAGTGGATCAGGATAAAAAAAATGACCAAAACCACAACTAGAAACAAATACAGCAGAAATATTCGGGTGAGGATATAGCGATCTATCGTTGTTAAAGCCATACAACCATGCTATACTATTTTGCCATCTGAAAAATCAGCACTCAAACGTGTACCCCAAATAATGTGAATCGTTCTACATAAACTACATAAACCAAGAAACTAAAAAATGGCATTGTGAGTTGATGGGAGTTTTCAGTTTTAGGCTTTCGCGTCTGGAGATTGATTATGGGGTACAAAGTCCTCATCGGGGGCTCCCAAACATGCGTTTTTTCATCTCATTAGGGATATGCTCTCATCTGAATACACATGCCTTCAAACTAAAGAAATCTACAGCACGATCAAGAGCCACATATCCCCAAACATCAGCGGTTCAAAGATCGGGAGTGCCTGTTAAGCGCATGGTCCGCGAGACGGGAATTCATAGGGGGATTTTGGTGCAGGCGATTCGGGAACGGAAAACATGCCAGAAAAATTTGGTTCTACTGCGATTGTTGTGTATACAGGTATAGTCCTCCGCAGAAGAAGAGAATAGATGTGCCGAAGGCTCAAGATCAGGCTACGGTAAAGCAAACTTACCTACGTGTCATCATCATTGGGATCATGCAGGGTATCTATCCGAAAATTCCATATACTCAAGTACCTAACTTCATTAATCTGAGCATGCACTTCCATTGGAGCTTGACAGAAGAATAATAGCACAACGGTAGGCGATTTTCTCGTATCCGTACGAAAATCCAAGGTATTCCAGCCTAAATTGCCCCCATCCCTGGACCGTACATGTTTTGCTTGACAGAATGATGAACAAGAGTATCTGCAGTGGCTCGTTCATGGGGTTTTAAGGATCGTGGACAAGTGTGTGCATCTCTTCTGTAATCGTGTCCCTTTTCATATCTGCCCACTACCCTGTTCATGAGATCACTCTGTTTGTGTCCTTATATCCTTTCCAGAGCACTAGGGTAGGATGACCGAGGTGCAGGCGTGGCACAAGATTGACGGATCAATTCGGCGGGCCCCACCAACATCCAGTGCACTGCGTCCAAGAGACATCTATTCGGGATTGGAGCTCGTTCCTGTTGCCAACTGGAGATACAGGATCGCAGGGCACCAAGTGTGTACATCATTCAAGGGATCACACCCAAGCCAGTCCACCATGGAGTTCCGCTCATTGCCTTCTTTCCATGACCGAAATTTCTCTAACCAGAGATCCGCTGCTTAGCAAGGCCGCTCTGCTACCGCAACCTCATCAAATGGCCAACATGTACCGACGCGTGCCCTTCTGGGGAGGTGACGGTCATTTGATACAGATAGACCCCGGCGGGTAGCGTTAGATCACGGAGTTCAATGGTCTGATTTGTGCCAGATGAAAGGTGAGCTACAGGCTGTGCGTAAACGCGTCGTCCCGTTATGTCCATGACGTTTACCTGCACTTGGGCGGGCCACGGTAGATCAAACACAATGCGGGTGGAATGGGTAAACGGATTCGGATAACTGGAATGTACGATCAACTCCTGCGGCAAGCCTTGCTCGGCTTCACGATGGACCGGCGAGACCACTTCAATGCTGAATTTCAAGCTATCTTGCGCACCATTGGCATCCACCGCTCTGTAGGTCAACTCCACTGGAGGTGTGACTTGTACGGGGGTTCCATAGATGGTGCGCGGAGGTGCATCATATCTGAGTCCACTGGGAAAAGACAATAGAGTAAGCGTGTATTGAATCGGATCTTCCCCGCCAGTGACCTCGGGCAGAACCAGAGGAGCAATCAATGCCCCCCGATCATACGATTGATTCTCTACCTTTGCAACAAACGTGATGCCGTAGATCTCCAGCGTAAAGTCCATTGTGGACGTTGTCCCCACTGCATCGGTCACCGTCCATGTAAACGTTTGCGCCGCCGTGACCTGCGTGGGAGTGCCACCAATGGTGCGTGTGGATTCATCAAAAGACAGCCCCAAAGGGAGCATTTCTGGAGAGAGCCTATAAGCATAAGGCATGACGCCACCGCTGGCGGTCGGAAGCGTAAGATCGGAGATGACAACTCCCGCCGGATAACGCTGCGAAGCGATGGTTGCTGCAAATGACAGTGCCAAGATGGCTTCCGTGGTCGCACTCGCGATGAGCGAGGGCGGACCAGTCCCCGCCGAGTTGATCGCACGCACCCGGTAATGACGCGTGGTGCCCGCTGAGAGTCCTGTGTGCGCATAGGTGGTCGCCGTAGAATTCGTGTTCCCTGCCAGATCGGTCCAGTTATCGGTTCCCGTGGGAGAGACTTCAATCTGATAGCCCGTAATCACTGCGCCGCCCGTATTGGTGGGGGGCGTCCACGATAGATTGATGGTGGTTTGTCCGTCTGCCGTCGCGGTCAGTGAGGTCGGGGCTGCGGGCGCAGTGATCACTGTCGGAGGACTCGTCGTGGCGCTGGCTGGATTGGATGCCGCTCCAGTCCCCGCCGAGTTGATGGCACGCACCCGGTAATGCCGCGTGGTGCCCGCCGAGAGTCCTGTGTGGGCATAGGTGGTCGTGGTCAACCCGGTATTGTCCACCAAATTGGTCCACGAGTCCCCTGTTCCTGTTGGAGACGATTCAATCTGATAACCCGTAATCACTGCACCGCCCGTGTTGGTGGGGGCCGTCCACGATAGATTGATGGTGGTTGGCCCATCGGCCGTTGCCGTCAGTGAGGTCGGGGCTGCGGGCGCGGTGATCACTGTCGGAGTACTCGTTGTGGCACTGGCTGAATTGGATGCCGCTCCCGGTCCCTCCGAGTTGATGGCGCTCACCCGGTAATGACGCGTGGTGCCCGCTGAGAGTCCCGTGTGCGCATAGATGGTCGCCGTAGAATTCGTGTTCCCCTCCAAATCGGTCCAGTCATCGGTTCCATTGGGAGAGACTTCAATCTGGTAGCCCGTAATTGCTGCGCCGCCCGTATTGGTCGGTGCGATCCATGACAGGCGGATCGTAGTTGCCCCATCGGCCGTTGCCGTTAGTGATGTGGGCGCAGCGGGCGCGGTGACCGATGTAGAAGTACTCGTTGTGGCACTGGCTGAATTGGATGCCGCTCCCGGTCCCTCTGAGTTAATCGCGCTCACCCGGTAATGCCGCGTGGTGCCCGCCGAGAGTCCTGTGTGGGCATAGGTGGTCGTGGTCAACCCGGTATTGTCCACCAAATTGGTCCACGAGTCCCCTGTTCCTGTTGGAGACGATTCAATCTGGTAGCCCGTAATTGCTGCGCCGCCCGTATTGGTGGGTGCTGTCCACGATAGATTGATGGTGGTGGCCCCGTCTGCCGTCGCGGTCAGTGAGGTCGGGGCTGCGGGCGCAGTGATCACAATCGGCGTACTCGTCGTGGCACTGGCTGAATTGGATGCCGCTCCCGGCCCCTCCGAGTTGATCGCGCTCACCCGGTAATGACGCGTGGTGCCCGCTGAGAGTCCCGTGTGCGCATAGATGGTCGTGGTCAACCCGGTATTGTCCACCAAATTCGTCCACGAGTCCCCTGTTCCATTGGGAGAGACTTCAATCTGGTAGCCCGTAATTGCTGCGCCGCCCGTATTGGTCGGTGCGATCCATGACAGGCGGATCGTAGTTGCCCCATCGGCCGTTGCCGTTAGTGATGTGGGCGCATCGGGCGCGGTAACCGCCGTGGTGGCACTGGCGGTCTGTGACGCCGCTCCCGGCCCCGCCGAGTTGATGGCGCTCACCCGGTAATGAACCGTGGTGCCCCCTGAGAGTCCTGTGTGGGCATAGGTGGTCGTGGTCAACCTGGTATTGTCCACCAAATTCGTCCACGAGTCCCCTGTTGGAGACGATTCAATCTGGTAGCCCGTAATCGCTGCGCCGCCCGTATTGGTCGGTGCCGTCCACGATAGATTGATGGTGGTTGATCCGTCGGCCGTGGCGGTCAGAGAGGACGGGGCATCGGGCGCGCGGATCGGCTCTGTCGTGGCACTGGCCACATTCGACGGTGCACCAAGACCAGCCGAGTTATTGGCCCTTACCCGATAATACGCAGTCGTTCCCGGTGAAACGGGCCTAGAAAAGCCCGGAACTACGATTCGAAAACTAGCAGGGAGAATCACTGAAAAACTCCCAGGATTGCCCGTGCCAGACGCTTCCACCTGATAACCGGTGATCGGCGCACCTCCGTCGTCTGCGGGCGCGGTCCACGACAGGTCGTGGCTCGTTCGATCTGGAGCCGTGGCGATGAGCATCGTGGGGGCAGCAGGCCGGATGGCCGGACCTGCGCGGACGACATTGGACCAGCCCCCCGTTCCCGCCGCATTGATGGCCCCCACTCGGTACTGGCGCGTGGTGCTGAGCGTCTGTGACGTGTGGGCATAGGTCACCGCATCATTACCCGTATCGCCAATCACATCGGTCCAGGTACTGCCCCTGTCGGTAGATTGCTGGATCTGGTAGCCCGTGATCGGACTACACGGGTCACTGGCCGGAGCCGTCCAAGATAGCGTGAAGGTGCTCATGCCATCGTCGGTGGCCGTGAGCGCCGTCGGTGCAACCGGTGCAGTCACATCGCCCGTCAAGACGTAGACTTCGTCGGATAAATCGCTGTGATAAGTAGCTGACGGGAGTACGGTATAGATCCCGTCGACTCGGAACCCGTAGCATGTATCGGTCTCCAAGCCGGTACGTAAAAAAGGACTCGCTGAAGAATTTCGAATTCGCTCCCATGAATCCCCACCATTGGTGGTCGCGAAGATTCGGTACGTACGTACCTGTGCTGCTGGAGGAAGATCCGTCGCCGCCGTCCATGAAACCTCAACGGAGTTGCCCGATTGTCTGGTCGCTGTGATCCCCGTAGGGATGCCCCATCCACTGGATGTAGCCGCGGTCACACGGACGACCTCCGAAGGCGCACTGACTTCATTCTTGGTGTTGGTCACTTTGACGCGGTAGTAGAACGTTTCCCCTGGAGTGAGTTGATTACTCCTGTGAATAAACTCCGTACTAAATTGCAAATCAATCTCCCCCAACTCCGACCAATTGATGTTGTCAGAGGACCACTCAATGGTGTACTGTTTGAAGCCTGCATCGTTCAAGTTTCTACGGTCTGTAGGCGCGACCCACCCCAAACGATGTTGATGAATCCCATCGGCATGGACCCGCAGACCTTCAACTGGATAGAGGTCAATGGCTCGGACCGTCCCTGAGACCACATCCGACCAAGGGCCCCAACCGTCGACATCACGATGACGAATCCGGAGATAATAGGTGGTGCCAGGAGGATCAAAAGGATCAACCCTGTATCGAGTGCGAACACCTGGAAATGGGAATGAAAATAACTCAGTCCAAGTTGATCCATCATTAGATTGTTCTATTACGTATTCCATGATGGGTTTACCAGGCTCGGCTTGGGGCGTCCAGGATATGGTGAGGCAGTTCCATACCGTACAATCATCGACATCTCCGCCCGGCACGACGGTCACATCTGTGGGTTTTCTGGGCGTTCGTTTTTTCGCCTTAGTAGATGCATTCTCATGAAGGCTCCATCGATCAGAATCTACAATCGAAGTGATCTTGGAAGAAAACGCATCGCCATCTGCGCTCCCATTGAAATAAGGAGCAGCGTCATCCGCTTCGGATGCGCTCAACTGCACACCCGCACTGCTATGTGAAGAAAAAATCGGGGGGGGGGGGGGGGGGGGGGGATTTTGAATCGTTCAATTCGGCACCATGAATGCCGAATTCCGTATCCATGATAGCCTGAATTTCTGCATGTGCAAACCCAGATGGGGCACCAGCAATCATCGTCAAGAACAAAGCAACGCGAGTCACAAACATACTTCGTAAAAATTAAATGAACAGAATCAAAAACAGTATGGATCTCGATAATGACATTCCCCGCAATGTTGAAGGTTCAATCCATTTGCGTCAAATGGATCATCTTGGTTCTACCAACACTTCCCCTTTCAAGATTTTCCGAATATACGATATTTTTCAAGAAGCGAGTTTATTGGTCAATAACGCGGATTTTTGACCCCCCCCCCCTTATTCATCTCAAATCGCAATTTGAGATGAATAAGGGGGGGGGGTTAATTGTTTTACTATCCTGTGATGGAAATTCAGGTTAGTAAAAAGACTACAACAATCTGGGGAATTCGCAGAATCATTGGCTATACCAGTCTGAGAAACAAAATCTGTGAAAGTTTGTATATTACCCTACAAAGATATGCTATTCTGTTCAACAACACTACTATGATTTATGGTGATATTCACCCTCGGGAGTTTCCGTTGTACTCCTGTCAAAGTGTATCTAAGGCACTTAGAATACCCTATTCTACTTTGTATTCTTGGTTAAATAGATACCCAAAGGGATCTTTGATATCAAACTTAAATTCAGATCAAACATTGAATTTTCTTCAACTCTCAGAGGCCTTTGCGATCAACTATATGAGAAAAACCCTTGAAATTCCTCTCTCCAAAATATGTGAAGCATCTGATTACCTTCGAGAAAAACTTGAAATCCCCTATCCACTCATTGATCATAGGATCCGCGTTGGGTCTGAGGTATACTTCAAGCGTGCCCAAGATATCTTGCTGAATGCGACCCGTCACGGACAATTAGAATCAATAGAGTTAATAGGAGACTATATCAACCGGCTTGAATTCAAAGATGCAAATCTACCGGATGTACTGTACCCATGGATTAAAGACCAAAAGAAGAAGAAGAGCATCAAAATAGATCCTCAAGTACGGTTTGGGCAACCATCAATCACTGGTACTGGAATAACCGTTGAGATCGTATATGAGCGATTTGAGGGTGGAGAATCTCTCAAAGATATAGCTTCAGGGTATGGAATTGCTCTCGCCAGGGTTGAGGATGCAATCGCCTATGCCACTCATTAGAGAGCCTCAATTTTATGTAGACGAATGTCTTGATAGTGATTGTTTTGTTGAGGTTTTAGAGAGTGCATGGATAAAAGTGGTTAGACATAGAGATTTGTTTGAAAAAGGTATATCAGACGAAGTATGGATGAAAAAATCTTCTGAGATGGGCTATTATCCATTAACCTATGATTACAAAATTGCTCAAAGCGAGAATCAGACCAAATTTGTAATGGATATGTGTTTAGGCCTATTTATTATTCGTTCAGGTAGAACACATCTACAAAGAGCACAATTAGTCGCCCAAAACAACGCTCAGATACTTAGATTTATCAAAAAGAACTATCGCCCGTACATCGCAATTATTACTGACACTGGTGTGTACGGTCGCAGGCCAACAGACAGAAAATGGGGACAAAAATATCCCCAGAATGGATAATTCTTCTTATGAGTATTTATTTCTAGAGAACTAAATACTGTCCAAGTTGTGTGTTATGAATATCAAGAAACGTCATCCATTCAATCCTTAATGCAAAACCTCCGCATTTTACCAAAAATATTGTCCTGGAGGACCCGTGACGCGTTTTATACAATTGACGGGCAAATGTCTCATTCTTCTTCTACAGATTTCCAATTATATTTTACGTGGCACACTTGGATAGATACTAGACAAAAGAGAATCGGATTAGTTCGGTATCACTTTTCTCAGAATTTCTGGATTAATAGTTTAGATACGAAACCTCATTCTGAATTCATATTCAATTGAGTACCATTTAGGGGTATTGAGAGTCAAGGATCAATTGCGGAAGGTAACTTGGAATTTATTCCGCATTTTGAATCACCATGCTTTCAATTAGTTTCTGGGCGAAACTCTCAATGTTGGTAAACTTGGGCGCACCAGTTTTGGGTCGCACTACGAAACGTTCCTTTTTGATGGCATAGCCTATCTCAACAATCTCATCTGGTTTAGTGGAGTCAATATTTATCAAATGCTCAAAATTTTGAGAGCCTCGCGGCTGATCCTTAGCAATATACAGAGTCACCCAGCACTCTCTCTGGCTCATTTTCATATACGTTGCTTTACCAAATAAGAAAAGACGCCTAACAAAAGTATTGTTAATCGTACGAAAATGGACACTCATAAACCATGTACGTTTTCTAGATTCACCAACGCGAAGAGCAGAATATTTTTCAAATTCTAAATTACCATAATCTTTGAAATACAACTTAGCGCCATAAAAATCAATCTCGTTAAAACTTTCAACGGAGCCTTGCAAATAGCTCTTCAGCAATTCCATGGCATTTTTCCACACTTCGTATTGATTTTCAACTTGGACACCGTATGTCTCTGAAAATTTGTTTTTCAAGTTTTCAATCCATTGAGAATGTGTATTCTGCTCTTCCGCCGCGGCCTCATATTCCTCAAGACTTTCACTTATACACTCTGAAATTAGTGATATAAATGCTGTCAGATCGCTAGATTGTGATTGCTCAAGTGCATCATAGTATCTGATTCTATCCTCTTTTGCAATGATTGCAATTGGAAACCCATATCTCATTAAGATCAAATTCAGAAGTAGTCTGCCAACGCGTCCATTCCCATCAATAAATGGATGAATTGTGACAAACCATGTATGTGTGACTGACGCTACTATCAGTCCATTTAAACTTCCCAAGTCTGCAGATTCAGGATTACTAATTTTGGCTAAATAGTCACCAAGTTCTGCCATCGCTACGGGTATTGATTCGGGATTTGTGGGTTTATAGTCTGATCCACTAATTTCAACTGGTTTTGAGCGGTATTTTCCAGCCTCTTCGGAAATTCCTTCAAGTACGAGTTTATGAATTTGACGAATATCAACTTCCCTGATAGGTTGATCATTTTTAACAATCGTTTCTAAATAATCAAGAGCATCAGACAGATTGCGGGCTTCTGCTTGATCTTTTAGGGGAACACCAGTAATCGTTAGACACTCCTCAACAACAGTTCTAGTTTCGCCAACTGCGAGTAAATTACCTTCAATAGCATTAGAGTGGTAGAACCAAAGAAAGAACTCATTGGATGGTTTGCAGCTCATGGCAAGATCTGGTGCAAAGACCCCATTAAAGTGAACGATCACGACTTCCGGTCCGATGCCGCGTTCAAGGCCGTGCCGTATGGAATCTTTGACCCGTCAAACAATCGTGGAACGGTGTGTATTGGAGACTCCAGTGACACCCCAGAATTTGCAGTGGATTGTATTGTGCACTGGTTTGAGTCGGAAGGTCGGCATCTCTATCCCAATTCCAAACGACTCGTCATTCTGGCCGATTGTGGAGGATCCAACAGGAATCGTGCACGGGCATGGAAGTATTATCTGCAAACCAAACTCTGTGATCCCTATCAAGTACAGGTGAGCGTCACCCATGATCCCAGTGGGGCCAGCAAATGGAATCCCATGGAACATCGCCTCTTTGGTCCCATCAGTATCAACTTGTCTGGACGTCCACTCGACAGTATGGAGACGTTCATGAATTTTATTGCGATTACGAGCAATCAATCGGGATTGCATGTGACGGCCGTCAGGATGACGAAACAATATCAAACGGGTGTCAAAATTACCGATGAACAGATGGCCGGGATCAACGTAACCCACAGCGAGGTGAACCCGCAATGGAATTATGACATCCACCCACGCCACGAACAATCCCCGATTCAGAAAATTGCTCACTGGGGACTGAACATGAAAGAGCTGGTAAAGCCTCATCAAATTAGAGGAATACCCGAAATTCAAATATGGGAAATGGGAAAGTTATTTTTGGATGCCTCCTTAACGGATAAGGAGATTAAGATCCGTAGGTATCAACGTAAGTTAGCCCGACAACAGAAAGGATCTGGTCGATCCTTGCGGACAAAGAGAAGGATTGCCAAGTGGAAGCGAAAACAGAAGAACTGCAGAACGAATGCTGCACATCAACATAGCCGTAGATTGTCCAATAAGGCGTATACGTTGAAATGTGAAGACTTGAAGATCAAGACTATGTCCAAGTCTGCTAAGGGCACGGTTGAGAACCCTGGAACCAATGTGAAGGCAAAAGCAGGGTTAAACCGCGTCATTCTCAACGCTGGATGGGGACGGTTCAATACCTATTGCGATTACAAGTTTGGCAACGTGATTCTTGTTGATCCGAAGTATACCAGTCAACGCTGTAATCAGTGTGGTCATACAGATAAAGTCAATCGCAAGACGCAAAGCAAGTTTAAGTGTATGGCATGTGGCCATCAGATATCAATGCATCTGCGAATGTGTTACAGGCCTCCGGGATTGGGGCATCTGCATGTGGAGGAGCGTTCCCGTTAGAGACTCCTATGAGCCGTGAAATGGGTACGCAAAAGGTAGCCGTCAAATAGATGGGTACTCACGTATATAATTCCCAATTGAAACGAAGCGGGCCTCTGTACCTGATGATCCTGAGCCCGAAAAGGTTACGCTTGGAACCTTGGGCGTCTTGCAGGTGTCCAATAGCTTTCCAGAGCATATTTCTTTCGTCATTATCTTAACTCATGAAAGTTCACGAATATCAAGGAAAGGAGATTCTCGAAAAATACGGAGTTGCCATGCAACCCGGAGAAGTTGCTTCCACCGTCGCAGAATCGGTGTCTACAGCAAAGAAAATGATGCCGGTTCATGGCGATCTGTTTGTCATCAAGGCACAAATTCACGCGGGTGGACGAGGCAAAGGGGGAGGAGTAAAACTTGCCAAAGGGTTGGATGCCGTTGAAGAGATTGCAGGGGGAATTATCGGAATGAACTTGGTCACGCACCAGACGGGGCCCGAAGGGCAACTAGTTCGAAAAATCCTCATCGCCCCTGCGGTAAACATTGCAAAGGAATATTATATCGGGGTCACACTGGATCGTACACGTAGTCAGCATGTGGTTATGGCTTCGACGGAAGGGGGAGTTGAAATCGAAAAAGTAGCCGCCGAAACCCCAGAAAAGATTCTCAAAGTTTGGGCCGATCCATCGTATGGGTTACAGGCATTTCAAGCCCGAGAGTTGGCATATGGCCTTGGATTCGAAGGAAAAACGGCTCGACAGGCATCCAATTTCATCCAATCACTCTTTCGGGCATACATGGAAGTGGATGCATCATTGGCGGAGATCAATCCACTCGTTCTTACCGAGGAAAAAGAAGTAGTTGCAATTGATGCCAAGCTCAATCTCGATGATAATGCTCTGTTTCGACACCAAGACTTGGCGGAGCTTAGAGATTTGCATGAAGAAGATCCTTTGGAAGTAGAGGCGCATGCATCCAACCTGAATTATGTGAAACTCGATGGGAATGTAGGATGCATGGTCAATGGGGCGGGACTGGCCATGGCCACGATGGATATTATCAAACTGGCCGGAGGCAATCCAGCTAATTTTTTAGATGTAGGAGGAACCGCAAGTGTGGAGACCGTTGAGGCAGGATTTCGAATCATCTTGAAGGATCCAAATGTGAAAGCCGTGCTTGTAAATATTTTTGGAGGCATTGTGCGCTGTGACCGAGTGGCAAGAGGAGTAGTTGAGGCGGCAAAAAATGTGGATATTCATGTTCCGTTGATTGTGCGTTTACAGGGAACGAACGCGTCAGAGGGACAGCAAGTCTTACAGGAAAGTGGGATTGCGCTTGAATCGGCCGTATTATTTGAGCAGGCGGCAGAGAAAGTTGGCATGGCGCTTGCAGCATGATGAAGCAAATGCAAACCTTAGATGCCCTAGAATTCAGGGAAGGCTTGGAAGGGCTTTCGCCCCAGTTGATCCGGATTCTTTATCGCCGGGCCCCTCTAC
Organism: Rhodothermales bacterium; assembly: GCA_965215475.1. Classification (GTDB taxonomy): domain Bacteria; phylum Bacteroidota; class Rhodothermia; order Rhodothermales; family Bin80; genus Bin80. The sequence continues at coordinate 3,332,191 of OZ244061.1, forward strand.
ATCGGCCAGTTTCGGATCCGCAGCGCCTTTGGGCGATGTTTGAAAATGCGTCTCTTGTCGTCACGGCATGGAAAAGCGGGCGCCTTGTAGGCATTGCTCGCGTTCTCACAGATGGAGTTATGTTCAGTTATCTGTGCGATTTGGCCGTAGAACCTGATGTGCAGGGGGTAGGCATAGGGAAACGCTTGATGCATCATGTCCAAGATCACTGCAAGGGGACCGAGTTGATTCTTCGTACCTCATTGGAGCGCTTTCATAAGCGTGAAGGATTGAAAGCGGTAGAAGATGCCTGGATCGTTAATTCTTGGTAGAATTCTTCTCTGAGAAGTTAGATTCCTCGGAATCCCCGACTACGATCTGCCCGAGGTTGCTGGAAACGAAGGAATTCGGATAGACGCCCACTCTTTACGTGCAGGTTGAAGCCCCAGGATTGGAATGCGCCGAATGGAATCCATCGGAACGACATATTCCAACATTCGAATTCCTTGGCCAGGTTCAGGGTGGTCGTAACTAGTTTTTTTCGCTCAAAATCATACCCCGTTTGGCCCTGAACCCGCCAGGTTGGGGTTAAAGTGAAATTAAACCCTGTGTTCATGGTCGCAGATCGGCGAAGTATCAATTGCGGTCGGGAAATCTGATAGACAAAGCTGAGGTTCAACGACCAGTTTTGCATCTCACCTGATATGCTAGTAGGAGAAAATGCATTCATACCACTGCCCGTGAAGGGGGGAGGGGTGTTCCCAAACTGTGGGATCGTAGTTTGCGAAGTGGGAGGATTCTCTGAACGAGAACGGATGCTTCCTCGGAGCTGCATGCTTCCGCGTACACTTAACTGTGTTAATCGGGCCAAGGAAAAATCCCGGAGGGAAAATACGTAGTCATTGATGATTCTTCGACCATCCGTGCTAAGTTTGTAGGGAGAAAAGGAGGAGGTGAAGTTTATATTGAATTTCCCGAGGATATTCGTTCTCGCACTGATTCGGATCGGAGCCATCCGGAGGGAGTCTGCGGCAAGGTTATAGCTACTTGACAGGTTCAGGGTAAATAATTTAAGTACACGCGTCTGATCAGATCCCGTAGAGTCGATCTGTATCCGCTTGGTTTCGAAGGTGTTGTCCAGCCCAAAACTGAGAGCTTTCTGAAGCCCGCTTTGTACACCGGGTACAATAGAATACCGCCGAGGTATGATGCCTGTGGAAAGTGTATCCACAACCGCCTGACCGTCTTCATCGATCAGTGGACGGGTATATCCCCATGCATCACTGCCAAAGTCTGGCCGGTATGAAAATCCAAGGCGCGGCCTTACCGTATGCCTCAACCCTTCGTAGCTTCCAAGTTTGACAGGAAAAAGTCCGTAAATCGTTGTATTGGCAGATGCGCCAACATTAAACTGGCGTAGCGCAATGAATCCTTGTTCTGAGGTAGATTCGGTAGAACCGTCTGCGTTCCGTTGTCGTCGTTCTGAGGAGGTAAACCACTCCTCGGTATAATTTGCATTTGGAGCAAGGTTCAGGCGTACTGATCCCAAAAGTGGAATTTGACGAATGGCAAATGGTGCAGATATCGGAATACGGTGTTGGGCCGTAAATCGAATTCGTCCATCCGTTTTTCCAGTGGCTGCCCGATATTTGTCTTCGCTGAACAGTGCTTCAAACCAAGGATAGTCCACAGGTTGTCCATTTGCAAGAGTATCTCCATTCGCAATTAATTCTTGATCCGATAGGGGGCGAAACTCGTATTGATTATTCATCCGTGAGGTAATGCTGTATTGCAGTCTCTCATACCATCGCTGGTTTCGCCCACTAGTTTCGCGCTTGAAAGGGGACTTTGTCGTTTGTGAAAACGAGAGCTGCGGGAAAGTCAGATCAACACTGCCAGTAGATATAACTTGCCGCTGCCGCATACTCAGGGAGATAGATCGCCCTCCTCTAAAGGTTTGATTGAACTGGATTGACGAACCGATGGACTGCCGCACGTTATCGCTGTATTGAGTAGAAATGGTTCGCAAATAGGTACTAGAGGTCAGGTTCACATTTGCGCTGAGGCGAGATTTGGGAGAAAAATTTTGATTATGGGTCCAGCGAAAGCTCAGATTCCTTCGCTTAATCAGATCCGGGTCATCCCGTTCTCCACTCCGTTCCTGCAGATAATCAACATTCAAACTCCCGCTGAATGCGTCTCTGCGATTGTATCGAAACGAAGGATTGACTTGCCAACTTCCTTTAGTCCAAAGGCCTAGCCGGACTTGGGTATCCATCTTGTCATTGAGCGCAAAATACCACCCCCAGTTTCGCAAAAAGAACCCCCTCTCGTCCTCGCCATACTCTGGCGCGAGGAACCCGCTTCTGCGCCCTTCCTGATAGGGTAAAAACCCAAAAGGCAGCCAAAAAGGCAGGGGAATATTAAAAATATAGAGTTGAATTGGTCCAGTATACACCCATTTTTGGTCCACGATCTTCATTCTTCTAGCTCTGAGGGAGTAGGAAGGGGTTTCATCTGGAGCACAATTGCATGTGGTATATAGTCCATCCTGAATGAAGATGGTGCTGTCCTCTCGAACTTTTGCAATCCCTGCTTGAATGAATCCTTCTTCAAACTGGGTTCTAGCTGCGGTCACTCGTCCACGGCCAGTCCCGATGTTGTAAGACAGTTGGGAGCCGGTTAGGGTTTCATTCCCTTCAGAGAAGGTAGGGGGGCCGACCAGTCCAGAGTCGGTAACGAGCCCATAAGCCGTGAACTCATCCCGCTCCAAGAGTAGATCAACGAAATGGGCGTCAAGCGTCACATTTTCATATGAAACCCGAACATTACCGATTAAGGTGCCACGATCCCCGCTCTCGGAATTAAAATGTAGGATCAAAGAATCCCGAGCGTTGAATTGTATTGGGGCATCAAGTTGTTCTTGCCCCTGTGCCTCTGCAATCAGTGGTATTGCTGTGAGTAGGCAAATCGAGACAGTCTGGATTAGCCAGACTGAAGAGAAATAATGGGAATTATATCGATGAGTAACCATTTCACCGATCCATTTGACGGGTTCACGGAGTTCCTAACGGAAACGCTCCTCGCCGTCCATTCACACACCGGATTTGTGGTGCAGACATCGCCAATCCCGGACGTAACCCTACAAGGATACAAATTTATTTTGAAACATCCAAATGGTTACTCAGAGATATAATTCCCGAAATAATCATTTCTGTTTCTCGTCATCAAGTTGGTCGAACACAAGGCAGGCTGCTCCAAGCATGCCAGCCTCATTCCCGAGCGTTTCCTGGATTAAGGTCACGTCTTCATGCATTCCGGGTTTGATGTAGGACAGGATGATGTCCCGTGCCGGCTTTAGCAGGACATCTCCAGCTTTTGAAACTCCTCCGCCAATCACGATCGTACGTATGTCCAGTAAATTCACAACCCCCCCAAGAGCACAGCCAAGTTTATATCCAGCCCACTCAAGAACAGCAATGGCACCGGAATCCTTATTTAATGCTGCTTCTGTAATGGTTGCCGGAGTCAGGTTGTCTAGTCCAGGTGCAACATGAAGCATGCTATCAGGATACTGTTCAAGTTGCTCCCGTGCGTGTCCTGTCAGGAATCGATGACCAAGATAGGCTTCAATCGCTCCATTCACCCCGGTCATATCTGGAGGGCCATTGTAATCAATGGAGACGTGTCCAATCTCACCAGCTGCACCCGTTGCTCCACGAAAAATCCGTTTATTAAAAACGATTGCTCCTCCTACTCCCGTGCCGAGCGTTACCATGATATAGTGATCATAATTGCGTGCGGCTCCATAGCGTCCGGATCCAAGTGCTGCTGCATTGGCATCATTTTCAACGAAGATATTGAGGCGTCGGCCTAAGCGTTTTTTCAAGGTCTGGCGCAGGTCAACCACTCCCCATCCCGGCATATTTGGGGGATGGATCAAGGTTTTTCGATCGAGGTCAATCGAGCCGGGGGCTCCGATCCCCACTCCTACGATACCTCCCCTTCGTTTCATCAAGGGTTTTACCGCCGCTTCAATTTGCGACAGTACGTGATCCTTACCTTTTTCTGCTCCTGTTTCCACGGAATTGGTCTTCACGAGACCAAATGCTTTATGGACTAGTGCTGCCTTGATGTAAGTACCACCTAAGTCAATCCCAATTGCTTGCATTATTTTTCTACTCGATAAACAGTTTCTTCTTCGCGGCGCATCCCATACTGCTCGCGTGCGATTTTTTCAATGACTTCATTACTTGGTGGAGCCTCAAGTAAGGCCCGAAGTTCTATAATCTCAGCCTGTAGCCTGGCATTTTCTTCAAGAAGTTCTTGATGCTCTGTCTGCCAGTCTTGATAACGCATCCAACTATAACTGTCAAACCAGACAAATTGTAGCAGAAGCCATACAGCAATCGCAGAGCCAATCAGAATCAATGGCGAAAAAAATCTACGTTTTCTAGTGGGTGATTTGGTCTTGGCCATCAAGCACCTTCGATTACTGGCATTGAATCCCCCTTTTCCCCGGAAATACGGCAGATTTACCAAGATCCTGTTCGATGCGAAGCAGTTGATTATACTTTGCAAGTCGGTCACTTCGACTAGCGGATCCGGTCTTGATCTGACCGCTGTTGGTGGCAACTGCAAGATCGGCAATGGTGGTATCTTCGGTTTCCCCCGACCGGTGACTAATGACCGCAGAAAAATGGGCTTTATGCGCCATTTCAATTGCATTCAAAGTTTCGGTAAGGGTCCCGATCTGATTCAGTTTAATTAGAATAGAGTTTGCAGCGTGTTCATCAATACCATGTTGGAGTCGTTCTGTATTGGTCACAAACAAGTCGTCCCCTACAAGCTGTACTTGATCTCCGATCGTTTTTGTGAGTAGAGTCCATCCGGCCCAATCATTCTCATCAAGTCCATCCTCGATGGAGACAATGGGATATTGGCGTACCCAATCCTCCCATAATCGAACCATATCCTGACTGGTGCGCTTTGTGTCGGGATCACTCTTCCAGAAGACATATGCTCCGTCTTCAAACATTTCACTCACGGCGGGGTCAAGGGCAATGAATACATCTTGACCAGGAGAATAACCAGCCTGTACCACAGCTTCGAGGATGACTTCTACCGCCTCTTCATTCGACTGTAGATCGGGGGCAAATCCACCCTCATCCCCAACTGCAGTACTATAGCCCTTTGCACTGAGTACTTTTTTGAGATGATGAAAAATTTCAGTGCCCATACGAAGTGCTTCAGAAAAGGAAGCCGCACCGGCAGGCATGATCATGAATTCCTGCATATCGACACGATTATCTGCGTGGCGCCCTCCATTGATGATATTCATCATTGGGACAGGGAGCATGCAGGCATTCGTTCCACCAATGTAACGATATAGAGGTAAGCCAACTATGGAGGCGGCAGCTTTGGCCGCTGCAAGAGAAGCTCCCAAGATGGCATTTGCACCTAATCGCTTTTTATTGGGGGTTCCATCCAACTCAATAAGTGTACGATCAAAGCCCACCTGGTCGCATACATCATATCCTTTCAGGGCTCGTGAAATTTCTTTATTTACATGGGCAACCGCATTCGAGACCCCTTTTCCTAAATAGCGAGAAGGATCTGCATCTCGAAGTTCAACTGCTTCATGCTCACCCGTAGAAGCACCACTGGGAACCGCCGCTCGACCAAAGCCGCCATCTTCGGTGATCACATCAACTTCTAACGTCGGGTTTCCTCGGCTATCAAGAATTTCTCTGCCTTGGATGAATTCTATTTTCGACATTCTCGAGAATAATGTAGGTAATAATGCATCATTTTAATGACAAATCGTGATGTGAGATAGTACAAAATCAAAAAAAAAACGGTCACAGATCGTTTGATGGACAGAAAGCTTCCACTTAAGAAATCTTAAATGGAAGCCCCGAATCTTCAATCACCTATATGATCAATCGTCGTCGACATAGGATATAAAAGCGGATGGAAGAAGATCAAAACAGGATTCTGCGGATAAAGGAGCGTTCGGGTTTTTCGCAGCATCACGAAAGACAGTCTACGGTTAGAATGCATGATTCGCTAACGGCGTTGTCGAACGGTTGTTGTTCCACTGATTGTTAGTCCACGACAAGTATAACTGACTTGAGCACTTTCACCACTACTCCAGTCGGCAACATAAAAAATATCTTCGGCCGTAGGGAATGCAGTTGCCATTCGATTGACCCCATCCTGATCCCCAATCCGGGCGTACTGGTCAGCAATAATCCAGAAAACTGCAGCTTGTTCGCGATCGGCAACCCCGCAACTGGAGACGGCTGTTGCATAAAGGTTCGGGATCGCAATCTTGGCACGTTCAAAGTCCGGATTTACGTCCAAGGCGGATCGAAAATAATTCCTTGCTTGACCAAAATCCTCCATATCCTGATAGGCAAGGCCTAAATTGTAATAGTCAGCTGAACGGATTTCGATGTCCGGTATTGCTTCCATTTGACGGAATATCTCAATCGCTCGCTCGTTGTTCCCATCCTCAACATACATTTGGGTCAGAAGGCGCAGTGTTGCCGCAGTTGGTTCCAGGGAGATCACCTTATCTGCAAGAGCAAGCATTTTCTCCCGATACGCCTCTTGTTGATACAATTCGAAAAGTTGTACAACTAGTTCCGCATTTTCTGGATCAGCCTCATATTGCTCTTCTAGGAACATAATCTGTTCATCGGGAGGGATGACAACAAAGTATTTGCGGATAAGGGAATCAATACTTTCTTCATCTCCTCGTTCATCTTTAAGCTCACGCAGAAAATCTAACGCTCCTCCGATATCTCCTGACTGATATAGATCCGAGATAATAACGTCAAGGTAATAAGAATCAATCCGCTTTGGATCCATCTCATATGCTCCCCGATAGGAAGAAATCATATCAGAACGAAGTTCTGGAAGTTCATTGATGTTTGTTTGAATAAAACGGCCTCGATTTCGTGTCCAGATAAACGGATCAAAATCAGCTTCTAGATCAGATAGAACAGGGATCACCCGATCATAGTGAACAAGAGCTGAATCCAACCATGCACGCTTTGCTGCCGAATCTTCTTCCGAGTTTGCCAAAGCCTGAAAGGCATCTACTGCACGCCTGAAGTTTACATCGGTATTGCGGTTGAATCCAGGTGCATTATAGAGGATCCATGTCAGATCAGATACGGCATCTCGATAATTCTCATTTTTGTAGTTCTCATAATAGAGACTATAGTGGATGCGTGTTTCTTGGTCACCCTCAGCAGATTGTGCCCCAACGATTGGTACAATCAGGACAAAGGCTATCAGAATAGTGGAAAGGGGAATAAGAGTGCAACGCATGAGGATTCAGGATTGAGTAGACGCTAATTTAAGTAACAAATCAGAATTGAGCCATGTACAAAATCATCAAGCTTGAAGATGAATTCCACTTTAGGAGTGTAATAAGCATATTTTACAAACTAAAATAGTTATGGGGAATCTCTAAAACAGTGATTTGTCTTTAGAGGAAACAGGGCTTCTCATGAGTTGTTCAGACGATGCTATAACTGTAATATGGGAACACTTGCCCGATAACTCTTCTGCACGACGCATGGCTTCTCTACGAGCCTGATCTTCGAGACCTGGTAGTTCTTCTATTTGCTTCTGAAGCGGCATGTATGCCTCTTGTAGATTATAGTTGGTAGTGAAGAAAAAAGGATGTCTGCTTGGTCATTCTAACTCTTTAGAGAATCGCTGTATTCCCGGATCAAATGTTGCCGTTAATATTGTTTGGGGAATCATCAAATGCAATTCCAAGGTTTTCCATCGTTTCAATATCAAATGGCCGTCCATGGGAGCACTATACCTTGTGGTTTTCCGATGTTTGAGTAATTCCTTCTGTCTTTAATTGACTTGTAAGGGTAAGAGCTTTTTTGTTGCTCTCTCCAAAGATGTGTTGTAAAAGATCAAGGCTCATCAAACCTCCCAATCTCTACTGCAGGCAGACGCAGAGGGGAGGGAACAGAATGCTTGATACTCAAAATCTGCGCTCGTATCAATTTCAATCATTACTTGCAAATCCATCTGTGCAATTTACGCAGATTATCCCCGAATTGTTCAGAGGTTGAAAGCCTTATCCAAGTCTGCGTTTGACGAACCAGCGCTCTCCGATGTTGAGAGTAGCCGAAACTCGGATAAATCGATCTCGGATTAGATTGTAATTGGTAGAGCCGCGGGTTCCAATCTCAAAGGATAGGTCAATCCGACTACCAAAAAGCAGGGTAGGGAGTCCGAATCCTCCCGTGACGGCAGATACGGTGATATCTCTTCCCTCTACCGGGCTGATATACAGATTATCTCTGTAGAACCCAAGACGATATGCAACTTTGCGCAGGTAGGTAGCTTGTAAAGCATTGCCTGCCGGTATAAACTCAATTCCTCCAGAAAAACGAGTGCGATCTCGCAGGTGGTTTGAATGATAAGCTTCAACGGGGAGAGAAGTTGATGCCGTGGACCATGGCTCATGCCGGATTTCCGCACTGAACAGCCAGCGAAATTGATATCGAAACGATGCTCCGCCCCTGAATTGATAAGGAATCTTGACGTCACCATTGTAGGCGGTTCCAAGTGTATCAAGATTCAGGCTTTCTCCAAGAGTAACGGTTCTTGTGCCTTCCAGCGTCACAGGAAGGCGTCCACTAGCGGCAAGGGTCAATTCGTAATCTTCACCATCGAGAGATACGGCGATTCCCATTGAAGGGGTAATCCCTGTCATACGAATGCTACTTGACAAATTTGTTTCCAGAAAATTTTGGAAGTTATTACTTTGGAAGGTCGTCCGACGAGCTTCTTCGGTGATGCCAAATAAAAAGTCGGCGGAGGCACCAATGGAAGCCCATGATGTAAGCCGAACTCCTATTCCAATTCGCGCTAAGTGCAAACCTCCTGATCCTTCATAGTTGGTCCTGTACGGCACATCTACATCGGTCATTCGTAATAAACTGTCGGAGACGGTACCGGTCGAGGATACTTTATAATCAATTCGACTATAAGGTTCATAAGAAAGCCCAAGTCCTAATCTACTACTGAATAAAGGCACCCCAATTTGGAGTGCGTTAAAATTACCTCGCATAAATTCCTCATTTCTGCCTGCTCCATCTTCCGCACGTAAGTGGTCGAATTGGGCTCCGACTGCTACACGAACAAGGGTTTGACGACTCCATGTAGCAGGGTTACTGAAATTCATATAGTCATAAGAGAAGAGTGCAACTCCGGCATCCCCCAGAGCTTGGGCTTGACTAGATGAAAACGAGCTTAGCTCTCCGAGCCCATATCGCGAATAAAAAGAACCATCATCACGTCCCTGTCCTTGGGCCACATGTACCAGGAGCAGTGGAATAATCACGATAAACAGGCAATTGCGTTTCATGGGGTAGTAATGATTATTGCCTTGGGAGATAGGTCCGAGTCTTCTGTACCATAGAACAAAGCAGCATTCAGGGAATGGTTAATGACAGGTGCTCTTAATTCTAAACGACTATATTGCTGAGATCCGAAAAATACACGCTGAAAAAAGATACTTACATCACGTTCTGAAAAACGATACATCCCATTATTGAGGTTCGTTTGTCCAACCAGCACGGCAGGATCGGTATCATCTAGAGGGACGGCAACCATTTGGAGGATTTGTGGAAGAGGGCGGACGAAGTTCTCTGGAGCGGCCTGACTGGTAGCCATATCCACATTGAAGACCAACTCGACCCCATTGATGGGTTGGTTCTCAAATTCGTCAAATGCAAAGTCAAGTTCAATTGCAGGTCCTGCGCCATCTTGGAACAGCAGGAATCCACTTGGCGCATCCGAAGGGCGCCTACGTTCAATCTGTGTGTGGGTACCGCTTACGTTATAGGTAGTCAATCCACCAGATGAGGTTACTTCCAGGACGGTTCTGGTGGAGGTAAACCCAATCACTTGGCCACTGCCATTTTCGATGAGTGCAAATCCATGGAAACCCGTTTCAAAGTCCGCGCTTCGAAGGATGCTTTCATTCTCACTAATCCATGATTCTGGCAGGTCTATGATCGTCAGCGTATCCTGAGTAGTTACACTCATAATGGTCGGGCCAATGTCTAGGCCGATATCGGATCGTCGCCCGGTATGATCCCATTCCTTTAGAATTTGATGAAGTTCAAATTGAACCGTTGCCAGGGTATCTCCAAAATTATAATTACGGGAAAGTTTTAGTTGAACACGACTGATGTTATCAGATGGGGCTCCTGAAAAGTCACCATCAAAGTCAAGAAATCCATGAGTTACAATCTGTCCAGTCAGAGGATCATCAGCGGCCCCCACGAGTACGCGGGGGGCGGCTCCCGTAATATCAACTAAGGTAGATGCTGAAAATGAGGTTGCCTGCGCCGTTTTTATCTGAAGATTTACTTCATTCCCCAAGAGGTCCAGACCAACATCGGACACTGGATCTGAGCAGGAGATGGTAAGCAGTGGCGTAGCCAGCAGAAAGAAAAATAGGATTGAGCGCATAAAATGATCAAGACGGGCAAGATAGTAGCCCAAGAACGAAGAAGCCCAATATAATTAGTATTCCAGAGTGCGACCGATTAAAGTGATACCCTCGAAATAGAGATAATGTTCCCGGCCAGACTGGCTTGGCAAGATAGCTTAAGGTCGGTTTCATAGTTGAATATGTCACGGTTTTTTCGGTTGATCTTTACCGGCAAAAAATAATATGTAATATGTGCTTTATTACACTTTCCGTATCTACAATCAAAATTAGAGCGTCCAAAAAGTAACAGTTGACAGGAATCCAGAGTTGGCTTCAACTGGCTCATCAGGAGTGCATCTCCTAAGGTAATGGTTAGGTAACTTCTTAATCACGCAGTTTTTGCAGTCTGATTAAGATGATCAAGTACTCAAGTGCATACAGAGGTTGACAGCCGTTTGCCATGCCGAACAAAAAAAGCATAAAGGTGTTTCTGATGCCAGGGCATTTTTCGTTGCCGGGGAAGGAGAAAGTTACGATACAGGAGTTCGCCAAAGCTCATTTTGAGGGATTCGGTTTGCGATAGAAGAATAAAGAAATTCCACCTGTATGGTTACAAATGTTAAGTGGTTCACATGAATATTTTAATTGACAGGTTGAGGATCTCAAACTTTCGAGGAATTGAGAATGTTGAAATAAATCTTTCTAGGACGACCCTGCTTATTGGGGTAAACAATTCTGGAAAAACCTCGATTATAAGAGCTTTGCAACTTGCTCTTGGGGATTATTCAAGATATTTGACCGATGATGACTTCCACATCGCTCATGATGACACTAGATGCGAAAAAATTATTGTGGACGTCCGCATTGTTCCCTCATGCGAGGAAGGTAAGCGAAACAAAGTTTTTAGTGAAGAATGGGCTCAGGAATTTGGGGACAGGATAAGAGCCGAGAGTATTGACGGCGAATCTGGGCTCTTTCAGTTTTTGGCTACAAGAACCATTGCACGCCCTGATCACGTTAAGGGTGGTTTCGTAGTCGAACATTATACTCTGAATAATTGGGCATCAATCTCATCTTGGAAGAGCGAGAAGGCTGGACCGGATAATCGGATTCGCAGTCGATATGAAGCATTGCCGTTTATAGCCGTAGATGCTCAGAGGGACATCCATCAGGAGTTAAGAGATAGAACATCCTTTGTGGGAAAAATTTTGTCAAGCGTCAAGTATGATGCATCCGATGTTAGTGAACTGGAAGACATGATTACCGAAATCAACCAGAAAGCTGTGGTAAAAAGTAAGCCTCTGCAGGAATTGAAAAATCAGTTAGATACTTTGAATCAATCTTTTGAAGGTTCGGGACAGGCAGAACTAACCCCTTTTCCCAAAAAGGTGAGAGATCTAGCAAAAAGATTCAGCATTCATTTTGGAGAATCTGGTCAAGGCTCATTTTCCATGGAATATCATGGAATGGGAACGCGTAGCTGGGCTTCTATGCTGACAGTGAAGGCATTTGTCGAACTTATGGCTGATAACCACAAGCAGGAAGCCAAACCTTTTTTCCCGATCATTGCTGTTGAGGAACCGGAATCTCATTTGCACCCTAATGCTCAACGGACATTATATCAACAGATGAGAAAAAATCTTTTGAGTCAGATTGTGATCAGTACACATTCACCGTATCTCCCCGCAGTTTCATCACTTGATGAAGTACGCGTACTGAAAAAGATCGGCGATGAAGTCCATGTGAGTTTTCTTCCCGCTAATTTGAGTATAGAAGAGGAAAAAAGGCTTCGCAGGGAAATAGTGAGATTCAGAGGGGAAATGTTTTTCTCCAAAGCATTAATTCTGTTTGAAGGTGCTACTGAAGAAAGTTTGGTTCCAGCCATGTTTGAACTGTGCCATAATTCCACCGTTTTTGAAATGGGCGTGAATTGTATCGGAGTGGGCGGTAAAAACTATAGGCCTTTCCTTATTTTCGCATTCAGTTGTGGCATTCCCGTCTGCATTATAAGTGATAATGATGACAGAACGGAGGAACAGGTAAATAGACAGATAGAAAGGATTAAGGAGGAATCATGGTTTGATCCGACAAGGATGCCTTTCTCACTTTTGTTCTTAGGTAAGGGCAACGATATAGAGAGTGAGCTTTTAGATATGCCCCAACTTAGGGGGGAAATAATTAAAGCACTCGTTACAATGGAAGCTGGAGACGATGAGAATCATGCAAAGGCAAAGAAAAACGAACTCGATAACATGGAGGAGGAAGAGTTGTTGGATTATTTGCGCAAGAAGAAGCCAACGTACGCGGATTTTCTCTCAGATATTATTCTCGGAAAACCAAACGGCAGGGAAATGATCCCGAGTACGTTCATAGAAGCGTTTGATTGGATTGCAAGCCAGATAAGAAAATGATTAGATTATCTTCTGAGCAGACGGAAATTGTCAAGAATCCTTCATTTGAAGCAATTCAAGTTCTTGCGTCAGCGGGGTCTGGGAAGACCCGTGTGCTAACGGAAAGAGTAAGATATATACTTGAAAATACCCAAAGAGACGGGGTGATAGCTCTTACTTTCACGAATAAAGCAGCGGAAGAGATGCAGATCCGTCTATCTGATTGTGACGAAGCGGCAGAAAGAGCTTGGGTGGCTACGATGCACTCTATTGCAGAGCGCATTCTTCGACGATATGGTCATGTAATGAGATTACCGGATGAACTTCACATATATGAGAGAGACAAGGATCGTATGGATGTGTTTATCCAATCTTTGCGGGACAACTGGATCAATATGGATGAGTATCTGGGGCTTGAAGAGAGAGGGGAAAAAGACAGAGAACGTGTATTACGAGAATATATGAATGCTTTTTCCGTCATTAAAAGAGAATTATTGGTAGAAGAGGATACAAAAATTCGATTCGTAGACAAACCTGGACTGTGGAAGATCTTTCAAGATTATCAGCATGCATTGCTTAACAGTGGGGGGATTGATTACGATGATATTCTAGTGTATTCTCGTAAGTTACTCCTAAATCAAGCATGGATAGCTGATATTTACAGAGCCAAGTATAAACATCTATGTGTTGATGAGGCACAAGATCTTAATCTTCTTCAGTACGAATTTTTAAGAGCCTTGTGTGGTAAACGAATATCGAGTGTGATGATGGTGGGCGATCCTAACCAGATGATTTACGGGTTCAATGGATCCTCATCGGACTATCTTTGCAAACATTTTGTCCGAGATTTTTGTGCAAACAGATATAGACTAACGGAAAATTATCGAAGTAGTGCACATGTAATACAAGCCGCCAACAATCTTAAGCCTGGGGCTCAGCAAGAGAGCATATTTGTAGTAAAAGGTAGAGTTAGGATTAAATCACTTTCAGACGAGATTGAAGAATCCAAGTGGATCGTGTCGTCAATAAAGAGCATGATTAATAGTGGACGACACGAAGAAATTGAAGGTGATATTTCACTTAGTCGTATGGTTGTAATTGCGCGAAACCGGTTTGTATTTTCGGCTCTGCGGAAAGCACTGGATGAGAATTCAATTCCTTTCTTCTTAAAGAAATCAGAGAGGGCGGTAGAGCCAGTTTCTCTTTTGGGGAAAATTCTGGACCATGGAATAAGAGTCAAACTGAATCCGAGAGACTGGGTTGATGGAAAAAAACTCTGCTGCCTTCTGGGTGTTGAGCCACCAGAAAAGTGGCAGAGTGAGGATATTCTTAAGCATTGGTTTGACGAAATTGACACATCAAATAGTCCTCTTGACCGTTTTCGTGCTGATTTACTGTTGGCTATCCACGAATTGGATTCATCTGAACCTAATATGAGGAAATTCAAAGCCTCTTTTTCTCAGAAGCTTAATCAAATTGCCGAGTCGGAGACTGAAGATGCTCAAGAAATAGAAAGAAGTATGGAGGAATTAGAAGAATTTTATAGAAACTGGATCACGTTTAAAAGAAAAGGCTTGGGAGCGTCATTACGATCTTTTCAAAATGCTCTTGCTCTTGGCCAGTTAGTTGAAGAGGAAGCAATATCAACGGAAGGGCGTCTTATGTTAAGCACTGTTCATACCATGAAAGGACTCGAGAAGGATATAGTGTTTATAATGACCATGTGCGAGGGCGTTTTTCCTGATTATCGGGCGAAATATGAAAGTGAGATAGAGGAAGAACGAAATAGTGCTTTTTTCGCTGTAACGCGAGCTAAGCGTTGGCTGTACATAACTTATCCGGAGAAAAGAACAATGCCTTGGGGCGATAAACATAGGCAGGTAGAATCTCGGTTCATTAGGGAAATTAGAGGAAATAATTTACGTACTGAACCAAGGGCAATCAGATCCAAGAAAAAACTTGAGATTGCCCTATAGCATTTCTCTCTTGTGTAATCCGCTCGAAGTGGGACAGTGAATTCGCTGAAACCTCAATATTGAATGTTCTAAATGGGGTGTGCTATATCTCATGAGCTGTAAGGTTCAGAGAAAATGTCACAGTACGGATATCATTTTCTTATTGATTGCTCAGGGAAAGGGAATACTACCATCGTGGCGGGATTCCCATATATTTCTGGTTACATGTATGTCAGTACTCACTTCAACAAAGAGTACTTTTTTGCAATTCATATCTTCGGGCATACGGCTATCTCACTTCTATATTTTGGTCAACCGCAATTTCAAGATGTTCTTTGGAATACTCCACGGTTCGTACTTGGCCCTCTCTCTTATCTAAGCGAACTAAGATCCCTTTAGCTTCTTCGTTATCATGTACTGCCCGCGTAAATGCTCTAATGCAGTCAAAGCTATGGGTTGTGGCGAGGACTTGCACATTGTATTGTTGAGCAGTTTCTAGTACCATATTCCAGAACTTTCTTAGGGTAGAATGGTGAAGTCCATTTTCAACCTCATCAATGACGATGAAACCGTTAGGATTCTGGACCAAAGCGAGGGCAATAGCAAATGAGCGGACAGCTCCATCTCCGAGACTACATTAAGGGAACATAACCAGAAAAATCACTCACTTTGATCATGATCTGGCGACCTATATTACCACGCTTTCCATTTATGTTTCCGATCGCAGCGATCTTATCTATTTTATTTTCTGCCAGATTGATGGCCTTGATCCCTAGGGACTCTATATTGGCAATAACCATATTGTCCCAATAACGAGCAAGCATAGAATTACGAGGAAGTTCTGGGCCGAGCGATTCGCATGCAATAGGATTCGGTAAATCTGAGTTGCCCAATATGTTTCTCTGTAATGTACGACGCATGTTAACTGATAACTTAGGTTCAAAAAAATCTGGTGACCCCAAGAAGCAAGGAATAATTGATTTTGAATTATGGTAAGTAATTTTGAGAGCTTCCGGTCTTGAACCAAGGTGCTCAAGGTCAGCAAATAAATCTAGTTGCAGGGGAGATAATTCCTTTGCCGGGGCTATTTCAATATGAAGCTGATTTTGGCTGTCAGTCGGACCGATTGAGATTCTCTGATCAAGAGAGGGACTTCTACCATAAAAAAGAGTGGAATAGTCTAGAGTAAAATCATACTCTTCTTCATGCTTAATTGCGTATTCATATCTCCGGCTCAATAATTCTTCAAATACATCATAGCGTCCTTGCCGCGTACACACGTACCGCTTCAAGAACAGTAGATTTACCTACTCCATTCCGGCCGACAAGTAGAGTTACACGACCTAAGTCCTTAATTGAAAGGTTCTGAATCCCCCGAAAATTTCTAATTGCCAAGTCAGGGAGGTGCAATTTTTGGGGTAGATTTTCAGACATACTGGTGATTTGAGATCCATCGTCAACTGGCGAAGGAGTAAATATTTCCCAATCAATTACGCAAATTCGAACATCATAAGGTTAAGTAATTGCAAACTTATAAGCATCTTATCTCTCGCAGGGTGTAAAGCCAACTATACTCAAAAGCCAGCTAAAACAGTACTCCAGCCATGATCATCCAACCCTTGTTATTCAGAATCGTTAATTCACCTGTTTCGGAATCAGGTTTGGTTACATCACGTTGACCTTGATAATATCTCCCCTCTAATGATAGGCGTTGAGTTGCCACATCGAAATCAATGCCAACCCCGATCATCAATCCATAATCAAAGGATTCGATAGATTCATTTTCTTCAATTAAGATTCCTCTGGTATTAGTGGACTCAACTAGAATTGCAGAGTCCACCACAAATAAAGTTGCACCCCCAAGAAAAATTCTTGGTCGAACAATTCCCGAGGAGGCAAAACGAAATTGAAGCAAAAGAGGTGCAGATAGATATGAGGACCTACTAGTGAGTAAACCAGGAAAGTCATTGTACTGTACTCGGGTTTTTGCACCCATACGAAGGTAGAGTAATTCGCCAACTGCGCTGAGGCCTCCGAAGATGTGCAGTTCAGCGGTTCCCCCTCCGGCAATTCCAGTAATGCTTTCCCATGCAGTTTCTCCTGCAGCTAGGTCACCGGCGAACGTTGTATTCGTAATGCCGAATTTTAGCCCTCCGGTCACACGTTGTGCATGGACAGATGCCGTTCCCATCAGAAAAAAAACAGATAGTATCAGTAACTTAAGGTTTTGCATAAATCGGCAGGTTGATCAGATCAGACGAATACTGTGTAAGAGCGCATCCAAAATGAATATACCGATCTCTGCATGATTTTTTCTACAAACGATATGTGTAACCTCGTCAGAAGAATCAAGCGTCTTAAATAGAACCAGATATCGTGCGTCAGAATCTTTGTATATCTTCGTGGATATGTTTGTCGAGTCATGGAACAGCAACCATAGGCTACCGTAAGCGAACTTTTGCCTTATCCAATGTCAATCTCAAGAAAAGAAGTTCGTCACATTGCAAAGCTGGCCAAACTGCGATTTACAGAAGCTGAAGAAGAAGTCCTGGCTCATGACATGAGTCGAATTCTTAATTATATGGGAACATTGAACCAGTTAGACACTTCGGATATAGAACCGGTTACCCATGTGCATGATCTCACGAACATCATACGTGCAGATTCAGTTCAGGACCGACTTCACCATGAAGAAGCACTTAGCAATGCACCGGACACGGATGGAGATTACTTCAGGGTTCCGAAAGTCATCGGATAGCAACCGTCTCTATGGGTAGATCTAAAGCGGTGCAAGCCCCTCTGCAGAAGTCATGGTGGGGAGTTCAACCATCTGTTCTACGGCATTTAATCTGTATCCTTGGACTCATCGTCGTTGCCATCTATTTTTCTTGGGCAACCCTTTTTAGTGGAAGAAGTCTTGTTGGTGGTGATACTATAGAGTGGAGGGCAGCAGCTCAGAGCATGCTGCAATACCGTGAAAGGAGCGGTGAAGAGCCACTTTGGGCGACAAATTTGTTTGCAGGAATGCCGGGGTATATCATCTCCAATCCAAGTCTGGTACCTCAAATTGATGAGTTCCCACGTGCATTACGTAAGATTGCTTGGCCCTTTTCGCATGTAATTTTTATGCTTATCGGGGCATACTGGCTTGTTTGGTATTTAACACGTGACACACTGAGTTCGTTATTGGCTGCATGTGCATATGCCATGACCACTTACTTACCTGTAATTTTGATTGCAGGTCATAATACCAAATTCGTAGCATTAGCATTTGCCCCATGGTTACTGTTGACCTTTGTACATGGAATACGTAAGCCAAGCATAATCGCGAATCTACTTTTCGCAATTGCTTTGGCGGTAAACCTCCGAGCAGGACATGTGCAGATTACTTATTACATTACATTCCTGATATTTGTGTGGTGGTTGGTACTATTTTTTGAGGCTCGGCGTCACAAGAAATTAACCCAGTTTTTGAAGGCAACGGGACTCCTTGCTACGGGTTGTATACTAGCATTGCTTATGGTGGCTGAGTATTATTGGCCTACACTTGAATATAAGGAATACAGCATCCGAGGAGCTTCAACTGGTGGTGACGGTGGGCTGAGTTGGGAGTATGCAATGCGTTGGAGTCAAAGCCCTGGAGAACTGTTGACTCTACTCATCGCAGATGCTTATGGTGGATCTACCTATTATTGGGGGCCCAAACCATTCACCGGTGGCCCCCATTATACAGGCAGTATTGTGTTAGCACTTGCAGTTATTGCATTATGGCGAATTAGATCTCGACTCGTGGCGATACTGGGAATCGCAGGTGGTTTGATGGTACTGTTTTCTTTCGGGCGGCATTTCGGAATGTTGAATCGTGCTATGTTCGGCTATTTTCCGTTATTTGACGCCTTTAGAGCTCCAGAAACATGGCTGATCGCAGTTTCCCTAGTTTTGGCAATTCTTGCAGCATTAGGGCTGGCCTATATTGTGCGTATAGAGCCCTCTGCCGCGTCACAGCATGTAAAATGGCGTTCCGTGTTCATTATCTTTGGGGCAACCGGTGGTTTGCTATTATTTTTGATGGCGGCGGGTAATTCTCTATTGGACTTTCAGCGGGAGGGTGAACTTCAGCAGATCATTGCTTATGTAGCCCAGTCCGCAGATTTAAATACGTCTGACCCCCAAGTCACTACTGCCGCCGAACGGATCCTTTCTGAACAAGTGACCCCCCCACGCGAAAATGCTTTTACAGAGGATGCTAGGCGTTCTTTCCTTTTTATTCTGTTGGCATTCCTCACATTGATTGCATTTCAACGAAAAATATTACCGGCCTGGATCTTGCAAATGTTTCTGGTGCTTCTGGTTGTTTTAGATCTAGGAGGTGTAGCAAAGAGATACTTGAATACCGATAATCTCAGTATATCACAGGATCCATCACGAAGCATCGAAACTTTAGATGTTGATGAGTATGTACTTGAGCAGGAAGGGCAGTTCCGCGTTCTCTCGCTAGAACGTGTAGATCAGACAGGACTTGCTCGTCCATCGTTCCATCACGAATCATTAGGGGGCTACAGTGGTGCAAAATTACGCCTTTATCAAGATTTTCTGGATAATCTTCTCTTTGATCCGAGTACAGGAATGCCAAACGAGAATGTGCTCGATATGATGAATGTTCGGTACATATTCTCTCAAGTTCCAATTACAGGTGCGCTAGCCGTAGAACAGGGTAGTGAATCAGGGTTGACGGTATACGAAAATTTGGATTTTCTCCCGCGAGCCTATTTTGTTGGGGAGATTGAAATTGTGCCAGATGCTGATGCAGCCATGAGTCGCCTCCTAGATCTTGATTTCGATCCAGCTGAACGGACAATACTTTCAGCACCGATCGAGATGGAATTAAACGCTTTGGATTCTTCCAGTACCGTGTCCGCAAATCCACTATCCTATGGTCCTAGGAGAATTGTCTACGAGTTGGAAACAGATGCTCCTCGCCTATTAGTGATCAGCGAAGTTTATTACCCAGCAGGTTGGGAGGCTACATTGGATGGAGAGAATGTCACAATTCATCAAGCAAATTACTTGTTGCGTGGTATAGTTATCCCTACCGGAAAACATATGCTTGAAATGACATTTAATCCAGCTAGTTATATCTGGGGTAAACGAATCAGTCTATGTTCCACGATTTTTGTATATGGCATGGCATTAATAGTTATAGGATTTATTAGTTACGGCTACTTTCGGAGGACTCCAAGGTAAAAGATCGTAGACTTTATCAATCACTGTGATTACCGACAGACAATGAAACGAATTCTTTTGATCAGTTATTACTTTCCTCCATCAGGTGGACCTGGCGTGCAACGAATTCTGAAATTTGCACGTTATTTGCCTAAGTATGGATGGTTGCCGACCATCTTAACGGTCGACCAAAGCTATGCCGCATATCCGTCAATAGATGAATCTTTGGTGCAAGAAATCCCACCTGAGGTTGAGGTGGTTCGAGCTCGATCTTGGGATCCCTTCAAATTGTATGGTCAATTCCAAGGTAAAACGAAACATGAAGTAGTTGAGGTTGACCATATTAGCGAGAAGCAAGGAGAAGGATTTAAGCGTTTTGCTCGCTGGGTTAGAGGAAACATCTTTCTTCCCGATGCCAGGATTGGCTGGGTGCCTTTTGGATCCCGAGTTGCTCAAAAATTGGTAAAAAAGGAGAGTTTCGATGTGATTATGAGTACAGGTCCACCTCATTCGAGTCACCTAATTGGTATCAGAGCAAAAGTAGCCTCTGGATTGCCTTGGGTTGTTGATATGCGGGATCCTTGGGTTGAGCTTTATTATGCAGATCAAATGTACGAGAGTAGAGTCGCAAGAGTAATTCAATCTTATCTGGAGAGAAAAATCCTAGGTACAGCCGATGCCGTTATTTCTGTCAGTGGACATTTCGGACAGGGTCTGAAAAAGCGCGTAAATATGCAATATTATGAGACGATCCCAAATGGGTATGACCCGGCTGACATTCCTAAACAAAGTCAGCGATCTTTTCAAAAAGGAGATGCCTTCATCATAGCATATGTCGGAACTTACAATCTGCGTAGGCACTCCGAAGCATTTGTTTCCGCATTACAAAAATTTCAAGCTTTCAGTCCTGTAGAAGTCCATCTCGTAGGTAAAATAGATTCAGAAGCATTTGAAGCATACCAGTTGAAAGGAATCTCAGTAAAAGATATAGGCTATCTTCCTCATGCGGATGCAATCGAATATATGCGCTCTGTAGATATGCTTATGTTGTCTCTGCCGAATGTGAAAGGTAGTCAAGGTAATGGGAATGTTCCGGGAAAGGTTTTTGAGTATATGTCCTCATCTAGACCAATCTTAGCTATAGGGCCAAAAAATGGAGATCTTGCAACTATTTTGGAGGAAGTAGGAGCGGGAGAAATTTTCGATTATGAAGATCATGAAGGAATGTTTGGTTTTTTACAAAAATGCCTGAATTCAAAGGATTCGTTTTGGGAAATCAACAATGAAGCCTTGGCTGAATATGAACGCCCGCGCCTTACGGAGCGGCTGGCACATCTACTTGATCGTCTCTAGGGTCCAGATTGATGAATTCGAAGATACATGTATGCACCTTGGTTGGGGCCCGGCCTCAATTTGTGAAGGCGGCAGCTGTAAGTCCTGCACTCTTGGAATCTGGTATCAAAGAAACGTTGATCCATTCAGGTCAGCATTATGATGAGTCGCTGAGTCAAGTATTTTTTGACGAGTTGGGAGTCCCCCCGCCGGTCTCAAATCTTGGAGTTGGATCTGGCTCTCATGCAGCACAGACAGCAGAAATCATGATACGGTTTGAGCAATTCGTAAATGAGACTGGGCCATATCATGCGATTATTGTCTATGGAGATACGAATACTACATTGGGTGGTGCACTAGTTGCGGCCAAATTGAATATTCCCTTGGCTCATGTTGAAGCAGGTGTTCGCAGTTTTAATTGTTTGATGCCGGAAGAGATCAATCGAATTCTCACTGATCGTGTCTCAAGGTGGTTGTTTGCCTCAACTAAAACAGCCGTAGAAAATCTAACTCAAGAAGGCTTAGGAGAGAATACAGTGCTTGTTGGAGATGTGATGTTGGATGCTACGCACATGTTTGCCGAGCGAGCAAAAAAACTGTTTCCCCTCAAATCAATTACGCATCATAAATCTGACGGTTATTGCCTAGCAACCGTACATCGTCCGTCCAATACAGATATTCGGGAAAATCTTCAAAGTATTTTTAGAGCTTTCGGGCAATTACCATTGCCTGTTATTTTACCACTCCATCCCCGAACTAAATCTGTACTAGATCAAATTATTATTCCGGATAACATAGAGATTACTCCGCCGGTAAGCTACCTAAAGATGTTGACCCTCACGTCTAATGCTCATCGCGTACTGACCGATAGTGGTGGGCTTCAGAAAGAAGCATATTGGTTTGGTAAACCGTGCGTAATTCTGCGCGAGGAGACCGAATACCCTGAAACCCTCGAAAACAACTGGAGTGTGTGTGCAGGGGCAAATCAAGAATCTATTATCAATGCTGCAATGAGAACGCCAAATGGTCCACAATGTCGTCTTGGTGAGGGGCCTGAAGGAAGGGCAGCGGCGATGATTGCTCGTTCGCTTCTAAAGTAAACGACTGGGAGGCGTCTCATATCAAGGGAAGCTCTTGCAAAACCTCTCTCACTTCAGTGCAAACATTGTTCTGAGAATGTCTGAGGGGATCTTTTCTAGTCGGATCAGGGGGAGGGGAAAGAGCCTCAAGGCTAGAAAAATAATTAAATATTCTCCGTATCGGTTCAAAGAACTTGCCCGAACCAAGAAGTGTTGACTCGGTAAAAGTTGTAGTTCAAAGGTCGAATTGCAAAACCTCTTCATTGGAAGGTAAATATTACTCTGGGAGTAGTTGATGGCATATTTTAAAGATTGGAAGAGGGGTTTGCAAGAGCCTATACATAAAACAATACAGAAATGAATCTTCTTGAATATCTACTAACCCATTACAAGCCATTCAGGCATGAGACTGAAAAATTCAGATAGTATTTCTACACACGAAGATACGGCACGTGGTGGGTGTCCAAGTTGTAGTGACGGTTCAGATTATCTGAATGGGCTCATGATTTCTGAGATGAGACCTCATGTTAGCGAACTCGGTTCAATTGAAGAATCTGATAACATTAGATGTATATATAGCAAATGCTGCAATCCTTTTTTACACAAGGATCAACTGATGATCTATTTCACAGCTAATACACTTACATATGAGAATTCGATTGCACCGAGGAATGAGTCACATGGGGAATCATTTTCATTATTTTCAACAGAAAACTTATCCGACTCTATAAACGATGAAATTAGAAATTTATATCTAACCAATCGGCTTTTGGGCACAACACCACAAGATTTTCTATTGCCGTCCTCAGTGACTCGCGATTACGGATATGTAGGGAGAACCGATCCAGCGACACAAATAAAAAATGCGTCTCATCATGAGGAGATATTTAATGTCTTGGGTTTTGTGGGGCATCGAAAAATTGTAGCCCGCCTTAAATACCTACACGAAATTACCCCAGATGATGACCCAGAAGATCCACCGATGAAGTTCCAGTCACTTAAAGAGTGTGCACTATTCTTTCTTGATAATGATGTCACACTACCCTGCCCACAGATTGGAATATGTTCCAGTGGATTATTACATGTTGAATGGCGTTCCAGAAGCAGAAAGGTATCTTCATCAATGAGATTCTTGCTTGATGGAAATGCCCGTTTTGTGGGGACGATGGCTGTAAAAGATAATCTCCGACAGACCATCCAGGGGACGGGCGCAAAAAAATATGCCCTTCAGTCTATTCTACCATACATCAAGCATGCCACAATTGAAAATGCCCAGCGAAGCAATACCCCAAAATGATCATGTTGCTAGATACTGTAAGCCATCATCTATTGGCGATGACGGATTACCACTATCTACGTCGCACTCACCCTGACAGCTATATTACAAGGTGGTTCATCAACTCTCAGATTACAATGAGCGCCCGATTTGGTGGATGGATGCAATTTATAACCAACTAGCAAAGTTTGCAAATGAAGACTCAAACAAAACCCTTTCGAGTGAGGAAGAAATTCCCAATCGCTTTGGATTAGCTGCCCCGCTTCGCGTATGGCCAATTGCTCAAAAATTAAGAGATATCCTACCTAGATAAATCTCTCCACAATAGATAGAACAAGGTTTGGTTCTATCACCATTTGTATGGAATTGATTAATTTTGGTTTCACCAAAATTATTTTTCATGCTTGATACTTATTTAAAAAATTCAATGCATCAGTGGTTAGATTTAGATTCTTGCTGGAGTATTGATCATGTGGAAACCAATGTGAAGAAGGGGCGAGTGGATCTTTATATTTCTCATTCGGGGAAGGATCTTGTATGCCCAGATACGGGTGAGTCTGGTACCTTGTATGACCATCGCAAGAAGCGTCAATGGCGCCATCTGGATCTCTTTCATTTCAAGTGTTTTCTTCACTGTAGGATTCCCCGTGTACTGACTCCTAATGGTCCAAAGACGGTCACCATTCCCTGGGCGGCTCCATCCAGTCGAGTCACCTATGCTTTTGAATGTTTTGCCATTCGTCTGCTGAAAGCAACTAAGAATCAGACCAAAACAGCAGATCTTCTTCGGTGCGGATTTAACCAGCTCCATCGTATTATGCACCGTGCTGTTGAACGCGGAGAGTCACGCAGATCTCTGGCAGGAATTCACCATATCAGTATTGATGAAAAGGCTCTCAAGCGCGGACAGACCTATGCAACGATTGTGAGTGATTCGGATCGTGGAGTGGTCATTGATATTGGACCGGGACGGACGAAAAAAGGCACGATAGAACTCTTAGAATGCCTTTTAGGGCAAATCAGATAGAGACGATATCTACGGATATGTGGAAGGCCTTCATTGGAGCGGTTGCAAAGGTGTTCCCCCATGCCCTCATGATTCACGATCGGTTTCATTGTATCCAGTATCTCAATCAAGCCATCAATCAAGTACGAAGGCGGGAGGTCAAACAGCATCCAGAACTCAAAGGGAGCCGATATGCACTGTTGAAAAACGAAAACAATCGTACGGAAAAACAGGAAGACATCTTCCAAGTGGTGAAGGAATCCAACCTCAATGTGAGTGTCGCTTGGCGGTTACGGGAAGATTTCAAAGCCATCTTTGAATGTGCATCGTTAAAAGAAGCGAAAGCGTATCTCAACTTATGGCTTGACGAGGTGAACGAGGCTGGTGTCAAAGAAGTCATGAAAGTTGCAGACATGTGTAAGAATCACTTTGATGGCGTCTGCAACGCATTATGGAACCGTCAGTCCAATGCAAAAGCAGAGAGGATTAATGGAAAAATTCAAGAGATCAAAACCATTGGTAGAGGATATAGAACCTTTGAAAATTTCAGAGTTGCTATTCTCTTCTTTTGTGGCGGTCTGGATCTCTATCCACACCATTCGTGATAGAACCCAAGGTTTAAATCATAAAAATAGGTTCATTGGAAAAGCATTAACTGGAGCCCTTGATGGCGGAACTTGAATACCAGAAGGCTGAACCGAGAAAGCCATTTCGGATTCTGATGATTCTAGATCAACCCTTTCCATCAGATACCCGTGTAGAGAATGAAGCAGGTTCGCTGGCGAAAGCAGGATTTGAAATCATACTGCTGATTCTTGCTCCTGATACCAGAGAGTCAATAGAAAGCTATCAAGGGTTTACAATTGTACGCCGGCATGTGCCCAAAAAACTCCGCAATTGGATGCGGGGGCTTGCGGGCGCAATTCCAATTCTGTCATGGCATATTGCATGGCAAATTCGGCAGCTCCAGAAGCAATATAGTTTTGATGTCATCCACGCGCATGATCTATATATGGTTGGGGGAGCATTGAAAGCGGGCAGACGAGCAGGAATTCCAGTAGTTGCCGATTTACATGAAGTTTGGATTTCTGTTCTTGGGATATATGCCTGGAGCACTCGGTTCCCTGGAAAACTGTTCATCAGCATTCGACGATGGAAGGTCCTGGAGAAAAAATGGACAAGCAGAGCCGAGAAGGTGATTGTGATCACCAAGGAAATGCGAGATCGATATATCTCACTGGGATGTTCGGATAGTAAAGTAGTCGCCCTACCCAATACAATCAATACAGAAGCGTTCGATAATTATCCTCTTTACGAGGATATTATCAAGGCGCAGGGGTCCGAATTTACTCTAGTCTATACAGGTACGATCAATCTTCATCGAGGGCTGGGTTTTCTCCTTGATTCCATGCCGCTTGTACTCCGGCAGTGTAAGGCACGTCTGGTTATTGTAGGGGAGGGTCGTATTCGGCCTGAATTAGAAGCACAGGCAGAGTCATTGGGAATCGCAGATCATGTATTCTTTGAAGGGTGGAGGCCTCAGTCTGAAATCAAAAGTTATATTTTGGCCAGTGATGTATGTCTGATACCATTGATGAAATGCAAGCAAACCGATAAGGCAGCAGCTCACAAGTTATTCCATTACATGTATCTGAAACGTCCTGTAATTGCTACAAATTGCACCTATACTCAACGAGTTGTAGAAGAAACTGATTGTGGAATTATCGTACCCTATGGGAATCATGAAGCCCTTGCTTCAAGCATGATGGAGCTATATAGAAATCCCGCTCGTCGCAAACAAATGGGAATCAATGGACACCAAGCCATAAAAGAACGATATAACTGGGAACGCTCGGTACGTGTATTAATTGAGATGTACCAAGAGATGGAGAAGAAATCAATCCCTAAGTAGTAATTTTCTAAATATTTCTTCTATAATTTTCGTGACACCTCAACTCATTTGAAGGTTATGGTCTCATGCTTGACAGGTTAGAACAATTGTGGCGTGGTATCAGGTGGACGATTCTTGGTCGCCAATCATCATTAGGTGAACAGGAAAAATCTTCGGGAGGCCGGAGACGAGCGATGATTTTCAGTTTGGCGGCATCACTCCTGATCTGGTTGATGCTCAGCCTTTCGGAGAGTTACTATGTATCGGTGGAGTATATGACCTGTGCAGCACAGAAACAAGAAAACTCTTTATCGTGCGTGACCGGGCTGGGGGAAGATTCTGCGTTAGTGGAACCATTGCCCGAGTCAATTCGAGCTACCTTATATGGTCCGGGGATCAACCTGATTGGACAGCGTTTTAGGGCGCGTTTCTGGAATAATCCAATTACATTTGACTCAGATCTTGGTGTGGTTGATACACAATTATTGCTCCGAATTCCGGAAGAACTAAGTATTGAAAGTATTATACCAGAAAGAATTGACTTTCAAAAAGAAGCAAGAAGAGAGAGATTGATTCCAATTGAATCACGTGTCAGATTTGTATCTCAACCACCATATTTTTTTGTGGGTGAACCACGGCTTAATCCGGATAGTGTATGGGTTTCGGGGCCCGTATCCGTGATGAATCAACTACAGTCCTGGCCAACAAAAACAGACACGATCATCGCGTTTGATGACAGCGTTCGTTACCAGATTGAATTGGTGGATTCCCTTGCAGGCCTAGTAGGCTTGAGGACAAATAGTACGACGATTGTCCGATCATCACCACAATTCACCGAGGGGCAAAATGAGCAGGTAAGGGTAGAGATTGAAGGAATTCCAAATGCAAACAGCGTAGTTCAACTCGATCCAGAATCTGTGACAGTCACGTATCAAATACCCTTGTCTAAGTTCCTTGAAGCTCAGCAATCACAATTGATCCGAGCAGTGATCTCTTACTCCAAAATCTATGACGACACGACAGGCCGTGTAGAGCCTACCATCGAATATCCAGAAGAGCTTATGTTACGCCAGGTTACAGTTTCCCCAGAGCGGCTTCGATATTTTATTAATATTGGATCTCAGTAATACGAGGTTGGGGCAACAACAACGAGGAGATACGGTTAAAGATTTAGTCCTAACTACGGCGACATGGCCTGGCCACTATGGCCCAAAAGTAGAGTCGAGTACTACAACACTCCGCAGGGAATACTCACTGAGTCAGGTGTCTGGTATAGAACGACCGTTGATCTTTTGAACGAATATGCAGGTGAGCTTTTTGAGCGAGAATCACTTGGATTACATTTAGCTCGTTCAGATACTTGGATTCGTTCCCCACATACATTATCGATCTGGTTGCTTGCCCTAGGTATTATGTATTACCAGCCTTGGCAACTGATCGTAGCGATACCGCTTTTTTTTCTACTGTGGCAAATTGTAGGGCCGGCCCTTGTAAACCGCACGATTACCTCTATAATGAGATTTATGGATGCTGTAATCTTGCAAGCTGCTCTCTATGCTGGGACGATGTCCATCTTAGCGATGTCTGGCCAGTACGAATCTGTACTTATTGGTCTGGTGGGCTTTATATGCCTTCGATGGGGTATTTTGACATATCTGACTCGCCCAGTTGTGGTTCGTTGTTGGGAAGTAATGTATAAACTTCCTGCGCCGGATCATATATTGCGGGCCTTTATGATTCGAAGTGCACTACGACATGGGATCAATCTTGCCGGCTTCGAAGAGATTGAAAAAAACGTCATCAATAATGTATTTAAAAAGAGTCCCCAGAAAGGAAAATCGTAGATGTTAAATCTTGCGTATTCCAATTCAGTTGACGAATTGCGGGTAGCAGTAGGACGTTTTCTCAAAACTTCAGATAACTCGGCGCAAACGAAGATTGCCAGAGTTTCTGTGGGATTAGGTGATGTAAACCCGCTGGACTGGTTGATCCAGCGGCCAGAAGGAGGCCGGATCTATTGGTCAGGTAGAGATTATGGAATTGAAGTAGCAGGTTTCGGTGAGGCGGATTGTCACTATTCATCCTGTGCCACGGATATGAAGGAACTGAGTGCTCGGCTTGGAACCATGCTTTCGGAGTGTGAGCATGGCGTGCGGTATTACGGGGGTATTCGTTTTGATCTGCCTTACCAAGGCGAAGAGCAATGGTCCTCGTTTGGTTCGTGGCGTTTCGTACTGCCAAGATTTGAGGTTCGCAAGAATTCCAAAGGGACAAGACTTATGTGTAATCTTGTGATGCCAAAAGATTCCCAACAGATCGAATGGATTCTGGATCAGGTAGATAGCTTGCATGATCTCAGACAAAAAAATGAAAGTAAATCTGGGCCTACAGGGTGCCATTTTCGGCCGGACTTTGAGGATTGGGGATTGATGGTTAACAGCGCACTCCATGCGTTCAATCATACATCTCTGGATAAAGTCGTGCTGGCACGAGAGGCTCTAGTCAATTATTCAGGATCTTTGGAGCCAGTATTGATTACGCAAGCCTTAAAAGCAATTTCTCCGAATTGCTTTCATTTTCTTTTTGAACCCGCTCCTGGAGAAGCATTCTTGGGTGCTTCACCGGAGCGATTATTCAGGCGTGAGGGGCGGTCTATCGAGAGTGAAGCGGTAGCAGGAACCCGTCCACGTGGATCATCGGAATTGGATGATGCAAATATGATTGAAGAGTTGTACGGAAGTGCAAAAGAGCAACGAGAGCATGAATTTGTTCGAATCAGTCTACAGGAAGAGATTACTTCATTAGCAGCGTATGTTACGATGGACACGATGCCCTCCATAATGCGACTGACCTCGGAGATTCATCTGGTTTCCCGTTTGCGTGCCATCATTCATCAGGAGTATACCAGCTTAGATGTACTGGAAGCATTACATCCGTCCCCTGCAGTAGGAGGATATCCATCGGCGCAGGCTTTAGATCTGATTCGGCGGAAGGAGCCCTTTGATCGAGGGTGGTATGCAGGGCCAGTAGGTTGGTTAGGGGTCAATGAAGCAGAGTTTGCGGTTGCGATACGTTCAGCACTCATATCCAAGTCAATGATTCGGCTTTATTCCGGTGCTGGTATTGTTCGCGGATCAACTCCTTTGGAGGAATGGCATGAAATTGGGCACAAGATTGGGGATTTGGCACGGGTACTAGGATTATATGATTCGGTCGTTCAATCAAAGATTCAGTTCGCATGAACCAAGTCAATGCTGAACGAGCACGCCTTATTATCGGGGAGCTAGTACGTTGTGGGGTTAATCAATTTGTTGTTGCTTCAGGGTTTCGGAGTGCTTCTCTTGCTCTAGCTGCTGCTAGTCATCCAGATGCTCAGGTAACCGTGCATTTTGACGAACGCGGCAGTGCATTTTATGCATTGGGATATGGTCGGGCAACACGCAAGCCGTGTGTTTGGATCACAACCTCAGGGACAGCTGTAGCGAATGGTTTCCCGGCCGTAATAGAATCTTCAATGGATGAGGTCCCACTGATTTGTCTCACAGCAGACCGTCCTCCAGAACTTCGTGATACCGGTGCCAATCAAACGATTGATCAAGTTCATATTTTCGGACGTTATGCGAGGTGGTTTATAGATTTGCCTGCCCCCGCTACGGAAAAGGACGATTCATTTATCCGTACAACCGTGGATCATGCTGTAAATATGGCGACTAGCGGCCCGGTACATTTGAATTGTATGTTCCGGGAGCCATTATTAGAAAAGAATGACAAAGATCGTTCGATGCCGGCTATTCCATGGCAAACAGAGGGGGATCCGAGAACATTCTACCAAGCAAAAACGATATCTGCGGTTACTCTGAGGGATAAGTTGTTGCGAAAAATCTCCAGTGCCCAGCGCGGCTTAGTCGTGTCAGGAAGATTGCAAACCGTTGAGGAGGCAGAAGCGATCAGTAAGTTGGCGAATCATTTTGGCTGGCCTCTAATGGCAGATATTTGCGCTCCGATCTCTGCCACAGAGAGTTCGGTGAGTTTTTTTGATTTGATTGTACGAAGCAAACCATTTATACAGAGGCATCAACCCGATCTGATTCTGCACTTTGGAGGTTCATTGGTATCCAAAGAGCTACAGAAATTTTTGGCCAGTACGCCCTCGAAAACGTATGTGGCAATTTCGCCATCCAAGAACAGGATTGATCCATGTCATACCGTAACCGATCGTGTCCAATCTGCAATCCCTGATTTTTGTGATGGATTGTTAAATAGTATATCTGTAATCTCATCTGACACAGTATGGCGAGATGCCTGGATGCGCGCAGATGCCGAGGCTTGGAATATACTTTCGAATGCGCTGCAGAAGGATCTCTCTGAGCCATTTCTAGCATGGGCATTATCCGATCTACTTGACAGTACGAATTGGCTGTTCGGTGCCAGCAGCATGCCAATTAGAGATTTGCAGGCATTTTTTCGGCGGAATAAAAGTGGTCCACGTGTTTTTGCGAATCGTGGTGCGAGTGGGATTGATGGGACTCTTGCCACGGCGGCAGGAATTTCGGAAGCACAGCCTGGTTATGGGACCGTGCTATTAGGAGATTTGGCTATGCTGCATGACGTGAATTCATTGAATCTCCTGAGATATCGCAATGTGATTATCGTTGTGGTCAACAATAATGGAGGTGGTATATTTCACATGCTTCCAATTGCTCTGGGGGATGAACCGTTTGAAAAAGTTTTAGGAACCCCTCATGGTATGGATTTTCAATGGGCTGCTGCACAATTTAAAATTCCATATTCCTCCGTGAACTCTTGTGAGAAATTTCGAGAAGTCTGGCAATCTGCAGCATCTTCATCAGGTCCACATCTGATTGAAGTGCAAACGGATCGGACACAAAATGCAGAGTTACATCATACTCTTTACCGCCTTGTCAGCGAAGCAGTTCAGAATACAATATAGAATTATCGAATACGATTATGTCAAAAAAAAAGCACCACTTTACTTATCGACCTTCTGTGGAAGGCTCAATAGAATGGGAACGTTGCGGCACATATACAGATATTCTGTATGAGAAAGGAATCCCAGATACGGAAACGGCAGGGATTGCAAAAGTGACCATTAATCGCCCAGAGGTTCGGAATGCGTTTCGTCCTCTGACTGTGGCAGAAATGCAGGATGCGTTTACAAAGGCACGTGACGATGCATCTATTGGAGTGATTATTCTTACCGGAAAGGGGCCGGAGGCGTTTTGCTCTGGTGGGGATCAGCGCATTCGGGGAGATCATGGATATACAGAAGAAGGCTCGGGAACGCAACGGTTGAATGTTCTTGATCTACAGAGGCAAATTCGAACTTGTCCCAAGCCTGTGATTGCGATGGTTGCAGGATGGGCCGTGGGAGGGGGGCATGTGCTACATGTCATCTGTGATCTTACGATTGCTGCAGATAATGCCAAGTTCATGCAGACGGGGCCCAAGGTTGGCTCATTTGATGGAGGTTATGGGGCAAGTTATCTTGCTCGTCACGTAGGGCAGAAAAAAGCCAGAGAGATTTGGTTTTTATGCCGCCCTTACAATGCCTCGGAAGCTTTGGACATGGGGCTCGTCAATACGGTAGTAAAATTAGATGACCTGGAGCGTACGACGGTACAATGGTGTAGAGAAATTCTTATGAATTCGAATATTGCCATTCGAATGCTGAAGGCTGGATTTAATGCCGATTGTGACGGGCAGGCAGGTTTGCAGGAGTTAGCTGGACATGCAACGATGTTGTTTTATATGACAGAGGAGGGACAGGAGGGGAAGAATGCATACCTGAATAAGCGCCCACCGAACTTTGATAAGGACGGATATAGGCCATGAGTAGGAGCCCGGTTCGTAATTGGGTTTTAGCATCTCGCCCCAAGACACTTCCGGTCGCAATCGCTCCTGTTCTTGTGGGATCTGCAATGGCTTGGGACGAGGGCAGCTTCAATTTCTTTGTTGCCGTGATTACGGTGACGTGTGCACTTCTCATTACAATCGGAACAAATTTCTGCAATGATTATGCTGATTTTGTGCATGGTGCAGATACGGAAAAACGAAAAGGTCCTGTACGCGTTACCCAGGCCGGATTAATCGCTCCCCATCACGTGAAGAGCGCAATCATTGTCGTATTCAGTCTTGCAACAGCTCTCGGAATAGTTTTGATTTATCGGGGAGGTTGGGTAGTTCTTCTCATTGGATTTGCATCAATTTTGGCCGGGATACTTTATACGGCCGGCCCGTGGCCATATGGCTACAAAGGCTTGGGAGATCTATTCGTTCTGATTTTTTTTGGCCCGATAGCTGTTGGAGGGACTTATTATGTTCAGACTCTTGAAATTACGTCCGGTGTGATCATTGCTGGTCTTGCGCCTGGCTTACTATCTGTAGCTATCTTGACGGTCAATAATATTCGTGATATAGAAGAAGATCGAAAAGCAAACAAGAAAACGTTGGTAGTTCAACTTGGGCGCAAATTCGGCATTGGTCTATGGCTGGGTTGTGTGGTCATTGCAGCCTTACTGCCGCTCGAATTAGTTCGTACCACAGGTGATCATGTATGGGTAGGACTGACTGCTTTAATTTTAATTCCAGCCATGAGTATTCTGCACAAGCTAATTACGATCAAGGATTCTACTGATCTGAATCCACTTCTTGGACAAACAGCATTTTTACTGGTTGGGCACAGTATAATTTTTGCGTTATTTTGGTAGGAAGGCTTGTATCGTTAGAAATTCTGTGAGGAAAATCATATAAGCGGATTATCATGGCAGGGTCTTCGCCCTTTATTGTGAATTAACTCATAAATTTAGGGACTTTCGAATTTTATTATTTACCTGAATTTAAAGAATCACATGCCAAACACCTCCTCCGTTGAGAAAAGCCTAGGTCTCCAGGCACCTTGGGAGATTTTAGAAGACACCTACGATGATCAAGCCCAACGAAGGACGGTAACGTTGACCTGTACCGATCCGTCTTCGTTGACCTGTCCGGAGTGTGGCAAGGTAGGTTCCTTTTATGATCTGCGTACGGAGCGGCAATGGCGCCACCTGGATACGTGTACATATCAAACGATTCTGGTTGCACGGATTCAATGTCTGGAGCATGGAGTGAAGACGGTCCGGGTTCCCTGGGCCGACGCAAGTTCCCGCTACACCCATGACTTTGAGGAGTACGTGATCGGATGGGCCAAGGAGGCAAGTCTTTTGGCGATTTCCCGCCAGTTGGGAATCGGCTGGAAGGGCATTGCCGGGATCCAACGGCGTGCGGTGGAACGGGGGAAGGCTCGAAGAAAGGAGGAGGTGGTTGCCAACATTTGTGTGGATGAGGTCGCGTACCGAAGGGGGCACAAGTACCTGACGGTTGTGTCCAATGCAGATACGGGGAAGGTGCTGTATGTGGGACTTGGACGGGAAAAAGGCACTCTTGTGGGTTGGTATCAGCAATTATCGCCGGCTCAGTTGCAGGGAATTCGGAGTGTAAGTATGGATATGTGGCCGGCGTATATTCATGCAACCCATGCCTGCCTTCCCCATGCTGACGAGAAGATCTGTTTTGACCGGTTCCATGTCTCCAAGCACCTGGGAGATGGGGTCGATAAGGTGCGGCGACAGGAGCACAAAGAACTCCGCAAGAGTGGGAATGAGATGCTGACGGGAAGTAAATACATGTGGCTCAAAAGTCCTCCCAACATGTCCATGAAGCAGAAGAAGGCATTCCATGCGCTCCGCACCAGTACCCTACGAACGGCCCGAGCCTGGGCGATCAAGGAAACGGCTCGAAATCTATGGCATTATAAAACCCGGGGTTGGGCACGCAAGTACTGGATGAAATGGTTGAGCTGGGCCATGCGCTGCCGACTTGAACCGATGAAAAAAGCAGCTAAACTGATACAAAATCACTTATATGGAATCCTCAATGCGATCGTTCTGAAGGTGAGTAATGGCCCTGCCGAACGCATCAACAGCCGGATCAAAACCATCAAGGTTCGTGCACGTGGATTCCGGAACAAAGACCGATTCATAGACGCAATTTACGTTCATTTGGGCGGACTGGATTTGAGCCCCAGAATCTGAAAAAAATCAATTTCTCACAGAAAAAGCTGAAGAGCCATCATGGCAAACCATTTAAACAAAACGCTGGAGAGGCGCTTTAGCAATACACTGAAATTTTTACATGTTGCATCTGCTCCGCCGGCCAGAATTCTTGACTTGGGTACTCCAAATGAACTCGGCAAGAGAATGCAACATGCAGGATACGAGGTTACAAATACGGAAGGGGATCTGGAACAGATTCATGTTCCTCTTGGAGAGAAGGCAGATTTGGTAACCGCGTTTGAGATTCTCGAGCATTTGATTTCCCCCTACAATGTTCTGCGTGCAATTCAGGCTCCCAAATTGATTGCTACGGTACCTCTTCGTTTATGGTTTACATCCGCCTATTTTAACCCGTCTGATCCATGGGATCGGCATTTCCATGAATTTGAGGATTGGCAGTTTGATTGGCTTTTGGAGGAAGCTGGATGGAAAATCATTCGCACCGAAAAATGGACCAGTTACGGTGCATGTACAGGCATTCGACCTCTTTTACGCCGATTCACCCCTCGATATTATGCTGTTGAGGCAACTCGGTGATGAAGAAGAGAGCGAGCAAGTAACCATTGATGTTCTTACCAAAAACGTCTAGAGGGTTTCAGAAAAATGAAACTGCTATACAGAGGAGAAAGCAGATCGTACACATGGTTGCACAACCCGAAGGGTATAAATATCTTCACTCAGATTACTTCAATTTCGAAGTAGTTTGGCTGCGTCTGAGAGAGGTTTCCTTAAAGCCTTTTCAAAAAGAGTCATCTTTGAGACGAGCCATTCAATCATCGCCGGCCATTCATCGTGATTCCCGCTATCAAAAGGCTTACGGTAATAGATTCTTGACGATTTCTTTTGCTCCAAGCGGTCCCAAACAAGTTTTCCGCCAAAGATTTTTTCAATTTCCTCCTTCTTTTTTTCAAGCTCGCCAAAAAGGAATTTATTTTTTTCTCGATCGTTTTCGAGCGAAAGTTCTATTCTAATCTCCTTGAGGATAAATATGAGAGTGAAGGAGCACCAAGAAACGCCTGCGCCGGCGCCCAGCCAAGAATTTTTGCCTGGGCTGACATTGTTATAAAGTGAGCAGTCAGATTTTTCAAATGATTCTAAGGTCATTTCCCAGAAACTCCGATTTAGCTTCTCCCTCTCTTTGAGTATCGCCTCGGTAGATTTTTCTTCATCTTTTTTGGCATTCATGCCAATCATAAATTCTTCCGCTTCGGGCGTGGGTATAATCTGATCTATTTGAAGTAAAAATTCTTGGCCAAAGACATAAAGTGTCGTCTTAAAACATTGTATAGGGATCCCTTGCCCCAGTAGCCATAA
The DNA here is from genome assembly GCA_965215475.1 of Rhodothermales bacterium. GTDB lineage: Bacteria > Bacteroidota > Rhodothermia > Rhodothermales > Bin80 > Bin80. The sequence goes on from OZ244061.1 coordinate 3,368,230, forward strand.
TGCCGTGTTTGTCACTTCTTTTGGAAAATTAGCTGACACAAGCATCACTCGCTGGCTATTCTCCATATTTAACTTCACTTCATTGATGTCATTTGCCTCCAAGAACTCACAGATTAAATCCTCAGCATTATGGTCTTCTCGCAAGTACTGTTGGAAGATCTTAACAATTTGAGATCTTGTTAAGTTAGCGCAATAAGATGCATACTTGAGTGCCTGCCACACCACATCCCTGCCACTGTGATCAAGCTTGTTTTCAATAATGACTAAGTTCCCGTTTTTATCTAATGCTAGCAGGTCCAATCTTTCTTTGGTTCCCGTAAAGCCATCAAATTCTTTCTGAATGATTAGGAGCTCTTCGCCCAATGCATTAGATTCATGAGCCAGCCATTCCTGGAGATGTACTCTTTCTTTAAATCCCATTTCAGCGAAGCGTTTAGCCTGTAGGGGGAGGATTGTATTTGAAGCTTTGTCGATTTGAAACATCTCAACAAGATTTTGTAGTCAGAACAATGTGTTTAGGTTCTATCACCATTTGTATGGAATTGATTAATTTTGGTTTCACCAAAATTATTTTTCATGCTTGATACTTATTTAAAAAATTCAATGCATCAGTGGTTAGATTTAGATTCTTGCTGGAGTATTGATCATGTGGAAACCAATGTGAAGAAGGGGCGAGTGGATCTTTATATTTCTCATTCGGGGAAGGATCTTGTATGCCCAGATACGGGTGAGTCTGGTACCTTGTATGATCATCGTAAGAAGCGTCAATGGCGCCATCTGGATCTCTTTCATTTCAAGTGTTTTCTTCACTGTAGGATTCCCCGTGTACTGACTCCTAATGGTCCAAAGACGGTCACCATTCCCTGGGCGGCTCCATCCAGTCGAGTCACCTATGCTTTTGAATGTTTTGCCATTCGTCTGCTGAAAGCAACTAAGAATCAGACCAAAACAGCAGATCTTCTTCGGTGCGGATTTAACCAGCTCCATCGTATTATGCACCGTGCTGTTGAACGCGGAGAGTCACGCAGATCTCTGGCAGGAATTCACCATATCAGTATTGATGAAAAGGCTCTCAAGCGCGGACATACCTATGCAACGATTGTGAGTGATTCGGATCGTGGAGTGGTCATTGATATTGGACCGGGACGGACGAAAAAAGGCACGATAGAACTCTTAGAATGCCTTTTAGGGCAAATCAAGGATCAGATAGAGACGATATCTACGGATATGTGGAAGGCCTTCATTGGAGCGGTTGCAAAGGTGTTCCCCCATGCCCTCATGATTCACGATCGGTTTCATTTAATCCAGTATCTCAATCAAGCCATCAATCAAGTAAGAAGGCGGGAAGTCAAACAGCATCCAGAACTCAAAGGGAGCCGATATGCACTGTTGAAAAACGAAAACAATCGTACGGAAAAACAGGAAGACATCTTCCAAGTGGTGAAGGAATCCAACCTCAATGTGAGTGTCGCTTGGCGGTTACGGGAAGATTTCAAAGCCATCTTTGAATGTGCATCGTTAAAAGAAGCGAAAGCGTATCTCAACTTATGGCTTGACGAGGTGAACGAGGCTGGTGTCAAAGAAGTCATGAAAGTTGCAGACATGTGTAAGAATCACTTTGATGGCGTCTGCAACGCATTATGGAACCGTCAGTCCAATGCAAAAGCAGAGAGGATTAATGGAAAAATTCAAGAGATCAAAACCATGGGTAGAGGATATAGAACCTTTGAAAATTTCAGAGTTGCTATTCTCTTCTTTTGTGGCGGTCTGGATCTCTATCCACACGATTCGTGATAGAACCTGTGTTTATTCATAGTTCTAGCTTGTTTGTTCAGTGGGTTCTACGTTAAGATGAATGGAGAGAAAAGATCTCTTCCATCAGAGATAGATCCAAGTCGGATTTCCGAATCAAAGGTCTATCCGTCTTTAATACAGGGTAACTCAACGGAAGTGGATCAAGGAGTACATCACGCTCAAATAGGTCGTAGGTATCTAGGCCATGTATTTCCCCGGGAATGGTTCTTGCTAATTCGATCAGCCCCAGCATTCCGATACCAGATTCATAAGAAGAACTGATAATGCATCGAATACCATTATCCTGCGCCTGTTTAATCCTTTTGCGGGTTCCAGTTATTCCTCCTGAGAGGGTGGGTTTGAGGACATAAACATCGGCAAATTTACGGTACTGTTTTGCACCAGGTTCACGGAGAGTTTCATCCAGTGCTAGAGGAGTATGACTGGACCGAACAAACTCCAAAAGGTTCGTTTGATCTTTTAGCGGCTCCTCGATATAGTCAAGTGTCAAATTCCGTGTGGCATCAAGAAATGCTTGAGCAATCTGCAAGGTCCATGCCCGGTTTGCATCAATGCGGACATTTATATCAGGATTTTCACGGCAAACCGAATGTACGAATTCAAGATCTTTGTCCAGTGCCTGTCTTCCAACTTTGATCTTGACTGCTTGATAGCCATGGAGTCTCGTTCTGAGTTCAGGATTGTTCTGATTTTGTGGACCCAATAGCTTACAGCATGCGATTGGTGCCAGTTCTGCATCTGATTGATTTTCAATTGCTGCATTGAGATTAGATTGGGCGAGGTTAAATCCAAATCGGACAGAAGGGGAGAGGTTATAGGTTCCAAGACTGAGAGATTCTATCGGAGTCTTCAGGACTGATTTTGCGAGAGCAATTGCTTGAGATTGTACTTCGGAGGATGATTCCTTACTGAATCCCGGTAGTGGAGCAATATCTCCCCAGCCTTCGTTATTCCCACTCTGGAAACAAATCAAAAGTCCATTCCGATACGAATAAGATCGATTCTTCCATATGATAGGATGTATCAATGGCAATTGGTACCGATAGATACTGACCGCATCGACGATGTACATTCAGTCGTTAATTGATGTAGGTACTAATTTGTCTACTCACTGAACCTTTGCTGTCTAGTATTTGGGGCTTTTACCCTTTGATTTATTCTCCGGCTATTTCTTTATTCATATACCGCTTGAAAGATTGAATATCAGTAAAACATTTATATCCTGCTTGACTGACCGTTTGATAAGTTTCTGCAGATTCGTTGAGTAGAACGGCCACGGAAGCACCAAGGTCTTCGGGTAATCCTTTTGGCCAAGCCAGGTCAATGATAGTTCCGCCTCCTATGCCGGATGATGACTCTAATTCGTAGCCAAATTCTCCTCTCGGAAGTTCCTTTGATATGATCCAGTTCTGTAATTCGCTCAACTCATGCTCTTCATCAGCACTAGAAACATGAGAATGAGGTTTGACAGGTATAACCACTTGACTCACGGGCCCATCAACATCCTCTCTCTCGGCATGTCCCGGATTTAAGTTTTTCAAATACCTGTTTGTTGCATCAGCTAAAAGTTGACGCCTAGCATCCAGGAAATCAAGGTAATTCTCAATTTTCCATAATTTCTTATCCATTGGAATCCATTGGGATTCTAATGCTCCAGGATGTTTTTCCTTGACCCAAGGAAAGTATCCGGCTTTGGCAATCTGCCGAAGGTCAGGATCTTTACTATTATCGGCAAGCTCTGGAGATGATTGCCCGGGAAATGCTACACCGAGCCATTGATTACACTCTGCGGTGAGGAAGCAGAAATTTCCCAGAGCGTTAACCTGAGGCCTTGCGTAACCCGCCTTATAAAGCCTGGCCTTTGGGAAGATATGATGCACTTGCAACTGGGAATCCTTACCTAGCATATGGGCTTTGAGCTCTATGCCATCACAAAAATTTCTAGTCCCCTCCTTTCGAGTCAACCAGTAAAGTATGGGATAGGTACGAGCTCCAATAGACCAAGAATCAAAATCGGAAGCTAAAATTCGAGATCGTCCCCATGTGACTCCGATCTCTGCAATGAGCCGCTTTATACCGTCCAATGTTCCGTCTACTAAACGTAAATCATGCCTAATTTTCGATTCCGTAGTTCCGGAAAAGCGTCCATGTATTCCTGCCTGTAGAAACCAATAGAGCATTAGATTCCATTCATCAGCATCCAGTATTTTTTGATGCTTATGCAATTCTAAATGTCGAACTAGTACAGGAATTACAAATTTGGCAAATAGCACGCGGGTATGATCAAGTCCCAGGTCATTTGAGATTTTATTCAAAACCTTATTCACATGCTTTACGGTCCTTTCAAGTCCATTTTCAAATTCTTTACGGGAGGTATTGTGCAGGTGCGTAAAAAGTGCTTCTCCATAAATGACGGCATTTACGCACCTGAGAAGCCAATCCATTGTAAAATCGAAGCCTTGGTCGTTCCAGTATTGAATATGCTCCCTCATGGTATCACGTACAGCGGGCCATTTGGCGGCAATTTTTGCAAGGGCTAGATCTCCTTTTGATAGCCTGGTACCAGCACTGTTCAAGCGATTGAATATGTCCACAACCTCGTCATTTGGTTTATGGTCATCGGAGATCTGCTCAACATGGAAATTTTTGCGAGACAAACCGACCAATCTCATTAAATTATTCATTACTTGCATTCGCAATTTCATGTCTTGAAATTGGGGATGATCTCCGAATTGTTCATTGATTAGCGTGTCTATATCTATACCATTTGCTTCGGCTTGCATTACCTTGGTTACATCAAACCAAAGTAGATCCCCTTTCATCTTGATTGGCTGATAAAATTCAAAGCTCTCTTCAGTAGCATGAAAGTAAAGGTCTTTGAAAGCCCGATCGTTACCATTGAAGAATTCGGGTGAAGCTCCTTTGATCACTCCATAGAGGGAGGTTACACGCTGCTGGCCATCAAGCAATAGTTCTGTCATAGCACCATCACCATCTTGCTTGGTAAGCCAAGTCAAAAGACTTCCCACCGGATGTCCCCGATAAAGTGAATCAAACAGATTCCTCACTTGTTTTCGCCCCCAGACATATCCTCTCTGGAAACTTGGCAGAGTAAGTTTACCGGCCTCTACGTTAGCAAGAATAATGTTGATATTAGTCATAGTTATTTGCACTCCTAAATGATGATATAGATATGGTAAGATACGGAATTAACTATCTCGGAGGCCAAGTCAACTCAATCTCTGGTATAGTAGGACGGTCGTCAGATTTCCTGATCTACAGAACTATTTTTCAAGGGAGAGAAAGCGTTCCTGTCGTTTCATGTCCACAATGTATAGATCCCCAATCCATCTCTCTAGGTTTTTCACAAATCAATTGAACATCTTAAGATTTTTGGGGTATTTTACTTATTCACACACGCCATAGAGACCCCAATGCTATGAAACTCCGTATTGAAAAAATCGAAAAGGGTGAAAAAAAATCACACTCAGTGACAAATCTGTTTGGTGGGTATACTATCTTGATTCAGTCAAATCTATAGAATGGTTGCCGGAGGTTTTTCTCAGGCAAAAGGAAGATATGGATTCATGGACGGTATTTACCCGAACTATGTACCCGTACACCACAATTATAGAACATGTTGATTCCGGTAGGATGGTCGGCGCAAAGAGGGCCGATTGAGTGCGAATCTTTATCGACATCACGAAAAGGGTGGGATGATTGAAGAGAAAAAGTTTGAGTACGGCTAACCCCACCTAAGAATGAACAGTCTTTGAGTGACTGATGGCTTGTATCTGAGTACTCTTATTTGATTACGCTCTTGATTTCAGCGATTTTATGCGATACGATTTATAATTTGACTGTCTTCCATAGGATGCAATATGCGTTCTGCATGCTCCCCATTAATCCAAGTCGGCTCATCAAATCTGAATCCCCGTATTATCTACCCGTGATGAATGATTCCTGACTCCCTCTCTGGTATAGGGGTTTGCCTTGAATCCAATTGGCAAACAATTGGGATTGTTATGGAATGCATTCAAACTGAGGTGCCGGTATGCATGTTAAGTACGCAGTGGCCAAGTGCCTCCATAGATCAGGCATTAGAGCAATTAGGCATTGAGAAGGTCGTAACGACAAGAAGAGATCTCAGGACCAATCAAATTAATCCAGATTCTTACGATACGAATCCTGTAGATTACTCGAAGATTCGCGTCGGTTCTGGTAAGATTACCACAATACTGTACACTTCAGGTTCCCTGAGAGGGCCTAAGGCTGTGGCGCACACTCTAGACAATCATATTTTCAGTGCCAAGAACGCATGTTTGGAGCTGAACTTGGGGGAGAGTAATCGGTGGCTGCTTAATCTTCCCCTTTGGCATGTATCTGGGATGAGTATCGTCTTCCGATGCTTAATGTCGGGGGCAAAAATTATAATTGCTGATCCAGAAATATCGCTTATGGAAGCACTGCATAGTCATCGTATCACTCATGTATCCATGGTTGCAGCCCAGCTCATGCAGGTGATAGATCAGCCACCACCTGAAAACCTGCGGGCTGTCATTGTGGGAGGTGGCCCTACACCTGCTCATGTTCTGGATCAGGGTATAAGAAGGGGCTGGCCACTTCGAACCACATATGGCATGACCGAAACAAGCTCAATGGTGACCCTTAGTGGCAAGAAATTTCCTTACAATTCCTCAGGACATGTCCTTCATGGGCATGAACTTCGAATTGCCAAAGATGACGAAATTCTGATCCGTAGCCCGGCGGTATGTTTAGGATACCTGCATGGCAACGATGTGCAAAGCGTCATAGATCATGACGGCTGGCTCCATACCGGAGATTTGGGTAAACTGGACTCGACGGGGCAATTGTATGTTTTGGGACGCAAGGATAACATGTTTATTTCAGGAGGTGAAAATATTAGCCCAGAAGAGATCGAACAGGTATTAAACACGTTCTCCGAAGTTCAGGAATCTATCGTAGTACCGGTTCCTGACCCCAGATTTGGTCAACGCCCGGTAGCTTTTATTCGTGGGTGTTCAGATTTTGATGGTCTGACACATTTTCTGGCTCAGACTCTTCCAAAATTCAAAATCCCGGTCTTTTATTCTTGGCCAACAGAGATGCCGTCAACTTCGTTCAAACATAATCGGAAATGGCTGACAGAATTAGCGATTCGGCTCCAGAACAAGTAAGTTCCTGTATCAGATTGACCATTATTTGATACATATTCGTGTTACTTTTTGTGTGCTATGAAAGATCAGGTACGTGAGGAACCATGTTTTCCTGCGATGCACAAATTCCATTACAAAACGAAAATTTGCACTGAAAAAAAACTTCTCAGGGACACTTGAAATGATCTATGATCACCAGAGACGAGTGGACATCCACTTGAGGAGTAACCAGTTGGCAGGAGACGTTTCTTCTCCATGCAAAACGGCCTAGAATATCTCGATCTATTCAATAACGATCTCCATCATATTGGTACTCCCACTGGGAGAGCATTTCTGGATAGCAATCATCTCAACTTTATCGACCTGTGATCGAATGTAGAATTGATCAATTGTAACACTTTTACGTATGCATCACAAAACTGCCTGATTACATGGATATGGAGAACGGAGGAGGCATCATTTTTGCGTTTCTGGTTTCCTCGCCAGGAATTGCCAGTAGTAGTATAAAGATGGAAATGTATTGAATGAGGTAAATTCTTTGCCCATGCACGTTCATACCAATGAGCCAGTTTCGAAGTACCACGGTAACGATATACTACCTGATCTGATACTTTCCAGTACGATCCAATTGACAGATGCCATTCCTACGCATACTAACTCACGGTCAGAGAACTTCGAAAAGGTAACTGGAGATGAAAAATTTTTCAAATCCTTTTATCATATGGAATTCAAGCCCAATTACACCGAATCAGTCTGGTAAAATTCAGATCACTATGTATGACATCATAGGTAGAAAATTCAGGATCGTAAGCGAGACAAAGAGTGTGAATAAACGTACGTTTAGGATCACGACTAAAGGGTGGACATCAGAAAATGACCAGTATATAGGACATGCGGGTATACACCACGTTACGCGTTCAATAGCATACATAAAATGATTCGATCCTATGATAACCTGACTCATTTTCAGGCACCAAAAATTTCAGATTAAGTGATGTTCTCGAGACGATCTTTTTTACAACTTTCTAGTGGAGGGATCTTGGCGTTATCCCAGTTCGGTCGTGAATGGGATGCGGATATCGCGATCATAGGAGGGGGGACAGGAGGGTGTGCTGCTGCACTGGCAGCACTAAAAATGAATCAAAAAGTGATCCTCACCGAGGAGACCGATTGGATTGGAGGGCAGTTTACGCAGCAGGGCGTCCCACCTGATGAGCATCAGTGGATTGAAGAGCATGGGGCTACCGCCAGCTACTTGGCTTTCAGGAAGGAAATTCGTCAGTATTACCAAAGGCTTTACCCGCTCATTCCGTCCGAAGAAGAGCGGCTGAACCCGGGTACATGTGGTGTTTCAAGACTCTGTCATGAACCTCGTGCAGCTCTTGCAATCCTCAATGATTGGTTTGCCCCTTACCTCAGTAGCGGTCAACTCCAAATATTGTTGAATACCCAGCCAACCTTCGCGGAAGTTCAAGGTGACAAAATCCAAGCGGTTCATGTGTCTCCCATGCGGGGTGTAATCCGTGCAAAGTACTTTATTGACGCAACTGAGGATGGATTGCTTCTGGATCTTTCAAAGACCGAATATGTCATGGGTGCGGAGGCAGACACGGGGGAGCTGCATGCATCTCCTCGTCCCGGACCTCAGAATATGCAAGCACCTACATGGTGTTTTGCAATGGATTATCGTCCAGATGAGGATCATACAATTGCGAGGCCTGAATCGTATGAATATTGGCGGGATTACGTTCCTCCAATTGAGCCATCATGGCCGGGTAAGCTCTTAAGCCTGACATACAGTCATCCCATAACCCTAGAGCCAAGAACTGCATCATTTGACCCAAGACCGGGGGCGGTCACGGAACACTTCAATTTGTGGGTTTACCGAAGATTAATTGATCCGGCACTGTTTACTCCAGGGACATATTCTGGGGGAATTTCTTTAGTCAATTGGCCTCAGAATGACTATATCAATGGCAATCTATTTGGTAACTCTGATAGTGAGTTTCATCGACAGGCGGCTCGTGACGTGAGTCTGTCGCTCTTCTACTGGCTACAAACTGAAGTTCCACGAGAAGATGGTGGACAAGGATGGCCTGGTCTCAGATTACGTGGTGATGTCATGGGAACGCTGGATGGTCTTGCCAAAGCACCTTATTTACGGGAGTCCAGGCGGATTCAATCCGAGTTTACCGTTACCGAACATCATGTTGGAGAAGAAGCCAGAGCAGGAACGAATCGATCCGAGCATTTTGATGACTCTGTTGGAGTGGGAAGCTATCGCATAGATTTACATCCATCTACGGGGGGAGATAACTATATTGATGTTGCCTCATTGCCGTTCGAGATCCCCTTGGGAGCATTGATCCCTGTCCGGATGGAAAACCTGTTACCTGCGGCTAAAAATATTGGAGTTACCCATATAACGGGTGGTTGCTATCGGTTGCATCCAGTCGAATGGAATATCGGCGAATCAGCGGGTGCACTCGCTGCTTGGTGTATTGCAAAATCAACAACTCCAAGAGGAGTACGTGCACATCACTTGAGTGAGTTTCAGAGTTTTCTGGCGGATCAAGGGGTGCAATTGAGATGGCCAGAATCAATCTATTAGTGAATGACGCGTCTGCGTGCCCGCTACATACGATTGCCTAAGCGTCAGCGACGATTGGTTGCCGTGCTACTGGGTGGGTTTGCGGTATTACTGGTCAATAGTCTGTTCTTGTATCTGGTAGAAGGTTCGACGGCACTACTCTACATGACCAATGTGCTCCTCCACATTGGATTGGGTACTCTGTTTGTCCTTCCTGCAGCCATCTTTCTGGTACTGCATCTGTCAAGGATGCCATTACGTAGCAACTGGAAAGCAACCCTGGCTGGAACGGTTACAGGGACGTCACTGATCACGTTACTATCCACAGGATTCGGCCTGGTATTTCTTGGTTCTACATGGGGAAACAGTATTCTTTTGGTCCTACATGTGATTTGTGTTGCCACATCAATGATCGGGTTTGTAGTCCACGTCTCTCTGAAAGAGGGGATTCGATACCAGTTTCTTGAATGGGGGCAGGCATTTCGTTCTGGTGGAGCACATGCATGGAATCATCCCTTGTCACTGACACTAATGAGTGGACTTGCCGTGACGTTTCTGGTTGGGCTTGTACCATGGTTACAGGACAGGGGAACAATTTATGTGGAGGAGATGAAAGAAACCCCCTTGGCCGCGTCTCAGGCAATTCTAGCACACGAGGAGTACCTTAGTGATGAAGATTTAGGCAGATCAGAGTCTTGTGCCCAAGCGGGATGCCATCCAGATGTCGTAGCGCAATGGGAGGCATCCGTTCACCGGTTCTCTTCATTCAATAATCCCTATTACCAGAAGAGTATTGAAGCCTTAATTGAACGGGGTGGTAATGACCCCGCTCGCTGGTGTGCTTCCTGTCATGACCCGCTAGTCCTATTTACAGGTCGGTTAACCGATGAGCAGATTTTGGACTTTGAACACCCAACATCGCAGGCAGGGATCACTTGTTTTTCTTGTCATGCGATCGAGGCCCTGAGAGATGTGAAAGGTAATGGTCGATATGTGATCTCATCCCCAGATGAGTACCCATTTGCAAGGGCTAGCGATGATACCCGCAAATGGGTTCACAACACCCTTCTACGCGCAAACCCCGGCCCGCACAGAGAAGCCATGTTGAAGCCGGTCCATCAGACGATGGAGTTTTGTGGTACATGCCATAAGGTAGGACTGCCTCCTGAAGTAAACAACTATCGCTGGAAGCGGGGGCAGAATGAATATGATGCGTGGCAAAGCAGTGGTACCAGTGGAAATACGGTTCGCTCGTTTTATTTACCGGAAGAACCTCTTTCTTGCATTGATTGTCATATGCCACGGGTCGCTTCTGATGATCAGGGAGGAGTAGATGGATTTATCCGCAGCCATACGTTTGCAGCAGCGAACACAGCGATACCGACATTAAAAGAATATCCTGAGCAGGTCCAGGAAGTTCAAGAGTCATTACAGTCGTCCGCTTCGGTTGACATTTTTTCGATTGTCATTGATGGACGATTCTACGGTCCAGAGGATCCTGTTCCCCCTCTAAGATCTGGAGCTGATGTAAAGGTTACGGTTGTAGTTCGGAACCGGCGCGTAGGACATCTTCTTCCCGGGGGAACGAATGACTCCAATGAAATGTGGCTTGAATTTTCTGCCAGGGATTCAATGGGAGGAGAAATTTTGATTTCTGGAAACGTGGACGAGGCGGGTAGGGTCGATTCTACCGCCCATTTTTGGGGTGCAGTTCAGGTAGATCGTGCCAGTCAGCCAATTAACCGTCGTAATGCTCAGGACTGGATTGCGACGGTCTATGCCAACATGATTGGGCCAGGTACAGCACATACGATCCATTATGGCTTTCAGGTTCCATCTTCCACAACCATTCATACCTTATCTGCGCGTTTGTATCACCGCAAGTTCAAGTGGTATTTTCATAATTGGACATTTCGCGGCCGCGTAGCAGCCGATCAGCCAGATTCTCTGGCGCGAAAAGAAGTAGATCTGCGTAAATGGGAACTTGGACCTGGCGAAGTTCCTCGAATTCCGATCATTCTGATGGCTTCCGCTATGCGATCGGAGGGAGACCGAACAGATACAACCTATGCCTTATGGGAGCGATGGAATGATTATGGGATCGGACTCTTTCTTGAAGGGGATACGCGAGGTGCAATAGAGGCATTCAGTAAGGTTTCAATGATTGCTCCGCAAAGCCCGGAAGGCCCGATCAATCTTGCACGGGTGCATCTTGCCGAAGGCAGTCTGGATGCAGCGGAGGAGCAACTTCAGGAAGCAGAAAATAGATACCCGGAATATCTTAAGACCACGTATTTTCGTGGTGAAGTTCTCAGAGGTTATGGCGAATACGATAATGCAATAACAGAATGGATGAAGGTGTATGAAGCTTACCCGAACGATCGTGTGCTATTACTAGCGATTGGACGGATGCATTATCTGATGGAACGCTACGACATAGCTTTGGAATGGATTGATCGTGTGCTGATGATTGACCCTGAGGATCTGGGAGGTTTATATAACAGGATGCTTACGCTTGGAGCACTTGATCGAACAGAGGAACTCCAGGAAGCACAGCGACTGTATGAATTCTACAAAGAAGATGAGACGGCCCTTGCGGTCACCGGTCCCTATAAACAGCGTCATCCGTCGGATAATCTGGAAGCACAACCGATTCATCAGCATAGCTTGCATCCGGTTCATCGTCAGCCCTGATTCGGCGCAGCAAATTCGTCGTATTGTTCTCGCCTTATATTCATTCCACATTGTGTGAGTTTGGATTCCAGATGCTCATATCCTCGGTCTAAATGATAAATCCTGGTGACATGAGTAGTCCCTTTGGAGACCAGTCCAGCCAGTACGAGGGACACACTTGCACGGAGGTCTGTACTCATAACACGTGCACCTGTAAGCTGCCTTCCGCCATGAACGGTGACCTGGTTTCCTTGAACAGAGGCTTCAAGTCCCATACGAGCCAATTCTGGGATATGATTGAATCGATCACCATATACTTGATCGGTCACGGTTGCAACCCCACGTGCACATGCAAGAAGTACGGTCCACTGAGCCTGTAAATCGGTCGGGAATCCAGGGTAAATTGCAGTGCTGATGGATACAGGTTTTAGGGTTTCGGGTGGGGTCACAATGACAGAATCATCTTCAAGGGTATAGGTAGTTCCGGTACGTTGAAATGCATCCAGAAACGGTTCTCCGAGATGCTCTGGTCTGGTATGGGTCAGGCGGATAGATTCTCCGGGTGTTCCCGCGATTGCTGCCGCAATCATAAAGGTCCCCAACTCAATGCGGTCAGGGCAATTACTATAATGGACGGCCTGTAATTCGGAGACTCCTTCGATCTCAATAGTTCGTGTTCCAATTCCTTCTATTTTTGCTCCCATGGCCTGGAGCATTTCACAGAACACGACCACATCTGGCTCAATCGCTGCATTTTCAATTCGACTGCCACCGCTCCCTAAGCTGGCTGCCAGAAGCAGGTTGACTGTCGCGCCGACACTGGAGGGTTCAAACCGATAAGATCCCCCGGGTAAGCCTCCACTAGGAGTACGTGCTACAACATATCCTTCATCCAAATCAATCTCTGCTCCCAGTGCTTTCAAGCCTTCTAGATGTAGATTAACAGGGCGGGGCCCCCAAGCACATCCACCAGGTAATGAAACCCTTGCCTGCTGACAGCGCCCAATCAGTGCCCCCAACATGTAGAAAGAGGCACGCATCTTCTTTACCAATTCATATGGCGCTTCTGGAAATCCAATTCGGGTCGCATCAATCTCTAGTCCATGACCTTTGCGCTCTACTGATGCTCCCGTAATTCGGAGTACATGGGAAAATGTAGTAATATCACGCAGATGAGGAATATGATCTAGATGGCTCACTCCTTGCGGCAGGATTGCAGCGGCCATCAGGGGCAAGGCCGCATTCTTAGATGCGCTTATTGGGAGTGTACCACGAAGCGGTTGATCTCCTTGAATGACAAGTTTTTCCATGACCAATGAATTGATTGTTTTTCAGGATATCGGATGGACATGATCACTTCATCCCAATACTCGATACACTCTCCCCAAGATACGAAAATGACGATCAGCAATCGCACTATTCAGATGCTCCATATCCTATGATCGAAGTGTTCTGTTCCTAATATCCCGGCAGAAAAACAGTCGGATGTCATCTCAAACTTGCCCGTGTGGATGGCAAAAAAATATAGATCGCAAAGTTCATTTTATGGATTGTGTGGGTGGATTTAAGCATCCAAAGGATACCACACAGTTGCGGGTTGAAGAATCGGTCAAGGGACAGGAATGGCAGAGTGTGTTAAAATAGTGCAGCCCAGTCTAGGGGGGTATGCCCAGATTCTGAAAATTCAGCCCCTGAATACTGGATCGTACCCGGGATGAATAACCGAGAAGAGAAGCCCAGCCTCCCCAGCGGAAGATTTGACCCTGAAATGCAAACTCTGGACTTCTCAGCGCTCCATACCAAAGTCCTTCATAGGAGTGGGACGCGCGTTTGTCTCACGGGTAGGTTCAGTTCTTTCAAGCCCATATTTTTCGTTTAACCAGGTCTGCATGGAGGGAATAGAGATCGCGTATCCTTCCTCGTGCTCTTCAAGGATTCCCTTTTCAATAAAGAGATCAAACAGGTTTTTTGCTTCCTCCCTGCCATATTCATCCACCATTGAAGACATAATAACCTTGTATCTGACCGTTTTTCCCTTGTCAGCCTCTCCCATTGATTTCATAAGGCATTGAAGCTGATCTCCACGGAAATTGCTTACGCGCTGTTTATAGTACTGCTTCCGTCCCTCTTCTCCCAGTTCCATGACAATCTTCAGTCCCTGCGGTGTCATGAGTCCGCCTTTTTTTTCAAGTACTCGGCAGCGTGGTTTGCATAGGAGTGGACATGTCGGGGCCACCTATGTGTCTGTTGCGCAATCGCATGGATCCACGAAGCAGGAGCCCCCTTGGCACCCCCTTCTTTGACAAGCCAGTCCCGGATCACCGCACGCTCGGACTCCTTACTTAACGCGCCCAACTCCACGACACACCCTTCTGCGAATCTGGAAATCCCCAGCGATCTGAAGGCTTCTTCTGTTGGTCCCAGTCCCGCCGCCAACAGGATGACCGGCTTATTTAACTCCCCGTTATGAATCGCTTCAAGTAAGTCGCCGGCCTCGTCAAACTGGGCTTTGGGGAGTTCGTTAGCGTTTGACAACCTCTGTGCTTCATCTAAAACCAGAAGAAGTGGTTCTCTTTTCCGTTTTTCAACTACGTTGAGGCTAGTCGTTGAACGTGCTGGCTTAGAGAGGGAAATTTCTGCCGTAAAAGCCTCCAATAGACTCAAAGAGACGTTATCAATCCCCATCAGCTTTCCAAAACCAAGTGTTCGTAACATCTTTCCTTTATCCCAGAGTGCTCCTGTCTTAATTTCTGCGACATGCCATCCATTGCTACTTGCCAATTTTTTACATTGATCCAGCAGAGCCGTCTTTCCCACTCCGGGTGCGCCTTGGATCAGAAAGGTCGTCCTACCCTCCACCGTGTCCTTCGCACGCCTCACGAGATATTTAAAATCATACAGGATCTGCGCCCGCCCATGAAAATATGGCGTGGGGCCTCGGTCTGCGACAATATTTGATCTACGGGGAATATTGGAGGGCATGATTTGTACTAAAGGCTGTTTGCAGGACCAATTAGACAGGAGAACAAGGGACGGGTTCCTCTACGGAATATACGCTATCTACATATCATGGAGATGGAATGAAGCCATCCGCGAAACAAATCCCAGATTCACTACATCCGATATAACAATCGTATTAAACCCATCTGGCCTCGTGATCAACCATGCGTACCAGAGACGCCCCAACGTAACGATGTAGCACGGAAATCCAAGCTCTGGACTTTTCAACGCTCTATACCAAAGTTCTTCATAGGATTAGGATGCGCTTTTGTCCCATGGGTGGATCCAAATCTTTCAAGCCCATATTTTTCGTTTAACCATGTATGCATGGAGGGAATGGAGATGGATAGGCCTTTCCCGCTTTTCTCCAAGAGCCCCTTTTTCAATAAAGTCTTTCAATAGATCTTTGGCTTGATCGTTTCCATATGTTTGTGCCAGGGAAGATACGATCTGAAGACGGGAGATAGGCTCCTCAAATGGGGTATTCGCAATAGAGGTTATAAGGCACTGAAGCTGATCCCCATAAAATTGCTTACGCGCTGTTTATAGTACTGCTTCCGTCCCTCTTCTCCCAGTTCCATGACAATCTTCAGTCCCTGCGGTGTCATGAGTCCGCCTTTTTCTTTCAAGTACTCGGCAGCGTGGTTTGCATAGGAGTGGACATGTCGGGGCCACCCGTGCGTTTCTTGGACAATCGCATGGATCCACTCATCAGGAGCCCCCTTGGCACCCCCTTCTTTGACAAGCCAATCCTGGATCACCGCACGCTCGGCCTCCTTACTTAACGCGCCCAACTCCACGACACACCCTTCTGCGAATCTGGAAATCCCCAAGGTCTCAAAGGCTTCCAACGTCGGCCCCAATCCCGCTACAAGGAGCATCACGGGGCGGCTGAGTTCCCCATTGTGGATGGATTCAAGCAGCTCTTTGGCATCTTCAAGGCGGTCCGCAGGTTGATTCTTCGCAGATGCTGGTTTCTGCGCTTCGTCCATCACAAGAATAAGTCATTCATTTTTTCGTTTACTCCGATGCACCGCGTCCATACTGGTTGATGAGCGGGCAGGTTTGGAGAAGGAGATTCCTGTCTCAAGAATCTCCAGCAAACTCATAGAGATTCGGGAGATCCCTGGCCATTTACCTATGCCAAGCGCACGCAACATCTTGGCTCTATCCCACAGGGCACTCGTCTTAATCTTGACGACCTTCCAGTCCTGCTTCTCCGCGATCTTCCCAAGCTCGTACAATAGCGCGGTTTTTCCTGCCCCGGGTGCCCCCTGGATTCGATCTGTTTTGCACGATCCAGGTGCTTGCTGAAATCGGCCAAGGTTTGCCTTCTTCCATGAAAATATGGTGTGGCCCCGCGATCAAACGCCACGGTCTCTGTTGGAGAGGGAGTCGGCATAGATAGTATGAACGAAATGCGTTGATAGGATCAATTAGACAGGAGAACAAGGGAAAGGATTCCTCTACTGAATATACGCCATCTAAATAGTGTCCATCCGAAAATACCGCTTTTTTGATTTTTTTTTTTGCGGCTCTAGTCATTTGATGTTCGTCTAAACTTGGATTCCGTCCGCAATTTCCGGTGAACCTGGTGGTTTTATCGAGAACAAGTTGCATGAACGGCATTCAAAATCGTACATTCGTTTGGGGCGGACGTACCTCTTTCCTTCACCGAAGTGAGCACGTTTAAAATTCCCGAAGTTCGCGCTTTGCTTGCGCTGCACGTCGGAGTCGCTGGCGTTTCCGCTCCTGTGCTTGAATGAGGGTCCCCAACCGGTGGAGGTTTGCCCCCAGCACCGATCATGCAATGGCCCGCGCAAACGCGTCCTGACTCATCTCTCGTACTATATTCATTCTCCGATGGTTGAGATGGTTCATGCAGGATTCCACGGCCGAATGTCCCTTGTACGCGGGGGTATTCTGACGCGCCTGCTCCGCCTGGCTCAACTTCCCCTTCGCGGACATCGCCGTGGTCTCTAATATTGGGTCGAGTTCCTTCCGTACCGGTGGACTGTAAAAGGAGCGATCAAACGAACAGGTGAGTTTGAATTCCGGGAACTGCGCTTGGACGTTCTGGATCAACTCCACGGCAATGTCTTTGTCCGTTTCGTCCCACAGAATCCCATGCCCCAGAATAAACGGATGTTCACCACCGCGACCGGAACTCCCAACTCTTGCAGGATCCCCGCCTTCCCTTTGACGATCCAACGCGTAAAGGGCTTGAAAATCGAAAAGACTTTCTCTTGATGTGGAATCTTCTCCCCCCGAAGAATGCGACGAACGATTTGATCAGAAAAGAGCCCTACGTAGTCCAAATACAAGGAATCTCGTGGATCGCGGTGTGGCGTTGCTTCCTCTCGTGGGCATTGGCTTCCGATTCCATCTGCTTCAACCAATCCACCAACTGTACGGCTTTCTTGCGGATCTTCTCGCAGCACCCCAGATACCTTTGCACCCGCTCGGCTTGGTATACTTTCCGACCTTTTCGGGACGATTGAAACGCCCGATATACCTTTTTCAATAAACTCTCGTGCGGGCGCCAGCCTGCAAATTCAAAATAGAGGGCCCAACCCACGCATACGCGAAGCAAGCACTATCCCACAAGAGGCTCAAGTCCGTAGGATCATGTACATTCGTCGTGACCACCTTGGAGTCACTCCGACACTTCATCGTTCCCTCCGTTTTCCCGATCGTCCTGTGACCAAGATTGACGATCCACGCATTGATTTGCGTCAAACGTTCCACCGAACACTTGGATACGTTATCATGAATACATTGCCGACTATACTGCTTGGGATCCTCACGACCATGCCCCATCATATGGCGTAACACCTTCAACTCATTTGCCAACAAGGTGAAACGGTCATCGTCACAATGGGTCGCCTGCTTTCACTCTGCGAACAGAACCCTCCCGAGTAAATCCATTCCAGGATGCCCCCGACGGGTGCGGCCCCCAAGTGTTCTTCCAGCAAGTGGATGAGGTCCTTCCGCGTTTGGTCATCCAAAAGGAGGGCGCGAAAGCCTTCCAGATACGCAGTCGTATCATCCCGGCTATTTGGGTAGAGATGAATCTCCTCAAGCGGGATCCGGCCAATGGACGTTTGAACATGGTATATTTTTCTCCTGAAACTTCGGCAGCTCAAAGATGAAGATGAATCCAATTCGGTCGAAGAGGTAGGAAGAACATCGGGATCTGAACGCGTAAATCCCTGTTTCCTGTACCTTTAACGCAGAAACATCCAAAATGCCGCAAATAAATGGATTCTGAGTTAAAATAAATTGAAGAAAAAAACCGCCCAGAACAGGCTCAGGGGAACCTTTTTTATGAGTATTGATTTTTCGGGCGGACACTATATAGGAAAGGATCGTCATTCATAGGGTTACATATCAGGTGTATCGTAGACTGACTGAAGTATGATAGGGAACGGCGAAAATTCTGTGCCGGTCTACATGGATCATGCGGCAACCACTCCACTAGCTCCTGCTGTCTTGGAAGCAATGATGCCATATTTCGAGACCAATTTTGGCAATGCATCCTCGGTTCATCGTCTAGGCAGAGTTGCGCGAGGTGCCATCGAAAACAGTCGGGAGAAAATTGCAGACCATCTCCATGCAAAATCGGAAGAAATCGTGTTCACTAGTGGAGCCACCGAGGCGAATAACCTTGCATTCAATGTTTTGAGTGCAGGAGAGCATCTAATCACATCAAGGATTGAGCATAAAGCGGTACTAGAGCCGGTGAAAACCCTGGAATCGTCGGGTGTCAAAGTTGCATGTCTTGCCCCCGATCCATCCATGGGTGTATTAAGTAAAGAGAGTATTGAAGAAGCGATAGAAATCAATACTCGCATGATCTCGGTGATGCATGTGAATAACGAAACTGGTGCAGTGGCGCCATTAAAGAGAATCTCCGCTCTGCGTGATGATTGTAATTTCTTTCTCCACACTGATGCAGCACAGTCGGCAGCGTGGTTCCCCCTTAATGTGGATCATCTCGGTGTAGATATGATGTCGCTTTCGGGTCACAAAATTTATGGCCCGAAAGGTATTGGTGTTCTTTATGTCCGGGAATGTGTACAGCTGATGCCACAAATTCTTGGTGGTTCACAGGAAAGAGGGCGTCGAGGGGGGACAGAAAATGTTGCCGCCGTAGTTGGAATGGCGAAGGCATTGGATCTAATTGCAAAGGACCGGGATACGCACGCACGTCGGGTTACAAAACTTCGACAGGAATTGCAATCACAACTGATGGAAATCTTTGGCAATCAAATGATCGTAAATACCCCAGATGATGCGGCTCCTCATATTCTGAATGTAGCATTTAAGCCTGTAGATGGAAGTCCTTTGGATGGAGAAATGTTGCTTCTGAATATGGATTTGGAAGGCGTATATGCTTCTTCAGGATCTGCGTGTACCAGTGGGGCGATCACTCCAAGTCACGTTCTACTTGGACTGGGGGTTCCTGAATCCACCTCTCGCGCATCATTACGTCTTTCGCTTGGTCGATTCACCGAGAAAGAGGAGATCACAAAGACGGTGTCAAGTATCCAAAAGGTTGTCTACCGAATGAGAGACCAGAGGCAATATGAAAGGTAGGGCCCTGATTGTCTTTGCTCGCTCGCCTAAATCTGGGCAGGTAAAGTCTAGGCTGACTCAGCTCATCTCTCCTCAGGAAGCAACAGAGATATATCGTATGTTTCTGATGGACAGCCTTGAACAGTACGCGTCACTAGGGGTGTCCGTACGTCTGTATATGTCGGATGGTGAGCCCCCCGATGTCCCAGTTCATGGAGCACAGATCATGAAACAATATGGAAAAGGACTAGGGGAGCGAATGTGTCATGCTTTTCGGGAGACGGCTGCAGAAGGATATCGGCAGATGGTTATTATTGGGACCGACCATCCCACATTGCCAGATGCGTTCCTTCATAATGCATTTCAGGCGTTATTAGATCCCCCGAGCATATGTATTGGACCCGCAGAAGATGGAGGGTATTATCTCTTGGGTATGAATCCATTCATAGATGGGTTGTTTGACAACATGATGTACAGCCGGCCCGATGTTTTTGAGTTAACTTTAGCCAAAGCGTATCAATCTGGTGCGAAAGTCGTTCAACTACCAAAGTGGTATGATGTAGATACTCCAGATGATTTGCGCCGACTGACCATAGAAGAAGATATAGTTCCAAAGAACACATTAAAACTGATAAAGCAGCTGAAGGCAAAATATTCCTTGTAAATCGCAATTGATCACGACCGGATTGATCATATTTTGCTAGCTTTATCCAAGATTAGACTTGACACTTGTGTAGTTCAGATCCTCATACCGTTCGCGTTTTTGGCTCCGCTTCGTTATCCAATTTGGGACCGGGATTTGACACTTTGGGGTTATGCCTTAAGGGAATCGGAGACATTATTGAGGCTCGGTTTTCTTCAGAGTCAGGCATTTCGATTACTTCGTCGGCACCCATTCCGCTGGAAGCCAAGAATAATACGGCAGGGCGCGCCGCCCATCATGTCATGACCAAGGCTGGAGATAAGAGAGGACTTCATTTAGATATTCAGAAAGGGATTCCGATTGGTTCAGGGATCGGCGGCTCGGCGGCCAGCGCCTCGGCGGGTGCATGGGCCGCGAATCTTTTGTTAGGTCAACCATTTACCAAGGAAGAAATTGCTCATGAAGTATTAGAAGCAGAACGGTTAGCCAGTGGAGGAGCCTTACATGGGGACAATGCATTGCCGTCTCTTTTAGGAGGCCTGATCCTGACCTCTCCGGTCAAACCACTTGATTATCGTCGGATTGAACTGGCAAGACCAATGCATCTGGTTGTTGTATTACCCCAAAAATCAATCCTCACGGCAGATGCAAGAACCATTCTGCCCAGTATGATCTCTAGAAATGAGGCCGTCTATAATGCAAGTGATTTAGCATTTATGCTACATTCGCTAATAATTGGGGATTGGGATACACTCGCTCCATACATGATGAGAGATCGTATTATAGAGCCCGCACGGGCAAGTCTGGTTCCTTTTTATTCTGACGTACGTAATGCAGCACTACGTGCCGGTGCATGTGCGGTGGCCTTAACCGGATCGGGACCAGCGATGTTTGCGGTAGTAAATGAGGTACAATCTGCTTCAGAGGTTTGCAGTGCTATGGTTGAGGCAGCGGGAGAGAATGCAAAAGGGATCGTCACAGAGGCAGATATGCGTGGCGTACGAGAAATAGATCAGTCATGCAGTACGTAAGTACTCGCGGCGGTGCCCAACCCGTTGATTTCTCAACGGCATTATTACAGGGATTAGCACCAGATGGTGGACTCTATGTTCCAGAAACACTTCCCGAGATCAATGCATCGACGTGGAAGGATGCCACAGATTTTCCGGGAATGTCAATCCGCATTCTCACTCGTTGGCTAGCGGGAGTCATCCCCAATACGGTCATGGCATCTGTGCTCAAGGAGGCACTTAATTTTCCGGTTCCCTTGGTCAAGGTTGGTGATGCTTGGGTCCTGGAGCTCTTTCATGGCCCGACCTTGTCGTTCAAAGACTTCGGTGCACGAACGATGTCACGGCTCATGAACCACTTGGTAGAAGATGAACCATTGACGATTCTGGTTGCCACTTCGGGCGATACAGGGAGTGCGGTTGCAGACGGTTTTGGAAATCTCCCGAATTTGCGGGTTGCGATTCTCTATCCCAGAGGTCAAGTCAGTTCCACGCAGGAGAAGCAGCTGATTGTGAGGCGAAAGGGGGTACGTGCATTTGCCGTCAAAGGGACGTTTGATGATTGTCAGGCGATGGTGAAAAAATTACTGGTTGCTCCCGGAGGATTGCGCCTATCTGCGGCCAACTCGATCAATGTAGGGCGTCTATTACCACAGATGCTTTACTATTACTGGGCGTTTGCACAGGGGCAATGGGATACTGCGGACGTATCTGTCCCTTGCGGGAATCTGGGGAATCTGACTGCAGGGGTGTTGGCATCGCTTAGTGGACTTCCAGTGCGTAATTTTATGGCTGCGCATAATGCCAACGATGGATATCCTAGATTTCTTGCAGGAGCGAAAAATACATTTGGAGAATCTATCCGAACATTATCCAATGCGATGGACGTCGGGTGTCCCAGTAATTTTGAACGTCTTCAATTTTTGTTATCGATAGAGGAGATGCGCCGCATGATCCACGGCAGCTCATGCTCGGACGAAGATACATTGGCTTCGATTCGGCGGGTTTACGAAGAAACGGGGTATATCGCGGATCCGCATACCGCAGTTGCACTTTCTGCGATTCGGAATCGATCAACCCCCGTAGTTGTATTGTCAACGGCTCACCCCGCCAAATTTCCAGATATAGTAGAACAGGCTCTGGGGCATACACCAGAGCCTGTCCCTGCATTGACCCAGTTGGAATTCATGCCAACGCGTGTGCAACCCCTAAAACCAACTGCAGATGATCTTCGTAGAAAACTTAAATCCTGGAATTGACAGATGTATCCTTTTGCTCCATCGGACTGGCCGAGGAATGAATTCCGAAAGGAAGCCAAGATTCTTTGGCAATGGCATCGTGCAGCACAAGCCGGGGAGTACTCTTCCGTCTATCACAGTAAAGCAATTGAGGTATGTGAGAAATTCAACTTGCCCATCCACCTGGTTGATGCTCAGTGCCTTGAAGATGGGATTCCAAAGATTCACACGATTGCGGATCTCTTTGACTACACGGATCGTTTCGCGGGATCCCATGCCTTACTTTTGGCAAAGTTGGCCGGATATACGGCCAAGTGGGTTGAGGAACCAGTCAGAAGATTTGGACAAGCTATCTTTATTACCCGTTCCCTCATGTTTTTAAAAGATGATCTTCAGGCAGGAAGACATTATATTCCTCTGGATGTATTGCAAAAGAACAAAGTTAAACCGTCAGATCTGATGAGGGGGATTGTTTTGCCGGGAGTTCGCTCGACTCTCTGGAAACAGGTTGTCTGTGCGCGTGATGCGTACGCTTCGTGCAGAACTCTGAACAGTGATCTCAGTGGCTGGTGTCGACGGCGATTTCGTATTTACTGGGTCGGGGGGCTCCATATCCTGGCTCAGATAGAGTCTCGGAAGTTTGATGTTTGGTCAAAGTCGGTCAAACTTACGTTCCTAGATAAAGTGCACGTATATTTGCAGGTTTATACAGGTAAAGTGATTTCATGACAGTATATAAGGATGCGGGTGTAGATATCCAAGCGGCCAATGAGGCATTAAAACGCCTTAAACCTTTAATCAAGTCCACCTACACACCTGGTGTGATCCGGGATGTCGGAGCCTTTGGAGGGTTCTTTCAACTTGATCTTACCGGATACAAGAGACCCATCTTAGTCTCGTCCATTGACGGTGTAGGGACGAAGGTGAAGGTTGCTGTGAAAGCTGGGGTTCATGACACCATTGGGGAAGATTTAGTCAATCATTGCATCAATGACATTGCGGTATGTGGTGCGGAGCCACTGTATTTTCTAGATTATTTTGCAGCTGGAGAATTATCGGCCGAAATTTTGGAAGCCGTGGTAAAGGGAATGATTCGCGGGTGTGTCAATGCAGAGATTGCTCTGATTGGTGGAGAAACCGCCGAGATGCCTGATTTATACTCCCTCACGGATTATGATTTGGCGGGTGTAATTGTCGGCTTGGTCGATAAGGATCATATTATTGATGGTCAAAAGATTCAGCGAGGAGATGTGCTTTGGGGAATTCCTTCTTCGGGACTTCATACAAACGGGTACTCCCTTGCACGTAGAGTTCTTTTGGGAACTCTGTCAAGTTATCAACTCAGTGATCGGCCCTCGGAACTGAAAGGCAAAAGCATTCAGGAAGAATTATTGAGGATCCATAGGTGTTATCTTGCTCTGATCCGAGATCTGAAAGAGTATGTACATGCTTTTGTTCATGTTACCGGAGGTGGGATTGAAGGAAACACTCGCCGTATACTTCCTGAGGGACTTCAGGTGCAGATCAACTATGAAAACTGGGAGCGTCTACCTGTTTTTGATCTCATCCAGAAACTCGGGTACGTGCCGGAGGAAGATATGCGGGATACATTTAATCTGGGTGTCGGGTTGGTCGTGATTGCACCGGCTTCGGCAGAGCAGGACATCCAACGTATTGCGCAGGCACATGATGAGAATCCCATTGCGATAGGATCAGTATATTAGCCTGAGTTACGCGTTTAAGTTTTAATTACCGCATTAAATCTTCGTCAAATCTTTAATTCTTCATGGGTTCAATCACTCTGATACTGATTCTGAGCTATCTCGCGGGATCTATTCCTGGAAGTGTGTGGGTGGGGCAATTGATATACAGAGTTGATGTACGTAAGCACGGTAGTTTGAATGCAGGAGCAACGAATGTTTTTCGAGTGCTGGGATGGAAAGCAGGAATATTATCTACGATCATTGATGTGGGCAAGGGGTTGTTAGCCGCAGGTGTGATTGCATCTATTCGCATTGATGAGCTTCCATCGGGATTTGCATTCTGGCAGGTCGAATCTGTGATTCGCCTATTAGCCGGAATTGCAGCGATTGTGGGGCATATGCTTCCTGTTTGGGCTCGATTTCGGGGAGGAAAGGGTGTAAATACTGCGGCAGGGGTGTTATTTGCGATTACACCAAAAACGATGTGGATTGTGATTGGGATATTCACCTTGGTCTTGTTTAGTTTCAGGTATGTTTCTCTGGCAAGTATTATCGCGGCTTTGATGTTTCCGGCGACCGTGGCCATTCGAATGTTTGTTTTTGATATTGAGGCGCTAGATCGTAGTCTGCTCTTATTTGGTTGCATCTTTGCGATTGCAATTCTTTATGCTCATCGGAGCAATATCCAGCGACTTATTTCGGGTAAAGAGAATAAAATTCAAAACTTTCGACTAGCTCATGGTATGCGTGGACGTGGTGAGCTGTAGTCTCCGCCAATTGCATGCCGTGTGCAATATCCGTTTTTGGTGCTGGTAGTTGGGGCACCGCACTTTCCGTGAGTTTATCTAGCGCGGGTCATGCAGTAACGCTTTGGGCTCGCAGACAGGGGTTGGCAAACGCGATTCGCCATGGAGGACACAATCCTGAATATTTGCCGGATGTCACCATTCCATCTTCTGTAGCTGTTACCGCGGATCTTGGGCTCGCGGCGCAGCGGGCAAGCTACTGGGTGATTGCAACTCCCTCCCATGCGGTGCGCAACATAGCTACAGATTTGCTGGACCATAGTGATGAAAGGACAACGGTAATATCTGTTGCCAAGGGCATTGAGGCGGAGACGGGATTCACAACCACGGAAGTGTTATCGAGTGTGATGAGTCCACCGATCCCAAGGGGGAACCTGGTAGTCCTGTATGGCCCAAGTCATGCGGAAGAAGTTGGAACACGAAAACCAACGACCTTGGTCGCTGCATCAACCAGTATGAGACAGGCGGAAGCTGTGCAGGAGATTTTCATGACAGATCGACTTCGGGTTTATGTAAACAGTGATCTGAGAGGGGTAGAAATTGGCGGAAGCGTGAAGAATGTCATGGCGATTGCATCCGGAATAAGCGACGGAGTTGGCTATGGAGATAATGCTAGGGCAGCTTTGATCACCAGAGGAATTGCCGAGATCCAGCGCCTTGGTCGTTCATTCGGTGCGGATCCACTGACGTTCACAGGTTTGACAGGTTTGGGGGACTTGGTTGTTACGTGTACCAGTCGGCATAGCCGTAATCGACATCTTGGAGAGGCGATTGGCCGTGGAGCGACACTTGACGAGGTTACCCAATCCATGAACATGGTCGCGGAGGGAGTGAAGACAACGAAAGCGATCTACAACATGGCTAAGCAATATGGGGTTGAGATGCCGATCACCGAAGCAGTGTATGGAGTTCTTTTTCAGGGGAAGCGCCCTCTTGATGTAGTTCAGGAATTAATGACACGGTCAGCCAAACAGGAGGAGTGGTTGCAGGGATATTGAGTGAAAATTGCATATGGAGATAACAAGGCTCTCATGTGAGGGGATTTTGCACGGCTTTTAACTTTGTGGTGCTTTTTATGGGTTCTATCACAATTGTTAAAGACCTCCACAAAAGGAAGAGAAGGACAACCCTGAAGTTTTCGAATCTTCGATAGCCTCTTCCAATGGAGGTTGTATTTTCCCATTCACTCGCTAGACTTGGGCATCGGACTGGGGGGGACAAAGTGCATTAAAAACGCCCCGAATAGGTTTCTGGAACATCGTGACCTACATATGCCATCAAGTCAGGTTTTTTTTTCGTCCATACTCACATGCGCCATATTTTCCAAGAATTCTGGTTCCATTCCGCGATGCATATGCGTGCAAAAACTCGTTACTGAATACAGTAACCGTTAGATTCGGCGTATCTCAGCACTTCCATAGATGCAGGATTGCTTTGCACACTCATAGCTTTTATCCGGAACATTTGTTTTTAGTAATTGCTTTTGTGTATACTTGGGAACAAAGGGATCTTACGAAACGTTAGGATGTGACATGAAGTATAACTCTTACATGTACATGCGCACGAAAATGCCCTTGGGGCTACAACATCTATCCCTAAACGCAAATGAAGGGGGTATGCAAGAGGATTGAGTATAGTTTAATGAAACTGCTCATCTTACTTAAGTTCAATGCACGAAAAATCATGAGACTAAACAGAACCATTAAAACATGAGATACCGTTACACGATTACTATATGGCTTTCCTTCGTTCTGATGGCGATTTCGTTACCCATTTCTGCGGTATACGCGCAGACGGGGCAAATCGCAGGGGCGGTGGTTGACCAAAATGAAGAACCTCTGGCTGGGGTTAATGTGGTCATACAGGAGCTTGCTGTAGGTTCCGTTTCTAATGCAGAGGGAGTATACGAAATCTCCAATCTTGCTCCGGGCACGTATACGGTTGCAGCTTCCTTTGTTGGTTTCCTTACCCAAGAAATCCCAAATGTTGTCGTAGTTGATGGAGAAACGACAGAACTGAACATTGTTCTTGTTGAATCAGCTCTTGAGTTGGGAGGTTTTGTTGTAACCGCCCTTGGAGTGGAGCGACAGGAGAGATCCCTCACCTATGGGACGCAGACCATCAGCCCCGTTGAAATTGCACAAGCGCGGGAGTTGAATGTAGGGTTTTCTTTGGCGGGTCGTATTGCGGGACTTTCCGTGAACCAAGCGGGTACGGGATTGGGTGGTCAGACCAGGATGATACTCCGAGGCAATCGATCCATCAGCGGAAGCAGTCAGCCGTTATTTGTGGTTGATGGTGTGCCCATTCGAGGAGATATCAGCAACCTGAATCAGAGTGACATCGAAAATATTACGGTTCTGAAAGGAGCCAATGCTGCGGCACTCTATGGAAGCGCTGCCCAAAATGGTGCCATCATTATCACGACGAACCGAGGCAGTGTAGGATCCGTCAGAGCTCGGTTTAGTACGAACTACACGGTTCAGCAACCACTCATTCTCACGGAGTTTCAGAATGAATATGGTCAAGGAAGTGCAGGCGAGTACAAAAGAAATTCGGAGTTTTCCTGGGGACCACGCTTGACCGGTCAATCCGTCGCCCACTG
The DNA here is from genome assembly GCA_965215475.1 of Rhodothermales bacterium. Classification (GTDB taxonomy): domain Bacteria; phylum Bacteroidota; class Rhodothermia; order Rhodothermales; family Bin80; genus Bin80. The sequence continues at coordinate 3,396,068 of OZ244061.1, forward strand.
GACGCCTGGTACACCGGAGGCGCAAGCACCCATGTATCAGCTCCAGGCACAACCAGACAATGTTTCGGATGTATTTCGAAATGGTTATCAATCTTCATCCAATATTTCGCTGAACGTTGGATCCGAACAAGTGCAGGGTTATTTTTCATATTCCTACACCGATGCAAAAGGCATTGTGCCTGGGAATGCATTGAACCGCCATAATATGCAGGTCCGTGTGACGGCAAAACCGTCGAGTCGTTTATCTGTAGATGGTAAACTGAATTATATTCGGAGTGAACTAGACAATAGCTTGGATACAGGTGAAAGCTTTACAAATCCAATTCGTCATGCATATCGTCTACCCCGAAATATTCTCACACAGGATGCAGAAGACTTTGAATATTTCACGGATGACGGACAGCGTAGACAGCATTACTGGGTTCCAGGTTCAAATGGTGGCGCCAATCCATATTGGGCACTGAATCGGAATCTGCGATCTAGTACAAATGGTCGGATCATTTTACTGAGTTCTGTGACGTATGAACTGATAGACGGACTCTCATTAATGGTTCGGGGCTCTTATGATGGTGCTGCGGGGGATGGTACTAGAACCTTGTATGCCGACAGCTATATTGTTGCCGATGACGGAAGATTCTCTTTGAGCAAAAGTAACTCGCACGTATGGAACGGTGATGCTCTTTTATCCTATCAGAAATCTTTACCGAGCATCGGGGTGGATCTTGATGTTAGTGTAGGTGGAAATACACAAAAAAGAAGAAATACCTCCCTGAACGCAGATACAGGAACGGCCCTTACTGTTCCGAATTTTTTCACGCTTTCCAATACACAGAGAATCAGTGCGAGCCAGGGAGTGGGGTCGCCCATTGACATTAATTCTGCATATGCGTTTGCAAAAATTGGTTGGAGAGATGCTTTGTATCTTGACTTGACTGCACGCAATGACTGGAGCTCAACACTCCCAGAAGATAACTGGTCATATTTCTATCCTTCTGTGGGGCTCTCTGCGGTCGTATCAGAGCTTCTTCCGTTGCCAGATGCCATCAGTTTTGGGCGAATTCGAGTTTCTTATGCCCAGGTCGGTAACAGTACGTCACCATTCCAATTGCTTCGCACCGCTAGTATTGCGGGTGGAGGCCTTAACGGATTCTTGTCTCTGAGCGGGACCTTACCCAACGAAGAATTGGTGCCGGAGGAAACCCAATCGATTGAAGTGGGATTGGACATGCGTTTCCTCCAAGGCAGGTTTGGGTTTGATGCAACCTATTACAATACGCAAACCCAGAATCAACTCTTTACCGTGGCCCTTCCAATCGGATCGGGAGCCGCGAATTTGTTTACCAATGGTGGAGATGTGCGTAATGAAGGATTTGAGGTAATGCTGAATGCAGTTCCCGTCCGCACTGAGGATCTAAATGTTAACCTGAACGTGAATTTCTCAGCAAACCAAAATATGGTTGAGTCTATTTCAGATGAGCGCCCTCGACTCCAGATCGCCAGCGATTTTCTTCGAGCCTATTTCATTGAGCAAGGAGAGAAATTTGGGAATGTATATTCCCGTGGATTTGAGCGTGATCCGCAAGGTCGAGTCATTGTTGGGAGTAATGGTGTACCCAAAATCACTAGCGGCAGAGATGTTCAGGTTGCCAACTATAACCCTGATTGGCTGGGAAGTATTGCGGCAACAATTTCCTATAAGAATTGGGATGCTAGTTTCCTCATTGACCACCGTCAAGGAGGATCAATCACCTCCATTACGAATGCAATTCTTTATGCGGATGGCGTGACTAAGGAAACGCTTCAGGGTCGTGAAGGAGGACTCATTTTTGGTGATAATTTCTGGTCGCATGAAACGGCGGTCAACGAGGTCGTAGCCGATGATGGGTCTAAAACGTACGTTCCCAATACAACCCCGACGGATGCAGAGACCTTCTGGAGAGCGGTTGGCGGGCGTAATGCACCCGCGGGAGAAGCATTTGTCGTCGATGCGACGAATACTCGGTTGCGCGAATTTACGCTGGGATACACCTTCCCCGCCTCAGTTTTCGGGAACGTCCCGGTTTCAGGCATGAGACTTTCCTTGGTTGGTAGGAATCTTTTCTACATCCACCGAGCGTCAAAAAACATTGACCCTGATGTACTGATTGGTACTGGGAAAGCGGCCGAGGGATTTGATTCGTTTGCACCTCCCTCATCCCGTTCCTTTGGGTTCAATCTTTCCATTGACTACTAGTTCTCCATCCCTAGATCATATAACCTATTCCAACGAAAGGATTTAGCTATGAAAAAACAGATAAACTTTACAAAAAAGTGGGCCGTAATTGTTGCACTTACCGTAGGAGCTACGTTCTCTTTATCCAGTTGTACGGATGATTTTGTGAGTCTAAATACGCCTCCACATCAGATTTCCGAGAGCAATGTTGATGTAGGACTTCTTGGCCAAGCTTTTGCACGTGCTCAATGGTCTGGTATGCTGGGCCTTCATTGGGTCTTCCAGATTGGCCAGAATCTTTTTGCCGACCTTTATGCACAGTATTTTGCGACCACAGCGGAAAACTTTGACTCGGATCAGTATGTAGAGGTTGGAAGATGGATAGATCTTCTCTGGAGGCAATTCTATGGGACAGGTGCCAGGGAACTGTCCTTCATTGAAAATTTCTCAACCGAGAATGAAGGACTTGAACTGCCGAATGCTGTCGCCAAGATCTGGAGAGTTCAGATCTATCATCGTATCACCGATTATTGGGGTCCAATTCTATATTCTCAATATGGAAATGGAGAGACAAGTGTTTCATACGATTCCCAGCAAGATGTCTACATGGACTTTTTCAACACCCTAGATGATGCGTTGGTAGTGTTGAATCAGAATCAAGGTAAGAGTGTCTTTGCAGGTCATGATCAGGTGTTTGATGGAGATGTAGATAGTTGGATCACTTTTGCTAATTCTCTTCGCTTACGCCTCGCCATGCGTATCCGGTATGTGGATCCAGCGAAAGCTCAGGCTGAGGCAGAAAAGGCTATAGCGGCGGGAGTAATGCAGGACAATTCGCATAATGCAATGCTACTGACTGCCGCCGACTCGGAAAATCCGCATACGACCATTACCAACTGGGGCGAATTTCGGATGAGCTCGGCCATGGAAAGCCTTCTTGAAGGATATAACGATCCAAGAATAGGAATCTATTTCAGCCCGGCCGGTGGTGGAGATTCAGATGATGATGATAGTCCCTTTGAGGGAATGAGAAATGGATTGCCCCGGACCGATAAAGGTAGTACACTGAATAGTCAATTCTCTGACATGGGACCAATGTGGTTACCTCCCAGACGAGGGGGTACAGATATTCGTGTCATGGGGAGTTCAGAAGTATACTTCCTCCGAGCTGAAGGAGCTCTTCAGGGCTGGAACATGGGAGGCTCGGTACAAGAACTTTACGAGGAAGGAATTCGAATGTCTCTTACAGAAAGCCGCGTAGGTGCTGACATGGCTACAGTGGATGCATATATTGCTGGCACAACGCTTCCAGCCGATCCACAGGATATTTGGTCCACGAAGCCACTAAGTGATATTCCTGTAGCGTTTGCTACGGGTGGTTCAGCAGAGCGTCAATTGGAACAGATCATCACTCAGAAATGGTTGGCTCTTTATCCCGACGGGATGGAAGCATGGGCGGAATATCGCCGAACAGGCTATCCTAAACTGTATCCTATCATTGAGTCACGAAATGAACGAGTAGGGGCGGATGAGGTCATGCGTCGCATGACCTTCGTAAGCAGTGAATATGACAATAATGGGGAAGCCACTCAAGCGGCAATATCATTGCTTGGTGGTCCAGATGAAAATGATACCAGGCTTTGGTGGGATGCAAAATAGAACTTTAGACTCTGGTGTACTTTGACCTACCTGAGAGGCTTTTGTCAAGTGTAGTTTAGTTTGGCAACTCCTTTCTCCGGTCAAAACGAAAATTACCCTCTATTCGTGTCGAAAGGCAGTCAGAATAGAGGGTAATTTGTTTATGTGTGACTACTCCACTCCCCGCACTAAAGTACGGGCTTCTTGCTTCGCAGGCTAACGCTGACTTGGTTGTCACCAGTCTTACTCAAGCCTTCACAAACAGCAACGGAATGCCCTTCCGTCGGGTGACTCACATTCACCATTATTTTAACTATACGAAATTTCTAAAAAAAACGCCTTATGAGATGGTTCTACTATGATTGTTGTGGATACAGGTTTAATCCGCCGCAGTAGGACCACCTTAATTGTTGCGGAAAACCATGTATTTAGAACCCCCGAAAAAGGGTGTCATGTTAAAAAGATGGGTTAGCGTACTTGGATGCGTTCAAACGAAATTTACATGCTCTGAGAATACCCAGTACGGTTTGAATGTCGAAGGAATCAGTTATATTGAGACAGAGAAATCATGTCCGCCAAAAAGAGCAACTACTTTCATTAATCCTAAGTATCCAACACAGCATTTACGTATGACATCTGGGGGCACACGTATGCCGATACAAAAATAATGGTTGAAGAGCCGAAAATGCAACCACCTACGAACTGACTATATTCAAGGTACTGCCCCCGATGACTTGGCAGTATCTTGAAAAAACTGTCTTGGAAAATCGGAAGAGCTCCATTTACCGTAACAAGCCGAGATTTTCTATTTTTGGCGTTGGAGAATATACGTTCAGCGACTGGAAGGTTGCCATTTCAGGATTCTACAAGAAATTGAAATTTCACGTAATTGGGCCTATAGATGGGAAACCCGCAGTTTTTGATCGCACAATATACTTCCTCAGTTTGAAGACCAAGGATGAGGCCGAATTCTTGGCTGAAATACTTAATTCAAAACCATGCCAAGAATTTCTGGACTCAATGATTTTTTGACCGGACAAACGCCCCATCACCGCCAATTCTCTACATCGAATAGACCTGTATAAAGTTGCTCATCAACTCGGAAAGAGCAATGAGTATAATGCTATACTAAATCAAGGCAAAGCTTTTCAAAATCCATCTTCGGGAATGATTAAACTGCTCTGAATGAGATGCAAAATGAGAGAAAGCATATGAAGTTTTATGATCACGCTCGGAGGAATTGCGTTCATATTACAACATCTTTGAGAGCGGCTGGCGTCTTTGTTAGCTTGGCCATGCTTCTCTGCTTAGTTGGTTGTGGGCAGGGTTCATCGCCTCCTAAGCTGTTTGAACGCATTGCACCGTCTCATTCAGGGGTTTATTTTACCAACGAACTTTCATTCACGGATTCGCTCAATATCTACTCGTACAACAATTTTTATGCAGGAGGCGGGGTAGCACTTGCGGATTATAATGCCGATTCTCGATTAGATATTTATATGGTAAGTAACCAGGGTGCCAACCGACTCTATGTGAATCGAGGTGATTTTATATTTGAAGATGTGACTGAAGATTCGGGAGTCGCTGGAGAATTTCCTTGGTCAACGGGTGCCAGCATAATAGACATCAATGTGGATGGACTTCCAGATCTTTATGTTACCAATGCAGGCGCAAGTCAATCCGAACTTCGGGCAAACGAATTATTCGTGAATAATGGAGATGGAACCTTCACCGAACAAGCCAGAGAATATGGCCTCGCCGACGAGGGATATTCCATCCACGCGGTTTTTTTCGACTATGACCAAGACGGTCTACTGGACGTCTATGTGGTCAACAATTTCCCGGCAAAGCCAATATCCGCATACAATCCAAGTCAAATGGATCGAACCCAACCTTATTTTGAAGGCGGAGATCGACTCTATCGGAATGAAGGAGGTCAGTTTACCGAGATGACCACAGAATCTGGCATCTTTAGCTCGGAAGCGGGTTTTAGTCTTGGTGCTTCTGTGGGGGATTTGAATCGTGACGGATGCATGGATCTTTATGTGTCCAATGATTTTTTTGAACGAGATTATCTGTACATCAATCAATGTAACGGCACATTTACGGAATCTTTGGAAAGCATGTTACCAAGTATCAGTACTACATCCATGAGTGGAGATATTGCAGATCTGAACAATGATGGAGCTCCAGAGATTTTTATTTCTGACATGCTTCCAGCCACAATGAAGCGAATCAAGAGGGTCTCCAATTTTATTGAGTGGGAGAAATATCAGGAAGAGATCCGTCTTGGCTATCATCGGAAATTCCTCAGAAACACATTGCATTACAATAATGCAGATGGTACATTCAGCGAAATCGGGCGATATGCGGGTGTAGAGTCCACCGATTGGAGTTGGGGCGGATTGTTGGCAGATTTTAATCTAGACGGATTCCGCGACATTTTCGTTCCTAATGGTTTTTACAGAGATGTTACAGATAAGGATCTTCTCATGGCTTCCAGGCGCGCGGCAGTTACAGGGTTTGAAGGTCCAGAGTCCATTCGTCAACTTGTGAATATGATGCCCAGCGTCCCTATCTCGAATCATATATTTGAGAATATGGGGGCTTTACGATTTGAAGATCGCACCGAGAAATGGGGGCTCAGTGTTCCCGGATTTTCGAGTGGAGCGGCGTATGGAGATTTGGACGGGGACGGAGATCTGGACCTGGTCGTGAACAACGTCAATATGGAAGCTTTTGTATATCGTAATCGTGCAGTAGAGCAATACCCAGATCGGAGTTGGCTTCGTATCGGATTGCAAGGGAATGCAGCAAATCCACAGGGCATAGGCGCACAGATAGAAGCGATCCATCAAGGCAGGCATTGGTATGTTGAGCAGATGCCGCAGCGGGGATTTCAGTCCTCTGTGGATCCGGTCCTTCATTTAGGACTTGGCGCCGGAGTAAATGTTTTAGACACCGTATTGGTGCGATGGCCAAATGGACCGATCACACTCAGAACACAGATTGAAGCCCGCCAGCAGATTGTCTTCAATGAAGATGCTGCGCTTTCATCTGATTCGGCTCGAAAGTATCAATCTCTGTTTTCGCCCCGATTCTCTTCCAGAGAAAATTCATCCTGGATGAGGGGGGATGCAAATATAGCACCTCTGATGAAAAATATTTCTGAAAATACGGGGCTGAATTGGAGGCATGAAGAGCATTCGTATAACGATTTTCAGCGTTCGCCAATGCTATTTCATATGCGGTCAACCGAAGGGCCAGCGCTATGCAGTATGGATGTCAACGGAGATGGATTGGATGATCTGTATATCGGTGGAGGAAGAGGACAACAGGGGGCTCTCTTCATACAAGAGGCGGAGGGCTATTTCAGTAGTATTTTTCAGCGGGCATTGCAGCGGGATCAAGAATCGGAAGATGTAGATTGTGTATGGGTGGATGTTGATGGGGATGATCGTCCTGAATTATATGTGGCAAGTGGGAGTAGTGAAATCCCATTTGGGCATTCCGATCTTGGAGATCGACTCTATAGATTGAATGCAGAAGAAATGCTTCAGCCCTTTGAGCACGAGTTGCCAAATACAAGATACCGATATACTCCAACCAGCACGGTTCGGCCAGCGGATATAGACGGAGACGGAGATCAAGATTTGTTCATTGGGATTCGCCATGGAGAGGCATATGGAGATCCTGTTGGGGGCATTCTTCTGGAGAATGACGGATCGGGGCGGTTTCGTGATGTAACAGAGCATGTGATCCCCGGGGTACATTCATCCGAGTTAAAGGCTGCAGGCATTACAGATGCGGAGTGGGGAGATTTGGATCAAGATGGTCAACAGGACTTAATCGTTGTCGGTGAATGGATACCGCTGACCATATTTCTCAATCGTGGTGGAGTACTGGAGAAGGTTGAATCAGATGTAGCAGGACTTGCCGGGACATCCGGTTGGTGGCAATCCGTTGAGCTTGCTGACCTAAACGAGGATGGAGCAATCGATTTTATCGCAGGGAATCATGGCTTAAACACACATTTCAAAGCAGATCCCGAACGTCCTCTACAAATGTGGGTCCATGATTTCAATCGAGATGAACAGGTGGATCAGATTCTTACAGGCTATGACGAAGCCGGCGGTCCGTGGCCTTTTGTGCTTCGTGAGCAGCTTCTTCTTCACTTTGGGCTTACGCCATTTATTGCTCGTAGCCAAATGGGTATAGGTCAAGGAGAATTGGAGTGGATTTTTGAGCAAATGCCTCATTTGTCTCCCCTTGCCGAATCCTTTGAATCCTATGCAGAAAAGACGGTGCACGAGTTGTTTGGTGCAGAGTTGAATCAGGCTACGCATTATGTAGCTCAGCGGATGGAAACGGTCGTTGCATGGAATCTTCAGGGCGGGGTTTTTTATGTGGAGGCATTGCCATTGCGTGCTCAATGGACTCCTATACATGCCATCCTTGCAGAGGATCTTGATGGAGATGGAGCCCTCGAAATCATCATGGGGGGCAACTTATATGGTGCAGCTCCTCAGGCAGGCAGATATGACGCCGGGCAGGGAGTCGTACTGCGTAGGGATTCCTCAGGTGCATTCATGGATCTACCATCAATCGAGAGCGGATTTCGTGGCGAGGGGGAGATTCGAGCAATTGAACGTGTGCAATCTGGACAAGAAACCCTGATCGTGATAGCATACAGCGGGAAAAGTTTGGATGTATTTCGGCCGATCCGTTCCTTTGGTATGACCCAGTAAACTTAGATTTTACTTTTGGTTCTATCACGAATCGTGTGGATAGAGATCCAGACCGCCACAAAAGAAGAGAATAGCAACTCTGAAATTTTCAAAGGTTCTATATCCTCTACCCATGGTTTTGATCTCTTGAATTTTTCCATTAATCCTCTCTGCTTTTGCATTGGACTGACGGTTCCATAATGCGTTGCAGACGCCATCAAAGTGATTCTTAAACATGTCTGCAACTTTCATGACTTCTTTGACACCAGCCTCGTTCACCTCGTCAAGCCATAAGTTGAGATACGCTTTCGCTTCTTTTAACGATGCACATTCAAAGATGGCTTTGAAATCTTCCCGTAACCGCCAAGCGACACTCACATTGAGGTTGGATTCCTTCACCACTTGGAAGATGTCTTCCTGTTTTTCCGTACGATTGTTTTCGTTTTTCAACAATGCATATCGGCTCCCTTTGAGTTCTGGATGCTGTTTGACCTCCCGCCTTCTTACTTGATGGATGGCTTGATTGAGATACTGGATACAATGAAACCGATCGTGAATCATGAGGGCATGGGGGAACACCTTTGCAACCGCTCCAATGAAGGCCTTCCACATATCCGTAGATATCGTCTCTATCTGATCCTTGATTTGCCCTAAAAGGCATTCTAAGAGTTCTATCGTGCCTTTTTTCGTCCGTCCCGGTCCAACATCAATGACCACTCCACGATCCGAATCACTCACAATCGTTGCATAGGTATGTCCGCGCTTGAGGGCCTTTTCATCAATACTGATATGGTGAATTCCTGCCAGAGATCTGCGTGACTCTCCGCGTTCAACAGCACGGTGCATAATACGATGGAGCTGGTTAAATCCGCACCGAAGAAGATCTGCTGTTTTGGTCTGATTCTTAGTTGCTTTCAGCAGACGAATGGCAAAACATTCAAACGCATAGGTGACTCGACTGGATGGAGCCGCCCAAGGAATGATGATCGTCTTCGGACCATTAGGAGTCAGTACACGGGGAATCCTACAGTGAAGAAAACACTTGAAATGAAAGAGATCCAGGTGGCGCCATTGACGCTTCTTGCGATGGTCATACAAGGTACCAGACTCACCCGTATCTGGGCATACAAGATCCTTCCCCGAATGAGAAATATAAAGATCCACTCGCCCCTTCTTCACATTGGTTTCCACATGATCAATACTCCAGCAAGAATCTAAATCTAACCACTGATGCATTGAATTTTTTAAATAAGTATCAAGCATGAAAAATAATTTTGGTGAAACCAAAATTAATCAATTCCATACAAATGGTGATAGAACCTTACTTTTTAAGGGCATATCTATATTTCGTGCCTTGGGCGTAGGCAAAAATATTGAACTTGGGGTAGGACTAAATGATCAATACCGTGAAGATGATTATACACAGAGCAGGAATAATAAACATGTTTGTATCGAGATCTTGCACAGAAAGGGTAGTCGGTGCAGGTAGGGACATTGAGGAGGACGATCTCACAGATATATTTATTGATGGAAGGAGAGGCATGCAGGAACTTGATCACAGCGATTCCGAGGTAAGGGTTGGCGAAAAAATAACTCAGTCATATATTTTTATTTTTTCTCAATATTTTCTCTTGATCTAGCTACCTAAATCTTTCTTCATTCGACCATTTATTGCGTTTAACGGGTGAATTTGCTCTGTTTGTCATATTTATTATATTTAATATAATTACGACAAACATTCCTTCCCATGTCTAAATCTCCCGATTCGAATCAAATCATCACCGACCTCATTCGTCATAAAACGGTGGTGACCCTGCCGGAGGTACATACTGTGCTGGGTCCGGTAAGTCATCGTACGGTTTGCCGTAAACTGGTAGAGGCAGGGGTGCACTCCAGCTATTCTCACCGTGGTCGCTATTATACCCTGGAGGAGTTGATTGAATATGATGTTAATGGGCTCTGGTCGTATAATGACATTCATTTTTCTCGGAATGGAACGCTCAAGGAAACCTTGGTAAGGTTGATCCATCAATCGGAGGCAGGTCTGTTTTTGCAGGATCTCAGGAAGACCGTAAAACGGGAGGTTTTGGGGGCACTGAATGGGTTGATTCAGACGAAACGTATTGCAAAAACGAAGCTCCATGATCAGAATCTGTATGTATCCAAACACGCATCCCGGCGAAAACGGCAACTCCGCAATCGTACGGTCCCCGAGATCGTGGATCCCGTTTATGAGAGAGCTCGAAAGGATCTCATGGCGATTTTAGATGAACGACAACGGAGATTGTTTGCCGGATTAGAATCCCTTCGCCCGGAAAGTGGCGGGGATCAACAAGTTGCCATCCGGTTGGGGATGGCACGTAGCACGGTGAGCACAGGCCGGAAGCAACTGTTGTCTGGGGAGTTTGAGAAAGATCGGATTCGCAGGTTCGGTGGAGGACGCAAGTCTGTGAAAAAAAAAACCTGAAATCTTCGTCATCCTTGACCGAGTGATCCACTACGATATCGCGGGAGATCCATGTAATGGGCACCGTTGGGTTCGGCGTACCACCGCTTCCATTGCCATGGCTCTGGAAGCGTGGGGCATCTTCATTCGTGATCGTACGGTAAGCCAACTCCTGAAATCGCAAGGGTATGCGTTGCGGGTCAACCACAAGCAGTTGTCCACCCACCTCCATCCCGATCGGGATCGACAATTCCAGTTGATCAAGGAGTTCCGGGATTGGGCCGACACCAACGGAGCACCTCTGATTAGTATCGATACCAAGAAAAAAGAAAAACTTGGGCCGTTTCTCAATCCGGGAAAAGCTTGGAGTTTTTCTCCTGAACTCGTCTATGATCATGATTTTCCTTCACTCGCAGAGGGCATCGCCATTCCCTACGCGATCTACGATATTCGTGCCAATGCGGGCGCGTTCTATGTGGGGAGTTCCTACGACACTCCTGAATTTGCCGTCGACAATGTGGCGTCCTGGTGGAAAGAGACTGGTCAGTATGAATATCCACATGCACAAGATCTCTGTATTCTGGCCGATAGTGGAGGTAGTAATGGATGTCGCCCCCGAGCCTGGAAATACTTCTTACAACACAAACTAGCCGATGTATTTGGATTGACGATTCAGGTCGCCCACTACCCCAGTGGAGCTTCCAAATGGAATCCGATTGAACATCGGCTCTTCAGTGAAGTCTCTAAAAACTGGGCCGGGATTCCTCTCCGATCCATGGAGATCGTCCTGAAGGCTCTACGCACGACCACGACAAAAAGCGGACTCACGGTCGTTGCACAGAAAGTGGAAAAGATCTATGAGAAGGGAATCAAAATCAGTCCACAAGAAATGGAGGATCTCCATCTGGAATACAGGTCCACATTGCCGCGGTGGAACTACACCATCAAAGCAGCGCCAAAGACGCAAATACGCGTGTCGATCTGAAAATATTAGATGACTAAGTTATTTTTTCGCCAGCCCTAAGTATATTGAATATCATCAGGATGTGCAGGTTCAATCCTGCATAATCTGACAGGGGATGGGGTTTATGGATCTATAATAAGTACTAGCATGAACATCTTTATGCTAACACTGGTTTGGGCGCATGAAGTCGGCTTACTCTTTTCATCCCGTATGTGTGCTATTCAGGTATAGAGTCCAGTAGATTCAATCGGTACATGCTCGAGGTTTATTTTGAGGGTTTTCGCAGCCATGACCAAACAAAATCTGAAAAAACTTGTGGCAAACGGAGAGGGGGTGTGTCTTGAATTTAAACATCGCTTACCTGAGAGTGAGCGAATTGCTCGTGAAGTAACGGCACTGGCAAATACAAATGGAGGTTATCTACTGATCGGGGTTACGGATGACGGGAATCTGAGTGGTGTGAGGGATCCTGAAGAGGAGATGTATGCTCTCAATCATGCCCTTGAGATGTACTGCACCCCCGAGATAGCACTGAAAACAGAGTATATCAAAGTCAGCAGGACTCGTACAGTAGTCGTGATAAAGATTCACTTGAGTCCGATTCGCCCTCATTATGTTCGCAATCTTTCTACTCATCAAAGGTCAGTTTTTGTGAGATACAAAGATATGTGTATTATGGCAAGCCGTGAAGCGCGGAAACTGATGAGGCGGTCATTAGATACGGACCATATATTGATTGAACTTGGCGAGAAAGAGCGTGTTCTGTTACATTTTCTTGAGAAAATGGGACGAGTGAGTGTCAAAAGCTTCGCTAAACATGCAAAAATTCATCCAGGAAGGGCATCCCGTATAATCATTCGGATGACAAGAGCAGGCATTCTTTTTCATCATATTGATCTGAATGGAGATTACTTTACCGAAGGGGAAGCATTGCGTACCAACGTATACGGGTAATCCTTGCCCAGAAGTTCATTCATGAATTCAGAGATGTTTCCGTAATGATTTTTTTTTGCATGAAAATATCCACAGATTGTGTTTTCCACAGGGGTTCGTATTTATCGTATAATCAATATTCTTGATTACTGATTTGAAAATCACACTTAAAAAAACGCAGTAGAACCATCGGAATTAAATGATATGAGGTTATTTCAATTGGTCCGGTCGCGGAATAGGCACTCAAATTATGAAAATTATGGGAATTATATACGTGAGTAACCCAAAGAATGGAACCATTCTATTTTGGAGAGATAACAGACACAATAGGATAGATATGCCGTCTACCCTATTGCTTACCATAACATCAACTCAACCTTGATATCATGCCTGTTCAAAAGGCTTCTAACCCTTCGGATTCAAACGGTTTCTATCGTGGAATAGAGTATCGCCTATTACCTGGCACGCAGTGGAACGCCCATCTCTTGTCAGGGCTTTGCCGAGCATGCAGGTTTGTATGGAATATGACCCTTGAACAAATTAACGAAGAGGTGCAAGATCAGGATACTGAAAACCCATCCACTTCTTTTTATTCGTTATTCAAACGCTACCCAATCTTGCGTAAAGAAACGCGTTGGCTGTCCACGTACTCATCTCACATTGTTCGTTACGCACTGAAAGCATCAGGCAGAGGCGTGGCAGGCTTTCTTCAAGGGAGTACGTGACCATCCTACGTTCCATAATCGGTTTCAACACAATTCATTTACGGCTCCAAAAGGAACGTTTAAGATTGTGGATGGCCGTATCTCCATCCAGAAGGTTGGCTGGATGAAGTTTCGTAGGAAAGGAGGTAATCCTTATCCAGACGGTGAGCCGATTGGAGTCACCGTGAAGAAAGACGGACGGTACTGGAAGATGAGCGTAATTTACAAAGTCACGAATCTACCAGAGAAGGTGGACGATGGCAAAGAGATTGGCATTGACTTGAACACCTATAACATCTCGTATTCTTCTACGGATGGGGAACAAGGCATGCTACCGATTCCAGATTTGACGGATAAGGAGATCAAGATCCGTAGGTATCAACGTAAGTTAGCCCGACAGCAGAAAGGATCGGGGCGGTCCAAGGATACGCAGAAGAAGATTTCTAAATTGAAGCGTCAGCAGCGCAACGCGAGGAAGAATGCGGCACATCAACATAGCCGTAGATTGTCCAATAAGGCGTATACGTTGAAACTTGAAGACTTGAAGATCAAAAACATGTCCAAGTCTGCGAAGGGCACGGTTGAGAACCCTGGAACCAATGTGAAGGCAAAAGCAGGGTTAAACCGCGTCATTCTCAACTCTGGATGGAGTAGGTTCAATACGTATTGCGATTACAAGTTTGGCAGGGTTGTACATGTTGATCCGAAGTATACCAGTCAACGCTGTAATCAGTGTGGACATACAGATAAAGGCAATCGCAAGACGCAAAGCAAGTTCAGGTGTATGGCATGTGGCCATGCGGATCACGCAGATATCAATGCATCTGCGAATGGATTACAGGCCTCCGGGATTGGGGCATCTGCACGTGGAGGAGCGTTCTCGTTAGAGACTCCTATGAGCCGTGAAATGGATACGCAAAAGGTAGCCGTCAAATAGATGGGTACTCACGTATATAATTCCCAAAATCATTTCTTTAGGATAAGATCAGTGTATCCTTATGCCCTCCTATAATCTATGGGGTTGGCAGCGATAAATTTTGCAGAAATGATTAAATGAGATTCTGTAACCAGGAATGACAATCCTATTTTAAATTGGCAGAATATTTGGCATAACGCAGACCGGTTTCCATACAACCGATACGGATCAAATGGTATCCTATTCAGAGAGATTTTCGGGTGATCTGAGCCTGCCTACAAGGTCAATGCATCTTAAAATGAACCTTTGTAATCTCTTACCGTAGGCGAGTAGGTAAAACGTTCGTGTAGAATAAGTAGTATCGTTTGTCCATTCATAAAGGGGTTTATTAGTTATGTTCATCCTCCATATTCTTCTCTCTCTTTCTTTTATGGATCACGGATCTGTTGTGAGTCCTGACTTCCTCTATCTTGGCATGAATGATCGTGTACAAAAGGCTCCATATACTTCAACATCTGACGACAACCGCCTCAGAAATCTCACTCTGACGGAAGGGGCTTTCTTTCCGTTAGATCCACTGATTCGCTCTCGGCAATTTGCCCCCCCCCATTTTTAGTTGAGCAGCGTCGCACATCAGAGTCTGACGATGTGCAAGAGATGGCTTCCCGTGACCGCACAGATGACGAAGTTATCTTTTCAAGAAAAAGTCCGTGGTCTGTGCTACCGCACTTTTCTGAGAAGGTCACTATTAAGGCCGAAAATCGCCCGCCCGGCAAACCCACGGGCGTGACCGTTGCACCCTATCAAACCGGGCGCAATGCACGCTTGACGCTTAACATTTCCTGGACGGCCAACCCGAATGGGAATAAAGCCATCACAAACCACGAGATTGATTGGTCGCCGGATGGAACAGCTGGCAGCTGGGAGGATCTTCGCACGGTTTCCGGCCAATTAACGAACACGCTGTTCACTGGACTCTCGCCGGGCACCACGCGCCATATCCGGATCCGAAGTCAGGATTCCGATGGTTGGGGCCCCTGGTCCGATGTCGTCTCTGGGACGACCAATGCGGTCTCCGCTCCTGGTCGCCCCACTGGATTGACAACGACGGTAAGCTCTTCCACCATTGGTCTTTCATGGACGGCCGGGGATGATGGTGGGTCGCCGATCACGGGATATTCAGTTGAAGGTTTTAAAGATGGGGATCAGACGTTCACAGTTGTCATTTCAGCGACTCTTAAACCTGATGTCACAAGTTACACTGCCACTGGGCTTACGGCATCTACGCGGTACAATATACAAGTAAGAGCACGTAATTCGGAGGGTATCGGTAGATTTGCTGCAGGGGCCCAAGTCACCACCGAGGCGGCGACCACTCCTGGTCGCCCCACTGGATTGACAACGACGGTAAGCCCTTCAACCATTAATCTTTCATGGATGCCTCCCGTAGAAACAGGTGGGTCGCCGATCACGGGATATTCAGTTGAAGGTTTTAAAGATGGGGATCAGACGTTCACAGTTGTCATTTCAGCGACTCTTAAACCTGATGTCACAAGTTACACTGCCACTGGGCTTACGGCATCTACGCGGTACAATATACAAGTAAGAGCACGTAATTCGGAGGGTATCGGTAGATTTGCTGCAGCGGCCCAAGCCACCACCGCGGCTCTCACCGCCCCCGCCGCCCCGACGGGCTTGACGGCCACGGCTGACGGGCCAACGAAGATCAACCTGTCGTGGACGGCCCCCACGAATACGGGCGGCGCGGCGATCACGGGCTACAAGATTGAGTCAAGGACAGGAACTTTAGGTGACTGGGCCGATCTCGTCACGGACACCAAATCCACGGCAACCACCTACTCCCATACGGGGCTCACGCCATCTACGCCGTGGTTTTACCGGGTGAGCGCGATCAATTCGGAGGGAGCGGGCACGGCCTCCAGTGTGGCCACGGCCACGACCGATGCGGCCACGCGCCCCAGTGCCCCCAGGAACTTGACCGCCACGCCTTCGGATCGCTCCACGATCATCCTAAACTGGATGCCCCCTGCAGATGACGGCGGCTCACCCATTACATTTTATCGCGTTGGCGTGTCAACGGATCAAGGAAGTAGTTGGGGCGTGTTGGCCGACGTCCGGGGAGCCACCACCTATTCGCATACGGGGCTTTCGGCGGGGACGCGGCGCGATTACCGGGTGGTGGCGGCCAATAGTTCGGGGCGGGGCTTTAGTGATCGCTCGAATGTCGCCACCGCCACCACCGCGGCCGCCACGGCCCCCGGTGCCCCCACTGGACTGACCGCCACAGCCGAAGGGCAAACGGTGATCAATCTGAGTTGGACGGTCCCGGCCGATAATGGGGGCAAGGCCATTATGGGCTACCGGGTGCAGTGGTCGTCCAACGGAAATGCGCCATGGACGGATGTAACTCCTGCACATACGGGAACGGGGCGCACCTACCGCCATACGAGGCTCAGCGCAGGCACGACGCGACATTACCGGGTCTTTGCCCGCAACTCGGTGGGTGAGAGCACCAGTGCGTCTGCTGTGGCCACAGCCACCACGGAGGCGGCACCGACCCTCAGCGCGCCCGCGGCCCCCACGAGATTGAGGGCCGAGGCCGAAGGCCCGGAAACGATCAGCCTGTCCTGGAACGCACCTACCAATACCGGCGGCGCAGACATTACCGGCTACCAGATTGAGGTCTCTCCCAATGGCACCTCAAACTGGGGTGATTTGGTGGCCAATACCGGGTCCACCACGACCGGCTATGTCCATAGGGGCTTGGACGCGGGCACCACGCGGCATTACCGGGTCTATGCCATCAATTCGCAGGGGGCGGGCGCAGTATCCAATGTGGCCAATGCCACGACCCTCCCCGCCACGGTCCCTAAGGCCCCCACGGAGCTAACCGCCACGCACGATGGACAAACGACGATCAACCTGGGTTGGAAAGCCCCCACGAATACCGGCGGCGTACCGCTTACCGGCTACCAGATGGAAGTCTCTCCCAATGGCACGGACACCTGGACCGAGGTTACGCCTGCACACGCGGGAACGGGGCGCACCTACAGCCATACCGGGCTCACGGCGGGTACCACGCGGTATTACCGGGTCTATGCCAGAAATTCAAAGGGGCTGAGTGCCGCGGCATCGAATGTGGCCAACGCCACCACGACCGCTGCCGCCACCGCCCCGGGTGCCCCGCCCAATTTACAGGTTTTTTCCCCAGGTTTTCATGATGTGAGACTTACCTGGGGACGTCCGCCCAGTGATTCGCCGATCACAGGATACAAGGTGGAATGGTCTACCGATGGCGGCACCAACTGGGAGGCGTTGATTGGATACGGCGATCTGACTCGGACGAGATACCAGTTTCTCAGTAGTCGCTTGACGCCGGGGAGCGTGTTTCATTTTCGGGTTCTGGCACGCAGTGCCTCGGGAGATAGTGCCCCTTCGGATGCAGTGTCCGTCACCGCCGCCTCGGCCCCTGGGTCAGGCATTGCCACCAATGTACGGGTGCGCCAGACGTCGGCCAACGCGGCGCAAATTTCCTGGGATGCCCCGACCGATCTTCCTTCAGGCCATCAGATGTTTGGATATAATGTTTACAAATCTGATGATGATGGGGATTTTTGGTCACAGTTCGCACGGGATGTCACCACGACAACCTATACCGATGATCAGGTATCGGCGGGTAAGACCTATGGGTATCGGGTTACCACCTGGATTGGTCCGAGCGAGAACGAAGCCCTTCAGGGTCAGTTCTCCGATGCCGCTTTTCTAACGATAACGATTGCTAGGGCCCCGGATGCGCCAACATCGCTGACCGCTGTGGCAAATGGACAAACGACCATCAACCTGAATTGGACGGTGCCATCCAATACGGGGGGCGCCGCGATCACGGGCTACCGGGTGGAAGTCTCTCCCACAGGAACGGGAGACACGTGGACCGATCTGGAAGGAAACACCAATTCTACCGCGACCACCTATTCCCATACCGGACTGAGTGCGGGTACCACGCGGCACTACCGGGTGCGTGCGCTCAATTCGGTGGGAGCGGGGGCGGCGTCCAATGTGGCCACGGCGACCACCACTGCCCTCACGGCCACGGCCCCGGGTGCCCCGACGGGATTGACGGCCACGGCCTCCGGGCAAACGACGATCAATCTGTCCTGGACGGCGCCATCCAATACGGGGGGCGCCGCGATCACGGGCTACCGAGTGGAAGTCTCGCCCAATGGCACGGATAACTGGACGGATCTGGTGGCGAATTCGGCGGCTACCACCTATGCCCATACCGGGCTGAGTGCAGGCGTGACGCGGCACTACCGGGTGCGTGCGATCAATGCGGTGGGTACGGGAGCGGCGTCCAATGTGGCCACGGCGACCACCACTGCCCTCACGGCCCCGGGTGCCCCGACGGGCTTGACGGCCACGGCTGCAGGGCGAACCATCATCAATTTATCGTGGACGGCGCCGACAGAAAGCGGGGGTGCGGCGATCACGGGCTACCGGGTGGAAGTCTCTCCCACAGGAACGGGGGACACATGGGCCGATTTGGTGGCCAATAGTACCACGACCACGTATGCGCATACGGGACTCAGTGCCAATACGACGCGGTACTACCGGGTGCGTGCGCTCAACGCGGTCGGGGCCAGTGATGCCTCCAATACCGCCAATGCCACCACGGATGGGATTACGGCCCCAAGTGCCCCCACAGGGCTCACGGCCACGGCCTCGGGGCAAACGATCATCAACCTGCGTTGGGCCGCGCCGGCGGATAATGGCGGCGCCGCGGTTACCGGGTACCAGGTGGAGGGATCGGAGGATGCAGGATCTACCTGGATGGATCTGGTGGCGAACACGGCGGCCACGACCTATTCGCATACCGGCCTCCCCCCGGAAACCACGCGGCAGTACCGGGTGCGTGCGATCAATGCGGTGGGCACGGGGGCGGCGTCGAATGTGGTGCGTGCGACCACGGAGGCGGCCACGGTGCTCTCGTTGGCAGGCGCAATCTCTTCGCAGCGCTACCCGGTGGACCTCGCCATCGCAGCGCTGGTCCTTCCGACCGCCATCGGAGGAACTCCGCCCTATATGTATGCGCTCTCTCCCGAAACGCTTCCGGAGGGACTGTCGTTGGAGGACGGCACGCTTGGGGGCACGCCCACCGCGGTGACGGCGTCACAGGGATTTACCTGGACGGTGACCGATGCCCTGGGGGCGGAGAGTACGATGGAATTTACGCTGGAGATCTACGAGATCACGTTTGTCACCACGGTCATGAATCAGTCCTATGATCGCGGACAAGGGATTGATCCACTGATCTTGCCGGAGGTGACCGGGGGCACCGATCCGGTTCAGTATACGCTCAATCTGTTGTGGCTTCCGAGTGGGCTGAGGTTTGATGCGTCCACGCGCACGATCGCGGGCACGCCCGTGCAGATCACGTCTCCGGTGGAGCTGACCTACAGGGCAACGGATGCCAAGGGGGCCCAAGCCAGCTTAACCTTTACCCTGGAAGTGGTCTCGCCGGTGGCGACCGAAGAGCAGAAGGAGCCTCCCCAGGAGCTGATCGTGCATGCCAACTATCCCAACCCCTTCCATACGTCTACGAATCTGCTCTTTGATCTGCCGTGGCCGGCCGAAATCAAACTGGACGTCCTGGATCTGACGGGCAGGCGGGTGTATACCCATCCAATGGTGCGCATGGCGGCGGGCAGAGAGCAGGTGATCACATTGGAGCAGGTTGCCCTCCCGGCCGGCGTCTATCTGTATCGGATGGTAGCCACCTCCATGGAACACGGCGCATCCGCCGTCAAGATCGGGCACTTGATGAGAATGAGGTGAGGAGAAGACCTTTGCTAAGCCATGGATTGATAGGTTCGCATCACGACGGGAACGGTTCAAAGAGGAGGAGGTTGGTTATTCACTGGTGATGGCATGGCTCAGGGAAAGATTATCCCGGACGCGTGCGTCCACCAAGTAAAGGTAATACATAACGCAAGTTTACGAAATCCGAAACAGGTGTTCCTATCGAAAGTTTCAAAAAATTGAGTCTATAGAGCACTAAAGATTTGCTTCATAATCGCCGTCAGATGCGCGGAGAGTCTCCATCACCGCCCTGAGTATGCGCAGGCGATGCAGTACGGTGCAACGGTACAGGAGATTGCGCCCGGAAGCGAGGCTGCAAAAGAAATGGATCAGTTGGCTTACGAGCTCCTGCAGTTCGTGGGCGTCAACAATTAGAGTCCCATGTTGCTTCTTATTTGATCCTCCCAGATACGCTCATGTGAGGTAGGATGAAGAACGCGGTTGGAGAGTGGTGGGGAAGGTTGATGATCCTGAGCCCAAAAGGTCACGTTTGGAACCTTGGAAGTCCTGACCGTGTCTAATCGCTTTCTCAAATCGTGATTCCTTGTAATTCCAGCATGTATGTCTCCTGATACGTCCCATATACCCGACTATATTGCGGACCGTGGCAAGGCGAAATATTTCCATGGACGAAATCAGATCTTGGACAATTTTGACAGACTGGTCAAAGATTCCATGGATACACAAACGGGATCCACCTTTCTGATCCAGGGGGCACCCGGGGCGGGAAAGACGGCGCTACTGGATGTGATCTCCAAAAGGGCAGAAGAAAAAAAGTGGAAGGTGGCCAAGGTCTCGATAGAAGATCTATACACTCCCGCCTCCATGGCGCAATCTCTGGGAAAGTCGTACACGATTGATCATGAGCAGGCAGCGAAAGTCGGCGTGAAGTTTATCGAAGGGGGATATGTCAGAAGTGTGGCGGGGCACGCGACTCCAAAGGAAATACTTAGGAATCTTGTCCCCAAGGAAGGATTGATTTTGGTGCTGGATGAAGCCCAGCGTCTGATCAATCTAGAAAAAACTCCAACGGAATCACATCGAGCGGGAGACACGTTGGACAAGATTCACAACGGGGATGTCGGACGGCCCGTCATCTTGTTGGGAGCGGGACTGGGGATGTCCAAATCCTCTTTCAGGTCGCTGGGGATTTCGAGATTCAAAGGGGGCTGTTTTGTGGAATTAGGGGCATTGGGCAAAGAGGCGGAGGGGCGGGTACTCAGAGACTGGCTGGTCAAAGAGGGGCGTGCGAAGGGGGATCCTGCTCCGTGGATTGATGCGATTGCCCAAAAGACGCATGGGTGGCCCCAGCATATTACAGCGTATGGCGATGCCGCGGCCAAGCAAATCCAGCATGAGCGTGGAGAGATGACCTCCATTGGGTTGGATTTAGTGCAGCGAGTGGGAGCAAGAAGACGAGAGGATTATTATGAACAGCGCGCAGAGGAGATCAGTGGAAAAGAGCGTTGCAGTTTAGCAAGACTCATCCAAACCGTATCCATAGATAATAGGCTGGACCGGAGGGATATTGAGGAGTTTCTATCGCGGGAATACGGCGAGGTGGAAGCGAAGGATTTGTTTCAGAGAGCTGTGGAGCGCGGAGTCCTACATAGCCAAAAGGGTACTTACACGATTCCGATTCCATCCATGCAGACCTGGCTGATTTCGAACTATGCCAAGGAGCGAATAGACCTGACTCCGATCTCGCCATTGGTCCACCCTCCGTCCCGCGAGCGGGATTCGGGGATTGAGTCTATAGAGCACTAAAGATTTGCTTCATAATCGTCGTCAGATGCGCGGAGAGTCTCCATCACCGCCCTGAGTATGCGCAGGCGATGCAGTACGGTGCAACGGTACAGGAGATTGCGCCCGGAAGCGAGGCTGCAAAAGAAATGGATCAGTTGGCTTACGAGCTCCTGCAGTTCGTGGGCGTCAACAATTAGAGTCCCATGTTGCTTCTTATTTGATCCTCCCAGATACGCTCATGTGAGGTAGGATGAAGAACGCGGTTGGAGAGTGGTGGGGAAGGTTGATGATCCTGAGCCCAAAAGGTCACGTTTGGAACCTTGGAAGTCCTGACCGTGTCTAATCGCTTTCTCAAATCGTGATTCCTTGTAATTCCAGCATGTATGTCTCCTGATACGTCCCATATCTCTAATATTGTTCCTGACCGAGGTCCGGCTGAATATTTTCATGGGCGTGCACAGATCTTGTATGATTTCAAAGATCTCATGAGACGTGCGAGGACGGGCAGAACCACCATGTCGCCAAGTATCTGGGAGATGGGGTGGACAAGGTTCGGCGACAGGAGCACAAAGAACTCCGAAAGAGTGGGAATGAGATGCGGACGGGAAGGAAATACATGTGGCTCAAAAGTCCTCCCAACCTGTCCATGAAGCAGAAGAAGGCATTCCCCTATAATATTCACAACAGATTTGGATCGTTCAGTAAATTTGTGTCAAAATGAAACCTTCTCTGGAGTTCTATTTTGCCGTTACTGGACCTCCCAGCGTGGTTTTTGACCAAATAGAGCATGATTGTTGCTTGAGTTCCACTCTCAGAAAGCTTTCATAGAGTATAGAGTATTCAATCAATTTCTCACAAAAATGCCTGAAGATCCTTTATTATACGCAATTGTTTCCGTATATTTACTGCGGTAATATTAATTGCTCATGATGATGCAATTTTTGTCAACAACATTTCATCAGATCAAATAATCATGCTTAAAAATATACTATGTAGTCTATGTGTTTTTCTGACGATATTCATGTCGGTGCACAAGGTTGTGCATGCTCAGGACCATACTGTTCAAGGAACGGTTATGTCCGCCGCTGACAACTCACCGCTTCCAGGTGCCTCGGTTGTAGAGACGGGTACTCTGAATGGCACCGCTACGGATGCAGATGGGACATTCTCTCTTGAAGTGTCCAGCCCAGATGCATCAATCTCAATCACATTTGTCGGCTTTTTGAGTCAAACTGTCGCCATAGAGGGGCGGGAGAATATTACAATCTCTCTCGAGGAAGATACAGGACTTTTAGAAGAAGTTGTTGTGACCGCAGGCGGTATAGAGCGTAAAGAACGTGCCTTGGGATATTCTGTCACTGAAATCGGAGGTGAGGATTTGCGTGAAGCGAGAGAAAATAACATTGCGAACTCACTCTCGGGTAAAGTTGCTGGTGTCGTCGTTAGTAAACCTGCTACTGGACCAGCGGGATCTAGTCGAGTGATTATTCGCGGAGCATCCTCTCTTGGAGAAGATAGTCAACCTCTTTATGTGGTAGATGGAGTTCCCATTGATAATACTACGCTTGGGAGTGCTGGAATGTGGGGAGGTAGTGATGGCGGAGATGGAATCGGTTCCATTAACCCAGATGATATTGATAAAGTTACAGTCTTGAAAGGGCCCTCGGCTGCCGCACTCTATGGGACTCGCGCTAAAAATGGTGTCATCTTGATTACCACGAAACGGGCCACTCCTGGTATTGGACTGGGGGTTGAGTTTTCCAGTAACACTACGTTTGAAAACGTTCTGGTGAATACAGATTGGCAGACAGAGTATGGTCAGGGAACTAGAGGGAATAAGCCTGAAACTGTTGATGATGCAATTTCACAGAATGCCTCTTCATGGGGGGGAAGGCTTGATGGCTCAGAAAGTATTACATGGAACGGCACCACGCAACCCTACAGTTTAGCCCCGGACGCTGTTACATCCTTTTATAATACGGGGCTTACCACAACCAACAGTTTAGCTCTGACCACAGCCAATGATGTTAGCACCTTGCGGATTGGATTTTCTCATCTAAAAAATGATGGAATCAGTCCTAACTCTGGCATTACTCGTTCAACCGTTTTACTACGCGGATCTTCAAAATTTGGATCACGGTTATCTGCCGACGCAAAGATAAATGTTATCCGTGAGTTTGTGATCAATCGACCGAGGCTCAGCGATTCCCCCGGAAATGCGAACTATTCCGTTTATCAGTTGGCAGGTAATGTTGATGTTACATCTATGAGGTGTCCCCTTGAAAACCCCAATTGTACGGATTATGGACAGGATATAGATGGCCGTGAGCTCCATCCGTTTTCTAATAATTTCCAGCAAAATCCATATTGGGCAGCACATCAATACAAGAATTCGGATACAGATCTGCGCCTGATCGGTTTTCTATCAATGGGATATCAATTTGCCGAAGGCATTCTGCTCCAAGGACGTTTCGGTGGAGATACATACTCAACCCGCCGCACTCAGTTGACTCCGTGGGGGACGGCTTATCAACAAAATGGATCTCAGAATGAATCTGAAATCAAAATTACAGAGATTAATACCGATCTGCTACTGACGGTTGACCGCCAATTGACAAGTTTCTTAGGAATTCAGGCAACCGCGGGGGGGAATATCCTATGGCGAGAGCGTGAAGATCTTAATCTCAATGGTAGAAACTATAGTGTGCCGGGGCTTGAAGTCGTCACGAATGTGACTTCCCGAAATTACGGCTACGGGTACAGTGAAAAGCAAATCAATTCGGTTTATGGATCTGCTGAGATTGCCTATGATGAATGGCTCTATCTTACTCTGACTGCCCGTAATGATTGGTCTTCTACCCTACCCGTGAAAAATAACAGCTATTTTTATCCATCTGTAGGAGTTAGTGTTGTCCTCACGGATGCACTCAGTATGCCAGAGTTTATCAGTTTTGCAAAAATCCGAGGCTCTTGGGCGCAGGTGGGTGGAGATACGAACCCCTATCAGTTGTTACTTACCTACAACTTAGGAACCAGCCACTTCGGTCAACCTCAAGGGCGTATTGCTCAGGGGAATATTCCTCTGTCAGATCTCAAGCCCTCTCAAACGACAGGGATTGAATTTGGAGTAGATTTCAGGTTTTTTGATAACCGTTTTGGTGTTGATGCAACATACTACTCTGAGGTTGCTACCGATCAAATCTTATCCACAACGATCTCGAATGCATCTGGATTTTTCCGTCAGGTTATTAACGCAGGGGAGATTACGAATGAAGGTTTTGAACTTCTGTTAACGACAACTCCGGTTCGTGTTGATAATTGGCGCTGGAATTTAGATGTGAATCTCTCCCGGAATCGTAATGAAGTTGTGGAACTTGTGGGAGGTCAAACTTCCTTGGTACTCGGCGAAAGTCGCCATCGCGGAAACTTCGTCACTGCCGATGTTGGAGAACCCTACGGATCTATCAAGGGGAGAAAGTACTTGCGTCAGAATGTGCCCACTGGAGAAGGTGCAACCGACTGCGACTCCACGGGGCCCATTGTACACGATGAAGAAGGGTTACCCATGCGGACCAGTAGTCTCTGTGTGTTGGGAAATGGTACTCCCGATTTGAGTGGCGGAATTCGTAGCTCCTTACGATATCGGAATATCTCCCTTAATATGCTTTTTGACTTGCGTTTCGGTGGAGATCTTTTCTCGGTCACCAACAGCGCAGGCTACGCGAATGGACTTCATAAAAATACATTGCAAGGCCGTGAAGCAGGCTATATTGTCGGTGATGGTGTCAGTGAAGACGGGTCACAAAACACGGCTCAGGCTGATCCCCAAGACTACTTCGGCCGAATTGGTGGAGGCACGATTGGCGAAGAATTTGTCTATGATGCAAGTTTTGTCAAGCTTCGGGAAGTTCAAGTGAGTTATGTTGTACCAACCCGTCTATTTGCCCGCACGCCGATCAAATATGCTTCGATTTCTTTGGTTGCCAGAAACCTTTGGCTTATCCACAGTAATGTAGACAACATTGATCCCGAATCTCTATACAACAGCACCAATCAGGGAATTGGACTTGAGCACTCTGGGGTTCCTCAGACTAGGAGCATTGGATTTAATTTAAATGTTCGGCTCTAGTCCCTGACAAATAGAAAACTATACTAAAATGACTCAATTAAAACGACTTTCACTGTTTGCCGTTGCGTTGACTTTTTCTGTCCTGATTGCTTCATGTGATTCAGGTTTCGAGGAACTAAACATCAACCCAACGCAAGCCGATCAGGTAGACCCCAATTTTAAGTTGACCTATATCCAGTTGCTGACCAGTGGTGGGAGGTATGAAAATTGGAGAACAAACCTGATCTACAGTTCTACGATGATTCAGCATTTTGCTACTTTGCCAGGATTCTGGGCGGGTGACAAGTATGGATATGTTCCTTCCTATTCTTCGGCTCTGTGGGATCGCTACTATGAGAATGCGGTCAAAAATATTGAGGATCTTTTGATTCAAACGTCATTGGTTCCTGAAATGGCGAACATGCATCATATTACGAATATCGTTGCGGTGATTGGGTATCACCGCCTCACGGATTTGTATGGTGACATCCCTTACTCTGAGGCAGGTAAAGGTTTTACGGAGGGGATTACCCAACCCAAGTATGATGCTCAATCGTTCATTTATCCAAATATGCTGGAAAGGTTAGAGGCTGCAGCGACTGGGCTCAATAGCAGTAATCCTTCGTTTGGCGATGGAGATCTAATGTATCAAGGCGATGTAGATAAATGGAGAAAATTAGCAAATTCACTCATGCTCCGATTTGGAATGCGTCTCGTCAAGGTGGATCCAGCGGCTGCCCAAAGCTGGGTTCAGAAAGCTATTTCTGGCGGAACCATGGAGAGTAATGATGATATTGCTTTTGTTCCACACGGAGCCGAACCGAACATTAGAAACGGAAACGGTGAGGTGTTCGCCACCGATGGCTCTCCTCGGATGAGTGAATTTTTTGTCAATTGGATGCTCAATCATGATGACCCACGACTCTTTGTCTATGGACAAACCCCTATTGATGGTGCAGACCCTGTTGGAATGCCCAATGGGAGGGTTTCGGGTGCTTCAGATGCCGATTTTGGGATAGAACATCACTCCAGTTGGGTTGAATGTCAGACTGAAGATGCGAATGAGCTTTGCGGAATGAATGTGTACATGGTGCCGAATGATGTCATCAAAGGTGTTGATGATCCAGTGTTCCTGATGACCTATGCCGAGGTAGAACTTCTCAAGGCGGAAGCAGCAGTACGCGGATGGCATAGTGGAGATGCTGCAACTCATTATGAGAACGGTGTCCGTGCTGCAATGGAATATCTCGCAATGTATGGAGACGGGGCCATCATTCGAGCCAGTGCCATTGATGAATACCTTGCTGCCAATCCTTATGATGCTTCAAAGGGAATGCAAATGATAAACGAACAAATTTGGGCTGCTGTATTACTCAACGAGTATGAGGCCTATGCTAATTGGCGTAGAACCGGTTATCCAGAGCTTACCCCAATTAACTACCCAGGCAACCAATCTGGTGGGCAAATCCCTCGTCGCCTACGATACAGAGAAGCCGAGGCGGTTGCGAATCCCGTGAATTATGCTGCTGCTATTGCGGCTCAGGGGCCCGATGAGTTCACAACTCGTATGTGGTGGGATAAGTAATTCAGTTCCGACCAATCAAACAAACGGGGGCATCCACATTGGTGGATGCCCCCGTTTTGTTTTCCCCGACAGAGGTACATTGTAGTTTGGCAATCTGACAGAACCCTAAACCTGCATGATTACTCCACATAGTTAAAATCAATGGACCTGGACTTTGCCATACCTGTAGTCTGGTCAGTAACGCTTAGCGTGAGGCTAAATGGCCCTGGTACTTTCCATTCTCTGATATCAACAATCATAAATTCACGGATAGTTGCCTCACTCCCTTCATAGTCGAAAGAGGTTGTAATCGGATCTATGTCGTCGCTACTCAGTGAATATGAAACGGTATAGCGAGTTTTGTCTTCCTCGTTGAAACGCAGGAAGTACGCCTCAAAGTACAGGGCAAAGGGGGTATCGGATCGGATTTCACGATTAACATAGGGTAATGCACCCTCAAATGTATCTGCAAACTCTAATCGAAGTGGCTTCAGGTCACTGAGTTCCAGTGAGGTACCATCTCCATTTAACGTTTCCAATGTATCAATGGTCGCAACCCCAATGGCCCAGGCGGCAGCGGGTTGCGGGGGGATTGAATCAGGAATCGTCCAGTGCAGCGACCACTGCATCATGATAGGAGATGTGGAGAAATCACGGGTAACCCAGGAGTAAATTCGTTGCTCTGAATCTGTGCCCTGTGGCAAATGATATCTCCGGATTTGAATATTCTGAGGTTCAAATTCAGGTCCATACTTTGTTAAGCCGACGCTCAATATAAAATCAGATGATACACTTTGCTGTAGCTGCCTTAAACGGCGAGTCATGCTACGACTGGGGCGGAGTTCACTCACATCAACCCCCCAATAGGTCTCCAGCCGGGTTGAGCCATCGGGATCCAAAAATCGACTAACCCTTATTTGAGGAATCAGCTCAATGGTATTTCCGTATATATTGGTCTTAGCAATAGGGACATTTTTTGCACGACGAAGTTGATGTTGATCATCTCTGATCCGGGTACTCTGGATTACTTTTTGAGAAAATTCATAGGGCCTGAGGGGGGCAGATGTGGGGAGGGCTGTGTAGTTCGTGACCACGTCATAGATCGCACCATAGTGGTCGTGTTCCATAGCCAATTCTCCGAATACTTCTTCCATCCAGGAAAGAAGAAGCCCCACTTTCCTCCGGGTTCCACGGAGGTTGGGAGGAATTAAAGATTCAGGGGTGTCAATCCGATACGGTTTTCTGCGAGATAATTGCACAAAAAGGTAATGGGCATCATCATGAACGCTACGGTATACCCATATTTCGTTTCTAGGTAGGCGATATTCAAGTGATAAAATTCGTAGGTTCGGATCTTGAAGTTCAATGATTGACTGACGCCAAGGCCGCCCGAATCGAACATAAATCCGTCCTCGGTCATCGACTCCTAGTGAATCCTTTCGAAAGGCATAGTGTTGTTTTGCATAGTAAACTCGATATAAATGCTCTTCTAGTCGTTCATTCGGATATGTCGAGGGTAATGGGTCTTGGCGGTTCCACCAAGTGACAACTGTTTTCGAGTCACGGTGTGTTCCTGTTCCAGAAATCAGAGAGTGAGCGGATTGATGTACATCTGACTCTCGCGGAGTAATCAATGCAATCCATCGTAGGTGCCATAAAAGTTCTTCTGGATCCCCCACGTCTGGGTCTGCCGCCTGCTTAAGCCACTCGAGATAGGACGTGGAAGCGTCTGAATAGGAGGAAAAATCCTCCTCCATAAAAACCCGTGCAATCTCTGATTCCTGAGCCACAGCATAGGATAGGAACAGGCACTGAATCCAGAAAATGGAAAAAACTTGCCTCATGATCGTTGGATACTGAGTGAGATCTTAGAAGATAAGTGTATGGCGCAAGATCGGTGGCTTTGCATTGGAAGTATTTTAGGATTGGTAATCCTCACGGGTTGTACACGTGATCGTCCGTTATTTACGCGGATGGAGCAAACCGGTATCTCCTTTGAAAATAGAATTATTGAACAAGATGCATTTAATGTACTGGAGTATGAATACTTCTACAATGGAGCCGGGGTTGCAGCCGGAGATATCAATGGGGATGGTCTAGTTGATTTGTATTTTACGGCCAACATGACTCATGACCGCCTTTATTTGAATCGTGGAAATTGGTTCTTTGAAGAGATTACGGATCAGGCAGGTATTATTCATGAGCCCACCTGGACGACCGGGGTAACCATGGCGGACGTCAACGCCGATGGGCTCTTGGATATCTATGTATGTCGAAGTGGAAATGTAACCACGGATCGCAGGCGGAACTCTCTCTATATTAACCAGGGCAATCTAACATTCAAAGATGAAGCATCTGCCTATGGGCTAGATGATCCATCCTATTCCAATCATGCCACATTCTTGGATTACGATAAGGATGGGGATCTGGATATGTATCTACTGAATCATTCGATTCGGCGCTATTCGCATTTCGTTGTAGACTATATGCGGTCGCAACGGGATTCATTGGCAGGGGATAAGCTTTTTCGTAACGATGGCGGAATATTTGTCGATGTAAGTGAGGAAGCTGGAATTATTGGCAATCCATTGAGCTATGGTTTGAGTGTCGTTGTGAGCGATCTCAATGGAGATCGCTGGCCAGATCTGTATATTTCCAATGACTATATCGAAGATGATTATCTCTATATCAACCAACAAGATGGCACATTTTCTGAATCCATACGGTCCTTTTTGACCCATACCTCATATGCGTCAATGGGGGCAGATATTGCAGACATCAATAATGATTTACAACCGGACATCTTTACACTTGATATGCTGGCTGAAGATAATTACCGGCAGAAAGTACTCAAGGGACCCGAGGATTACACATTTTACACCCAACTCCGAATAGATGGCTTTCATGAGCAATACATGCGGAACATGTTACATCTTAGAAGAGGTCCAGATTATGTGGAGGTTGGGCAACTGGCAGGGGTTTCGAATACGGATTGGAGTTGGGCTCCTCTTTTTGTGGACTTGGATCGAGATCTCTTCAAAGATTTGATTGTCACCAACGGCTATTTGCGTGATTACACAGATTTAGATTTTTTGTCGACGACACTGCCGAACGCATCTAAGCAGGCCCAGATGCGGGGAGAATCGGTATCTGGATTAGAGATGGTTGAGCAAATGCCTACAACAAGAATTCCTAATTATGTGTTTCGAGGTAAGAACGGGATTCAATTTCAGGATGTAACAACGGACTGGGGTTTTGATCTTCCAACTCACTCGAATGGAATGACATTAGCAGATCTAGATGGGGATCTTGATCTGGATGTAATCATCAGTAACCTCAACCAGGAAGCACATCTCTACCGCAATGAGTCGGAAGAGCAGGGGCAGGGCGGGACACTCCGAATTGTTTTGGAAGGGCCGCAGGGAAACCCTTATGGCATCGGAGCAACCGTTCTTCTCCACGGCGAAGAAGGATCAATAATGCAAGAAGCGCACTTTGTACGGGGATATCTTTCATCCCTTGAACCAGCTCTATTTTTTGGAACTGGAGAGTGGAAAGAGGTGGACATAGAAGTTTATTGGCCGGATGGTCAATTTCAGAGGCTGGATAAGATTTCTACGCAACAGTCTATTCAGGTAAAATATAGCGAAGCAGATTTGAGGGGGAGTCCCAAGTCACAACCAGAGCAGCACTTGATCGCAGTTGATGTTTTCTCAGGGTTGACGTATCAGCACCGTGAAGATGAGTATACAGAGTGGAAACAACAACCACTTTTGCCTCGGGATCCTGCACAGGAAGGGCCAGCCGTTGCAAGTGGAGATATCAATGGTGACGGACTCACAGATTTGTTCATTGGTGGTGGAAGAGGGCAGGCAGCAACCTTATTCCTGCAGCAACTTGACCGCAGTTATTCAGAGATAAGCATTCCCATATTTCAAGAGCATGCCGAGTATGAGGATGTAGATGCAATCCTGCATGATCTGACAGGAGATGGAGCGTTGGATCTATATGTGGCAAGTGGAGCTGGATCGATCTCCGAGTACTGGCAGGATCGGCTTTATGTTAACACTGGTTTTGGCACATTAGTGTATACTCCAGAGCTACTTCCTTCCATGCAAACCGTCACCAGTAGTGTTGCTCCGTATGACATTGACTCTGATGGTGACCTTGATTTATTTGTTGGAGGGCTATACTATCCTGGTCAATTTGGAAGATTCCCTCGTAGCTATCTCTTGGAAAATACACCAGATGGATTTTATGATCGGACGGCAGATTGGTCACCAGATTTACAATATCCCGGAATGATTAGTACGGCTATTTGGTCAGATATTTTCGGTGATGATAAAATGGAACTCCTGGTTGCAGGGCATTGGATGCCCATTCGAGCCTTTTGTATCCGCGATTCTGGCATTCTAGAGGATTGTAGCAACGAATTAGGACTGGCGGAATCGGATGGCTTTTGGAATCGGTTGATTCCTGCTGATTTGGACATGGATGGTGATATGGATCTTATCGCTGGCAACAGAGGAGGTAATACTCAAATTCGTGCTTCCTTTCAATATCCTGCCACTCTTTATGCGGGAGATCTTGACAACTCTGGGACATGGGAGATCGTCTACAGCAACTATGTGAAAGGAATAGATGTACCCGTTGCCTGGAAGGATCAGATGGTGGCTCAATTACCAGATATCCGTACCCGATTTCCTAGATATTCCGATTATGCGTCTGCTACGACAGATGAAATCATGGCGGCATATGCCACTCGCCCTATAGTATTGAAGGCTCGAAATAGTTCTTCGGTAATCTTTGAATTTACGGACGAAGGGGGCTTTGATGCGAAACCTTTGCCGCTATCCGCGCAGGTTTCACCGGTCAGAGATGCCCTTGTGGTTGATATTAATCATGACAAAATTCCTGATCTACTCCTTGTAGGAAATGATTATTCTAATCGAGCCGAGGAAGGTCGCATGAATAGTGGAAGAGGGCTTATGTTGATAGGAGAGGGGGGACTGAGTTATACCGATGCCGGAATTGAGGACTTCTGGATCCGTGGAGATGCTCGTCGGATCATTAAAATTGACCAGCGTATCATTGTCGTGAGTAACAATAGTTCCTTGAATGTTTTTCGGATGTATGGACAGGATGGAATATCTGAGTTCAGCTATCCCAGATAATAAGTAATGTGTGGGCGTATCGTACAATCGGATGTCGTTGAAAAAGTAGGCATCTTCTTGGAAGTTCAAGAAGGATCTGAATCTGATTTCAGTGATGCTCTTTCCTATAATATTTCGCCGGGTAGCCGGATCATTGCGATACAGCTGAATGAGCATCAAGACAAAGTATGGACTACTTTCAGGTGGGGGATGCTTCCTGATTGGGCAAGCAGGAAGCGTCCGGTGATTAATGCACGCTCGGAAACTGTTACCCGAAAGCCCATGTTCAGGAATGCCTTCCAAACGTGTCGCGGCATAATTCCGGTGACGGCATACTATGAATGGCGAGCCGGTTTTGATGGAAAACAACCCTATTGTATTCGAAATAAGGATGGTTTTCCACTTCTACTCGCGGGGATCTATACTGAAGATGAATGTGTGATTCTAACACGATCAGCGCAGAGAAATATTTTATTTATCCATGATCGAATGCCAGTCATGATCCGTCCTGATATGATAGATACGTATCTGAATCAACCCGACGAAGCTTATGAACTCATTGGTTATGAGAGGATATGGAACCTAGAGGCCTATCCTGTCACGAAAAAAGTTGGGCACACGAAATTCAATCACCCTATCTGTTTAGAACCAGTTGATTGTGCATAGCTCTGAAACCAGATCTAGTATTCAGAGCGATTGGGTCAAAGAAACCCTAATCTCTGGAGATGCAACGGGGCTACTCATTACCCATCTGCCACATATTCGCTGGGCGTGTGGATTTACCGGATCAAACGGATTTCTCATTGTGAGAGAAGATTCGCTTTATTTGTTGACGGATCGCCGGTATGAGACTCAGGTAACCTTGGAAGTGCAGCAAGCACAAGCGCATATTGGATCCTATGATTTGGTTGATCATGCAATAAAGGATGGATTAGTGGACGAGACAGATCGATTGCTTGTTCAGCCAGAGTACTTGACACTTGCAGAACTGACGGATTGGGAAAAATCATTGCCAGGGATCTCTTTGCTTCCGAGAGAAAATTTGCTTCATCCCCATGTTGCGATAAAATCAGAAAATGCGATGGATTGGATGCGGAAGGCGCAGTCGATTTCTGATTCTGTATTCAGAGAGGTATGTAAATCAATTACACCGGGAATTCGGGAACACGAATTGGCAGCAATGATCGATTATCAACACAAGCTTCGGGGAGCATCTTCGATGGCTTTTGAAACTATTGTCGCCTTCGGGGCCAATAGCGCACTCCCTCATGCCCGCCCGGGCAATCAAAAGCTACGTTTAGGGGATGCAGTGCTTTTAGATTTTGGATGCATGTTTAATGGATATGCTTCAGATATGACACGGACTTTATTTTGTGGAACTCCTCAGAAAGAATTCAGATGTGCATATGAAGCAGTGCAGGAGGCACAAGATCAAGCAATACAAATCATGCATGCAGGAATAAAAGCTTCAGAGATCGATCAAGCATCTAGATCCATTCTGACTTCACATGGATTGGGGGAATTTTTCAGCCATAGCACGGGGCATGGTATTGGATTAGAAGTTCATGAATGGCCTAGAATTTCGAAAAATTCCCCAGATACTTTACTCAAAGGCTATACTGTGACCATAGAGCCAGGAGTTTATCTATCAGGGAAATTTGGGATTCGAATTGAGGATACGGTGTTGATAGGCTCTTCTGGTTGTGAAAGGCTGTCTCATATTGAGCGAGATCTAATAACGTTCGGAGCGTAATTGAATGAAACATGTATTGGTCATAGCATATTATTTCCCCCCACTCGGATTAAGTGGAGTCCAGCGAGTTGCAGGATTTGTACGTCATTTGCCGGAATATGGGTGGCAGCCGACGGTTATTACAGCAAAGCCAAGGGGATACTTTGCATATGATAAATCGCTTTGGGCTCCCATTGAAAACGCAGATATTCGCGTCATGCGTACAAAGAGTCTTGATCCAACACGATTGTTTCGCTCAGGTACTACCGTACGATTACCTCAAGAAACAAGAAGGCAAACTTTAGCTTACATCAGTAATTGGCTTTTTATTCCGGACAATAAATTAGGCTGGAAACCATTTGCACTACGTGCAGGCTTACGTCAGGCGGCGATCCAGCACTTTGATGCTGTTTTTTCCAGCGCACCACCCTATACGGGGCACTTGATTGGGAAGAAACTTTCCCGAAGACTACAGCTTCCCTTAGTTATAGATTTTCGTGATGATTGGGTTGGTAACCCAAGACATATCTATCCCACGGCCCTTCATCGACAGCTGCATATTCGACAGGAGCGACAGGTTTTGACACAATCATCGGCAATTACGACGATCAATCACCCAATTCGGGATGCCTTAAAAAAAAGACATTCTGATATAAATATAAGGTCGGAAGTGATTCCCCATGGATTTGAGGAATACGAATTTCCTACAAAAATATCTGCTGGTGAAAAGCTGAAACTTGTTTATACAGGTATTTTTTATGATGCGCAGACGCCGGAGTATTTTTTGAGAGGCATCAGCGAATTTTTAAGAAGGAAGCCTGAAATTCGCTCTAAAATCTCAGCCATCTTTGCTGGCCTGGTGCCGAATACGTTCACGGATCTAATTCGGACCCTGAAATTAGAAGACGTTGTTCAATACCTAGGATACGTAGAACATGCCCGTGTCATTGAATTGCAACAGGAAGCAGATGTATTGTGGATGGCCATTGGCAGCAGACCAGGCTCAGGCTCGTCAGGTATCTCGACAGGCAAACTATATGAGTATATGGGGACAAGGAAACCAATACTGGCACTAATTCCACCAGGAACTGCTCGTCAAACTTTACAACGCTATGGCGCGGCATACATAGCCGAACCGGAAAGCGAGCCCGATATTATTCAAGTCCTAAAGAAACTAACGACGGACTGGGAGAAACAGGAATTTCCAAGGCCAGATGAATCTTTTGTATCTACGTTCAGTCGGAATCGTCTGACAGAAACGCTAGCAGGTGTATTGGATTCTGTAATCAAAGCGACCTAGGGTTGGTAGTATATGCGCCAGAAAAAGCTTGAATTAGAGTTGTCGTCTACGTTTAAAGATCTGGACAATGCAGTTGAGGCTTTACAGGATTTTGTCCCTACGCTTGATCTTGAAGAAAACTTAGCCTATCGGGTCATCTTGCTTGCGAGTGAAGCATTGACGAATGCAATGGAACATGGAAATAAATGGGATAAAGAGAAAAAAACAATCCTTTATCTGGGCAAGGAGGGAGATCAGATCGAGTTAACGGTGACCGATGAGGGCGATGGGATTTTCTGGACAGAACGAGATCCGTTGACGGAGGCAAATCGATTGGCTGATCATGGTCGGGGGCAGTATTTCATGCGAACCATGGCAGATGAGGTTCATGTTGAGAGTCACGGTCGCAGAATCCGTTTGATATTTTTCTGTCAAACTTAGTCTGCTAGGAGGCATCCATAAGTAATACCCCATTTAGCGTGATAAGGGTTGAACCAAAAAAGCAATGATGTCACGACCAGCGGCTTGCCGCTTTCATCTGAACTACCTGTACAATTGCGTACGAAATGCGAAAAATGGAGGCAGAGCGTATCTGGATCTACTTAGATATTTTATCTGAAACGTGTGTCATTGTAAAAACTCTGTATGCGCTTACTACTAATGGATCTCTTGTTGTATTTTTGTAGCGTACTGTTCGTGTTGAGTGTCAAAAATCTACCAGAAGAGTAATAACGAGAAAATCTAAAAAATGCAAAACTTAACGCAGGATATAAAAATTGCAGATTTTCTTTCTCACACAAACGATTCCAACTGAATCCCAAGCAAATACACTTGATGTAACTAGTAAAGGAGGTTCTTGCAATCACCGGGTAGCTTTTTACTACTTTTTTACATATCGGGAAAATGCCTGTCAAACAACAATGCAAAATTCTTAGGAATAGATCTAGTATATGTGAGTATTGAACTCAGTCGAACAATTAAAAGTGAGCAGAATCAATGACTGATCTTGTTGTTTACCATTGCTCGTGATCGTATCCATTACAAGCAGATTCACTGCTCTGATGTAACCACCGAGCCGAGTAAGATAGATTCAAGTAATGGCTACACGTCCTGAGTTCCTACGTGAACAGTTTGCATAATAGCCATGGAACAGTTTCAGTAGGATCAATCCCATGAACTGCCGTTAGGTAATTCTTCAAAGCCATGCAACAAGAATACTTTATATGCACGGGAGATATCATTCCTGAAGATGATGAACTTGGAATGCCTGAAACTCCTCTCAGATATAGACAAGATGATTGGACTACAACCGTAGCTATTCGGTGCTCGAAAGTATTCATAAAAATAGAAGGGGATTGTAACGATGCTAATATTGATCCTCGTGCGCTACGTGATCTTGTATTCAGGGAATCTCAATACATTGCTCAGATGTGGCTTTCAATAATCGGTTTTGTGGAAGGCGCCTCCTACTCAGTACGAATTTCTACAATTGAAGATTCTTCCGGTTGTATACGAGAGCTGGGAGCGAAACCCAAATTTGGATCTAGTGGTATAGATTTGGAAATTGAAAATGCAAAAGAGATTGCAGGTTTCGTTGCAGCATTATCAATTACAAACGAGCATTTTCGAAAGGC
The DNA here is from genome assembly GCA_965215475.1 of Rhodothermales bacterium. Taxonomy (GTDB): domain Bacteria; phylum Bacteroidota; class Rhodothermia; order Rhodothermales; family Bin80; genus Bin80. The sequence goes on from OZ244061.1 coordinate 3,433,701, forward strand.
TCTACGTGATTATATGATAGCCCTGAACTTTACATTAGACTCTCCATTTTTCCTATATCGCTCGCTGGAAACTCTATCCAAGCATTTTGATGGTGATTGGAACAAAATGCACCAATCGTTAGGAACTAGTCGATCAGCGATTGAAGAATTCATAAAAAGAGCTGCGGACGAGGTGCGTCACGGTATATCATTAGATGAACAAACGTTGTTCAATGCATATCGCGGGCATTATGATGCGCTAAAGTATGTTAGAGACACGCTCCTTACTTTCCTCCTTAGGAACAGTGAAACAAGTCTGGACATGCAAATACCCGAACTGCATCTACCTAACTCCCAACATGATTGCTAATTTTGGTACAAATAAATGAATGAATGGAAATGGGAAGGCTCACGTTGGTGGAAGTTTGACTTCCACACACATACCCCTGCCTCTACTGATTATGGTAAAGGCCCAAATCAGTCAGCTTTGAGAAATGTTACACCAAAAGAATGGCTACTTGACTACATGCGTGCAGGCATTGATTGCATTGCAATTACTGATCATAACAGCGGTATGTGGGTTGATCGAATCAAAGATGAACTTGATCAACTGAAAGACGAATATCATGAAGATTTTAGGCCGATCTATGTGTTTCCTGGCGTAGAAATTTCGGTTCATGGCAATGTCCATCTTTTAGCGATTTTTGGATGTGATAAAAAAACATCAGACATTGACTCTCTTCTTGGGAGGGTTCAATTTGACGGCGACAAAGGCTCAAGTAATGCTGTCACATGTCTTTCGTTAACTGAGGTTATTGATGTAGTTACTTCGGTAGGGGCAATAGCAATTCCTGCACACGTAGATAAAGAAAAGGGGCTTTTTAAGGCTGTTCAAGGTCAAACATTGGAACAAGTGCTAGACAGAAAAGATATTTTTGCAATGGAGTTGATTGATCCTGATCACGAGAAACCGAGAATTTATTCCGATAAAAAGCTTGGATGGACAGAAGTGCTTGGAACAGACAGCCATCATCCATCTAACAATTCACAGAGGAAATTCCCAGGTAGTCACTTTACCTGGGTCAAAATGGGGGGGCCTAGCATTGAAGGATTGCGCTTAGCATTGCTTGATGGGAATATGTCTGTGATTCGATCCGACAGGCGAGTAGGTAATCCAAATGATCATGCAAGAATGGTATTAGAATCCATGGAGGTTTTGCGGGCCCGTTATCTTGGTCGTAGAGAATCCTTTAAAATTGGGTTTAATCCGTGGCTCACCTCTGTTATCGGCGGGAGGGGAACCGGTAAATCTACTCTTATTGAGTTTTTACGTACGGCTCTGCGAAGGACTGATGAGTTGCCGAATGGTTTAAAAGAGGAATTGGAGCAATATCAACAAATTTACTCCGGCAGGCAAGGAGGAGGTCTTCTTACAGATGAAACAGAGATCAAAATATGTTATCGGAAAGATGATTCTCGGTTTCGCATACAGTGGGCTCCAAGTGGGGGGCTTGGATCTATTGAAAAAGAGACTGAAAAAAAATGCTGGCATCCCGTCAAAGGAGATGTTTTACAGCGGTTTCCTGTAAGGATTTACAGTCAAAAACAGATATTTGAACTTGCAAAACAACCACTTGCCCTACTCAACATAATTGATGAATCTCAGAGAGTTAATCGTCGCTATTGGAACAAAAAATGGGAAATTGAAGAAAGCAGGTTTCTCTCACTGCGTGCAAAAATTAGAGAATTGAGGGCAGGATTTCCCGAGGAATCCCGTCTTTCTGGTGAATTGGATGACATAGAAAGAAAACAGAGAATTTTTGAGCAGGCCGGATATGCTAGTATATTGCAGAATTTTCAAAAGTTACGTCGGCAGCAGCGTAGTATTGAGATTTGGGAGGAGAGCTGGGCAGATATTGCGGAGCAATTGCAGAAGATTGCAGATGAAATGGTTCCTGGCTACCTTGAAGATGAAACTTTTAAAGTAGAATTAAGTGTGGATGCTGAATTGCAAGATCTTGCTAATTCAGTACGTGAACGCCTGAATGAATTATCCATGAAAACTGGATCCCTTGCTTCCCAAGCGAACAGCATCTTATCGCAATGGAAGATTGATAAGGACAAAACTTCTTGGAAACAAGAATTGATATCCATTGAGCAGGCCTATCAGCAACTCAAAAAAAACTTGGGAAAAGAGGAAGAAAATGGCCATGTCAGTTATGGTATGCTTGTTCAAAGAAGGCAGCTAATTGAGCGAGAACTTGCAGAAATTTCGGGATCCAAAGAATTAATCAAAGATCTTGAAAAACAGGCTGACGAGCAGTTGAATAAGATGATTAGAATCCGTAGAGAATTGACTGAAATTCGCCGAAATTTCTTAAATGAAGTTCTAGATGGAAATCAATACGTTCGCATAAGACTTATCCCTTATGGAGCAACGGATACAGTTGAATCGGAATTTCGTCAATTGCTTCAAAGAGAAGGTCCTATATTTGAGAAGGATGTAGGTTCACCAAACGGTGGAGGATTACTCGGAGGTCTTTACATGGAAAATCTTGACTGCACTGAGAGTATCGAGAACAATCTTACCGAGCTAAAAAACAAAATCAAAGATATTGCCTCTGGTAAGGGCAAATTTTCAGTTACAGATAAACGCTTTGCTGCACATGTTTCCAATCTCAATCCTGAGGTTATAGATCGCATAGATGCGTGGTTTCCGAATGATTCTCTGGATGTCCAATACAATGCAACGGGGAAAGGCAACAATTTTCTCTCAATAGAAGAAGGTTCGCCTGGGCAAAAAACAGCTGCACTCCTAGCATTCCTCCTATCCTATGGAGATGAACCCCTGATCTTGGATCAACCAGAAGACGACCTTGATAATCTTTTGATATACGATTTGATTGTGACCCAGTTAAGGAATATGAAACGTAGCAGGCAAATCATTGTAGTGACACATAACGCGAATATAGTTGTCAATGGTGATTCAGAACTTGTTGTTGCTCTTGCCACAAATCATGGTGAAACGAGAAAAGATTGCAACGGAAGCCTTCAAGAGAACAAGGTAAGAGAAACTATCTGTACAATTATGGAGGGAGGAAGTAAAGCATTTGAAGATCGCTATCGTCGTATTGCACCCACACAAAGATAATGTTGAATAGTATCGAAGAGCTAATACGCAGGATACGTATGGGGGAGGACAGCTCACTTGAGCTTAAAGCGGTTGAATTTAAAGGAGATCGGATTGTTGGGCCATCTCGTGATAAACTCGCCGATGAAATTGCATCTATGGCCAATAAGCGCGACTGTGTAATTGTTTTAGGAGTAGACGATAAAACTCGTGAAATCATCGGTATACCTCTGATGCATATGGATGCCACTGAGCGGTATATCTATGAAATTTGCAACGACAGTATAACGCCGCCTGTGTCCTTTGACTTATTTCGTATGGAAATCCCTGACAATATAGGTGCCTCAAGATATATTATTAAGGTGGAAATCCCTCGTAGTCTCTTTGTCCATGAAAGCCCAGGCGGATATTTTCAGCGCCAAGGAAGTTCATTACGCAAAATGTCACCGGAAAATCTAGCCCGTCTATTCCAGCAACGCAGCCAAGCAAGACTGATTAGATTTGAAGAACAATCAGTTCCCCGATCAAGCGTAGACGATTTGCGTAAAGAATTATGGGAAAGGTATACGACACGTTCCAGCGAGTCGTCAGATGTTGTTCTTCTGAAACGTTCTTTGTTAGCTAAAGAGGGAAATGGAGCCCCGGTTGCCTCAGTAGCAGGCATATTATTCTGCTGTGAATATCCAGAAAAATTTTTGCCTAGCGCGTTTATTGAAGCCGTACGCTATCGGGGAATCAAACAGGACACTAATTATCAGATTGATGCAAAAAGAATTCGCGGTCCGATCGATCAGCAGATAAGAGAAGTTATGATTTTTCTAAAGAAGAATCAGACTATTGGAGCTGTCAAGAACCCTCATCGCATTGAAACACCACAGTTCAGCGAGCGAGCCGTATTTGAAGCTTTGGTTAATGCTGTGGCACATAGAGATTATTCAGTCTTTGGATCGAAAATACGATTCTTTATGTTTGATGACAGATTGGAAATTTATTCACCGGGAGCTCTGCCCAACACCATAACCGTTGATGTCATACATCTTCGCCAATCGACACGAAATGAGCTGATTACTAGTTTGCTCGCAGAGACGCCAGTGGCAGAGACAATTGGGAATGTAGAGCGTGATTTTTATATGGAAAAACGCGGGGATGGGGTGCCGATTATAATAGATGAAAGCGAAAGGCTATCGGGTAAAAAGCCTGTCTACACACTCATCAATGATTCTGAACTCTTGCTGACTATTTATTCTGCGAAAACGAGTTGAATACATCAAAATTAATTCTAGAATGAGTCCGAAGTGACACATTAACTCCACAGGAAAATTCAAAGCTCGTTGAATAATGTCTTTACGAGAAGTTCTACTACCTGAAAAATCGCCTTGCAAATTTCTCGGAATTATTTCGGTCATTGGTTAACTTTTCCGTTCGTGAAGGGGAATTTTTATTGAACTTTGATACAATTTTATTTTTTTTTGGGAAAAAGTTGGAACTTTTGAAAAATATGTCGTATTATAGTAGCAGTTGACACGATGTCCGTGCAGCTCATCGAGAAGGGTGGAGGGTTCAGGCCCTGTGAAGCCCTGGCAACCCCCCGCGAGGATTGGACCCCTCGTGCGGAAGGTGCCACTTCCTGCCCTGCGTTAGCGGGGATAGATGAGCGGAGGGGCCTGAGTTAATCTAACTCTTCGTCCAGCCTTTTCCGTCATCTTACCTGGAAGGGGTTCTATGGGAAAAGCCAGTTTCTTCTTGATAGGGGTTCGGCATTGTGCATTACCCTTAACAAACGAGGCTTAACTCATGTCACAGAACGGTCAATCTCTTCATTACGAAACGCTTCAGGTCCACGGAGGGCAAGAACCGGATCCCGCAACGAATGCACGTGCGGTTCCGATTTACGCGACAACCTCCTATGTCTTTAATGATACGGATCATGGAGCTAATCTTTTTGCTCTCAAGGAATTCGGGAATATTTACACTCGGATTATGAATCCGACGAATGATGTTTTCGAAAAACGAATCGCTGCACTTGAGGGCGGTTTAGCGGCTCTGGCTACCTCTAGCGGACAAGCAGCCCAGTTTCTGGCGCTTTCTACATTGGCAGAAGCTGGGGATAATATCGTTTCATCCAGCTATCTCTATGGTGGGACATATAATCAATTCAAGGTGTCACTACCCAGACTAGGGATCAGTGTACGTTTTGCAAACGGCGATAATCCTCGTTCCATTGAGGCACTAATTGATGATCGGACCAAAGCAATCTATCTTGAAACGATTGGAAATCCGAAATTCAATGTTCCGGATTTTGAGGCGATCGCGGAGGTAGCCAAGCGGAAAGGTATTCCTCTGGTCGTCGACAATACATTTGGGGCGGCAGGATATTTATGCCGACCGATAGAGTATGGTGCTGATATTATTGTTGCCAGCGCGACCAAATGGATTGGTGGTCATGGAAATACTATTGGTGGAGTCATTGTGGATGCGGGTACATTTCCGTGGGATAATGGGCGTTTTCCAACCTTTACGGAGCCGTCTCCAGGGTACCATGGTCTCAGTTTCTGGGATGTTTTTGGCCCACAAGGAGTGCTGGGTGCAAATTTGGCGTTTATCATTCGCGCCCGCGTGGAAGGGTTGAGGGATATTGGCCCCTGCCAGAATCCCTTCGGATCATTCCTGCTACTTCAAGGACTGGAGACGCTGTCCCTTCGTGTGCAGCGTAGCTGCGACAATGCTCTTTCTCTAGCAAAATGGCTTCAGGGACGCTCTGAAGTTTCGTGGGTCAGTTATCCAGGATTGGAATCTCATCCGTATCACAATCAAGCCACACGGTATCTGAAAAATGGATATGGCCCGGTTCTCTCCTTCGGGGTTGAAGGTGGACTAGAAGCGGGGCAAGCGTTTGTAAATAACGCGAAACTCGCAAGCCATCTGGCGAATGTGGGGGATGCTAAAACCTTAGTAATCCATCCTGCATCAACGACCCATCAGCAGTTGGCACGCGAAGAGCAGGTGTCTGCAGGAGTTACCGAGGATTTAATTCGGGTTTCCGTAGGCATTGAGCATATTGAGGATATCAAATCTGATTTTGCTCAGGCTCTAAGTTCCATAGGCACGACTGAGACAGTTGCATAAGATCTCATGATTTCTGCCAAGGCGGCGTATCCGATTTCCGGGTACGCCGCCTGGTGGCCAGCGAATGCCAAGAATTATCAATATACCGACCTTTGAATTTGAGAATGGAGAAGTTCTGAGTGAAGTTCCTGTGGGGTACGAGCGCTGGGGAGAATTGAATGAAAGGAGAGACAATGTGATTGTTGTTGGGCATTCTCTTACCAGCACGCCAGACGCCCAGTCTTGGTGGCATGGGTGTATAGGCCCAGGCAAAGCATTGGATACAGACAAATATTATGTTGTATGTGCGAATGTGATTGGTTCTCCCTATGGCACGATTTCTCCAATCTCAATCAATCCAGAGACTGGTCTAGCTTATCGGGATACGCTTCCACAGGCAAGTATAAGAGATACGGTTCGGCTCCACAGAAAGCTCCTAGACTTCCTTGGTGTTCGTAAGATTGCATTTGTAATTGGTGGAAGTATGGGGGGAATGCAGGCACTTGAATGGGCTTACTATGGCCGTGATTATGTTCGGGGAATTGTACCCATTGCGGTAGGAGGGCGACACTCTTCATGGTGTATTGCATGGAGCGAGGCACAGCGACAGGCGATTTATTCAGATCCAAACTGGGAGAATGGTACCTACGAACTGGATTCTCCTCCTCAAAATGGACTAGCTGTAGCGCGCATGATGGCAATGATATCGTACCGATCGCTTGGGTCGTTTGAATCCCGATTCGGTCGGGGTAGAAATCGGGCCGGTTCCTTCAGAGCGGAAACCTGGCTTCATCATCATGGAGATAAGATTATTAACCGGTTTGATCCTGCCTGCTATGTATATCTGACCCGTTTGATGGATACGCATGATGTCGCTCGGGATAGGGATGAGTATGAAGTTACCCTTGGGGCGATTACGCAGCCAACACTGGCGATTGGAATCCGCTCGGATGTTCTATATCTGCTTGAGGAATTGGAAGAACTTTGCCGATATATTCCACATTCGGAGTTAGCTGTCATGGAAGGGCTCCATGGTCACGACACGTTTTTGATAGATCAGGATGAGCTCAATGAGATGGTGTTGGTGTGGCGTCAACATCACATTGATCCACTTGTTGATTCAGTTGTAGGTTGTAAGGTAGGTTAAAGTCAATATGGTTGGGAGGTAGCAATCTGATTGACGATCATTCCTGTCCCAGTTCCAGCGGATTGACTGTCCCAGTTCACCGGAATACATAACTAACGTTTCAGATTTTCTCGCCTCTGGGCAAACCAGCTCCTATTCTGTATAGGGCAGATAGAGATCTACGCGTTTCTTCTGTGGATCTATTGCTATCCAATCTACCTGCTAGTTCAAGTTCAAACCTAAGGTGTAGAGCGCATCATTGAAGTGATGACTGGGCCCTTCATAAAAATGATTCATATAGTTCACCGCAAAATTAACCATTCCAAATAAATTGTAGTAAACTGGGTTCCTTTTACATTCAACATGAGGGGAGAGTAGCACTAAATGCAGGTTGAGATTGACAATATAACGGATGAGGAGATACGTCAGCGCTTGGTAATAGGAGAAGATCAGCACTGGGAATTTAAGGAGATCAAGTTCAAAGGTGATAGTCCGAGCAGCCCTAGACGGGAGGATCTTGCGGATGAGATTATAGCTTTTGCGAATGCAAATGGCGGAGTCCTTCTTTGTGGGGTTTCCGATGATGGTCAACTTCAGGATATGTATCCCAAACAGTTGGCCTCCCTTAATCAGGCACTATCTAATGTATGTAGCGATTCCGTGGAGCCCCCGATACGGATTCGCATTCATCACCGCATACTTGATGAAAAAGTCTATTTACTTGTGGAGGTCCCGAAGGGAGATTCTGCTCATGAGCGTTTTGGTCGCGCATTCATCCGAGTGGGTGGAAGCAAACGTCAACTTAGTGACGATGAGACGCTACGGCTTGCACAAAGCCGTGCAAAGGCTAGATACTTGTGGTTTGATCAACGGATTGTTCCCGAAACTGGGCTAAACTCTTTGAATGAGAGCTTGTGGGAACCACTATTAAGTGCGGAGGGGCAGAGTGATCCGGAAAAGGGCTTGATGAATTTGGGTCTGCTAGCTGAGGATGAAGTTGGGGTATACCGAGCTACGGTCTCAGGTATACTCCTATGTACGAATTCTCCTCAACAATGGCTTCCTCACGCTATGATTATGGCGACCATGTACAGAGGCAAGGATCGCGCATCAGGTCAGTTGGATGCACAAGAAATTGAAGGTCCACTTCCTCAGCAGATTTTTGATGCGGTCAAATTTATAGTTCGTAATATGCGTGTTGCTGCACGTAAATCTCCTGCCCGCGAAGATATGCCTCAGTATAGCAAAGTTGCAGTATTTGAGGCTATAGTTAACGCGGTAATTCATCGGGACTACTCAATATATTCTAGTCGAATCCGACTGTCAATGTTTAAGGATCACCTGGAAATTGATTCCCCGGGTCAACTCCCTAACGGGATGACCATTGGGATGATGAATTCCAAGCAGTCAACACGTAATGAGACACTCGCTTCAGTGTTTGCGAGACTGCCCGTAGGTGCTATTCCAGGATCGGAACACCGTAGGTACATGATGGAAAAGCGAGGTGACGGAGTTTCATTAATCATAAAATCTACCCATGAGACTACAGGGATTGAACCCAAATATACTCTGATTGACCACTCTAATCTGGTTTTAACCATTCCGGCTGCCAAATTTGAATTCACTCCAGCGGATGCTACCATTACGATTCATTCTGAATCCGAACCGATTTTAGGAGTTGATGTTTTGGTGCTGTTTCCCAACAAAACTTGGAAGCGGGCCAGCACGAATGAGGCTGGTGAAGCAGAGTTTGATTTACTTTCTACGCACTTGCCTATGACCGTCTTGGTTGCAAATCCAGGATACCGTGCTAGGATAGTAACGGAGTGGATTCCTCGTGATGGAGGATTATTGGTGGAGTTGGCTCCTCTTAAAAGTGGTGGCTCAGTTATTTCCCAGATTCCACTGGGCGGATCCCGGGCCTACATGGTCGATTAAACCCGGTACGAGACAATAACGACCGAACGTATCTCTATGCTCAGAATATTGCGATAGAAGGTGGTAGGCAGCAACCGGTTTCCTTTCGATTTGGTAAGCCACTAAGTCTGATAGATTCATACGGCGCCGAAATGTTAGTTACCATATCAAATATCATTGGACAGGTAGCACTGATGGAGTATAGAAAGGTTGACAGGTCTCTCGAAGATTGACAATCAAGAAGGCGCTGGCACCCTTACCGCAAGACGACCTGCCGTGCCTACCAGCTCGAAAAGATGTTGAACCCCAGTTGGTGCATAGTCGTAAAATCAATATACTGTGCAATATCGATTTGATAAAACAAAACCGAGTGAGTGTGGGAATCTTGGTTGCGATGTCAACATTTATTCTGACCGCAATCATCTCAATTTGGCGAGTCAATGAATGCCGAATGAAGCAGATTGACAAGTAAATAATCCATCCATGATGGAATGGATATGGATAGATGCTCTCTAGAGTAAAATCTCCAGTGATCTGGATGAGATCCGTAAGATATAATTTTCGTTAGTGGATGCCATGTCTAAGCTCATGAGGTTATCTCGTAAATATCTGGTGAATGGATATATCGGAGGAAATGACCACACTCGTGTTGGTAGAGTCTGTGATTCTGTGCCCAGCATGCTGAGTTTCATTCATTCCAAGATGCTATGATAAAATACAAAACCCTTTGTTCCCTAACATGGATCGGTGTTTGCCTAATCATAGGGCCAAAGATAACATATGCTCAGTCACACACCAACGAAGGCAAACTTTTAGAGTTAGGAGAAGCTTGGTTAGTAGGTATAGAGATTGAAAGAAAGAGAGCACGGGTTGCAGAAACAGCATGGTGGACGACTCAAGCAATTAGGTTGGATGCTGAGGCAAGGAGGATAGAAGAATTAGAGGTAGCACTAACAACTTTAGACTCAGAGCTAAAAAAAATAGCAAACACCAAACTGGGTTTTTTTGACTATTTGATAGGTATAGTTGCGGATGCATTAGAGGACGCAGATGGGGTTAGTGATTGGAACTTCGTTGAATATGTAGAAAGATTTGAGTTTGCAAAGATGGTAACGTCAGCAATTCAAACAGAATTTGAATTAACATGGGATGGAAGATTGAAGAATGAAAAAATACAGTTGCAGGAAGAATTGTTAGCACTAAGGGAGAAACTGGGACTTCATGAGAATTGGAATCCACTACTAGATGAAATACCTCCAGAGGCAATTGCATCTGTTATAGCACAAAAAATAGATTTGGCAACACTTGCACATGTAAACAAATCTCAATCCCAGGCACGACAGGTAACGATACGAACCAAGAAATTTCAACAAAAACTGCAAAGTGAGATAGTCAAAATTAGAGAAGTGGTGGGTGCAGAAATGCATAGATTAATTGATTCTCACCAGTCGACATTGTCTGAAGAGGACAAAGAACGACGACATGAAATTATCGCACTCGCTGCCACAGAAGTTGGGTTATCGTTGCCAAAAAGAGGATTGCTGTATGATGCAGATATGTTAGTAAGAGAATCCTTACGGAAATTTGCAGTTATAGCGGAAGAAGAAGGGTTTGAATCAAAATGGTTGCCGACGGATGCAGTACTAGTGTCATTTGCAGAAGGAGCCACACTTTTGGCAAGAGGTGCAGAGTTACTCGGGTACATTGAACAAGGATTTTGGGCAAACCCGCTTCCGACACTTGGGGCTGAGTGGGTAGAATTGGCTGAGGCAGTAGAGGAACGAGCAAAAAGGGTGGAGCAAATTGTAGAATGGTTAGCGGAAAGGGAGGCAGTGGAGGTAGAGCAGGAAGTGGCGATGATACTTCGGGTAGAACGTATAGCAAATGAGGCAAGAAGGGCGGAAATTGATAATGCGGGATTGGTGGCAAAACAGGCAGAGAGTATGCAATTACTGCTTGAAGGTCGGGCTAAACGAGAGGAAATTGAAGCAGCCCGGTGGGCAAGTTTATTGGAAGAGGCTTCTTCGCTGGCAACGGAAGCGAAATGGCTGGCAATTGAAGGAAAGCGCTTAGTTGAACGAGAGACCTATATAAAAAGTGTGAGACCTATGGAAGGGCGTTCAAATTTGGATAGACAAGCTGGCAGACTTGGAGTAAGGGCATCACGTATCGCTGAGCAGGTAATACTGCTTAAGAACTGATTTCCTGTTTCGTAAAACAGTCTCAGAGAGTCCCCAAATAGTTTCGGGCTAGTATTCGAAATGGGTAATCTCTTATGTTGATAGTGAAAAATATATTCTGAATTATACGGAATAATGTATGATTTGCAGAATACAGTTGCATTTTTCTCTATGCTATCACGAAGTGAGCAATCTTAATCTTGTCTTTGTGACGTATATCTGGAAGGATCCCACATACAGGTAGCAAAACTTGGAGTAAGAGATCACGGTTATCTTAGATATTCTAATGTTTTTAAGGGACGGAAGGAGGTAATTACATGGATGTTACTCATAGTTTCTTTTCAAGGTTATTGAAAAAATGATCAGAGCAGGAATCGTAGGAGCAACAGGGGCGGTAGGGCAGAAATTTATCGAGCTTCTTAAGGAGCATCCCTGGTTCAAAATCACGGCTCTGGTTGCATCGGACAGGTCAGTAGGGAAGAAGTACTACGATGTAGTCAATTGGATTGGTACGGCAGAAATTCCGGCATCAATTGCCTCGATGGAGGTGTTACCACTCAGTGATGATTTGCCATGCGATGTGGTCTTCTCAGGACTGCATGCGTCGGTCGCAGATCATGCCGAGCCAAAGTTGGCCAAGGCGGGCTATCCGGTCATTTCCAATGCGAAGAGTTTTCGGATGCATCCAGATGTTCCTTTACTGATTCCAGAGGTCAATCCAGATCATGCGTTCTTGGTCAAGAATCAGGACTGGCAGAGTACAGGCTATATCGTGACCAACCCCAATTGCTCCACTGTTGGCCTGACCTGCGCGCTGAAACCACTTCATGACCGGTTTGGTCTGGAAGCGGTTCAGGTCACGACAATGCAAGCTCTTTCCGGTGCCGGTTACCCCGGAGTATCGTCACTGGATGCTTTGGCAAATGTTGTGCCATTCATCGGAGGTGAAGAGGATAAGTTGGTTCATGAACCGAATAAATTGTTGGGGGATGTTACGGACGGCATTTTGCGTCCGCAATCTATCCGCATTAGCGCTCAATGTAACCGTGTTCCTGTACTGGAAGGGCATCTCGAATGTATTTCGGTCAAATTGGGCCGGGATGCCAGCCAAGATGAAGTATATGAGGCCTTCGAATCATTTGTCAGTCCGATCAAAGATTTGTCCTTACCAACCGAGCCAGAGAAATTATTACACGTATTTAAAGATCAGCGTTTCCCTCAGCCAAGGAGACATTCTGACTTAGGAAGGGGAATGACCGTGAGTATTGGCCGAATTCGCCCTTGTGAAGTCTTGGATTATAAGTTTGTGGCACTATCCCACAATACGATCCGCGGTGCGGCAGGTGGTGCAGTTTTAAATGCAGAATTACTTGTCAAACAAGGCTTATTGGGATCCCGTCACACGTAACTTTCTTGGAACCCTCAGTACAATATTTTCGTACCAGACTCCTTTATTTGCGGGAATAGCTCAGTTGGTAGAGCATCTGCTTGCCATGCAGAAGGTCGCGAGTTCGAATCTCGTTTCCCGCTCAAAAGCGCACACAATCTCGGTGTCTTTCCTACCCAGTATCATTGATTTTCCTGTTTCAATCCACTTACCTCTATCGCTTTATTAAACCTCTCAAGGTGCTTCCTGTGCAAGTTTTGCTGATGGCATTGCTTGTAAGTTCCTGTTCCCGTCGGGATTTAAGTGGGGAGTTTTCGCTTTCCTCATCGGAGTTTACCAGGGAAAGCTCGAAGGTTCAGATTCTGATCTCACAAGCGAATTCGGAACTCGACGAAAGTCTCCCAAGGCTTAGGATTTCGGCGGATCATGTCTACTGGATTGGAGAAAGTGACTCTACGATCCAGTATCTCGAGGGTTTGGAAAATAAAGTAGAGATTGTGATTCATGATTCGACAGGATCTATTTCAGCATTTATTGAAGCCGATCGTGTGACATACTATAAAAACAAGGATTATTTTGTTGCGGAAGGCGAAGTGCTCATCGAAACAGATGATGAGCGATCATTAACGACAGAGCGAATCGAATGGTGGGAGAGAGAGCAGCTTCTGAGAACGAATGAGTTTGTATACATTACCACGCCGGAAGAAGTTGTTTCTGGGGTTGGACTGGAGGCGACGGAAGATCTGGCTACATACCAGATCGGCCGGTTCAGAGCTGAATTCTTGATTGATCAATGAAACCCGTCATACTGTGGATTCTTGTTGTCTTGAATATGCCCCACTTCCATGCGGATATGCATCCGAGGGCGTTCTTCGTCTATGCGGATACGGATTCGGTATCCGTATCCGGCGATTCGTTGACTGGCCTTCAAGAAGAGGGGAACTTTCTTCAATATATTAGTGGAGATGTTCGCGTGCTTCATGGTCTCACTCGGATCACTTCAGATCTGGCAGTTCGGAATGTTACACGGCGTAGAATTTCTTTCATGAGAGATGCTGTATTAATTGATGAAGGCGATACCCTGCGAGCGGATTCATTGCATTATGACGAAGAATCGGAAATCGGACGGGCGGCAGGGAATGTCCGACTTTCTGATGGCGAAGTCGTTACGTTATCTCCCACCGGAGTTCACTATGTTGAGGAAAAGCGAGTTGAATTCCCTCAGGGGGTGATTTTAAGGGATTCATCAACAACTCTGACGGGACAGAAGGGGACCTACTGGATTGAGGACGAAATTGCTGACCTTGCCGGTGGAGTTGAGATGGAGTCCAAAGATATAAAGCTGATTGCTGATTCGCTGACCCACTATAGAGATTTTTCAATCTCGCTCGCTCGTGGATCAGTACGATATCACTTGGGATCAGAAAATGATTCAACTTGGGTCGCAGGTGAGCGCGTAGAATACAATTCGGAGGATTCATTAAGCGTAATTCGAGGAACACCACTATTGATGCACCTAGAGTATGACTCACTCTCCATTGATACACTGATTATCCGTGCAGAGGTTCTTCGCATGCAGGATCGCGCGAAAAACAGCCATCTGGATGCAAACAATAGAGTTCGTGTATGGAATAGATCTCTAGCTGCGGTCGCAGATTCTTTGATCTTTGATCGATCCAAAGAAGACACCAATCAATTAATCTGGTTGTATGGCCAACCCATTGTGTGGATGGATGATACTCAGTTGACAGGAGATACGATAAAGGTGGTGATGAAGGATGGTGAAATGGATTCTTTGTTTATCTGGGGGAATTCGTTTATCGCACAAGAGGATAGCTCTATCAAACGAATCAATCAGATAAAGGGAAAAAATGTGATCAGCACCATGCAAAGCGATTCGGTACGAATATTCAGGGTGGGACCAAATGCGGAAGCTATATATTACAACAAGAAGGAAGGCGATGAACCTGATGGAGCTATAGAGGCATCGGGGGATGAGATTCGTATGCAATTTGTAGGGGATACCCTACAGACGCTGATATTCACTACGGATGTTGTGGGAACACGTTATCCAGAGAATGGAATTCCATCTAACCTAGGTCTTGAGGGACTAAATTGGGATCCCTTACAAATGCCTACGAAGGAAGAACTTCTTTATGATTTTTTAATCGATCAATTCAGATGGGGACCCTGAAACTTCGGACCAAGGGATTGACCAAGCGATTTAAGAAGCGCACGGTCGTTGACAGTGTTTCACTTGAAGTACAATCCGGGGAGGTGGTAGGACTGCTCGGCCCGAATGGGGCGGGGAAATCAACCTCCTTTCATATGATTGTGGGACTTGAAAAACCCAACCAAGGTCGTATTTACTTGGGAGAGGACGACATTACTGCACTCCCCATGTATAAGAGAGCGCGTCGAGGGTTGGGCTATTTAGCGCAAGAGAAAAGCGTTTTTCAGCAGTTGACGGTTGAGCAAAACCTTCATGCGGTACTAGAATTTCAGAAGTTGTCCAGGGCAGATCGGAATCTTCGGGTGGACAAATTGATCCACCAGTTTGGTTTAGAAACGGTCCGGGGGGCGAAAGCCTATACTCTTTCAGGAGGAGAGCGGCGAAGAACAGAAATCGCCCGCTCGATGGTTTTAGAACCAGATTTTTTTTTACTGGATGAACCATTTGCCGGAGTTGATCCGATTACAGTTGAATATATTCAAGAGATCATTTGCCAACTCGCAGATTTGAACATCGGAGTATTAATTACCGATCACAATGTCCACGAAACTTTAGCAATCACAAACCGGGCATATCTGTTGTTTGATGGCAAGATTATGAAGTCGGGGACGGCAGAACAACTTGCTTCTGATCCCAAAGTACGTCAGCATTATCTCGGCGAAAAATTTGCGCTTGAACGCTATCGCTGAACGCCTTCTCGAGGCCAAAGTAGAACCGAGACACAGCCATCTGGTTGCCATGGTCGTCATAATGAAGAAAAAAGCTTCGGAAGAAGATATCGAAGCGGTGATAACGAACCTCAACGCGTTTGGCTTTGATGTCCATCGCTCAAGCGGTATTCACCAAACCGTGCTTGGTGCCATCGGAGTTCGACCAGGATTTGATCATCGAATCATTCGGGGGCTTAGTGGAGTCGCGGATGTTCAGAGGGTTACGGAGCCCTATAAACTTGCAAGTCGTGTAGGCCGAGAGTCCTCATCGATAATGGATGTGGATGGCTTACCCATTGGTGGAGATGCGATTACCATGATGGCAAGCCTTTGGAGTACGGAAAGTAAATCGAGACTAGTAGAAGCGGTAGCCAAGACCGCCTCCTCTGGAGCATCGCTCTTTCGAGGAAGCACTGTGAAACCAAAAACATCCTTCTATGAATATCGTGGACCAGGGAGTGGTAAATTTGAGGTAATGCGGCGGGCAGCGGATAAATATGGGTCAAAGCTTGTGATGGAGGTGAGGAGCAGGGAACAGGTAGAGGTCATATCGGAATATGCGAATATACTTCTGGTACAGGCACACAACATGCAGAATTTAGAATTACTGCGGATGCTAGGGGAATCAAACAAGCCAATCTTGCTTGAGCGAGGATTTGCATCAACCGTGCAGGAGTGGATCATGGCGGCTGAATATATCATGCGATCTGGGAATACTCGTGTGATCTTATGTGAGCGTGGAATTCGCACGTTCGAATCCGCAACGCGATATACTCTTGATCTATCTGCAGTAGCGGTTGCCAAGGCAAAAAGCCACTTACCGGTCTTCGTGGATCCTTGTCAGGGAACGGGCATGCGAGATTATGTGATTCCTTTGGCATGTGCAGCTGTGGCTGCCGGCGCAGATGGAATTGCCGTAGATATTCATCATGATCCTCCACGTGCCTCATCTCACGGATTTCAGGCGCTGAATTTCGATCAGTTTTCCGATTTGATCACACAGCTTTGTAAAGTAGCAGATGCAGTCGGGCGGAGTTTGCATCAAAATTCTCCATGACGCTTTGTTAGATGCTATACAAACCGGTTCGTATAGGGGAGTATCGTCGTAGAATCTATGATTGATTTAGAGAAATTACAGGAAGTGAAGGAACGATTTCGTGAACTGAACGAGGTCATTGCAGCCCCTGCTGTCGCTGCGGATTCTCAGCGTATGGCAGCCCTGGGACCGGAGCATCGAGAATTGTCCGAAGTCGTGAGTGCCATCAAACGATATGAAGCTGCTCTCACAGAGTCGGAAGAAATGAAGGCATTGATCCGTGCGGAGAAAGATGCAGAATTGATAGCACTGGCACGGGATGAGTTGGAGGTATTAACGGAAAAATTGCCGCAGATGGAAAATGAGCTGAAGCAGGCATTAGCTCCGAAGGATCCTGCAGATGCCCGAGATGCAATCGTGGAAATCCGTGCAGGAACTGGTGGGAGTGAGGCTGCACTATTTGTTGCCGATCTGTTTCGTCTTTATGAACGGTACGTTACTCGAAGGGGATGGAAATTGACGGTAATAAACAGTTCAGCAGGAAGTGTTGGAGGATTCAAAGAAGTCGTATTTGGTGTTTCTGGGCGTAGTGTATTTGGCAGTCTGAGATACGAAAACGGCGTTCATCGCGTCCAGAGGGTTCCTCAGACAGAGTCCAGTGGAAGATTACATACTTCGGCTGCGAGCGTTGCCGTTTTGCCGGAAGCTACAGATGTTGAAATTGAAATTGCTCTGAACGAGCTCAAGGTGGATGTGTATCGATCGAGTGGGCCCGGAGGGCAAAGTGTGAATACAACAGATTCAGCGGTCAGAATCACCCATATTCCCACGGGGCTCGTGGTTACGTGCCAAGATGAAAAGAGCCAACACAAAAATAAGGACAAGGCACTGCGAGTACTTCGCTCTCGTCTATATGAAAAAAGACAAAGCGAACTGAATGCTGAGCGAGATGCAGTACGAAGAGAGGCAGTAGGCTCAGGGGATCGTTCTGTGAAAATCAGGACCTACAATTATCCGCAAGATCGTGTAACCGATCACCGACTTGAAGGTGAGAATAAAAATTATCCCTTGCGAAAGATCATAGAAGGCGAACTTGATGAACTCGTGAATGCATTACAAACGGCGGATCACTCCGATCGGATGGCGAATTTGTAATCATGGAACACAAGATTTCTTGATGGGTAAAACGTGTCTTTCTTGCCCTGCCTTTGTGAGATACGGAGGCATGACAATCTTAAACCAAGTCATTCCGTAGGGATAAGTTATGGCCATGAATCAAAAGATGTACGAGCTAACGTACATCCTCACCTCCGTGCTCTCAAATGAGCAAATTGAAGAGGTTGTAGCACGAGTGAACGAGATGATTGAGGGAGCAGGGGGCACCATTATTGAGGTTGACGAGTGGGGAACCCGAAAACTCGCCTATCCAGTGGACAAAAAAAGGAATGGGTACTATGTGAACCTATACTTTGAAGGTTCTGGTACGCTGATCCCGCGAATTGAACGGGCACTCACGATTGATGATAATGTATTGCGTTCATTGATCTTGGCGATGGATAAGAGTATGGTGGCTCACTACCATGCAAATAAATCAATCCGACAAGCTGCTACGGCCAAGGAAGAAAGCGAAGAGAAGTAAGATGTCACAAAAATATATTGATTATAAAGATATCGATTATTTGAAGCGTTTTATTAATGAACAAGGTAAAATGCTTCCTAGGCGTGTGCTGGATATACCTGCTAAAAAGCAGCGAGCAATTGCTCGTGCAATCAAGCGGGCACGACATCTTGCTATGTTGCCCTATGTGGCTGATTCCGTACGTTAAAATTGAGATTCAAAAAGGCATTTCGTGATGAAGGTGATTCTCTTAACGGATGTTCATAACCTCGGTAGCGAGGGAGAGGTTATAAGTGTTAAGAACGGTTATGGCCGCAACTGGCTCATTCCCCAAGGGCTTGCTCAGATGGCAACGCCAGGTGCGGTTAGAGCATTCGAAGATCAAATGCGCCAGCAAGCGAGGCGACGTGCTCAAGAACTCAATAACGCGGAGGAGATCAAAAAACAACTTGAGAATGCAGTCGTCAACATCGAAGCTAAAGTGGGTGAGGAAAACCGAATTTTTGGCAGCATAACCTCACAGCAAGTGGCTCTTGGGTTAGCAGTACAAGGCTTCAACATTGATCGTCGCATCATTACTATTAATGAGGACATCAAGATTCTTGGAGAATATAAGGCCACGATTAAATTGCACGCAGAAGTACATGCTCAACTTAGTGTGCATGTGGTTCCGGTGGGTAGCCAGTCATAGACCAACCGAGACATTCGGGATCGCACTGGTTCTTGCACTGATCCCCGTTGGTGTAGGGAAGGCTCAGCCTACTGTGTCATGGGATATCAGAGCAGAGCATCATGATGCGACTGCGCGTATCCTGGTTGAGGGCACACTCCCCTCGGATGATTTGGAAGGTGGGGCATGGCGGATGTATGCGTTGGATTCCCCGAGACCTAGCCGAGCTATGGCAGTGCGATTCGATCTCCTGCCCGCAAGGTTAGTTCAGTCAGATTCGCTTCGTCAAGGGAATGTGCAGTCTGGTTTCGACCCCTACTTTGATAAAGTAGTTACCTATTTTCAGGACAGGGCTGTGGTATGGGCGGATTATACGGTTGAGCGGGAATTTTCTGGTGGGGATGTCGAGGGGAGTATCGAATTTATGATGTGCAATGAGATTCTCTGTTTGCCTCCAGATTCAATCAAATTTTCCTCTTCATTCGTGGAAGCGCCCAGTCCATTACCTGCGATTCCAGTGATTTCCTCCTCATCGATTGCACTATCTAATCCATCACGGGGGCTTCCGATGGAAGATTTACCTGTTTCGGATATGCAGGCGGATCCATCGTCTGGAATCTTAGGGTTTCTGCTTTTAGCAATGGGTGCAGGGTTTGGGGCGCTTCTGATGCCGTGTATCTATCCAATGATCCCATTGACGGTTTCTTACTTTACGCGGCATGCTCAGGGTACACCCATCCGAATGGCGTTGTTGTATGGTTTTTCGATTGTCGTTACGTTCACGAGCCTTGGTGTGGGTCTTTCGATTCTTGTAGGCAGTGCAGGTACTCAGATTGTTGCTGCAAATCCCTGGGTAAATCTTTTGATTGCTACCGCATTTCTTGTTTTTGGGTTGTCATTACTTGGTGTATTCAATCTTCGTCTTCCTTCCTCTATCGTTACCTGGTTCGACCGAAAAGGAACAGAGCGCCAGGATTATATTGGGATACTTTTTATGGGATTGGCCCTTACGCTTGTCTCGTTCACCTGCACCGTCCCATTTGTTGGATTACTGCTTCCGGGAATTGCTACAGGGGCTTGGTTTTATGGTATTCTGGGGATGGCGACTTTCAGCTTGACGTTCGCGCTCCCGTTTGTAGCATTCGCATGCTTTCCCCAAGCTCTCAAGGCACTGCCTGGCAGTGGAGGTTGGATGCATGAGATAGCTATAGTTCTTGGATTCTTGGAAATTGCGGCTGCAGTCAAGTTTTTTTCCAACGCGGATCTAGTTTGGGGGCTTGGTTTGATTGATCGGCCACTGACCATAGCATTTTGGATTGTCCTTATTTCTTTGGCGGGATTTTATCTAATAGGCCAGCTGCGATTCTTGGATGAAGCCCATGTTACTCGAATTGGTACTGGAAGGCTCTTGTTTGGTGTCTTATTTTTCGGGATTGCAGTTTATTTGCTTCCTGGACTTTTTGGAGGGCGTTTGGGTAGATTGGATGCATACCTACCCCCACGAAGCCCCGATGCGGTGAGTCTGTTTGATATTGGAATTCAGCATGAGCAGAAATGGATTACGGATGATTTACCAGCAGCGTTCTCCGAGTCAGTACTTCTTGATCAGCCTCTCTTTATTGATTTTTCTGGATATACATGTACGAATTGCAGAGAGATGGAAGTTAATGTATTCGAGCGAGGTGAGGTCAGTGAATTACTGGCGGATCAGTTTGTACTTAGCCGATTGTATACGGATGGCCCAGATAGCCGTCAATTTCAGGTCTTTCAGGAAAAACTGACTGGTACCCGTGCCTTACCCACTTATGCAATCATGGATGGGAGAGCTGTAGATCAACCGATGATCCAATTGAGTGGAGTAGTTTCTTCCGAGAAGTTTGAAGCGTTTCTTCAAGAGGGATTGCGACAATACGGAGAGCGACCATGAAGGTCGGATGTCAGCGGTACAGATTCGGATTTGTAATGCGAAGACAGAGCTCAAGACCATGACCTTTTTTTGGTATGATTACGAAACCTGGGGTAAGAATCCAATGCATGACCGGGTTGTGCAGTTTGGGGGGTTGCGTACGGACGAGAATTTGGAGCAAATCGGGGACACCATCGAATTAAAATGTCAACCTGGATTAGACTGTCCAATTGGCCCTGGTGCCATACGTGTTCATGGGATTATGCCCATGGAGGCTCAAAATACTGGATTACCTGAAGGAGAATTCGCCTCACGAATTCATAAAGAATTGCGCAAGAAAGGGACATGTAGTGTGGCTTATAATGGGATGAGTTTTGATCATGAATTCACCAGGGTACTTTTCTATCGCAATTTATATGATCCGTATGAATGGGCATGGAAAGATGGGAACACTTACTGGGATACCGTGGAAGTGATGCGCGCAGCATTTCTTCTTCGTCCAGATGCTTTGAAGAATTGGCCGAAAAAAGAAAATGGGACTCCTTCATTTAAGCTAGGAGATTTATCTGAAGCGAACCTTGCATCAGAGGAACTTCATCCTTCTCATGATGCTGTGACAGATTCCATTCATATGTGGAAAGTTGCGAAAATAATTCGAGAGAGAGCACCTGAGTTTTGGGAATACGCCCTTGAGCTGCGTCACAAGAAGAATACTCAGAAGCTGATGGATCGCGGAGAGCCCGTTCTCCATGTGGTTGGTGGGATTCCCACAAAGCGTTACTGTTCTACATTGCTAAGTAATTTAGGAGTCTATGGTCGCAATAGCAATGAATACTTTGCCTTTGATCTATTCCATGATCCGACTCCTTTTTTGAAGCCCTTCCAGCAGTGGACCCCGGAAGACAAATTGGCCGCACGGCGTGCAATCGTATCATTTAAGACGAATAGGTCTCCATTTTTATGCAGGTGGAAATGGGTCGGTAATCTCACCGAGTTATCTCTCAAGCAGCTCCTGAATAAAATGAATCTGAATGAGAGTGAGGTTCAGGGTCGCCATGACAGGATTCAGGAGTTTCTCGCTCAAGACTCCGCAACTCCATTTTCGGAATACATTCAGCAAAGAGAATCCGAATCAGAATATCGCTATTCGTCTTATCAGACAGATCCGGACGAAGCTATTTATGATGGTTTTATTACGGATCAAGATCGAAATCTGATGAATCAAGTGCTTCGAGAAGGAGCCAATTTCGATTGGCGTAGCATTAAATCCCAGGATTCTAGAGTGGAGCCATTAATTTTTAGATATATTGCGCGTAACTATCCTGAATCAATGGATGATGCGGGTACAAATCGTTGGAAGGCTTATTGTCGGAAACGGCAGTTAGAATCGAAACAGTCACGCAGGGTGACGGCAGACCAGATATTCAGTTACGAGTTGAGAGATTTTTCAGAGTCCTGGGGGAATTTAGATGAATCGCGGGTGAAACAACTTCTGAAATGGCAGGATCGGGTACGGGAAGTATTGAGTACGCCTCCTTCATAGGTAGAGGGGGCCATTCGTTTACAGCAATGCCGTTTCGAGACAGTGAAGCTTCGCAAAACCGGGCACTTCAAGTGGGAGAATTGTAATAGATTACGTAGGAAACGACCAGCCAAATTGCACTATATTCCGTCATTCTTTTGCAATCAGAGTAGGTTGCTCTGAAACCGGGGCAATAAATTCAGCCCTGCAGTTTTCTAGAGTGTAGAGTTTTTCCGTGATTTCAATTTTTCTCTCTATACGATGCATCTTTACCAATTTTCGAGGGGATATTGGAAGGGTAATTCCAATTGAGGATGACAGAGTATAGAGTTTCTCGTTGTGCCTACAATGTCCGATTATATTCTGGCAGAATAGGTTTCCTGTTGGGATGTATGATGTGGAGCATGATGATCCAGTATGGTCCTAAAAAGGTTTACGCACAGGCCGTAGAAACAATTGCCCCACTGGTTCTATCTCGATTGGCAGGCCCCATTGAAGTAGATGGGTTTGTGAACGACCCCGCTTGGGCGGAGATAGATTCTCTTCCTGTCGTAATGTATAGCCCTGTTTTCATGGGGGTTCTACCACGATTTGTATGGAATTGAGTAATTTTGGTTTCACCAAAATTACTTTTTCATGCACGATACGAATTTTAAAGCTTCAATGCACTAGTGGTTACATTTAGGATCTTTCTGGAGTATTGATACTGTGGAAATCCATGAGAAAAAAGGGCGAGTGGATCTTTATGTTTCTCATTCGGGGAAGGATCTTGTAAGCCCAGAGAGGGGTGAGCCTGGGACCTTGTATGACCATCGCAAGGAGCGTCAGTGGCGCCATCTGGATCTGTTTACTTGGAAGTGTTTTATTCACGGTCGGGTTCCCCGCGTACACCCCCCTAAGGGCCCGAAGATGATCCGCATTCCTTAGGTGGATCCATCGAGTCGGGTCACCTATGCGTTTGAACGTTTTGCGATAGATCTCTTGAACGCAACGCAACTAAGACCAAAGCATCGGGAATTCTTCGGTGCGGATTTAACCAACTCTATCGCATGATGCATCGTGCTGTTGAACGCGGAGAATCCCGTAGATCTCTGGCAGGAATTCAACATATCAGTATTGATGAAAAGGCCCTCAAGCGCGGACATACCTACGCAACGATTGTGAGTGATTCGGATCGTGGAGTGGTGGTTGATGTTGGGTTAGGACGGACGAAAAAAGGAACGATAGAACTCTTAGCCTGAATTCCCAACACAATATATCGGGGTAATGTGAACGACAATTTCGGTTGGGGCTATCAAATGCGTTTAGGGCGTCTATGGCGCGTAAACGGGGCTGCAGGGGTGGGGGAATTTTACGATGGCACCAACATTCAGATTGAATTGGAACCTACTTGGAATATATCTCAATATATAGAGCTTGGGGGAACGTATCAGTTTAATCGTGTAAGATTTCCAGATCGTGAGCAGCAATTTTTTGTACACCTTGTACGAATTCGGGCTCAAATCAGCTTCTCCTCTGCTGCTAGCATCAGTACGTTTCTGCAGTACAGTACGGCGGCAGATATCGTATCTGCGAACGTACGTTTTCGATATAATTTCCGAGAGGGCAATGATTTATGGCTGGTATACAATGAAGGACGCAATACCGATAGGATGAGTCATATCCCTTCGACGCTATTTCTAGACGCCAGGACGATATTTCTGAAGTACACCTATACATTCATTCGTTGAGGGAAAGAAAAATTCCCAACGATGATCAGTGAAACATTCGTAGAAACCCAAGGGATACATCATTGATAGGGGAGACTCAAGTACAGGTGTGGTACGATCATTCTGCATGTTCCCACGCTAATCTAGCTGCTCCAAGCACGACACTATGCGTGATAATATCAGACACTTCGATTCTTACTGGGTCATCAATAGGGTAGCGGAAGGTATGATTATTTACATGTGTGCGGATCTCGTCCAGAAAAAGAGGAGCTGCGAAAGCTGCGCCGCCACTCAGGATAATGATTTCTGGTGCATACATATGCACTATGCTGACAAGAAACCAAGATAATTCAGTTTTCCAGGCACTGAAAGCATCCATACACAAAGCGTCATGCTGTGCTACACCTTTCATGACGGTCTCAAAATCTATACTTGCAGGGTCCTCAAAAAATTGTTCATTCAATACGGATGGTAGGCCTCTTGTGAGACCATCTCGGACAAGAACACTTAATGCTGTCGCGGAGCAAAGGATATTCGCGGTTCCACGTGCACGGGTAATACATAATCGATGACTGGCAGATTGCTGAACGACATGGCTTGCTTGAGTGCCAAACTGAAGATGCGGATCTCTAAGAATTTTCCCATCCAGCAGTACACCTGAACCGACACCGGTGCCTAGTGTAATAGAAACCGCCCAGTTATAGTCACGGGCTTTTCCGTAATGAGTTTCTGCAATAATGGACAACCGTCCATCATTGTCTGCAATCACCGGTAGATTTAGATTGTTGATGAGATTAGGAACTATTGGGTATCCCTCCAATCGGAGCTTGCCTGGTAGCAGTACGATACCTTGTTTCGGATCTACCGCACCAGGAAATCCTATCCCTACTCCTATGGGGGCACTCCCCAGATCCGTTTGGAGAGTGGAAATCTCCTCGATGATTGCCGCTTCCAGTTGCTCAGCTGACAGTGCAAAACCGGACGATCGCGTTTGCTTTTTCAGGAGTGTACCATCTGAAAGCACAGCTCCCGTTTTTATACGGGTACCACCGATATCCACGCCGATGACATATTTATTCATCGGTGAAGAGGTGGGCGAGACTTTTTCGATAGGCATCATAGAACTCCTCAAGTTGTTCTTCCGCCGTAGTATCTCCAATAAATTGGTGACTGGGTAGCAGGACGGGTATATGTCCACGCTGTAATAGCTTCTCGGCAACGGCAACCCGTAACATATTCATCAACATCCCCCCAGTAACGGTTGAAACTGGACCAGTTCGCCATTGGAGTCCATCTAGTTCGCTGATGCAGTCCCCAGGGGGACAATGATTATCGAGGATGACATCAGCAATGTCCACCAGTTTTTTTCCTGATGAATGCGATGCTTTGGTCGCTTTTGAGTGCTCTGTGGAAACAACGGCAATGACAGGCATTCCCCGTGTTTTGACTCCAAGAGCCATTTCGACAATTAGTGGACGGATCCCACTAGTGGAGATGATAATAAATGCATCATTTGGACCAAACCGGAAACCCTTCAAAATTTCTTCGGCGTACCCGGTAATTCTTTCAAGATGAAGTGGGCCACGCAATCCATTAGGGCCAATGATTGCAGAATGATTTGAAAGTGCTTGTTCTACGAGTGCATAAAAACCAACGAATCCACCTTGTCGGGGTGTCATTTCTTCACACATCATGCGAGAATGTCCAGCTCCAAAGCAAAAGATCAGGCCACCCTTTGCGATTCGTTCGGAACACAATTCTGCAGCGCGCTCCAGATCTGCTAATTGCGTTTGTCGAAGACGATGCAGCCGCTCAATCGTTTGCTCAAAATAATTTACTGCCGCCTCCATTAATTTGTAGATTTAGAGGTCCGTATTCAAGATATTGAGAACCCATGTCTCGGCTGGAAGCTCAGTCAAGCGTTCTTTTAGAGCTAATGCTTCAGGAATCGTAGGGTTTTGGCCAATTGCCACACGGTAGAGCGTATTATCATGGTTCCGAAGTATGCCGATTGGGATCCTGGGATAGATTTTACGAAATTGATCAACCATATTGGATGCCTGCTCAGATGTATTGAATGATCCAATAATAAGGGTGTATCCTCCCGAATCTCGGTTCAGGGATGGAGTTCCAGTGGCAAGTGGATCTTTGATATCATCCAGAATGGCCGAGGGGCGTTCTGGGTTTGGTTCCAAGGGAATATCGAATGTATCCGTGGGATTGATATTATCGGTCGAATCAGCAAAGATCGAATCAGATGTAGAGGGTAAGAGACTACTGAATTTTGAGTCATTCGAAGTTCCTTGAAAGAAGGAGAAGTTGTTTTGAAACACCAAATATCCTCCAATTCCTACAGCGATTATAGCCGGGATAGCAATGATTACTGGGGAAAATTTTCGTTGATGCTTCGTAGTTATAGGAGAGGGGGATTTCTTAATCTCGAGGGGGGACAAGTTGGAGATAGCTCCTGTAAGGAATGCTTCTAGCTCAGGGTCCGATTGAAATTCAAGCTTCCCATCTAATTGTTTAAAGATGCCTAATTCAGGAATATAGATTGGGATTTGATCTTGAATCTCTTTGACGAAAAGATCAATCGCCGCATTAGCATCTTCCTGAGATACTCCAAGGTTCGAAGCAAGCTCTGAAATGAGAAACTCATCTGTAGTCAAGGGGGGCTCCCCTTCAAGAGCAACACGTTTTTTTGGAGGATGAAGAAGGAATTTCTCATCACTTATCCGCTTATGCTTACTCGGAATAGATTCAACAATCAGGGTCCCTAAGCCAGAGAGCGTCAATTGATTATTTCGCAAAAGGATCTCACGTATACCAAGAACGATGTGTCTTAAGACGGATTTACTATTCACAACAAGCGCAGATAATTTGTATTAGATTCAAACGTCATAATTTAGGCAAATCTTCTAAATCTATTTGCGTATTCCAGTGAGGGCAGTCAATCCGCTGGAAGCTGGACACTGTCCCACTTCCAGCGGAATAGCCAATCTATCTTATTCAGCTTCCTATTTTGGGGAGTACGTATTTGATTGCACCTAAAATAGTACTCAGCATGATTCTGTTTCATACCAGATGCAAATAGATCATCATCTGCGAATGCGAGGATAATGTGATTATGTATTAAATTTGTAGTCGGAGTGTCTTCTTTTTTTCATGTATGCGAAATATTGAAAGAGTTCCCTGGAAAGGGTTGGGTCAATGAACAAAAGGGTTAGACATGTGCTCTGCAAAGGGGCAAGCCCACTCTGATTTGACCTGATCTATGCAGATGAAACCGGTCGATAAAAATATGGTTAAGGGTGGCTGAAGCACAG
The DNA here is from genome assembly GCA_965215475.1 of Rhodothermales bacterium. Lineage (GTDB taxonomy): Bacteria > Bacteroidota > Rhodothermia > Rhodothermales > Bin80 > Bin80. The sequence goes on from OZ244061.1 coordinate 3,461,255, forward strand.
GATCTGATCATACTGAGTTCGCCTCCAGGGGACGAATTTCAAGCATTAACTCATTTGAACTGGGGCTAATATCAATGTGCTTCGAGGGATCAATTCTGACTTGATTGATCTTTATGACCGCTGTTCAACTCCAATGCATGCGATGCTATTCTAGTGTAGTTAGATCTTGGTAGCGAACTTCAAGGATGCATTGCTGTTGTCGGGTATCCAACTGAGCATAGCATTGGATGCCTCCTAGGTAAGGTAAATGTCGAGAAAATATGACATACGAAGAAAATCTTGAAGATGATCTCATCGCAAAACTGCGAGACCTTAAGTACAACTACCGCGAAGACATCCGTAATTTGGCCGCGCTTGAAGCAAATTTCAGACAAAAATTTGAAGAGCTCAACCGCGTCACGCTGACCGACAGTGAATTCAGTAGGCTCCGTAGCCAGATTGTAACACCTGATGTGTACAAGGCCTCGTATTCCCTCAGGAACAGGGAAACGTTTATCCGCGACGACGGAACGCCACTTAATTATACCCTTGTTAACATCAAGGACTGGTGCAAGAATACTTATGAGGTCGTCAATCAATTACGCATCAACACGAAACTACAGCTATCAAAAGTATGATGTCATCAGCAATTCCCACTAACCGCTTAGACTTCAGTAGGTTTAGTATTTCAGGTACACTTCGTGCAAATCTGACATGTTTTGCTTGTTTTTGAGGAGCTATTCCTGCACCCATCGGACGTTTTCTGATCCTTTTTTCGTATGGATACTCTGGATCTGTTTACTTGGAGGTGTTTTATTCACGGCCGGGTTCCCCGCCTACACCCCCCTAAGGGTCCGAAGACGATTCGCATTCCTTGGGCGGATCCATCGAGTCGGGTCACCTATGCGTTTGAACGTTTTGCGATTGATCTCTTGAACGCAACCAAGAACCAAACCAAAGCGTCGGGAATTCTTCGGTGCGGAATGAACCAAGTCCATCGCAGTATGCACCGTGCGGTGAAGCGCGGAGAGGCCCGCAGATCTCTGACAAACGTTCGTTCTATCCGTATGGATGAAAAGGCCCTCAAGCGCGGACATCGGTACACAACGGTGGGGAGTGATTCGGATCTTGGAATCGTTCTTGATGTTGGACAAGGGCGCACCAAAAAGGCACGATCGACCTGTTGAAGGGCATTTTAGAGCGGATCGGGGATCAGGTATCGATCGATATTTGACTGGCGTTCATTGGAGCGGTACAGGAAGTCTTCCCCGAGGCCCTCTTGATTCACGATCGGTTTCATTTAATCCAGTATCTCCATCAAGCCATCCATCAAGTACGAAGGCGAGAGGTCAAAGATCATCCAGAACTCAAAGGGAGCCAGTACGCCCTGTTGAAGAATGAAAAAAATCGCACGCAAAAACAAGAAGAAATCTTCCAGGTGATCCAAGAAGCGAACCTCCATGTGAGTGTTGCTTGGCGATTCCGAGAAGACTTCAAAGCCATCTTTGAATGCGCATCGTTCCAGGAAGCGAAAGAGTATCTCAACTTATGGCTTGACGAGGTGCAAGAGACGGGGATTCAGGAAGTCATCAACATTGCAGATCTGTTTAAGAATCACTTTGATGGAGTTTGCAACGCACTATGGAACCGACCGTCCAATGCAAAAGCAGAACGGATGAACGGAAACATTCAAGAAATCAAAACCATTGGGAGAGGATACAGAAGATTTGAAAACTTCCGCGTTGCGATTCCAGTACGGAGGTTTAGACCTGCATCCACACATATCGTGATAGAACCTAATGTATTAGATCTATTCCATCTATGCAGACTTGGCTTTTGGGAAACTATGTGATGCACCATACTTCTCAATAAGAACCCTAATATTATCCTCTCCGAGATACAGATACAAAATCACCGGACGCGCGTAAAATGACCCACATGGACGGATGGATTACCAGGGGACTGAACGGTCACACGATATAGATAGAGGCCCGCGGAAAGATGAGATCCATCCAGCGCAATCTTCTGTTCCCAGCCGGCATTCATATTCACTGATGGTACCACCATCACGCGCCGCCCCATGACGTCCATGACCTCCACCTGTATGTGTGCAGGCTGAGGAAGATCCATCACTAGATATGTTGTATGTTGGAATGGGTTCGGATAGTTGGTTCGTAGCATGAACTGCTCTGGCAGGGCTTCGTGCTCCGTAGCAACCGAAGAATAAACTTCGATACTAAACTTCAAGCTATCCTGAGTATCATTCACATCCGTGGCCTTGTACGTCATCTGTACGGGAGGAGTGATTTGCGTCGGAGTTCCGCTGATGGTCCGGATAGAGGAATCGTAACTGAGCCCAAGAGGAAGATCAAAAAGGGTGAGGGTATATTCTATCGGAGGAGCACCCCCCGCCACCTCCGGTAACCTTAGTGGGGAAATCAGGAGCCCGACAGGATACAACTGATCGCTCACTTCACGAGAAAACGATACCACGCTACATCTATCCCCATGCACAGTTTCAATCGTGCCCAACCAGTCTTGAAATTCTGGATCCGAAGGGGAACACAAACCTGAATCTGAATCAAATCGTAGAGTACCAAGATTTTTGAGTTGCACAAAACTTCTAGGTAATGCGCCTATAAACTTGTTCAATCGAAGATTAAGAAACTCCAGATTGCTGAGATTTCCAAGCTCAGACGGAATTTGTCCAGTCAGTTGATTCATCGCAAGACCGAGCCTTAATAGGTTTCTCAGATTCCCAAGTTTGGAGGGAATCGTTCCGGTCAGGTTATTTCTCGCCAAAATTAGTGATTGCAAATTCCTGAGGTTGCCGAGTTCCGTCGGAATTGGACCGGTCAGGTCATTCTCAAATAAATTAAGGGATTCCAGGTTGACCAACTTCCCGAGTTCGGAAGGGATGGGGCCAGTCAGATTCCCAGTTAGATTCAGGTGTTGCAGATTGACCAAATTCCCGAGCTCCGGTGGAATGGGGCCGATCAGGTCATTCCCGGTTAAAAAAAGGGATTGCAGATTGATCAAATTCCCGAGTTCCGGCGGAAGTCCCTCCGGAAACGAGATGTCTAGAAAAGAAAGCTCCTCCAGGGGGATCTTTCCCAGTAAAATAATATCCGCCCGCGTCAAGGGCATACCAAACACCCGCAGTTTTTTCAACTGGCTCAGATTGGCGAGTTCTGGCGGAATGGAGCCCGTTATCTGAGTCCAGCCAATACCCAGATCCGATAAGTTGGAAAGATTGTCGATTTCCGGGGGAATCGGGCCCGTTAATGGATTGCTGTGCAGAGATAGAACATCCAACTGCTCCATCGTAGTAAGTTCAACCGGAAACGTGCCGGTCAGTTGATTATCGTGTAGTGCCAGAATTGTCAACTGTTGGAGATTCGCCATTTCTGGGGGAATCGGGCCACTTAGTTCATTTCGACCCAGATACAATGTGCCCAATTGATCCAGCGTGGTGAGCTCCAGGGGAATGGGACCACTCAACTGATTGTTCGCCAAGCCCAGAAAGGTGAGATTTTTCAGCTGACCCACCTCCGGGGGAATCCTCCCACTCAACTGATTGTCATGTAAAATTAAGTGTGTCAGATTTTTCAGCTGACCCACCTCCGGGGGAATCCTCCCAGTCAACTGATTGTCATGTAAAATTAAGTGTGTCAACTCTTCCAGATCACCAAGTTCAGGGGGCAACGATCCCGTCAGGTTGTTGTCCGGAAGAATGATTTGAGTCAACACTTCATTCTCAAAGGTGAGCCCGCACCACGAATACAGATCGAAAATACTCCCCGGCTCCTTCGTGATGTCCCACTCCGAGTTTGTAGGACAAAGCTCGTAACTCCAGTCACCCCCGTTGGTGGCTTCATAAAAGATTTTCAGCGTTTCAAATAGAGACTCTAAACCGGTATCGCTGGTATGGAGCTCAGATACGCCTTGCGCATGTATCCCCGAACGTTCCTCTGAAAAATGAGGCGTTTTCGTGTCGGGAAGCAGAGATGCAAACAAAAAGAGGACAATCATAAACGGTTCTATCACGAATCGTGTGGATAGAGATCCAGACCGCCACAAAAGAAGAGAATAGCAACTCTGAAATTTTCAAAGGTTCTATATCCTCTACCCATGGTTTTGATCTCTTGAATTTTTCCATTAATCCTCTCTGCTTTTGCATTGGACTGACGGTTCCATAATGCGTTGCAGACGCCATCAAAGTGATTCTTACACATGTCTGCAACTTTCATGACTTCTTTGACACCAGCCTCGTTCACCTCGTCAAGCCATAAGTTGAGATACGCGTTCGCTTCTTTTAACGATGCACATTCAAAGATGGCTTTGAAATCTTCCCGCAACCGCCAAGCGACACTCACATTGAGGTTGGATTCCTTCACCACTTGGAAGATGTCTTCCTGTTTTTCCGTACGATTGTTTTCATTTTTCAACAGTGCATATCGGCTCCCTTTGAGTTCTGGATGCTGTTTGACCTCCCGCCTTCTTACTTGATTGATGGCTTGATTGAGATACTGGATTAAATGAAACCGATCGTGAATCATGAGGGCATGGGGGAACACCTTTGCAACCGCTCCAATGAAGGCCTTCCACATATCCGTAGATATCGTCTCTATCTGATCCTTGATTTGCCCTAAAAGGCATTCTAAGAGTTCTATCGTGCCTTTTTTCGTCCGTCCCGGTCCAACATCAATGACCACTCCACGATCCGAATCACTCACAATCGTTGCATAGGTCTGTCCGCGCTTGAGGGCCTTTTCATCAATCCTGATATGGTGAATTCCTGCCAGAGATCTGCGTGACTCTCCGCGTTCAACAGCACGGTGCATAATACGATGGAGCTGGTTAAATCCGCACCGAAGAAGATCTGCTGTTTTGGTCTGATTCTTAGTTGCTTTCAGCAGACGAATGGCAAAACATTCAAACGCATAGGTGACTCGACTGGATGGAGCCGCCCAAGGAATGATGATCGTCTTCGGACCATTAGGAGTCAGTACACGGGGAATCCTACAGTGAAGAAAACACTTGAAATGAAAGAGATCCAGGTGGCGCCATTGACGCTTCTTGCGATGGTCATACAAGGTACCAGACTCACCCGTATCTGGGCATACAAGATCCTTCCCCGAATGAGAAATATAAAGATCCACTCGCCCCTTCTTCACATTGGTTTCCACATGATCAATACTCCAGCAAGAATCTAAATCTAACCACTGATGCATTGAATTTTTTAAATAAGTATCAAGCATGAAAAATAATTTTGGTGAAACCAAAATTAATCAATTCCATACAAATGGTGATAGAACCTCATAAACATGTTCAGCGTTGGAAATAAGTGACAAAAATAGGGTATCGGGGTTGTCCGAAAATTAGTTGATGTTCGGAATTCTTATCCGGTTAGAGATAGACTTCATACCCTCTTTATGTACAGATTCTGTTGAATCCACAGGGGGATCTTGTGTTCATTTTGCCTGTGTTTGGGTGGATCCTCCATGGATGGCACCCACTCCAGAAGTGCTTTCTGCAGCGTTGGCAGATGACTGGATCCAGCAATGGGCTTGAAGTTTTGCTCGCTCTTGATGATGGACATGGCAATCCATCGGTGATACTGACTTGAGTTCACCCATCGCTTGAGGTTCGCTTCAAGATCGCTATTGATGCTCTCAATGATATTGGTCGTCTGGAAACTTCTGCCCAGTTGCTCCACCACACCGAGTTTCTGAAGCGTCAGGGTCTCTTCCAAGCCTTCCCGCAGGCTATTGGCAGCCATGCCTTCCCCTTCTTTGTCCAGCGTATCACAGAGGGCATCCAACTTCTGCTTTGCTTCGTCATATTCTGTGGTCTTGTACGCATCATTGAGTTTTGACTTGATCCGTTGTTTTGACGCCTGCCTCACTTTCCCGAGCACGTTCTCCCGTTTGTGCCAGGTACAGCTGAGCGTACTCCCCAAAGACATCCTCTACCGCTTTACGAAGCCCTTTGGCTCCATCAATGCAGACCAGCAGTCCCTTCTCATAACGCAAGCCGCGTTCAATCAGATTCAGCAATACCCCCTCAACGTTCTCCGTCGTCGCCTCTACGAATCCCAGAACGCACTTCTGCCCCTCTTCGGTAATGCCCACACAGTGCAAGGTCTGGCGTTCACGCATATACTTGCCGTCAATCATGAGAGCCACATACGTTTCGGATCCGATCTGGCGCCGTTCACACGCTTCCAACTCCCGCGTACTTTGCTCAATAAATGCCTCACTGACCGATGATTTGAAGGGAGCAATGCCATTAATGAAGGCACTGACCACTTTGCGATAATTGCGCTGCGTGAGTCCATAGAAGACCTGATTGCTCAAATGCACTTGTTGCTTCGGTGGCAGTTTACGCAACTTCTGATAGCGTTGGAGAGGAACCTCTTTCTTGGTCACCCTATCGCGGACACGGGGGACTCGGATCGGTAGTCGTTCCCCTTGAATCTTGATGGAGCCTGGGTTGGACCCCCACCGTTGATAACGCCCCTCATGCACATCATCATGCTTTGCGTGGGCTCCACATAAATGCTTCACTTCATTGTCAATTAACAGCAGTGCAAGGATCTCTTGGGCCATCGTGACATAATCATCCACTAACTTCCCTGCGCTGACATCATCTTGAAGCTCTTCTTCAAAGAGCTCCATAAAGCCGTTGTCTCGTTCGGGGAGACCTTCTCGGTACGTTATTTTCATCAAGGGGTCAATAAAAGGTTAAAAAAGTAACATTAAACGACAGAACCTATGGGTTTTTGTCGTTCTTCCTGGTCAACGTCTGGGATACTTCATCATGGAGAAGGAAACAGAGACGTTTGCATGTCGAAAAAATACGAAGCATGAGCGAGTCGATACATCTGTGATTCCCGTTCCAGGAGCAACAGTGCAAGTTGTGCACGACGCGACTGGGGAGCAAGCCAATGGCGGATGCTGATTCACATACTGCGCGGTATGGGTAACACAGGAGGTTGTGCGCAGACTGCGACTCAATTGCTCATACAGTCCGGTCTGGTGCAAGGTCAGACATAGATCCAGATCCTTGAATAGACGCTGAGACGCTGAACGATTCCATCGCAGGAGGCGGTCATGAATCTGTAAGAGTGCCTCCCGTGCCTGTTTGGCATCAGGAAGGGAGAAGGCACGGTTGATCTGCCCCCGCATCTGGGTTTGTTGCTCCTCGGTGAGAACACTTACGATCCGTTCACGCTTGTGCAGATGGCAATGCTGCAGGCGAATGTGCTCACCACCCAGGTCCATTAACACCTGATCGAGAGGGACGGTGACGGGGGTGATACAAAGCAGTCCATCGTCAAGCGATAATCCACGATGGAGAAACGACGCAAACAGATGCTTTACGCGAGCGATATTCTGTGCGGAGGCCTGCTCAAATCCTAACATACGCCGATCTCCTTCCAAAGTAGAGCCTATGCACAGCAAAAAGGGTGCACCCCAGACGCGAAGTACATCCATCCACAACACGGCATAGGTCTCCTCGTCAAGACGGCGGTGATCAAAGACGTCCAATGCCTCCATACGAACTTGATGGAGATCGGCCTCATCCCCATATTCGGGGAAACGGGGCGACGACAAAGGCAAAGGCGCTACCGATGTCTCTTCTTCTGGATCTGCATGACTGGGTTCTTGAGCAGATTCATTCGTAGTGTCAAGAACAGTGGGCACGCCCAGATCGTGTGTGAGGTGCTGGATCAAGTCACTGCATTGGCGTAACAGAGACACGCGCAACTGTTGACCAGAGACCCCAGCTTCTTCCAAGGTCTGCTGTAACTGTCCAAAATCTTCAGGTAATAGCATGGGTTAATGTTCATAGGATGGATGGGAAAAGGAGACAATAGACGGCTCCCATAGTATGGAACATCAACTAATTTTCGGACAACCCCTGGGTATCTGACCGAATTGCATACGACCTCAATCATACAGGTTTTATGGAATGATCAGGTGCTCCCACTAACTCAGTTTCATTTGTTAAGTTAAGGTTTGCATAGTGATTTTCTACAAAGTGTCTGCTTCATGGATGTTCGGCAACTGGGAAGTACATTTTGACGTTGCAATCATGATCCTATTACAATGAATTTGAACCGAACGGGAGATAAAAATCTGCGAAAATACCCACAAAAATCGCTCAGAATAAACAGTTTTTGGACTTAGTGAGAATTGCTGTGGAATGATGACCATCAATTAATCTTGATGTGGATACATGAAAAGACTCCCGAACGAGGGATGAAAAAAGGACTAGAAGGTTGTAGATTCATCAGCAATTCCCACTAACCGCTTAGACTTCAGTAGGTTTAGTATTTCAGGTACACTTCGTGCAAATCTGACATGTTTTGCTTGTTTTTGAGGATCCATTCCTGCATCCATCGGACGTTTTCTGATCCTTTTTTCTGTATGTTCTGACAACTGGACACACCACGCCCAGCCCCTCCTACCATCAGGGGGGCACGTTCTCCTCCCACGACCCTGGTTTTCCGCTACGAGGAATCAATTTCTACAGTGACCCTGAATCCCCGGTAGAGAAACTCCCAACTCTCTAAAACAACCTCCCGGAACAGGCTTCGTACTCGCTTCCTCAAGTACTTGAGTCGTCCCATACTCTCCAGTGCATCCTGAAAGAACACATCAAAGGCTTGTTCCATTTGATCCGCTAAAAAGGCAAGCATCATCAGACAAGAAAACACCGTGGACATATGCTTCTATCCGTGTCCATCATTATGCTCAAAATGATAGTCCTGATTCTTGAGGGCATGGATCGTTTCATGTTCAATGTTCCATCGGGACCGACCCGCTCGCATGATCGCCATGAGATTCGTCTCATCAAGGAGTAGATCGGTCACCCAAGAAAAGCGTAACGTTTTGGGCTTGGAATGCTTCTTGGTGCCCGGTCTGGTTTCATACACCTCTAAAACATGAACCCGAACCTCTGCATGGGATGCGTTGGCGTGGTTGTGAAACCGAAAACGATACCGAATTCCTTGCACCTCCATCACCACCTCTTGGGTCTCGTCACTGCAATCCATAAAGGTAAACAGGAACGTGTGATCTCCCGGCTTCGCTCCGATGATATATCGTAGATCATGCTCTGCTAAAAGCCGAAGATAAGGAGCGTTGGAAACGAGTCCATCCTGGAGCACAACCGTCTTCAAATGGGGGTGTTCTCGCCATCCAAGAACCGCTTACATGCATTGCGTTCAGAATCGTTTTTTATAGATCCATCGTTTTTGACGATCGGCTCGGGCATCAGAGGAATTACGATTTTGGGGAACCAATGCAGCACAGAGCAGGTGATGAAAGTAGGTGATCGTTCCATTGCGATGATGCGTCTCACAGCACTGCGAGCAGTGGACCGACGTGGAGGAAAACATGCCGGTTCCGTCTATGGCAAGCAGTACGTGATTGTCGATAGACCGAACCCCCTCCAGAATCTTCCCCCGTTGCAACTGGGCAAAGATGGTTTTGAGGGCACCACGCAAATCAAACGGATCCACTTCATCAAGACGCTTGCGCATCGCTGGGCACACGGTTCACCCCAAAGAGACGCTTCCTATTGGACAGGATCGAAGGGGGGTATTCCGAATCTTTTGATCAAAGTCAAGTAACGAGGAGCACTTCAAATGCGCAAACCCCGACATCAGGGAATCCAAGAGCGTACATCCCCTTGAAGGTTTTGGATCTGCAATCAGTTCAAAACAGCTGCGGACCGTGTGAATCAAATGTTTCTTGTTGAACTGTTTACGTACCTTCCGTTTCATAGGTCAGATAAAGGAGTCAAAAGAGGGAACCCGTCAAAACTCAAAGACACAAAAGAACCACAAAACCATCCATGCACTTGGCGATACTCCGCAAAAAACCTTCCCTGAAATGCGTATGTTATCTGTATGGATGGGCCGAGCCGTAAAAGGGCCCAAAAAGGACTCATCTGGCGAAAATTTAGCAAAATAGTTTACGAAATCACTTCTGAGAATATGCGCCGTGGGGATACCAAGAAGGAAGTTTTTGACGTAGTGGGAATTGCTTTTGATTTTATAGACAGGGAGAATGTTCAACGAATCTTGTACTCGATGAAACTACAACGACGACTCTTCATCTTCGGCAGTTACAGGTTTTAATCAAAAGTGGGATTCAAATACATATGTTGATTTGCATCTCATTCAATCCATATCCAAATGTACAAACGTGTCCAGATTGGCGCAGATGCCTACTGGAAAATATAACCTCTTCATTGAACAGTCATGTAAGATGCCTGGTAAGTACGTGAAGCTGCTGTTTGTGTTCTTTCAAACGTATTGGTACCGGTAAGAGATCGTGCGAGTAAAAGTCTACGGATACGGTATCAAGCACGAGTGATATTCATGGTAAGCGATAGGTATGGAGATTTGACCAGTTAATTATGTCCTCGCGTCCATTAGACAGAGAAAAGTCTGGGGGCTGGCAAACTAGGTGTATAACTTTCCTATTACGTATATCTGAATGTACATTTGGGGCCTTACATATTGAAATAAAGTGATTTTTTTCTGAATGAGTGTTCTTGTAGTGGGTACGTTAGCGTTGGACGACATCGAAACTCCTTGGGAGAAGGCTGAGCGCATCCTTGGTGGGAGTAGTACTTATATTGCATTTGCGGCCAAAAAACTGGCGGATCCAATTGGAATTGTTGCGGTGGTAGGAAGAGATTTCCCCGAAGAGTTCAGACAGTTACTAGAATCAAGTAACCTGGATCTTACCGGTTTACAAACCAGAGAGGATCACGATACGTTTGCGTGGGGAGGGAGCTACAGAGAGAATATGAATATCAGAGATACTCTGTTCACTCATCTGAATGTCTTGGCAGAATTCAATCCAATCATTCCAGAATCCTATATAGACAACAAAGTCTTATGCCTTGGGAATTTACCTCCTAAAATACAAAGTGATGTTTTAAGTCAAGTCAGTGAAAAGGGGTTTGTGGCATGTGATACCATGAATTACTGGATTCTTAATATGTGGGAAGAATTGCATGATGTTCTTTCACAGATTGATTGCCTTCTAATCAACGATGAGGAAGCTACCCAGATAACCGGTGAAATCAATCTCTACGCTGCCGGTCGCAAGGTATTGGAATTAGGTCCTAAAATATTAATCATTAAAAAAGGCGAGCATGGAGCAATTCTCTTCGTCGAAGAGCAAGTTTTTATTGTACCTAGTTTTCCCCTAGAAGAAGTTCGAGATCCGACAGGTGCGGGAGATGCATTTTTAGGCGCATTTGGAGGTAGTCTAGCAAATGAGTCATTTATCGGGATAGAAGCACTCAAGCGAGCGGTTGTATATGGTTCCACTGTGGCTTCGTTTAGTGTAGAAAATATGGGGCCATATGAATTGGCAAAACTGAAAATTTCTGACATTGAAGAACGATCTAAATTGTTTCGGGGAATTACAGAATGGCCAACTTTGCACAGGCATGTTTAATGTTTCGAGCTGGTATGCTCTGATTATTTAGGATATAGACGAAAGTGGGGAATTCATTCTCAGGTAGCCTCGGATTATCAATGCTCAAAGGCAGAGAATCAGATCGTGAATTGATGATATGTCATGTTTTCGAAACTGGAAATCGAATTCATGAATTTTGGAATAATGTGCAGAACCTATTCTGGAATGGAGAGAATAGCAGATGGAGCATATTCGACACTGATCTGAAAGAATGACTGGATCATCTGAGATGAGGATGGATGCATAAAATTAGGCTTGTCAATGCAACTTTCTTTGCTCATCACGGGGTAACTCCCGAAGAGCGTCAGACGGGGGGGAAGTATGAGGTTGACGTTGAAGTGAAATTTGATTTTGAAGTAGCTGCCCAAAAAGATGATCTTGATGAGACGGTTTGCTATGAAATGATCTATCGCATTGCAGAACGTATCATTCAAGAGGAAAGGTATAAGTTGATAGAACGGATTGCTTTGTACATCGGTAACGAAGTTGCCGAACTCTCTACACAAATCGAGTACGTTGACGTTTATGTACGTAAACGGAATCCTCCAATAGGGGGAGTGGTTGACTATACCGAGGTGGTGTACAGAACTGAGGCAGTTAAAACATGACCAGATCGCTGAAATGATTCTTGAGCAATGTGTACAATCGTCGAAGCGGCAGACCGACTACGTTATAATAGTCTCCATCAATTCGATCAATAAATAAAGCCCCCAAATCATCTTGAATTCCGTAAGCTCCGGCTTTATCAAGAGGAGAACCAGTTTTTACATAATTGGAAATTTCTGTTTCAGACAGTTGTCCAAAGGTAACCATGGTAGATTCCACTTCAGACATGACTCGATCAGATTCCCTGTGAACTAATGCGATTCCAGTACACACTATGTGTGTGGAGCCATTTAATTGACGAAGCATGTCAGCGGCTTCGGAAGTATCTTGAGGTTTTCCAAAGATCCGTCCACGTGAAACTACAAGGGTATCAGCCCCTAAAATCAATGCATTGGATTTTCTTGACGCGACTGAAGATGCTTTTTTGACTGCCAAATGTTCGACCAATTCCTCAGGCTTAAGATTCTCTGTAATGGTTTCGTCCACATCGGGGGAGATCGGAATAAAGGATATTCCAATCTGCCGAAGAAGCTTTCGTCTCCGTGGAGATTGGGAAGCTAAGATGAAGTCAGTATGAATCTGCATGAAATGGACTTAAATCGCAGGCTAGAACTTTTTTGCTTGCGTAAAATCAAAGGATAATATAATGTCGATCATTACGGTTTGTAATCACAAAGGCGGAACGGGAAAAACTACAACATCGATACATATTGCTGCTGCGTTGCACTTGATGGGATACAAGACCATGATAATTGACCTTGATCCACAGTCATTTTTGACACGCATGATGGATATATGGCCATCCGATACGGACAGTACAGTCCTGGATTTATTTCAATCCGATAGTCGTCTATCTGATGTGAAAGTATTGAATCTACCTTCATTTGATTTACTTCCTTGTGCGGGCGGCCTGAATCATTTTTCAAGCAAACTAACGAGTGCCTCGGATATGTTCTGGGTCCGGGAGTCACTCCAAGATCAGAGAATTTATGATACGATCATTATAGATACCGCGGCTGCAGTTTCGGTATACGCACTAAATGCTATGATTGCTGCGAATATATTGATAGTTCCCGTAGTTCCCGAAGTACAATCTGTATATGGTGCAGAGCAGACTTGGAATACTGCGAAAGAGGTTCGAAAAAAATGGAACCCTGGTTTGAATACAGCAATGTTTCTTCTTACAAATGTGGATCGGCGAAAGAAAGCGCATCATCAGTATAGTAAGTACATGCGTAAGACATACCAAAATCAAGTAATGGATACGGTGATTCGTACATGTGCTTCGCTTGCTAGGGAGTGTAAGAATGGTGCCACTGTATTTGAGAGGGATATAGAATCTCGTGGAGCTAAAGATCACGCGGCGGTTGTAGATGAATTAGTTCGATATGTGCTCCCCCCTCCCACAAAACTAGACGCTGAGATTGGATAATGCTGAGGTTTACGTTCCACCTAATCGTGACTGTGGGCTTGATTTTGGTGTTACATTATGGTCCAGGCGGGATCGCGCCGCTGGGGAACCTGATCGACCCTGCTCGTGGTTTCTACCATAATGCACGTATAGCTGAACACGATTCAAGGGAAGTAAGAAATCTATCTGCTCTGGGCGAAAGTGTGATCATTGAGCGTGATGAGCGAGCTGTTCCCCATATTTTTGCCACTAATGATAGGGATGCTATCGTTGCACTCGGATATATTACGGCACAGGATCGATTGTTTCAGATGGATTTTATAAGCCGTGTTGCCGCCGGGCGGATGTCAGAAGTTTTCGGTCCAAGTTCAATCGAAACAGATAGATATTTAAGGGCAACGGGCATGAACTGGGCTGCGAAGCAAATGGTACAGACGCATGCTCAGGAGCAAAGTCTCGACTATGATTTGATGTTATGGTTTTCTGAAGGTGTCAATGCATACATCAATAGTCTTTCCTATTCCGAGTTGCCATTTGAATTCAAATTATTTGGATCTGTCCCAGAGGAACGAACGCCATTACATACAATTCTCCTATTACAGTACTTCAATTTTGACCTGTCATTTGGATCAGATGAAATGGCTTATGGACTGGCACAGGCCCGTTTGACTCCTGAAGATTATGCCGAGTTGTACCCGCGCCACGCTACCCGCTACAAGCCCATCATTCCTCCAGAGTTGATGACTTCAAAGGGATCTTCCTCTGAGATGAAGTCTCCATCAATGGCCTCATTAGAGGCGTTAGAATTATTGAATCGAATGCAGAGTACACTAAGGGATCATGGACTTGAGGGATATCAACCTTCCAAGGGATCAAACAACTGGGCAGTAACAGGGGAGCAATCTGCTACGGGTTCGCCGATTCTGGCGGGTGATATGCATCTATCACTATCGCTACCATCGATCTGGTATGAGGCGCATATAGCCACACCTTCCATGAATACGTATGGCGTACTTTCCCCAGGTGTGCCAGTGCTTGTCGAAGCGTTTAACGATCATGTCTCCTGGGCTTACACGAATTCAGGCCTAGATGGAATTGATCATTATATACTTCGGTTAAGCGAAGATGGAAGGAGTTATGAATTTGATGGAGAATGGATACCTCTGCAAATGTTGCCGGATACAATCCATGTGAAAGGGGAACAGGCGATAATTGATACTCTGGCCCTATCCCATTTGGGTCCAGTCGTGATGGATTCAAGTACTGCGGTTGCAATCAAATGGGTGGCACATGAAAACAATCACATGGTGACCGCTCTTTGGGATATGAATCGTGCAAAAGATGCAATTCAACTAGATAGTGCATTACATAATTGGCATTCCCCAGCCATGAACATACTTTATGCAGACACCAAGGGGACGATTGGAATCCGGGTCGCTGGTATTGCACCGATTCGCGGCTCCGGTCACGGGGTTGGATTTCTGGATGGAAGTACCAGTACCACAGAATGGATTGGGAACATCCCCTTTGAGGAGATGCCTGGTGCCGTGAACCCTCCTCACGGATATCTCACCTCTACCAATCAGCAGCCGACAACCGCAGATTATCCTTATTATTTGAAGCATAATTGGAGTGCAGCCTACCGTTCTTTGCGCATTGACACACTGCTTTCAGGCAAGAATCAGCATAGCGTTGAAGACATAAGACATTATCAAGCAGATTTTTATGTAGGACAATATGATGCATTTGTGCCGCTACTTGCTTCCGTGCGTTCACTCTCGTCTGAGGCTGAAGCCGTCCGTAGTGCACTGATTGAATGGAATGGATTTGCTGAGGGTGAAACAATCGGGCCGCTCGCCCTACATGAATATTTGATTGCTCTGAAACGTCTCACATGGGACGAACCTGTATTTGTGGATCTTCCAGTGCCAACCGAGACCGTTCTTCACACGCTACTGAATCGTGGTTCCAAGTGGCTTGATATTCAGGGAACTCCAGCGATTGAGGATGCAGAAGCGCTCATGGCTGCAGCCTTGGAAGAGGCGTCAAGCACATTGCTGAGCCAGTATGGAAATGACTGGAGATGGACTTCACATCACCATGTGATTTTTCGACATCTGACCCAAACTCCGGCATTAGATGTCTTATGGCGTGGACCGTACGTTTATCCAGGTTATGACGAAACCCTGGGTCCAGGAGATGGACTGGACGTCACTCATAGTGCAAGTTGGCGTGTGGTTGTAGATTTTAGTTCTAGTTTACCAGAGGGAACTGGAATTTACCCTGGGGGGCAGAGTGGTAATCCACTCAGCGAGTATTATGATCTACACCTACAGGATTATGTGAATTATGATCACTATCAACTACATAAGCCCCGAAAACCCGGTGAGTTGGAGTCCGTTTCATCTTTTCTTACATTAGAAGCGTATTGAATCCGCTGCCTAGAATGATTGAACATAAATGCATCATGGGAATCAGTCGTGTTCCCATAGCATACGAATTGGGATTACATACATCCCATCCCCGAAACTCCCGCACATTTCCCCATCGTACAGCACTGCTCCAAACGTGAATTTATCAGGATAAGCCGCCTTGATTTTATGTAACCCCCGGAAGTCGGATTTAGAAATACTGGCCGCGGCTTTGACTTCAATCCCCGCGATCTCAAAGGCGCCGCGTTCGATAACCATATCTACCTCAACCCCATCTCGGTCACGAAAATGGTGGAATATGTAACGCTCATGTGATGAACTGGCCTGCCGTTTCAATTCCTGAAAGACAAATGTTTCAACGAGTTGCCCAAGCAGTCCGCGGTTTTTTAGTAAAGCATTAGCATCGACTCCGAGTAAGGCGCATGCCAGTCCGGTGTCACCAAAGTGGATTTTGGGAGTTTTGATCAGCCTTTTCATTCGATTTCCGTGCCATGGTGGAAGGCGTTCGATCAGGAATTGATGCTCCAATAATATTGCATAATCGCGAACTGTGTTGTAATTCATCTGCAATTTTGATGCCAATGTTGACAGATTGAAGAGTTGCCCTGACAAATTTGCGGCGTATTTCAGCAAATTTGGTATTGCTTCAAGGGAGCGAATTTTAGATAGATCAAGTACATCTTTTTGGATGATATTATGAATATAATTCTGGAACCAAACAGTACGTCTACGGCGAACTGGACGGTTAAGAGCTTCAGGATAGCCCCCGGAAACGATCCGGTCAGCAAGATTTTTTGCCAGTCGATTTTTTTGGCGCATTTGAAAATCACCAGCAAAAAGCCGGTCCAGGAAAGGGGGAGATTGGGTCTGTTCAATTTCTTGCTGTGACAAGGGATGAAGGCGGAGAACTTCCATCCGGCCGACAAGGGCATCGGCTAGTTCTGGCACAAGGAGTAAACTCGTTGAACCTGTCAAGATGAATCGACCCGGTTTTCTGTTACGGTCCACCGAAAGCTTTAGAGCACGGCACAATTCGGGTACACGCTGAATTTCATCGAGTATGACTTGGTCTGGACAATCACTAATGAACCCCATCGGGTCGTTCTGGGCAAATATTCGGGTTTCCGCATCGTCGAAGGTGTAATAGGAATAATCGAGTGATTCTCCCATATTTTTTACAAAGGTTGTTTTCCCGGATTGACGTGGTCCATGGATCAGTGTTACGGGTGTATCCCGAATGGATTCAATGAGCAAGAATCGTAATTGCCTGGGGATAAACTTCTGTTTGGACATACTTCGGCAGATTTTCAGTTAACATTTCGGCAGATTTTCAGTTTCAACATACTAGAACTATTCGAAATGCCTTTTGCAAATCATCAAAAATAGATTTTGAGTATGTAGATTCGTTTCATGAATTCTATGAAGAAACCCCACATACACCTGAAGAGATTCAATGTGTGTAAGGGACAATCATTGAAGGTTTAACCGAATATTTATTCGGTTGAATTTCTCTCGATTTCCATTGGTCATTCACATATTGATCTAGTGCACATCTTTGCTGAATCCAGCGATTTTAGTATCTTCTTGGATGCTCTGGAAGATATTTTTGGGAATTATATACGTGAGTACCCAAAGAATGAAACCATTCTGCTTTGGAGAGATAACAGACACAATAGGATAGATATACAGTCTATCCTATTGCTTACCATAATATCAATCAGACTGATACCATGCCTGTTCAGGCTTCAAACAAGAACGAGAAAAGTAGTTCCTACCGGGGCGTGGAGTATCGTCTATGTCCGGGGACGCAAGGGAAAGCAAAGAAACTCGCCGGGTTAGCGGGGGCGTGTCGGTTTGCGTGGAATGCCATTCTTGCCGAATGTCAGGAAGAATACGACGCAGTTCGAGATACAGACCAGCCAAAGCCTTCGCTCTCGTTTTTCTCGCTGGGAAAGCGGTTTACCAAATTACGTCAATCCACAGAATGGCTAGACCAGTATTCCTTTACGGTTGTCCGGTATGCCTTGAAGTATCAGGCAGAGGCGTGGCAGGCTTTCTTCAAGGGGCAACGAGAACATCTCCGATTTCATTCAAGGAGCGCACACAAGGATTCCTTTACCGCGATTCAAGGAGCGTTCAAAATGGACGGCGAGAATGTATACATCCAAAAGATTGGTTGGATGAAGTTCCGGCGCAAAGGAGGCGATCCATACCCTGACGGGGAGCCAATTGAAGTCACCGTGAAGAAAGACGGACGGTACTGGAAGATGAGCGTAATGTACAAAGTCACGAATCTACCCGAGAAGGTGGACGATGGCAAAGAGATTGGCATTGACTTGAATACCTATAACCTCTCGTATTCTTCTACGGATGGGGAACAAGGCATGCTACCGATTTCAGATTTGACGGATAAGGAGATCAAGATCCGTAGGTATCAACGTAAGTTAGCCCGACAGCAATGGGGCGGTCCAAGAATACGCAGAAGAAGATTTCTAAATTGAAGCGTCAGCAGCGCAACGCGAGGAAGAATGCGGCACATCAACATAGCCGTAGGTTGTCCAATAAGGCGTATACGTTGAAGCGTGAAGACTTGAAGATCAAGAACATGTCCAAGTCTGCCAAGGGCACGGTGGAGAGCCCTTGGACCAATGTGAAGGCAAAAGCAGGGTTAAACCGCGTCATTCTCAACTCTGGATGGAGCAGGTTCAATACCTATTGCGATTACAAGTTTGGCAGGGTTGTCACGGTGGATCCAAAGTACACCAGTCAACGCTGTAATCAGTGTGGACATACAGATAAAAACAATCGCAAGACGCAAAGCAAGTTTAAGTGTGTGGCATGTGGCCATGCGGATCACGCAGATATCAACGCATCTGCGAATGTGTTACAGGCCTCCGGGATTGGGGCATCTGCACGTGGAGGAGCGTTCTCGTTAGAGACTCCTATGAGCCGTGAAATGGATACGCAACAGGTAGCCGTCTAATTGATGGGTACTCACGTATATAATTCCCATGTTTTTAGCTACATTACCGAACGAATCCATTGATTAATATAGATTATGAACAGTAGCACACAGCGTTTCACATCCCGTTGGGGAATGCTTTTGACCGTGCTAGGTATGGCGGTTGGGACGGGAAATATCTGGAGGTTTCCCCGAATCGCGGCGACGAATAGTGGAGACGACGGGGCAGGAGCATTTCTTGTAGCTTGGCTCGTTTTCCTGTTCGTATGGAGCGTTCCCCTCATTATTGCAGAGTATGCACTGGGACGCAAAGGACGACTCGGAGTGATTGGGACATTCACCAAGCTTGCGGGTGATCGTTTTAGCTGGATGGGCGCGTTCTGTACGTTTGTTGGTGCAGCGATTTTATTTTATTATACCGTCGTGGCTGGGTGGTGTGTCTATTATCTTGGAAGGATGGTTATCCTTGGTCCAGACCTCACGTATGAGGCTGCACAGGGTGCATGGGATGGCTTTCAGAGCAGTTATTTTCCGCTACTTTTTCATGTGCTTGTGATTGGAGTAGGAGCTTGGGCCGTATGGAAAGGGGTCGGGCGAATTGAGCGAGTAAATAAATTTCTGGTTCCAACACTTCTGGTAATAGTATTGATCGCACTGGTGAGAACCGTCTTTCTAAATGGTGCTGGAGAAGGAATTCAATTTTTATTTACCCCCGACTGGCCTACATTGAGACAACCCAAGATATGGCTTGAAGCCCTGACACAGAATGCGTGGGATACAGGGGCCGGATGGGGATTAGTTCTCACGTATGGAGCTTATATGCAGAGTAGGCATGGGGTTGTTCAGAATGCATTCATTACAGGTGTCGGGAATAATACAGTCTCCATCTTTGCTGCAATCATTGTATTCGGAACTGTATTTGCAATTCTGGGACAGGAGATGTCTCGCCCCGAAGTACTTGAAGTGATGCGCACTAGTGGGCCTGCTGCCACCGGGCTCACCTTTATCTGGATGCCACAACTATTTGCAAAAATGCCGGCTGGTGGTATTCTGGCAGTTCTATTCTTTTTGGGTCTTTCCTGTGCAGCCATTAGTTCAATGATATCCATGATCGAAATGGTTGTGCGCTCCGTAATAGATTTTGGAGTAAATCGGTTGCATGCTATTGTCGGGGTTTCCATTGCATCCTTGGTCTTGGGGCTTCCATCTGCGATCAATCTTGGCTTTTTTGAAAATCAGGATTTTGTATGGGGCTTGGCACTTATCATTTCAGGGGCGTTCATGGCGATCTTGGTCATTCGACAGGGAGCTCGTTCATTCCGTGAAAAAGAAATTGATAATATGGTAGGAGATTGGGTTTCTGGCAGGCCATGGGACATTCTTATGAGCTATGTTGTACCACTTTTGGCGTGTGTGTTATTAGGCTGGTGGTTGTGGTTATCCGTAACGGTTTATGCTCCAGATACCTGGTATAATCCGATGGACCCGTTTAGCCTGATGACGTGTATTCTACAATGGGGGATTGTAATCGCGATACTGCTGATTCTGAACCGCTTTATGGCAAAGCGTATTCGGTCCACGAATAATTTGGCATGATATCTGCTTAAATACACAATAACCCTTCAACAATGAAGTCATGTATCGATTAATTCTACTTACTGTGAGTTTACTACCTGGTGTGGTTACAGCACAGGTATCCGTTGGTGATGTAATACCGGATATAGAACTTCAAAATATGCGCGGGAGTAATACTTCGACCCATGCACTTTTTGGAGACCAAGGTGCTGCGTTTGTGTTTTGGAGTAATGATTGCAACTGGACGGATCAGTATGAAGCTCGCGTTGAAGAACTAAATACGGAAAGTATTCCGATAATTTTGGTGAACAGTAATGATGCAACGGTTTTCCCGAAGGAGGCTGGGCCCGGAAAACAGTACGATGTAGCATATGTTCGTGATCTGGGGGGGCGTTTAGCTCAGATTTTAGGTGCAGAGAGAACCCCACATGTATTTGTTTTTGATCAAGGGAAAACACTTGTCTATGCAGGAGGGATTGATGATTCCCCTGCCGACGCACAGCAAGTGCAGGCAGCGTGGTTTAAAGATGCGATTGAACAGCTCTCAGGTGGGGAATCTGTGCGTGTTTCCCCTACAAAATCATTCGGTTGCCGGATTAAACTACCGTGACGATTGCGGAAATAGAAGCGCGATTCACAGGGTTGAATCGTGGGAGTAGTACTTTTGCTCAGATGGAGCAGGTACTAGAGAACTATCAGAGAGCACATTGTGAAATTTATCGGCGCTTTGGAGAGAAGTATCTGCCCGTGTCGGCATTCAAGCATGCCGAAATTGCAACATTCCCGGTCTCAGAAGCAGAGCGTATATTTCGGAGTAGTGCGACCGGGAGTGGACTTCGAAGTCAACATTTTGTGAAACGGTTAGCCGTGTATGAGGCTTCTGTGTGTACAGCTTTTGAAGCCGCTTTTGGGGAGGGGCCATACACAATTTGGGCTCATTTACCGGGGTATTCTACTGAGTCATCTCTCGTTTGTATGCTGAAAATTCTCATTCAGCGGTATGGTGACGAGAGAAGTCAGTTCTTCTTGACCAATGAACTTCCTGGTGATGCCCGAGATTTCGCTTCTCCCTTGATATTTTTTGGTGCTGCATTTGGACTTCTATCTTTGCTTGAAGAAGGTCCTTGGTCCTTGCCTCAAAGTGCACGGATTGTAGAAACAGGTGGAATGAAAACCTATCAACGGGAGGTAACCCGGAGGGAACTCCATACGCGTTTAGCAGAGGGGTTTGGTATCCAGAAAGATCATGTCTGGAGTGAGTACGGGATGTGTGAACTCCTGAGTCAAGCTTATGCCCAAGGTGGGTCTGTATACATGCCTCCACCATGGATACGGGTTCAAATCGTGGATCCATATGATTCTAAAAAGATTTTACCTGATGGGCAGGCAGGGCTGATCACGGTCACCGATTTAGCAAACATTCACACGGTCTCCAGTATTCTCACAGAGGATCTGGGAGTGAGTCATGGAGAAGGATTTGAAGTTTTGGGACGTTTCCCAGGAAGTGCATTGAGGGGGTGCAATTTTTTATTGGAGGATATGTAAAAATTCAAAAGATCATTCGGATGTACTCAAGATGAGAAGTGGTTTAATTAGGGAATTGTAGGCCAAACTGTAATCCATCCTTACTTTTTCGAGGATCTATTTTTTCGTGATCCTGATTCGCCAAGCTAACCACTACTTGACGCATAACAAAACTTAACCCTATTTTTTCCTGAACGTAGGATTTTTTGGTTAAAAACGTCCTCTTTTTCCCTTCCTCCGCCCCGTTTTTCGGTCTGAATCTGCCTTTTTGTGTATGCTAAGCATATGTTTTTGTGCGTTTTTGATCCCCAGATTCATTTTAAAAAGTGCGCCCATGTAAATATTTGTTGATTTTGGGTTATTTATTGCAATTTATGTCGTATATTTACGTTTTAGCAAACCTATTTGAGCCCATGTATTTAGCCGAAATCCCGAACCGCAATTCCCCCTCCACCTGGCTCGTGCGAACCTCCACGCGAGACGGCAAACGAACCATCAAAAAAACCATCGCCAATGTAACGCACCTTCCCGAACCCATTCGCGAAGGACTGCGAACGCTCTTGCAGGGAGGCCATGCCATCCAGTCCTTCAAGGAGGCACTGCACACCCAGCGTACCCGGCACCATGGGCATGTTGCGGTGGTGCTACACATGATGAAGCATCTCAAAATGACATCCCTCATTGCGCCAAAGAATTCGCGCTTTCGACGATTGGTTCTCGGCATGATTGCGGCCCGGGTCATCAAGCCCGCCAGCAAACTGCAGACCAGTGACATGTTGGACAAGACCAGCTGTATCACAACGCTCCATGAAGAACTTGACCTCAAGCATGTGGACCAGAATGATCTCTATGAGGCCATGGATGAATTGGCCGCCTGCAAGACCAAGATCGAATGCAAGTTAGCCAAACGCCATCTCACCGAAGGTGGAATGGTGCTGTATGATGTGACCAGCAGCTACTTGGAGGGCGATAAAAATGCATTTGGAGCATATGGCTATAACCGGGACAAGAAAAAAGGGAAAAAACAAATTGTGTATGGATTGATGACCGATAAGGAAGGATGTCCGGTCTCCGTAGACGTCTTTCCTGGCAATACCCCCGATATCAAGACCCTTGGCGCTCAGATCTCCAAGCTCCAAAATACGTTTGGGTTCAAGCATGTGATCTTGGTCGGAGATCGCGGGCTTTTGAAGCAGAAACAGATTCAGGAGGAGATCATCCCTGTGGGGTTGGATTGGATTACGGGCATGCAAAAACAGGAGATCCGTGAGGTGGTGGAGCAAGAGAAAACGCAAATGAGCTTGTTTGACCAACAGGATCTGGTGGAGATTCAAAGCGATCTCTATCCCAAGGAACGCCTCGTGCTATGCAGGAACCCCTTTCAGGCGGCAAAGACTAAGAAAACCCGTGAGGATCTTTTGGCGAAGGCCGACGCAAAATTGGACCAGATCCTTGCGGCAACCACCCGTACACCCCGCCGACTCAAAGACAAGGCCAAGATTGGAATGCGCGTGGAGCGTGCACTGGGGAAACACAAATTAAAGAAATTCTATCTCCTTGAGATCGAGGAAGGGTATTTCTCGTATACCCATAATGCGGAGGCGATTCAGAGGGCCGAGCGCCTGGATGGGGTCTATGCGATCCGGTCCAGCTTGAAACAGCCCGCTGAGCAGTTGGTGTCGGACTACAAACGATTGTCCACCGTAGAACGCGCCTTCCGCGTGATGAAATCCATCTCCCTGCGCGTACGCCCCATCCATCATGTCAAATCCGAGCGGGTCATTGCTCATGTCTTCTTATGTATGCTGGCCTATTATGTAGAATACCATCTACGAAAGAAACTTGCCCCCATCACGTTTGCCGAAGAGGATCTGGAAGCAAAAAGAGCCCAGAGAGAGAATATGGTGAAGCCGTCCAAGAATGCAAACAGGAACGCACACAACAAGAAGACCAAAGACGCGGAAAGACCCAAGAGTTTTGAGTCCATCATGGAAGAACTCTCTGGGGTATGCCGTGTAACGGGCGTTCTAAACGTAAAGGCCGACGAGGATCACGAAGTGAAGTTTGTGGACAATGAACTGACCCCGACCCAACGTCAAGTATTCAAACTTCTGAAGATCAAGTCTCTGTGTTGATTCGGTTCATCAAACCGAATCAGACTCCCGCCATTGCTCCTTGAACAACATCATTTTTTAAAAAATCCATCCAAATGGTGCGGGAAATCTGCGCTTTTTTCAGAAAAAAATAGGGTTAAGTTTTGGCATAATCATTTCCTTGTATCTGGGGGCTTGGTTACGAGTTCATCCAACATTTCATACGCACGGGCTTTCGCAGATGCATCAGATTTCGGTTTGTTGGCATAGGGATCGTTCATAATTTCGAGATTAAAGTAGTTTGTCCAGTTGCCCATGTTGAACAAATAGACACATTTACAACAAAACTTAACCCTATTTTTTTCAGAAAAAAATAGGGTTAAGTTTTGACATATGGAATACTGTAATTTCTGACCCGGTAGGCTCGGCGTGGTTTCCCAATAACTTCTCCTGTGATTTCGAACGTCATGGTTGTGGCAGGCCGCCAAAACTCCACACTGTTGGAAGCAATCGGTTTATTCTTACCCAAATACATATTGCCAGAGGAAACGGGGCCCTGAAGTAAACCACTGTAAAGACTGTCAAAGCCACCTTGACATATGCCTGAAATACTTTGAATGATTGAGACTACATTCGGTATGTGGCCAAGGTAACTTTGCTCCAGTACGACCACATCCTCCAAATGCGGTGGAGTGAGATTGTGACAGCTACGGAATTTCAGATTCCACATTCCACCGACTTCAAAAGAGCTTTCCACAGGCATGAAGGGAAAGTTGTCTCTTTCGGAAAGCCGTATGCCCTTTCCGGTTTCAGTAATCGCACCGATACAATAACAACTCTTAGCGCGGGTCTTGGCGACAATGTAGCATCTCATGGCATCAAGTCACTATGACTCACAGTTGTTTAAAGAAGATTATCTCATGATTCGTATTCTGACTCAGGCACAGGTGTCAGGTCACCTTTCACTGAGACCCCCAATTGCTCAGCAAGATAGGTGGCAAGAATGGAACGGTGGCAAGATTCAAGATGACTCTCCACACAAAACAATGCTACGCTTTCCACTGGCTGATTTAGGCAATCCGAAAGAGCGTTTTTAAAAATCTCAATT
Organism: Rhodothermales bacterium; assembly: GCA_965215475.1. Classification (GTDB taxonomy): domain Bacteria; phylum Bacteroidota; class Rhodothermia; order Rhodothermales; family Bin80; genus Bin80. The sequence continues at coordinate 3,486,455 of OZ244061.1, forward strand.
CCCTTTTGATCAATAAGAATTTGCCTCCTGTATTCATTCACGTACGCCTCGCAGAGCCCGCTACGCCAGTACTTGCCTTGTTTGTGTTCTTTGTCATAGTTGGACTGGATAGTGCGAATTTCCTTGGTCGGGGCTAAATCCCTTACATGAATGTATTCAATACCGCGTCCTTTACATCCTTCCGATAAGCGTCCCTTGTTGAAGAACTTATATTTGCTACCTCGCATCCCCGCACGACGCCGTATATCCATCAAGACATTGACTCCCTCTTTACAGAGTGCGTCAAGGAATGACTCACGTGTCGTCCCGTAAGCACCAATTGTCCAAATAATCATAACACCGGGCGAGTCGATAAATCTCTTCGCCGGGGAACGTCATCAAAGAGTTCTTCCAGTCCCCCAGTTCGAATATTCATCACTTTCTCCTGACTCATACTTCCACCGTCATTGAGTAGATGCTCAACTTCAATTCCTTCCTGTACGAGAGCCTCTCCGATCATTACGGACCTATGGCACTGCTCTGGCTTTGCCTCGGCACACATAAGACAGACGGTATAACCACGCTCGCATGCCGTGAGTAAACGAGCAATACCTTCCTGAAAGAAACCCTTAGCACGTACCTTAATGTAATTTACATGGTTGTTATCGTAACATGATTCATCGTCTGGGCGGCCGCCCAACTCCTTTCCCATGAATCCATACCCTAGCCCTGCGTCACGAAGTGACATGGACAGAGGTTTTCGGGAAAACTCTGGCTGATACTTAGAGGATGGAAAGGAGCGAACGTCAATCACAAACTGCACCCCTTTCTCTTTTAGCTGGGACACAATTTCGTCTATTGTACGCCCCCCGTGTCCGATCGTATATATACGAAATCTGGGCATTGAATTCAAAATATCCAATGATGCTTCAAGTTAGACTCTTGCAAACCCAAGCATAATGAAGTATGGGTCTGCCCAATATGTCGGGACAGTACATCCACACATCCGCTTTGTTTCCACAAAAAGAAAAGAGAATTATATCCGTGAATGCTCGGACTGGTAAGAATAGTGCCTATTAGGATGAATGGGGACGGTGAATCCGAAATTAGTGGGACACTTTTTCTTGAAAAACGGGAGCCCCGAAATTTTAAAAAGATTGAACTCACACAATTAGTACTGTTCATCAAATGTAGGTTACACTTCTTCACCATGGATCTAGAAGGATAAGATATAAATAGTGAGGGGATAGTGATCGTGTAGATTGGGATAGGGTGGTTTCAACAATTATGGAAGTTACGGTGTTACACAAGGCCCACCAGATAGATTCTTATCATAAGGTACATGGATACACTGGCTGTTACACTATCCCAAGCCGCCCATATATGGTCTGATCCCAGTCAACCACACAGAAGAGAAGCTGTGCAGGCAACCCTGACAGCATCTAACTCATTTACGAAAGAGGCCATGGAATACGCGATAGATCAACAAATGAGCGAGGTGACAGAATTCGCATTGAAGAAATGGATTGGGAAAAGAAGATCAAAACATGTTTGTCAAGTTGGGGTGATCAATGCCGGGAATGTGCCATTCGTCGGATTGCAGGATCTTCTCGCCGTTCTTATTTGTGGTCATTCATATGTTGGTGTATTGTCCAGTAAGTGCCCTTATCTTTTGCCTGCATTTGTTCAAACGGTTCGCGATCAAGGGGAAGATGTGGCTGTAAGCTTTGTAGATCGTAATACAATCTGGGAGCAGGTACACGCGGTTATGGCAACAGGCAGTGATGCAACGATTGCCCAAATCAGTTCTCTTGCGGCGGAAAGACAGATATCGACTCCAAAGTGTTTATTCCGGAGTAATCGGTATGGGATTGCAATTCTGGATGGACATGAAACGGACGATGATTTAGATGACCTAGCAATGGATGCGTTGTTGCATGAGGGGATGGGATGCCGTAATGTAGCACTGATTTTTGCACCTATAGGACTTGAACCAGATCGGTGTCTCAAACACTTTGCCCACGTGCGAGGAGTGTTTCCTACACATCCCACCACACCGGGACGTTTGGAAATGCAAAGAGCTTACCTGGCCGCGCTCAAGCAGCCACATGCATATGGAGACGGTCTGGAATTTCTGATCAGCAAAGGCCCTGCTGAGGTTCAGGTTCCTGGACATGTTCGTTGGGTTGAGTATAAGAACCTTGATGAACTGACTCGCCTCGTTGAGGCAATTCGTAGCGAGGTGCAGTGCGTTGTTGCACATAAGAAATTATCTGCAATATTACCAGATGCCTGGGGCATTCAGTCTTTCGGCACCACCCAGAAACCTGCACTTGCATGGAAGCCCGATCAGAGAGATACGATTGACTTTCTGTGTAACTTGTAGAGGAACAAGAAAAGGTTCGCACAAGTTTGCACGATTCTTGCAACGTAGCAATTGATTGTTCAGAGACGTGAGGAAAACAAGTAAGTCTGATCGCTTTATATTGCATTCCAAGGAGCTAGTCAAAAATCTCCAGGTATGGTTGGATCTCAGAGTGCAGTTAGCAGGTTGGCAGTACTGGGATACGATCCTGCAAAATCGAAAAACGATCTATCTCGTGATCTTCACAGGGTTTTTGCTCGCTATCTCTGCGCTCTTTTTACTAGCTGCTATGGCAATGGGATTGGGATTTCTATTAGGGCATATAATATGGGGGTTTGTATCCGTTGGTGTGATTACGGGAGTTGGTGCTTGGCTCCTGAGTCGCGTAGTGATTCGGTTAATGAACCTTGAAACTGAAAAAACAGATCGTACGATCAAAAACAAGAATGGACAAAACGGATCAGAATCAGAAAAAGAAACGGACGAGTAGTGACGTCCGTGCAGCACTTGATGAGCGTGCACAACAAATTGAAAAACACCTAAGCGCACTTCGTCGTGAAGTGACGAATATGGTACCCCCGGTGAAGGATATCATTGTCAAACATCCTATTGGCAGTGCCTGTGCGGTTCTTGGTGCGGGTGTCGTACTCGGATATTTGATTGGAGGTAGTCGACGTGAAGGAACGTCTGGGGATAGTGCACTGCTTGATGCAGTATTAGCTCCGATGGTTACATCAATTAAAGAGCGATTGGATGACGGAGAAAGTTCAGAAGAAGCGGTTCGCAGGGTTTTGCGCGCGTATGTTCCCCCTCAACGTAGCAGTACGCTCAACGAATTATTTCGATTACTCCTGCCTTTAGCGGTTGAAATGAGCCTGAATGCACTTAATAATAAGGAGCAACAAAAGAACAAGGAGCAACAAAGCCCGGAAGATGATCTCCCATTCTGACGGCCATGGTCGCTGAGATGAGGTTAACACATACATCATAAGGATGGGACAGAGGAAGAATCATGAGGTTGTTGAAGCGAATCATCGACTTGTCTTCCTGGGCCCCCCAGGTTCAGGGAAGGGAACACAGGCAAGGTTGTTGGCGACGAAGCGTGGTTTAACCCATATATCGACTGGCGTTATTCTCCGCACAGAAATAAAAGCGGAGACTCCAATAGGTGTTGAGGCAAGAAAATATATTGTGACAGGTCGTCTGGTTCCTGACGAAATGGTACGCTCATTAGCCGAGGATGCGATTGGTGCTACAAATTGTCGAGGATTTATTCTTGATGGATATCCCCGCACCATCCAGCAGGCTCAGTGGTTACATGAATTTTTACATGCGCAAGGGACTCCCTTGACCGCTGTGGTCCAGTTAGTGATTGACGATGAAGATGTAGTGTCGCGCTTATCTCAGCGGCGGATTCATTCGCTTACCGGTGAAAATTTTCACCTATCGAATAAACCGCCACCCAAAGAAGAGACGGAATTTATCGTCTCTCGACCAGATGATCAGCCGAATGCAATTCGAAAACGACTGAGAGTTTATTATCGTGAGACGTATCCACTGATTGAATATTATGATGCCAAAGGACTCCTTTTGCCCATTGAAGCCATCGGTTCATTTGCTGAGGTATATACACAGATATGCTCAACCCTAGAAATGCCGTAGTTTATAAGAATTAAGTTGATCACCCATGGGAAGGCATCAGGACACTGACCTGAAAGTAAGGCTTGAGATGTTCCGGAATGAGATCAATTCGGGACTCCTGGATTTGGTCAAGCATCACAATCCAAATGAGCTTTATGACTCTGTACGGTACGTTCTTTCAGGTGGAGGTAAGCGTGTGCGACCCGTGTTGTTACTCCTTTCAGCAGATGTATTTGGAGTTAGAAACACAAATTCAATACCACTAGCTTTGGCAGTCGAGCTAGTTCATAACTTTTCTCTTGTCCATGATGATATCATGGACAATGCGGACAGTCGTAGAGGACGAAAAACCATTCACGTTTTGTGGAATTTAGATACAGCAATTTTGTGTGGTGACGTATTACTTGCCCTAGCATCTGAATGTGTTGGAAAGGCAAAGTCAGAACACACTGCGCGACTGAATCGTGTATTTGGGAGGATGATTCGCAAACTATGTGAGGGGCAAGCACTCGATATGGTTATCGGAAATAGCGATAATCTCACGACCGCCGATTATTTACATATGGTTGATGGAAAGACAGGTGCACTCCTATCGGCGTCACTTGAAATGGGGGGGATTGCTGGTAATGCAGACTCCGATTCCTGTACGGCTTTAAGGGAGGCTGGTAAATTTATAGGGAGGGCATTTCAGATTAAGGATGATCTTCTAGATCTGGTAGCCGAAGATCAACGCTGGGGGAAAGTTCAGGGAGGAGATTTGATGGAGGGGAAAGGGTCGTATCTACTGACGGAAGCACGTCAGAGAGCCACGGGGGAAGATGCAACATTCTTTGCGGGAATTTATCCTGGTTCAGGACTAACGGAGGAGGAAATTCCGAAGGCACGGGCTCGAATGGAAGCACTAGGGGTACTAGATGCAGCACAGGAAAATGTTCTTGGCTATACCCAACAGGCTCTAGACCGAATTGGTTCACTCTCGGGCAATACCGAGGATCTTCGACTCCTTATACAGGAGATAGGCTCCAGGATCTATTAGGATTGATCCGTTTATTCGATGCACGGTTCAAGTACCCTTGAACCGAAGACACACTGGTTCTCGTAACTGATTGGGTTCGTGGACCGGAAATGATTTGATCATGAGAAAACAGATTTTAGACCAGATTGATTCGGAAGGAATGTACGAGGCCGTGAAGAGTTTCTCTGAACAGTTGAAACAGGGGCGCTCCCGTGCATTGGGCATCAAAGTAGATAGCTGGTTGGGGGATGAAGTCACGGGAGTTGTGGTTGCTGGTATGGGGGGAAGTGCAATCGGAGGAGATGTTTTAGTTACCCTAGCAGCAGATTATGCATCCATTCCAGTGGTTGTATCACGTAGTTATTCTTTACCTGAATGGGTTGGTCCCAATACAGCGGTTGTCGTCTCAAGTTATTCGGGGAATACGGAAGAAACCTTGGCTGCGTTTGAGGACGCGGTGGCTCGTAGAGCCAGAATCGTGGCGATCTCGACAGGTGGAAAACTCTCAGAGCTTGCCCACGCAAATAGCGTACCCCTAGTAGAACTCCCCTCTGGAATCCAGCCTCGGGCAGCCCTGCCACATTCATTGTCTGCTCTATTGACGATTGCCGAGACGCTCCAACTTACAGCAGTTCGTCCAGAAGATTGGGATGAATCCGTTAACATAACCGCTCGGCAGTCCGAAGTGATGTCGAATATATCTAATCCTGATAATCCTGCGATAAAACTGGCCAAAATTTTGCATGGCCGATTTCCGGTAATCTATAGCAGTGAGCAGTTTGCGGTAGCGAATACGCGCTGGCGCAATCAGATACATGAGAATGCGAAGAGTTTCGCGGTTGGGAACTGTCTGCCCGAGATGAATCATAATGAGATCATGGGGTGGGCACGATTTCAATCTGAGCTCAAGCAATTGGCTGTGATCGCACTTCGCGATAAGGAAGATCATAAACGTACGCAGCGTAGACTCGAGGTAACCTACTCATTATTGGCCGAGCATGCACATAGTTGGAATGAGATTTACAGTGAAGGCAACAGTCGACTTGCCCGGCTTTTATCCATAATGTATGTCAGCGACTGGGTAAGCCTGTATCTCGCGATACTGAATGAGACTGATCCGTCTCCAGTAGGACTGATCTCCCAGTTGAAAGCAGCCTTGAAACAGGGGTAATGACGGAACGGTGTTTGAATAATGGCGTTGCGTGCAGGAACCGTCATTGATTCATGCGCTATCCAGTTGTTATATGGAGCTTGTTTGCTACCCTAGGGTTCACGGTACTTCCAGCGTTCGCCCAGTATAACTTCCACTTTGGGCGAAATAAGATCCAGTATGAAGATTTCGACTGGAATGTACTTCAGACCGAGCATTTCGATGTGTATTTCTATCCCGAAATGCAGGAGCTGGCTGAACATGGTGCAGCCTTCGCGGAAGAAGCATACGCGGAGCTTCAAAATCGATTCAACTTCTCGGTGACGCGTCGCGTCCCCATTGTATTTTATTCCTCTCAGTTGCATTTCAAGCAGACCAACATCACAGATGGATTTATTCCTGATGGTGTGGGGGGCTTTTATGAGTTTCTAAAGGGGCGTGTCGTCATTCCTGCCAATGGGAATTTACATCGATTTCGGCGAGTCATTCGCCACGAAATCGTGCATGTATTCACGATGCACAAGCTTGCCCGTGTTTTTCGGGATTATCGCATACCAATGGACCGTTTGCCACCATTATGGTTTACGGAAGGATTGGCAGAGTATTGGTCAGGTCCGCAAGACTACCGGTATGAGATGATCATGCGGGATGCCATATTCACAAATTATTTGGTTCCTCTGGAAAATATGTACAGGATTAATGGATCCTATGTGATGTACAAGGAGGGGGAAGCATTATGTCGTTTTATTTCTGAGAATTACGGAGAAGACAAGCTCCTGTCATTGATTGATAATATCTGGATTGACCGGGATTTCAAGAAGGTCATGGAGTTTACATTACAGGAGGAAATTCAAGAGATCAGTATTCAGTGGCAGAATTGGTTGCGCGATACTTATTATCCCAAATTGGATGAGGCGCAGAGCCCAAGTCTAATTACGGAGGCCCTTTCAATAAAAGGATTTAACTCCAAGCCGGTGTTTTACAAAACGAAAGATGGTCGGCGTCAGATTATATTCACAGGCAATCATGGAGGCTACAGTAATGTGTTTTATGTCGAGGTTGATTCGACCTACACTCCAATAGATGAACCACGGGTATTAATTCGTGGTGAGCGGAACAGTCAATTTGAATCGTTTCATCTTTTGGATAGCAAAATGGGGGTGTCAGAAGATGGATGGTTAGCGTTTGTTACCAAAAGTGGGGAGGCAGATGTCATACACACTTATGATTTGGAATCCGGCTCTACCGGTCCCATCTACGGGTTTGAGGGAATGCTCGCAGTTTATTCCCCGTCCTGGAGTCCAGATAGAACGCAAATCGCTTTTGTTGCAATAAATCAGAGCGGCTTCATTGATTTGTACGTTTATGATACAGATGCAGATCAGCTGAGACGTCTAACGAATGATAGTTATGATGAGCGAGACCCTTCCTGGAGCCCAGATGGTCAATATCTTGTTTTTTCGTCCGATCGAACTTCAAAGGGATATGACAATGCCTACAATCTGTTTATGTATGAGCTTGATACCGGCACGATTGATTATATCACGCATGGTTCACAGCATGATTTTTCTCCCAGTTGGAGTCCAGATGGAAATCAGATCATCTATACGAGTACGAAAAAAGATTCCACTGGCCGATACGGAGGGCAAGATCTGTATGTGATTGATGCCAAGGTAACTACGCCTTTCGTTGTCTTAGCCGATACGGAAATCTATCCAAGTCGCCAAATAAGCCCAGGAGTGCGATGGAAAAAACGGCTAACGGAGTTCACAACCGCAATTTTTGACCCCGTTTGGACCCAGGATGACAAGATTGTTTTTTCTGCATTTGAAAATTATCGATTTACCGTTCGAGCTATGGGAGGTCTGGATACATTGTTGCAGAAACCGGTGTCGTTACATTCAGAGTCCTTGGTCACGGAATCTCAGCAGCCCTGGGTATTTCCTCGGATTGAGGCCACTTCGGAAACCGATCGTTTGCGGTATCGTCGGAGATATGGATTGGATATTGCTCAGGGACAGATCTCCAGTAATGCAGTCTGGGGCACAGGAGGTGCTGCTGTCCTTGCCTTATCAGATCTATTAGGCAATGATCGATTCTTTCTCACCATTTTTAGTGCTAGTGAATCCACAGGAGATTTTCTTCAGAGCTTGAATGTAAACATATCCAGGCTTCATCTCAATCGTAGGGCAAATCTTGGTTATGGAGTATATCGCTATGGAGGATTGAGGTACGATCTGACGGATCCGGATGCGCCAACGGAGTTTCCTAGGTTTTGGGAAGAGGTATGGGGTGGATTTGGAGCAGTAAGTTACCCGATCTCGATGTTTCGGCGGATTGAGGTAACCACTTCTCTGAGTTGGGATCATAAGGAAGTGCCTCAACGGAGGATTGATCGTCAGGCACTTTTATTGACAAACCAAATTAGTCTGGTTCATGATAATGCCTTATTTGGATATAATGGTCCTCAAGATGGATGGAGAGGAAGAATATCGGCAGCTTACACCACGGACCTATTGTATTCCAACGTGAATTATATCACTCTGGAAGCGGATATTCGGCATTATTTGAAATTAGCACGGAGTGTCACGTTTGCATCTCGTGCTTTGGGGCGCATGAATCATGGACGTGAAGCTCGGCTATGGTTTATGGGAGGTAGTTGGGACTTACGGGGCTATCCACTCTTTGATGTTCGCGGCAAGAAGGCCTGGTTTACATCTCATGAGTTGCGCTTCCCTTTGGTAGAGAATCCTTCGGCCTATGTTCCTCCACTTGCAATTTTGGGAATTGTGAATCTTAGAGGAGCGCTATTTTTTGATGCTGCGCACACATGGAATGATCGTTATGATCAGAAAATTCGACAGATTTATGCTGGCGAAACTCTCGGTTCTACTGGATTTGGGCTTCGACTGAATCTTTTTGGTGGACTTGTTCTCCGATATGATCTAGGGTATCGTTTTCGTGATGGATTCAAGTCACGGGATTCAAATCTTTTCCGTCAATTCTTTTTTGGGTTCGATTTTTAGGAGCAGTTTAATACTTCTTGTTTTTCTCTGCATTGGCTGCAGAGGGCTTTCGGTGAGCGTAGATGCGCCATCTGAGATACAGGCCGAGCCATATTTACCTCTAGACATTGCCTGGACGTATAATGCCAGGGCGGGTTTTGGAACAGATGCGCCAAAGATATTTGACCAATCGGTTATGATTGCGACCAGGCAGGGTTCAGTTCATTTCATTGACTTGATTTCTGGCAAGCGTAATGGCATGAAGCGATTTGGAGACGCAATCAATGGAGCACCAGCAGTAATCGGAGATATATTGGTTGTTCCGCTAGCGGCGGGACGCACATCGTTAGTGGCATATGATCTGCACCGAGCGGACCTGCGCTGGCGCCTTCGTGGGGATCCTATTCAGGTTGGGATTACCTCCTTAGAGTCAGGGGGCATTTATGTAAATAGTGTTGGAGAGGTGCAGCGTTTTAGAATAGACAATGGGGAGGCAGTATGGACATACCAAATGGAAGGACGTGCACGCGCACATGCTTCTGCACTAGTTCATAATCAATGGGTCATTATCGCCAGTGACAATGGAACTGTTTTGGCACTTTCGCTCGTTGATGGAACGCGGCAATGGTCAATAGACGTGGGTTCCCCAATCTATGCTGAACCGGAGATTCGTGGAGAAAGACTCTTGGTATCCACGACCCAGGGAAGCCTACTCGCATTGAACGTGCAGACGGGAGAAATTCAATGGAGTACAACATTGCTAGATCGGACGGTTCGGATGTCTTCACCGGCCGCAGATCATGAGATTGTAGTGGTAGGTGCATCGGATGGGATTTTGCGAGTATTCGATCTTGATACTGGCGAAATAAAATGGATTGCACAATGCCCAGATGCATTAGTAGCACGTCCATTGATTACTTCTGATGTAATATATACAGGTAGTATGGGGAACTGGCTCTATGCGTTTGATCGTCAAAAGGGGGATTTATTGCAGGAGATTGAGCTGCGTGGCCGGGTAAAGAGTGGGATGGCCCTGGCTCAAGGAGGATTGATTGTTTTAACGGAGCCACGTTATGTGGTTCGGCTCATATCTTTGAATACAGATGAATATCTTTAAGCGCTCGGGTAAGAGATTGTGGCTTGGAATTTTTTCGATCCTGATTCCAGCTACGACCATGGCACAGTCCGAAATCCTTGTCCACATCCAGAGTAATGATATGGATGCAGCAGTGTACGCGGATTCATTGTATTTGGGGAGTGCTAGTGAAAGCCCGTATTGGGTGGATGCGATGACCGAGACGATTCGGCTTTCAACGCTCCGTGCCGCTTCATGGAGTGTACTTCCAATTGAAATGCCACTTAGAGCTACGCCAGGAGATAGTGTGCTGGTTACATTGAATTTTCCCAATTATCATCGAATTGAGTCATACCCTTTCGGAGCGGAAGTTTGGTTGCAGGAAGGTTCAAATCGGAGGCTTCTTGGCTTAACCCCCTTTGTATTTAGTTCACCAGGATCTATTGATGGCCTGTTTCATGTTGAACTGCAAGGATATATGCCCGGCACCCTGAAACCCAAAAAAGATTTATGGAATCTCTATGAGATTTCATTAGAATCTCTGGTTCAGGGAAATGAGCGCTCTGGAATAAGTCCAGTCGTAAAGCAGCGCAGAAGATGGATTGATTGGGGGACTGCAGCCGTCGTAGTGGCGGCAGGTATCGTAGCGGTACACTATAAATTCCGTGCCGATCGGATTAATGACGAATATCTGAGGAATGGAGATCTATCTTTGAGATCACGTGTCTCCAAGCTTGATGATTATTCTGGAATTGCTTTAGGGGTCATGCAGGCAGGGATGGTTACGTTAGCGATTCGTTTCGCTCTAAAATAATTTGCGAAGCATCTCCAACTTTGATACAAATATTTCGTACATTTTCATAAAAAGAATACGTCATGAATTGGCTTGATATAGGGATTTTTGGAGTGATTGGGATTGGTTGTTTGATAGGATTCTCTCGGGGATTCATACTCCAACTATTTGGTTCAGTAAGTTTTATTGCATCGTCTGTAATTGGATTCTTGTATATGGATGGGGTGGGAGATTGGTTCGTTAATCAGGTTGGGATGCAAGAATCGTATTCTCCTCTTGTTGGTTTTGGGTTGGTGTTTCTAGGAGTTCATGTGTGTAGTCGGATTGTTTCACGTTTTCTCAACAAAGCGGTAAAAAAAACTATAGTCTTCCGCGGCTTGAATGGGGTATTAGGGGGAGCTTTGGGGCTGATCACTTGGGGGTTATTAATTAGCTTGTCCCTCTATGCTCTGAACCATATACATTTACCCCCGACGGAACTTCGAAATTCCTCTGCACTATATGAAGTTACATATCAGTTTTTCCCGCAGACATGGGATTTTGTAACTCAGCAATACCCGGAGATTAACGGACTGATCGACCGCTTTAGATCTTCTTTCTAGTCAATCCAAAACGAAACCTTCCAGATCCAATCTGTGATCAAGTTCGTGCTCACGGGGAGATTGTCTCATACTTGCGTTGTCAGAGAACAGGGCAAATGCAAAAGAAAAAGAATCCGGACCTATGGTGCATTCGTCAATTTGTAGAGGAACATTCTGAAGAAGAGGACGTGTGATCACTCTTGTGTTTAGGATACTTGGATTTGACTCCTGTACCGAAATTCTTGAAATATTGTTATGTGGTTTAAATCGTATAGGACGATGATCAAGCTCGAATAGGAGTACATGGAGAGAAAGGATGGCTAACGAGTTATTTTTATTAATAATGTTTTGTGGGGATTAAGGATGATGTGCTTACGGTTTCGTTCTGTATATTCATTTAGTTCACTGAACGATGAATAAAACACCCAAACTTTATTACTCGATTGGAGAGGTTAGCAAGGAGGTTGGTGTAGAAGCGTATGTACTTCGTTACTGGGAAAGCGAATTTCACCAACTTAGCCCACGAAAAAACAGTTCTGGTCGACGGATTTATACACAAAATGATTTAAGGTTGGTGCGGCAGATCTATTATTTACTTCGTGTAAAGAAATATACGCTTGATGGTGCAAGGCAGGCCATGAAAGATATAAGTGAGAGATCTTTAGATCGGGTATCAGAACGGGATGACTTACTGAAACTACGTTTATTTCTGGAGAACATCAGTCGACAATTAGCGTAGCCGCTAAATTCGGGACGTAGCGCAGCCAGGTAGCGCACTTCAATGGGGTTGAAGGGGTCGTGAGTTCAAATCTCGCCGTCCCGACGGATGTATGAATGAATAGCCATTCCAATCAATATTGGACGAAGTTTTGATGGTATCAATAGGAAACAGTTCAGATAGAATTTTTTGAATACCTTTTCAGGATTTTTATATGAGATTACGGTTACCCTTTCGGATCACAATAGATGAGTGGGATAACTGTATATTGTTCCTAGTATAATCGTTCCCAGCAAAAGATTCGGAGAGCATCATTTTATAAGAATAGTTAATGTCAAACAGTAAGTTGGAGGAAACGAAGCGTAACTTTGCCCTTGATCTACGCAATCTGAGGAAGCAGAGAGGAATCTCATTAGATGTAATTATCGCTGAAACCAAAATCATCAAGACGGTGCTGGAAGATTTTGAGATTAACTGTCTCCATCGAAATAAAAGATTCAATAAAGTCTACCTTCATTCCTTGGTGAGAGCGTATGCGAAAGCCTTGGATCTCGATGTGCATCAGATTTTAGTTGCACTTGATTTGGCCTTGGAGGGTAAGTACAAGGGGCAGTTGAATCCAGAGTATCAGTACAGAGAGAAGCAGAAGCTAGAAAAGCAGAAAATATCGGAAGAAGAGGAAAAAAAGACGGTCAAGCCAGATCAGTCACCAACCAAGAAATCGGCCAAGACCAAAGAACCTAGTAAAGGAGCATCTCCTCCCAAATCAGATAAACGTACATCTGGCGGATAAAGGATTGAGTTCGTCAATTCTTGACGTATACATTCGATAATCTCTGGGCGGGCAAGCCCTATGCTTCCACTCAAAATAATGATTGCCGGATCCAAAACACTCGCTACTCCGACGGCGGACTGCGCAATGTAATTGGTTGCCAAAGTGACCAGTTCTTTTGCCTTGGCATTCCCTGCATCGGCTGCTTGGTAGAGTTCTATCGTGCGTACTGAATCGGATGGACCACTTTGGAGTTTTGCCCATTGGGTAGCCAATCCAATTCCGCCAGCAAGGCGTTCCAAACACCCGCCTGGTTTCCAGGCTTGTCCCAAGAATTCTGGCGAGGGAATCATCTTTCCAATCTCGCCAGCAGAAAAATTTGCACCTCGCAAGATCTTCCCATCTATGAGGATGCCAGTAGCAATTCCAGTACTCACAGTCATGTAGACCATTGGGGAGCCTAATTGGTTCGTACTCAAGGCTTCTTCTGCAATCGCAGCCGCGTTTACATCATTCTCGATGGCTATTGGGACCCCTATTTTCGATTCGAGAGCCGATTTCAAGGGAACATTGACCCAACCGTTCAGATTGGCGGCCTCAAGTACGATCCCGGATTCTGGATCGGTCATTCCCGGTGCAACGCAGCCAACCGAACTCAATTGAGCACCGCGATCAAGACCATCATGAATTAAACCAAGTGCTACATCCAGTACAGATTCATGTCCCTGTTGCGGAGTCGGAGCAGAGGCTCGGTAGAAAATTTCTTGAGGTCGACCTTTGTGAGCGAGTGCACACCTAGTTTGCGTTCCTCCGATATCAATTCCCGCAATGAGCGTCATTGTACAGGTTAGGTGCCTGACTCCAGTTCACGAACCCAGATATTTCGGAAACGAGTCGGTTCATTGTGATCCTGCAAAAATAAAGGCAATGCATCTTCATGGACTTTGTATGGTGGACGAGATTTATGTCCTGTTGGCCCGGTCAGTGCAACATTATCCTGAACTAGAACGCCGTTATGAAAAACGGTTACGCTTGCTGGTTCTATGACGCGACCATCTTCCTCAAAATGAGGCCTCCTGAATACGATGTCATAGGACTGCCATTCAAGCGGAGGGGCGCTTGCATTTACCAAAGGCGGGTACTGCCCATACAATGATGCAGCCTGTCCGTCAGGATAGGTTTTGTTGTTGTACGAGTTCAAGACTTGAACCTCGTAGGTACTCATGAGATAGACCCCGCTGTTACCACTATCTTGCCCTGGTCCACTGTTTGGAGTAGCCCATTCAATATGAAGCTGAATATCTCCAAATGAACGTTTGGTTTTTATGATTCCGGCACCAGGCTTGACCTCCATGTAACCATCCCGTAAATGCCAATCTACCGGATCTCCATGCGCATTGGTCCATTCGTCAAAATTTGTACCATCAAATAGTATAATCGCATCTGATGGTGCCGGGGATGAGGCTATCTCTCCTGGTGTAACAATCGGCGGTTGGGGGCGATCAAGATCATGAACGTCCCATTCATCAAGCGAGGGGACTTGTCCTAATGCGGGAGAAATCGTACCCAGGAGTGTGAGCGTTAATATTGTAATTTTCTGCATGAAACGAGGGAGGAAAGAGTCAAAAACGAAGCTCTGAAGAATAATATGCCAGCATATCGAATGAGATGAAGGAATATGTGACACACCTGAGGATAAAAGATAATGCTTGGATTGGAAGCAGACATGAAAATAGCAGAAAAGTGAACATAATTGGTAGAGATATACGGAATTCGCAGTTCAGATTTGCAAATTTCATTGTCGCATGAAGATTACAAAAGAATCGTTCAATGGGTCAACATTATTGAGCATGCGGATCATTTTATGGCAGATCAGGTGCAATCGATGATGAACGAGCCAGGGGTCAGTTTGTAGGCGTATAATGTATCATCCAAGGAATCTACTCAATGAACGAAACTTCGATACCATCGGATGAGATTCGTATCTTGTGCTCGTCCGATTAAGATTAAGTTGTAGACGAAATCATCAGATCTATTGATCTAGGGACTGAAAAATATCGAAAAACAAAAGAGGGAGTTCCTTCGTTGCATCAGATTTCGTGCACGAGTGCGTGCTGTATTCGTATGATTATTCTCAGTCTGCCTTGGTTCATGAATTGATATGTTCTTTCAGAGTGAGATCAAAACTCCTTATGGATTCTGTTCATCGGAGATTATGGATATAATGGCAGTTCTAGTATCAATAGGGAGTCGTAGCCAAGGAGTTCGCGAAGGTAGAGAGCAATGATTTATAGCAACATGATGAAGGGTAAGCATATTTTAACGGAGGATCGAAGATATGACCTGCACCCGCAGTTCTGGGATAGATCATACTGCTTTAACCTGAATATTTCCAAGTCCAAATTTCTATGATTGCCCTACTTCTTTTGATACAGTTATCTCCGCTTCAGGAGTCCCTTACGTTTCATGCCCCTTTTGATTCAATATCGTCTGCAATCATTGCAGCAGGAGATCCGATCCTTTACCAAGCTCAAGGATGGGACGATCGTCATGAGCGACAGCCTGTAGTCTTGCCAGATGGGGGAGTATCCATAGAATCTCAAGGGGGCCGTCATGGTGGGGCCTTAAATTTCTCCCGTTATGCAGAAGGGCTATATTATTTCAAGGCACAAGATAATTTGGACTACCGCAAAGACGAATGGAGCGCAACGATCTCGTTCTGGCTGAAACTGGATCCTAATGAGGATCTGGTAGAGGGGCAGTGGTGCGATCCCATCCAGATTACTTCGCGGTCATGGGATGATGCTTCCCTATTCGTAGATTTTACAAGGAATCGTCCGAGACAATTCCGATTTGCAGCTTTTGCAGATAATGCAATTTGGAATCCTGACAGCCAGCCATGGGAGGAAATGGGGCCGGGGGTGATGCCAATGATTACCGTATCTGAACCACCCTTTTCGAGCGATTCATGGACACATGTAGCTTTGGTACTTCATAAATTCAATACCGATCAGGAGCATGCTGCACTCTTTGGATATCTCAATGGAGAACTCTCCGGTACGTTGAAAGGGAGGAATCAAATCTTGACCTGGAACCCTGAGGAGGTACTTGTACAGATCGGATTACAATTCAAGGGGTACATAGATGATTTGGCTTTTTTCAATCGAGGTCTTTCATCTGCAGAAATCCAACAACTATACACACTTCCAGAGGGGATTGGAACCTTACATCAATAGTATGCGAAATTCCTACATCATTCTATTGCTATCGATTTTAATTTGGGGCTGTACGGATACAAATGTCCCCCCATTTGCTCCAGATACCGCACTCCACACCATCGAGGTTGAGGAGGGATTTGTAGTGGAGTTATTTGCCGCAGAGCCACTGGTTCAGGATCCTGTAGCGATGACAATTGATGAGCATGGAAGGGTGTATGTGGTCGAGATGCCGGGGTATCCGTTGGATACAGGAGGCTCAGGACGAGTGAAACTGCTTCAAGATACAGATGGCGATGGATATCCCGATACGGCTACGCTTTTTGCGCAAGGATTGACTCTTCCCAATGGGGTAATGCGTTGGAAGAAAGGGGTGATCATAACGGATCCCCCAGATGTTCTTTACCTTGAAGATACCGACGCAGATGGAGTTGCAGATGTCCGAGAAGTTTTACTTACGGGGTTTGCCCTGAGTAATCCTCAGCATAATGCGAATACGCCGCTTTATGGTCTTGATAATTGGATCCACATTGCAAATAACGGTACAATTTTCTGGACCGAAAAATATGCGGACTCGTTTGGTGATAGAGGAGGAGAGATCTACTTTACCACTCAGACAGAAGCACCTCGGTTACCGCGGAATGGATTTGATCGGAATATTCGCTTTCGACCAGACACATTCGAACTTCAGATGCGGAGCGGGAATTCCCAGTTTGGACATACATTCGACGTATGGGGGCGTCACTTTCTGAATGATAATAGCCACCATCTCTATTATGAAGCTTTGGCTGCCCCTTACCTTGAGCAGAATCTATCTGTGGCAATTGGAGATGCGACTCAATCGTCACTTCGAAGTGGTAACGCCTCTCAGGTTTTTCCGATCACTGTTGATCCAGAGCATCAACTACTTACAGATCGGGGAGTGATGACATCTGCATGTGGTATCACATGGTATCACGGGGGGGTATTCCCAGCCCCATATAATGAAAATATTACCTTTACGGCGGAGCCAGTTCATAATCTGGTCCATGTAAGTAAGGTTGCCTCAGAGGGAAACCGTTTTCTTGCCTCCCGAGTCAGAGAAGGGGAAGAATTTTTGGCTTCAACGGATAGTTGGTTTAGACCTGTCAATTTTACCGTGGGGCCAGATGGAGCTCTCTACGTTGTAGATTATTATCGGCAAATTGTTGAGCATCCAGAGTGGATGGATGACGAGGTTGTCGAAGCAGGAAACCTCACCCAAGGAACATCCCTAGGCAGAATCTATCGTATTGTACCCGAGGGTACTCCAGGGCCATCTTGGTTGAACGCTCTGAATCCAATGGATACAGAAGAGCGTGTTCAGCACCTATCTGATGCGAATGGGTGGTGGAGAATGGCCGCGCAGCGGTTGATTGTATCTGAGCGTGATACATCCGCGATACCAATGTTAAGAAGGCAGCTTTCTCAGGAATTACAACCGGTTGGGCGGCTCCATATCTATTGGTCTTTGCATGGATTGGGTGCTCTCCGGACAGAGGATATTATAGCAGGCCTCCAAGATTCTCATCCGCGTATTCGGGAGAATGCAATTCGACTGGCGGAATTGGATACCCAAGGTAGGGAGCTCTTGATTCCTCACTTGATCCAGCTGGTTGACGATCCGGATATAATGGTTCGCTATCAGGTCTTAACGACGCTTGGATTGGTCAATATGGGCGATGAAGAGATTTTATTCGCACAAGAGGATATCCTGAGACAAGATATTGAGGATGAATGGGTGCAGGTAGCTGCTCTGCTTTCGATCCCCTCAGATCGAATCCTCCAGATTGCCCTCAATCATTCAGATGATTCTGCCCTAGTGGAAAAAGTTGCGGGAGTGATTGCTCGCGAACAGGAGGCATTTCCCCTCATCGCGCGGATCCTTGCGTCAGAAAATGATTTGTGGTGGCATGCTCCAGTGCTTCGCGGCATTTCCTCCACTGGATCTAAAATCCCTGCTTCTCAGGCGGTCGAATTACTTGCATGGATGTGGTCAACTAAAAACGAGGAGGTTGCGCGTGCGATTCTATCACTCTTGCCAGAAAATAGCTTAACGCCAGATGTTGTAGAGGAAGCATATCGCTTGGCGCAAGATACAGAAGCATCCCTATCTCAACGCCTGAGAGGCGTCCGCATTTTAGCCATGGTACCGAAAGGTCCAGAATCATTACTCCCCCTTTTCACTAGCGAACAACCACTGGAGATGCAGCTTGAGATATTGAGAGGGCTTCGCAGAAGGGGTGGAAAAGAGGTGGCAGTGCATATTCTAGATGAGTGGGCACGCCTGACTCCTCAACTGAGGCAAGCAGCATTAGAAACGTTTACCAGTAGCGAGCGAGCATCTATTCTTGTTGATGCTCTAGAAACGGGAGTTGTTTCTACGGCTGAGTTATCCTGGAATCAGCGAGTTCAGCTCATGCGTGATACTCCAGAACCAATTCGCAGTCGTGCCCGCGCACTGCTCCGAGTAATCAATGACGAGACCCATGGTAAGGTCGTATCAGATCTTGTTGGGGATTTTCAATCAGGGGCTTCCATCTTTGCTACGACGTGCGCATCCTGTCATACGCGAGAGTTTGGACCAGATTTGACGACCGTCAGCCATTGGCCGGATCCTATGTTGATAGATGCAATCCGAAATCCATCGAAATCCATTTCAAGTGGTTATGAGTTATGGCAGGTTGTCACCGTCCAGGGAGATACTCTGACGGGTGTCATAGCTTCAGAAACTCCTTCGGCCGTGAGACTTGTGAGTGAGCAGACCGACACAGTCATTCCACGATCAGAAATAGAAAATGTACAGCCAATGGCATTTTCGGGAATGCCCGAGGATCTAGTTCCTGATGCTCAGAAACTTGCAGATATCTTGGAGTTTTTGAAGCAGTTATGATCAATGCCCCAAGCAGGGTTCTCGTACCGTTTGGATGAACCCGAAGCTTAAGATTGTTCGATGCGGAAGAACTCTTCGATTTTTTTTCGGCGGTAGTCAAAAATTCTTTTCAGTTCTGGCTTGATCATCAAGCGATCAATGACCCCACCTCCGGGGACCATATAGTTGACCGTATCCTTTACCAGAGTCCCTCCATTTTCAGAACGAAAATCGTGGCGATGGATCCACTTCTGATACGGTCCAATGAGCTGTACATCGGTGAATCCGTTTGGGGGATCCCATGCAGTGATTTCAGTTTGCCAACTAACCGGGAATCCACGCACTCGCAGCTTGTAGTCAATCAGAGCTCCAACCCGCATTTCAATGGGGCCTGGTGTAAGAATGCGAAAACTCAGAAAAGGAGGTGTGATCCGCTCTAGATTACGAGCCTCCGCGAAAAAAGAAAAGGTTTCTTCGAGAGGAATTGGCAGCCATTGGCTTGTGGTAAAAATCCGATCTGTCTCTTTTGGGATACGTGATTTCATTTTGAGTTCCGAGGTTGTATTTAATTAGGGGACGGAAATACAGAACAACTCCATTGGGGTAAACTCCAAAAGAACGAAAAGGGTGACACTCAAATAAGCTTGAATGAGTATTAGGACATCCCAATATGCCTGCGAGCAGGAGTTGCCACGAAATAGGATTATTTCCTAAGATCTAGGAATTTGATCAAGAAGAAGGGGAGTCCGCTACAAAGTGCGAACGGTAGAATCAGGAACCATTCGGCTCCTGTGATGACACCAAACAGAGCAATAAACAGCAGAAAAGCAGAAATGAACGTGGACAGCCAGATCAGGTGACGATGCAGTCGAATGCGGGAATAGGTCTTAAGTGTATGAAGCTTTTGGGCTTTTTCAGTCAGGATCAAAATTCGCTCCGCCGCGCCTGGAAGTAGGGTTTCGTACTTGACCAGTTCTTCGGCAGTCGGGATTAGGAAGGCGGTCGACAGGGAATCATTATCAATCCAATGCTGCAATCGTTGCATAGGGTCGGATGACTTCTCAGAGGACTGCTTCGATTGACCGTTTTTATGGTGACCGTTGTTGGAGGGATTCGCGGGATCTGTATACATGATCAATGAATGGGTAGCTTCAGTAATTGGATAGAAATTCTTGAACGATCCCTATAAGTTACGGATATTCACAATACTGAATGGATAGATGACAGGATTTGTGAACGTGATCATACAGAAACCACTTCATGGATCCCCTTTTCCTAAGAAGCAAGGATCCAATCATTTCCGCATGAGGATGAATTTTTGAAGATAGATTTCGGAGCGATCAAGCCTGATTTTGGCGTGCTTCCGGAGAAAGCATCATTCAAAACATCACAGTTCATTATCTTGCGAAGAATTCGTTAATTTATTACACAGGAATTCTACCTGGAAAATTTTAATCGGATGGATCGAAGGACTGCATTACAGCGCATTGCTGTTCTGATGGGCGGCACGATTTCCGCATCTACGGTTGCTGGAGTCCTTGGGGGCTGTAGTGCCAGCAAAGACGGTGTTATTTTTAAAGCTCGCACATTGACAAATGGGCGTGATGAACTTGTGGCTACCGTCACGGAATTGATTATTCCAGAAACAGACACTCCAGGAGCACGCGCGGCCAAGGTACACGAGTTTGCTGATAATATGCTTACAGATTGGTATGACGCGGATGAAGTAGAAGAATTCCTGGCAGGACTGGATGATCTTCAGCGACGTGCCAGTGAGTATGGTGCTCCATCTTTTTTAGATCTGCATCCTGACAAACAAGTCGAAATTCTGACCCAGATGGAAGAACAGGTGGAAGTTTGGCGGGAGAATGGGGAAGAAGGGGCGCCTCCCTTCTTTCAAACCATCAAGTCATTCACACTCTTTGGCTACTATACGTCTGAAGTTGGTGCAACACAGGAACTGCGGATAAACCCAATTGGAATATACAGACCAGATATTCCGTTCTCTGAAATTGGACGCGCATGGGCATAATCAATAACATAAATTAATACAGCATGAATAGGAGAACTTTTTTACAATCATCGGTAGCGCTTCCAGCAGCTGTTGGAGCCGTAGCCGGGTTTTCTTCGGTCAAAGAATCTGTTTCATATGGATCAGATGTGTCCACACGTTCACGGTCTCTGGAACATATTGGGGTGCAACTCTACACCCTGAGGAATCGAATGGCAAGTGATTATGAGGGGACGATTCGAGCTGTTGCGGAAGCGGGATATGATGAGGTAGAAACCGTCTGGGAGCCAGATCGTAATCCGGATGATATTCGCACACTCTTTGATGAAGTAGGTTTGGCTGCTCCCTCGGGGCATGTATCGCTTGATGCCCTCCAGAATGAGCTGACCAAGGTATTGGATGCTTCCAAGCGGATTGGACACTCGTATATCGTGTGCCCGTGGCTGGGTGCAGATCAGCGAACCATGGCTCACTATAGAGAATATGTCTCACTGTTTAATGAGGTAGGAGCTGCATGCAAAGAATCTGGAATCCAGTTTGCTTACCATAATCATGAGTTCGAATTTGAACCTGCCGAGGATGGAATCATTCCTTATGATTTTATGCTCGCCGAGATGGATCCAGATTTGGTGAAGATGGAACTTGATATCTATTGGATCGCCTATGCGAATCGTGATTCAATTGAATATTTCAAGAACCATCCAGGCCGCTTCCCTTTGTGTCATGTTAAGGATATGGGGCGAGAACGTGAAATGACCCCTGTGGGTGAAGGTCAGATTGATTTTGCTGCCATCTTTTCGGAAAGTGAAACGGCCGGACTCAAGCACTATTTTGTGGAACATGATCATCCCGAGGATGCATTGGCAAGTATCCGTACCAGCATTGCTCACCTAAGATCACTGGAATTCTGATGGGTCTAGATCGAAAACTTCGGTATGGCATGGTCGGTGGCGGCCCAGGCGCATTTATTGGAAATGTGCATCGTATGGCGGCTTCATTGGATGGAACGATGGAGTTGGTTGCCGGTGCATTTTCGTCTGATCCAACCAAGTCCAAGGAACAGGGGAAGGAATTGGGGCTGAGTGATGAGCGCTCTTACACTTCGTTCCTCGAGATGGCAGAAAGGGAAGCGGCTCGAAGCGATCGGATTGATTTTGTGTCAATTGTAACGCCCAATCACATGCATTTCCCGGTTGCAAAAGCATTTCTTGAGGCGGGGTTCCATATTATTTGTGATAAGCCGATGACCAATACACTGGAAGATGCAGAAATGTTATGCGATCTGGTACGAAAACATGATCGTGTATTTGCACTTACGCATAACTACACTGGATATCCAATGGTCAAGCAGGCTCGTGCAATGATTCGAGAAGGAAAGATTGGAGCGGTTCGAAAGGTTGTTGTAGAATACCCGCAGGGATGGTTGGCGACGCCGCTTGAGAGTACAGGTCATAAGCAGGCCGGATGGCGTACCGATCCTAGTCGAGCCGGGGCAGGAGCTCTGGGTGATATAGGGTCTCATGCAGAAAACCTGGCTCGTTACATGACCGATTTGGAGATCGAAGCACTGTGCGCAGATGTTACTACTTTCGTGGAAGGCCGTGTGATTGACGATGATGTCAATATGTTGGTCCATTACCGGGGAGGAGCTCGGGGAATCTTGCATGCTTCTCAGGTTTCAATTGGAGAGGAAAACAATCTCAATATTCGAGTGCACGGTGAAACTGGATCTCTTCAATGGTTTCAGGAGCATCCGAACTGGCTTTATTACCGAGATTTGGATGGTCCGGAACAAGTGTTGAAGCGTGGGAATGAATATTTGTCTTCGGAGGCGCAGCAGAGTTCTCGTCTTCCTAGTGGGCATCCCGAAGCATTTCTGGAAGCGTTTGCAAATATTTATCTGAACGCCGGTAGAACGATTGCCGCCTATGAGTCAGCAGAGATTCCATCAACGTACGACTTGGATTTTCCAAGTGTACAAGATGGCGCCAGAGGGGTACATTTTATCCTCACTGCATTGGAGAGTGGGCGGCGTAGAGAATGGGTGGATGCTAGTTATACACCACCATCCTAGATTGGAAACAATTCTTCGTCATTCGAAAATACCTGGAGTACCCACACAGGTATCTGTATTTATCTATATCAAATAATTTACATGGCACGACCAGTCACATTATTCACGGGCCAATGGGCCGATCTAACACTTGAAACGATTGCAGCGAAAGCTGCTTCTTGGGGCTATGATGGGTTAGAGTTAGCATGTTGGGGGGATCATTTTGATGTCCAACAGGCGCTTCATGACCGTGATTATTGCCAAGGAAGGCATGATCTACTTGCACGTCATGGTTTGAAAGTATATGCAATCAGTAACCACTTGGTTGGGCAGGCGATTTGTGATCGTATTGATGAGCGCCATAAAGCAATCCTTCCACCTCATGTTTGGGGCGATGGTGACGGTGTTCAGCAGCGTGCGGCAAAGGAAATGCAGGATACCGCCAGAGCTGCTGCAAAACTTGGCGTCAAAGTGGTGAACGGGTTTACCGGTAGCAGCATCTGGCCACTTTTGTACTCTTTCCCACCAAATGATCCTGCAATGATTGAAGCAGGGTTTCAAGATTTTGCAGACCGATGGCATCCAATTTTAGACGTATTTGATGAGGTCGGTGTTCGGTTTGGTCTTGAAGTACATCCAACCGAGATTGCATTTGATATTGCGAGCAGTGTACGTGCATTGGAAGCGATTGGGCACAGAGAGGCATTTGGGTTTAATTATGATCCGAGTCACCTTGGATATCAGGGGGTAGATTATGTAGCGTTCATTGACCGCTTTGCAGACCGGATATACCATACACACATGAAAGATGTTTGGTGGTCAAATAAACTGACATCTGCAGGGGTATTTGGGGGGCACACAGATTTTGGTACACCCGGACGTTTTTGGGATTTTCGTTCCATCGGTCGTGGATCTATCAATTTTGAAGAGATCATTCGTGCACTGAACCGAATCAATTACAAC
This sequence comes from Rhodothermales bacterium, assembly GCA_965215475.1. Taxonomy (GTDB): domain Bacteria; phylum Bacteroidota; class Rhodothermia; order Rhodothermales; family Bin80; genus Bin80. The sequence goes on from OZ244061.1 coordinate 3,510,681, forward strand.
GGTCCACTCTCCATTGAGTGGGAAGATATTGGAATGGATCGAGAGGCTGGTGCCTCAGAGGCCTGTGATTTTGTCAAGAAGGTCGACTTTAAGCCGTCAGATGCAGCATTTGATGCAGCTTTCGCGAATTAATATTGCTGCGATCGTGTTGATCTGTCTTGGGGGGAGGACGGCGGCAGTAGCTCAATCGCAACTTGGAGTGATTACGGATACGATTCCAGGGACAGATGTGTATTTTTCAATGGTTGGGTTACAGGGGGGAGTATTCTTGATGGGAACTCCCCAAGGTGAAGAGGGACGTGATGAAGATGAAGGTCCGCAACGCGAGGTAACCCTTTCCCCGTTTTATATAGGCATTCACGAGGTGACCTACGATGAGTTCCTTCTCTTCGCAAGTGTGGAACGCGATACCCCACAAGGTGCAACGGGAATTGAATTTGATCCCGATTTAATTGCTCGGCCGAGTCCGCCTTATGAAGATCCTGCTCACGGAATGGGAACCAATGGGTATCCGGCTGTTGGTATGACACAATGGAGTGCTCTCCAGTATGCACACTGGCTTTCGACAAAAACAGGCGTCTTTTACCGACTACCCACGGAAGCGGAGTGGGAGTATGCCTGTCGTGCAGGCACTTCTTCGTCATACAGTTTTGGTGAAACTACAGATTCTCTTGATCTCTATGCATGGCACTATGGAAATAGTAATGAGACGTACCAACTTGTCGGTCAGAAGAAAGCGAATCCTTGGGGGATTTTTGACATGCATGGCAATGTGGCAGAATGGACACTCGATGAGTACAGTGAGACCTCTTATGAAAATTTGGAAGGATCGTTGTCGGAGGATCCATGGAATCGGCCTACTCGACTTCATCCTCGTACGGTCAGGGGAGGAGCATATGATGATTCACCAAAAACATTGCGCTGTGGTGCACGACTACGATCTGATCTTGACTGGAAGCGAAGGGATCCCCAGATTCCACGCTCTATGTGGTGGAATACGGACTCACCATTTGTAGGGTTCAGGATCGTTCGCCCATTTATTCAGCCGACAGCGGATGAGCAGCAGGAATTTTGGATGAATGCATTGGGTGGTTAATATCATACAAATTCATTAAATTGATTTACACCAATTCAAAAAAGAATGAAAAAAAATACGACCCCCTTTAATCGCCGAGATTTTGTTAAAAGTGGGGTGGCTGCCGTTGTCGGCGGTACGCTTGCTAGTCAGTTTCCGATTAAAGCAAATGCCTTCTATGGAATAGATGATACGATCCGTGTTGGGCTGATTGGTTGTGGAGGAAGAGGCACCGGTGCCGCTCTTCAGGCACTAAAGGCTGCCTCGAACACGAAACTGGTCGCTATGGCAGACCCATTCAGTGATCGCATTGAGGAGAGCTACAATAATATGATCGAGCCTGAAGAGGCAGATGAGGCGACCCTGGATGCAATTCGTCGGATTGAGGTTCCAATGGAGAAGCGTTTTGATGGCTTCGACGGATATAAGGATGTGATTTCTGAGTCGGATGTCGTTATTTTGACAGCACCTCCTGGTTTTCGTCCTCAACATTTTGAAGCTGCTGTAGAAGCAGGAAAGCAGATCTTCATGGAAAAGCCCGTTGCAACGGACGCGCCTGGAATCAGGAGGGTGCTTGCGGCAGCAGAAAAGGCAAAACAAAAGCAGCTCAATGTTGTGGTTGGTCTGCAACGTCACTATCAGGCGCAATACCGTGAGTGGGTCAAACGAATTCATGAAGGTGCAATCGGAGACATTATCCTTGGCCGCGTGTATTGGAACAGTGGCGGGGTTTGGGTTCGTTCTCGAGCAGAGTATGAGGAGAAGGCCGGACGCCCTCTGACAGAGATGGAGTATCAGATGCGCAACTGGTATTACTTCAACTGGCTTTGTGGAGATCACATCGTGGAACAACATATTCATAATATTGATGTTGGTAACTGGGTAAAGCAGGGGCATCCGGTTAAAGCTCAGGGACAGGGGGGGCGCCAAGTTCGTACTGGCCTGGATCATGGAGAAATTTACGATCACCACTTCGTAGAGTTTGAATATGACGACGGGAGTCGCATTATGAGTCAATGCAGGCATATTCCGGATTGCATGAATAGGGTTTCTGAAGGATTTCATGGCACGTCAGGGATTGCACCGGCACCCGGCGAACTTTATGATTCTTCAGGCGCGACCATCTATAAGCATAACAGCAAAGAGGATCCCAATCCTTATCAGGTGGAACATGACGAATTGTTTGCCGCGATTAACGAGGGGGAATTCAAGTACACGGATGGGGAAAATGGAGCAATCGCTACGATGAGTGCGATTCTTGGACGGATGGCGACCTATTCGGGTAAAGTGATTACATGGGATGAAGCCATGGCTAGTAATCTGGACCTGATGCCCAAGAAGTTAGCATGGGATGCGGATCCTCTTGTTTTACCTGATGAAGAAGGCCGCTATGAGATTCCGATTCCTGGAGTAACCAAGGTGCTATAGGAATTCGTGTTTTTGAGTAGAGTGAAACGTGGGGCAATATGGATATACAATCAGGTTGCTGTCAGGATCTTGGCTCATGCACTCTCGAAATCTCTTCTCAAGTCCAGCAATGATCGGGGTTTCATTCTTTCTGTTTCCAGAGCAAGATTTCTGTGTGTAAGTTTGCAGATAATGAGTGATCCCGTATCAATGAGCATTGTTGCAATGGGATGAGATTATCCATAGTCAGGATCGTCATGGTGGCGGTAATGATCAGTTTCATTACAGCTATGAGTGCGAGTGCTCAGACTCATGTACGCTTGGCTTTCAAAAAACCTTTGATGGGGACGGAGGTTCGTATCGTTCTCTATACTGCTGATTCGGTAGCGGCAACAGAAGCGGTAGAATCAGCCTTTGCTCGCATTACAGAACTCAACCATCACCTAAGTGATTATCTGACCGAGAGTGAACTGAATCGGCTCTCGGATATTCATGATCAACCGGTGCAGATCAGCAATGATCTATGGCAGGTACTTGATACCGCGCAAGAAATTGCTCATGCATCTGGGGGGGTATTTGATGTAACCGCTGGTCCTCTCACACGACTATGGCGTAGATCTATGCGTAGAGGTACACTTCCAGATTCCAGTGATCTCCGCGAAGCAATATCTACTGTAGGGTACGAGTTTTTGGAATTGGATCGGGATAACCAGACGGTACGGTTACTCAGGAAAAATATGCGTTTGGATCTGGGAGGAATTGCGAAAGGATATGCAGCTGATCAGGCACTGGAAGTTCTTGTTCGGGAGGGATTTTTCAGTGCTGTTGTTGATGCAGGTGGTGACATCGCGTTAGGTGTAGCTCCTCCAAATTCGGAGGGTTGGGAGATTAAAGTGTTTTCAGGAGATTCCGAAACAGGTAATGAAATGATCTTGGAGAATTGTGGGGTTGCGGTCTCTGGAGATACATATCGCTATTTAGATGATCAAGGAGTACGATACTCTCATATTCTTGATCCTAAGATCGGATATGGAGTAACCCATGAAAGAAAAGTTGCGGTGATTGCCTCTAGTGCGATGATTGCTGATGCATGGGCATCGGCATATAGTGTGATGGATTGGGAGTCGATTCCTCTCAGCATACAGGAAAGGGGCGATTTGAGTATCCAGATTGTTGAACCATATGGGGCAGGTTTTAGGGAGTTGAAAACCGGGATATTTAGAAGCAGCGAATAATCTTGAGACTTTGCTACATTTTTGTACAGCGAATGCAAATTCAAAAAAAATGCCCTCAGATTCAGATCAAATTTGGATCTCAAAAGCAGGACAAGATGACCTCCATTAGGTGGATGTTATTTATCTCATTTTACACCCCAAACAAATTTTTTGAATTATAACTCATATATTCCCTTAATCAACTTTCAGATTTAGTTAGTATGCAGCATAAAGAAATCACCAGAAGAAACTTTGTAAAAGTGACGACGGCAGGCACTCTTGGGTTCATGACATCCGGCAATTTTGCTCACGCAGGAGGCCGGGATAGTTTGCGGGTTGGGGTTGTTGGATGTGGAGGACGTGGCACGGGTGCTGCACGGGATGCAGTAGTCTCCGGTGAGAACGTTGAAATTGTTGCCATGGGGGATCTATTTGGAGATCGCCTGGATGCATCCAGAAAAGCCCTGCAAGAAGAGATCGGAGATGCCTATAAGGTAAATGATTCTCATGCTTTCGTCGGGTTTGATGCCTACAAGCATGTCATGGACAGTGAAATAGACATGGTAATCTTGGCGGCTCCGCCGGGATTCAGACCGGCCCATTTTACTTACGCAGTCAATGCCAGTAAGCATGTGTTTATGGAAAAGCCCGTCAGTGTGGATGTAGCGGGAGCATTGGAAATCATGAAAGCAGGGGAAGTGGCTACGCAGAAAGGACTATCGGTAGTTGCAGGAACGCTCTATCGCCGACAGCCCAGTTTTGTAGAAGCCATCAAGCGTATTCATGATGGTATGATTGGTGAGATTGTAGCTGCTCAGGAGTATTATTTGACGGGTCCAATATGGCTAAGGGAACGCAAGAGTGGGATGAGTGATATGGAGTGGCAATGCCGAAACTGGTATTACTTTACTTGGCTGAGTGGAGATCATATCGTAGAACAATTTGTGCACAATATTGATGTCATCAATTGGGTGTTTCAGGGGCATCCTCAGAGAGCAATCGCGATGGGTGGCCGGATTGCTCGGACCAGCCCAGAATATGGGCATATCTATGATCACTTCAGTGTAGAGTATGTGTATCCGGGGAATGTAATTGTGGAGGCCAAATGTAGGCAATTTCAGGGAGCAACCAATCGAGTGACCAATCGCGTGGTTGGTACAAAGGGAATTGCAGACTTAAACCCCCGTAATTCCCAGATTCGCTCCCATGATGGAACGATCTTGTACGAGATGCCCGAACCCGGTGGAAATGGATATGTCCAGGAACACACTGATTTAATTCAATCAATTCGGGAAGGGAATTCAATCAATGAAGCAGAACAGATTGCAGCAAGCACACTTACAGCCGTTCTTGGCAGGGAGAGTGCCTATACCGGGCAGCAATTAAGCTGGGATGAGATGATGGCGTCCGACTTGGACATAGTTCCAAAATCATTGGCTTTCGGGCAGTTACCTATGCCCGAAGTGCCAGTTCCTGGAACCACGAAATTATCTCGCTCGTCTCCAATGTCTGCCGAAGAAATTAAATGAGAATGAAAAGACGAGATTTTATGTTCACAGGCGCACTGGGTGTGGCTGGATTCGCTCTGAGTCAAAAGTATATTTTTGCTTCGCCAGATCCACCTTCCATTCGTAAAGCAGTCAAATTTGGGATGGTTCAGGAGCCGACTCTTTCGATTGCGGATAAGTTTCGAATGCTAAAGGATCTAGGATTTGATGGCGTGGAGATGGACAGCCCAAGTGATTTGGATCGGGATGAAGTGATTGCGGCTCGAGATGCGATCGGGTTGCCAATTCATGGCGTGGTTGATTCGGTGCATTGGACAAAAACACTTTCTGACCCAGAGCCAGTCGTGAGAGAAGAAGGGCTGCAAGGATTGAAGATCGCGATTCAAGATGCGCATGCTTATGGAGCATCAACGGTGCTACTTGTACCTGCTGTGGTCAACAAGGATGTATCATATGCAGATGCCTACGCGCGATCGCAAACGGAAATCCGTAAGGCACTACCGATGGCCGAAGAATATGGTGTTAAGATTGCAATTGAGAATGTGTGGAACAAGTTTCTTCTGAGCCCTCTTGAATGTGCAAGATATGTAGATGAATTTGAAAGTGAGTTTATAGGTTGGTACTTTGATGTTGGGAATGTAGTTGCCTATGGGTGGCCAGAGCACTGGATCAGGACCTTAGGCCCCCGTATTTTGAAGTTGGACATTAAAGAATTCAGTCGTTCAAAAGCAGATACGGAGGGTCCCTATGAGGGATTTCAAATACCACTGGGGGAGGGAGATTGTGACTGGCCGGCAGTGAATGAAGCTCTTTCAGAGATAGGTTATGAAGGATGGGCAACGGCAGAAGTTCCTGGTGGTGATCAAGCTCACCTAATGGCGTTAGCCGAACGGATGGATCGAGTTCTTTCTGCCAAATAGATATTCAGGTCATTCAATTAGTATTCCATGAAGCGTAGGTCATTTATTGAAACAAGTTTAACGGGGCTCGCGGGGGCCAGTTTATTGGGTACCCTCCCGCCTTCTCATCTGAAAGGACGGATTAACCATAGTGTTTGCAAATGGTGCTATCCGAGTTATACAGTTGAAGAACTAGCACAGGCGGCAGCGGCCATGGGAATCAAGTCCGTAGAATTACTGGAACCGAATGAATGGCCAATTCTAGAGAAGTATGGCCTAGTTTGTGCCATGCCATTTGGGCCGGTCGCAGAGGGGAAAGATCGTTTAACGGACGGATTCAATGAGCCCGAAAACCATGAATGGTTGGTTCCGATGTTCATTGATAGGATACGTGAGGTATCGGAAGCTGGCTATGATCGGGTCATCTGTTTTTCTGGAAACAGGCGCGGCATGGACGATGCCGAGGGCCTTGAAAATTGTGTTCAAGGACTCAGGAATATCATTCCAGTAGCCGAAGAATATGATATTACACTTTGTATGGAGCTGCTCAACAGCAAAGTAAGCCATGCGGATTACATGTGTGACCGAACAGCTTGGGGAGTGGAGCTTTGCAAGCAGGTTAACTCCGAGCACTTTAAGTTGCTCTATGATATTTTTCACATGCAGGTTATGGAAGGGGATGTAATACGCACGATCAGGGAAAATCATCAATATATTGGTCATTATCACACGGGAGGCAATCCCGGGCGAAATGAAATTGATGATTCCCAGGAACTAAACTATCCGGCGATCATGCGTGCGATCGCGGAGACAGGGTATACAGGTTTTGTAGGGCAAGAATTTATTCCGACTCGAACCCCACTAATCTCATTACGTGAAGCGGTGCATCTCTGTGATGTATAACCTCTTTTATATCTTGTTCGTGCCAAAAAACCTCCGCTAAGGACAAGAATTTTATGGCGAGTACTGCTTAATCATATTCGGAAAAATGACACGTCGTGAATTTATACCATCTGCCTCTCTGATGACTGCCGCTGCCGCTGGTTTAGGTTGTACTCCTCTGATGAGCAACTCTAATCGTTTTTCGATGCATTTTGCGCCTCATTTTGGTATGTTTCAACACAGTGCAGGGGATGATCTAGTTGATCAGATAAATTTTGCTGCTGATCAAGGATTTACTGCTTGGGAAGATAACGGAATGAAAGGGCGCAGGACGGGTACGCAGCAGCGGATTGCCAGTGCAATGTCTCAGCGTGGTATGAAAATGGGAGTCTTTGTTGCACATACGATTTTTTGGCGAGAACCCAATCTTGCTAGTGGCAATCCAGATCTGAGAGAACAATTTCTTGCGGAAATTCAGGAGTCCGTTGAAGTAGCAAAACGTGTCAATGCTACATGGATGACCGTCGTGCCAGGATTCGTGGATCTTCGACTGGATATAGGATATCAAACCTCACATGTGATTGAGAGCTTACGACGAGCCTGTGATATTTTGGAGCCACACGGTCTTGTAATGGTTCTCGAGCCACTCAATCCCCATAATCATCCAGGACTCTTTCTAACAAAGATTCCACAGGCATATGAGATCTGCCGTGCCGTCGATAGCCCTTCATGTAAAATCCTGAATGACCTATACCACCAACAAATTACAGAAGGAAATCTAATCCCAAATATGGATGCTTCCTGGGATGAGATTGCTTATTTTCAGATCGGGGATAACCCGGGACGCAAAGAACCGACTACAGGTGAGATCAATTATCAAAATGTTTTCTCTCACATTCGTGAGAAGGAATTTCAGGGGATCTTAGGAATGGAGCATGGGAATATGTACCCGGGTAAGGAAGGTGAGATGGCACTTATTCAAGCATATCGAAATGTAGATGCAACCGGTAGCGAGTGATGAGAAGAACCATATTATTTCTTTCACTCGTAATTCTGACTTCGCCAGTGGTATCTATGAGTATCTCCGATACGGGAGCACCTGTACGGATGGGAGTGATCGGGTTGGTTCATGGCCATGTGGGGTGGATACTTGATCGTGAGGACTACGGAGATATAGAAATTGTCGGGATCGTTGAACCTGATCGTGAGTTGGCAATCAGGATGTCGGCTCGATTTGGCTTTGACATGGAGTTGATCTATGAATCTGTAGAAGATATGCTTGATGCAGTACATCCAGAAGCAATCACGGTCTTCACAAATATTTTTGATCATCTGGCTGTGACGAAATCTGCCGCGTTGAGAGGGGTACATGTAATGGTCGAAAAACCTCTAGCGATCTCACTGGATCATGCAAAGCAGATGAAAGCAGCTGCAGATTCTGCTGAGATTCACTTGCTGACCAACTATGAAACGACCTGGTATGACGTGATCCCCTATGTAGAGGAATCACTTGACTCAATTGGAGAGTTACGTAAGATGTTCATGCGTTTCGGGCATCCTGGGCCAATCGAAATCGGGGTGGGGGAAGAATTTTCTTCCTGGCTCTTGACAGAGGAGAAGAACGGTGGGGGTGCGATTATGGATTTTGGATGTTATGGGGCAAACCTGATGACTTGGTTTTTAGGGGGGCAGAGGCCACTCAGTGTTACGGCCGTCACACAAATATTCAAGCCTGATCCTCCCTATGGCGAAGTTGATGATGAGGCGACGATTATTCTCACGTATCCATCTGCGCAGGGAATCATCAAGGCATCTTGGAACTGGCCGTTCAATCGCAAGGACATGGATTTTTATGGCACGGAAGGATTTATCTATACCTCAGATTCCAATAGTGGAACGATTAGGAATTCTGATAGGGAGTATGAAGATTTTATCTTGAATTACGAGAGAGTCATTTCTGACACCGACCCATTTGCATTCTTTGCGGGAGTCGTTCGGGGTGAAATTGATCCAGAGGGAAGCTTGTCCTCATTATCGACCAATATGGTTGCAATGGAAATTCTGGATGCTGCCATTCAATCGGCCAAGTCAGGGATCACGATCTTATTGCCTCAATAAAGAGTTATCTATATCCCCATTCGGGTGGACGATATTCTTTAGGAACCTTATTGGCAATGCGTTCAAAGGCAAAGTATCCGTAGACCACGACGCCATAGGGGTCAATAACTTCGCCGGATTCATCAATCAGTGTAGGTCCGGAATTCAGTTCCATGAAGGAGCGCTGAGGTCCCGGGCGTATCCAAGTGGGCTGTCGTTGCCACTCTCTAAAGCGATCCTCTTCATTTTCATTGACGTACGTGATCTCCAGTACTCCGTGAAAGGTCAGTAATTGCTCCAGTGGAGTAGGGCCAGGTTCAAGCAACTCATTTGGATCAAGGGCAAATCGAGCTCCATTGGAGTCAATAGAAAATCTACGATGGATCTCAAAGCCCTCTTCGTGTGTTTTTCCAGAGATGAGTGAGAGCAAAAAATGTCTCTCGGATCCACTGAAAGCAACTTCCCGATTTATGAACCAACGTTGCCATTCAGAGCTATCCGTTGGGATCAACTCTGTAAAAGAGGGTTCACCGTCATACTTGATCGTATTTCCTTGGTAGAAAAATTCTTTCAGATAATACTGGATTCGATATCCGAGAGCACGGTTTTCTATGATGAGGGGTTCACTGGCTGTAGCCGACAATTTTCCGAAGCGGCTGACAAAACTGAGTACTTCGGGATTGATGATTGTCGTCAAAGAGCTATTATCCGTTTCTCCTAAAAATAGCCGAGTAAATTTACTAAGCCGCCGTTGCCACCGCCGGGCCAATCGTGCATTGACCACAACTTCGTCCAATTCGACCGTGATAGGTTTTAAGTTTATCTTGAACTCGTATGTCTTACCTGCCCTCAAAAGAGTATCGATACTAGCTGGCTCATAGCCCAGCATGGAGGCGACAATGCGATGCGCTCCAGGAGATACGTCATCAAGAATGAATTTCCCTTCGTAATCCGTTGCGGTTCCGATCAGTGACGAGGCAATGAATACATGAGCATCCCGCAATACTCGCTGAGAGTTTGCATCGGTTACCGAGCCGGTCAAGACGATCTCTTGCCCAAATACAAAAGTACATGGTGTGAGCAGTATCAGGTAAACAAAAACCTTAGAACTTATCGCCCCGGTTCCATGGACGAAATTCTTTAGGCATTTCATCTCCAGTACGTTCATACGCAAAATAACCGCCATAGAAAGTTACACCGTATGGATCTAAGGGATCTCCTTTCAAGTCGATGACGGTTGATCCTCGATCCAGTCGGATTGTCGAGGTCTGGTAGCGTGGCCGCCCTCGGCCTCTTCGCTGTAAGCGCAGGTAAGCTTGACTCTCAAGTTCATGTGTATAGACGATATCAACATAGCCTTCAAAGTCAAGAATATATTCATCACTATTTTCCCCAGGGCGGATAATCTCTGATGTTTTAAGGGGAAAACGCTGATCCTGTCCTAAACTACCTCCTCGAGGATTCATGGTTCGCTGATTTGAGTTTGTTCTGGAATAAATCTTGAATCCTTGATCTTCTACCTGATCATTGATCACGGCAAGTAAAAAGTGTCGGAATGATCCATAGAATGCGGAATCTCTTCGAGCACTCCATGAGGCAGCCTCTTCTGGGCTAGAGGGCTCTAAAGGTTCAAATAGAGGCTCTCCATCCCAGCGCCAACTGTTCGGTTCAACCATAAATTCGTTCAGAAAATAGGTGAGTTTATAGCCGAGTCCTCGATTCTCTATAATTAATGGCTCACTTGCTTGTGCCCTAAAATCTCCGCCCCGTGAAGAGAAGTCCAGGACATGAGGATTCGTGATAGTGGTTTGTTGTGCATTCGGACTCTCCCCAATGAATATTTCGGTGAATCGATCTAGTTGTCGTTGCCATCGTCGGTTATCACTTGAGATGGTGACGGCACCCAATTCATAGATCTTTTCACGAATCTGAAAATCCTCTACATAGACACGTGCTTCTCGAAGGAAGAGATCAACATGGCTGGATTCATATCCAATTCTGGATACGACTAGTCGCAAAGTACCTAAGGGGATCCCAGGCAATCTGTAGTTGCCATCTTTATCCGTTGTGGTCCCCGTCATAGATGAGGCAATGAATACGTTCGCCTCCGAGATTGGCATCCCTGTAGTATCGGTCACTGTACCTGTGATTGTGGCAGCAATTTGTGCTTTCACTAGGTGGGTAGAGAAAAGCAGGAGCACATATACCAGGAGATTTTTCAAAATCGTCATGTTCTATAGATTAGGCCTTATAGAATTCCACCTCGCGTCCAGCCATATCGGCCACGCGTTCAATGAGCTCTAATCGTTCCTCCTCAGAAAGGCCGAAAAATGTACGAGCCAACGAAATTTTTTCTTCCAACTGCTCGATATTATCCGGGCCGGATACAATAACGCTGACCGGCAGAGACCATACAAAGTGGATGGCTTCCTGAACGGAGATACGATTGGGCACAACTCGTGGTTTATTTCCATGTTGACCATGAGTAGATCCTCCAAAAAACCCACCATTCGCGAGGGTTTTCATGGCGATCACTCCCATCTTGCGTTCAACTACAGTGGGCAATACGATTCGGGTAAAGCTTTTGTAGCTTACATCAGCTACATTAACCGGGCATTGAACACAATGAAAAATATCTGTTAGGCTCAGGAGGTGGCGGTGGGCAGCAGGATCAGTATGCCCCGTAAATCCAATATGGCGAGCCTTTCCTTCTGCAAGCGCCTGTTCCATTACATCAAGGACGCCCTCATTTATTCGATTTTCCACATCCTCTGGGCTAGTAATGGCATGCATTTGCCATAGATCCATATAATCTGTTCCGAGTCGTTTCAATGATTGCTCCAGATGCCTGCGAGCGTCTTTAGCGCTTGTTGCAGTGGTCTTGGACATGAGATAAACCTTGTCACGATATTTTGGAACGAGAAATTTCCCGAGATAACGTTCACTACCTCCATTTTGATAGGATTCCGCAGAATCAAAGAAGCGTACTCCGCCATCCATTGCAGCCTCAATCGTAGCTTGTGCATCTCGTTCATTCATCTGACCAATATGCCATCCACCTAAGCCAAGCATCGTAACTTTTTCGTTTGTGCGTCCAAACGAGCGAAGAGGCAATTCGTCAGAATTGATTGACGATGACCCATGAATAAACCTTGCTGATCCTGCAGCTAGGATCCATTGAACAAAATCCCTGCGATCCATGGTTGAGTTATTTTAGCGGATTCCAAGGCCATTGTACACAGGAGTGGATATCAGGAAATAGTACGATATCGGCGTTTCCTTTCAGCACCATGGTTGTAATCTCGATTTTCGGTAATATTTTTTTTGCAGTTTCCAGAGTTTTTCCAGAGACAACTGCGTCGTCTACTAAGAGAACGCTCTTTGTTCCTTGAGGTAGTGAAAATGGTTGAGATATCTGAGGGGTTGGATGGATAGGAGTATTATTGAGCCCTCGATAATTCAGCCATATGATGCGCAGAGGAGCCTCCAACGCATATGCCGCCATTGCTGCAAAGACAACTCCCCCAGAGCCAATTCCAACAACCAAGTCACTCGGAGGAAGTTTGGTACGTCTCAAAGCCTCTGTGATGGATTCAAATGAAATGGCTGGAAGACTGGGCATGGCACTCACAATTTCGGAAGATTAGGGCTCATTCATGATGGGCAATAAGAAGAAGCAATCATACTACCATGAAAAACTGTTTCACTCTGATCCGCGCAAAAAAAAACGTGTCATAACGTATACTATCTCAGATGCCTGAAACAAGAAACTCATGCAATAAGATCATCCTGACTGATTGGCATATAAGAAAACCCAAAGGTTAAATTCATTGAATTGATACATTTTGGCTGGATCAAAATAAGGATAAATTGTCAGTCATGGATTTATCGATAAACAATGGAAGAATGCTCTTGAGTTTCTCCGCTTTCTGAAAACAATTTAGATTGCGCAGAGCGACACAATAGAATCCAATGAATGGAATAGAACTTCCATTTGGGGTATGAGTGATAAAGCGTAAAAGCTATTCTATGGATTGATTTGACCAAGGGGGTATCGAAATGATTGAAACAACTTCAAAAAGTTCAGAAGAACTCAATTATTCAGATAATTTGTATATTTGGGATCATTCGGTAGATCTTGGACTGAAACGCCAAAGTGTGTATTCAAAAAAACACACCTATTGATAGCCTATTTCTAGATCTTTCGTTTTATAGATGATGGTAGTCAAAAAGGATTTTAAGAGGGCCCCTAAATCATTCATTCATTTTCAATGTTACAATTTCTTTTGCTTGTCTTTGTAATTCCAAGTGGTGGAGGTAACGCGCTCCATGCAACCTCTTCCATTTTACCCCCCCCCATTTTTCGGATGATCGCGCCATAGGGACGCTCCCTGATGGATTTTCCGAACTTGAGTCTGCCAAGAAGACGTCTCCCTTAGGGGGCGGAATATCGGACGAGGTTAGGTTGGTCCCATCCCCGGTTGATCTACATATCAGTCCCGAAATGGTCTCCGATGAGACCAGACGCCTTGCTGTACCTGGTCCACCTACTGGTCTCCGTATAGCCGTTCAATATCATGACGTGTATTGGACTTGGTTTCCCCCAGACGATAATGGTGGCTCCGCGATCACTGGATACAGGATTGAATGGTCTAGTAACGGCGGTACAGATTGGGATGTTCTGATCGCTAATACGGGTATTTTGGTTTCACGTCCTAACCGAAGAGTTGAATATAGGGTATACAGCAGTAGATTCACACCGGGGAGCACCTTTCATTTCCGGGTGATCGCCCTCAACTCCGATGGAAGCAGTCAGCCCTCCAATGTGGTTAATGGCACTATAGCACCGCAAAGCTCACAGAGTGGATTTCCCACCAATGTGATGGCCGAACTGAGCTCGTCCGATGGAATCACTGTTTCTTGGGCTGCACCCACAGATCTAAGACCTGGATTTGAAGTGGTCAGCTACGAGCTCTTCAGGTCTGATGATAATGGAGATTTCTGGACAATTCTTGAGGAGGATATACCATCAACTTCGTTGAGTTATACCGATGCTTCAGCAACGCTTGGCAACACATACGGCTATCGTCTGAAAGCGAATATTAGTCAATATTTTGGTTTGAGTTTATTTTCAACCCCTTCTGAGTTTATCACCTTCGCAATCCCCCCGGGTGCTCCCACCGCATTAGGTGCGGCCGCTGGATCTGGCTCCACGGATCTTTCCTGGACCGCCCCGGCCGAGGATGGTGGCAGTGCGATCACGGGGTACAAGGTAGAAGCCCTCTCACTCACAGTTCCGGGAAGCAGCTGGATCACGCTGGAAGACGATACCGAATCAACGACCACAACCTACTCGCATGACCACACCACCGATGCTGGACAGGTCTGGTTGGGACAGGCGCGCCAATACCGCGTCAGTGCAATCAATTCGGCGGGGGCTGGCCCTCCGACGCCCCCTTTGGTCATGACGGGACGGCCGGATAATCTGATCATCACTTCGGGATCGCCCACCCGAGTGAGCCTGAAATGGACCGCGCCCGCAGCGAGCTCCCTTCGAATCACAGGATACCGGATTGAGGTGTCTCCTAATGGAACCGATAGCTGGACCACGGTGGGCCCCAATACCTCCTTCACGACCACAGAGACGTCCTATACTCATACCGGGCTGGCTCTGGAGACCGAATACCACTACAGGGTGTATGCCATTAGTCGTGAGGCAGGAGAAAGCCCTCACCCCTCCAATGTTATCCGCATCGTAACGGGGCCAAGCGTGGCGCCCAATCGACCACCGGGGGTGACCGCGATCGTCGGCACGGATCGGTCGGCCACGGTTACCTGGACGGTACCCTACGATGGGGGCTCCCCCATTACGGGTTATGAGGTGAACTATAATTACAGCGGAGAGCCTGATTATATATGGAATCTCCAACCCCGCGTTGGAGAGGCGGTCCGAAGTTATACGCATACGGATTTAGTGGTGGACTCCACCTATCGTTACTTTGTACGCGCCATCAATGCGAAGGGAGAGAGCAGTCGGTCCGAGATCGCGCGTGCCCGCATTACAGGAACGGTGTCTGCGCCCACGGCGCCTCAGTCCCTGACCGCTACGGCGGGCGGGCATACGATCATCAACCTGAGGTGGTCGCCCCCAACAAGTCATGGCGGATCTCTGGTCACAGGATACAAGATTGAAGTATCTACCGATGGCACCAATTTCATGGATCTGGTGGCCAATACCATGTCCACGGCCACGTTCTATCAGCACACTAGACTATCGAGAGGAGATGAACGTCATTATCGGATCGCCGCCATCACGGACCGTTTTCCAGTCGGTGGTGCTACGTCCGAGGTGGTCCGTGGCGAGACGGGCACCCCTCCGGCCATCACCGCGCCCGGTGCCCCGACCTCGCTGACCGCCGCGGCCGATGGGCAAACCACGATTAACCTGAGTTGGACCGCGCCCACCAGTACGGGCGGCAGCCCCATTACGGGATATCAGATTGAGGTCTCGCCCAATGGCACCTCGGACTGGACCGATCTGGCAGACAATACCGAATCCACGGCTACGACCTATTCTCATACGGGCTTGAGTGCAGGTACCACCCGTCATTACCGGGTGCGTGCGATCAATAATGTGGACACAAGTACACCGTCCGATGTGGCCATGGCCACGACCAGTGCGCAGGCCACGGCGACGGCCCCCGGTGCTCCAACGTCCCTCACCGCCACGGCCTCGGGAGAAACAACGATCAACCTGAGTTGGACGGCACCCGCCAGCAATGGCGGCAGCCCCATCACGGGCTATCTGATTGAGGTCTCCACCGATAGAGGGGCGACCTTCACACCATTGGTCCCGAGTCATCCGACGATCTCCTATGCGCATACGGGCCTGACCGCAGGCACCACCCGTCATTACCGGGTGCGTGCGATCAATTCGGTGAACCTTGGGGATCCCTCCAATGTCGCCACGGCGACCACGGCGGATGTAGCAAATCCGACGGCACCCGGCGCGCCAAGGTCCCTCACCGCCACCGCCTCGGGACAAACGACCATCAACCTGACTTGGACGGCGCCCGCCAGCAATGGGGGCGCAGCGATTACCGGATATACATTGGAAGTATCCACCGATGGGGGGACGACCTTCACACCATTGGTGGCGAGTCAGTTGGCAACCACCTATGCGCACACCGGGCTTTCGGCAGGAGTGACGCGTCACTACCGGGTCCGTGCGATCAACTCGGCAACATTATCCGGCGCATGGTCGAATGTGGTCAATGCCACGACCGCAAGTAGCGGCGGGGGAGGAGGTGGGGGCACGAGTCTACCAGCACTCACATTTGCCGTGGCCTCGGCCAGCGTGGATGAAGCGGCGGGCACCTACCGGGTCCAGCGTGACCCTCAGCGCCTCATCCAGCACCGCGACCACGCTCAGCTATACCCTATCAGGGACGGCCACCCAAGGCACCGACTATACGATTCCCTCCTCGGTTACGCTGCCCGCCAATGCCACCTCGGCACAGATTCCCATCGTGATCGTCAATGACCAAGAAGAAGAACCCGACGAAACCATCCTCGTGACGCTGGTCAGTAGCAGTGGCTATACGCTTGGAAGCATTACCGCCTTTACGCTCACCATTACCGACAATGATGGCACCACCGTATCGTTTGCCCAGACGCTTTCCGATCAGTCCTATGAGGTAGGCGTTCCCATTCAGGAGCTCACGCTCCCCGCTGCGCAGCAAGGAACGCCTCCCTACAGGTATGCGCTGACGCCAGAGTTGCCCAAAGGGCTTGCGTTTGATGTGTCCACGCGGGTTTTAAGTGGCACTCCCACCGAAGCCGCTGCCGCAAAGACCTATACCTATACGGTCACCGATGCCAGTGATAATACAGCAATGCAGCAGTTTACCCTTGCAGTTGTTCAGCCGGAGGCGTTGACCTTTACCGAAACGATCGCTGATCAGAAATATCCCGTTCAGATTCCGGTTCCCGATCAAATTCTTCCCCCTGCAGCCGGGGGCGTTGCGCCGTATACCTACACCTTGACCCCGGAATTGCCGGAGGGACTCACCTTTGATCCGAGCACCCGGGCCTTGCGCGGAACGCCGACCGAGGTGGCATCCACCCAAACCTATACCTATGTTGCAGAAGATCGCGCGGGAACGCAGACGCAGCAGACGTTTGATCTGGAGGTGTATCAAATGTCCTTTACCGAAAGGGTTCCCGACCAATCCTATGCCCGGGGCGAACCCATTGCGGACCTGGTCCTCCCGGAAGCGACCGGTGGAGTCTCGCCAATTGCGTACACCTTGAACCTGCTGGAGCTTCCGCTGGGCTTGCAGTTTGATCTTCCCACTCGTACGATTCGGGGCATCCCCACAGAGATGACCCCGCCCAGGTCTCTGACCTATCGGGCCGTGGATGCGAACCAAGCCGAGGACCGTCTAGCCTTCACCATGGAGGTGATCTCCCCGGTCTCGACCGAAGCGGCCTCGGGGAGGCCCCAGGAATTCCGGGTCTATCCGAATTACCCGAATCCGTTCCAGCGTTCAACGCATCTGGTGTTGGATCTACCCTGGCCCGCACAGGTACGGGTGGACGTGTTGGACATGACGGGCCGGCGCGTGATGGCGATCCCGGCCGCGGATCTGAGCGCAGGATGGACCCATGAAATCGAATTGACGGGCCTGGAACTCTCCTCGGGAACCTACCTGTACCGGATCCAGGCGACCTCGATGGGTGATCCGTCCTCTTCGGTCTATGTCGGCCAGTTTGTACGTGTCAAGTGATGTTGGAGGGGGCAGGAGGAGTGATTTCCTGCCTCCTTAATCGCACAATTTGAAAAATAGGCGGTTCAACGAGAGAATAAGTTAGGAAAAATCATTATTCCCCACGAAATAGGGAATGACCGAAACAAGCCCTCTGTCGTGAGAGCAAGGAATAATCTGAAATAGAAGCCCTTCATGGCTAAAATTGTAATTACAGGAGCGAGTAGCGGGATTGGTGCCGCGATGGCTCAATTATTTTGCCAGGATGCTCTCCATGAAATGATTTTGATTGGGCGCTCTGTTAACCGTTTGGAAGCTGTAGCAAATTCGACCAACGCGCATCCACTAATATGTGATATTACAGATGAATCTCAGGTGAAAAGTGCAAGTAATGAGATTAGTGAAAGATTTCAATCTCCACCAGATGTATTGATCAATAATGCGGGGCATTTTGTGGCGACGCCATTTCTACAAACTACTTCTGACATATTTAAGGAGCAGATTGAATCGAATCTGACCGGATCGTTTTTGATCACGAAAAACCTTCTTCCAGTCATGATCTCTGCCAAATCCGGCCACGTATTTTTTGTAGGATCGGTTGCATCCATCAAAGGTTATGCGGGAGCATCTGCTTATTGTGCAGCAAAACATGGACTACTTGGACTTGCAAGAGCAATTCGTGCAGAGACGCTCCATACAGGTGTGCGGGTGACAACAATTCTCCCAGGGGCGACATTTACGCCAAGTTGGGATAGGACCACGCTACCGGAGGATCGGTTTATGCCACCAGAAGATGTAGCTCAATGCGTTCTTGACGCATGGAGACTTAGCTCCCGGACGGTGATCGAGGAATTATTAGTCAGACCTGCGAAAGGTGATATTTAGGATCAAGTATAATTCCTAAGGTAACCCTGAAAATATCTTTCCCACAATGCCAAACGATTTACGATATCCCATTGGTTCAGTTCAGATCGTAGAAGAACTCTCTGACTTGGAGCGAAATAATCATATTGACGAGATTGCATCTGTCCCTGAACTACTCCGACAAGCTCTATCAGGGTTGGAGGAAGATCAACTGGAGACGCCCTATCGCCCCGATGGCTGGACCGTCAGGCAACTCGTTCACCATATAGCTGATAGTCACCTGAATGCATATATCAGGTTTCGATGGGCACTGACTGAAGATTTTCCCTTAATTAAGGCTTATGACCAAAATCAATGGGCCAAGTTACCGGATGCATGTGACGGTCCAGTGGAAGAATCAGTCACCCTGATTGACGCGCTGCATCGCCGATGGTGCAGATTGATGCGTGCAATGGACAAGGATGATTGGAAGCGAGAAGTCAATCATCCTGAAGATGGGATCCGCTCCTGTCAGGATTTTCTGATAATCTATGCATGGCATGGGCTTCATCATATTGCACATATCACAAACCTTCGGGAACGGCAAGGATGGTGAGAAGGAGAACCTGATCCAGATGTCTCAATTACGGGAGTCCTACGTGATTCATAGGATCACAGAAAAACGTACTATAAATTTGCTTGGAATGCATATGATCATTGATTGAATCAAGCGTATGTCAGAAGTTGAAGTTCCGAGTAATGAGAATAATGAGAAGAGGAATCACAAAAAAGATACAACCCAGATAAACTGCAGCCCAAGCACGATTTTTCACGACTAGTCCACCCAGATATTCGGCCATTATCACTGGAATTTTGCGCAACTTTTTCACGGGAAGAAAAGCGAGTACACCGCAACAATTGAAAATCAGATGAGCGAGAGCTACCTGTAGGGCAGAGATCCCTAGTGTATCGCCTCCGCTGGACAAAACAAGAGCGGCAAGTAATGCGGTAATCGTCGTACCAATATTGGCTCCTAAGACGAAAGGGAAAATTTGGGATACGGTGACAATGCCCGCTCCAACTAATGGAACCGTGATAGAGGTAGTAATAGAGGAACTCTGTACCATAATGGTAACTAGAGTACCAAAAGCCAAAGCAAGAGGAGCGGGGCCGAATAAATACTTATTGATGAGCCGTTCGGAGCGTCCAAGAAATAATGATCTGAGCAGAGTTACCAGATAGCGTAAGGATAGAAATAATAAAAGTACCCCTAGGATCAATACCAGAACACCTGAATTTAGCATCAACTGAACTAGGTGATCTACGATCGGTGCAGTCATCTGGCCAACAAAGTCAAATAATTCCGTTCCACCTACGCCTGTGACTCCTTCAGTCAGAGCAGCAGATGATCTTGACAAAAACCCGAAAGCCAGCTCAAGGGGGAAAAAGAGTGCGACGGCTAGCAGGTTAAAAAAATCATGGACAGTAGCGGCTCCCATAGCTCGGCCAAATTCATCTTTTCGTGCAATATGACCTAATGAAACGATCGTATTTGTAACACTGGTACCAACATTGGCTCCAAGTACAATGGGAATTGCTCCGGCAACCGTCAAGCCACCGCCAGCAACTGCGGATACCGCCAGTGAGGTGACTGTTGAAGAGCTTTGGACTAAGGAGGTGGCAAGAATCCCAATAAAAAGTGCAACAAAGGGGTTACTGGTGGTCTCAATTAGTTGGGCTGCAAATCCTTTCCCCAAGAGTTTCATGGAAGTGCCCATCAACTCCAAGCTTACAAAAAAGCAGAATAAAACTCCCAGTAGTCCCAAGATGGGGAGTAGTGAAGTCAAGAGTTTGATTCCCGAGAGTTTCTGAGTAGTTTCCGACATGTAGGAGAAAGATAAAAGAGCATCACATACGGGAGGGACACTCCCGTATGTGAGATCATAAATCTCTTGCAATCCCCTTCGTCAGCCCATAAAATATGTTTATAGGCACTCCTATGACAACATCTGTTCTCGAACGAAGAGGTTTTGCAAGAGGATATCCAAGAATATTCGACTCTATTTAAGTAGCATCATTTTACGAGTAAGAATCTGATTTGTAGTTCGTAACTGGTAGATATATAGACCGCTAGCAAGTAGGCTTCCATCAAACGTTACATGATAGGTGCCGGCAGTTTTCAGCTCATTGACCAATAGTGCTACCTTCCGCCCCGTCAGATCATAGACACCAAGGGTAACCTTCTGTGGTCGATCAAGGTTGAATTTAATCGTCGTAGCAGGATTGAAAGGGTTAGGATAATTTTGATCAAGTATTATATCGGTCGGCAATTCTCCTCTAGAGACTTCTTCAATTGAAGTTGAAAGATCTCCCACGTATCCGAGTTCATCCAAAGCCGTCCATCCAGTGAGCCAGTTATCACGACCGAATGCACCGATATAGTCGGTACGAGTGAAGAATGAATCATCCCCCGGATCTTTTCTGGGAAGAGTAAATGCAGGACTGTCAGAATGGGGCCTGGGATCAAGGGTTTCAGTTCCTTTGGTGCCACGCTCGATTCCTCGTAGTTTCGGATCGTCTATCTCGTTTTGATTATCCTCCATGTACTTGAGCAAAATGGAAAGAAATTCCTGATCAGCTCCTGCAATCCAAGGTGTTGGCTCATTAGCATTTCCATCTCCTGCACCAAAATCCCACCAGATATTGTGAGTGAGTTCAAGATCGCCGGCCTCAAACCGTTTTCGGCTATCTTCTGTCTTGTCTCCTGTATTATCAATGTCTTCAATCTGGAATGCATGACCACCTTTATCCGTGTTAAATTGGGTAAAAATTGAATTATGATAGGATCCGCCAGAATTGTCGCGAAACATGAGCATTTCACCACGATCTGATTCTGGAGAAGCATTTGACCCAGCACCGACATACGTAGCATTATAGATATGGGGAGTAGCGTAGGGTTGGAAGTATTCATCTCCACCTGCACCGTCCTGCTCCGCTGCCGCTCCGGCTTTATCTGTGGCTTGTAGCACAAACCAAAACTGACCTTTTCCTCGCCATCCTTGATCCCAGTCAACCGCATCATCAGCGTTAAAGACGCTTACGAAGTATTTCAGGTTGACAGTGCCACCAAAGAATTCCACCCCATCGTCTCCACTCGCATAAACTTCAATATGCTCAAGTACTGTACCGGATCCAACGCCACCCAGGGTAAGCCCCTGGATTTCATTACCATCGGATTCTCCGATATTAATTCCAGTATGACGGATGGATACATAGCGTAGGATGCCGGAATTATCGGAGCTATTATTACCGCCATACTCCGCACGCGTATCTCCATCAGGCACGAGTTCGTTAACCCCTTCAATTTCTTTATAATCTCCTTCCTTATCTCCGGGATTGTTTGTAGGAGCATGACCTAAAATCACAAGTCCGCCCCAGAGTCCGCGATCTTCATAAGTGAGTAAATCGTCACTTGAGATATTGTCCAGGACCGAGGTGAAGATGATGGGGTGTATGGCCGTTCCTTCGGCAAATATTCGACCTCCACGGGCGATTACGAGTGCAGATGCATTTGATCCGACTCCCTTTTCTGCCTTAATGACCGTTCCAGCTTGAATAGTCAGTTCAGCACCATTTTCAACGATCACAAGGCCGTCCAATATATAGACATTCTCAGCAGTCCATTGAACTTTGTCACCAGGGTTAATGTCAGCATCAACCACGGTGACCTTTGGACGAGATTCGACATCGTCTTTTTGAGCTGTAGCATCCAGTGAAAATGTAGCTATCTGGAAAGCAACAAGGAACGCAGGGTAAAAAGTTTTCATAGGTTTATATAGTGAGAGCTTTTGGGGTAAGTACTACAGAAATACCTGGACATGACACATAGCGAAAGGGGTCGCAAATTCTTGTACCTGTCTGGGGGAGATCTGGGTAAAAATCCACGTTCGTGGATACGTGATTTAGCCAATAACATAGCTGATCCCAATTCCAAGAGTTCGGGATCTGGAATAAGAAATGTAGTCGTAGATCCGATTTTTGAATGTTTGAATTTGTCGGACATCTGCCTCTAGTAAGTTTTTAGCCGTAATTTTGAGTCGCAGATTCGCCGGCAAATCTTGTGTAATCGTAACGTCTAGATCGCTCCGGGATTTCTCAAATACATCGGGGGTCGCCCCATCGGTAACGGATAAAAGTCGATCACCAAAAACCGTATAGTAGATTCCAACGACAGTTCCTATCTTATGATTTTCGTAGCTACTACTCAGATTCAGAAGAAAGGGAGATTGCCCCTCAAGCGAGCGGGAGTTACTGGCGTTTGGGTCCGAGGCACGAATGATGATCATTTCGTCGTGGGGGATATCGACCTTAGAGCGTACCAAGGAAAAGTTTCCACCAATGGAGATGTCCTTCAGGATAGGAACGCTTGTCCAGTCATTGAGCCGTTTACGCGCTTCGAATTCGACCCCAAATACGCGTGCATGATCAACATTTTGGAATGACACGAAACGGCCTTCCCCAACGTTTCGGAGAACACGTTCAATCGGGTCTTGGAAGATTTTGTAAAATGCACTGATGGCCAAAATCTGGCCTGCGCGAGCAAACCTTTCCCATCGAAGATCATAGTTGGTAATTAGAGTTCGATTAAGTAATGGATTCCCTTCCTGGATATCTCCACCAACAAAATTAAAACTCTGAAAAGGAGCAAGTTCGCGATAGGTTGGCCGGGCAAGAGTTCTGGTTGCAGCTAGGCGAAGATTCATGTCTTCGGTGATTGCATACACGACATTAATGGACGGGAGCCAATCGGGAGCATTCAAAACCCCTCTTCGCACGGAATCCGGCAATGTTTGGTCATAGCTCTCGGTTACAATTTCTGTCGATTCTGATCGGACGCCACCAATAAGTTTTAGACTACGAGTGAGTGGTAGTTCGATCATTATATATCTCGCGATAATGTCACGATATGCGTCGTAGTTCGCACGATCGGGAGAGTTCTCTTGGAGATATAAGCCAGCATTGTACGCAATAATATCGCCAACCTGAAGTGTGTCCAATACACCAAAATTGATCTCCGAGAAATACTCTTCGGTCCTTCCCTCGAAATCTCTATAGTCAATCTCCCGACCTTCATGGTATTCAAACCGGCGTTGGCGGAATTCTCGTTCGGAAAGATCGTAGCGTCCACCAAACTTCACACGTGCCCCCAAGCCAGACCATTGGCGAAAGGGGATCGTGATATCTACGACCAAACCACGACTATCTTCATTCAGGTTACGAAAGTAGCGCTGCGGAGGTGGGGCATTTCCACCCCCGAGAGAGTACGTTGTATCAATGCCTGTAGAACTTTCTCGAATATTTTGGGTCGAGGAAAAGAATCGCAAGTCAGGTTCATCTTGATAGTTATTCGCAATGGACGCTTTCCATTCAACTTGAAAGGGTGCAAATGCATGCTCACCTCTTAACTGGAAACTATAAAGCCCACGCTCCTGATAGCCGAGTGCACGTGTAATAAATGTAGTCCCTGCGGTTTGATCCCGGAAGCCGCCTAACAGGATAGATCGACTTGTTCCATTTTGAGTTCGAAGGACGGTTGCAACTAACTCGTGATTGTCTTTGGGCTGAAACGCAACCGTTCCAGATGCACCCCAATTCGCTTCATCACTCCCGCGGATATTTACAAATGAGGGGACCTCTCGGGGATCTACACGCGTAATGATGTCGAGATCGGGGTTTGCTCCAAAATACGTTGTGCTGGATAGATTCTCAGTGGAGTTCACATCTCCACCGATAAGGCGCCACTGACTGAAGACTCCGTCATCATAATAGCTGTAGCTTCTCCCATAAGAAAGACTTCCACTAGCTCCAAGTGGTCGACCAAACAATTTCATTCTTCCACCCACTGCAGCGGAAAAACTATGATTCACGGGAGTAGATCGATAACTAGGTTCCATCACTCCATTGAAGGCTTGGGCAAAAGCATTGAGTGAATCTGCACGAGTTGCTCGGATTTCATTGGTCACGCCATGGCGTAAATCACGAAGGTCAGCTTCGCGGGGTAATTCTTCTTTGGGCTCTTTATTTTCCAATACTTGTGGCAGTGAACGTGTACCATCATCATATCCAAGCCAATCCGTACTGCTTCCTGCATAAGAAAGAAAATGATCAATCCTGCTGGATTGATCATCATAGGTCATAGATGCATTCAATTGTAGCGTGAAAGATTCGGGGAAAGTCTTGGTCGCTACATCTACTAAGCCACCACTAAAATCACCAGGTTTATCTGGCGTAAATGTTTTTAGTGTGACGATATTATCCAAAAGAGCGGAAGGGAATAGATCAAGTTGGAAGGCTTTTCGATCCGGGTCTGCACTGGGAAGAGTGGATCCATTGAGCGTGGTATTGGTATAGCGATCACCTAATCCTCGTACATATACATAACGGCCATCTAGGACAGATGCCCCGGAAACTTTGGTCATTGCAGCCGCCGCATTGCCAGAGCCGGAACGGCTAATTGTTTCAGAGCCAATCGCATCGCTGACCGCTACAGATTTAGCACGTTCCCGGAGTAAACTCATCTCTGAACCTTCGAGAGTTTCCGCTGTAACGACGACTTCTCCGTATGAGAGTGCTTCGGGAAGAAGTTCAACCTCTAGTCGGGTGATTTCTCCTTCAACAACAACGACATCTTCAACCAATACAGTGGAGAAACCTAAATAGGTAAATTTCATCGTGTAGGTGCCCGGCGTGGTAACAAATTCGTACCGTCCATTCAGATCCGTGGCGTCTCCAAGAGTAGAGCCATCAATGGTAGCGGTTGCTCCAATGAGAAGGTCACCATTTTCTCCGTCTACAATGAGACCAGCGATCGTACCTGTCTGGGCATAAACTTGAGGGGAGAGGGCAAGGAAAAGAATTGCTATTGTGGAACCAAAGCGAAGGATATCTCGCAAAGACATAATGAATGTATGAAAAGAGTAGGACAAGGAATTTTAGATGAGGGTTGTATGCCAGTAAAGAGGGTTGGGTGTTAACTGTGGGTTAAACGAGTTATAAGTTTATGTAACCATTATCAGTATTGATTTCGTATCATTGAACCGTAGAATGAATATCATATAAAGAATGAGTAAGGAAGTTATTGAGCAGAGCATTGTAGAAGATCTTAGAGATCCTTTCTTGTATAATAACAGGGAATTAAGTCTGTTAGATTTTCAGTACAGGGTATTTGAAGAAGCTCAGGATGAAGCAAATCCCCTTTTGGAGAGGCTGAAGTTTCTTTCGATTGTGGGCTCCAATTTGGATGAATTCTACATGGTGCGGATTGGGGGACTCAAGAAGCAGGTTGCCAGTGGCATCACGGATCTTTCAATGGACGGGCAGACCCCCACAGAAGTGCTTTCCGCGGTAAGAGAGGGGGCTCATACTTTGATGAAGAGTGCTCACCAATATCTGCTGTCCACGATGATCCCAGAATTAGCGGCGGTCGGGATCAAGATTTTGAATTATTCTGAACTAACAGATATTCAAAGGGAGCAGGCAACCAAACGATATAAAAGAGCAATATTTCCAGTATTGACTCCTTTGGCAGTGGATCCCTCGCATCCTTTCCCACATATTTCAAACCTGAGTCTCAATCTAGCAGTCATCATTAAGGATGAGCTTGGCGGTGAGCGATTTGCACGAGTGAAGGTGCCCAGGCCCATTGACCGCTTAATGCCGGTCGTATCTAATCCATGGACGATAGAGGTGGACGGAAATTCTCGAAAAGTTTCTTCGTTTGTATGGGTTGAAGATGTTATTTCAGAGAATCTTCAGTCTCTGTTTCCTGATATGGAAGTCAAAGCATCCTATCCGTTTCGAGTCACGCGTAGTGCGGACATGACGATCCAGGAATTGGAGGCAGACGATTTGCTAGAGACGATGGAGGAGGGGGTCCGTCAGCGTCGTTTAGGTTCGGTACTACGGCTTACCGTAAATGCGGATATGCCCAAGCGGGTACTTAAGCTTCTGATTGAAAATATGAGGACGGACGAGGATGACATTGTTGTGGTTGAGGGACCTCTAGGATTGGAGAGCTTGATGGAAGCTGCATCGGAGATAGATCGATTTGATCTGAAATATCCCCCCTTTACCCCGTTTACGCCCTTAAGGCTTAAATCGGAAACTCGGGATGGAGACTTCTTCAAGGCATTGAGATCTCAAAATCATCTGGTTCATCACCCCTACGATTCTTTTTCTCCGATCATTGAGTTTTTAGAGGCTGCGGCATCGGATCCTGATGTTCTTGCAATCAAGATGACGCTTTATCGTGTGGGAAATCGTTCTCCGATTGTTAACGCGCTGATGAAGGCAAGAGAGAATGGGAAGCAGGTTGCCGTGCTGGTGGAATTGAAGGCGCGATTTGACGAAGCGAGTAATATTGGATGGGCCCGTGTACTGGAGCGGGAAGGGGTGCATGTAATTTATGGACTTATTGGGCTCAAAACTCATTCAAAAATCGCATTAGTGATCCGAAATGAAGGGCGACATATACGCCGGTATGTGCATCTTTCCACGGGCAACTACAATAGCATTACGGCACATGTCTATGAGGATTTAGGGTTCTTTACCGTGAATCCTAAAATTGGCGCGGACATCTCGGATCTCTTCAATTTTTTAACGGGTTATTCGGAGAAGCGTAATTACCGCAAGCTATTGGTTGCACCAATCAATATGAGAAAGCGCTTAACCGAGTTGATTCACCGCGAAATTGATCATCAGAAAGCAGGTCGAGAAGCTCGCCTGATCTTTAAGACCAATGCTCTGGTTGACCAGAAAATGATACGACTTTTTTACGAAGCATCTCAGCAGGGGCTTCGGATTGATTTGTTAGTGCGTGGAATTTGCTGTTTGAGACCTGGAATTCCAGGTCTGAGTGAAAATATTCGAGTGATGAGTATTGTGAGTCGCTTCCTTGAGCATAGCCGAATCTATTACTTTACCAATGGTGGTGAAGAGGAAGTCTATTTGGGCAGTGCAGACATTATGCCCAGAAATCTGAATCGGCGGGTCGAAGTGTTATTCCCGATTCAGGACCGTAATTATGTGCGATACCTACGGGATACGGTATTAGAATCGTATTTGCGTGATTCTGTCAAAGCCAGGTATTTAACCGCTGACGGAACTTACGTTAGGCCTGAGCCGGTCGAGAATACATTGTCGGTTCAGGAAAAGCTTCTCAGTGTGCGAGCCGAGTGGGTTGAAGAAGAGAAAGAGCATCCTTGGGAACTCTTCTGAGCAACGTAGTTGAGCGTCAATGCAACGTGAACATCTTGGATCGGAGGACTAGGGAAACAGAAGTTTTCGATCCCAATTTCCTGTGGGTAATCTTGTGTAGACAAGCCGTTCATGTAAGCGGCTCTTTCGCCCTTGCCAGAACTCAATTCTTTCAGGTACAACCCTAAATCCGCCCCAATGCTCAGGGAGCGGTATTTCTTTCCCTGCAAATTTCTGTTCAAAGTATTTCACTTTTTCTTCCAACGTGAATCGATCTTTTAATGTGCGGCTCTGCAGAGAAGCCCATGCACCGATGCAACTTCCCCGTGGACGGGATTGGAAATAGGCTTCGCTTTCCTGTCTGGAAATTCGTTCCACCGATCCTTCAATTCGAATTTGACGCTCCAGGATTGCCCAATGAAGGACGAGAGCTGCCTTAGGGTTCGTCTCCAGCTCATACCCCTTACGACTCTCATAGTTGGTAAAGAACGAAAATCCTTTCTGACTAACTTGTTTGAGAAGCACGATTCTTGCACTGGGGGCCCCATCAGAATTTGCTGTTGCGAGTGTCATTGCTTCGGGGAGATGGATATTCGCATCTCGTGCATAGGTGAACCATTCCTCAAATTGAGTGATCGGATCTTTATCTGGGTTGGCTGCCGGCAAATCCTCAATCGGTATAGGAGTCGTCAAGTCCATATAGAATTCAGGGGTAAATAAGAATAGAGATTAATGGGGATTTTGGTTACATTCATACAAGGAGGCCAGAATTCAGTTAAGGAAATTGTTATTCATGAATATCATCCCTGTATAAAGTCTAATTCTATGTCTCAGTCCTTGGAGAGAATTAGCAAAGAGAAATTGGACAGGGAAGAGCATCAGACCGCTCTTGATTGAATGAGGTTGTCTACGGGTATACCCTCTACCGAACTAGCATCATACGCCCAGTCTTCATGTACAGATTTTCTGCACTGGTGGCAATTATTCGATACAGATAGGTCCCACTGGCCAGATTCGTTGCACTGAGTTCAATACTTCGGTTTGAGCCGGCCTCAAACTCTTTCGCTGGCTGTGCCATCACTTCGCGCCCTAACATGTCCACTACCTGCACTGTTACTTGGGCAATCTCTGGCAGATCAAACTGGATCCGAGTTGAATGCTGGAAGGGGTTTGGGTAGTTGGTTCGCAATTCAAAATTATCTGGTAGAGTGTTTCGCTCGGTAGCAACAGGAGAATAAATCTCAATACTGAACTGTAAGCTATCTTCGGATCCAATCAGGTCAACTCCTTTCCAAGTAAGGAATACAGGTGGAGTGACTTCCAAAGGGGTTCCGCTCACGGTACGTGTAAAGGCGTCATATCGAAGGCCAATCGGAAGTTCGAAAAGAGTAAGGGTATACACGATGGGCAGGACTCCGGAAGTAGCTTCTGGCAAAATCAATGGCGTAATTGAATGAGCACGAGGATAAGACTGATTGTCAACCCTTTCAGAAAACGATACCTTAACACATGTATCCCCTGTCACCGTTGTTAGGGTGCTCAACCAGTTTTGAAACTGGTTATTTGATGGTGCACATAAACCTGAATTTGAGTTAAACCTCAAATGATCTAAATGTTTGAGTTGCACCAAACTTTGAGGCAATGCGCCAGTCAAACGATTTTCTTCCAAATAAATAATCCCAGTTACTTCTTCACCATATAGTGTATGCCCGGCCCCTATATTTACAAGGCGGCCAAGTTCTGGTGGGACCCTACCTACCAAGGCGTTATGCTCCAAACGTAGCACATTCAGATTCTCCAGTTTCCCAAGTTCGGCCGGAATTTCTCCGGTCAATTGGTTGAATGGTAAGACCAGAGTTTCAAGATTTTCCAGATTCCCAAGTTCGGCCGGAATTTCTCCGGTCAATTGGTTTCTGCCTAGGAACAGTGCTGTGAGATTTTCCAGATTCCCAAGTTCGGCCGGAATTTCTCCGGTCAATTGATTTAGGCCTAAGCTCAGCGCTTCAAGATTTTCCAGATTCCCAAGCTCGGCCGGAATTTCTCCGGTCAATTGGTTTCTTAATAGAGACAGCTTTTCAAGATTTTCCAGATTCCCAAGCTCGGCCGGAATTTCTCCGGTCAATTGATTTTGGCCTAGGTACAGCTCTGTGAGATTTTCCAGCTTCAGAAGTTCAGCCGGAATTTCTCCGGTCAATTGATTTTGGCTTAGGTACAGCTCTGTGAGATTTTCCAGATTCCCAAGTTCAATAGGGATCGGACCGGTTAAAAAAGAGCCTGTTAAACGGAGTCCCGTTAACTGTTTGAAGTTGAGGAGTTCGGTCGGAAACGAATCTGTCGTGAATTGGCTGTACGATAGATTCAGCCATTTGAGGTTCTCTAGGTTATCAAGTATTTCAATTAGAATCGGGCCGGTTAACCTGTTATGGGATAAGCCCAGATGTGTAAGATTCTTCAGATTGCCAATCTCAGCGGGGATTTTACCGCTCAATTCATTGCCCGATAGATGGAGCTGTAGCAATTGTTCAAGATTTCCGAGTTCAGTTGGAATCGGGCCTTCAATAAAATCATTATGGGATAGGTCTAGATGTGTGAGATTCTTTAGATTGCCAATCTCGGCTGGAATCAAGCCGTTCAATTGATTTTCGCGTAGATGAAGCTGCGATAGCTGTTCAAGATTTCCGAGTTCAGCCGGAATCGGGCCGACTGATTGGTTCTTGTTTAGGTTCAGATAGATGAGGTTTGATAGATTACCAAGTTCGGTTGGAATCTGGCCGGTCAACTGATTATTGCTCAGATCCAGATGTGTGAGACTCTCCAGATTGCCAAGTTCAGACGGAATAAATCCTGTCAAATTATTGTTTGACAGAGTTATTTCGGTTAATGATTCCCCAACAAAGGTTAGTCCGCACCAATTCTCAAAATGCTCAATGTTTGTAGGTGCTTCTTGAGCGATGTTCCACTGCGAATTTGAAGGACATTCTTCATAACTCCAATCATCTCCGTTCGTAGAGGTATAGAACATGCTCAGGATTGAAAATAGGGAATTTAAGGATCTTTGAGCATGAGACAAATCTGGGGAACTGGCAATCTTGCCTTCTTGAACCCAAGCCAAGATCTGGAAAAACTGATTCTCCGTTGTATTTTCAATTACATCAAAGCTGAACTGGACATCCATAGAATTGGCAGAAACACGAGTCCCCATCTGTCGAGATGGGAACAGATTGTTTCGCGTCTTGTGAGAGATTTTACATGGTCCAGAGATAGATATATTTGTTCTATCGCATGGGTCAGTTCCTTGCAGTATGTTACCGTTAAGTTTCTGAGGCTCAGTATTCTTTGAATTGTATACGCTGAATGTGCCTGATTCAAATTGCGTCACTACAACTTTGGATTGACATTTGATTAAGCCTCTATTCTCCCTATTACATTTACCCATCACTGGAGACAAACTCCAGAGTGAAGTGGCCATAACGAATAGGACTACAAGGGCCGCTATGATTTTTTGCCACCTTTTTGTTTGTAAAAATCTGAGATCAGGAATTTTTTGCATATTTGATCAATTAAATAGTGTCCGTCCAAAAATACTACTTTTTTGATTTTTTGGTACAACTACGATTGTTGTGGATAAAGCGCCAGACCACCGCAGAAGAAGAGGATGGCGGATCTGAAGTTTTCAAATTTCCTGTATCCTCTACCGCCCGTTTTAACCTCTTGGATTTTTCCATTCATTCGTTCTGCTTTGGCATTGGATTGTGGGTGACAAAGCGAGGTACAAACTCCTTGAAGATGCTTTTGAAAGTATTCATACGAAAATCCCATGTAAGATCCTCATTATACTCAATAAATTGAGGTTGATCATTTTCAATGTGTTTGGAGATTCACGATGTGGAACAAAGCATCAAGACGGAACGGATTGGGCAATTTTTTGAGGACGTTTCCGGGGTAATTCGTATTGTATCCTGAACCGTACGAAGAACCCGTCGGTTTTGAAGGAATCTTTGGGATCCATTTGGATGGAAATTCTGGGCGAGGAGCATGCGCATCGCGGACTGGAATTGATGTCCAAATTTGGAGACGAGTGCGGAGGGTTTATGATGTGGTTGCGGACCGAATTGATTCAGGCCAAGGAAGAGATGGTGCATGCCCAGGAGAAGATCAACGATTTGCTTCGCAAGGTATAGGGTCCACCTCGAGAGCGGTTTGTCGATCCGAATCCGATGGAGTTATTTGAAGATCTGGCTCCCCTACAAGAAGAGGAGAAAGAGGTCAAGGGGGGCTACTGACGAAAGAAACCGAGGCGGTGGTTTGGAGGACGGAACCAGGATCAAGACCATGATGATGGATCCGGAGGGGGATGTGTCGCACCTCAAAAAGATGGGCGAGCAGGTGCACCGGGTCTTCCATGATCCGCCTGCACCGATCTTTGTGTACGAATATGTACGCAACAAGTATGTAGATCCAGCGAACAAAGATGCCGGAGTTTTGATGGGGGAGTTGCCTGCGCATGTGAGCGGAACACGTACGGCATCGGCGCAGATGCTGGCGCAAATCATAATCAACAAATAGGTGGATCCCCTTCCGGTTGATCGGACGCGCAAACCGTTTTCCGCCTGGGCGCGGATCTTCCGGTCTCCACGCGGAATGATGTTTGCCCCCATGTGGCCACCGATCTGGCCCCTCTCTACGATCTTCATCGTGTTGAAGTACTCAGGAGTGGATCCATTCAAGCGGATGAGACCCGCATTCTGGAGCAAAAGCAAAGCATCTGGCAAGCATCATCTTGGTTATGTTTGGCTCTACTCTGCGGTTGGGGTTCGTGGAGTACCAGCGGGGACGATCCAGAGATGGTCCGATGGAGATCTTGGAGGGATTGCGGGGGGAACTGCAGACCGATGCGTACAATGTGTAGGACCGCTTCGAGGGGATGGAGCACGTTAACTGTATGACCCATTGCCGGCGTAAGTTTGAGAAGGGGAAGACCTCCCCATATGAGTTGGTTCAACAGAATGTCAAGCAGGTTCTATCGCTGTTTCGAAAGATCTATGCGATGGAACAAGGTCTTCGCGAGCGAGATGTTTCGTTTGAAGAGCGCCCGTGCATACGTGAGCAGGACTCTGCTCCGATCTTTGATCAGTTCAAGACATTTCTGGAGCTCCATGCACTAGTCGGTCCGAAGTCCTGGAAACAGGCCGTTCCGTATGCGCTGATTCGCGGGGAGAAGTTGACGCGATTCTTGAATCATGGGGAGGTCGAGATGGATCCCAATCTTGTGGAGAACCGGGTTCGTCCGATTGCACTCGGACGAACGAATCCCCTGTTTGTGGGCTCGCATGCTGCAGCGCAACGTGCTGCGATTCTCTATTCGTTGCTCAACACCTGTACCTTGCATGAGGTGAATCCACGAGAGTGGTTAGTGGATGTATGAAAACGGATCCATACGATTAGAGGCACACGTTATTGCCGCAGCATTGGAGGGCAACTCAGCAAACCACGCTCGCAAAAGCCGCATAGATCCGCCGCGGTAGACCTTCGCTCCCCCCTCCATCCTGTCATGATACCATCATCTGACATACCGGATGAAGCACTCGCAGAAAGGATTCCAATTTAACGTGCCCGAGTAGATGGGATTTTCGTATAGATATTATCTATCTTCGTGGGATAAAAGCCATTTATCTACTCATTGTTTGGATAAATAGGGAGACGTTCAATGCGATGAAGCATGATTTTGGGGTATTCATCATTTCGCACGACAGCTTCGTATACGACATCCTTTGTAGTATAATCCACTACAAATTTGAAACTTGCGCATAGATTTAAACCCCATCGTATTCATCAGAACCGTTTCTACGCCTATACGGAAGGGGAGTGAATGTAAAACGTCGCATAGTGCCCGTGGCGGGCAATTGTGGCAATGAGATTCAGCAGGTACAATCTAAAAGGTCGGAATGCAGGCATGGCTATTCGTATGAATCCGAGCACCGACCAGATGGTACTCAGGCGCGGCCTAGTCATTGACGGCCCCGTGCACTCAATTCGACTATTCATGATTCTGTGTACGGGGCTGAGGAAATTGGACTGCCGAATTGATCGGTCACAATCCGTTGCGTTTCCATTGCTGGTCGGATATAGCCTTGTTCGGTTTGCAATGGAGGTAAGATCACCTTTTTGCGTTCAATAGGTTCATGAGGAATTTGTGAGAGGAGATGATGAATACAGTTTAATCTTGCACGACGTTTGTCATCTGCTTCCACAACCCACCAAGGCGAATCAGGAAGATCTGTATGTAGAAACATCTGGTCTTTAGCTCGGGAATAATCTATCCAGCGAGACCTAGATTCCAAGTCCATTGGACTGAGTTTCCATCTACGCTTTGGATCCTCTATACGTCGACGAAACCGGCGTTCTTGCTCCACAGCGCTCACGGAAAACCAGTACTTGATCAGAATCGTACCGCTTTGAATCAGCATTCGCTCGAATATGGGGCATTCTCGAAGAAATCCCCAATATTCCTCTTCAGAACAATAGCCCATTACACGTTCAACTCCTGCTCGATTATACCAACTCCGATCAAAGAGAATTAATTCACCTGAAGCAGGTAAATGATGTACATATCTCTGGAAATACCATTGATTTGATTCACGATCTGTAGGCTTGGGTAGTGCTACGACCCTGCAGATGCGTGGATTCAAGGGGGCGGTGATACGTTTGATCGTTCCTCCTTTTCCTGCGGCATCTCGTCCTTCAAACAAGACAATAACCCGTTTCTTTTTGACACGAATATAGCGCTGAAGTATGACTAGGCGCAGATGTAGCTTTGATAACTCTGCCTCGTAGAATTTTCGCGACAATTTTCCGTTGTCCTTGAATGTGTTCAGGGGGGCGTCCATTAAACTTATTTGTGATATTAAGAGACGCGACGCATTATATTATCCAGATATTACTGAATTGTACAGCGAATTTGATAAGGGTTTGGCAATGACCACGGTAGTTCTCTCTAGAGGCAAGTAATATCAGCAATTCCCACTAACTCGTTTTTGGCTCATCAAATTTAAGATTTTCAGAGTAATGATCTGCAATTTTGCAAACAAAAGCATAAACTTCAATTCTATGGGGAGTTACGGTTTAGTGAGAGTGGCTGAAGGAATACAAAGATACAATATGAACTTAGAATCGAGTAAACAAAGTGCGTGCGATATCAGCTTTGCGAATCTGATGTTGTATTTTCATCGTACATGGAATCACGCTCTTTTGGAGGTAGATTTTTCTCACTCTTCCGTCGGCGAGAACCTACGATGGAGCATAAAACATACAAAATAAATATGGGTTCTATCACGATATGTGTGGATGCAGGTCTAAACCTCCGCACTGGAATCGCAACGCGGAAGTTTTCAAATCTTCTGTGTCCTCTCCCAATGGTTTTGATTTTTGGCTCTTCAGCCTTTTCTGTGAGAAATTCATTTTTTTCAGATTCTGGGGCTCAAATCTAGTCCGCCCAAATGAAAGTAAATTGCGTCTATGAATCGGTCTTTGTTCCGGAATCCACGTGCACGAACCTTGATGGTTTTGATCCGGCTGTTGATGCTTTCGGCAGGGCCATTACTCACCTTCAGAACGATCGCATTGAGGATTCCATATAAGTGATTTTGTATCAGTTTAGCTGCTTTTTTCATCGGTTCAAGTCGGCAGCGCATGGCCCAGCTCAACCATTTCATCCAGTACTTGCGTGCCCAACCCCGGGTTTTATAATGCCATAGATTTCGAGCCGTTTCCTTGATCGCCCAGGCTCGGGCCGTTCGTAGGGTACTGGTGCGGAGCGCATGGAATGCCTTCTTCTGCTTCATGGACATGTTGGGAGGACTTTTGAGCCACATGTATTTACTTCCCGTCAACATCTCATTCCCACTCTTGCGGAGTTCTTTGTGCTCCTGTCGCCGCACCTTATCGACCCCATCTCCCAGGTGCTTGGAGACATGGAACCGGTCAAAACAGATCTTCTCGTCAGCATGGGGAAGGCAGGCATGGGTTGCATGAATATACGCCGGCCACATATCCATACTTACACTCCGAATTC
The DNA here is from genome assembly GCA_965215475.1 of Rhodothermales bacterium. Lineage (GTDB taxonomy): Bacteria > Bacteroidota > Rhodothermia > Rhodothermales > Bin80 > Bin80. The sequence continues at coordinate 3,546,700 of OZ244061.1, forward strand.
CCTGCAACTGAGCCGGCGATAATTGCTGATACCAACCCACAAGAGTGCCTTTTTCCCGTCCAAGTCCCACATACAGTACCGTATCTGCATTGGACACAACCGTCAGGTACTTGTGCCCCCTTCGGTACGCGACCTCATCCACACAAATGTTGGCAACCACCTCCTCCTTTCTTCGAGCCTTCCCCCGTTCCACCGCACGCCGTTGGATCCCGGCAATGCCCTTCCAGCCGATTCCCAACTGGCGGGAAATCGCCAAAAGACTTGCCTCCTTGGCCCATCCGATCACGTACTCCTCAAAGTCATGGGTGTAGCGGGAACTTGCGTCCGCCCAGGGAACTCGGACCGTCTTCACTCCATGCTCCGAACATTGAATCCGGGGAACCCGGGCAACCAGAATCGTTTGATATTTACACGTATCCAGGTGGCGCCATTGCCGCTCCGTACGCAGATCATAAAAGGGACCTACCTTGCCACACTTCGGACAGGTCAACGAAGACGGATCGGTACAGGTCAACGTTACCGTCCTTCGTTGGGCTTGATCATCGTAGGTGTCTTCCAAAATCTCCCAGGGTGCCTGGACACCTAGGCTTTTCTCAACAGAGGAGGTGTTTTGCATGTGATTCTTTAAATTCAGGTGAACAATAAAATTCGAAAGTCCTAAATTTATGGCTTAATTCACAATAAAGGGCGAAGACCCTGATTTTTTGAATTTTTCGTATGAATACAACATTGCTCTGAGAATACCTGAGGGGATCTTGCTATCTGGATCAGAGGGGTTGCAGAAGCCTCTGGATAAAGATCCATTCCACCTAGATAGAAGTAAAGAATCCAAGTTTAATGATGTATAAACCTACTTTTTTCGCCACTACGGTCACCTTGCATTATGTGCATCCGTGTAGATTCATATTCATTTATGCAACCAGTAAATTAGCCCCCCCAGTTGAAGATGTTTGCCAAAAATCCAAGAACCCCCGTGGCTGCTAAGATACTCAGGATTACAATCAAGGTATTGTACTTCGCATTCTGAGAATCAATCTTGGATTCCAATCGAACGATGTTGCCATCAAACTTGGAGTTCTGGGAATCAAACTTGGAGTTCAATTGAGCGATGTTGCCATCAAACTTGGAATCCTGGGAATCAAACTTGGAGTTCAATTGAGCGATGTTGCCATCAAACTTGGATTCCAAGCGAGTTCGGATCGTGTCAATCCTCTCTAATACGTTTGCTGATGCCATGTTCGTGATCAGTTCTGTGAGTTCATTGGCCTCATCTGCTGTGAATTCAGACCTGCGAAGCAAGTAAGAAATCCTTGTAAATTGACCCACTTGGTCAGGATTTTGTTCGGTCATATATGTATTGAAGTAAAATAGGTTTCACTACGATTTACAGGAAAAAGTACCCTGTGGATGGTTGTTTTTTCCTTGATTGACTTGAATCCCTGCCGTTGACGGTCATACAGGATTTCGGGACGTCTATTAACCTTTCCGCAAGTTTGCAAAAACTGAGGCCATATCACCGATATTCCCTCAGTTTTTGGACGCTTGCGTTATCGTTATATGCGCATTAGAGTAGACTATCAAGAGGGGGCCAATCTGCAAAAAATCTATCCTCATTAGACAACCCTCATCTTAGTGTGAGCCGCAGTGTACTTGAAGACGGAAACATGTTCAAGATTGCAGTGTCACAATCAGGTATCTACAGAATTGATCGAACATTTCTGGAGTCTCTCTCAGGGCTTCAAACAGCAGTTGAAAGCATTGATCCTCGGCAAATTAGAGTGTTCGGTAATGGTGGAGCCTCAGTTCCTGCACTCAATAGTGCTTCTCGGATTCCAGATTTAATTGAAAATCAGGTGTTCGTTCAAGGAGGTGGTGACGGTCGTTTTGACGAAGGAGATGCGGTATGGTTTTATGGTCAAGGGCCAACAGGATGGTCCAGCGAGCAGTTGGCGGATTTGAGGGGAAGAATTTTGACTGGTCCTCAGGGCGAACCTATCAGAGAATGGTCACATTACGTTCATCCATTTGACACGACTAATTATTATTTTCTTGATTTTAGGATCAGTGAAAGTCAGGTTTTTGTTCAGGAAACGTACTCAAATTTTCCTGCGAATGCTGTTCTATATCAAGTTCAGGGTAGATATTTCCTTGATCTTGACGAATACCTGTGGGGGGCGAACATTCGGGGCATACCTGGGTAAGCACCATTATTCAAGGGCCTGGTCCAAGTCGAGGCACCATGGAAAATTTTCAACTTCAGGGTCTTAATGCAGGGATGATTCAATATCAGATCAGCAATTCAGAGTAATCCTCCTGTAACTCTTCACTTCAGAGATGGTACTCAAACACTGTTTAGTGCCAATTTCGGGTCGTTATTCAATTCGCCGACATCTCCGATTGCACGTTCAGGGATTTCAGAGTTCAGTCACGCAGTTAGTGCAGGTCAGGCCATTAATCTGATTGCAGATCTGGAAGATCAGATTGGAGGACCTCAGGCAGCTCTCGACTGGGCACGCATCTTATGTCCCAAGTCATTGGAATCAGGTCAGCAACCTCTTCAATTTAGCACTCCGCTTGCAGAGACTGGCACTTTCACATTTGTACTATCTGGATTTAATACCGTGCCGATTGCTCTGGCTATAACTGAGCCAGGTCATTATCGCTGGTTAGGGATCCAGTCTCAGGGCAATAATTTTCTTGTTCAGACTACGGTTAATTCCAAAGATCAGCCGCGAGAACTAATTGTATTTACTCCAGATCAAATTCCATCATTTCACTACACTCTATCAACAATGAAACGGAAGTCACGCAAATATTTTCACAAGAAACATTTGATTCACACCGTCCGAAGCTGTTTTGAGCAGATTGTGGACACGAAGGTGTCACGGGGATTTACGCTGACGTGAAAAGCTTTTGTCGTTTGATGAGAGCTCAATCTGAACTGGATTGGCGGAGTATATGCACATCCCTATGCCGTCGCATAGACTTCCCACGCCCCCAAAAGGGTACTGCAATGCACTCAAAAAGAAAACACGCAGGATGTTTTGCGAGCCCAGCCAAAAATCACGTTTTCACTCAGGAATTTTGAACCGTGGCGAGACCAGCGAACTGTCATCAAGGAGAGTTGTAATTTGCACAATCCTTGTGAGACCAGGACTATAAACCGTGACGGTTTTTTCTGATGGAAGGTTTTCATCGTGTGCAATAGATGGATGATCCACAACGTCCATTACATCAATATTGATGGCCTGAAGAGATTCGGGATAGCGCAATTTCCCATAGGGCGCGGAACCGGATAATACAATTTGGCCACCAGTCGTCGCAATTTCTATTTCCGAAATGGGTGTGGTTTTAACAATTTGATGCAGATAGTTATTTGTTTTTGCCACAGACCATCCAGAAGCTTCAGCAGTCGTCAAAAATGCATCAATGAGTCCGGCCTGAACAACCATTTGCTTTGATAGGACCGCATCAAAAACGGATCGAACTTCAGCTACACGGGAAGTGTACATGGAGGAGAGCAACTCAGGTTCACCAAAAGCTGCTAATGCGGCGGTCATAACCGGTGAAGCGTAGCTATTATCGAGCAGTCCCTGCTCTTCAAAGGCAAGAGCATTCCCAACCTGAACAATTCGAGGTTTATCTACTCCACCCACCCCGACATACTTGAATATATTCCAGTCGATTTCCCGAGTCTGAGCAGCTTGGGTGATGCATTCATTACTGTCAATATTGGCTGACAGTAGTGGATAAAAAGCAGATGCCTGTGGTTGAGACGCGGAATCGTCAGAAAACTTAAACTGGATAGGACTTCCATCTTCGTCGCGAACCGTCGTTAGATAGACGACTCCTTCTGGATCGGTAACCCATAGTTCATCCAGCACGGTTTTTGCTACAATCTTGTCAAAGATTGCGATGATCTCTGAGGGAGGAAGTCCTTGATTTTCTGCAGCAGCAACTAGATGGGCAGCAATTCGAGCCTGTCCAGTCATTTGTTCATCCAAAAGAGAATCAAGTCCATTAGCAATGTCTGAGAGAGAAAGCTGACTCATTAAACCGAAAGTATAGTGATCGTTTGCTGGGTATTTATTTCGTACATCATGAAGAATAATGGCTTTTAACCAAATTTACGGTATAAACGTTTCGACTCGTTCTCATAGGGAGATAACAAACTCTCAGAGAAAGATCAAAAGCGCGAGTCTTTCATACATATGAGCATTCATAAGCGAGGCAAAAATATTTTGATCGTTAGAAGTTTAGGAATCTTCTCGTTGATTATCTTTCAGGGTAGCTCAGAGGAAAAAGCATGATGCATAAACAGAAAGCAAATCTACCAGCAAAGGCAAGGCATGTTCAAGAAACTCTTTCATCACGTGGACTGAATACCAAGGTTGTTCAACTTTCAGCGTCTACCCGAACGGCGAAAGAGGCGGCATCTGCGCTGAACTGTGCCCTCGGTCAGATCGTGAAGTCTCTTGTTTTTCGAATAAAGGATGACCCTATTCTAATATTAGTCAGTGGAAGTAATCAAGTGGATGAAGAGTTGATTGATCACATAATTGGCGGCCCGATCCAGCGTGCACACCCCGATTTTGTATTACAGCATACGGGTCACGCTATTGGTGGTGTCGCACCAGTTGGTCACCCCAAGCCGATTCCCACGTTTGTGGATCGAGATTTGCTGAATTATAAACAGGTATGGGCAGCAGCGGGAGGTCCTTATACAGTGTTTGCCTGTGAGCCTTCGTTCTTGGCAACGTTGGGTAGACTAATTCATGTTACCTTGGCCTCGGATTGAGCTGCATCAGCAATTTGATGCCATGAAGAACGAGATCTTGATTGATCTGTGCGATCGGGATATACTTGGCTAATACCTGATGCCAACCTCCCGTAAGGGTAAGAACTGATGGAGAGTCAAGAAATTGTTCGATACGCTCAACTGCGCCAAGGACTGCATCGATCATGCCATGGATGAGTCCATGTTGTAGTGCTTGAATTGTAGATGTCCCAAATGCGCTTTCTGGGATTGTTAATGGTACGGTAGATAATTGTGCAGTGTAATCAGCTAAAGCTTGATTTGCGAGAGTAGGGCTAGGCAAGATTACTCCACCCAAGAAAGCTCCATCAGCCTGTACAACATCAATCGTAATCGCGGTCCCCGCATCAATAATGATCTGAGGTGTACCTCCCGGATACCAAGCGGCACTTGCTGCAGCTAATCTGTCAGGGCCTAAACTTTCGGCAGGAGTATACTGGATATAAAGTGGCAAAACAGCGTGACTATGCACCTCAAATATTGAGGCATCCGTACATTCGGTAATTGAAGAGACAATCTTCTTGAACTGTTGGGGGACGACGCTCGCTATCCCAATACGGCATGGAGGGGTTTGAGAAGTCCATGTTTTAATACGTACCAAAGCTTTCTCAACCGTAGCTTCGGTTGCTGTTTTCAAGAGTTGATCTTTGACAAACAGGCCCATCTTGATGGCACTGTTCCCGATATCAATCGTCAACCATACGGAGCGAGACATTTCCTGCATAAACTGTACGATATCCAATACTGGTTTCCAAAATTAATGCTCCAGATTCTTCAATACCCATGAGAATCCCAGAGATCTCTTCACCCGAGCCAACAACTCTACAAGGCTTCCCCACCCAGGCAAGATCGTTGGTGTAACTTTTTCGGATGGCGGAAGGATCGGTAATCAATACTTCCAGGTTTCGCTCCAGATTCAATAAGATCGATGCCATCAAAGTTGCTCGGTCGATCAGTTGCCCGGTCGCAAGCATGAGAGAAATTACCGATTCGTCTAATTCTTTGGGGAACACGGTCTGATTCACGTTAATTCCGATTCCAAGTATGAGAGGAGTCAGGGCCGAGCCAACGGTTTGCATGAGCATGCCACAAACTTTTTTTCCATTCAGCAAGATATCGTTTGGCCATTTTAGTGTAGGTTTTTGGAATGCAATGACTTCAGTGATCGCATCGGCTACTCCCACACATGCTGCTAGGGGCAGGAGCCCAATTCGTCTGGAAGAGATTGGGAGGTCAAGGATAATACTGAAGGTGAGGTTTAGTCCTGCATCTGCGTTCCAAGTACGTCCCTGTCGTCCACGTCCACTTGTCTGATAATCTGCTGCAAATACAGTCCCATGCTTGGCTCCTTGTCTAGCTGCATCCAGAGCCAATGAGTTTGTCGAGGGCACTTCATCCATATAATACAACGGATGGCCCAGTACTTTTGTGCGTAGCAGAGAATTAATTTCTTGAACGAGGGGTATAGTTGTAGAATGTGACATCGCGACCGAAAATTTGCTCCTGTCCAAAGGGAAGTTTCAGCGTTACATAAGCACTTAAGCGATAGGGCATCCATGTTGCACCAACAGGACGAAGTTGAAGTTGGTAACGGGAAGATTCTCCAAATAAAATTGTGTTACTGGAATGATGAAGATCGGCAGAGATTAATTTGTTGGAACCAGAATCATATAGATAGGAGGCAGTCATTCCCACTTCTTTACTGCCCGGTCTGGCCCGGATTGAGATCTCGTATGCTGGGCGCGACCAATACGTAGTGTCTTCCTGTATCGTGTAGGAAAAGTCATCTTTGAACCGCTCCATCAAATATGGAACCTCAACGGGCATCATTGTACTGGCAAGCTCGGATAGATCCAGAGTATCGGCAGAATCCAACTCCGAAGATGCAGTGATGGCACCAAATGAATCAACCATCACAAGATTCGTAAACGACTCGTATTGATGAGCGCTCCTATTCTCGGTACGATCATGTCTGATGTAAGACCAGTTTACGATCTCGTCAAATGCAGTGAGGAGTTCATCCATTTGACTTTGAGAAAGGATTTCCCACGCTGCATCAATACTTCCTTGTTCGGTTGGGCTTGGAGGTGGAAGGGGAGAAGAGCATGACATCCATAAGAGAAGGCACATAATTGCCGAAAGCTGAAAGCAAAACCGCATTTGAGGTCGAATGCGAGGCATCATCCGCAGAACATCAAATTCGGGAAAAGTTGCCCCTTATGGAGATCGTTTCTGATGAGTCGCAGCGAAGCCATAGATTGATTATTTCTGCTTACTGTTGAGTGATAAATTTGTGGAATTCGTTTAAAAAGAAAAGTTTCACACGCACCTCTTCCCGTCAACAAAAACCGTGAATTTTTTGAGGGGCGCGTTCTGCACCAATCTACGATTCATCAGGTCAACAATTCTTGAAGTTTCCTCTTTGTACGATGCAATCCTCTGCTTTGTGCAGATTTCAAAGACGGAGGAGAGGGCCTGTTCCATTCCCAAACTCGTTGATGAGAGTCCCATGGGCTCTAACGTCTTATCGGGCATAAAGGCCGGGTTGCGATCCTATATATTGAGTCGTTCCACTGGGTGGAGACGAAATTCCCAACGGAGCCTATCCCGGCTACCCGATCCGCAAGCATCCATCGCAAGGCACAATGAAAGTCCGATTGCTTCGCTTTTTTCGCGGAACCAGGTGGTGGAGAAAAGAGATTTGGATGATCGTCTACCTTCTTCTTCCAGATGGTCCAAAGTGTTGCAAGTACGTTTCGCCGGGCATGGGTTCGATCTTTCGTACGTTTCATCGAAGCAGGATCAAACAGGGAGATTTCGTTCGGCTCCTTGGTGCGCAGCGAAGACATCCAGCATGGAGTACGGATGGCGTTCAATATGCCGACTCCAGAGCGATCCAGGCACTCCCCAGATAACTTCTTTCCGCCACTCTGCCGGACGCGAACCCCCAACGGGCAGTACTTCCATCGGAGTTGCTTGGTCGCAAAGCGATGAGGGGGTTGAATGAACGCGCGAAACACGTGTGCGCCAATCCCCCCATTCCTGGAATGCGCTGAAACGGCTTAATTTCTTCATACTTCGTTCCCATTTTCTGCATCAGCGACAATACATTTTCGCGAATACGCACCATGGAATCCAGCGGATCATAGAAATTCAGGATCACCGGTTTCATCGCCTCGGACTTGACGTGCTTCAAATAGGAGCACCGATGAGATTTGCGGGATACCAAATTTAAAATGCCACCCTGATCATATTTGGCTTTGATTTGGTTTTTCAAGGAGACCATCTCATTCGTGATCGACAAATATTGCTGTGCGACAATTTTGAAGTCGACACGGTGTGGATCAACCGGTTTCCGTTCCTCTAACCGAAGCAGGCGTGCGCGTTTCAGAGAATCCCGTACATCATCTTTGTTTCCTCCACGACGGATCCATGCATGTTGTACCGGATCACACACGATCAAGTCCGTTACATGAGGCGCCAGAATTCCGGCGATCCAGCCCGCCAAACTGGATTCCTCTAGCACCAAATGCTTAAACGTGGCAGGCAAAGCCTTCACATAACGAATCAAGCCCGTCTCTGAGGTAGGAACATCGTCGACCGACACCACATTCCCGTCTGCATCAATCGTTCCGAGAACACCGTTTCTGGTGTGGGCATCTAAACCAATAGAAACACGGTGGTATATTTGGATATAGGTTGAATGAGAAGCAGAGCAACATACGAATTTGCGCCCCGCTTTTTATTCAACCTATATACGTGAGTACGCATTTATTTGACACCTACCTGTTTCGTATCCATTTCACGGCTCATAGGAGTTCCTGACGGAAACGCTCCTCCACGTGCAGATGCCCCAATCCCGGAGGCCTGTAACACATTCGCAGATGCATTTAGATCTGTATGGCCACATGCCATACACTTGAACTTGCTTTGCGTCTTGCGATTGTCTTTATCCACATGTCCACACTGGTTACAGCGTTGACTGGTATACTTCGGATCTACATGTACAACCCTGCCAAACTTGTAATCGCAATAGGAATTAAACCTACTCCATCCAGAGTTGAGAATGACGCGGTTTAACCCTGCTTTTGCCTTCACATTGGTTCCAGGGCTCTCCACCGTGCCCTTAGCAGACTTGGACATGTTCTTGATCTTCAAGTCTTCACGTTTCAACGTATAGGCCTTGTTGGACCGTTTCCGGCTATGCTGATGAGCCGCATTGACTCTGCAATTCTTCTGTTTTCGCTTCCATTTATTGATCTTCCGTTTCGTCCGATTGGATCGTCCAGATCCTTTTTGCTGACAGGCTAATTTACGTGGATACCTGCGGATCCTAATTTCTTTCTTGGATAGATCAGGTAAAGGCACCATGCCTTGTTCACCATCCGTTGAGGAATACGAGATAGTATAGGTGTTCAGGTCGATGCCAATCTCTTTGCCATCATCTACGTTCTCTGGTAGATAGACTTTATAGAGTACGCACCTCTTCCCGTACCTGCCGTCTTTCTTCACCGTCACTTCAATCGACTCTGCATCAGGATATGGGTTTCCGCCTTTCCTCCGAAGCTTCATCCAGCCAACTTTTTGAAGGTACACACTATCGTTCACAATCGTAAAGACATCTTTGGGAACCGTGAACGATTTGTATTGATACTTGTTGTGGAACGCAGGGTGGTCACGTAATCCCGTGAAGAAAGCCTGCCAAGCCTCTGCCTGTCCTTTCAATGTATCACGAACAATAGCAGATGAGTACGTAGATAACCAACTCGTTTCCTTGCGCAAGATTGGGTATCGTTTAAGTAACGAATAAAAGAGGTGGAAGGGTTTTCAGTATCCTGATCTCCAACTTCCTTGTTGATTTGGTTCAGGATCACATTCCACACATACAAACACGCACCAATCAATCCATGTAATAGCATAGCCTTATACTGCGTACCCGAACATAAACGGTACTCTATTCCCCGATAGGAACAGTCTTGATTGGAATTGTCAGAAGCCTTTACAGGCATGATATCAAGTCTACGTTGATGGTATGGTAAGCAATAGAGTAGATTCACAGTCTATCCTATTGTGTCGGTAAGTGTGCAAACTAATTCTAAAAGTGTTTGTCTTTTTGCGTAATATTCTACAATAATTCCCTTTCTTTACATAAAGAATGTGGTTCGGTATAACCGTGAAGCGCTTCCAATAAAACGAAATGTCGATAGACAAGGCTTCAATTCACACTAGATGGGTTGAGGATTAGCACGTACAGATAAACGAGGATTCACCATGAGATTCAAACAGTTACTGAGTTTTCTGGCATTGATGATGTTTTTCGTGCCAGCATCACTAGCCCAGCAGGGCAAAATTCGTGGTGTCATCACGGATGCTGGTACAGGAGAAACGGTTCCTGGTGCCAGTGTCACCATCGAAGGGACTACCCAAGGAGCCGCCACGCAAGTGGATGGTTATTTCTTTATTAACAATGTCCGACCGGGGACATATACATTGGTAATTTCTTTCGTTGGATACGTTACTCAGCGGGTTGAAGGGGTTCGTGTGTCTACGGGCTGACGACTACTAAGGATATTCAGCTGACTGAGGAAGCGATTGGAATGGGCGAAATTGTGGTCACCAGTGAGCGCCCCATCGTGCAGTTGGATGTTTCTGCAAACTTGGCCAGACTGAGTTCAGAATCATTTGAAGATCTCCCAGTTGGCGGGATTGTTGAAGTACTTGACTTGTAGGAGGGGATTGAGCCTGGACTAAGTATTCGAGGAGGTGGATTTAATCAGGTTGCATTTCTCGTGGATGGTATGAACTTGCGCACAGGGAGGCATCAGAATCCAATTTCCAGCATCAGTTATACTTCCGTGGAGGAAGTGCAGATACAAACGGGCGAGTTCAACGCAGAGTACGGAAACGTACGGAGCGGAATCGTGAATGTTACCACGAAGGATCCCTCACGAACTCGTTACACTGTGGATGCACTTTATCGCTATGAGCCACCTCAGTCGAAGGCATTTAACGGGCTGGGTGGACAGTCATTGAACAAGTGTACTTATCCAACCACGCAAGGAGATTGTGACAGCTGGTTTATTCGCCCGTTTTTGGATCCAGAGGTTCCCTGGGATGGGACAAATGCCTGGGATTCCTACACACAGAATCAGTACAGCCCCTTTGAAGGATGGAATGCACTAGCAGAGAGATTGAATAGTGAAGAGGGAGGGGGATTTGAGCAGCTTGGGGTAAGTGAAGAGCAGGGGTTCAGTGCTGGGGTAGGATTCCAGTATGAATTGAGGAATGTTCATATCGGTGCGGATTATGCTTACACCGACTTTGGAGTCTTTGGTACAGTCAATCGGATTGGTCTCCAGATTGGGCTATGAGTTTGTCGTGTTTTTCCGACTACAAAACTACCGAATTGACGTTTACCTTCCTTATCTGAAGTGGAGTTAAGCCTACCAAGACGAATGTAGGGGCATCGTATCTACGTATCCCAAGTTCAACATTTTTGCTTATGCCAAGATATGGAATTCCCTTTTTTCCAGTTTTGGTTGATTTTTTTCTGATACTATTCTTTCGAGGTTTACGGCTTGATTGGGTGCTTCCTGTTTTGCATCTGGTTCCACACATATTTCAACGTGATTTCATGGTCACCAAGAAGTAGCATGGGAAAAGAAGAAAGATACGTAGTGTTTTGCAAGCGGGATGAGATCCGTAACTAAACTTAAAATCCAAGCGCAATGCACTCTCAGCAATTTATTTGGCAGATAGTCCGTGAAGTAGGAAGCTCATCCTTTAGGGCGAGGAAATGTCAGGCATGTGAAACAGAAAAATTTTCACTAACTTTATAGCCAAGAACAGTCTCTTGTTTTGGATCATAATGTTCAAGGTACAAATCCGTAGGATCTTTGCTATGGTGCTGGGTGTAAATCTACTGCTCAGTACGGCGGGGCATATGTTTCAGATGACTTGTTCACTGGATGATCGTAGCTCACAAGAGTCTATGGAACATCACTTGAAAGAAGTACATTCTCATGCATCCACGGACGGACATAATTCCCCCTGTTCATCTAAGCCTGATCCCTTGTCGGCGGAATCAGTGCCCTGTTCTCAGTATGCAGTGCCCTGTTGTATCATTCAGGCAGTGCCACCCGTCATAGCAGTTTCTGGATTTTCTGAATTTTCACGAACCTCATTTACGGACATAGCCTTTCCCCGCCTTCTCAGTCCCTTATATAGGGAAGATTTCAAGGAAAGAGTATTTGGGTCCATCCAACTGCCACAATCTTCTGCCCGCCCTTTCGCTGCTGATCGACAAGCTTTTTTCGGCACATTCCTGATCTGATAGGCTTCTAATTGTACTGTTTCAGGGGGTAGAATTACACCCCCTCGTGTTGATACACAATTAGACCCATTGTTCAGGAAGTCATGAAGTCAATCCAATCCACTGACATAATTTATGTCAGCCTGTTGTTCCTACTTATTTTACCTTTACAAGTCCGAAGTCAGAGCTTGTCTGAGGTTCCACCCGATACATTGCTACGTCTGGGAGATCTTCTAGCAGAAGTACGTGCACATAACCTGTCGTTGCAAGCATCACAATTGGAAGCGCAGGCACTAGCATTTCGAAGCGACCAAGTATCTGCGTTTCCCGATCCATCGGTGCGAATCACTTATCAACCAGCTCCGGTATTAAGTGCACGCGGTGCTCAACGTAGCCAGTGGAGTATACAACAGAGAATCCCGTACCCTGGAAAATTAAGGCTCCAGTCTTCTATCGCAGATCAAACGGCAGAGGTCAAAGGCTTTGATACCTTGATCTTGGAAGAAGATCTTTTATTTCAGGTCAAGAACGCCTATTTCACGCTTCATCAGATCCAGCAGCAGGAATTACGCATTCTTGCCTTCAAGGAGAGGCTTCAAGAATTCGAGGAAATTGCAGCGACGCGATACGAAGTAGGTGCTGGAGAACAGCAGGCGATCTTGAAAACCCAGTTGGAGAAAAATTCTTTGTTCAAGCTACAACTTGAATTATCCACGGAAGGATACTCAGCAATCAAAACTCTATCCAATTTGCTGAATCGCCACATACCTGTAGAAGCAAACGTTATCGTTGAATCTCCCAATTTCATCCAATTGGATGAAATTGAGTTACTTGAGGTAGCATTCGATCAACGACCTGAGATAAGTGCACTTGAAACGAAGGAAAAACGGGCAAACGAAGAAATTGCACTGGCACGAAAACAGTTTCGACCGGATTTCCAGTTCGGGATCACTTATTTTGACATTGCCCAGACGGATGTACTATCAACCGCTACAGGTCGTGATGCTCTCGGAATTAGTGCAACGATATATATCCCATTACAGCATGATCGACAACGGGCTCAGTTAGAAGAAGCACGTATGCGTCGTAGCCATGTTCGTGTACATCAGGAAGTTCTTCGCACCACCATTACGACCCAGGTTGCGGATCTGACGCATCAATTGCGCGAACAAGTGCGGCAGCTGGAGCTTTTTCAGGAAGCCCTGATCCCTCAGGCGGAAACCGCACTCCAGGCCACGCTCAGTTCCTATTCAACGGGAGGTACGGACTTTTTGGATCTACTTGACTCAGAGCGCACATTGTTCTCGCTCCAGATGAGTTTTGACGCCACCGTTACCCAATATCTATTGGTGGTTGCTGCACTTGAACGGGCACTCGGTATCGATTCACTTACAGATCTGATTACCTACTAGGTATCTCTACTATTATTCACAAATCCTCAACTTTCATGAACGTGCAACAGCATTTCAAACAGGCATGGATTCCGATCCTTTTTGTCCTTGTCCTTGCAGGTGGGTTTTTTCTCGGACGAGTTTCAACGGACAATATAGAGTCGGAATCCTCTTCATTGTCGGTATCTGATGAGAGGCAGGTTCTTTATTGGCAAGCTCCCATGGATCCCTCTGAAATATATGACCTCCCGGGCAAGTCAAAAATGGGAATGGATCTAATTCCCGTCTATGAAGAGGAGGATCAAAAAGAATCTGACAATATGATCTCCATTGACCCTACCACGGTGCAGAATATGGGGGTTCGAACCGGTCAGGTTCAACAGTTAGATTTTACCCGCACGATACGCACAGTTGGGGAGGTCCAATACGATGAAGAACAGCTCTATTTGGTCAATACCAAGATATCCGGCTGGATTGAGATTCTCCATGTCCACTTTGTAGGAGATCAGGTTCAGAAAGGTGACCCACTTCTTGAGATCTACTCGCCAGAATTGGTCACGACGCAACAGGAATATATATTGGCATTAAAAAATTTAGAACTAGTATCCCAGAGCAGTATTCCTTCGATCAGAGAGGATGCAGAGAAATTATTGACGTCTGCACGTACTCGCCTGGAATACTGGGATATTCCTGAGTCGGAAATAGAACATTTGGTAGAAACCGGTGAAGTTCGAAAGACGATTGTCCTGACTGCACCCGCTACGGGAGTCGTCGTGGAAAGGAATGCCATTGAAGGAGCGCATGTTGAAGTCGGAGAAGATTTGTTTCGGATCGCAGATTTACGGACGGTATGGGTTCATGCCAGTTTCTATGAAAACGAAGTTCCCTGGATCAGTAATGGGCAGGCGGTTGAGATGCAATTATCCTATTTGCCGGGCAAGACCTATATCGGTAGGGTGTCCTATGTGTATCCTTATCTGCGAGAAAGGGCTCGTGATGTTCATGTACGTTTGATTTTTTCGAATCCAGACCTAGACTTAAAGCCAGGTATGTATGCCAATGTACAACTCCAGGGAAGGGTGGTCCCGGATGCGGTTGTAGTGCCATCCGAGGCAGTCATTCGGTCGGGAGCACGCGCGATCGTCTTTGTTGTCCGTGGTGAAGGGAGATTTGAGCCTCGCGAGGTCGTGACTGGTGCTGAAGGCGGGCCGAATAACAACTATATTCAAATCCTCAATGGACTGCAGGGGAGTGAGGAGGTTGTGATTTCGGCGCAGTTCATGTTAGACAGCGAGAGTCGATTGCAAGAAGCAATTCAAAACATGCTTCAGGGGCAGACATTTCCGGGATCAGTTCCTGAAAATGGGGAATCTGAGGTGTTTTCTGATCCGGCCACGCCGGCAGAGCATATGCATCATTGATGGAGATCATCTTAGTATTTGGTGATTCTTTTCCGACGTTCCTGAGTTCTCAATCAAGTTCATCATGTTAGAAAAAATTATTGAGGGGTCTGTAAAGAATCGCTTCTTAGTCATTCTGCTTACCTTACTGTTTGCATCTGCAGGAGTCTATGCTCTATTTCAAACGCCAGTAGATGCCATTCCTGATTTGAGTGATATTCAGGTCATTATTCACACCGAATATCCAGGGCAGGCTCCACAGGTCGTTGAAGATCAAATTACCTATCCTCTCACGACAGCCATGCTTGCGGTCCCCTTCGCAAAGGTCGTACGGGGGTATTCATTTTTCGGCTCGTCATTTGTTTACATCATCTTTGAAGATGAAACGGATCTGTATTGGGCAAGAAGTCGCGTATTGGAGTACCTGAATTATGTGTCGGATAGATTACCCAATGGAATTACCCCAACGCTTGGCCCTGATGCAACGGGTGTAGGGTGGGTGTTTCAGTATGTACTTGAAAGCGATTACGGTCACGATCTTCAGCAATTGCGTTCCATTCAGGACTGGTTTCTTCGTTACGAACTGATGAGCGTACCAGGCGTAGCTGAAGTGGCTTCCGTCGGGGGGTATGTGAAGCAGTATCAGGTGGAGGTAGACCCAAATAAGCTTCTGGCCTATAATATATCTCTGTCGACCGTACGCACTGCTCTGCAACGAAGCAACAGCGATGTTGGGGGTCGTCTGATTGAGATGGGGGAAACCGAATTCATGGTGCGAGGGCTCGGATATATCCAATCCATCAGGGATGTGGAAAATACCCCCGTCGGCGTGGACGAGAACGGTACTCCAATCCTCATTCGTAATATCGCTCATGTCCATCTGGGACCTGAATTAAGACGGGGACTCACGGACTGGAATGGGGAAGGGGAGGTAGTTAGCGGAATCGTTGTGATGCGCTACGGAGAAAACGCTCTCAAGACGATTGATGCGGTAAAGGAAAAATTGGAAGAATTAAAAAAGGGGTTGCCAGATGGGGTCACGATCCAAACCTCCTATGACCGCAGTGGCCTGATCCTACGAGGCATTGATCATCTCAAAGAAAAACTGTTGGAAGAAAGCATCATTGTCGCATTGGTGATCATGTTATTTCTGTTACATATCCGAAGTGTCTTTGTCGTCATTATTACCTTGCCAGTAGGGATTTTCATTGCGTTCTTGGTGATGTACATGCAGGGCCTGAATGCGAATATTATGTCGCTCAGTGGAATTGCGATAGCGATTGGGGCTATGGTGGATGCTGCAATTGTAATGGTAGAAAATGCTCATAAACATCTTGAGCAGGATGCGGGAAAAAAGGATCACTGGCGCATTGTCGTGGATGCTTCCAAGGAGGTGGGGCCAGCACTTTTCTATTCATTACTCATTATCACGCTCTCATTTTTACCTGTGTTCACGCTTCAGGCACAGGAGGGGAGGCTATTTAGTCCCTTGGCTTTCACAAAGACGTATGCGATGGCAGCTTCGGCTCTGTTATCCATTACGATTGTTCCGGTTCTGATGGGATATTTTGTTCGTGGCAGAATTAGATCCGAAAAAAAGAACCCAGTCAGTCAACTGTTGATTGGAACATATCTGCCCATTATTCAGGGGGCACTGCGGTTTAGATGGCTCACGATAATCGTCGCGATTCTGATGATCGCAGCAACGATCTATCCAATAAGAAATCTGGGAAGCGAATTCATGCCACCGTTAAATGAAGGTGATCTTCTCTATATGCCTACAACAGATCCCGGCATCAGCATTACCAAAGCCAAAGAAGTGCTACAACAGACCGACAAAATCATTCAAAGTTTTCCTGAAGTTGAACATGTAATGGGAAAGGCTGGACGCGCGGAAACCGCAACCGATCCAGCTCCTTTATCGATGCTGGAGACCATTATTACACTCAAGCCGCAGCATGAATGGCGCGAAGGGATGACCATGGAGGAACTGATTCGTGAACTTGATGAGTCCATCAATTTTCCAGGTTTGACAAATGCATGGACGATGCCAATCAAGACTCGCATTGATATGCTCTCTACAGGAATTAAGACCCCGCTGGGCATCAAGTTAATGGGAGAGGACTTGACAGTTCTTTCAGATTTAAGTCAACGGATTGCTGCCATTGTGCAGAAGATGCCGGGAACGGTGAGCGCATTTGCGGATAAAGCAGTAGGGGGGAACTTTCTTGATTACACCATCAATCGTGAAGAGGCTGCTCGTCACGGACTCACCGTCGGGGATGTACAGGATGTGATCATGTCTGCGATCGGAGGGATGAATGTGACGAAGACGGTGGAAGGGCTTGCGCGATATCCGGTGAATGTTCGATATAGCCGAGAATTGCGTGACAATTTGCCGGCACTGAATCGAGTTCTGATTCCTACTCCGACGGGGGCTCAGATTCCACTCAGCTATGTGGCTGATTTCAGTATTGAGAAAGGTCCGCCGGTGATCAAGAGTGAGAATGCACGCAAGACCTCCTGGATTTATGTTGACATTCGTGATATTGACATTGGCACATATGTTGAACAGGCTCGTGCGGCCATTAATAAAGAAATGATATTTCCTGAGGGATACAGTATCGTTTGGAGTGGTCAATACGAATATATTGAGCGCGCACGGCAGCGGCTCCAACTGGTGGTTCCCATCACATTACTGCTCATCTTCGTATTACTGTATATGAATTTTAAAAGCATCATCGAAAGTATGATTGTGATGCTGTCTTTGCCCTTTTCACTGGTTGGCGGAATCTGGCTGCTTTACGTGCTGGATTATGATTTCAGTGTGGCAGTCGGCGTAGGTTTTCTCGCGCTTGCTGGCGTTGCGGCTGAAACGGGTGTAATTATGCTGATTTATCTGAACCAGGCTTATCGAGAAAGAAAAGAGCGCGGGCAGATGAATTCATTAAAGGATCTCTACAATGCGATCATTGCAGGAGCAGTGGATCGTGTGCGGCCCAAGATGATGACCGTCCTCACGATCATGGCCGGGTTAATGCCCATATTGTGGGGGACGGGGACCGGATCAGAGGTAATGAAGAGAATTGTAGCTCCAATGGTAGGGGGCATGATTTCCTCAACATTGCTGACGCTTATCGTGATTCCAGTGATTTACTATCTGTGGAAACGTCATACACTAAAAAGACGGGAAGAATCTTATTTGGTTGATTGAATCTCAACAGTATTGAGTTTAACCCCGAAATAAGGATCAATCTGGTGGGTTTTGAGGCAGAAAAATAATAACTTGACCAAGTTCCCAAAAGGCGATCTAAATTACCCGAATTGGAGGTGCAGAGGTCGGGAATTTCCCAAAAATACCCCGGTCCAGATGTTTTACAAGAGGCTCAGGCGAATAAGATATAATAGAACCGGAAGGTTTCCCGGCGTAGCTTTATCTGTCGTAACCATCAATCTTCAAGTCTAATGATATCTTGTCACACACACCCTACCCAACTCACAACATATACTTTATTCGCATCCCTCATAAAATGCAGGGTACGCCCTTAGTTCTATGCGAGGAAGGAATACCGGCATTTTTTTCTTTGAAAGGAACAATGATGAGGATATAAAGGTTACTTCTCTTCCATTTAAACAGTTACAGTCCGTGTTCAAAAGTTAAAGTTTTTTTCAAACGCCTTACAAATTAGAGGTTTTGCAAGAGATTCCATAGGAAATGCAAGGGTTCTACTTTAAGGATAGAAAAGAGGGCTTTGTGATCCGCCCCAGAGGAGCTCTGAGGGTTGGGATGTGGTTTCTATGGTTTCTTCCGTCCGTGGTTTTTGGTCAGGCATCAGTCCAACTCGTTCAGGAGAACGAATACTCGTCTAGTATAGAAATCTCAGGAGAAGATCATAAAGATCTTGGAGATTTTCGGATTGAGTTTTTTGCTGGGCATGATGAGAAAGGACTAGAATTATGGTCTTGGGACATGGGGGGAGTGGATCTGTTTCGGCTTCCTGATATGCCCTTTGAGGATGAGTCTAACGATTTTATCTCTAACGCACTGATCGGGCCTGTCTGGAATTCAGATATTGGCCATTTAGGGCAAGATCAAACGGCCATTCTGCGGAAAAATGGGGGGGGGGGGACTCTCTACCATTTATGCAAATAAAAACCAATAAATTTTAAAATATTTTTTGTGTATTCTTCCATGGAAGCGATTTTTGGCGTGGGCTGGTATAAACTCCTCGGTCCCGAGCACTCTGATTTCATCGTATCCGACTACGCAAAAGGACGCGAGCGAGTGGATCCGAATTAGACGTAGGCTCCTCTTTTGCCCTGGAAGTTTCCGTTTCGTCACGATCCTGCTTTGCATCCAAGAAAGGTTGGAGAGGCAGAGTTTACGAGGTACGGGACGCCATGGTTTGACGGCTGGGATCATAGAGGGTTTGATCTCGGAGCATTGCGCAGGCGACGGCAAGTAGTCGATCTCCCACCGATCGGAGCGATCGTCCATGTTTATGTCCTCGGTCCCTCAGGGCTTTGTACTTGGCTTTACTGATGGGGTCACGCTGGGTGGAGACTCTACTCCAGTGATAGACGGAATTTGCCAACCGTGCATGATGGGCTTTTCGTTGCACGACCCTGTGTCTTTTTCCCGATCGCTTGGTGACCGGAGCGGTGCCACACAAGCATCTCAGTGCCTGGTAATCCCGTGCTTGGATCGCCGAGGAGGCTTCCGAGAGAAGGGTGGCTGCGACCGAGCTTCCGATTCCCGGGATCGATAACAGGATCTCTACATCTGGTGGCGCAGATCTGGACGAGGGGGCTTGCCCAGACGATGCGTTTTCAGGTTCGCAGATCTCCTGAGAGGGTGGATTTTGATGGAGCGAACCCAGAATGGATTCGATGTTCTGTTTGATCTCCTGGATCTGCTTCCCAAGGAGTTCCAGCTGTTGCAGAACGAGTCGGATGTGCTGGGTCGCGGCTTGCTCCACCCCGTCGGCAACCGTGAGGGGCTTCGCCCGCAAGAATTGCAGGACTTCCTCGGCGCTCAGGCGCCGGATCCGATGTTCTTTGAGCACTTTTTGTACTGAACTGAGTCGAACTCTCCGAGCGCGTGCGGGGGTCGGAATGAGGGTCCACAGAGCCATCAATACGGGAGAATCGAGACGGAATTTGAGGCGAAGGAATTGCGGGAAGTAGCGCCAGAGCTGTGCTCGGAGTTGATGCATGAGGCGGGTACGCTGGGCGGTGAACTCCGCCTCCATCCTGGACCACTCTCGCAACGGAATGATGTCCGAATCCTCTGGATCCAGCGCACGCAGACGGTCAGGATCCGTGCGAAGGGCATCGGCAAGTACCCGCGCATCCCGACGATCATCTTTGGCTCCGGCCGGCGAAAACCGATCCCGGAATCGATCCAGTTGCTTCGGATTGATGGAAAATACCGGAATGCCGCGCTCCATCAAACTCTCCACCACCGGACCATGTGGAACTTCTATACTGGTAGCAATCTCGGTCAGATCGCAGCCTGCGGTGTCCCTCATCCAGTCCATCATTTGATGGAACCCTTCTCCGGAGTGGGAGAATGCCTTCTCTCCGAGGACCTGGCCCTCTCGGTCCAGAATACAGACCTGATGAGATTCCGAGCCCCAATCCACTCCGGCGAACCTCGTGTAGCGATTTTTTTCTGTCATGGTTTCCGTATCTTTAGGGGTAAGTTTTGTGGGTCGCCATGACGTTCATCTGCCCCTGTATCGGTGCTCAACGGCACACACTCTCTACTGGATGTAGATCATGGTTCCCCCTGGGGCACAGTTCCCCCCCAGGCGTTCAAGACGCAGGGGGCGTCAGGTGGCTCCCAGGGAGAGACCCACGTTTGAATGATGCAAACCGGTTCAACGTATGGAGTATCCGAAACGCTCCGATGGGTCCAGTTGAAATTCAAAACCTCTCAACCAATGGACACATCTTCACCGCATTGAAGACCCAAACAATGAACTTAAATCAGCATCTCTTATAATATACAGGGGGCAGGATTGGATATCCCTCAGACAAGAAAGCCAATCTCAAGAGTCTGTAACCATCCTGGAGGGGAATTCAAGGGGGATTTTATGGACTCTCAGTTCTCAGCCCTCAGCGGACGTGACCGTAACGATCACGGGGTATGAGAACACAGATCTGAGCGTAAGCCCGAATCAGTTGACCTTTACGAATCTAGACTGGAATATAGCGCAAGAGGTAACCTTGGCGGCAAACCATGATAATGATGCGATCCATGAGTCAGTGATTCCGTTATCTTTTACGAATTCGGGAGGAAATACGAGCTCAGAAGAGTTGACGGTTGAGATCCTGGACGACGAAATTCCATGGACATTGCCTCCCCGAACGGTTAGAGAAGGCGAGAACATTCGCTACAGTGTTTGGCTTTTACCAGATTTGGCTCCACCCACGGGGGAGGTTACCTTTATGATTTCAGGGCATCAGGGGACGGATTTGGTTCCAGAGAGTGAAGCTGTAACATTTCCAATTGACACGTGGCAACAAACTCAACCTCTGAAAATAGCCACAAATTTGGACAATGATGACACGGATGACAGGGAAACGCTCATCCTCACGGCATCAGGGGGAGGATATGATGGTCTCAAATATATAGCTGAGATTACCATTACAGATCGACGGCCGTTTGATGAATATATTCCAGAGGGAGAGAGCATACAAGCTGGTCCATATCGTCTGCGTTCAAACCGTAAAATAAACAGGGATCTTGTAGTTACTTTGAGTGGATTTACAGGAACAGATCTGACTGTAGATCCTGTAAATTTCACACTCTGGGCAAACTCATGGAGAAAATATAACAATTGTCAGGGTTTTGATAGGTTTTGCTATTACTCTAATCCTATTCATAGTTTATATACTGCCGCGCATGATCTTGATAATGTGGATGATCAAGTGGATATAATAATCGCGGTTGTAGAACAGAGCACTAAACAACGGATTGCCGTCACGATAGGTGATGACGATGATCCTGGGCTCATCGTGGCTCCGTCGGCACTTACGATCAAAGAAGGAGATCCCATAGGAGGTACGTTTGAGGTGCAGCTTTCGGAAGCTCCTCTGGGGGATTTTGGGAATAACGATGTTACGGTCAGTATTCCTCGGAGGGTTGGAATTCTTACAGCGGACAAACCCAGTCTGACCTTTACAGCCAATAATTGGAATGTATCCCAAGAGGTCACACTTATCGCAGGACATGATGATGATTTCGTGAATGATTCCGAAGAGATCCTCTTAGAGGCCAGTGGGGGTGGGTATGACCTTGAACGGGGGCGAGTCTCTGTGACGATTATCGATGACGACGAGCCAAAGCTGGAGATTAATCCGAAGAGCATCACTGTGGCGGAAGGTGAGCCTATAAGTAATTTTTTTGATATACGGTTAGCGGCGCAGCCAACCGGCGAAGTCACGGTAATGATTCCAATATTTACCAATACCGCTCTCTCTCGCTCTCCTGCAACCCTCATGTTTAGTGCATCCAATTATGATGATCCCCAATCTGTGAAGGTTTCGGCAGCGCCGGATGATAATACGCGTAATGAGACCGAGACTCTCTCTTTGACTGCCAGTGGAGGCGGCTATGACCATGTCACTGGCGAGGTAAAGGTGACGGTCCTGGATACGGGGGTGGAGAATTTGGTGATCCACCCTCAGGAGCTCCCGGTGCGCGAAGGCGCTGAGGGCGCGTTTACCGTTGCCTTGTCCACCGAGCCACTGAGCTCGGTCACGGTCGTGATGTCTGCCTTTACGAATCCGGAGCTGACCCGAGATCCAGAGGAGCTGATCTTTACGCCTTCAACCTGGGCCACCCCCCAACGCGTGCGCGTGTTGGCGGAAGAAGATGACGATGCCGAGCAGGACCTGGTGGAAACGCTGACCTTGACCGCCCTTGGCGGGGAATATACGGGGATTTCTGGCGAGGTTCAGGTCACCATAGGAGAAACGGATTTGAAGGGGATTCGACTGGATCGCGCGTCTCTGGAGATTACGGAAAGGGGGCCGGTCGGCACCTATACGGTGGTGTTGACGTCCGAGCCCACGTCCGAGGTGGAGGTAACGCTACGTGGGGATGAGGGAAAGGCGACGCTGACGCCCATGTCCCTGCGGTTCCATTCCTCCAACTGGGAGGTTCCTCAGAAGGTGACGGTCGAGGCGGTGCAGGATCGGGATCTCGACGATGAAACCCTGACTGTGCTCCACACGGCTTTTGGGGGAGGCTATGATGGGAAGCGCGCCGAGTTGGCGCTTCGGATTACCGATCAGATGCCCGTCACGATTTCCATATATGATGCGGAGGCGCAGGAGCGTGCGGGGCGTGTGGATTTGCGGGTCGAGCTCAACCGGTCGACCGAGGTCCCGATCACGGTCAGTTATGAAACCGTGGCGGGCACCGCCACCTCGGGGGAGGATTATGTGCGTTCTCGGGGGCTTGTCATTTTTGATCCAGGCTCAAGAGCGGGGCAGATCCAGATTGAACTGATTCCGGATGAGATCGCGGAGCAGGAGGAGCAGTTTACCGTACGGATCGCGAATGCGCGGCCTGTAGGGCAGGTATCGATTGCGCGCCCCGAGGGACAGGTCACGATCTTTGATGCGGCGCGTGCCCTGGCGGTTCGGATTGACGATGCCGTGATGAGGGGGGAGCGGGTTCAGTTTACGGTACAGTTGTCCGCTCCGAGTGAGACGAGCGTTCGGGTGCACTATCGTACGGAGGATCAGACGGCCCGTGCGGGCGAGGACTATCATGCCATCATGGGGGTACTGACGTTTGCCCCGGGCGAATGGGAGCAAACGATTGAGGTAGATCTGGTTCCTGGGCGGGTGCCTTGGCAGGGGAAGACGTTTGGGATGCGTTTGGAGCACACCACGGAGGGAACGATTGAGAAAGCGATGGCGGTCGCAACGATTCAGGAGGAGAGTCCCTCGCCGGAGGTGGAGGTGATGCGGGCCCATGCCGTACGATTTGTGCGGACCTCTACGATCCAGGTGGTGGAGGGATTGCGGAGTCGTCCAACGAGCTCCTCGTGCAGGGCTGCGGAGCGGATGGGATTGGTTCAACTCTGGGGGGCGCGGTCACGCTGGAGGCCGTCCCTGGGCGAGTTGTTGGCGGGGTGTCGGGTAGTACAAGAACAAGGAGTCGATCGGGGCTGGCTGAGCGTATGGGGGCAAGGCGCGTTCACGCGGTTCCATGGGCGTGGGGAGGAGGCGCTGAATCTGCGGGGCGAGGTCACGACCGCGATGCTGGGGACCGATTATCGTTGGCCGAGCGGATGGAGGACGGGTCTTCTGGTGACCCACAGTTTGGGGGAGGGATCGTATCGGAGGTTGGCGGAATCGGGGCAGGTGCAGAGCTCCTTGACCCAGGTGGTTCCGTATGTTTCGGTTCAGTGGGTGGATTGGGAGGCATGGCTCGCGTTAGGGTATGGTCGTGGGCAGACGGAAGTGGCGCCCTTGGAGGGGCGGTTGGTCTCCGTCTTTGGGGCGGCAGGCGTGGAGGGGACATGGAGATCCACCCGTAGGGCTGGATGGACGCTGCATGGGGATGTGCTGGTGGCGGAGGCCGAGGTGGACCAATATGAGGTTCGTGGGGAGGTGATCCGTGTCCGTGTGGGGGTTCAGGGGGTATTAAGGGTTCATGAAAAGATTCGTCCGTATGTGGAGGCGAATGTGCGGCAGGATGGGGGCCATGCCGAGACGGGAACCGGGTTGGAGCTTGGAGGCGGGGTGCGGTTTGCGTCGGGACAGGTCAAGGCGGAGCTTCGGACCCAGGGGTTGGTGATGCATACCGCCGAGGGGTTTACCGAGTGGGGCGCTTCAGGGGTGGTACAGGTTGGGGGCGGTTCGACCGGATGGGGGATGACGATTCGCCCATCTTGGGGGCCGACGTACGGGGATCGTCTCCACCGGCAACAGACGATCCTGGATGTGACTTCCTCGGCGGCGAACCTGTACAGGACGGAGGTAGAATTCGCCTATGGGACCCCGATGAAGTCGGGCGTGGCCCGCTCGGTCGTGGGGGTCACTCAGATGCCTCACGGAAGGATGTATCGGGTGGGAACCCAGCTACGCCCGTGGGATCGGATGCGTGTCTCGGTCTTCGGATTGGCACACTCGCGAAGAAATCTAGGACTCAATGTCCGAGGTGCACTCAGCTACTGATCAGGTGAATTTCCTAGGAGTTATTTGTAGGTGCAATGAGTATGTTGAGGGACATGGCAAGATGTGCGCCAGCTTTTCATTAGATCTATCTTAGATATTAGATTCCTCCACAATTATAATAATATCGAGCAATCGCGATAATACATGAACCTAATTCGTGGTTTAGACTAAAAGTTCTGGTCTCTTAGACTACTTCAAAACATCAGTTTGCGGTTGATAAGAGTCAAATAAGACATAATTAGATGAGTGATTGAGTGAATCATATGGAACGACCGGGTTTATTAGAAGGCAAAAAAGGAGTCATATTTGGAGCCCTGAATGAAACTAGTATTGCTTGGGGAATCGCCAAAGCAACTCATCGGGAAGGAGCGAAATTTGCTCTTTCAAATGCTCCAGTGGCAAAACGATTGGGAACACTGGAAAAGCTTGCTGAACAGGTCGAAAGCCCTGTAATTTGGGCTGATGCGACCAAGGATGCAGATTTGTCTTCACTCTTTGATCAGCTCAAAGAGTATTATGGTCAGATAGATTTTATTGTTCATGCAATCGGGATGGGAGTCAACGTTCGAAAGCGACGTCCTTACGATAAACTGAACTATGATTGGTATACTAAGACGCTGGATGTTTCTGCGATCAGTTTGCATCGAATTGTGCACCATGCAATGGAGAGTAGATCTATTCGTAAGGGTGGTTCCATCTTAACCATTTCATATATCGGGGCACAGCGTTCATTCTCTCATTACTCAGAAATGGGAGATGCGAAAGCACTGCTTGAAAGTATTGTACGGACTTGGGGGGCTCGTCTTGGAGAACACAAGATTCGCATCAATGCAATCTCGCAGAGTCCAACCCAGACAACCGCTGGCCAAGGTATTTCAGGATTTGATGCTATGTTTGAATTCGGAGAGAGTATGTCACCACTGGGGAATGCAGATGCGGATAGTTGTGGAGACTATGCGGTGACGCTGTTGAGCGATCTGACTCGTATGGTAACCATGCAGACGCTCTACCATGATGGTGGATTCAGTAGCATTGGGATTACCCATGAAATGGTAGAGCCTATGATGCAAATGCTGAAGTCTGAAAAGGTGTGACCAGTTCGTGCAATGCATTCGTCACCTAGAAAATTTGTAATCAAACAACTGACGATTTGTACTGCTATTGCGCTCTTTTTTGCGGATTCTTATGCATCACAATCTGAGATAGAGAAGGCGGCAGATTTATATTATGTAACGGGGCAAACCGTGAGATTATATCGGGATATTGAACAGACGAAACCTTATTTACGACTTCGCTTCAGAGAGCCTGTGGAGGTCGTTTCTTCGGAGGGGTTGGTGAAGCAGATTCGTACAATGGACGGTGCTTTGGGATATGTGGATGCAAGTGAGATCTCAAACATCTGGATTTTGGTTTCGAAGCTACGTAAACAGCTCACTCTTTATCAGGGGATGCATGTCTTATCTGAGTTCCGTGCGGATTTTGGCTATAATGGCTATTCCGACAAAAATATTCGCGGCTCAAAAGAGGACCCCGATCAGTGGAGGACGCCAGAAGGGGTCTTCTATGTTGTGAAGAAGAATCCTTACAGCCAATTTTATCGGGCTTTTCTTCTGAATTATCCCAATGCTGAAGATGCCGAGCGGGGAATGAGGGATGGGTTGATCAGTCAAAAAGATTATAATGCCATCATGTCGGCTGAAAAAAGAGGAGATTCTCCACCCATGGGAACGATCCTTGGAGGATATATTGAAATTCACGGTAACGGCACTGGTCTTGCTTCAAATTGGACGGAGGGATGTGTAGCTGTACGAGATGAAGACATGGACTTTATGTGGTCATATGTTCAGGAAGGAACTCCTGTGGTGATCGAAAAATAAGGGCATACCTCCA
This sequence comes from Rhodothermales bacterium, assembly GCA_965215475.1. GTDB lineage: Bacteria > Bacteroidota > Rhodothermia > Rhodothermales > Bin80 > Bin80. The sequence goes on from OZ244061.1 coordinate 3,573,709, forward strand.
ATACCTCAAGTCAGATATAATGAAGAGATAGTTAATTCCGTGAAACAATCCATGACCATTGAAGATGTGCATCCTGGTTATTTGAATCCTTATAACAAGGTGGAGCGTAAAGAGAGAAAGATAAACGCCAGAACAATGAATCAACTGTTCGCGCTATTCATGATTTGCCTGTTTGTGCCTGCCACGATGGCACAGTCACGAGCACCGAAACCGTTGGTCCTCAGTACGGACTCTCTTGAAGGACCAGTATTTGTTGTTCCCGTGAATGGCATGATCGACAATGGTCTTGCTCGTTATATTGACCGTGCCGTACGTGATGCGACCAACCAAGGTGCAATACTCACAGTATTTGAGATTGATACATTTGGAGGGCTTGTCGATGCCGCAGACAAGATTCGAAAGACAGTATTGGATGCGGAAATGTCGACGGTTGCATTTATTGACAAGAATGCAGCTTCGGCGGGAGCACTAATTTCCTATGCAGCGGATCATATTGTCATGGTTCCCGGAGCATCGATTGGAGCGGCAACGGTCGTTGAAGGTGTAGGAGGAGACGAAGCTCCTGACAAGTATCAGAGCTATATGCGCGGCTTGATGCGCTCCACCGCAGAGGCGAATGGTCGGGATCCACAGATTGCTGAATCGATGGTGGATCCGTCTCTGGAGGTTGAAGGTGTATCAGAAGAGGGAAAAGTATTGACGCTCAGTGCGGCGGAAGCCTTGGAATTTGGTGTAGCAGATAAAATCCTGGAAACGACCGATGCAGTGATTGCTGCTTATGGTCTGGATAGTCGACCCCTAGTCGCCCACCGTGAGACGACAGCAGAGCGAGTACTGCGATTCCTTGGATCTCCCGTGGTTCAATCCATTTTGATGCTGATGATGCTGGGCGGACTCTACTTTGAACTGCAGACTCCAGGGGTTGGATTTCCAGGAGCCATCGCACTCGTAGGAATTTCAATGTTCTTTGCTCCTCATTATCTACTGGGACTTGTTGAGGTTTGGGAGATTCTCGTATTCGTTCTTGGAGTTGGATTAATTATTGTTGAATTGTTCGTGTTTCCAGGATTCGGCATTGCCGGAATATCCGGTTTGGTTCTCGTCCTCTTTTCATTGGTTGCTGCTCTTGTCGGCAATGTTGGATTTTCATTTCCTCCGATCTCAGGCATCATGCCAGGGGTCTATACGCTTGCGGTGACGATGACGATTTTAGTCGTGGGAGTGAGCATGGTCATGCGAATGTTTCCTACGTCTTCATCTTCGAATATTTTTGTACTGGCACCAGAACTCAGGAGCAGTGATGGTTATACGACAGCGGAGACTCATACCGAATATATGGGCAGAACGGGCGAAGCCGTCACCGATCTCAGGCCCTCAGGTGTAATGGTGATTGACCAGAAACGTGTAGATGTAATCACGGCGGGGGAGTATATTGAACGAGGTACACAAGTACAGGTCGTAGATGTGCGTGGAACCCGTATAGAAGTCAGAACTCACGAGTCGTAACGTGGAAACACTTATCCCCATTGTGTGCATCTTGGCTGGTCTTCTGCTGATCACAGTAGAAGTGTACCTGATTCCGGGATTCAATGTCATTGGAGTCTTAGGGGCTTTGCTGATAATTTTTGCGATTGGATACTCGTATAGTGAATCTGGATTACTGGGAGGCACGATTGCGTTGTCGGGGTCATTAGGAAGTGGGATTGCACTGTTTATCATACTTTGGAGATCTGGTGCTTGGGATCGTTTTATCCTCTCCACAACTCTGCAGACGGAAGGAGATGCAGCAAGTCGAAGAAGAGATGAGCGAGCTCGCTATCTCGGAAAAACTGGAGTTGCTATTACTCCTCTCAGACCGACGGGGATTGTAGAAATTAACGGAGAGCGTGTAGAGGTGTCCACCGAAGGAGAGTTCATTGCTGTGGGGAGCAATATCCGAATCGTGGCGATGGATCGCCGCCGATTTTTTGCGCGTTTAGATACTGCATAGCATCACGTCGAGACTTACCACTGCAGTTGAGCGGAGATGGTAAGAGTTCGCCCGACGAGGTGGCTGGTTTGGTCGGCCAGAATGGTTCGATTCGTCTCGAAATCATACTGTTCCAGCAGATAACGATAGGCGGGGTTTAACCGATCAAAAGCATTCAGAACGTCGAGACGTAACCATAATTTGCGATTGTGCCGATCGCGGATGATCGCTGCCAACCCAATGTCAAATTGGCTGAACGGTGCCAAGGCGTGGCCCTCTGCTGTAGGGTCGCTAAAGGAATATTCTTCAAATGATGCCGCATAGTCAATATCTGATCCTAAAAGATCATAGTATGCCCGCTTGAATGCCCATCTACGGCCCCATGTACCTTGCCAACGGATTGTGGCCTCCAGTGCAGGGATTGGTCTCACGATGATTCGTGTATGAAGCTGTTGGGGCACATTCCATGGGACAGGAAAAAGAGCGGGAATGCCATCTTGAAACGTATACTTTCGTTTTGACTCACTCCGTTCGTAGCGAAGAGCAAAGTCTGCCTTTTCGCGATGACTACGAAGCTCAAAAGAAGCTCCGTAAACAAATCCATCTGTATTACTGACGAAGGAGTCGATCTGATTAATGATCGTAGAGTCCCGATCTTGACTCCATAGCATTGGATAATCAATTCGGTAAAGGCGACGTTGGTCTTTGTAGTAATATTCAAAGCCAAATTGCCAATTGGTCCATAGCTGAGCGGACAGATCTACACTGTAATGCTGTGAGTAGGGGGCCCGTAGAGTTTCGTCCACGGGGATCCAAAAGCGAGTGGAAGGAACAATCGTACTTGGGCTAACGGTTGCAATCTCGAACTGATTCAGGAATTGATAATAGATCCCGGAGGAGAGTCGAAGAGAAACACCGTAGCCGTCTCGGTAGGGGGATTTAAATAGTACGGCAGAACGAGGCTCTATGTGCCAACGAGTTTGTGCTCGTAACCATGTAAATCGCAATCCAGTGGTGAGCTCTACCCAGGGTTGTGGACGCCAAGTTTGTTGTAGGAAGGCGGAGGATGTGTGAGAGCGCCGTTCGTGACTAAGCACTCTGGGGAATATGTGTTGGACACTGAAGTGATGCTCGCTCCAAGATAAATCTAGTCCAGCCTGAAGGAGTCCTTGGTCATGCTCCTGGCTTATGGATAAGCTCAGGTCATTAGATGAAATTTCATTTTCATCACTGGTTTCAACGGATAAGTAACGATATAATTGGAATGCTGCATGGACGCTGTTCTGTCGGTCGAGCCCCCCGTAATTATGTGAAAAGAGGTATTTGCCTCTACGCCAGGAAATACGCCAGCTGAAATGATCCGTCAGTTGCTGGTTCCAGTATAGGCGGGAGTTCTCATTCATCCATGCATGACGATCTGGGGAAACGGGGGTTCGGGAAGCTAATGTATCTCGGATGGCAGATAACAGTCGTCCTTCAAACTCGCTATTTCCTCGGTAAAATGAGCCTCCGATCTCCCTCCGATCGTTTAGATCAAGCTGTATGGCCGCATGAATATCGTTGAAATTTATATTTGGCAATGAGGGCGTAGGGATTTTCTGGAGACGGCCTAGGAGAGTATTATATCCATGTTCAAAAGCTCGCTTGAGGGGATAGATACTGGCACGCATCAGGAAATCATCTGGACGATTCCATTCCCGAAGCAAGTCGTTTACGCTTTCACTCCTCAAAGAGCCCCACCAGTGATCCCAGATACTGCTCCGGAATGCCCCCATCATCATCAGGTTCTTCGATCCAATCTCCATTGAATTGGTCAGGCGAGCATTAAATGAAATCGGATCAACTTGTACCTCAATAGGATGGGAAGATTGCATCGAATGTTCCGCATTGATAATCCCGGCTAGGTAGCTCCCATGTTCAACGTTAAACCCTGCTTTTCTAACAGAGACCTGCTCAATGGCAAAGGGATTGAAGATCCCAAACAGTCCGAGATGGATGGGTTCAAACACTGCACTTTCATCCAGTCTGAATTGATGCTCTCCCAGTCCACTTCCCTGTATATGAATATCGCTGGTGTTTAAGTCAACGTAGACTCCAGCTATATCCCCGAGGTTCTGTACGACATCGGGGGTCCCCAATCCAGTGATTTGTCTCAGATGAGCGGAACCTCGGGAGTCCATTTCGTAGGGAATCGGACTGATGGTAAACAAATAATCAGGGGGGAGGGCAGTGGCGATTACTTCTAGGGGGTGCTGTTCAAGGATCCATTCGGATAACGAAACCTGGATGGTTGTGACGGAGTCTGCGCTGAGATGGACCTCTCGCTCTTCGGTGACATACCCGATGTGACTGATACGGATTTTGGCAGATTTCCTGAGTGGAGTAGATAGAGTAAATTGCCCATTAAGATTAGAGGTTGTGCCTTCCTCGGTTCCAAGCAGAGAGATATGTACGCCCCGGAGTGGTGAATTGGTTTGATGGGAGCGTACTTGGCCTGAAAGCGTGGCCATTTGAACGGCCTTAGGTTGGAGCAAGAATGTACCACTAGGTTGGCGAGAGAAGGATACGCCAGTTCCCTCTAAGAGATAGACTATATCTGATTCTGCATCCGCGGCAACGGGAGCAGACCATGAGGTATACCGATCTTGCAACGTATTCGATGCATAGGAAACGTCAACCCCCCAAGCGGATTGGAAGTGTCTGACGGCATCAAGAAGAGGTAGTTGAGATTGAGCGACCGAAACTGTGGCAATGCCGAGCGATACAGCAGACACAATGGCCACACAACAAATTAAGGTGCGCACGAAACAAGACTAACGGCTTTTTAGAAGATGATTCTCGTGCGTTACCGATGGATGATTAGCGTGGAGTAAGCAAAAATCCATTCGAAACTGCACGGTAATCACAGTTTAACTGTGGTAAAGCGCAAATGTCCCGAATAATTTCTTCAGCCGTTTCGGGAGACTGTTTAAAAATCCCAATGGACACAGATTCGAGATCAGATGACTCGAGTGAAATCTCCACATCATACCGGCGCTCAATCTCTTGGATAACCTTTCCAAGGGGTTCTTCAGAAAACTTAAATCCTCCCCCAAGCCATGCATAATCGTCTACTACGGTTTCGGTTTGGAGTGTGACCAAGGGGCGCTGACCGTCGGGTTGTACCTTGGCAGACTGACCAGCATTCAATACCACAGCCAAATCTGCATCGCCATGAGGAGAGACCTGAACCTGTCCTGATTCAACGGCTACATCCGTAGCGGCATCAATTTCATTCGGCCAAGACCGAACATTAAAGGACGTACCGAGAACGGTGGTCTGTGCATCAAAAGTTTCAACGATGAAAGGGGTGGAACTATACTCTACGTTTAGGAAGATCTCTCCCTCTTTGAGAGTCAATTCCCTAGATGATTCCCCAAAATTCTTCCTGTATTCAACGTGGGTGCCACTATTAAGAATGAGTGAACTTCCATCAGGTAACTGGTGGGTAAGTTGCTCACCATGTGGCGCAAAAACGGAAGTAGGTTGTTGTGTAAGGATAATCCCAACTGCGAGAAGCAGTGCAATACATGCTGCCAAAGCAACGGCACGAGGCCAAGTCACAAGTCGTAGGTATGTCGGTGCGGGCCGGGTCGCTCTCTGGATTAGAGGCCACATATCACGGCCAACGTTTCTGAATTCCTGAGTAGAAGGTTCGCGATCATAATAGGATGCAGAGAGCTCCCACACCGTAAGCGTATCAGGGATCTCAGAGAAATCCAGGTGATCTAAAATTTCTTCAGGTATCGAGGAATTAGAATCAGTTTTCATGCATTTGGGGATCTTTCTGGAATGCTTGTAATTTTTTACGGAGATCCCGTAGAGCAAGCATCACATGAGTATTTACGGTCCGAGGGGTAAGGTTCATGACAGTTGCGATCTCAGCGTGCGTGAGTCCTTCAAAACGACTAAGCATAAAGGCTTGTCGGCGGCGAGGGGGGAGGCTATCAATCCACTGGCGGACATGTTCTTCAAGCATGTCGAAGTCCACATTCTCATCGGGGGCTGGATCATTTTCGGTTGCGACATCATCAGCATCTATCCCGTCGGAGTAATGAGAGTCACGGAGCAGGTTGAATGCTTTGTTCCGCACCATGGTATACATGAGCGCGAGGAGAGACTTGTTCGGGTCCAGTGTTTCCCGTTTCTCCCATATTTTGACAAATACATCCTGCACAATGTCTCGTGAAGCATCTTCATCTTTCGTATAGCGCCAACAAAATCGAATTAGGGTGACGTTAACTTCTTCAAACAACTCCTGAAAAGCTTTTCGGTCCGACCTAGCCAAGCGCTTGCTCAACTGAGAGAGGGTTGCCGACAGATTGGTTGCCTGCCTTCCGTTATTGTTCAGTTCAGATTTTTGATTTAGTGTTCGCTTCATGTACACATCATTCCCAATGAGTGACCAACTGCCATTTTTCAGGAAGCCTCAATTTTCTTGAAGAATATTCAGATCTATATTTTATATCTTCATATAAATTGAGATAGTTAGCGGCAAAGAGTTAAGAATTTAATTTAACAGAATAATTTGACAAAAATCAATCTGTACTAGCATTTTGCTATGCTAGAACCCCTGCGAGCGTTGCCGTCATGAGGTTTGCCAATGTTCCTGCGAGTACGGCTTTAACTCCAAGCTCAGCAATGAGTGGGCGCTGACTAGGTGCAAGGGGGCCAATACCTCCTAACTGGATGGCGATGGAGGAGAAGTTGGCAAATCCGCAAAGGGCAAACGTTGCCATCGTAATTGATTTTTGCGAAATTGTACCTGCTTGCATAATGTCTGCAAGTTGTAGGTACGCTACAAATTCATTGGCCACGACTTTATAGCCAAGCATCGAACCGACGGTCACGATATCCTCGGAGGGAATCCCAATCATCCACGCGACCGGTGCAAAGCCCCATCCCAGAATTTTACCGAGTGTCAGTTCTGTACCAAACAAGTTGCCCCCCCAGCCTAGAAGAAAATCAACCATTGCAAGTAGAGCAATAAACGCCAACAGGATTGCAGAAATATTCAGGACCAATTGTACACCATCCCTAGCTCCAGTAGCGGCGGCGTCAATCACATTTTTGGACTCAATGAGCTTTGGAAGTTCTACTTTGCCCAAGGTGACGGGTTGACCGGTTTCAGGGACGAGAATTTTACTTAAAATGATGGCAGCTGGGGCTGCCATCAAGCTTGCTCCTAGCAGGTGTTCCGCGAATTTGAGTTGGGCCATATCTAACGGAACTCCCTGCATTGATGCATATGGAATGGCTAAGAAGGCGATGTAGGCAGCCATGACTCCTCCAGCCATCGTAGCCATTCCAGCACTCATAAGGGTCATGATCTCAGAACGAGTCATGTTTTCTAGGTAAGGTCGAATCACCAATGGTGCTTCGGTTTGGCCGACGAATACATTGGCTGCAACCGATAGCGATTCTGCGCCGCTGGATTTCAAGAGCTTGGAGACGCCTCGAGCCATGACTTTGACCACCCACTGCATCAGACCCAAGTGGTACAGGATGGCCATTAATGATGCGAAGAAAATAATCGTGGGAAGAACTTGGAAGGCAATCGAGGTACCCCAGCTTTGACCAATAACCAATGGGGTGCCTGGGGCCATGCTTCCATCCGCAGGCAGAGCAATGTCTCCCAAGACAAACTGGGCTCCTTCCGTGGTGAATTGAAGGATTTTTACGAAGAACGTACTGATCCATGAGAAGAACTCCTTAGGCCATCCAAAAGGGGAGAAAAATTGTCCCATGGCATCTCCCTTTAGGACTAGAATCGCAATTACAATCTGGGCCAGAATGCCAAATAAAATTAGGCGCCAGTTTGCTAAACGACGGTTTTCAGAGAATAAGATTGCAATGCCGATAACCGTAATAAGACCGATAAGGGCGCGGGAAACAGAAACAGCAAATTCCATCAGAATGGCTGGTGTTGAGAGTGAGGAGTAGGTGGATTGTTACTCTCTGACGAAATATAAAACATTTGCCGTCAAGCTCAAGATACAGCCCTAGATGCTTATTCTATAAATGAAGAATTATGGCAGTCGCCTGAAGAAGAACATCGCTTCAACAACTGAATCGACGACAGGATCGCCCAAAGTGTAGAGATTCCACGGATTCAGGTAACTAGGTCGGATACGTTTATAGAGTTTCATAGGCCTCGAAGCATATCTTGAGTCGAAGGTGCAATGTTATCTGTAGTGGGAATGATTTTTCAAAAAAAAAGAGTTTTAGCCTCTTTGGAGATCCATTAGTACAAGGAGAGGTGGCAAGGCATTTCAGGAATCAATTTATTGTGAGAGATGCAGCAAGATTCCGTATGTTCATATCTTCTTGATTTCTACGAGGCTCTGTGGCAACGCACATGGCTTCGGATCACAATGGAATCATGATGTATACAGATGTAAAGAGTGTTTCGATACCATCACTCCAACCGATTTTCCTACAAGATTTTTTTAGATACATCCATTGTATTGAATGCATGTTACGCGACGATTGTCCTCAGGAATTGAGACTACTGATCCGTATTTTATTCGGCTTCGTTATGTTGTGGTTGATTTTCGACTATACCTGTGAAGATGGCAGAATTTGATACAAAACCTATTCTCGAAGGACTCAATGACCGGCAAAAAGAAGCCGTTCAAACGACTGAGGGACCTGTATTGGTTGTAGCTGGACCAGGTTCCGGGAAGACGCGTGTTTTAACGTGTAGAATTGCATGGCTTCTGGCATCTGAAGCGGCCCGTCCCTATCAAATCCTTGCGCTCACGTTTACGAATAAGGCAGCACGCGAAATGCGTGAACGCGTAGAGAATCTGCTCCCCGATGGAATCGCTAGAGGAATGTGGGTAGGAACCTTCCATTCACAGATGGTTCGGCTATTAAGGGCGGAGGCGGGGCACCTAGGGTATACCTCCGATTTTACGATCTACGATACCGGCGATGCGGAGCGTATTCTTAAGCAACTCATCGAGGAATATGATCATGACCCAAAGAAGATCAAGCCACGCGTGATCCATAGCTATATTTCAGGGGCAAAAAATGCTCGAATCTCTCCAGATCAGATGGGGGCAGGCGCGAAATCCAAACAGGCAGAAATCGCTGCCAAGTTGTATATGCCCTATAGTGCTGCTTTGCAGGCGGCAAATGCATTTGATTTTGACGATCTACTACTCAAACCAATAGAGCTTTTTGAGAGGGAGCCGGATATACTTCAAAAATATCAGCGAAAATGGTCTCATGTATTGATTGATGAATATCAGGACACAAATCGGGTACAATATGAACTTGCTTATGCCTTGGCCAAGGAGCATCGCAATTTGTGTGTAGTTGGGGATGATGCCCAAAGTATTTACTCATTCAGAGGTGCGGATATTCAGAATATTCTTTCATTTGAGAAAGATTTTGAGGATGCAAAGATCGTACGGCTTGAGCAGAATTACCGTTCGTCGAAGCATATTCTCAGGGCAGCTGATTCGGTCATCGCCGCCAATGCCAATCAGATTAAGAAGACCCTATGGACACAGAATAAAAAGGGGAGCCTGATTACGTTGGTCTTGGCATCGAATGATCGGGATGAAGCACATCGAGTAGTGGAGATCATCCGAAGGGAGAGGGCCGGGGAGAGTCTCAGGTTTGAGGATTTTGCAATTCTGTATCGAACCAATGCACAGAGTCGCGCCTTTGAAGAGGGGCTTCGTAGAGAGGGTTTGCCCTATAGAATTGTTGGAGGGCTCTCCTTTTATCAGCGTAAAGAAATCAGGGATGCCATTGCCTATCTTCGCCTTTTGGTCAACCCAAATGATGTGGCAAGTTTTCAACGGGTCGTGAACTATCCTAAAAGGGGAATTGGTTTGAGATCTCAACAGAGAATCATTGAGTATGCACGACAACCGGGATATGATTTGAGTATTGCCCTCCGTGAAATTGGCCATGTGGAAATCCCCAAGAGAGCGCAAAATTCGCTGATGAATTTTGCCAATCTCATTCAGGGACATGCAGAAAAAATGGATGCAAATATGGACCTGGCGGAACTTGCTGCATCACTTTTCAGAAAGTCAGGAATCATGAGCGACTTAGAACTGGACGAAACACAAAGCGGGCTAAGTAGATTGAGGAATGTTCATGAGCTTCTGGGGGCGATTCAGGAGCATGCGGAAGAGGATGAATCTCATACGTTGAGTAGCTACCTTCAGTCAGTTGCGTTACTGACTGATGCAGATACAGATCAATCTGACACAGATCGTGTCACATTGATGACACTTCATGCATCCAAAGGATTGGAATTTGAAGTGGTATTCATCGGAGGGCTTGAAGATGGACTGCTTCCATTAATTCGTGGAGAACAAGTAATCAGCCCGTCTGACCTTGAGGAAGAGCGGAGATTGTTTTATGTTGGGATCACTAGGGCAAAATCCCGTTTATATCTAGGTTTGGCCAAGGTTCGGTCAAGATATGGGGGGCATGCTGAGTACACAGAGCCCAGCCGGTTTATTCGTGAAATAGATTCCAGTACGATGAGTAATTCTGTGATCAGGAAGACTCGACAACGTAGCTCTGGAGAGTCAAGTAAATCATTTCAAGGCTCTCAGAATCGATCTAATAGCCCTAGGGTTTCTGGTTACGGTGGACAACGTTTTCGATCCTCAACTAGGGATTCAGGACGTCGGATGAATGATTATCGGTCAAGAGACATGTCCGCATTTAAGGTTGGCGTACAAGTGGCTCATCGGGAATATGGTATAGGTGAGATTACACATGTGGAGGGGCGTGGAGAGATGACTAAGGTTAAGGTTGATTTCGGTAAATTCGGACAGAAACGGCTCCTCGTGAAATTTACCCCAATGAAAGTGATTTAATGGAGGATGAAGAAAACGTATGTATACTAAACTTTGGCAAACTGAGAATAAGTTTACACTGGAAACCACTTGAAACTGAATCTGGTAAACCCGCCCTCATAATATATGGTTACTGAATTATCTCAATACTCAAGTCTTGCTCTATGGTCAGATGGCTGTGGACGATATAGGGATCAGAATTCAAGGGTATCTATAAAACGTTGTGCGAGAGTGCACATATTATTGTGTGATTATCTTCAGATATCCGGCATCGAATCATGAGCGAGATTTTTTTTAAGGGTAAGGAATTTGTTTACAATCATCATCTAGCAATACCCTTTAGGCCACTAATAATTTCTAAAAATGGGGGGGGGGGGCGGCGGAGATTTAGGAGGAAATCTAGTTATTCATGGGGACAATCTTCATGCTTTGAAATCACTCATACCGCATTATGCTGGAAAAGTTGATTGCATCTATATTGATCCCCCTTACAACACGGGCAACGAAAAATGGTCATACAATGATAATGTTAGTCACCCGATGATTAGTGAGTGGCTGGAGAAAACGGTGGGGATTGACGATGGGCTTAGGCATGACAAATGGTGTTGCATGATGTGGCCTAGGTTAAGGCTTCTCCATGAACTACTCTCTGAAACCGGTGCAATATTTATTTCAATTGATGACAATGAACATCATCATCTGCGAATGATGATGGATGATATTTTTGGTACTGAAAATTTTCGCAATGTTATCGCCGTACGAAGAGGTGTTAAAAATCTTCAAACCCAGTTTTTGGATATAGATCGGCTTGCAGTAGGGCAAGAGTATATTTTATTTTATAGCAAATCCCCTGAAACTCGGTTCCCTTTATTATATAAAGATCTTGATATTATCCGTTCGGGAAGATGGAATAATCATTGGCGGGGGACAGAAAGAGAGACAATGAGGTACGAACTTTTTGGTCACACTCCACCGCATGGACAATGGAGATGGAAAAGGGAACGAAGTCTTCAGGCCGTGGCTAACTACCGACAAGTTTTAAGGGATATTGGAGATAATCCAACTCAAGAAGCGATTGACGAATGGTGGATATCACAATTACCTGAGAGAAAAGATCTTTTACGATTATCAAATATAGGAAATCCAGAGCATTATATCCCCCCGTCGAGTAAGCAATTGTTGAATTCTCTTTGGAAGGATATGATGAGCAACGAATCTAAATCAACACTTGAGTCTCTTGGACTTGAGTTTGAAAACCCCAAAAGAATAGATTTGGTCAAACGTATTATCGAATTCACTACACCTCCAGATAGAGAGTCAGTCGTACTTGATTCTTTTGCTGGAAGTGGGACCACAGCACATGCCACACTTCTTTTGAATCAATTAGACAGTGGTAATCGTCGATTCATATTAATAGAACAGATGGATTATGCTGATTCATTGACGGCTGAGCGGGTTCGGAAAATTATCAGTGGCTATGCATTCACCGGTGTCCAGCGAACAGAACTAATGCGAGAAAAAGTCACATGGACAAAACTCAAGAATTCACACACTCTGGTCAGTAAATTTGACACACTCAAGGATAAGTATCGCAACGAATATGATAAAATCAAAGCTAAGGTTGAAAAAGGAGATTTCATTGTGATAGGGGAAAACAAGATCCTGAAAAGGGCAAAGGGACTCGGCGGCTCATTTACCTATTGTACTCTGGGAGAGCCGTTAAACATTGACAAGATGTTAACCGGAGAAAAACTACCTTCCTACGGGGGAATTGGTGCCATGCTCTTCCATATGGCTACGAATAAGGTGTTGGATATGGAGGGGATTCGGGAACAGGATTTCTATCTTGGCAATGATGTGTTTTGCCATTTTTGGCTACTTTACAAACCAGATTTGGATTGGCTGAAATCTCCAGAAGCTGCACTTACACTATCCCGTGCAAGGAAGTTTGCAGAGTATGATCAAGACAAACGCCATCTGGTCTTTTCTCCCGCTCAGTATGTAAGTCAGAAAATGCTTGCAGAGCAGATGATTCCGGTAGAATTCGTTCCTTTACCCTTTTCACTGTACCGAATTGCACAGAATTAACGAATGGGATTTCGTAAGTTGGAGTATCAAGACAGAGTGCTTACCGCACTTGATACGTATTTATGTTACTTAAAGGAAGAAAAACAGAAATCAGGCAGGATTTCTGACGTCGCTGCCAAGAATCAGGATTTAGACATTCCGATACCGGATTTTACCGTGAAGGCTTGGGAGAAACTAGAAGCGGCGGGTAAATTGCCAGTATCGCGTAAAGAAATACCCTATTCAAAGCGAAAAGACGGGTGTGGTCGTCCAGTGCCAAACGTAGTATTAAAAGTGCCCACGGGGGGCGGAAAGACATTTCTTGGGGTGTTGGGTGTGTCAAAAATCATGGGACAGTACCTTTCGGAGAACACGGGGTTTGTACTGTGGATCGTACCAAATGAAGCAATCTACAGGCAGACGTTAAAGCATTTTAAAGATCGTCAGCATCCATATCGGCAAACGCTTGACCAGATTTCTGCCGGACGCGTCAAGATCATGGAAAAGGCCACACGCCTCAATAAACGGGATGTGGATGCGAATCTCTGTATTATGCTCCTTATGATGCAGTCTGCAAATCGGAAAACTAGGGAATGGTTGAAGATTTTTCGGGATAGAGGAGATGTACATGGATTCACTCCACCTGAAGGCGAGGAGCAGGTACACAGGAAACTGAAAGATGACATTCAAAATCTTGAAACCTATGGAGGAGATATTTTCATGCGAGTGAAAGATTCTCTTGGAAATGCACTCCGAATTATTCGCCCCTTAGTGATTCTAGATGAGGGGCATAAAGCAATTTCTGACCTTGCATTCGAAACCATATATGGGTTTAATCCGAGTTTTGTTCTGGAACTAACAGCAACACCGAAGGATGTAAGATCGCGTGGTGGGAGGAATCCGAGGCATGCAAGATATGCTAATTTATTGGTTGAAGTCACGGGTAGGGATTTGGATCGAGAGGACATGATTAAAATGCCACTTACTCTTACCCCATGTCAAGGTACGGATTGGCGTGCAACTTTACAGGTTGCGTTAACCAAACTGAGTGACCTTCAGATCCATGCCAAACAATTGCAGGCCGATAAAAATCAATATATCCGCCCAATTCTACTAATTCAGGTAGAACGCACTGGGAGAGATCAAGTGAAAACAGGTTATGTGCATAGTGACGAAGTGAAAAAATGGCTTCTTTCCAGTGGTGGTTTTGATGAATCCGAGATTGCTATCAAAACATCTGAGCAGAATGATCTAAGTAGGCCTAAGAACCAAGATTTACTTTCTTCTTCTAATCGGATTCGAGTTATTATCACTAAGCAGGCTCTTCAAGAAGGTTGGGATTGCCCTTTTGCCTACATACTATGCACACTTGCTACAAGTTCTAATCTTAATGCATTGACACAGCTTGTTGGACGTATTCTTCGTCAGCCGAACGCGATGAAGACGGGTAACGAAGCATTAGATGAATGCTATGTGGTTACGCACCATGCGGAAACCGCTACGGTAGTTGGAGCTATCAAAAATGGATTAGAGAAAGATGGCCTAGGTGATCTAGTCCTCAATATAAGGCAAGGTGACTCCGGCAACTCAGGCAATGGAATTCAACGGATTCATCGCAGAGAGTCTCTCCATTCTACGGAAATATATTTACCTGAAGTTATGATGGTGGATGGAGTTGAAGTTCGGGAACTTGATTATGAGACAGATGTATTGTCACGTATTGATTGGCAAGGTTACGATCCTGAACATATTGTAAGGTTGATACCAGAAAATTTTCAACCTCATGAAGCACAATTACAAAGGATTACCTTGACAGATGGTGATGAACTGATTCGCTCTGAAGGTATCGCCTCAAGTTCTGAAGATTCGGCATTTGACCCGACTTATGCTGTCCAGCAGATTCTGGATATAGTTCCGAACCCTTTTGTTGGACGGGAAATTGTAGGGCGACTGCTCGATGGTCTTCATAACCGAGGTTTTAGTAGTAAGAAACTGGGCAGGATGTCTAGGTTTATCGTCGAAAAATTCTATCAGAAATTATCAGAGGAGCGGGACTCCAAAGCAGAAATTCTTTTCAGACAACTGGTAGATGACGGTCACATTCAATTCCGGTTGCGTCTTGACGGTCGCAACTGGCGAATGCCACGATATATTGATGCAAGCTTCACAGCGGGAAATGAACAATTAACGAATGAATATGGCGGTCCTCTGGAAAGAAGCTTGTTCATACCACAGTACCAATCAGAATACAATAAAGATGAACGTAAAGTAGCAGCATATTTAGATGGAAATGGGGCATTAGCATGGTGGCATCGTAACGTAGCTCGTACACAATACGGTATCCAAGGATGGAGGAAAGGCAAGATTTATCCTGATTTTATTTTTGCAGTTCAGACAGGGTCACGCGGCCAATGTATTACTGCTATAGAAACCAAAGGTGATCATCTCGATAATCTAGATACAGATTATAAACGGAAATTACTCAGCTTTCTGTCTATCCGTTATCCATTTCGAAACAGTATACCAGCAGGAGAATTAGAATTGGTTTCGAGCAGTGGTCAGACAATGTATTGCGAACTAATCCTAATGAGTGAATGGGAGACGAGACTGCAGGAATTGATTGATAATATAGCTGAGCAATGATGATCTAAAATCAAGGTTCTATCGCAATTGTTGTGGGTAAAGGTCTAGTCCCCGCAGAAAAACAAAACGGCAGATCTGAAATTCTCAAACTTTCTGTACCATCTTCCGATTGTTTTTATGGCTTGAATTTTTCCATGAATACGCTCTTATCTAGCATTAGATTGAGGGTGACAGAGCTCGTTGTACACTCCTTTGAAGTGTCGTTCAAACATCTCGGCGACCTCAATCGCCCACCAAAGACTAAGTCGAAGCTACTGCGTAATACCTAAATGATGTTCTTTTACATTCATATTGAATTCGCTTCCGAATGACTAAGTTAGTCTAGATCAGGTAGGAATAGCAAAGAGAAAATTAGTCCACTGGGTCATGAGCGAATCAGTCCGTCTATTTGTGTGTACATCTTGTGCTGCTATTCCAGTACATTTCGTCAAATAAAAAAGTATCCTTTATGTCTAGTCCTAAATCCAAGAACAAAAACGGATCCAATCTCTATCATCCTTCCGCTGATTTCCGTGCACAGGCACACTTAAGTTCCAAGGATGCTTATTTCGCCAAATATCGAGATTCGATCGCGGATCCAGAACGCTTCTGGAGTGAGGTGGCTCGTGAGCGGATTGATTGGTTCAAACCATTCACCTGGGCGCGGGATGTATCCTATGCGTCGTCTGATGTGAATATCCAATGGTTTGGGGATGGAGAGTTGAATGCATCTCATAATTGCCTGGATCGTCATCTATCGGATCGTGCAGAGCAGGTGGCATTGATTTGGGAGCCAGATAATCCTGAAGATGATGCACGACAGTTGACCTACCGTGAGCTCCACAGAGAGGTATGTCAACTAGGTAATGTTCTTTCTTCCTTGGGGGTGAAAAAAGGGGATCGTGTTACAATATATATGCCCATGATTCCCGAGGCGGCCGTTGCAATGTTGGCATGCAGCAGAATTGGAGCGGTACACTCGGTTGTGTTTGCAGGGTTTTCCCCAGAATCGTTAGCAGATCGAATTCTGGATTGTGACTCAACATTTGTGATCACAGCGGACGAAGGATTGAGGGGGGGCAAAAAGGTCCCTTTGAAAAATAATGTAGATGAAGCATTGAAACGTTGTCCTGAGGTAGATTCTGTACTCGTAGTACAGCGGACGGGGGGAGAGATTGCATGGGAGAGCAATCGGGATTATTGGTATCATGATTATGTCCCTTCGGCAAGTACAGAGTGTGATGCCGTTTCCATGAATGCAGAAGATCCTTTGTTCATTCTGTATACATCTGGATCAACCGGGAAACCCAAAGGCTTATTGCATACCACAGGAGGGTACCTGGTGTATACCTCCATGACCCATGAACTTGTGTTTGACTATCATGCGGGAGATGTTTTTTGGTGTTCGGCGGATGTAGGTTGGATCACGGGCCATTCATACATTGTCTATGGCCCACTCCTAAATGGGGCAACACAGGTATTCTTTGAAGGCATACCGACGTATCCGGATGCTTCACGATTCTGGCAAGTGATTGATAAATATCAGGTAAATCAGTTCTATACTGCTCCTACAGCGATACGTGCACTCATGAGCAAGGGAGACTCGTTTGTGAAAGAGACGAATCGATCCTCATTG
This sequence comes from Rhodothermales bacterium, assembly GCA_965215475.1. Taxonomy (GTDB): domain Bacteria; phylum Bacteroidota; class Rhodothermia; order Rhodothermales; family Bin80; genus Bin80. The sequence continues at coordinate 3,590,873 of OZ244061.1, forward strand.
AGGCTATTGGGATCGGTTGGTGAACCCATTAATCCCGAAGCATGGCGATGGTACCACGAAGTTGTTGGGAATGGTCAATGCCCGATTGTAGATACTTGGTGGCAGACAGAAACAGGTGGAATTCTAATTACTCCTCTACCCGGAGCAATCCCTACGAAACCGGGCTCCGCGACGCTACCCTTTTTCGGGATTCAGCCCGAGATTCTTGATAATGAAGGAAATATATTGAGTGGAGAAGCCGCGGGGGTTTTGGCAATCAAAGAGTCATGGCCTAGTCAAGCTCGTACGGTGTACAGGGATCATGAACGATTTATACAGACATATTTTTCCACGTTTGAAGGAAAGTACTTCACGGGAGATGGATGCCGCCGGGATTCGGATGGCTATTACTGGATTACTGGTAGGATTGATGATGTGCTAAATGTGAGTGGGCATCGGATGGGGACAGCAGAGATTGAAAGTGCTCTGGTTGCTCACAGGAGTGTAGCCGAGGCAGCAGTGGTAGGATTTCCGCATTCAATCAAAGGGCAGGGAATTTATGCATACGTTACTCTGAATACCAGTGAAGATCCTTCAGAGTTGCTTCGAAGCGAATTGGTCACTCATGTACGGACTCAGATCGGTCCGATTGCAAAGCCGGATTTCATTCAGTTCGCACCGTCGTTACCCAAGACAAGGAGCGGAAAAATTATGCGTCGTATCCTTCGAAAGATTGCCGAGAATGATTATGAGGAATTAGGGGATACGTCAACACTGGCGGATCCCACGGTAGTCGATTCTCTTATTGAACAGAGGCAGAATCGGTAGATTGCCGAATAGCAATCCGGACGGCACCTTCAGCCGGAGGGGCGTCAGGGGAAATATATTTTGCGATCGGCCAAATTTTCTCCATGGCTGCGCAGAGGCGTTTCTCGTAGTATTTATGATTACTCAGCCCTCCAATGATCGTATATGTTGGAGTCAAATTGGGGTGCTTCCTCAAGATCAAATGTGCTTGTTCAGCCAGCATGTTGGTTTCTTTGTTTACAACAGAAGAAGCAACGACATCTCCATTTTCCGCGGCTTCCAGCGTCAATGGTGCCATATCTTGAAATTTCCAGTCAGGTTGGTTGATGACTCTCAGCAGAGACTGTCGATCGTGAATATTAAGATGGCTTTTTGCTAGCTGTGTGAGCTGTGTTTCTGGGCCCCCATCCAATGCTTGCGCGATTGCAGTCATGGCACGTCTACCAATGGTGTAGCCACTCCCCTCATCTCCGATTAAATATCCCCAGCCTCCTACATGACAATATTCTGATAGGTCAGGCCCAGTTCTTGCCATTACTCCACTTCCCGTACCTGCAATAAAAACAAGCCCCCTTTTTCCAGCTAAAGCTCCCTCCAATGCGATCACGCCATCATGGGAGATCGTGATGTGAAGGGGACGCTTGGAATGTGTCATGAGTCGAATATGACGGATAAGCTTCTCTTGGATGGATGGTAAACTAGCACCAGCGATACCGGCATGAACGGCACGCAGAGATCCGCCGGGTATTTTGTCTAGGGCCTTATTGATAAGAGAAGATAATAGCGAGGCTGTCTGTTCGATTCCTTGACGGAGTACATTGGCGGGCCCTCCAAGAAATTCTAAATCCGAGGTTCCGCTCTCTGTTCTGGCGTAGAGCCGAGTTTTTGTGGCCCCAGCATCAATCCCAAAATACCAATCATTAGAGATCATCCGGTAGAAGAACTGTGGTATTCTGGTAGGAATCAAGCAGGGGAAATATTGAAGGTTCGCTCATTTCGAAAATGTACCGGCCAAAAGGTTGATACCTTTTCAAGGTCTTTTTGCGGATGAAGTAAGGGCTGCTTGGGTCACTCCATGTCCAACTTTCCCATGTAACGGGTGCAGCTGCAGCATTGGTCCCTCCCCAGAGCATCGTAGACTCATGACCTATCAGTGGAGATTTGGTTGGGGAATATTTCCTGCTTTTTTTGTAGCCATGGAGCGTAAAGTGGCGCCGGTCGTCATGTACACGTTCCCAGAGCCACTGATTCTGATCCACCCCAAGTTTTTGCTCCAGCCGATCAACGGCACGGGCAAATGCTTCTTCGGGGGGTTCGCCTTCAGAGATCATCCATTCATGATAGATTGTAGCACCGATACTATTTCCCGTGAATGTGTGATTCCAATTCTCAAGGTAGGCAAGTGCAGAATGAACCTGTGTCGGGGCGCTGGGAGGAATTCGCAAGGAATCGAGATGACTGGGTAGGGTGCTTGCAGCCCAAGGGCTCCAAGTATCGGTGACCCATTCAGATGGATCAGATTCATTCAACTTGAGATTACTTAAGTAGAACGCGCTATGGATAGCGGAGGAATCATTACTGATAACGAATCCAGAAGGAGAAATAGGGAACAAGAATTCCGGATTACCACTGACGGTCCAAGAATTATCTGTTGAGATCAAAATTCCATCACCACGCCAGATATTAAATTGAGCGGGTTGATTATTTAATAAACTGAACCAGGCTTGCACATCGTTCTGAGATCCAAGGCCCGGCCAAAGTAATTCCTCCTGTGCGCCACGAATGCTGAAACTACTGTCTGATCTGTGATAGTAAACGATTTCTTCGTGGTCAGAAAAGCGAAAACGAAGTGGATAGATTGGTCCATAACGAGTAGGTCGAACTGTTTTCGGGGAATTCAGAAGAATTGACCAGACTCGATTTCCCATTTTTCCTGCTGGGAAAAATGGGGTTCCAATCAATGAAGCTCCTTGCAAAACAAAGTCATGATCCACCTTCAAAATGACTTCTTGAAAAACGGGGCCGACCGCTTGTCCCAGTATGTGGCGCTGATAAAGTAAAGGGTGCTCAGATGTTGGAAGAACCCAGGCATGACTTGATTCCATCCCATGCAGGTAAACCATAGAGTCAAGAATGGCATTATCAGTACAAATTAACTCTCCGAGAGCACATACAGATTCAGGTACATTACTCATCCAGGCAATGAACCGTTCAATCGCCAGAGTATGCCATGGCTCCCATGGTTCGGGGGTAATGTTCTGAAAAAAAAACTCATGCACTTGATCGGTATCCAGCCATGCATGCTGAATTCCTTTCCCGAATGCGGTGATTAGGCCTAGTTCGTCCGGACTAAGGTATTCCTCGGCACGCTGAGCATTTTCAGGCAGGCCAAGAAGCCGAATGACTTGATCTGCCTCGACTACCTCAGGTCCATACCAATCGCTCAATTTTCCCAAAGCGGCCTGCCGCCACAGTGCAATAGTCCAACCATTGAGTTTCCCTTGCACATAGCCAAGACCGAATAGTGCATCGGACAGGGAACTGCCCTGAATCTCTGCGATATTGAATTCGCCCCATTGTATCTCTACAGGAGAGGTGAGTCCAGCTACCTCTACTTCATCAGGGAGACGATATTCCCAGTCATATGCTGTGCGCCATATACTACCGATGACGACCAAGAAAATCAGGATTGCTGTGAATATCCAGCCAATAGTTCTCATCAAACAGTTATCTTAATAGGAGTTGGATCCATTATGCGGTGCAATTGTTGCATAGACCGTTGCTTTAACTACCTACGGAGAAAAGAGGAAATTCTATGAAGGTGCACACAAAAATAGCATTTGGTGTTTTAGTGTTAGTTGCCGGCGTGCTCTTGGGCATGCAACTGGAGTCTGCATTGTCTGATGATACGAGAGCTGCATTAAAAAAACTCGAACATGCATTCCTGGTCATTAATGAGCGTTACGTTGAAGACGTAGACTCTGGAGCTCTCGCCGAACATGCTTTAGAGGGAATGCTGGAAGAGCTGGATCCTCATTCAGTATACATTGATGCAGAGACAATGCGTCGAGTTGAGGAAGATTTCAGCGGTGGATTTGAGGGGATTGGGATCTCGTTTGAGTTTATTGAGGGAGAGCAAGGTCAGGATACACTCATCGTACTCAGCGTAATTCCAGAAGGGCCCAGTGAAAAAGTGGGGCTACATTCTGGAGATCGTATCATAGAAGTAGATGGTGAAAGCACCATTGGTTTCGAGACGGCCGATGTTCAGCGTACGCTGAAAGGTCCTCGCGGTACATCGGTGGACATTGTGGTCGTGCGACCAGGATATTCAGATCCGATTGAGTTTACAATTATCCGCGATCGTATCCCACTGTATGCTGTTGATGTCGCATACATGATAGACGAGGAAACGGGATTTATTAAGATTAACCGTTTTTCAGGGACGACCCACAGAGAATTTCGTGAGGCAGTTAGCCATCTCAAGTCCGAAGGTATGCAACGCCTAATGTTGGATCTACGTGGAAACTCAGGTGGCTATATGGAGATGGCTGTACAACTCTCAGATGAATTTCTTCCTGAAGATGCATTGATTGTATCTCAGAAGGGGCGCATACGTGATGCCAATCATTCATTTTTTGGTACTACAGCAGGGCTTTTGGAGGATGAGTCGATTATCGTGTTAGTGAATGAGGCTTCTGCATCGGCTAGTGAGATTGTAGCTGGAGCTTTGCAAGATCATGATCGCGGGCTTGTTGTTGGGCGTAGGACTTTTGGGAAAGGGCTTGTACAACAGCAGCATACTCTCCCTGATGGGAGTGCAATGCGGGTAACGATTGCGCGATATTATACTCCGTCTGGAAGATTAATTCAAACCCCTTATATCGGAGGAGATCGAGAAGGATATTTGAGTATGAAGCGTGAAATTTTTGATAATACTGCACTGCTAAGTGCGGAAGAAATCTTGGAGAGCGTTCCAGATTCATTAATCTACGAAACTGTCGGTGGCCGTGAGGTGATGGGAGGGGGAGGAATCCTTCCAGACTTTATTGTAGAGATTGATTCGGTATCACTGTTTTTACGTGAAATTCTGAGCCTTGATATTGCGAATTCCTATGCCCGCATGTGGTATGATCGCGAAAATGAGGCGCTGACGACTCGCTGGGAAAATCAGCGAGATGATTTTATTGAATCATTCGAGATCCCCGAGGCGGAGTATGAGGGGTTCTTGGATTATGCACGCGTCAGAGGGATAAAGATCGGTACGGGTGAAGATGCATTCGATATGGCGGAGGTAGAAGAGGACAGATCTTATCTTGAAGCGCGAATTAAGGCTAGGCTTGCCGTTCGTCTTTTTGATCTTGAAGCATTTTATCCAATTATGCACCCAGAAGACCGTACTTTGCAGGAGGCGCTCAAGCTTTGGCCTGAAGCAAAAAGTATTGCTCAACAATAATATGCGTATTGCATTGGAATTTCCATGCAAAACGTTAAATTTAGGAGAATTCTCATTCTATCTGATTGACGTACCTGTTTGGCAGGATTGTTAATTAGGTAGTATATTATAGGTTTCGTATTCAACACTTAATATTTCAATCAATTTTCTGGAGGACTAGTCCATGAAGCTATTCGGGAACATCATGCCCGTTCAAGACGCAGCTGTTGCAGAGGAAGGCATGATCAATGTACTGGTAAATTATTTCAATCAGGGAGGCGAGTTCATGTGGCCTGTCCTGATTATTCTGATCATTGGCCTTGCTATAGCATTTGAGCGTGTGATTCAGCTGATTCTTGCTGATGTGAACACGCGCAAATTTATTGTCAGCGTCAAAGAAGCTCTCCAGGATGGTGGAGTTTCGGCAGCTGAAGAGATCTGTGCAGCCACTCGTGGGCCGGTCGCAGCAGTTTTTCAAGCAGGCTTAATGCGTGCAGATGAGGGGATTGAAGCTGTGGAAAAAGCGGTTGTTGCCTATGGCTCAATCGAAATGAGCTTCTTGGAGCGCGGTCTTGTCTGGCTTTCGCTCTTTATTGCATTAGCTCCCATGTTTGGGTTCCTCGGTACGGTGATTGGTATGGTCGCTGCGTTCGATGCAATTGAAGCCGCGGGTGATATTTCTCCAAGCTTGGTCGCTAGGGGGATTAAGATTGCATTGTTGACCACGGTTTTCGGTTTGATTGTTGCCATCATCTTACAGTTCTTCTATAATTATGCAGTTTCCAAGATTGATAGGATCGTTGTAGAGATGGAAGAAGCTTCAATTGAGTTGATCGATTCTCTTGTCATGAAAGAATCCTCTTCATAGGAGGCACGATCTATATCATCGGGGTATATCCCCAATAAACCAAGATTTCATGCTCAACGTTGCTCTATATATCGTTTTTGCGCTGATCGGCCTCGGCTTGTTGGTCATGCTTGCATCTGGTATTCGCAGTCTCATGTATGGCAAGGTAAAGATGCTTTCGATTGCCTTCGTCGCCGTTCCGCCTGTATTATTCTTGATTCTCGGGCTTGCATTGCCCACCTGGACGGATGCGGGCATTATGACGATTATCATTTCTCTTGTACTGACACTTGTTGCACTTTTGGTGTCAGGTGTTAAGAACCTTGTTTCCTGATCTATTAGACCTGAATAATTCGAATGGGTAGTATACTTGCCAAGAAAAAGAAACGACAGGGTGCGGAGATCCCAACATCTTCGATGGCGGATATCGCTTTTTTGCTCTTGATTTTCTTTCTGGTTACCACGACCATTGACGTAGATACCGGGATTGGAATGACCTTGCCTCCAGAGCCGGATGAAACCACGCCGCCCCCTCCGGTCAGTGATCGTAACATGCTCAAGATTCTGATTAACGCGCAGGGGCAAGTACTTCTTGAGGATTTACCTTCTTCTGTATCACAGATCCGTAATGAGGTTTTGACGCATGTTCAGAATAATGGATCGGATGCGCGCTATTCAGATTCTCCCTCGAAGGCAGTTGTATCCATTAAAACAGACCGTCTAACTCCCTACAATCTATATATCCAGACGCTTGATGAGGTCTGGATGGCTTACTTTGAGATATGGGATACGGAAGCACGGTCGATGGGGCATCCAAGCTATGTTGAATATCGTTCTGAATTGGAAGCTGGGGAAGAGAATGAAATTCGCGAGAAGTGGCCCGCCCAGGTTTCATTGGCTGAACCAGATCCCGGAAATTGAACTTAAGGAGTAGAATGGCTCATTTTACAAAAAAATCTAAAGCCAAACCTGAGATTTCTACGGCATCTTTGCCGGACATCATTTTTATGCTCTTGATCTTTTTCATGGTTACGACCGTGTTGCGAGAGCAAGAAGTTCAGGTTCGAACCATCCTGCCGGAAGCGGAGGCCTTGACCAAGATTGAACAGAAGCGTTATGTGTCTTACGTATGGATGGGGCCAGAGAAGCTACCCGGAAATCGTGTTGGTGAGACAAAGGTGCAAATTGATGATGCCGTCATTGAAGATCTGACAAATGTTCGATCCATCATGTATCGGAAGCTGAATGAGCAGCCTAGATTGATTGTATCACTCAGGGTTGACGAAGAATCAGAGATGGGTGTTGTAACCGATGTTCAAGGGGAGCTCCGAAAGGCCGGGACTCTTCGGATCAGTTATTCATCCAGGCGGGATATATCGAATATTTGAGAATACTCAAGGCAACCATGCCTGAATCTCGGGTGTGGAACCGATTTAGACGTTCCTTGGGTAGTGGTGCGAGCGTGCGCTGCTACCCTTTTTCTTTATAGTCTACGGGGAATCTTTTTCATTCCATTCATTTTCCCATGTATACGATTACCTTGGTGCCTGGAGATGGGATTGGCCCGGAAGTCACGGAATCTACGTGTAAGGTAGTTGCTGCGACGGGAGTCGATGTACGCTGGGAGCGGTTTGAGGAAGTAGGATATGCAGGGATTGAAAAATGGGGAGATCCCTTACCAGACGAGGTGCTGAACTCAATATGGAAAAATCGTCTTGCCTTGAAGGGACCGGTCACGACTCCTGTGGGCAAAGGGTTTCGGAGTGTGAATGTATCGCTTCGACAAAAACTGGATCTGTTCGCAAATCTGCGCCCATGTAAACGATTGCCGGGCATTGAAACCCCATTCAAGGATGTTGATCTGGTTATTTTCCGGGAGAATACGGAGGGGCTATATTCGGGAATTGAGAGTTATGATGAGCGTCTGGAAATTGCAGACTCTATTGCGAGAATCACACGCAGAGGCTCACAGCGAATCCTTCGTTATGCATTCGAGTGGGGGATCGCAAATCAACGCAAGCGACTCACGGCGGTACACAAGGCAAATGTTCTGAAGCTGTCAACGGGTCTTTTCCTAGAAGAAGCCCGTAGGATCGCTCAAGAATATCCAAAGATCCAGTTTGATCATTTTATCATTGACAATATGGCAATGCAACTGGTCATTCAACCCAGCACCTTCGACTGTATTGTGACAACAAATCTGTTTGGAGATATTCTGAGTGATCTATGTGCAGGGCTTGTGGGCGGCCTGGGGGTTGTGCCAGGTGCGAATATTGGAGACGAGGTAGCTGTATTCGAGGCGGTTCATGGGAGTGCTCCTGATATTGCAGGACAATCGAAAGCAAATCCCACAGCACTCATCTGTTCTTCTGCCCTTCTGTTGTATCATATAGGAGAGGTTGAGGCTGCAAAACGAGTTGAACGGGCCGTATGGTGTGCCTATGAAGAAGGAACGAGTTTAACCCCGGATGTTGGTGGTACAGCATCTACCGAAGTCATGACGGATCGGATCGTACAATTGATTACTGAAAAGATATAGCTTTTTTGTCGAGGGATTCCAGTCGTCATGGAGGAGCTCGACAGGAAACAAGTAGACTACATTTTCGGTAGACGGGAAAAACATGTACAAGCACATTCGGAGCCCAAGACAGCGACCCGTTCATGCTCCTCACAAGATCACTTGGTCTTGATTTTTCCAGGTAGTTATGTCATCAAATCCTTTATGATGGGACGGATCCACACCATTTTTTTGATGTTCTCTGCGTTGGCCTTTTCGCTCTTACTTTTTGGTGAGATTCCATCATCTGACGGGAAGATTCAGTTCGTCCGAATCGGTTTGATTTTGATGGTCCCCGTGCTCTTGGCTAGTCTGCTACTTCATGGACGACCTAAGAAGCAAGTCAATGTTCTTAAAACCGTACGGATGGCGATTATTTTGCTTATCAGTCTCTACTACTACTTTTCGTGGAGTGTGGGCGCATTTTCGGAATGGCCTGGTGGCGAGGGGCAGTTTTGGGAGTTTATTTCATCTTGGGTTTCGCCAGTACTGGGGTATATATTTCTCTCTCTGTCTGTACGTGTACTAATTCGCAACCTTAAGTTGCTAAGTCAGGTGGATCGTTTACGTGGTCAACAGGCAGCCGGTAATACGGCAAATTGCATTCAAACCGACAATGTGAGTACGAGTGGCAGGGGATAAGGTAGAGGTTGCTGTATACGGAGAACCAAAATGCGCAGTCAGTGAGATTCAAAGTGTGCACCTAATGAGATTCAGGGTGCACGAATTCTTCAGAATACACCCTTTACGCAAGTTTCCAATTTATAGTGGATTTTTTCATGAGTTTGGTTGGTTCCCATTTTCAGGGAATCTGGTCTAGGCACCATTCTTTCGGTGTTTTTTCAGCAATTCCCACGAACGACTTAGAATTCATTCGGTACAGTATTTCCGGTACATCTCGTGCAAATCTGACGATTTTTGTTTATTTTCGAGGATCAATTCCGCCTATAACTGGATCTTTATCGATGCTTTTTTCTTCACTTTCTGACGATTGGGCAGCCCCCTCCCATGGGACAACCCCCCCTTCTTGTTATTGTTATGGTGATTCGTGCGAATTTAAGATGAATCCATCCGTATACTGCCCGTATATCCTTCTGCAATCCACACATACAATGCTTCCCAGCTCTCAATATAAAATTGCTGAAACATCCCTTCCATCGTCTTTCTCAAATACTTGAGTCGTCCCATTTGCTCCAGTGCATCCTGGAACAGCACATCACAGAATGGTTCCACTTGATCTACCAAAAAGGCAAGCATCATCAGGTAGGCAAATCCCGTGGCTAAATGCGTGTAACCATGTCCATAATTACCAAAAAAATGGATAGTGCCTGATGTTATCCCGTGTTTCTCTTTTTGAAAACTGTATTATTGAATCTCCTGAAACAGAAGGGAATTATATACGTGAGTACCCAAAGAATGGAACCATTCTACGTTGGAGAGATAACAGACACAATAGGATAGACTGTATATCTATCCTATTGCTTACCATAATATCAATCAGACTGATACCATGCCTGTTCAGGCTTCAAACAAGAACGAGAAAAGTAGTTCCTACCGGGGCGTGGAGTATCGTTTATGTCCGGGGACGCAAGGGAAAGCAAAGAAACTCGCCGGGTTAGCGGGGGCGTGTCGGTTTGCGTGGAATGCCATTCTTGCCGAATGTCAGGAAGAATACGACGCAGTTCGAGATACAGACCAGACAAAACCTTCGCTCTCGTTTTTCTCGCTGGGAAAGCGGTTTACCAAATTGCGTCAATCCACAGAATGGCTAGACCAGTATTCCTGTCATATTGTCCGGTATGCCTTGAAGCATCAGGCAGAGGCGTGGCAGGCTTTCTTCAAGGGGCAACGAGAACATCTCCGATTTCATTCAAGGAGCGCACACAAGGATTCCTTTACCGCGATTCAAGGAACGTTCAAAATGGACGGCGAGAATGTATACATCCAAAAGATTGGTTGGATGAAGTTCCGGCGCAAAGGAGGCGATCCATACCCTGACGGGGAGCCAATTGAAGTCACCGTGAAGAAAGACGGACGGTACTGGAAGATGAGCGTAATTTATAAAGTCACGAATCTACCAGAGAAGGTGGACGATGGCAAAGAGATTGGCATTGACTTGAACACCTACAACATCTCGTATTCTTCTACGGATGGGGAACAAGGCATGCTACCGATTCCAGATTTGACGGATAAGGAGATCAAGATCCGTAGGTATCAACGTAAGTTAGCCCGACAGCAATGGGGCGATCCAAGGATACGCAGAAGAAGATTTCTAAATTGAAGCGTCAGCAGCGCAACTCGAGGAAGAATGCGGCACATCAACATAGCCGTAGGTTGTCCAATAAGGCGTATACGTTGAAGCGTGAAGACTTGAAGATCAAGAACATGTCCAAGTCTGCCAAGGGCACGGTGGAGAGCCCTGGAACCAATGTGAAGGCAAAAGCAGGGTTAAACCGCGTCATTCTCAACTCTGGATGGAGCAGGTTCAATACCTATTGCGATTACAAGTTTGGCAGGGTTGTCACGGTGGATCCAAAGTACACCAGTCAACGCTGTAATCAGTGTGGACATGTGGATAAAAACAATCGCAAGACGCAAAGCAAGTTTAAGTGTATGGCATGTGGATCACGCAGATATCAACGCATCTGCGAATGTGTTACAGGCCTCCGGGATTGGGGCATCTGCACGTGGAGGAGCGTTCTCGTTAGAGACTCCTATGAGCCGTGAAATGGATACGCAACAGGTAGCCGTCTAATTGATGGGTACTCACGTATATAATTCCCAAACAGAAAGTGTCAAGTATATCGGATCAAAGCTTAAACTGCTTCCTCACATACTTGAAATGGTTGGCTGGACGGGGGCAAAGCCGTACTTCTGGAATATGTCAAGGTTGAACCGCCTCATAAACAGTGAACTGGAGAATATAAAGGTTCTACCACAATGGTATGAAATTCCACAATCCTCAAATTTACGGTGGCATGAGGCATGAGATATCCATCCAGTGAGGCCATCTGACCAAAGATAAACTTATTCTGCCTCATCACTGAACGCTGATAAAGTGACCGACATAGACCGAAGGCGAATGATCTTCAAGAGAGATCGCCCGCAGTTGATAGAGATACGGCCCCGAGGGAAGTCCCAGATCGCTCAGTTCAAGTTCATGCCGCCATCCCGCGCTCAGGTGAACTTCTTGGGGCGCTACCATACGCCGCCCAATGACATCCAGAACCTCCACTTGCACCTGCGCAGGCCACGGCAGATCAAAGACCAGATACGTAGACCTATAAAACGGATTCGGATAATTCGGATACACTTGAAACGTTTCAGGCAGTCCCGTCTCATCTTCGCTCTGAACTGGTGACACAACCTCTATAGTAAACATCAGACTGTCGCTCGCTCCATTGGCATCGGTGGCCTTGTAGGTCAAAGAGACTGGCGGCGTGACTTCTGTGGGCGTGCCACTGATCGTTCGGGCTAAGCCATCATAGCGAAGCCCAAGTGGGAGATCAAGTAGTGTTAAGGTGTAGGTGGTCGGAGCTACGCCTGTGACTTCTGGAAGCACAAGTGGATCAATGGGCTGAGCGCGCGAGTACGTCTGATTTGGCACCGTCTCGGCAAACGACAGTTGATACACCTCAAGGCTGAAGGTTTGCTCAACGCGCGTACCCGCCTGATCTTGTGCGCTGTAGGTATAGGTCTGAGGTGCGCTCACCTCGGAGGGCGTTCCGCTCAGCGTACGCGTGGTCGCATCAAACATCAGTCCACTGGGGAGCTCTGGGATTAAGGTGTAGCTGTAAGGGGCAATGCCGCCAGTGACAACTGGGAAGACAAGGTCTTTCAGCAACCTCTCAGCGGGAACTCTCTGATCAGCGATCGTTTCGGTAAAGGTCAACGCCTCCGGCTGAACAACTGCAAGGGTAAACTGCTGCATTGCTGTATTATCACTGGCATCGGTGACCGTATAGGTATAGGTCTTTGCGGCAGCGGCTTCGGTGGGAGTGCCACTTAAAACCCGCGTGGACACATCAAACGCAAGCCCTTTGGGCAACTCTGGCGTCAGCGCATACCTGTAGGGAGGCGTTCCTTGCTGCGCAGCGGGGAGCGTGAGCTCCTGAATGGGAACGCCTACATTATAAGACTGATCGGAAAGCGTCTGGGCAAACGATACGGTGGTGCCATCATTATCGGTAATGGTGAGCGTAAAGGCGGTAATGCTTCCAAGCGTATAGCCACTGCTACTGACCAGCGTCACGAGGATGGTTTCGTCGGATTCCTCTTCTTGGTCATTGACGATCACGATGGGAATCTGTGCCGACGTGGCATTGGCGGGTAGCGTAACCGAGGAGGGAATCGTATAGTCGGTGCCTTGGGTGGCCGTCCCTGATAGGGTATAGCTGAGCGTGGGCACGGTGCTGGATGAGGCGCTGAGGGTCACGCTGATTGGATAGGTGCCCGCCGCTTCATCCACGCTGGCCGAAGCCGCGGCAAATGTGAGTGCTGGTAGACTCGGGCCACCACCACCTCCGCCCCCGCCGCTACTTGCGGTCGTGGCATTGACCACATTCGACCATGCGCCGGATAATGTTGCCGAGTTGGTCGCACGGACCCGGTAGTGACGCGTCACTTCTGCCGAAAGCCCGGTGTGCGCATAGGTGGTTGCCAACTGACTCGCCACCAATGGTGTGAAGGTCGTCCCCCCATCGGTGGATACTTCCAATGTATATCCGGTAATCGCTGCGCCCCCATTGCTGGCGGGCGCCGTCCAAGTCAGGTTGATGGTCGTTTGTCCCGAGGCGGTGGCGGTGAGGGACCTTGGCGCGCCGGGTGCCGTCGGATTTGCTACATCCGCCGTGGTCGCCGTGGCGACATTGGAGGGGGAACTGGGATTCACGGAATTGATCGCACGGACCCGGTAATGACGGGTGGTGCCTGCGGTCAGGCCCGTATGCGCATAGGAGATCGTCGGATGACTCGGGACCAATGGTGTGAAGGTCGCCCCTCTATCGGTGGAGACCTCAATCAGATAGCCCGTGATGGGACTGCCGCCCGTACTGGCGGGCGCCGTCCAATTCAGGTTGATCGTTGTTTCTCCCGAGGCCGTGGCGGTGAGGGACGTTGGAGCACCGGGGGCCGTCGCCGTGGCCTGCGCACTGGTCGTGGCCATGGCCACATCGGACGGTGTACTTGTGTCCACATTATTGATCGCACGCACCCGGTAATGACGGGTGGTACCTGCACTCAAGCCCGTATGAGAATAGGTCGTAGCCGTGGATTCGGTATTGTCTGCCAGATCGGTCCAGTCCGAGGTGCCATTGGGCGAGACCTCAATCTGATATCCCGTAATGGGGCTGCCGCCCGTACTGGTGGGCGCGGTCCAACTCAGGTTAATCGTGGTTTGCCCATCGGCCGCGGCGGTCAGCGAGGTCGGGGCACCGGGCGCGGTGATGGCCGGAGGGGTGCCCGTCTCGCCACGGACCACCTCGGACGTAGCACCACCGACTGGAAAACGGTCCGTGATGGCGGTGATCCGATAATGACGTTCATCTCCTCTCGATAGTCCAGTATGTTGATAGAACGTGGCCGTAGACATGGTATTGGCCACCAACTCCGTGAAACTAGCGCCATCGATGGATACTTCAATCTTGTATCCTGTGACCAGAGAGCCGCCATGGCTCTCGGGGGGAGCCCACCTCAGGTTGATGATCGTATGCCCGCCCGGGGTTGCCGTCAGAGACTGGGGTGCTGTGGGCGCAGACACCGTTCCTGTGATGCGGGCACGCACGATCTCGGACCGACTGCTCTCTCCCTTCGCATTGATCGCGCGTACAAAATAACGATAGGTGGAGTCCACCACTAAATCCATATGCGTATAACTTCGGACCGCCGGTCCAACGCGGGGCTGGTTATTCCATATATAATCACGCTCTCCGCTGAAATTATAATTCACCTCATAGCCCGTGATGGGGGAACCCCCATCGTAGGGAACCGTCCAGGTAACCGTGGCCGACCGATCCGTGCCAGCAGTGGCCCTTACCCCTGGTGGACGATTGGGTGTCAAGCTTGGCCCCGTTGTGATGCGGACGACATTGGAGGGGTGTATGCTTTCTCCTCCCTGACGGCTGATGGCATAGACCCTGTAGTGGTATTCGGTCTCCAGAGCCAGCCCAGTATGAGTATAGGACGTCTCTGTGGTCGTGAAGGAAGTATTGGAGCCCACCGTAGTCCAGCTATCGGTTCCATTAGGAGACACCTCAATCCGGTAGCCCGTGATTTGAAGGGAACCGTCTCGGGGCGTATTCCATTGAAGACGAACTCTGGTTGGTTCTACCGATAGGGCTCTGAGATTACTCGGAGAAGAGCGTGTGTCCACGGTGACCACGGGAATGGAGAAAAAGATAGCATCGGAGAATTGACTCGCCTGTGCTAAGTCCGAGATCGTACCATTAACTGCGATCACCCGATACCCATAGGTGTTTCCTTCCAAGACGGCTTGATCGGTATAGCCGGTTGTTGCTATACCCCGTTGTAACAAACTCCAATAATCTCCATCATCATTGGATCGATAGAGAATGTACTCAAAAGTACTCTGTCCATCAGGGAGATCGGTAGGGGCATCCCATGAAATTTGGGCCGCGCCAGAGGAATTCTGTGTCACGCGTACGTTGGTCGGAATGCCTGGCCCTGAAGCAGAGACCGCCGTGACCTCCACTTCATTGGAGGGGCCACTTTCTCCGTTCGCATTGAGGGCGCGAACCCGGAAATGAAACCTGCTCCCTGCCGTCAATCGACTACTCAAAAAGCCGTAGATCAACCGAATGCCCTGGTCGTTGTACCCAACGATATCCGACCAGTTTGTGCCGCCATCGGTGGACCATTCCACCTTGTATCCCGTGATAGGCGAGCCACCATTACTGGAAGGAGGATCCCAGAAAAATGTGATATCATGAAGCTTAGGGGGGCTGGCAGAAAGATTTATTGGCGGGGGCGGTCCAAGAGGGATTGTTAGAAAGGCTGGCTCTGAATAATCACCAAAAGTTGTGTTGTTTCGGTTAACACCATACGCCGTGTGCACTCGATACCCATAGGTACGTCCACGCGATACCGAATTGTCGGTATAACTCAATGTTGGTGCGCTAATTATGGCGAGCTGACTCCAGAAATCTCCATTATCATCGGATTTATAGAGATAGTAGGTCCAGACGCTCTGTCCATCAGGGAGATCGGTAGGGGCATCCCAGGAAATTTGTGCCGCGCCAGAGGAGGTCTCCGTTACCCTCACATTGGTGGGAATGCCTCGTCCAGAGGGAGATGGGGCGGTGAAGAAAACTGCATTGGAGGAGGCACTTTCGCCATCCGCATTGAGGGCGCTGACCCTGAAATGAAAGGTCGCCCCTGGGGTCAATCGGCTACTTAAAAATGAATAATTTCGAGTCGTTCGCTCAGTATCGTCAACCAGAACCTCCCAGTTCGTCCCGCCATCGGTGGACCATTCCACCTTGTACCCCGTAATCGGAGAACCCCCATCACTGGAAGGAGCGTCCCACCATAGATAAGCAAAATTATAATACTGACTATTCACTTGTAAATTTCTTGGGGGAGGGGCGACGGGGGTAATAAAGACTGGGGCGGAGAAGTCAGAATATAGAAGATCATTCGCTTGATAGAATAGCAAAACGCGATACCCATAGGTCGTGCCATATGATACCGACTCATCTGTATAGCTGAATGTTGTTGCTCGCAGATTAGATCCTTCTCTTGCCCAAAATTGTCCATTATCGTCAGTTTTATATATCGTATATATAAAAGGTGTTTGGCCATCTGCCAGATCTGTAGGGGCCTCCCAAGAAACCATGGCCGCGCCAGTGGAGGTCTGCGTGACCGTTACATTGGTGGGGATACCTGCCCCAGACGAAGCAGCGGCGGTGATGGAAACGACATTGGAGGGGGCACTTTCACCGTCCGCATTGAGGGCGCGGACCCTGAAATGAAAGGTCGCCCCTGGGGTCAATCGGCTACTGAAAAATGAATAATTTTGAGTCGTTCGCTCAGTATCGTCAACCAGAACCTCCCAGTTCGTCCCGCCATCGGTGGACCATTCAATCTTGTATCCTGTGAGGGGAGACCCCCCATCACTGATTGGCGACCCCCAAATTAGATCGACACGATGAAAACCAAGCATGTCGGTCTGAAGAAGGGTTGGGGGATCAGGCACGGCTGGATCTGTCGTCTCATTGAAAGCGATCTTTGAGTTCGCACTTGACCCGTCGGTGGGCGAATAGACTGAGGTGCCCGAAATTACGCCATTGGAGAAACGCGATGTCTCGGGTGGTTCTGACTCAAAAAATCTATCAGGCAGCGTCCCTATGACGCGATCACCTGAAAAAATGGGGGGGGGGGGTAGAATGGAAGAGGGACTATAGAGCGCGTTACATACACCACTGGAACTTAGGGAGAATAATAAAACTACATTAAGTATTGGCATTATATTTTTAGTGTTTAATCGCGAGGCACCTCCCCTCTGGTCGGCCTATAGATAATGCTGAAAATACCAGTGTATAGGTGTCAATTTTTCATGGGTTTCGTAGCTGATAACCCTAATATACAAACTCTGATGATAATTTAGACGCATACAACTATCATATCCAACAAAAAACCTAAGAAACAAATCAATGGGGAAAATAAGAAGTTAAATTATATGAGTCAGGGAAACATTTGAGAAGCCTCTATTAACATCTCGGCTTCTGCGGCGGATTACATACGATCCATAAAAACTACGGAAAACTAAAATGCTTTGTTTATGATCTACCCACTTGTGCTCAGAGTTAAATATTTCTTGAGCATCATTGGTGATGAAGCGGAAATACAAGTGGATAGGAACATGGAAACATCATAATGAGAAATTTGCCATCAGAATTCTGGGATGTTTTTCACGAGCAGTTTCTTTACATCCTCGTACTTAATTCTGAAGAGTTTCGGACGGGATTGAAAACTCTGGTCTCTGTTTTGTAAGAACCGAGCATAAGATTCCACAAGGTTACTTAACGCCGATGCTCTCACGGCATTTTTCATCAATATGCTCTTATGATGAGTAGATGGCAAATGAATCGTAATGATACAATGGATTCGTGAGTCTCAAAAAAAAAACATCAAGAATTTCTGTTCTTGGTTAACAAAGGATAGGCGATTCATTTATTTAGTAATGATGCTCAAAATGATAGCCCTGATTCTTGAGGGTATGGATGGTTTCATGTTCAATGTTCCATCGGGACCGACCTGATCTTCATAAGATTCGTCTCATCAAGGAGCAGATCGGTCCCCCAAGAAACGTGCATCGTTTTGGGTTCGGGGTGCTTCTTTGTGCCCGGTCTGGTTTCGCAGACCTCTAAAAAATGGACCCGAAACTCTGCGTTGGATGCGTTCAGAGGAACGTGGTTGTGAAACCGAAAACGATCGTGCGTTCCATTGCCCTCCTTCTCCACCACCTTCGTCTCGTCACTGCGATGGTCAAACATGAACGTGTGATCTCCCGGCTTCGCTCCGATGATATATCGTAGATCCTATTCTCCCAAAAGCCGAAGATCGGGAGCATTGGAAACGAGTCCATCCTGAACAGCAATCGCCTTCAAATGCGGGGGTTCTCGCCATCCAAAAACCGCTTGCTTGCATTGCGCTCCGAATCGTTTTTTGTGGCTCCATCGTTCTTGACGATCGGCTCGGGCATCAGAGGATGAATCAAGGCAGCACACAGCATGTGATGAACGTAGGTGTTCCATCCAGATGATGCGAGCAATGGACCGACTTGGAGGAAAACATGCCGGTTCCGTCTATCGCAAGCAGAACAGGATCGTTGAGATCCCGAAACCGCTCCAGAATCTTCCCCCGCTGCAATTGGGCAAAGATGGCCTTGAATGAAAAATCGAACGGATTCACTTCATCAAGACGCTTGCGCATCACGGGGCACATGGTCCACCCCAAACAGACGCTTCATGTTGGCGATGACCGGTGGAGTGCCCTTACGAACCTTCTGATCAAATTCAAGAGGACACTTCAAATGCGCAAATCCCGACATCAGGGAATCCACGAGCGTAAATCTCCGTGAAATTTTTGGATCTGCAATCGGTTCAAAACAGCTACGGACGGTGTGAATCAAACGTTTCTTGTTGAAATGTTTGCGTAACTTCCGTTGCATTCATGATAAAAAGTGGGGAAAAGATGGCGTCCAATCAAAACTCTCATACACAAAAGAACCGCAAAACCATCAATACAGATTCACCTGTGGACCATAGTACGCAAGGAAATCTTCAAAAAAATGCATGTTGGATTCGCATGGATGGGCTGAGTCGTCATTGCGGCCAAAAAGTGCCCACCGGACGAAAAATCAGCAATGTAGTTTACGAAACCACTTTTGAGAAATGCACCGTGGGTACGCTAAGGGGGGAGTTTTATACTTAGTGGGAATTGCTGGTGTTTTTTCTACATTTTCTCGTTTTTTTCCGGCAGCCGTTTCGCCTTGATTTTTGCCCATTCTTAGCCCCATTGCTTTGAAGACATTTTGTGCAAACGGCTTCAATCTTGCATCTTGCTTGAGCAGGATCCCGTGTGTCTTGTTTTGCGGAAGAATGGTCGTCACCCGGTTTTGATGGTTGAGCCGGACCTTGATCGTTCCCCAGCTGCTGTGGATCTGGTGAGCCCGTAGTTTGCTCCGAATCAGATGCGCCGTATGAAAGGCAAGAATGCACAAAAACAGATGCGCCTCCATTCGCAGTGTCTTGCGGTGGTAGATCGGACGCAGGCCCAGGTCGGATTTCATCGTCCGAAAGGTCTGTTCCATCTCGCCCAATCTCCAGTAGGTCTGTGCCACCGTCTTGCCGTCCCAGTCCGTGTGACTGGTACGGATCACATATCCCCCGATGCATCCGTACCTTCGTCAAATGCCGAACGTTTCTGCATCCGGATCGAGACCGCAGTGGTGCCCTTGTTGATCACTCGGACCTCGTATGGATTGGCCACCTTTTTGTATTTCTCGGCCAGCCGTCCCATCTTCTTTTCGATCACGGCAGATCTTTTGGGGCGCCCCTGGATCGAAAGCCCTTCCTTCAAATATGCAATCTCTGCTTCAAAGGCTCTCCGCTTCGTTTCAAGAATCGGATCGTAGACCGCCTGATTGGCCTCACTGTGCAGGTAGACGCGCAGTTCTTCCTCCTTCACCCCCAGCGACCATCCGGGTCTTCGTCGTCGTTTGAAATGTTTCACTTGGACTTCCCTCTGGCACCGGCGGGGTCTTGCTCCGCTCCACACAAATCCAGCCCAATCCCTGTTCCTTCAAATCGGCAAGATTGGTCTCGGAAAGGGTCCCTGCGTCCATAATCACCGTCGGCTGGTCTCCCTTCCATTGCGCGATCGCCTGTTTTAACGTCTTCGGCTCACTGGCATTGCCCGGCAGAATCTTCGCCGTACGCGGGAATCCAGATCCATCCAGCACCAAGGCGAACGTAACGAGTGGGCAATGGGAGCGCTTCTCTTTACGATGCCCAAACTGGAGGAGCTCCCCTTGCTGCCGGCCCATGTAGAAGGTGTTGGTCAAGTCGTAAAACATAATGGGTTCGTCGAATCCCAAGAATGCTTTGGTATTGCCAAACAGGCCCTCCATGATCACCTCCCGGTGGGTATAGAGTAATCTCCCACATCGTAGAGCGACTGCGTAGACGGAATTTTCGCATCCAGTAGATTCAGGATACTCGATCGTTCCATCATCCACTCGTAGGTCTGCCGCTCACTGCCTGGGCTGAGCATGCGCCCCACGATCAGCGCGGTCGCCCAGTGGATCTGATTCCGGTTGAAGTGCAACGCGTGCAAGATCTTGGAAAACTTCAAGAGCTGCAATGCGTGCAGGGCCACCCGCTCTCCTCCGGAAGTATCGGTGTGCTCCATCTCATTCGTGAGAATAGCATCTCGGTCATCGCGCGGATCATGAAGATCATACCCGTTCGCCTGGAGCCGCTGCACGATCTCCTGACTGGCCTGTTTGAGCGCATCGTCTTCAAAGGGAAGCGGCGGAATTCCAAGCAAATGGTCGGTAACCATTCGCATGAGCTTCCGCCATTGTTCTTTGGGAATGGCAAAGTCTTGACCCAGATTGAGGAGGGTTCGTTGCCGGGAACTTCCGTGTACATGGTAGGACTCCACCAGGGAGAAGGTATCGGCGGATTCTCCGGATTTTAGGGTTCTGGATTTGGCACGAATAAACATGAAAAAATAGATGGATTCTGGGAGATTGAACGGAGGGAGCGGAATAGATTCCCGAAAAATCCACTACATAAGCATATTTTGGAAAACCAATCATCTACAACCCCATTTGGAGTCTGGAATCAACGGTTACGGTCGAAAAAAAACGTAAATTAGGCTAAGATTGGGTCAAAATGACTCAAATTTTTGAAACTTGCGCGAAGATATTTGGCTGAGCTGCACCAGAAGTATTCCTTTAACAATGTCAATCATGATAGATTTTATCGGCAATATAAAACAAAAGATTCGGGTTGGTGAAGATTCACAGACTGAATTCAAAGAAGTGGTTCTTGGAAAGAGGGGTGTAATATCTCCTGATACAGAGTCAATTGCGGGGGAGATGATTGCCTTTGCAAATGCTGAAGGGGGAACCATTCTTTTGGGAGTCAATGATGAAGGAGAGGCCGTTGGACTTCATCACGATCGCCTCAGGGATATTGAAGACTGGATCATCAATGTTGCTACCAACAATTGCAATCCACCCATACGACCCCATTTACAAAGACAACTTCTTCGTGACAACAATGACAAAGAAGTTGTAATCATTGTTGTTGAGATCCGCCGCGGTCTTTTTGTGCATGCAACCAAAAGCGGACGACATTATGAACGCGTGGGATCAAGTAAACAGATCGTCACTGGACAATTACTTGCAAGATTGTTTCAAGATAGAGGGAGAGACTTTGTTTTTGATGAACAACCAATCCATGATGCATCTATTGATGATCTTGATCAGGACAAACTTCGTGAGTATTTCGGAGCATCGCCAAAATCAATTACATGGAACACTCTCCTATTGAACACTGACATTATAGATTCCTCCAGAAATAACCTCTTTCATCCAACCGTTGCAGGGCTATTAGCTTTTGGTAAAGAACCCCAAAAGTATATTCGTCTTGCCTATATAGAAGCTGCGGTGTACAGAGGCATCAACCTAACATCAGATGATTTAATCCATTCTGATCAGATTGTAGGATGTGTAGATGATCAGATTGAAAGTGCGATTAAATTTGTGAACCGATTCATGCTAAAACCAGCCAGAAAGATGGTAGGACGTAAGGATTATCCCCAATACAATCTTGATGCAATTCAGGAGGCCATTGTGAACGCTGTTGCCCACCGAGATTATTCCATTCGGGGATCAAAAATACGTATGTTCCTTTATGCCGATCGTATTGAGATTTACAGCCCCGGCGGATTACCAAATAACCTTACCCTTGAAAAAATCGCTTATCGTGCTGTGACTAGAAATGAACTACTGGTCGGTTTTCTGTCTAAAATGACTTCCGAGCGAACAGGATTAGTATATCTTGAATCGCGCGGAGAGGGAGTTCAAACGATTCTCAATATCAGCGAAGCACATTCAGGTCGTCGCCCCGTATACGAACTTCATGGAAATGAATTATTGCTTACGATTTATGCACAGCCTTCTCCTCATGAAAATTCCGCTTCTCATCAAGAACCATTTCAGTCCTAAATAATACGACCAACATTGATTCCAAGAATGGAGAACCAAACTAACCCCGTCCATTGACCATTCTGAACGAGATATCCTTTTCATCACCACATTCGCCTATGTAACATTTGATACAGAATCTTGATTTCTGATTTTCTTTGAATCACTTAGACATTTGTCTTTGAATGAAATGTTAAGCTTTTTTATCAAGTGTCAAATATGTACTTTGTGTTGTTTGTGCTCTCTCCTCATGATGGTGTTCACCACTTCTGAGCCTATCATGGCACAGAGTTATTCGGTTCGTGGATATGTTGAGGATGTCTTGAGTGGAGAGCGGATTCCCCTTGTGAATGTGTATCTGATTGAGGAAAGAGCCGGGACAAGTTCCAATGAGTTTGGATACTTTAACCTGAATGTGGGGCCTAGGTGCTCCAAAGTATCCGTAAGTCATGTCATGTACTCGACATTACTTATGGACTGGTGCATCCAATCAGATTCAATATTCGTGCTTGAAATGAGTCCCCGTGTAGCAAGTTTGGACTCTTTGATCATCACTCCCTCCATATCTGGAGATGCTGATGGGATCCAGATGAGTAGTCATCAGCTGAGCACAGCTGAAATTGAGTCTATGCCCTCCATTTTAGGGGAAGCCGATGTCATCAAGATTATACAGTTGCTTCCCGGTACAAAATCAGGGAGAGAAGGATTCAATGATCTGTATGTCCGCGGTGGACAACCAGACCAGAACTTGATCCTGTTGGACGGCTTGCCTCTCTATAGCTGTCAACGGGTCTTTTCCTAGAAGAAGCCCGTAGGATCGCTCAAGAATATCCAAAGATCCAGTTTGATCATTTTATCATTGACAATATGGCAATGCAACTGGTCATTCAACCCAGCACCTTCGACTGTATTGTGACAACAAATCTGTTTGGAGATATTCTGAGTGATCTATGTGCAGGGCTTGTGGGCGGCCTGTGGATTGTGCCAGGTGCAAATATTGGAGACGAGGTAGCTGTATTCGAGGTAGTTCATGGGAGTGCTCCTGATATTGCAGGACAATCGAAAGCAAATCCCACAGCACTCATCTGTTCTTCTGTTGTATCATATAAGAGAGGTTGAGGCTGCAAAACGAGTTGAACGGGCCGTATGGTGTGCCTATGAAGAAGGAACGAGTTTAACCCCGGATGTTGGTGGTACAGCATCTACCGAAGTCATGACGGATCGGATCGTACAATTGATTACCGAAAAGATATAGCTTTTTTGTCGAGGGATTCCAGTCGTCATAGAGGAGCTCGACAGGAAACAAGTAGGCTACATTTTCGATAGACAAAAAAAAACATGTGCAAGTACACGCGGAGCCCAAGACAGCGACCCGTTCATGCTCCTCACAAGATCACTTGGTCTTGATTTTTCCAGGTAGTTATGTCATCAAATCCTTTATGATGGGACGGATCCACACCATTTTTTTGATGTTCTCTGCGTTGGCCTTTTCGCTCTTACTTTTTGGTGAGATTCCATCATCTGACGGGAAGATTCAGTTCGTCCGAATCGGTTTGATTTTGATGGTCCCTGTGCTCTTGGCTAGTCTGCTACTTCATGGACGACCTAAGAAGCAAGTCAATGTTCTTAAAACCGTACGGATGGCGATTATTTTGCTTATCAGTCTCTACTACTACTTTTCGTGGAGTATGGGCGCATTTTCGGAATGACCTGGTGGTGAGGGGCAGTTTTGGGAGTTTATTTCATCTTGGGTTTCGCCAGTACTGGGGTATATATTTCTCTCTCTGTCTGTACGTGTACTAATTCGCAACCTTAAGCTGCTAAGTCAGGTGGATCGTTTACGTGGTCAACAGGCAGCCGGTAAACGGCAGGTTGCATTCAAACCGATAATGTGAGTACGAGTGGCAGGGGGTAAGGTAGAGGTTGCTGTATACGGAGAACCAAAATGCGCAGTCAGTGAGATTCAAAGTGTGCACCTAATGAGATTTAGAGTGCACGAATTCTTCAGAATACACCCTTTAGCATTGTTTCCTATTTTGCTGTACCTTACCTGTTGAATTGATCAGAATTTTTACGAGTTTTGATTTCATTGAGGATCGAGGTCCTGCCGAATATTTTCATGGTCGGAGAGAGATCATTGACACCTTTACCAGCACCCTTCATCACTATCGAACCCATAAGAGGGGAACCATATTTTTGATACAAGGAGCTCCTGGCGCAGGGAAGACGGCCCTACTTCATGAATGTAAAAAGCGAGCAGAGAAGGATTGGAAAGTTGTAGATCTTTACCCAAACGCTCTCTGGAGTCCAGACGAACTATCGTACTGTCTTGGAAAGAAAAATAACCTACGTGTTACTGGTGTGTCCGCGGAAATTGGCGTTGAAAAAATCTTAAAGACTAACGCAGGTTTTTCTGTGGAAATCAATCCTATAGCTCGTACAATGATAAAGATTCTACAGGATGGTAAGAATAATCCACTCCTGCTTATTCTGGATGAGGCTCAGTCACTTGGTTCAGATGGGGTGGTGCCTGCTGAGATGAAGGGAGTTATTACTAGTGTTCTTTACAAAATACATAATGGTAAATTGGGGAGGCCGGTCATGCTACTTATGGCGGGGTTAGGGACAACAACGCAAGCATTTAAATCGCTGAATATTTCACGATTTATGCGCAAGTGTATGGTGTCTCTCGGATGTTTGAGTCATAAATCCACCTGTGCGGTCATCCGAGATTTTTTCATCCATAAAGGAGGCGTAACTAAGCCTGCTCCCTTCTGGGTTGAAACCATAGCAGAGCATACGCATGGGTGGCCTCAGCACATCATAACCTATGCAGATCCTGCTATAAAGTATCTTCGGTCCAATAATCATCGCATGACGGATGAGGGGCTCGAAATTGTGATTCAGCAAGGACGCGCGGAGCAGATAGGCTATTACGATGAAAGAGCGGAGGGTATTGATGAAGATCTACGCCAAGCTCTCGCAAGGTCATTTGCGAATAGTGCGATAGATGAAGCCACGACTCGTCCTGCAATCATGTCCAGTCTAAAACAGAATGGACTCACTCAAGAAGAAGCAGACGCTCTTTTCACCCGCGCGCTTGAACAAGGGATCATTGATAATCGCACTGGAGGTCGTTATGGTATACCTATTCCCTCCATACACACATGGCTCTTGGATGAATATGAAGTAGACAAAAGCCAATCCGAAAGCAGTGATATATCGTAAAGAATTAATCGTCAAGTCTAAGAAACAAGCGTTGCCCCTGTCAGAAAAGATGACAAGTATGCAAGAGGATCAAAGTTTAGGGGACGGGCAGTACGGTCAAGAGCGATAGATCAATCACGTTATGCTCTGTCTGGGGGGTGAGAATCCGCTCCATTTTTTACTAACTCTCGGGTTAATGGTCTTTTTAGTCGGCTGTACCGATTCGGTTATTCCGCAAGTTGAGTTTGAAGTACCTGATGGGGATCAACAACTCGAACGAATCCCGCCAAGTGCTACTCCCGAACCACCGGAATTGATGGCGCGCTACCTTGAACTTTGGGATGAAATCGATGTGAAGCGGGGGAAGACGGGAACAACCGATTCGGCTACCATACAGGAGGTAAATAAAACCGCCATCGAACTTGCCCAATATAATGGGATCATGGCAGAAGTATTTGAAGCTATGGAGATTGGCATTGCGACCGTCGGGTGGGGCTACATCGGAGTAGCTTCTAGAAGTGCTTATGTAGGTTTCAAAGCCAATGGCACCGCTGATAATAATTGTATGCATGAGTGCAACGCGAAATTCCCACAACTTGATTCATGATGCAGAAAACAGTGAGAATTCTTTTTTGTGTGATTCCATTGTTTAGTTTCGTCAAGTACTGGGCAGCGCTTCGTTATGGGATCAATAATGCATATAGTAGTGCGGATGATTTGTTGTGGGGCGTACTAGTTACGATAATTTTAACGGTCGCCATGTATTTTATTTTCCGATACATAAAAAAATTGAACTCTTTAGCCCGGCATGGGCTCTTGTGGTAGGCCTCGGAAGCAGTTTATTTTTGATGGGGCTTATAGTACCGGAAATGATAGATTACGCTTGGGGAGGCTACATGTGGTTTTTCTGCCTTTGGTTTACCATTTATTCTCTATCATTGCCCAAAGAGTTTAAGCATAAAGTATCGTTCTTTAAGCGTACAAGGATAACTGAGGAAGAATCCGCTCAACCGGATAAATCGTAGTTGTTCCTGACTATACTTAGAATTTGTTCTGGAAGGCTTACCGACGGAGTTGCTTCAATGAGGTGTTGAAACACTCCCATACAAGTTAATGCTTATTTTTATCGGCGTTGGGTCATATCTCTATCTACAAAAAACAGAACATGGATGACTGCAAAGTTTAAGAAGCTCAAAGCATTGCTTGAAGAACTTTTCCAGATCAATCAACCTGATCTGGACTTTGGGTTATACCGCATTATGAATGCCAAGCGTGCCGAAATATCGGGGTTTCTGGAAAATGATCTCTTTCCACAGGTACGTGAGGCTTTCGCAATATATAGATTTGGTGATATAGAAGCATTAGAACTTGAGCTGGCGCAAGTAGAAGAAGGAGCCAGGCTTGCGGGATTCAACAGTGAAGATTCGCCCAGAGTCATGGAGTTGCGTGCGCGCATTAAAAATATCGCACCTAATGTTAAATCAATGGAGGGGGCTGTATATGATCATCTATACTCGTTCTTTAGGCGTTATTACTCAGATGGGGATTTTCTGGCAAAACGAGTATACAAATCGGGTGTATATGCCATCCCGTATGAAGGAGAAGAAGTTGCGTTTCATTGGGCGAACAAAGATCAATACTATATCAAGTCAAATGAGTACCTACGCGACTATACTTTTCGTTTGAACCCGGATGATCCTGATAATCCGATGCGTGTGCATTTTTGCTTATCGGATGCTGCCGAGTGTGAGCACAACAATAACAAAGCTCCAAACGAAAAGGATCGAGTATTCGTTCTTACCCATGCAGAGAATCCGATAAATATTTCATCATCAAGGAGGAAGGCGAACCATGGTGAAGAACTGATTATTTGCTTTGAATATCGTCCTTCTACAATCGATGACTGGCCCGAGCATGAACGTAGTGGAAAGAAGAAACCCCCAACGCAAAAAGATCTGAATGATCTTGCAACCAAGATCATTTTACAGGTGAATAATGCAGAATTGGCTTCATGGATTACGGAATTGGGTAAGCCTCATAAAATGGTGAATGGCGAGTTGGCAGAGTACAATGTACTTGGAGCTCACCTTCGACGCTATACTTCTCGTAATACGTTTGACTTCTTCATCCACAAAGATCTTCAAGCTTTCCTCAATCGTGAGCTAGATTTTTACATCAAAAACGAAGTCATGCATCTTGAAGATGTACAGAATGAATCAATTCAGCGTGTGGAGCAATATCTCTCAACGATTAAGGTCATTCGTACAATTGCAGGCAAGATTATTGATTTTCTGGCTCAGTTGGAGAATTTTCAAAAAAAACTGTGGTTAAAGAAAAAATTTGTTGTTGAGACAAACTATTGCATTACAGTAGGCTGTATTCCAGAAGAATTCTATCCCGAGATCATTGTAAATGAATCTCAGTGTCAGGAATGGATAAATCTTCATGCGATAGATCAGATCAATGGTGATCTGGTAACGCCGGGATATACCAAGAAGATTTCGATAGAATTCCTGAGTACGTATCCAACATTGATGGTGGATACGCGTCACTTTGAGCGAGATTTCACCTATCGCCTACTTGAAGCAATCGGAGATATAGAAGATCAAACAGATGGGACTCTTTTTCACAGCGAAAATTTTCAGGCTCTATCATTAATGAAAAGTAAGTTTCGTGAAAAAGTTAAGTGTGTTTATATTGATCCTCCCTACAACACCGATGCCTCATCAATCCTATACAAGAATAACTACAAGGATTCTTCGTGGTTATCTATGATGATGAATCGTTTATTCTTGTCTCGCGCTTTGATGACCACAGATGGTGTTCTCTGCTGTGCTATAGATGATGAAGAAGTTTCTCGTGTCCGAATGGTTATGCAAGATTTGTTCCAGAAAGAACTAGGGACTGTTGTTGTCCGCTCCAACCCAGCGGGTCGGAAATCACGTGGACAGCTATCACCCAGTCATGAATTTGCACTGTTTTTTGGCAATGAAGATGCATCTCCGGGCTCACTTCCTAAGACTGAACAAGAACTCGCACGTTATCCGTTCGAAGATGATACTGGACGCTATGCTTGGAATAATCTAATACGTCATGGATCTGGCGATCGCAGAGAAGATGTTCCGACCATGTTTTTCCCTATATATGTATCAAAAGATGATCAGATTCGAGTGCCTGAGCTTTGTTGGGTGGCGGACGAACGTAGATATGAGGTACTTGAGGAACCCCGAGATGATGAAATCGTGATCTGGCCTATCCGAAGAAATAATGGAAAAATCATTGAAAAACGTTGGCATCGGGGTTTGGAAAATATTAGAAATGATCGTAGTCAATATCGTATTCGAAGGAAAGGAGATATTGTTGATATTGACTTCAAAATTCGAATGGATACCGGTGCGACACCTCGAACATGGTGGGGGGATTCTCGCTTTGCTTCGTCCAATCGTGGCGCTAAAATCATTAAGAATCTTTTCGGAAATAAAGCATTTGATTACCCCAAAGCCGTGGGGCTAGTTGAGGATTGTCTTCGTGTCTGCGGATTAGAGAACAGTCTTATGGTTATAGACTATTTTGCAGGGTCCGGAACCACTGGACACGCGGTCATTGATCTCAATCGTATAGATGGAAATCTTCGCAAGTTTGTCCTCGTAGAAATGAGTAATTACTTCGATACCGTTCTGCTCCCACGCCTCAAAAAGGTGACATTTACGCCTGAATGGGAAACCGGAATTCCCAAACGCTATGCCACTCCAGAAGAGGTTACTCGTAGCCCACGTATCTTCAAGATTCTCCGACTTGAATCCTATGAAGACACGCTCAATAACTTGGAAATCAATCGGACTGAAATTCAAGAACAACACCTTTACACTTTTAGTGAGCAAGGAGCAGACAGTTTTCGTGAACAGTATATCTTGCGTTATATGCTTGACGTTGAAACTCGCGGGAGTCAGTCACTTCTCAATGTCCAGGCCTTTACGGATCCTCACGCATACAAACTGAAAGTTAAATTGCCGGGGTCAGATGAGAGCAGAGAAATCAATGTTGACCTCTTGGAGACCTTTAATTGGTTAATTGGCCTCAAGGTCAGACATATCGCTTCACCACAGACTTTCAGTGCTGTATTTGAACGTGATACTGAGAAACGACTACGATTGAGTGAAAGACTCAAGCAGGAAACAGATGGTCCGCATTGGTTTCGTACAGTGAAAGGGGCAACCCCCGATGGACGTAGAGTACTGATCATCTGGCGGAAGCTTGTCGGAGATCCAGAAAAAGACAATTTGGTGCTGGAGGAGTGGTTTACTGAACATTATAGCTCAAGTGCAAACGATGAGTTTGACATCATTTGGGTCAATGGTGGATGTAATCTGGAAAATATTAAAGGACCTAGCGATATATGGAATGTGCGACTTATTGAAGATGATTTTCACCACCTGATGTTTAATACCGAAGGAAGCTGATGCCTCATTCTGGAAGGAAAACCCGCAAGAAGCCCAAGGTACCATTTCCACATAAGTTGATTCTTAATCAATGGATTTTGTCTCTGTTCTATGTGAAAAATTTTGATGAAATTGCCTCCAGATTTTATCGAAGTGACAGAGAAGGATTAGACGAGAATAATGTTCATTACTTTCACCATGATCTTACAGAGGCATTTCCCGATCTAGTACAACTCCCCAAAAATCTTTTGCTGGAGTACGATAATAATATCTTTAAGCATACAAAACGCTTAAACGAGCGACGAATCAATCGTCAAGAGCCTCCTATTGTTTGGAAATACTTTCAATATCTCACTCTGCTTTTCTGTGAGATCTATCTGGATCAATATTTTAGTAATCCCGAAGCGCTACTCCAGGAATTGAATAAACAGATTGATATCTATAATAGAGGTAGGCTCGGTGCAGATAAAATCGAAAGTTTTGATGAGGCTGAAGAATCATGGCCACAACTAAACAAGCTCTCCTTGTGGATGGCTACCGGTAGTGGAAAAACGCTCTTGATGCATGTCAATTTACTGCAGTATTTGGATGCGTTGCATCGGCACCGCAGACAGCGTGAATTAAACCGTATCCTACTTTTGACACCTAATGAAGGTCTATCATATCAGCATCTGAAGGAGTTCACAGCATCAGGGATTGATGCGAAGCTGTTTGACAAGAATGAAGGTGGCTTATACAGAGATCAGACAGTCGAAATCATAGAGGTGACACGATTGAAGGACAAGATGGGAGCCAAGACTGTTGCGGTGGAGGCCTTTGAGGGAAATAATTTGGTTTTGGTGGATGAAGGTCATCGTGGAGCTAGTGCGGGAGCAGGAGGCACGTGGATGGGGTATCGCAATGCATTATGTGAGAGGGGTTTTTCATTTGAATATTCGGCAACCTTTGGGCAGGCAATAAAGGGAAACCCAGATCTTATAAACTTGTATTCCAAGAGTATACTCTGCGATTATTCATATCGTTATTTTTATGCTGACGGATACGGGAAGGACTATCAAATTCTTAATCTTGACACAGGTACTCAACAGAATCATCTGGAGTTATACTTGGTTGCCTGCCTCCTTTCGTTCTTTCAGCAACAGAGACTCTATCATCAACAATGGAGAGATTTTCGGCCATTCAAGATTGAAAATCCACTCTGGATTTTCGTAGGAGGACGAGTAACTGCATCTCTCTCGAAAAAGGATGCCTCAGATATCGTTGAGATCCTGAAGTTCCTTGCTCGTTATGTATCTGACAGATCCGGGAGCATCCAACGCATTAACACAGTATTGAATAAAGGATTGATTACATCCGCGAGTAAGAATCTATTTTCCCAGCGCTTCCAATATCTCAATGCCCTCGAGATTTCACCGTCCAAGATTTACGATGAAACGCTTCAATCCGTCTTCAACGCATCCAATGGAGGTCAACTCCATATTGAAAACTTGAAGGGCATCCCTGGTGAAGTTTCCCTAAGAGTGGGCTCTGAAAATGATGCCTTTGGGGTGATCAATGTGGGAGACGATAAGAAACTGGTAAAGATATGTGGAGAGCAAGGGTTTACCACGGGAGAGCGAGAATTTGTAAAATCTCTCTTTCACGAATTGAACGAGCCTAGCTCAAAGGTAAATATTCTGATTGGTTCAAAGAAATTCACCGAGGGATGGAATAGTTGGCGAGTTTCAACGATGGGACTGATGAATGTGGGAAGAGGAGAAGGTGCTCAGATTATTCAGTTATTCGGGCGCGGAGTGCGACTCAAAGGCTATGATATGAGTCTTCAGCGTAGTAGCAGTTTGTCAGAGAGGATTTTGCGTCCTGAAAATATCGGTATCCTGGAAACCCTTGGGATTTTTGGAATCCACGCTGACTATATGGCGCAATTCAGAGATTTCCTTGTGGAAGAAGGCCTCCCAGTCAATGAAGATCGTGTCGAATTTATCTTACCAGTGATCAGAAATCTGGGGAAACAGAAATTGAAGACCATTCAAATTAAAAAGGAGATCAATGGAGTGCCCACTGAATTTGGGGATGCATTTCGGAAGTTGGGTCCTATCCCCACCGTTTCTCCACCTGATTCGGGCACAGAATATCTTCAGAAAAACCGAATACGCCTTAACTGGTATCCAAAAATTCAGGCAATGAGATCTGAGCATTTCATAGGAGAGGATGCAGAAGCATCTCCCAATATAACTCATCTTCAACCCAATCAAGTCGCTTTCTTTGATTATGACTTCTTGTATTTTGAGCTTGAACGATTCAGGTTAGAGCGTGGGTGGTATAATTTGAATCTTCCGTATTCAGCTATCAAAGTACTTCTTGCAGATCAAAGTTGGTATTATTTATTGATACCACCAGAAGAAATGGAGGGAGATTCATATGAAAAGGTTCACTTTTGGCAAGAGATTGCACTAGCCCTTCTCAAAAAATACACTGAGCGATATTATACATTCCGTAAGCATCAGTGGGAGCTTCCGCATCTGGAATACAGTGTGCTAACAAGTGACGATCCCAACCTGCTCGGTGCAGATGAATCGTCTGACGATGACGATGGCTACTATCGCATTATGATTGATCAGTCAAAAGATGACATCATCTCTAAACTCGAGGAACTGAAGGCAGCGATTAAGAGGGGAGAGGTGAAAGAGTGGAGCATTCATGGAATAGAAGCAATCTGGTTTGGCAATCATTTATTTCAGCCCTTGCTCAGTATGGATTCCAATGTAGTCGAGATTACTCCTACCCCGCTTAATAAGGGCGAGCGTCAATTTGTGGAAGATCTCAGGAGCTTCTGTAGGAGGACACCGGAGTTTTTCAAAAATCGGGATCTTTATTTACTTCGTAACCTCAGCCGAGGCCGCGGGGTTGGTTTCTTTGAAGCGGGTAATTTTTATCCTGACTTCATCTTGTGGTTAGTAGATAAGGATACTCAATACGTGATGTTTGTAGATCCAAAAGGGATTCGATACCTTGGGCCAAGTGATCCTAAAATCCAATTTTCCAAGAAGATCAAGGAAATTGAACAGCGCCTTGGAGATACAGATGTTTCTCTGCACTCATTCATTGTTTCCAATACGTCATCTGTAGAGATGCATAAGCTGTGGGGAAAAGAGAAAGAAGAGATGGAGAATTTGAACATTCTCTTCCAGGAAGAGGATAAATACAACTACATCAAAAAAATGCTTTCTAGGCTGCCAGGAATTACGCAGATCTGATCCAAGATAGTAGACTGGGAGTATGCTAAAGTAAGTGGGGGTTGGCACACTCCCCCGATACTTGACGAATAGGTTCAATGGAAAAGATAGTAAGGCTTCTTTTTTGCACGATTCCACTGTGGAGTTTTGTCATGTACTGGAATAATATTCATTGGGCGACTGATCCCTATAGAAGAGCATGGAATTGCTATGGAGTGGGTCTGTTACGATAATTTTGATGGTTGTCATGTATCTGTATTCTCGGATACATAAAAGGATCAAGAATTTTAGTCCGGCATGGGCTTTGGTAGTAGGCCTTGGAGGGAGTTTATTTCCTATTGGGTTCATATTTCAACATGTAATAGGGTATGATTGGGGGGTATATATGGTTTTTTTGCCTTTTGTTTACCTGTTACTCTATTGCGTTACCTAAGGAATTCAAGCATAAAGTATCGTTTTTCAAGCGTACAAGACTAATCGAGGAGGAATCCACCCAATCGGATAAATTGTAGTTGTTCCTGACCATACTCAGAGTTTGTTTTGGAAGGCTTGCTAACGGGTTTATTTCGATGAGATATTGAAGCAACCCCAAATAATCCCCCAACAATCGAGGTAGAACCTAACTGTAAACTAACATAGAATTCGGTTAATTTACTCTCAAAAGTGTAAGCTTGCAACACATGTAAGGGGTTCTGTGTTGGATATTTAGGCCAGGTATTGTCCTATTATGAGCATGTACGAAGTAAAGCGGGATTTTATATCTCAATACGTCATTCTCTGTGCAGTGATCTTGTTGTGGGTGACTGATAGCGGTGCAACTCAAGTTCAGCAGTGGGATTCATTAAATGCTTTGGAATCGAATTCTGAAGGAGTTTCAGATTTAGATCAATCCACTACGATCCTTGAAGATCAATCAGTATGCATGAATGGGGGCCAGGGGAGGACTTCGTGGTTGCTATGGTTTTTTTTTGAAAGATGGACCAGTAAATCTACATATGGATTTCCCCTAAAAGAAGGGCAACCCACAAATTTTAATTTCAAACTTTCACATGCGCCTACTACCGATGTAACGGTTACGATTACCGATGAATCAATCGATCCGGCTAAACTTGAATTTTCAAAAAAGACCCTAACATTCACCACGACCAACTGGTGTCAGAGTCAAAATGTGACCATTAAATTTATGGATAACGATACGGTAGATGATTATGAAAACAAGCGGGCCAGAGCTAGCTTTTCGTTACAAGGAGAGGGAGTTAGAACAGATGGGTACACCATTGACTATGTCGATTTGATAGATGAGGAACGAGAAAAAGCATTTATCAAAGTGAGACCTAATGTTTTGAAAATGAAGGAAGGTGATAAGAAACCATACTATATCAAACTGGGAACGCCACCTTCAGGAACCGTAACGATCAAAATTCCAGACATTGAACAGAATCATCACCTAATTCATGATAAAGATGAACTGATTTTTAACAAAGGCAGTTGGGATACAGAGCAGGAAGTGATGGTCACATCTGCGCGCGACGATAACTGGAATTTCAGCGTAGTAAGTTATCCGTTGACTGCAGAAGGAAGTGGATATGACGATGTAAAAACGAATGTCATCATTGATATTAAAGATATTGATAAACCATTAACTGCAAATATTAGAGGTCTACCGAAGAAGATCAATACGAAAGATGTGCTAACGGCTCAATTCAATTTCGCCAGAGATGTAACGGGATTTAAGAAAGATGACATTATCGTCACTGGAGGCACTAAAGGTGCAACTTTGTCAGGAAGTGGGGATAGTTATACGCTCCCCATAACGCCTAACGGGAGTGAAAATGTGGTCGTGGCCATTTCAAAGAATGCTGCAACCGATGGTGTAGTGAATGGCCCCGCCAAGCGAGTCACGAAAACCGCCGTCTGGGACGCGAACGCGCCAACGATAACGATTTCTGGGATTCCTAGCAAGATCAACTCCACCAATAATTTGACAGCTACCTTCAGGTTCAATGTGCCGGTGACAGGCTTTCATACAGATGATATTATAGTTGGTGGCGGAACAAAGAGAACCTTCGAAGAGGTCAGCTCAACCGTTTATACTCTTGTAATTACCCCCAAAGGAAATGCTGATGTCGTCGTCACCGTTAAGAGGAATGCAGTTTCGGATGGGATCAATCTGGGGGCAAAGGTACCTGTTGAGGTAATGGCGATCTGGGATGCGATGGCACCAACCCTTGACATCACTGGACTCCCAGGTAAGATCAATACTACTGCGGATCTCAAAGCCACCTTCACATTCAGTGAATCGGTAACGGGCTTTGAGTCTAATGACATCACCGTTGATGGAGGCACCAAGAAGGACTTTGATGGCAGCGGAGAGAGTTATACGCTCGTCATCACCCCTATCCGTGGCCAAGACATCAAAGTGACCGTCAAGGCCAATGCGGCCACGGATGGTCTCAACGAAGGCCCCCCCAAGGATGTATACACGTTCGTTACTTGGCATGAGCGACCTAATGTAATCATTACTGGAATTCCCGAATCCATCAACTCTACAGATCCGCTCACGGCCAACTTCAAATTCGGTGAAGATGTTATGGGATTTGATTCAGATGATGTGATCGTGGATGAAGATGAAGGAACAAAGGGTACATTTACACAGGTCAGTCCCTCCGAGTATACGTTGGTTGTCACCCCAAAGGAGGGCAAGAATCTTCATGTAACAGTTCCTGATGGCGTGGCTAGTGATAAGGATGGCAATACTGGTCCGGTTGGCTCGGTCACGGCCATGGCATCTTGGAATGCTGATCCGGATGTGGTCATTTCAGGGCTTCCAGAGAAGATCTACTCGACTGAGCCACGCACCGTGAGGTTTACCTTTACCGAGGATGTCACTGGTTTTACAACCGAAGATATCACCGTAGCTGAGGGCACGAAGGAAGCATTTGAGGGCAGTGGTTCAATATACAGGCTCATCGTTACGCCCATTAACGGGAAAAATCTCACGGTGACCGTCAAGGCCAATGCCGCGACCGATGGATTGAATACTGGGCCGCCCAAAGATGTTACGAAAACTGCAATTTGGGATGACCCACCTGATGTAGAGATTACTGGAATTCCTGAAATCATCAATTCTACGGACCCGCTCACGGCCACCTTTACCTTCACCGAAGATGTTACGGGCTTTGGGACAGGTGATCTTTACTATAGTGGACTGACAAAGGGCACCTTTACAGAGGTCAGTTCGTCCGAATATACGCTGGTTGTTACCCCAAAGGATGGTGAGGATCTTCTTGTGGAGGTTCCTGCTCATGTGGCTACGGATACTGATGGTATTCAGACGGGGCCGATCCAATCGAGGGCTGCTGGGGCGATCTGGGATGCGACGGCACCTGATGTCATGATCACTGGACTCCCTGACAAGATCAATTCTACCTCGGATCTCACGGCCACCTTTACCTTCACCGAAGAGGTGACAGGCTTTGAGGCTGATGATGTCACGGTCAGCGAGGGCACCAAAGGGGCATTTGATGACAGTGGAATGAGTTATACGCTGGTTCTCACCCCCGAGAGTGGCAAAGATCTGACAGTGACCGTGGCAGCCGATGCAGCCACCGATGGCTTGAATATGGGTCCAACGGATGCCGTCAGTGTCACCGTAACTTGGGATGATAATGCTCCGAATGTGATCATTTCGGGGCTTCCTGACAAGATCAATTCTACCTCGGATCTCACGGCCACCTTTACCTTCAATGAAGAGGTGACAGGTTTTGAGGCTGATGATGTCACGGTCAACGGGGGCACCAAAGGAGCATTTGCGGGCATTGGCACGAACTACACGCTAGTTCTCACCCCCACGAATGGTGAAGATCTGACGGTGATCGTGGCAGCCGATGCAGCCACCGATGAGCTCAACACGGGCCCGACCAGTCCGGTCAGCCATACGGTAATCTGGGATGCGACGGCACCTGATGTCACGATCACTGGACTCCCTGACAAGATCAACTCTACCGAGCCACTCACGGCGACCTTTACCTTTTCCGAGGAGGTCACTGGCTTTATTGTAGACGATGTAATGGTATCTGGGGCAACCAAGGGTGCATCATGGTCTGCCCATACCGAAACCGTATACACGCTATCCGTGACTCCATCGGGTGATCAGGATGTTATGGTCACTGTGCCACCCAATGTAGCGACCGACGGGACCAATACTGGGCCTACCACAGCGGTCAGTGCGACCGCGATCTGGGATAACAGTGTGCCGACGGTGACGATTACTGGGCTTCCACAAAGAATCACCACAGTGGCCCCATTGACGGTCACCTTCATCTTTTCTGAGGAGGTAACAGGGTTTGTGGCAGAAGACATAGAGGTCACCGCTGCCACCAAGGGTAGTTTCACGGGTACACAGAAGAGGTATACCCTGGTTGTGACCCCGACGGGCATTTCGGATGTGGTGGTCACGGTGAACGCCGACGTAGTTACCGATGGACTCAATACCGGGCCACCTAATAAGGTCACCGCCAAAGCCATCTGGGACCCTGAGCGCATCGTGACCCTGACTGCATCCTCGAATCAAGTTCAAGAAGGACAATCCGTGCGGGTGAATGTAAATCTGACTGGTGCTCCTTTTGCCTCAAACATCCCCATTCTTTTGAGGTATCCTCGTCTGTTGGCGGGCGCGGCGACCGAGCCCGCTGACTATACGCAGCTACGAAGTATCACAATTGAAGCGGGTAAAAACATTGGGTCTGGAATCATCGCGACCCGTGATGATGATGTGTATGAAGGTGATGAACCATTTGAGGTTGCATTCGGAGATTTGCCCGATGGTTTAACGCGGGGTGATCCCGATTCTCAAACCATTACGATTCAAGAGAATGATACGCCGCCTCCAGTGGAAACGACCCTTGAAGTGGACAAAATGATCGTTTCTGAGGGAGATCAAATCAGGGTCACCGCCAAGATTGCAGGGGCATTAACGTATCCTGTTGAGGTTCCGTTAAACTATCGTGATGAATCCGCTGAGTTGGAATCGGATTACATGCCGGTCAGCACGATTTTAACGATTCCTGCGAAAGAGACGAGTGCCCAAGGAATTATCTCCATTCTTAGCGATGAGGTTGTTGAAGATGAGGAGACCTTTATCGTTTCCCTTGGACGGTTGAACCCCTCAGATCTGCAATCTGGCGATCCCTCCTTTCAGCAAATTACCATTGAAGACCGAACCATTAAGCCGACTGCAACCCTCTCAGCAGAGGACGTATCTGAGGGGGAAGAGGTGACGGTCACGGTCACCCTGTCCAGATCAATGTTACGCGCGGTAACGATCCCATTGACCTTGATCCAGGGGACCGCTACGGCCTCAGAGGATTATCAAATCCCTCGTTCACTCAGTGTGACGATTGCTGCAGGAGAGACGAAAGCTAATCTTGGGATCTCTACGCTTGAGGATCAACGCATTGAAGAGGCGGAAACCTTTACGATTGCATTTGGAGATCTACCATCCACAGTTCAGGGAAGCAATGCAATCGTTGTAACCATTATAGAGGATACCAAGCCCGAGCTCCTCACGGTTTCGTCCATTGCCATTGTGGAAGGAGGATCCAACACCCTTCAAGTCTCGTTGTCGGCCACTCCTTTGGCACCTGTGACAGTAACCATGCGTGGATTTAGTGCCCCCCTGAATGTCCCATCTCCACCAAGATTGATCTTTACGCCTCAAGACTGGGATCAGCCACAAGATGTAGAGCTTACCGCTGATATGGATCCGAATATCACCAACGAAGAGAGAACGCTCATCTTGACGGCGAATGGGGGTGGGTACGTGGTCATTACAAAACAGCTACTTATCACCATTACCGATAAGGACGTGGCGCAGCTTGTGGTTCAGAGTTTTTTGAATGTGCCTGAGGGGGGAACGTCCATGTTGAATATTTCTTTGGCCTCGGCTCCCGTGTCTCTGACCACGGTGACACTGGAAGGGAATCAGCATTCAACGCTCACCATAGCTCCGCCGCCGCTGACCTTTTCAACAACGGACTGGAATCAATCTAAAATGTTGACCTTCCAAGCCGCGGAGGATGATAATTTCGTATCTGAATCTCAGGCATTGACCATTCGGGCGATGGGGTACACCGATCAGGATGTGACGAGCTCTTTGCGGGTGACCATGGAGGATAACGACCAACCAGAGTTGAAGGTGACCGCGACCACTTTATCGATTCAGGAGGGGGGAACTGGTGAATTTCAGGTGGTCTTGAATGGGGAGCCATCCAGCGATGTGGTTCTTTCGTTTTCTGGATATACGGGACTCCGTCCAGTCCAATCTCTAACGTTCACACCGGCAGATTGGGGGACGCAAAAAACAGTGATCCTTGAGGCCATGGAAGATGAGGACGATTTTGAAGATGAGGCTTTTGATTTGACACTCATGGCGAACGGGGGTGAATTTAACGGCCTTTCCGAGAAGGTCTCCATTACGATTGAGGACGATGACGTGCCTCTTCAGGCTGTGATTTTATCAATTAACGATAAACGTGTGAGGGAAGATGAGAAAAAAATTCAGTTGGAAGTGGAACTGAGCCGCGCTACAGACGAGGTTGTGACGGTTCAATATGAAAGCTCGGATCTAACGGCTGAAGCGGGGGCCGACTATACGGCATCCAGAGGGTTTGTGATTTTTGATCCGCAGACAACCCGCGGCGTGATTCAGTTTGATATTCATGACGATGAAAATCCCGAAGGAGAAGAAACTTTTGAAGTAACCCTGTCAAATCCGAAAAATGCCATTCTTGGTCGGGCAATCGCGACGGCCACGATCTTAGATCCGAATTCTGTGTCTATAGTGCGTATTGAGGATGCGGTGACCGAAGGCGATGCGATGCATTTTGCGGTCCATATCTTTCCTCCGAGTTCAACACCCATCACGGTTCACTATCAGACCGAGGACGGTACGGCCAAAGCAGGAGAAGACTATCAAGCGACGTCAGGTATCTTAGAGATTACGCCGGCCGAGGAAACCATGATGATCCAAGTTCCACTGCTGGTACATGAGGTAACTGCGAACCCTGAAACCTTTACGATGCGTTTGGACACATCCGAGCCCATTGAGTTGGAAAAAGCCGTCGCCACCGCCATCATCACCGAGGACGTACTACCCGCCGTAGATACCTCAGAAATCATGAACGCGTATACGGCTAGATTTATACGTACTGCGGCCTCTGAGATTGTGGAGGGGGTGGGGCATCGGCTAAAAAATCAATCTTCGACCTGTTCGGCGGCCTCTCGCCATGAAACGGCGCGTTTATGGCATTCGGCGTGGACTCCGCCACTGAGCGAGTTGCTCAGTGGTTGCCATATGACCTCCACCCACGGATCGGTACAGGTATGGGGGCGTGGGGCGTATCGGAGATTTCATGGTCAAGAGGAGGGCAATGGACTACAGGTAGAGGCGAATGTGTCCACAGCGATGGCTGGAGGGGATTATCGTTGGAGATCGGGTTGGTTGACGGGCGTGCTGGTTTCGCATAGTCGGAGCGATGGAGCCTATCAGTTCTATGATGTCCGAGATGAGATTGATGCGTCCATGACGGGAATCTATCCCTATCTGTCTTATCAAACGAAGACATGGGGCATTTGGGGAACTGGCGGGATCAGCCGTGGACGGACAGAAATAATGTTTCGGATTGACCCAACCTTGGGTGACATTGGGATCCCCTTTGGACAGACAACAATAAGGAACGTACAACACTTAGAGCGTTCTTGGCTTGCAGGCTTTGGCGCGATCGGAGTTCAGGGGGTAATGGCCAGGGTGAATGCACTACGTCTAAGATATTATGGAGATGTGATGATCATCTCTACAGAGTTGGATGATCAGAGGGTGGGGGTCGTTCGGATTCGCGCGGGCATGGAGGCGAGTGCGCCATTGACTACTGGACTCCATCCGTATGTAGAGGCAGGGGTTCGTCAGGATGCAGGAAGTGCTGAAAATGGGGTTGGGATTGAGCTTGGAGCAGGGATGCGAGTGGCGATCCCTGCATTGCGATTGAGGGGAGATCTCCGCACACAGAGTTTGATGGTACATAGTGCCGAAGGGTTTACCGAGTGGGGGATATCAGGATCACTAGAGTTCGGGAATCAGCACAAAGGATTCGGGTTGAGAGTCACTCCGTCTTTGGGGCCAAGTCATCGCCGAGGGATCTATACGCAGCAGACTATCCGAGATGCCACTGCGACACAGGATGGCATCTATCGCACCGAAATGGAATTCGGATATGGCATCCCCTTTCAAGAAACGGTGATTCGCTCCGTCATGGGAGTGATGTCGTTTGACCGAGGGAAGATCTATCGCCTTGGAGGAGAATTGCGATCGTGGGGGTCATTCTCGGTTTCTGCATTTGGAATGGTCCATACGCATCAGAACGCTTCAAGAAATCTTGGCATAAATTTACAAGCAGCCCTCGACGATTAAAAAATCAAAGGTTAAGTGCAGGAGGTAACTGATAGCCGTAGTAAAAACGGATCTATATGATGACTGAATGCACATGCTCTTGTCCCAGTAAGCCGATCATACTTGCAAAAATCGCATAGATCCGCCGCAGGAAAAATCTTTGTTTCACCTCTGAGACTGTGGACACGGGGAATAAGCGTCGGGGTGGTCATTTACGTTCAGATGATTTATTTGGTGCGGAGGTGTTCAGCGACAAAACTTTTTGAGGTCAGCGACATCAAAAAAATGCTTTCTAGGCTGCCAGGGATTACGCAAATCTGATCTAATGAGGATTTAGTTATCAAAATTTTTTGCAGATAGGTCGGAAAAGAGTCGATGTCTCCTAAGTAGGTAATCCAAAAGAATCCGTCCCCGGTAAGAGGGAGGTGCAGTTGAATTGGTCGGAGGGGAATAATGATTCTTCATTTTGTGTGCATCAAGATAACCTTGCAGAACTGCTAGCGATTGCCTCCATTTTCCCGTCAGTAGCCAGACAAATCCAATTGAATAGTCTAGAATAATCCTTTGAAGAAACACGGCTCTGAATTGTGCAGCGGGAAGGTTTTTGTACAGCATGAGGATGCTGTTACGAATATTGTAATAGAGTTTGCGGTGACTGCTTCTTGCCAACGTGGCACCACCGATATGGAATACTTTGCTTTCGGGGACTACTCCAATTTCATGACCTGCTCTCCGAAGCCGCCAACAAAGATCGATTTCTTCCATATGGAGTCCAAAAAACTCATCAAGGAATCCCACGTCATCCAGCACACTGCGTCGCAGTAGCATAGCAGCACCGCTTGCCCAGTCAATCTTTATTGGCGTATCATACTGTCCCAGATCTTCTTCAGTATGTTCAAAGATGCGGCCGCGTGCAAAGGGATATCCCAGTCGATCAAGAAATCCTCCACTTGCCCCTGCGTATTCAAAATGATTCCTTCGTTCAAACTGTAAAATTTTTGGCTGAAGTGCTGCGATGCGGGGAGAATTTTCTATATACTTCACCAAGGGCGCCAGCCAATCATCAGGAACGGAAACATCGTTGTTTAGGAGTACAACATAGTCGCATTCAAACTGGCGGATCGCTTCATTATTTGCACGGCTGAATAGCCAGTTGTCTGGATTGTGAAGAATTTGAATTTCCGGGAAGTTCTCTTTAACCCAAGTGGCGGAATCGTCAGACGAGTAATTGTCTACAAATACAATCTGTAAGTTATCCCATTTCGTTTGAGCGACTGTAGGGAGACATTGCTGTACAATTGGAAGTCCATTATGCGAGACAACAATAATGGCTACGCGTGGAGTCTCCATGGGGAATCATGTTCGTACTAATAACTGGAGAACAATCGTGCTTCCTGTCCAATACGCTCAACCACCTGATTTAAGATTGCTAGATACGTATCAGGATGTTCGGTGTAGAATGCAACCTGAGCATCATATTCTTTTCGGGAAAGATCATGTCGGCGAATCAGCGAATCCAAGGGTAGTTCATTTACTCCATAGCCTAGTTCAGAGCGTGCATTGATCAGGTGTATATCGACCATAATCTCAATCATTAGACTATCGGTCAGAGTCGTTCCAAATTCTTCGGGCTCCGGCGTACATGCGGTTGAACAAAAAAGGAGAATTGCTACGAGGCAGCCGCTAAGTATTCTCACGTTTCTCCTCTTCAAGGGTACGGAATGTATAAGCAATGACTTCCATTTGACGCATGAATTCACGTTTGGAAAAATTAGGTGCAAACACCATCCCGTCAATTAAATAAAGTCTTTTACTGGGTTCATCATAGAAGGCATATGTGACGAATGGGCCACCCATCCCAAAGGGGAATTTACGACCATTCTCTTCGCCGACCATATGCCAAAGTCCTCGAAACTCAATAGCATAACGTCCATTGAAATTGACTTGTGAAGAAGTCATCGGGCGGCGGCGATCCACTTCAATCCATCCCCCCGCTGTCCCACCAATATAGCGCTGAGTCAGAGCATCTCGCGCTTCGACAATCCAAGCTTCATCTAGTTTCGAGGGATTCCCATTTTCTTCATAGTACACGAACATACTTCT
This sequence comes from Rhodothermales bacterium, assembly GCA_965215475.1. Classification (GTDB taxonomy): domain Bacteria; phylum Bacteroidota; class Rhodothermia; order Rhodothermales; family Bin80; genus Bin80. Next base: position 3,634,667 of record OZ244061.1, read on the forward strand.
CCATGTATCGGTGAGCGATCGACGCAGCCACACAAACTGTGTGGTGTCAACAGCGATAAAATAATCATGTTGCCCATTGACCGCAAACTGGTGCCGGCTCATCAATTTCTGTTCTAGATCATGTTGTCGTCCGATATCGAACATATCGCGATGTAAGCGGCGTCTGGAGATTTCGTTAAAGTGATATCTGAGCTGATCTGAATGTTCTTCAATAGAAGCAATTAGATCAGTTGAGGAGGCTGCAGCCAGATAATAGACCAATTGATTTCTACGCCAGTGATTGGGTCTGGCGACAAGGGCAGGGGTGCCTGCCATAATCATCTGGCGAAGTGAGTCATTACTGAAGATCGTATTAAGATATTCGTTCTCTGGGGCGTTTCTTTCTGAAGTTGAGTCCGAAATCAGGCCCACAAAGAGGACGTTCTTGCGATCTTTGGCCATATCCAAGGCATGCTGAGAAAGAAGTCTAACAGGCTCCAGGTCAAATTCAGGTTCTACTGCCGGAAGTGTCTCAATCGCACCTCCCACATGATAGATTAATGCTTCTCCAACGGGTCCATTCCATAGAGAGGAATCAATCACTACAGTAATTTGACCTTCATGTCCAATGGCATCAGGCCGGAAATCACTCCCAAGAAATCCTCCTTCACCACAACCTAAGAAAGGCAGAAGGACCGCGAATAAGAGAATGGTATGCCTCTTCATGACGAGTTATCCTTGTATTATTTGAGTGAGCGCACAAACCGTGCCAGAAGCTGGCCTCGTTCCGTTAACGCAAGGTTGGGGCGTTCCCAAAGGCGCTCAATCTCTTTGATCACCGCAGAGCCAACGATAAATCCATCCGTATGTTTTGACAGTTGGTGGGCATCTTCTTGTGATTGAATTCCAAAGCCTACCAAGAGAGGATTGCTGGTGATCACCTGACGGGCATGTTTAAGATAACGGGTAATCGTATCCATTCGGTCAGAAATTCCGGTTCCAGTTAATCCGGTAATGGATACGCAGTAGACAAATCCATCAGACATCCGATCAATCTCCTGCATGCGCTCGGTTGAAGTGTTGGGCGCAACCAGAAATACCATGTTCAATTCATTTTTTTTTGCCTCTTCTCGGAGCGACAAAGACTCTTGGGGAGGAAGGTCAGGGATAATCAATCCATCAGCACCGGCACGGCTGGCTTGTGTACAGAACTCTTTCAGTCCGAATCGGAGAATGGGGTTGATGTAGCCCATCAACAAGAGTGGAGTATCACTTTGTTGCCTGAAAGAGGCGACCGCTTCGAGTGTATTTTCCATGGTGACGCCCGCCTGCAACGCACAGGTACTGGAGTGTTGGATAGGTAGTCCCTCTGCAAGAGGGTCACTGTGGGGCATTCCCAATTCGATAAAGTCAGCACCCCCCTCATCAACTGCATTAAGAAGCAGGTTTGTCACTGAGGGGGCAGGAAACCCACTCGTGAGAAAAATCCCCATTGCTTTCTCTCCCTTCGACTTGAGTGAGTGCAGTGTAGAAGACAACCGAGAACTCATAGGTGATCCATAATGGTTTGCATGTCCTTGTCTCCACGGCCAGAGCAATTCACTACAATGATCGAATCGGGTGCCATATCAGGCGCAATTTTTTCAAGTGCTGCAATGGCATGTGCCGTTTCGAGAGCTGGAATGATCCCTTCTGTTTTTGACAAGAGAGCGACACCGTTCAGGGCTTCTTCATCGGTCACGGCAAGATAGTTCACTCGGCCAAGATCCTTCAGCCAAGAATGCTCTGGTCCAACACCGGGGTAATCTAGACCGGCAGAGATTGAATGTGCAAGCGAGATCTGTCCATCATGATCCTGCAACAGATAACTCATTGCTCCATGGAGCACTCCGACCGTGCCCCGGGAAAGGGTAGCGGCATGTTTACCAGAAAGTCCTTCTCCTGCCGCTTCGATCCCAAACATCTGCACTTTCGAATGATTAATGAACGGATAAAACATCCCAATGGCATTGGATCCGCCTCCAACGCAGGCGACCAACGCATCGGGGGTATCCGTACCAGTCATTTCCATTAATTGACGCTGAAGCTCTTCTCCGATGATATTGTGAAATGTTCGGACCATCATTGGATATGGATGTGGTCCCACGACCGACCCTATGATATAGAAAGTATCGGTTGGGTTGGATACCCAGTCACGGATCGCTTCATTCGTTGCATCTTTGAGGGTTTGGCTTCCACTGGTTGCAGAGCGAACTTCCGCCCCTAGTAATCGCATACGAGCTACATTCAAGGCTTGGCGCCTCATGTCTTCTGCTCCCATATAAACAATACACTGGAGTCCAAACCGTGCGGCAACGGTAGCCGTTGCGACCCCGTGTTGCCCCGCACCTGTTTCTGCGATGATACGTGTTTTTCCCATTCGAAGAGCAAGTAAGATTTGCCCAATGGTGTTATTGATTTTGTGAGCTCCGGTATGGCATAAATCTTCACGTTTCAGGAAGATTGGCCCAGCTCCAAGTTCCGCGCTTAGTCGTTCGGCAAGGGAGAGGGCGGTAGGGCGTCCGACATATGTTTTCAAGAGGTGCAGGTACTGATCCTGAAATTTTGGATCGGGCCAGGATTGTTCAAAGGCATCGTGGACGGCCTGCAGTTCGGGGATCAGGATCTCAGGGACAAAGGCTCCCCCATACGGCCCGAATCGTCCATCTTTATTTGGTGCGTTATAGATCTGGGGCATTCTCGGAGATTAGGTCAAAGAATCGAGTTACCAGATCAAAGTTTTTATGCCCTGGGGCATCTTCAAGTCCACTGGACAAATCTATGCCCCAGGGGGATACAGTTTCGATAGCATCGTGAACGTTTTCTATGTTGATGCCACCGGCTAAGATAATAGGAAAATCGGAGGCTAATCCTTTTGCAACGTTCCAATCAAAGGATTGTCCGGTTCCACCGGATAGATCAGGATGCCAGGTATCCAAGAGGAAGGTCTCTACATAATCTTCATAGGCGGTCATCATTTTTGCGAGCGAGCGGATGGAATCATTGGGCTGGACGGGAAAGGCTTTAATGACCGGACGTGTCATACGTCTGCAGTAAGCAGGAGACTCATCTCCATGCAATTGGATCCAATCAAAGCCCGCCGTTTCACAGCTTCGGTTGACGGTTTCTGCATCCACATTCACGAATACCCCCACAGTTTGAGGGCCGTAGATCCATTCTTTGATTTCGTGTACCTTTTCCGGTAGAATATATCGCGGACTGGGAGGATGCTGGATAAATCCCAAGTAATCGGCTCCGGCCCCGGCACAAAATCGTGCATCTGCCAGAGTTGTCAAGCCACAAATTTTTACCCTACACGACATCAGATTATCTTGGAGTCAATTTCTATGCGAGGCCTTCATAGCGGTTCACCAGAAACTCTTGAATTTTCACTAGGCGGTATAGTTCGCATGGGCAGGTTGGGGCAAAGAAAATAAAAATACCCCAGGTATCCAGGTTGAGAGAAACGAAATCCCATAAATTGAAAATCAAGTTGAACTGAGGAGAGTATCTGTTTCCTCTCGGAGTAGTCGCAGAACAGTTCCAGGAGTATCAGAACGCATAAAGGTTTCTCCGATTAGGACGGCATCAATATTTTTCCGGTGCAGATAAGCCAAATCGTTTGCGGATCGAAGTCCGCTTTCTGAAACTTTGACAAGATTCGTATCAACCAGATCAAAAACCTGGATGGAGTGTTCAATATTTACCTCAAATGTATGTAGGTTTCGGTTGTTGACCCCAAGGATCTTGACTTGCGTGAAATCAATATGATCCAATTCAACTGGATCGTAAACCTCAACAAGGCAATCCAGGCATAGCTCAGTTGCAAGGTTGAGCAGGTCACAAAGCAGCGATCGGTCGAGGATGGCTGCGATCAAAAGCACCGCATCGGCTCCCGCAGCTCTGGCTTCATACAATTGATAGGGATCAATAATAAAATCTTTCCGCAAAACAGGAAGATGCGTATGCTTGGCTACGGTATGGAGATGTGAAAGCGATCCGCTAAAATGATCTTCTTCGGTCAAGACACTGATGGCGTCCGCACTCGAATATTGTTGTGTGAGAAAAGGCAGATCAAAGGATGATCTCAGAAGTCCTTTCGAGGGCGAGCGCTGTTTGATCTCGGCTATGATGGAGAGCCCAGGGGCTTGCAGTGCGGCATGAAAATCCTTGGCCGGTGGGGCAGTACGGATAGAGGATTTCAATTCGTGTACCGAAACCAGACGTTGACGAGCGCTTAGTTGCGTCCGAACATCTGTGACAATACGATCAAGAATTGTCATGTCGGTTGCTGATGGCACAGAGCATTTGAAGGCGTTCATGAGCTGCTCCCGAGTCAATACTTACGTGTGCCGCCTCGACACAAGCCTCCATACTCTCATAGCGGCCGGACACCCATAATCCAAGAGCACTATTGAGAATCACGACATCCCGGCATGCCCCGGGCTCTCCATCCAGAACGGAGAGGATCATTTTGGCATTCTCCTTCGCATCTCCACCTTTAAGACTGGATGGATCCGCTCTCTTGAGACCGTAGGATTCAGGTTTAATTCGTGTTTTTGTGGGCTTTTTGTCTGTACGGCGATACTCAATGAGGATAGTGGGGGCGGAGATCGATGCTTCATCAAGTCCGTCTTCGGAATGAAGAGTGACGACATGTTCGGCACCCAGTTCGTTCATGATTGCAGCAATGACCTGTGCGGTTTCTAGATCAAACGCTCCGATTACTTGCCGCTTTACGTTTGCAGGGTTACAAAGCGGACCAAGTATATTGAATGCCGTACGTGAGCGGAGGGTCGTTCGAACGGGCATGACGTGTCGCATGGCCGGATGATAGTGGCGAGCAAAGATGAACCCAATCCCTACCTTTTTGAGGCAAAAGGCAACATCATCAGCACTTAGATTGACATTGACTCCTAGTTCTTCAAGTACATCCACACTACCGGACTTAGAGGATACGCTTCGGTTGCCGTGTTTGGCAACCGTCACACCAGCACCGGCGCATACGATTGCAGCTGCGGTAGAGATATTGAATGTATGCGTACCATCTCCCCCGGTCCCGCAAACATCAATTGCATGTGGATCCTCACATTCGACCGGGACAAAATAAGTTCGCATTACACGAACAAATGCGGTCAGTTCTTCAAGAGATTCTCCTCGAGCCCGCATTCCCATTAGTAGTCCCGCAATCTGAACCGGATCTGCCTTTCCCCGCATAATCCGATGCATGGCATCGGCAGCTTGCGCTGCCGAAAGGAAATTTCCTTGTGCAAGAATCTGTAAATATTCTGTCATGGTTGAAATCCGAGACGTTCAAGCCAATTATTTACCAGGGTGGGGCCTTCATGCGTCATCACACTTTCCGGATGGAATTGCACCCCTTCGACGGGATAGGTAATATGCTGCACCCCCATGATGACTCCATCAGGGGTTGCTGCAGTGATCATAAGGCAGTCTGGAATAGATTGGGGATGTAGCACGAGAGAATGATACCGGGTTGCTTCAAATTGTGGTGGCACTCCCTTAAAGAGTGGATCCCCTTGATGGCAAATCGTGCTAGTTTTTCCATGCATCAAAGTAGGTGCATACGTTACGTCGGCTCCATAGACTTCTCCAATCACTTGATGTCCGAGGCAAATTCCAAGGATAGGAATAGAGGGACCAAGTTCAAGAACTACATCGCTACAAATTCCTGCATCTGCCGGGCGGCCCGGTCCAGGAGAAATCACGATCCCATCGGGAGACATTTCTATGATTTCTTTGGGAGTAAGCACGTCGTTACGTTCTACACGAATCTCTCCTGTGGTGCAGCCAATAAGTTGTACCAGATTGTAGGTAAAGGAATCGTAATTATCAATAACTAAAATCAAACCCTATACGTAGTCATGAGGCCCGTAAGTTCACGGACCTTATCCATACATTCTTCTGCCCGGCTACGTGCATTGACACCTCCTTGGCGAAGTACATCCCGAACATAGTCGGGATCCTTGAGCAATTCTCGTCTTTTCTCTCTTGCCGGTTCAAAGTATTCGGCAATGAGCTGTGTAAGCACGCTTTTGGCATGTCCATATCCGTATCCTCCACGCTGATAAGCTTCTCTGATTTCTGTTTGTTGTTCTTCAGACGCAAAAAGACGAATCAGGGCAAATACATTATCCTTATCAGGATCTTTGGGATCTTCGAGTGGAGTGGAGTCGGTCACAATCTGTTTTATACGGCGATTGAGCGCTTTGCCTTCCTCAAAAATTCCGATGGTATTGTTGTAGCTTTTTGACATCTTACGCCCATCAATTCCTGGGACGATCGCCACATTTTTTGTGATATGCGCATCAGGAACTGGAAACAAGGGCTGATCAGGAGACCATGTACGATTAAACCGTTGGGCGGTATCCCGAGCAATTTCTATATGTTGTTTCTGATCTGCCCCTACAGGAACCAGGGTTCCTCCATAGATGAGAATATCAGAGGCTTGTAGAATTGGATAATTAAATAAACCACAATTCGCGGAAAGCCCTTGGGCAATTTTATCCTTATAGGAAGTTGCTTTTTCCAACTGAGATACGGGAGTGAGGCAGAAGAAAATCCAGGTCAACTCGTTCAGAAGCGGCACATCGCTTTGCACAAACAGATTACCTTTAGAGGGATCAAACCCGAGTGCCAGGTAGGTGACGGCTGCATCCAAGGTATGCGCCCAGAGCGCTGCAGGGTCATGGACCGTAGTCATCGCATGGTAATTGACGATGAAGTAGTAGGAGGGATGTTTTTTGTGGAGTGAGATATGTTGTCGCAGTGCGCCAAAGTAGTTTCCCAGATGTAATGCCCCAGATGACTGGATTCCAGATACGACAACGATCTTGCCGGGGGTGAAAGGATACGGTGCCATTGGGACTTTAGGCGGCTGTCAGTGCACGGTTAATACACTTTCGGAGAAAGGAAATTCGAATATCGCTATGCTTGCGTAGACGAACCAGTACCGCTTCAGTCCGAATTTGATGTTGAACCGGTCGCTCTACCTCCAATTGTTCGCGGAGTTTATTCTCAGATTCTCGCAAATCTGAGAGCGGATCTTCACTACGGAGTTTGAAAGATTCCGGTTCCAGAGAGGTGCCATTAAATGCCGTTTCTCCGCAACTGAAGACTAATTCTTTCAGCTTACCGATATCAAGCCGAAAGGTCTTCAAGAGAAGCTCTAGTTCCTGAGATTCCGAATCAGAGGAAAGGTGGGGCAGGAGATTGGCATAGGAAAGTTTCAGTTTCACATGTGTCTCAATCAATGGATTGAGACACTCTGCGGTTTCTTTTCGGCTGAGGGTTTTTCCGGCCCAGCCCTTTTTAAGGAAAGCGGATTTAATTTCTTTAATATTCATGAAACAGGCTATGAATCAATAGAAGTAGGAATATGATGGCTAACCGCTTTTCTTCCATGCTTCAAACTTATGTAGAGCTTGATCAAGCATTATCATTGCGGCTCCAAGTTTAGGTGGAAAAAGATCCCAGTTTTTGGGTTGCGGCATAGGGTTATTTAGATCTGAGTTTTTTGGTTCCTTTTCCCAGTTTGCAATCATTTCTTTGTGAAGTTCGGGGGTATATTTTTCAGCAAACGTATGGAGAGCCCCTGTCAAAAAATTCATAAGCTCAAACTTCCCAAAATCTTCAGCTGTAAAATCATCAAATAACGTAATTTCAGGATACTCCTGACCGATTGGCACATGTTCACAGTCGATTTCGTGCATGACCTGAAAATACGACATGAGTCCATCAATCACCTCCCGTACGGGTTCTGGTTCGTTGTCCATTCTCTTGGCAAATTCATTGGGATCTGCCCAATCTGCACTTGCTACCGAGGGAGCGTGATTCACACAAAAGAGTCTTAACGCACCATAGGCAATTATACTTGGGTATACTACGAAACTATGGTCCGACGGTTGAGGAGTTGATTTAATTTTTTTACGTGGTTTCATGATTAAGAGTATTAAGTGGTATTCTCCTAATGACATGGATTGCATTGCAATCCATGTCAATTCTGCTTAGAGCTGTAACGAGTGTATCCAGAGATAGATTGATGTTTTTCACCTGTGCTACCTCATCTAGTGACTGGAATGGGCTATGTTTCTTGCGGTCATTGATCATGTTCTACGTTTTGGTGCGACCTAATTCAACGCCACATACTGGCTCTTAATTTGCTTTTTGAATGCTTGTGGTAGATTATCCCATATGAACAGAACAACTCGGAACAACAGATTACTTTCTTTGAATGCTTCTCGTAAATCATGAATCAGGTACCGCTGATCAGGTGTCGCAAAAACTACGAGATCCAGATCGGATGTCTCGATAGATGTCTGTTTCACACGAGGTCCATATACCCAAGCAGGTACGCTGGGGAGGTGTCGATCGAGTAGCCCTGAAATAATCGCGGATTCCTCTGAATTCATACGAACATCTTTTTCCATCATGCCCATCGTTCTCCTGTCATGGTCTCGTAGAGTTGAGTGGCATCATTGATAAAACGGGGAACGAGCGAAATGCAGTCATGCGTTTTTTCGCCGTCGTAGTTGTGGGATAGATCAATCCGAGCATCTGCATAACGAAACCATTGCGCCAAGGATCCAGAAAGTAGAGCATTTTTATTGGCAAGCCCCAGGACAGGTTTAGGGCTGTTTGGGGGCATTACGATTCCAAGCTCTTCAATCATGTATCTCTTGATCACCTTCCAGGGACCTTCATAGCAAACTTTAAAGCGTTGGATGCCGGATTCTGCAATGACCTCTTGATCAAGGATCGAAGATGTTTTGGGTTTCTGCAAGTAGTTCTCATATTGTTCCTCCAAGCGTTTGAGAGACAGACGAAATTTAGTGTAGTCGATCATGAAAAAGTTTATAGGATGATTTCTCAATGAGCAATCCAGTTCTATGAGATCCTTTCAAGCGAAGTCGCATCAGAATCATTACAGGAGACCCTGTGCAGCTGTGAGTAAGGCTTGTCGTAGTGCTCTGGCTTTGTTTTTTGTTTCTTCGTATTCAAGTTCCGGTATGCTATCGGCAACGATACCCGCACCCGCCTGGATGAAAACATATTTATCTTGTACCACCATTGTTCGAATAGCGATACACATATCCATATTCCCAGAAAAATCAATATACCCCACCGCACCCGCATAAATTCCTCGTCGTGTTGGCTCAAGTTCGTCAATGATTTCCATGGCTTTCACTTTGGGGGCTCCACTGACGGTGCCGGCTGGAAAGCATGCCCGAAGAACATCAATGGTTGAGATATCATCACGTAATTGTCCAGAGACGGCACTTACGATATGCATGACGTGGGAATATCGCTCTACATAGGCGTAGCGGTCAACGTTGACACTCCCCAATTTGCTGATACGTCCGAGGTCGTTTCGTCCAAGGTCCACCAACATCAGATGTTCGGCTCGTTCTTTGGCATCTAGAAGAAGATCCTGTGCCAGCTCTTCATCTTCAGCGGGCGTTTCCCCGCGGGGGCGGGTTCCTGCTATGGGGAGCAACTCGGCACGTCGATCTTCAACGCGCACAAGAACCTCGGGGGAACTGCCGATCAGAGAGACCTCCCCCAGGTCGAGATAGAAAAGATAGGGGGATGGATTGATTTGGCGAAGGGCTCTGTACAGATTAAATGGATCCCCTTCAAAGGAGAGAGAGAATCGTTGGGAAAGTACGACCTGAAAAATATCTCCCTCATAAATTCGCTTTTTTGCTTTTTTCACGACCGCCTCAAAATCTTCACGTGCAAAATTTGAGGAAAGCTGTTCGGAGCCAATCTTCACCGGATCCGGGCTTCGGACAGGAGACTGGAGATCACGCTCCAAATCATAAATCCGTTCTTTAGCCATGGTATATTCATCATCCAGATCCGAATCTGGTGTAATAAATACATTCGAGATCAGGACGATTTGATGCTTAACACGATCAAAGGCGGCGATGGTATCATAGAAACACCAGATTGCATCTGGAAGTTTTACGTCATCCGTTGGTGGATTAGGTAGATTCTCGATAAGGCGAACGTTATCATAGCCGAGATACCCAACTGCTCCACATCGGAGTCGGGGTAATCCGGATAGTTCAACCTCGATAAACTCATCCATATATCGACGAAGTACATCAAAGACATTTGCCTCGGGTGCCGTTACCGTCTCATGTGTTCGGAGCTGTTCTACCGTGACTTCTCTTCCAACCGATCGTACAATACGGTAAGGGTTCCGGCCGAGAAAAGAATAACGGGCCATATTATCACCACCTTCGACACTTTCGAGTAAAAACGCATGATGACTTTTTTGTCGCAGTGCCAGAAGAGCACTGACCGGGGTAAGCAAGTCCGCACTCAAGCGACGATAAACCGGAACGACAAAGTGCTCAAGGCCATTTGCGTGCTCCCGTTCCACTACTGTGTAAAATTCATGACGTGTCATGGTTACTTGTACGCACAATCTGGCAATTCAATGCATATAATCAGGTAGGGGATACTTTGAGGAATGAATGCTACATTGACCGGTCAGAATTCATTAGTTTTGGGATAATTAAAAATAGAAGCTATGGCTTTTTTCACGAATCACAAGAATCTTGAACGACTTCTTTATGTTTTGGCACTCGCCGGTGTTGGTCTAACACTGCATATTGCGCTATGGTATAGTAGTGGGGGAAGTGCCGGCGAAGATCCACTCTGTAGTATTGGATCAGATTGCACGGGGGTCATTGCCAGTGATCCCGCTCCATTGGGAATTTCAAGTGCATGGTGGGGGTTTTTGTTTTATGTCGGTATTGCAGTCGGCAGTATCTTGATTTCCAGAAATGTAAGCGGATTCGGGAGCTGGCTTGTCAAAGGCCGGGTGACCATAGTAGGATTGGGATGGATTTACTCGTTATTCCTGACGCTCTTACAGGCAACCGCGATTGATGGATGGTGTCAGCTCTGTCTCTATTCATTTACAATTGTGACGTTGATCGGAATCGTTACGTTCTATTCTTTTTTGAATAAATCCATCAAGAAGGATCAGACGAAGGATCCAAAGACGGAGGCAAGGTTTCATGGGATCGCCGCCTTGGCTCTGCTCGTTCTTCTTGGTTGGGATTACTATAATGTGCCTCAGAATTCAACTTTGACTTCCGGTACATCTTCGAGTGAAATAAATGAAGGGCCACAGGTATGTAGGTACGATTCGAACTCTCCGCAGTTTGATAACATAGAGCAACTCATTATGGACCATGATCCATTTATAGGTCCAGAGGATGCGCCAGTGGTGATCATGGAGTTTCTTGACCCGAATTGCAATCATTGTAAGGCGGTGCATCCGAATATTAAAGCAATCGCAGAAGCGAATCCTGATTCGGTTCGTGTTGTATTTAAGCCTGTGCCCATTGTAGGTGGGCCAACCCATTCAATAGATGAAATCGGAGCCCTTTATTATGCAAGTGACCATGGAGTATTTGTAGAGATGGCTGATTTGGTTTTTAAGAATCAATCTCCGTCCACCGGTTTATCGATTGATCGACTAGCGGGGTTTGCGGATGATCTTGGCTTGGATGAAGAGGAATTTCGAAGGGCCTTGGCAACAAGGGAATTTTCATCAAGGACCGTGCAGACTCGTCGATTCTTTGAAGGAATGGGATTTACGGGAGTTCCGGTCATCCTTGTGAATGGTCGCCGAATTAGTAGTTCGAGTCGCAGCATGAAATGCCTCGAATTTTTTGTCGATCACGCAATTGCACAACTATAGTATCGATGATCTCGAAAGAACTGGAATCTCTTTGCATTGATACGATTCGCATATTGGCGGTAGATGCGGTCGAATGTGCTAGAAGTGGTCACCCTGGAATGCCAATGGGGGCTGCCCCAATGGCCCATGTGTTATGGACCGAGTTCATGCGTCACAGCCCTTCGAATCCGCATTGGTTGAATCGCGATCGCTTTGTTCTGTCGGCCGGACATGGATCCATGCTTCTCTATGCATTACTACATTTGACAGGATATGATCTTCCATTAGAGGAGATCAAGAATTTTCGGCAATGGGGAAGCAAGACTCCAGGACATCCTGAATATGGCGTAACCCCTGGTGTTGAAACTACGACAGGGCCATTGGGACAGGGGTTTGGAAATGGGGTTGGTATGGCGATCGCAGAGGCACATCTTGCTGCACGCTTTAATCGTAAGGAGCAACAGATTGTGGATCATTACACCTACGGGATCGTCTCTGATGGTGATCTGATGGAGGGAATCTCTCATGAAGCAGCTTCATTAGCGGGGCACTTGGGACTGGGAAAACTGATTTATTTATGGGATGATAACCGGATCACAATTGATGGTAACCTGGAGTTGACATCTTCGGAAAATATCTCGGGGCGGTTTGCAGCCTATGGATGGCAGGTGATTGAGGAGGTTGATGGTCAGGATACTCAGGCAATCAGGAGTGCTCTCCAAGAGGCTCAGGATTGCAAGAGTCAGCCATCACTGATTTGTGTTCGAACGACCATAGGACATGGAAGCCCAAACAAGGGCGGAACTGCGGCCGCTCATGGAGCTCCTCTGGGGCCTGACGAGGCGTCTCTTACCAGACAGACACTGGGTTGGCAAACCGATGCGCTATTTTATGTGCCGGAGAAGGTAAAGGCTGCGATGGATTGTACCGCAGCAGGGATGGAGTCCGAGAAGGAATGGGGATTGTGTCGAACTGCTTATGAGGATCTGTATCCGGCTGCTTTGGCGGAATTCGATGCGCTGCACGCGAATGAATTACCAGAGGGTTGGTTTGATGAAGCGGAAAAGATTAACGTAGAACAGGCAATCGCTACAAGAGCCGCGAGCGGGAAGGTGTTGGAGACATTTCTTGAAAATGTGCCAAATCTTATTGGAGGATCTGCCGATCTTACAGGCTCAAATAAGACAAAAGGGAAAGTTCAAAACATTCTCACACGGAACGAGAAGGCGGGAAGCTATCTTTACTATGGGGTTCGCGAGCATGCGATGGCGGCGATCAGTAATGGTATTGCATTACATGGTAGCTTACGTCCGTATTGCGCAACGTTTATGGTGTTCAGTGATTATTTACGTCCATCGATGCGTCTTAGTGCACTCATGGGGCTCCCTGTTATTTATATTTTTACACATGATTCAATTGGCACAGGTGAAGATGGCCCTACCCATCAGGGTATAGAGCATGTCATGTCTCTCAGGGCGATTCCGAACTTAGTTGTTTTCAGACCTGCGGATGTCAATGAAACGCGGTATGCATGGCGTGAAGCGATGCTTCGAGACGATGGCCCTACTGCTCTCATTTTAACACGGCAGGGAGTTCCGCCGTTAACTGGAGGAGAGGATGGAGTGGCAAAAGGTGCCTATATCGTTACAGAGGCGAATGAAGCAGAGCCACAGGTAATCTTGATTGGAACGGGGAGTGAATTGCAATATGCAGTCGCGGCTGGTTCCATATTGATGTCGGAGGGAATTTCCACCCGTGTGGTGAGCATGCCTTCTTGGGAATTATTTGCTCTACAGCCCGAATCTTACAGAGAAAAGATTATACCTACATCCGTTCCAGTTCGGGTTGCTGTCGAGGCAGCTGTATCACTTGGTTGGGACAGGTATGCCAGTCATACGGTGTGCATAGATCGGTTCGGTGCTTCGGCGCCTGGCAAGGTGCTTTTCGAACAGTTTGGTTTTAGTGCTGAGCGAGTTGCTGAGGTAGCAAGGCAAGCTCTATTGGAGGATTAATGATATTTCGTGTGGTGGCGGTTTGCGCAGTCATGTTGTTTGCTTATCCTGGCAAAGCACAACAATTTGCTGGAGAGGAGGCATGGAAAGTTCTTCATGAATATGAAGGTGTCCGGTTTCTATATGTTTTTTATCCTCAAGCGGATGCAGTCAATGATGGCGTGGTCATGCTGCTTCAGAATCAAAATGAATACAAGGTCCGCTATAGTTTTACGATTATTTTCGAGTCGCCAGAAGGGGAGAAATCTGCAGATGCTGAAGGGATTTTAGAGCCATTGGAAATGAAAACAGGGGATGTTGAAGGTTTATTTTGGATCCCCTTTGATGATGCACGTTCACTCGGAGCAATTAGAATGCAAAATTATAAGGTGACTGGCATTGACAAGGAAGAGGAGAGTTGAAAAGCCGATTCAGACCTCCGCGGGCCAAATTCTTTCGGAACTGTTCGCCGGTTGTATTCATGATGATTGCATTTCTTGGAATAAATTTGTGCAAGTAAAAAAAATCACAGTACTGAGGCTCTTGCAAAACCCTCTTCCAATCTGTAAAATATGCCACCAACTACTCCCAGAGCGATATTTACTTTCCAATGAAGAGGTTTTATAAGAAGATCTACTGATCAATGATTAGCCACACCGATAGCGAACGTGCAGAGCTTCATAAAATCATCTGGCGCATTGCCAATGAATTACGGGGCTCTGTTGATGGTTGGGATTTCAAGAGCTATGTGTTGGGGATGCTCTTCTACCGGTTTATTTCGGAGAATTTGGTTGGGTATCTCAATGAACGACAGCATTCAGGGGGAGATTCTGAATTCGATTACTCCCAATTGAGCGATTCTGAGGCAGAAGTCGGCCGAGTCACAACCGTAGATGAAAAAGGATTTTATATCCTGCCTTCCGAACTTTTTGTCAATTTAAGGAAACGGGCGCGGCATGATATCAATCTCAATGAGACCCTGAGTCAGATTTTTCGCAGTATTGAGGGTTCCGCAATCGGAACCGATAGCGAAAGTGATATGAAAGGTCTCTTTGCAGATCTGGATGTCAACAGTAATAAGCTTGGTTCTACAGTCAGGTTTCGGAATGAGAAACTAGTCCCCTTCTTATTCATCTCAACCTCCGATCTCTGTTAAATCGTCATCTTGCTGAGATTCGCAGCTTTTCTTTCTTCATCGTCGATATTTTCGGGTCAAATCCTGATTATTTTGGCTAAAAAGGTAGGCATGAAGACGCTGTTTATGTCCAAGTCTGGGTTGACGGTTCATCCATCGCAGGGAGATGATACACGAACCTCTCATGCAACAGAATTTCCTGCTTTTTTCCGTTGGAATCCGGCTAACTACTATCATGGTAGTAGTTCGGCCCTCCAATCGCACCAAGTGCAGTCATGTATCGCATACCCAATCCTACCGTATGGACGCACCTCTCCTATACGTTGATGTTTCGGATTTTTTTTTTTTTTTTGACTTGTAAAACCACCTCAGATGAGGTGGTTGGCGTTAGATATCGGGCAAGCAGTGCCACCGCAGTCGCAGAAGGTGATCCCAAAAACGGATCCATAGTTGCTCTGCCGACAGGGCGATAGAAAACGTAACGTAGCGACTATGGCGTGCAAGGGTTGCACCGACTTTTAGTAGGTGGAGGCGAAAGGTGGTAATCTGCATGTGAGGGGTATGCTTTAGTTTGGAGTCTACCTCTGTACTGGCATCGGTGTTCTGCGTGTCATCCACCATCATCGTTTCCGTGTTGATCTTCAGAGATGTATCCTGATGAACTTCGGTGTCTGATGTGACAGGGCTACGCTCCACATTGGGCACCACCTCTGGTGCGATGAAGGCATCGACCAATATGCATGATCTGATATGCATAGAGAACCGATAGAAGACGCACGGCATTTTCTCTGCGAACCTCTCGTTCTTCCACTGTTTCAGGCTCCTGTTCACGGATGATCTTATGGCCTCTGTAGTGTTCCTTGGGGCGTTCTGTGGATGACAGCATGACTTGATTGATCAACTCTTTGATTTCCCCCTGATGCTTTTCAGCCTTTCCACGCATCGCGTACATCTTCGCCAGTGCTTCCCCCGAATAGGTCTCTGCGTCAAGGTTGGTCAGCAAAAAGAAGTAGTCTTCATAGAGTTCAGCTGGACGAGGCCGTATGACCATCACGACCCGACGTGGACCATCCCAACTCTCCGCTTGATACATCAACTCAACATAGCCATAGGTATTCGGTGGACATCCTTTCCCATCAAAATAGGCTTCGGCCATCGCCTTTAACTTGTTGTTGCCCTTCAAGCGTGTCACATAAAACAGGCCTGCGCTCTCTATATCCTCGTACACCTCAGGACTATTGAATCCCGCATCAAGGCGAAAAATGACACGATCCGCGGCATGTTTTTGAACCTGTTCACCGATAGGAATCATGACCTTCTGACAGTTGGTCGCTTCCCGTTGCGTGCCTGGACGGAGTTCGGCTCCAAGGACATCCCCCGTTTCTCCACATGTCACAAACAACGGCAAGAAGACGGTTCGCTTGTAATGACCATTATACTTGCATCCCAGTTGATGGCCATGGGCATCCACGGGCATGGCATCGACATCAAGGATGACTTCATCCAGACGTTCACCGCCGCTGCGTACGAGCCTATGCTCCATTCAGAAGACCCTTCTGCATCACCTCAACATTATCCGGTGCACCGAGAATGCTCCAAAAGCGTGACATCGTCGGTTGCGATGCCGGCTGGTTGGCTGGATCGACAACGGCTTCGCCCCGCTCCGTACGGAGAGCGACCCGTAATCATTGCCCAGATCTTTACTGGACAAGTCCCATCCTTGCATCGTCGGCAGCAACAGCTGCAAAAGCAGATCCTCCATGGAGTGTGTGGTACGATAGGGATCCCGTGGATCATGGAGATTGTCCACCAGATAGGGAAGAATACCTGTAGCTTCAATCAGCCCCCTCATAGATAGAGCCCCCGCATCGGAAGTCGTATGGTTGGTCGTGGATGCCTGCACCAAAATAGAGTGGTTATAGGGGATCTGAACCTGTAAGTTTTGAGAGTCAGTCATGATTCACCTCCGGGGTGAAATTGGTGACGAAAAAACATCCATCTCAGACAATTGGAGCATGGATCCAATGGATCCAATGGCAACAAAAATTTGAAATTGCGTGAAGATGCGTGAAACTATTATAGCAAAACTTAACCCTATTTTTTTCTGAAAAAAGCGCAGATTTCCCGCACCATTTGGATGGATTTTTTAAAAAATGATGTTGTTCAAGGAGCAATGGCGGGAGTCTGATTCGGTTTGATGAACCGAATCAACACAGAGACTTGATCTTCAGAAGTTTGAATACTTGACGTTGGGTCGGGGTCAGTTCATTGTCCACAAACTTCACTTCGTGATCCTCGTCGGCCTTTACGTTTAGAACGCCCGTTACACGGCATACCCCAGAGAGTTCTTCCATGATGGACTCAAAACTCTTGGGTCTTTCCGCGTCTTTGGTCTTCTTGTTGTGTGCGTTCCTGTTTGCATTCTTGGACGGCTTCACCATATTCTCTCTCTGGGCTCTTTTTGCTTCCAGATCCTCTTCGGCAAACGTGATGGGGGCAAGTTTCTTTCGTAGATGGTATTCTACATAATAGGCCAGCATACATAAGAAGACATGAGCAATGACCCGCTCGGATTTGACATGATGGATGGGGCGTACGCGCAGGGAGATGGATTTCATCACGCGGAAGGCGCGTTCTACGGTGGACAATCGTTTGTAGTCCGACACCAACTGCTCAGCGGGCTGTTTCAAGCTGGACCGGATCGCATAGACCCCATCCAGGCGCTCGGCCCTCTGAATCGCCTCCGCATTATGGGTATACGAGAAATACCCTTCCTCGATCTCAAGGAGATAGAATTTCTTTAATTTGTGTTTCCCCAGTGCACGCTCCACGCGCATTCCAATCTTGGCCTTGTCTTTGAGTCGGCGGGGTGTACGGGTGGTTGCCGCAAGGATCTGGTCCAATTTTGCGTCGGCCTTCGCCAAAAGATCCTCACGGGTTTTCTTGGTCTTTGCCGCCTGAAAGGGGTTCCTGCATAGCACGAGGCGTTCCTTGGGATAGAGATCGCTTTGAATCTCCACCAGATCCTGTTGGTCAAACAAGCTCATTTGCGTTTTCTCTTGCTCCACCACCTCACGGATCTCCTGTTTTTGCATGCCCGTAATCCAATCCAACCCCACAGGGATGATCTCCTCCTGAATCTGTTTCTGCTTCAAAAGCCCGCGATCTCCGACCAAGATCACATGCTTTAACCCAAACGTATTTTGGAGCTTGGAGATCTGAGCGCCAAGGGTCTTGATATCGGGGGTATTGCCAGGAAAGACGTCTACGGAGACCGGACATCCTTCCTTATCGGTCATCAATCCATACACAATTTGTTTTTTCCCTTTTTTCTTGTCCCGGTTATAGCCATATGCTCCAAATGCATGTTTATCGCCCTCCAAGTAGCTGCTGGTCACATCATACAGCACCATTCCACCTTCGGTGAGATGGCGTTTGGCTAACTTGCATTCGATCTTGGTCTTGCAGGCGGCCAATTCATCCATGGCCTCATAGAGATCATTCTGGTCCACATGCTTGAGGTCAAGTTCTTCATGGAGCGTTGTGATACAGCTGGTCTTGTCCAACATGTCACTGGTCTGCAGTTTGCTGGCGGGCTTGATGACCCGGGCCGCAATCATGCCGAGAACCAATCGTCGAAAGCGCGAATTCTTTGGCGCAATGAGGGATGTCATTTTGAGATGCTTCATCATGTGTAGCACCACCGCAACATGCCCATGGTGCCGGGTACGCTGGGTGTGCAGTGCCTCCTTGAAGGACTGGATGGCATGGCCTCCCTGCAAGAGCGTTCGCAGTCCTTCGCGAATGGGTTCGGGAAGGTGCGTTACATTGGCGATGGTGTTTTTGATGGTTCGTTTGCCGTCTCGCGTGGAGGTTCGCACGAGCCAGGTGGAGGGGGAATTGCGATTCGGGATTTCGGCTAAATACATGGGCTCAAATAGGTTTGCTAAAACGTAAATATACGACATAAATTGCAATAAATAACCCAAAATCAGCAAATATTTACATGGGCGCACTTTTTAAAATGAATCTGGGGATCAAAAACGCACAAAAACATATGCTTAGCATACACAAAAAGGCAGATTCAGACCGAAAAACGGGGCGGAGGAAGGGAAAAAGAGGACGTTTTTAACCAAAAAATCCTACGTTCAGGAAAAAATAGGGTTAAGTTTTGTTATAGATAAAAAAAGCTCAAAATACGTTTGAATTATCTCAACAATGGATTTTTTTCAATAAAAAAAGAGAAAAATGCCCTCTTGAAAAGAGAATTATCAAGGTTCTCCTTATCTTTGAAGGGGTGTTTGATCAGATGAGCAAATCTGAATCGTTCAAGCTGGGCTCAAATCGCAATTTGAGATGAATAAGGGGGGTAGTCAAGATCCTGGACGCGATTGGGGATCTTCCACTTGGCAAAGAGGGGGAATTTTCTCAGAACACCATAGATCTATTTGGGGATGCGTATGAGTATCTGATGACGATGTATGCATCCGCGGCGGGCAAATCAGGTGGGGAGTTCTTCACTCCGCAGGAAGTGTCGGAGCTCCTTGCTCGGATTACTGTGGCAGGAAAAACTGAGGTCAACAAGGTCTATGACCCTGCGTGTGGATCGGGGTCTTTGCTTTTGAAGTTTGCAAAAGTGCTTGGAAGAGATAATGTGCGTCAGGGATTCTTCGGGCAGGAGGTCAATTTAACCACATACAATCTGTGCCGCATTAATATGTTTTTGCACAATATCAATTTTGAAAAGTTTGATATTGCACACGGGGATACATTGATGAGTCCTGTACATATGGAGGATGAACCCTTTGAAGCTATCGTATCCAATCCTCCTTATTCCATCAAATGGGAAGGCAAGAATAATCCTTTGCTCATCAACGACCCGCGTTTTGCCCCTGCTGGGGTGCTTGCCCCACCAAGCAAGGCAGACCTGGCTTTCACGATGCACATTTTATCATGGCTTGCTGTAAATGGTACGGCAGCGATTGTTGAATTTCCAGGGGTTCTTTATCGGGGTGGGGCAGAGCAGAAGATCCGTCAATATCTGATTGATAATAACTATGTGGATACGGTGATTCAGCTCCCGCCGGATCTATTTTTTGGCACGACGATTGCTACTTGCATCATTGTGTTGAAGAAATCAAAGACGGATAATGCAGTTCTGTTCATAGATGCATCTGCAGAGTTTGTCCGCAGTGGAAACAAGAATACGTTACTATCAGAACATCAGCAGAAGATTCTTGATGCGTACACTAGGCGTCAGAATCTTGAATATTTTGCGCGATTAGTGGAACACAATGACATTGCAGAAAATGATTACAACCTTGCGGTTTCATCGTATGTTGAGGAGGAGGACACCCGTGAGCCTATTGACATTCAAGTATTGAATGCAGAGATTGCCGGGATCGTTACAGGACAAGCGGAACTGCGAACAAAGATTGATGCCATTGTATTCGATCTGGAAGGTGGATGAACAAGATTGAAGAGTTGATTGCTGAATTATGCCCAGAGGGAGTTGAGTTTAAGGCGCTCAAGGATGTGGCTCTTGTGAGTCGGGGTAAGAGATTAACGAAAAGACAGTTAGATCCGAGTGGCAGGTTTCCTGTTTATAGTGGTGGAGTTACTCCCATGGGGTATTATGGGGAAAATAATCAATCCGCTAACACAGTTGCGATTGTAAAATATGGTACCGCTGGATTCGTAAACTATATTACCAGTGATTTTTGGGCGAATGATGTGTGTTACTGTATCAAGCCATTTGAAAGAATACAAGGCAAGTATTTGTATTATGCACTGAAGAGTAGACAGGATATAATTTATTCGTTAGCAATTGATGCTATTCCTGCACATTTGCCAACCGAAGTAATAAAAAACTTTCGCATCCCTATCCCCCCTCTCGAGGTCCAGCACGAAATCGTAAACATCTTGGATACGTTTTCAGCACTGGTGGCAGAGCTGGAGGCAGAGCTAGAAGCGGAGATGGAAGCGCGAAAAAAACAGTACCAATACTATAGGGATCGTCTGTTGAGTTTCAATACTGGTATTCCAACTGGTATAAGCAGAATTGATGAGGTAGAATTGAGAGATTTGCTGAATTATGAACAGCCCGGCAAATACCTTGTCGAAATTGCTGAATATGACGATGAGTTTCCTACTCCAGTTCTTACGGCAGGAAAGACTTTCATCTTGGGATACACATCAGAGGAAAACGGGATTTATCCTGCATCTTCCGATGAACCTGTTATTATCTTTGACGACTTTACAGCTACATTTAAGTGGGTGAATTTTCCTTTCAAAGCTAAGTCCTCAGCTATGAAAATACTCACACTTAAAACAGATTCCCGTGAAAATTTCAGATATATATATTATGCGATGAATATGATTCGATATAGACCTCAAGATCACGCAAGGCAGTGGATAAAGAAATACTCGAAGTTTCGCATCCCCGTTCCGCCGCTCGAAATTCAAAACGAAACCGTCTCTATCCTCGATAAATTTGATGCACTGGTAAATGACCTTTCCATCGGACTGCCCGCAGAAATCAAGGCCCGGCGGAAACAATATGAGTATTATCGCGATCGGCTACTTACGTTCAAAGAAGCCGCATGAGTAAAAATTCAACGCCTTCTCATTTTGAACCGATTGCATTATCGGGGGAGAGTACGGTTGTTGCTGAATTTCTGCCCGATAAAGATCGGGAAACCGCTTATCAGTCCGAAGCAGAGCTAGAGGAAAAGTTTGTCGCACAACTAAAATCACAGGCCTACGAGTATCTAGAGATTACCACCGAGAAAGAGCTTGTAGCCAATCTTCGGACACAACTCGAAAAATTGAACCGTATCAAATTTTCTGATACGGAATGGAAACGCTTCTTCACAAACAGAATCTCAGGGGTCAATGACGGGATCATTGAAAAGACGGCAAAGATTCAGGAAGATCCGATCCAATTGCTTGAGCGTGATGATGGTACGATCAAGAATATACGGCTCATTGATCAAGAGTACATTCACAACAATTCTTTGCAGGTGATCAACCAATATGAGGCGGAGGGGAAGCGTGCCAATCGCTACGATGTGACAGTATTGGTCAATGGTTTGCCAATGGTGCATATCGAACTTAAGCGAAGAGGGGTGGATATCCGTGAGGCCTTTAATCAAATCAAACGATATCAACGCGATAGCTTTTGGGCAGGTAGTGGTTTATTTGAGTACGTACAATTATTCGTAATCAGTAACGGTACATTAACGAAATACTATAGCAATACAGTACGGCAGGGACATCTTGATGAACGTCGCAAATCTTCACGCCGGAAAACATCCAACAGTTTTTCGTTTACGACCTGGTGGGCCGATTCAAAGAATCGACGCATTGATGAATTGACTGGTTTTACCCAGACCTTCTTTGCGAAGCATACCTTGTTGAATATTCTGACGCGATACTGTGTATTTGATGTAGATCGTAAGCTTCTTGTCATGCGACCTTATCAAATCGTCGCAACAGAGCAAATTTTACAGCGCATCAGGACGGCTACGAACTTTCAGAATTTGGGGAAGGCGTCTGGGGGAGGTTATATCTGGCATACGACAGGCAGTGGAAAGACGTTGACCAGTTTCAAGGCGGCTCAACTGGCCGTAGCGATGTCTCAGATTGATAAGGTACTGTTTGTCGTCGATCGCAAAGATCTGGATTATCAGACTATGCGAGAATATGATCGTTTTGAGAAAGGAGCTGCGAATTCCAACACATCCACGAAAGAACTACAAAGGCAACTCGAGGATACGAGCAAACGCCTGATCATTACAACCATCCAGAAACTCAGTCGTTTTGTAGCAAAGAACAAAAAGCATCCCGTTTACGGCATGCATGTCGTAATTATTTTCGATGAGTGCCACCGTAGTCAATTTGGGGACATGCATGCGGAGATCACTCGTGCCTTCAAACGTTACCATCTATTCGGATTCACTGGAACTCCGATTTTTGCACAAAATGCCGGCAACCACGGAAACCCAAAACACCGAACGACAGAACAGGTGTTCGGGGACAAGCTACATGCATACACGATTGTTGATGCAATCAGCGATCATAATGTATTGCCTTTCCGTATAGACTATGTGAATACCATCAAATCATCTTCAAGTACGGAGGATGTGCAGGTTTTGGATATTGCTAAAGAGGAGGCCCTGCTTGCTTCAGAACGAATTAATCAAGTAGTGAAGTACATCCTGAGGCACTTCGGTCGAAAAACTAAGCGAAATACTGGATATTATCATTCAGGAAAGCACACAACGGGATTTAACTCAATATTCGCAACCGCGTCAATTGAAGCAGCCAAACGATACTACCTGGAATTCATTAAGCAACAATCAGAACAATCGCCCGAGAAACAACTAAAGATTGGCCTGATTTATAGTTTTGCACCCAACGATGACGAGCCTGATGGCCTATTAGGAGAAGAAAGCTTTGAGCCAGATAAGCTGGATCAAAGTTCACGAGATTTTCTTGATAAAGCTATTCAGAATTACAATACACTATTTTCTACGAATTTTGACACCTCATCCGAAAAGTTTCAAAATTACTACAAAGATGTGTCAGAGCGCCTTAGGAAATGTGAATTAGATATAGTCATTGTAGTCAATATGCTATTGACCGGCTTTGATGCGGCAACGCTGAACACTTTGTGGGTTGATAAGAACTTGCGTACTCATGGATTGATCCAAGCCTATTCTCGTACGAATCGAATTCTCAATTCAGTTAAGACCTATGGCAATATTATATCTTTCCGTGATCTTGAAGAAGAAACCAACGATGCCCTTGCTCTATTCGGAAATAAGGAAGCAAAAGGGATCGTTTTGCTAAAGCCATATGCCGAATATTATGATCAGTATAAAGATCTGATTGCCAGGCTTGATTCCGAGTTTCCTCTGAATGAGAAAATTGTCAGCGAAACAGCAGAAAAAGAGTTTGTTCGCCTTTTTGGTTCCATCCTGAAGCTTAAAAATATTCTGGACGCTTTTGATGATTTTTCAGGTAATGAAATTCTTGATGACCGTGCCTTTCAGGATTATCAGAGCCATTACCTAAATCTATATGAAAAGATTGTCAGGCGATTCGAGGCTGAGAAGGAGTCTATTGTTGACGACTTGGTATTTGAAATTGA
Organism: Rhodothermales bacterium; assembly: GCA_965215475.1. Taxonomy (GTDB): domain Bacteria; phylum Bacteroidota; class Rhodothermia; order Rhodothermales; family Bin80; genus Bin80. The sequence goes on from OZ244061.1 coordinate 3,658,687, forward strand.
ACTGATCAAGTCCATCGAAATCAATGTAGATTACATCCTGATGCAGGTTGAGGAGTACCTAGCGAAAAGAGGTCAAACGGGAGACAAAGAACTCCGTGACTCTATCCAACGTACGGTTAGTGCAAGCCCAAGTTTGCGGAGCAAGAAAGATCTGATTGATCAGTTTGTAGATTCGGTGTCTACAAAGTCAGATATTGGCAAAGCCTGGGTTGATTTTATTGAAGCCCAAATGAGTCAAGAGCTGGATATAATCATCCAAGACGAAACGTTACGTGCTTCCGAGACGAAGACATTTATCAAGAACGCCTTCCGTGACGGTGCAATACCAAAAACTGGAACCGCAATCACGAAGATACTGGCACCAATCCCAATTTTCGGTCAGAGTAGCAATAGCAATTATGCAATCAAAAAACAGGATGTAATCAACAAGCTAGAAAGGTTTTTTGAACGTTTCTACGGCTTGATTCATTGACGATTTCACAAGGTAAGTGGAGGTTTGCACGAAACGTCTTCCAAATGATGGGGTTAAGATTGAGCAGAAATGTGCAAAAAATAAAAACCAAACAGCCGTTGGGGAAAGACGATGGAATGTAGAAAAAACATCAAAATAATCGTGTCTATGCAAGATTTTCTGAGAATGAGAGTCACTAAAACTCATAAAAAAAAATCCACTATAAATTGCATACTTGCATTGAACGGGTTCTAAATAAACCAAGGGGTTTTTTCCAATGCTTTATGAAGTTTGAATGATCCTGACTGACGCAGAAACGCGGCAGTTAGATAGGCAATGTTGCGGGCATACTTCAAAGTGATGGGTTCTCCACAGAAAGAATTGGTTGATGCCCAGTTCAGTTTAGTAAGGTTTAAAATCTGTACTGCAAGAACACGGAGATCCGGTGTTTCTTCGGGCAATCCATCAGGTTTTTCAACCCACTTTGAAATCTCCAACGGTTTTGGCGTACCCAAAACCGGATGCAAGGCATTGTAACCGGTTGTGGATAAGTAGATTTTGTTCGTACTCACTTCCACATAGCTTCCACGTCGCATGCTACCGTCTGTTTCGGGTCGATTATCATAGAATCGTACGTTGTGATGCGAATTGACCCACACGGAAGTAAAAGTCCCTTCGGGTATAATTTTTCGAGCCTCTTTCAAGATTGAATCTAGGTCTGAACGCGACAACTTGGCAGAATAATGGAATGAAACTTTTAGCCTTGGAGAAAGCTGATCTTTCAGATTTAACAACGTGTTTTTAACCAATTGTGCCAAATGTGTAGCTCGCTGTTCATAGTCAAAATAGGATGGATTGCCAGAATAGAATTCCCATTTTCCGTAACGATTAAAGACGTTGGCAAATCCCATAATTCTCTGACCGTCACTTGATTGAGTGTACGAAAGGCCAATAAAAAAATCTGCATCAGGGATTGAATCTGGAAGTGTCCATGGCTTTACACCACATTTTGCTACTATATTAAGTGCTAAATTCAAATCCTTCCAGTCAGGATTCAATAGTGTCGGAGTATCAACCATCTGGCAAGGCACCCCCTTTTCAAACAGGAATCTCTTGACTCTAAAATAAGGCGAGGTATGGTCATCTCTGGCATAATCCTGACTTGGCGAGTGAACCAGGAAAATACGCCTTAAACTTTTATCGCCTTCCCAGTCAGGATGCTCACTTAATAATCGTCTGATTTCCACTTCTGCATCTTCTACGCTACCTATTTCTATAATTGACGCATATGAGAATCTTGTTGAAAACGTGCGCTCAGCCCCTCGATATTTGTATTTTCCGAATTGCAAACGTTGAATCAACTTCTTCATGTTGTCAGCCATTTGCTTGGTACATATTGGTATGATCTCAAGCTCATGTTCAGTAGTATCATAGGCTCCGTATGCCATAATGCCGTCGCGGACATCAGAGGATACGTGAGACTCCCTGAATCTAACTTTGGGTTCAGGTAACCGATTTACGATGAAAGCATTTGAAGAGGCTTTGCCGTGTTCTACAAGTCTTAAGGGCTCTCTAGATAGTTCAACGTGTAGTTTTCCCAACTGAGTTGGAAATATCGTACGTGCTACATAGTGCCTGACAAAAAACCCCTACTTTGGGGTGTCACAATTTTTTGCGGAGGCCTAATATACGAATTTTTTATTAACTGCTAGGCAGACTCACCGATTTTAGTCGCGAAATTTTTGATCTGTTTCACCGATCTGTAAACCTCACCTATATTTTATCCAAATTCAGTGTATAGGCCATCGATTTTGCCTAAAATCTCTGCCGCACGGACGCACCTTTTCCACCTCCCATGGTGGAGTATTTTTTTTGTGACTCAATGAAGAGTAATTTACGCCGCTTGGCGAAACGACTCTCGGTGTCGGGTCATCAACACCTTCCCGATTCGGCACAAATTCGTGGCGACCACACTTGCACCGATGCTTCGCGCAAACCCCGCCTTACCTCCTTTGGTACGAATACGTGCACCACCATGCTGTTCCAAAGAGTTGATGCAGGACTCAATCTGCGCATGCTGCCGACGTTTTCGCCGAAACTCTTCCGCCGATTCTCGTTCGCGCTCTATCTTGTTCTTATAGCCCTTTTTGGGAAGAATGACCTCTATACCCATAGCGCTTAATGCCTCAAAATTCTGAGGCGACCAAAACCCGCGATCAAAACTCATGGATCCAAGGTTTTCAAACTCTGTCCTATACTTGGTGGCGATCTCAATGGTCATATCTACATCTGATTGCGTCCATATGATCTCCCATCCCAGAATCAAACCATGTTGACACTCGCGACAGGCACCCCCAATTCTACCTGATTGGGCATGGCCTTCCCCTTGACAATCCAACGTGTATGCTCGGCATGGAGCGATAATAACTTCTCTGCATTGGGAATCTTTTCCCCCTCTATCACACGACGATGAACCAAATCTACCAACCGATTGAACTGCTCAATCGCCTTTTCTAATGGCGCAATCCGACTTGAACTTGGGTCAAGTTCTTTGATCTTATCCAAGACCAGTATACACTTCTGAATCCGATAGTAACAAATCTTAAAGAAGGCTAAGACCAGCTCTGGATTCGTCTCACGCTTTTTGGTGGTGTTGATCTCCAAATAGGCATTGTTAACCGTACTAATCAAATGCTTTAACTGACGCCAACCTGCAATGTCGTACGCCCCCAAATTAAAGGCCTCCCAGGCCTTTGAAGCAAGCTGCATGGCCAGAATGATTGAATCGCGTAATAACCGCACATCATGGGGCGTCTCAACATGAGTTTCCACCACATACGAATCCGTCCGCGCTTCCAAAGGAGCATCGGACGCAACTCCAAAGACCTCTAACCCATGATCCACAATCATCCGATTGAGTGTGGACCAAATGTCATCGGTGATCAGACTTACATTGTTGATAATCGTCTGCACACGATACAAGGACTCATGACCAAAATCACTCGTATCATTTTGTAATAAGGTGCGCATTAGCACATTCGAGTTGACCTGAAATGTCAATCGGTCAAAATCACAATTCAGGCCAAACTTGAAGACGGCCAAAACAAAGATGCGCCAGTACGTCAACCCCGGTCGACCCGTGTTTTGATCGGTGCCCTCTCCGATCTCCTCTTGCAGGTACATGACAATCCGATCCCGTAGATCTGTGGCCATCCAGATGGACTGCAATGCTAAGATGATTTGGGACGTATCGTCTCTTGAATGAGGATCTACAAAAATATCCTCAATGGAAGCCATCCCCAGTGTCGGTTCAGTGTCAAATTGTGCGCGCATGATCAATTATGTGATTAAATGAACGGTGAAGATTTTTCAAATCTTGATCAATTCAGAAAGAAAAACCCCAGAAAAGTCCTATAAATACAGTGATATCCACCGCCACAGGAAAAGTTTTGAATTTTTCATGAAAAATCTTCAACGCCTAAAATAACCGCAAAATGAACAAGTAAACTACCCGTAAGTATTCGTAAAATATAGCCCTTGCGATCCTATGCACCCCAGAATTAGAGTTTATTGTCAGGCACTACATAGTCAGCCATGTTTCCTATCCTCTCAATTCTCTCTCTCGCTGAGCCCTTCTCTGTGGCAAGACTATATTTTTTGACGGCATGAGCAAGATCAAATGAGATATTTGCCTTCTGAAGAGATGTCCTTAGCATTTCTAGCGAGCAATGTGGGATGACTTTATCCGCCGGGATCATCTGTTCTGATTTCGTATCAAAAAAGAAAATTCTGGCAAAATTCATATCGAATTCAATAATTTTGCCTTCTCTCCAAATGCCATCTTGTGCAATACAAAGACGATTGAGCAGGTTATCTTTTTCAAATTGTTGCCCAACAATACTGAGTCTTTGAACATTGCGAACTTGGCATCTGTACTCAATGCATAGATAAAAATGCTCAAAATATTGTCGTATCTGAAACTCGTAGGCAGGATAAAGCCTCAATATCTTGCTTACATCGAAAGGAGTTTTATGTGCAATACCCCTTCTGTGTGCAATTAACCTGCTAAATTTGAATTTATCAATGAACCAGTCGTTTCCCATCAGGGCATCTCGGAGTATCCCTGACAATTCCCTGTAATGCTCCATAAGTATTTGATGAGGAACAGGGGTGTCTCCATTTCGGACACGTAAGGGAAAAAGATTGACAAATTCTGTCGATTTGATTTGGTTTGCGGCATGAATTGCCGCCTCACGTTCAACAGAATTGTTTTCAAGTTTGAGGAGAGTCTCATTAAGCCCGAGTATATATTGTGGTTCTGGAAGACTAAGGGCTTTCATCGCTTTCAGCATCTGTTTGGTGCCTTCACTCAAGGACTTAACAAATTCGCTACCATCCGAATCTTTCATAGACTTGAGCCACTCCACCAATTTAGAATTTCGTGGTGTTGAATCAAGAACTACGTTGGAAAGTGAAAACTCATCCGGCAAATCCTGATCGCGTTGGAGTATTCGTCCTGGGTTTTTAATGATGAAGGCATCTTGATATGCTTCGCATTCTATTGGAATTCCCGTCCTATAATCCCGATGGGCAATTGAATTGACAATGGCTTCGTCAATTACTGTAGATGGAAATTCTGGCTCCTCCATAAATCCTCCGCCGTTCTTTCTCTTTTGATAGCGCTTGAAGAAAGCTGATTCTCGAAAGAACAGGCGAGCAGTTCGGATCTGTTTTGTGAGTGGACCTTTAAATTCTTTCTCAAAGGTTGGTAGACCTCTTTGTTGATATTCCCTTGAAGAAACTTCAAAACGGAGCAAGCGGATATAAGAGGCTGGAAAGATTCTCTGGGGATTGATTCCAAAAAAGAGCAACCCGGCATGCGTAAACCATGGTTTTCCATCACGCCTTGTAATGGCTCCTGCTTCCTTAAGCAGACGTAAATCGTCAAATTCTCGGGTAAATTCAGGGGAGAATGAGTTACGGAATTCCGCAAGCACCTCTTGATCGACATCATCTGGATTGAATTCGCAGCATGGATTATTTTCAAAGTTCAGGAGCCCTTTGTCAGTTCTGATCTGATCTCGTTTATCTTGCGTGATTGAAATGTTCTGAGCTCCTGCTCTGAACCATGCTTGCAGGGGCGGCCCAGGCGTTTCACAAATACCGCTACTCGAGTGGGGAACGAAAACAAGTAGGATGGTTTTTTCGTTGCCAAGATTTTCTATGCAATTGTACTCATGGGGCTCAGCAGCTTGATGATTGAGTAAAGTGGGAAAGTTGATGAGACTATTTTTCTGACTTTCTGAGAGATGATCAATGCCTGAGATTGTTCCATCGGAAGCAATACCCAAAACCAGCAATCCTCCCTCAACATTGGCGTTGGCGAAAGCTGAAATAGTCTTCTTAACTCCATCTCGCACGCTTTTCAATAAGCTATCTGTAACATCAGTGCCATTCCGTCCAACTTCTTTCCGCTCAAAATGCTGACTTTCAAACCTGTCATCAGAGTCTACAGTTAGAAACGTCAGATAGTCAGAAGGGGTATTGAAAACTTCTTTGGGTTTAGGCCTTCGCATTTTTCATACGCTATAAATGTTGGGTATTCGTCTTTCATTGTTCATCTAAATTTATGACGTAATTGATAATAAAGACGAAGCTCCTATATCAGATGACCCAACACAAAAGAATTACGAGTATTGACGCTAAAAAGAATGTAATTGGAAGGATAGATTCAACGACTGTTAACTTCCAATATTTCCGAAAATCTCTCCCTTGATGAAGTAACTCCCATTCGCGTGTGAAAAACGGGTATGATAGATGTTCTTCAAGTTCAAGAAGTGCTTTAAATTTTCCCGTATTCAACTGCCTGTAAGATCTAATTACAATCACCCATGACACTGACAGAATCATACCGAAAACTCCAAACCCCAGAAATAAAGCCACATTAATTGACTCATCGGACGGACCTAATCTTAATAAGGCACTGACAACCACCATGAGTCCAGTAAGAAGTCCTGTATACAACCTGTTCGCACCTTCACGTCGCTGACTCATCCTGTCGGCAAATTCAGCATGTAGCTTATAAAGTTGTAAATACTCTTCGTTTTGCACGACTCTTTCCGTTAACCTAACTTACGAATTGCATCAATGATACTTTCAGTATTCCACCCAACGAGTTCATCGGCCGCCTCCTGAACAACCGTTGAAAGTCTCTCATAACCTCGTGGCTTAATGCCTATAATGGGTTTGGGACGACTAAATCCGTTCTTGGTAAGATCCATTTCCTCATTAATCCATTTGCTGTAGGTAGCATACACTCCACACATAATAAGGACGACGCCACACGTCCGCATCCGGTCTTTGATAGCCTCGCGCAGTTGAGAAGATGTGGGAGCATTATGAATAGGATCATCTTTGGGAACCGAATAGTCCTTAAAGTCAAAATAAGATCTTTGCCTAAGCAAGTTAATTAGCCTGTCATAGGTGTCTCCATGCCGCCACGAATGGCTGATAAAAAGGTTAAATGTTTCCATGTGTGTTCAGATTTGATTCTTGCGATATGCTATCCATCCTTTTCTGTCCACTTCCCACACGCGTAAAGGAGTGCAGTTTTCTCAACCCTTGGGCACCCTGAATCATGAAGGTTGAGCATCCGTTCACTTTTCCGATTTTTCAGCAAGCTCATCAAATCTATCGAAAACATTCTCTCGGCCATGGAAATACTTCGCTGGTCCGCGGTCAAATGTTGCCGAAAGTTCTTTTGATGTAGAGGATTGAAAATTTGGGTCTTCGCCCTTTATTGTGAATTAAGCCATAAATTTAGGACTTTCGAATTTTATGGTTCACCTGAATTTAAAGAATCACATGCAAAACACCTCCTCTGTTGAGAAAAGCCTAGGTCTCCAGGCATCCTGGGAGATTTTGGAAGACACCTACGATGATCAAGCCCAACGAAGGACGGTAACGTTGACCTGTACCGATCCGTCTTCGTTGATCTGTCCGAAGTGTGGCAAGGTAGGTCACTTTTATGATCTTCGTACGGAGCGGCAATGGCGCCACCTGGATACGTGTAAATATCAAACGATTCTGGTTGCACGGATTCCCCGGATTCAATGTTCGGAGCATGGAGTGAAGACGGTACGAGTTCCCTGGGCGGACGCAAGTTCCCGCTACACCCATGACTTTGAGGAGTACGTGATCGGATGGGCCAAGGAGGCAAGTCTTTTGGCGATTTCCCGCCAGTTGGGAATCGGCTGGAAGGGCATTGCCGGGATCCAACGGCGTGCGGTGGAACGGGGGAAGGCTCGAAGAAAGGAGGAGGTGGTTGCCAACATTTGTGTGGATGAGGTCGCGTACCGAAGGGGGCACAAGTACCTGACGGTTGTGTCCAATGCAGATACGGGGAAGGTGCTGTATGTGGGACTTGGACGGGAAAAAGGCACTCTTGTGGGTTGGTATCAGCAATTATCGCCGGCTCAGTTGCAGGGAATTCGGAGATGGATCGGTGGCCGGCGTAGATTCATGCAACCCAAGCCTGCCTTCCCCATACCAACGAGAAGATCTGCTTTGACCGGTTCCATGTCTCCAAGCACCTGGGAGATGGGGTCGATAAGGTGCGGCGACAGGAGCACAAAGAACTCCGCAAGAGTGGGAATGAGATGTTGACGGGAAGTAAATACATGTGGCTCAAAAGTCCTCCCAACATGTCCATGAAGCAGAAGAAGGCATTCCATGCGCTCCGCACCAGTACCCTACGAACGGCCCGAGCCTAGGCGATCAAGGAAACGGCTCGAAATCTATGGCATGATAAAACCCGGGGTTGGGCACGCAAGTACTGGATGAAATGGTTGAGCTGGGCCATGCGCTGCCGACTGGAACCGATGAAAAAAGCAGCTAAACTGATACAAAATCACTTATATGGAATCCTCAATGCGATCGTTCTGAAGGTGAGTAATGGCCCTGCCGAACGCATCAACAGCCGGATCAAAACCATCAAGGTTCGTGCACGTGGATTCCGGAACAAAGACCGATTCATAGACGCAATTTACTTTCATTTGGGCGGACTAGATTTGAGCCCCAGAATCTGAAAAAAATGAATTTCTCACAGAAAAAGCTGAAGAGCCGAAAATTTGACATGTTTCGAGCATTCGGGCAATAAGATATACTCTATGCAGATTAAGAATGTTTTCATGAGCTTAGATCTTATAGTAGGACGGTTCTGCCTATTTTGCGCTACTCTAGCGCTTATTTATCAATTAACCAGACAAGAACCATCGTATGCAAACCTACATCAAACCGTTCACTTCTTCATCTATGGTGGGGATGGATGTGCACAAAAAGACGATTGCTTTTTGTGTCTATCATGCAAAGACCTGTTCGGTCTTGGATGAGCGAGAATTCCCTCATGATCTTTCGAAGGTGATAGAACATCTCCGGAAGGTACAGACTCGCCATGGTCAGCTTCATTGCTATGATGAAGCGTCATCTTGTGGATTTGGATTACAGCGCACGTTACAAGCCAATGGGGTCTCGTGCGAGGTGATTGCTCCTTCGTCGAGTCCGAGTCGTTCTTGCGATCAAGTCAAAACCGATCGGCGGGATACCCAAAGCGTGTAATCCTCTATGTTGCTGGATTTATGGACTCCGATCAGTATTCCGCAGGATGTGCTCCAATCCTTGCTCCGCTGCAGGGGAGATATATCCGAGATCATTACCCGGACGAAGCAGCGGATTTTGGCGTTTCTACAGGTACACGGGTTTCAATATTGTGGCAGAACTCGTTGGACTAAGAAGTTTCATACGTGGCTTCGTGCAATGACCATCACGGGGGTGGATCAAAACACGTTGCAGACGTATCTGCATCAATTGGATCAACTCGAGCAGGAAGTGCTCCGAATGGAAGGAGATTTGCCTGAACCGATCGAGCAAAGTCCGTATGCAGTATCGGTCAAGGTGTTACTTACATTTCGGGGAATTGGCTTGGCATTGACGTTTTATCTTGGAGCTGGAAGGCGTTTTGCAACTCCGCGTCAATTGATGGCGTATTTGGGCATGGTTCCCAATGAACACAGCTCTGGAGCGCATACCCAGCGGGGCCAATCACCAAGACCGGAACACCCATGTGCGAAAAGCTTTGATTTCGGCTGTTTGGAACTATGCACGCGCTCCTGCAGCAGGCGTGTGCTTCAACCACGACAACAAGCGGTCACGTCCGAGCTCATTGCACGTTCCTAGGTCGCAAAACAGCGACGGTACAAGCGGTTTCATCATCTGAGTCAAACCAAATCTCGATGTATGGCGAATGCAGCGGTCGCGCGGGAACTGGGAATTTGGGGAGCATTACACCTGAAAACTCCGTGAACGTAAGATCATCAACATACATATGTATATTCTGACCTGTGGAGAAGCGATGGGCCGATAGGAGAACCCACGCACATGCCTTGCGATCGCCGACTTCGTGCCGGTGAACTCACGTTTTGAGATTGTGGCAGCTCCGTACGAACCCGAAATCATGCGCTCCACCTTGGGGCCAAGCACGTGAATACCAGACTGATTCCCCGTCAAAGCGGCCAGATCGCTTCTCTATAGGTCAATCGATATGAAATGACGTAACTTTATTGATACATAGTACTCTGTAGCCTTACCTGTGGCCGTCCTACTATATCAGGATATGCCAAGCATCTATCTGTTCCTAAGACTAGTCGGGAATTTCCTTCATTGATCCGACTGCAGTAAATAATCAATACTTTTGAAATTACTTTCGATTTTCCTATATTTAGACTAAATCTAAATATGCATTCATATGAAATTCGCTTTTTTATTTATGCTTTTTGTCGGGGTATCTGTGTGCAAGGCACAGATAGTTGACGATGCTGACTCTTGTGGTCTTATGGTGATGGCGCATGGAGGGAGTGACGAGTGGAATGCTGACATTCGAAAAGCAGTTGCATCCGTGAGCGAGAATAGGCCGAAATCAATTGCCTTTGGGATGGCAAATCCAGCTACATTGAAGAAGGCAATCACTGAGTTAGAGGAGCAGGATGTCAGTTGTATTGCGATTGTGCGTTTATTCATATCTGCCCAATCGTTTTTACATCAAACAGAGTATCTCCTCGGGTTAAGGGAAGATCCACCATCAATGTTTATTTCTCATTCCCATGAGAATCATTCAATTCCTGATCCGTTGGAGTTTGAAGCAGATGTAAAAATCAGTAAAACGGCATTATTAGATGCCCCAGAAGCGGGAACGATTCTTGCACTGAATGCAATTGAGTTGAGCGATAGCTCGGGTACAGAATCAGTTCTCATTATTGCACATGGTGCTGGAAATGATGCCGTAAATGACGCATGGCTACAGAAAATGGATTTGCTGGCAAATACAGTTCGCGAAACGGGCCTTTTTCGTACCGTTGCAGTCCATAGTTTACGAGAAGATTGGGAAGAAAAACGTGCCAAATCTGAAAAGGAAATCCGTCATTTTGTAGAAACTCATTCCGAAAATGACGGGCGTGTAATCGTACTCCCATTCAGATTATCTGGATTTGGTCCATACGAAGAAGTATTGGAGGGGCTTTCTTATACCTCTTCTGGGATAGGATTACTGCCTCATCCCGAAGTAAGTGCCTGGATTCAGAGAATTTCCGAAGAAATATTTACCGATTTTAACCAGTCATCGGAGATGTGATCTGATTACATGACGCAAATCGGTGTCCGCTTGTAAAATGAGATGAAAGCGTGCACCTAAATGAGATGAAGACCTTGTGCATTATTGTTCATTTTTTTCTACTTCAATCATGATTACACTATCAAAAGCAGGAGAGAGAACATGAATTTGGCAACGATCTCAAATTCTGCAAATCCACATCTGAATGTTTTATTTGAGCTTGGCAGGAGCTCGTACCCAACGAGCGAGATCACCAAGATCTGAAACACACATGTGTGACTAGCTTTGGTTTCGGTTGCATGGAAACATGCATATCATCCACGTAGCTGGCGTATTCTTCAACAACGGCAACTAGCCGTCACCAATGAGATCATTACACTTTCGTGGAAAGCGCAACAACGAGTGTATCGGAGTTTCGTTACCTGATTCAAACCAAACCCCGATGTCTCACAAATACCGCGGTCACTCGGAAACTGGGAATTTGGAGAAGACTACACCTGGAAACTCGTAATTCGCAGTAGAATCAAAGCACAATATCATAGGGTTCAGGGAACATCTAAAATAGAGATAGATATACTTTATTTGTATTTAGTCTAAATATAAACAAAAACTAGCGCGTAGCTAAAAAAATGAAAAAAAAATGTTGTTTTATGTTCAGCGTGATGATATTTACCGTTCTCTCTGTGACCTCACAAGCTCAGGATTATAGCGAAGGATACTCTACTGGATCAAAGCTCAAACAGGATAGAGTTGCGATAAAGAGTATGCAAGGATGCTATGATGTGAGATTCAGTTTTGCTGAGACGTTCAGTTATTCTGATGATTCACTGTACGTACCGTCCGAGGTAAAACGTGTGGGTGCTTTGGAATGGGTAGAACTGCTGGAAGACGAAAGCCACAAGATTTCGATGCAACATCTACTTATCGTTAATGCGCCGGCAGGAGAACAAATAGTTAAGCATTGGAGGCAAGACTGGTTGTACGAAAATACGGATGCCTACCATTTTGATCACGATAAGCATTGGACCTATGTTTCTCTTCCATCTGAGAGCGTTAAGGGGCAGTGGACCCAAAGAGTTACTGAAGTTGACGACAGTCCTCGGTATGAGGGATCTGCAACTTGGGTACATATTGATGGGAGAAGTTCTTGGGAAAATACCACAGATGCTCCTTTGCCAAGAAGAGAGTATACAGTAAGGGATGACTATAACGTTACCGTGAGGACCAACCACATTATCGCTGCCCAAGATCATTGGATTCATGATCAAGATAATGATAAGGTAATCCGGAAAAAAGATGCCCCCGATGTATTATTGGCACAGGAGAAAGGGAGAAACGTGTACACAAAAGTTAACGATCAAAAATGTCAAACTGCGCGTAACTGGTGGGCACAGCATCATGAAAAATGGGATACAATTCGATCAGAATGGGATCAAAAACTTTCCATGAGAGAAGACATCAACTTAGGAGAAGAGAGTAGTAGTTCAGAATAACTGAGTTAATCAGATTGATCCATTTGCTAGACGAACTATCTGTATGTATGGATGTCCGTTGCCTTGTATGTGTAGGAAAGAAGGTTTGTATCAAAACTTAACCCTATTTTTTCCTGAACGTAGGATTTTTTGGTTAAAAACGTCCTCTTTTTCCCTTCCTCCGCCCCGTTTTTCGGTCTGAATCTGCCTTTTTGTGTATGCTAAGCATATGTTTTTGTGCGTTTTTGATCCCCAGATTCATTTTAAAAAGTACGCCCATGTAAATATTTGCTGATTTTGGGTTATTTATTGCAATTTATGTCGTATATTTACGTTTTAGCAAACCTATTTGAGCCCATGTATTTAGCCGAAATCCCGAATCGCAATTCCCCCTCCACCTGGCTCGTGCGAACCTCCACGCGAGACGGCAAACGAACCATCAAAAAAAACCATCGCCAATGTAACGCACCTTCCCGAACCCATTCGCGAAGGACTGCGAACGCTCTTGCAGGGAGGCCATGCCATCCAGTCCTTCAAGGAGGCACTGCACACCCAGCGTACCCGGCACCATGGGCATGTTGCGGTGGTGCTACACATGATGAAGCATCTCAAAATGACATCCCTCATTGCGCCAAAGAATTCGCGCTTTCGACGATTGGTTCTCGGCATGATTGCGGCCCGGGTCATCAAGCCCGCCAGCAAACTGCAGACCAGTGACATGTTGGACAAGACCAGCTGTATCACAACGCTCAATGAAGAACTTGACCTCAAGCATGTGGACCAGAATGATCTCTATGAGGCCATGGATGAATTGGCCGCCTGCAAGACCAAGATCGAATGCAAGTTAGCCAAACGCCATCTCACCGAAGGTGGAATGGTGCTGTATGATGTGACCAGCAGCTACTTGGAGGGCGATAAACATGCATTTGGAGCATATGGCTATAACCGGGACAAGAAAAAAGGGAAAAAACAAATTGTGTATGGATTGATGACCGATAAGGAAGGATGTCCGGTCTCCGTAGACGTCTTTCCTGGCAATACCCCCGATATCAAGACCCTTGGCGCTCAGATCTCCAAGCTCCAAAATACGTTTGGGTTCAAGCATGTGATCTTGGTCGGAGATCGCGGGCTTTTGAAGCAGAAACAGATTCAGGAGGAGATCATCCCTGTGGGGTTGGATTGGATTACGGGCATGCAAAAACAGGAGATCCGTGAGGTGGTGGAGCAAGAAAAAACGCAAATGAGCTTGTTTGACCAACAGGATCTGGTGGAGATTCAAAGCGATCTCTATCCCAAGGAACGCCTCGTGCTATGCAGGAACCCCTTTCAGGCGGCAAAGACCAAGAAAACCCGTGAGGATCTTTTGGCGAAGGCCGACGCAAAATTGGACCAGATCCTTGCGGCAACCACCCGTACACCCCGCCGACTCAAAGACAAGGCCAAGATTGGAATGCGCGTGGAGCGTGCACTGGGGAAACACAAATTAAAGAAATTCTATCTCCTTGAGATCGAGGAAGGGTATTTCTCGTATACCCATAATGCGGAGGCGATTCAGAGGGCCGAGCGCCTGGATGGGGTCTATGCGATCCGGTCCAGCTTGAAACAGCCCGCTGAGCAGTTGGTGTCGGACTACAAACGATTGTCCACCGTAGAACGCGCCTTCCGCGTGATGAAATCCATCTCCCTGCGCGTACGCCCCATCCATCATGTCAAATCCGAGCGGGTCATTGCTCATGTCTTCTTATGTATGCTGGCCTATTATGTAGAATACCATCTACGAAAGAAACTTGCCCCCATCACGTTTGCCGAAGAGGATCTGGAAGCAAAAAGAGCCCAGAGAGAGAATATGGTAAAGCCGTCCAAGAATGCAAACAGGAACGCACACAACAAGAAGACCAAAGACGCGGAAAGACCCAAGAGTTTTGAGTCCATCATGGAAGAACTCTCTGGGGTATGCCGTGTAACGGGCGTTCTAAACGTAAAGGCCGACGAGGATCACGAAGTGAAGTTTGTGGACAATGAACTGACCCCGACCCAACGTCAAGTATTCAAACTTCTGAAGATCAAGTCTCTGTGTTGATTCGGTTCATCAAACCGAATCAGACTCCCGCCATTGCTCCTTGAACAACATCATTTTTTAAAAAATCCATCCAAATGGTGCGGGAAATCTGCGCTTTTTTCAGAAAAAAATAGGGTTAAGTTTTGATGTATGTTGCTTCCTTCTATTTGACACCATGCAGACTCACCTCGGAGTTTATGCCACTCTTACGGAGATACGTCAGCACTGAAGGAGATTGTTATTATGCACTAGTAGAACTGATGTGTGTATAGCCTATTTTTATCAATTACGGAGTGGCTACTGTATTCTGATATGCTTAAAATTTTCCAGTTTCGAGGGGCGGAATCACAAAATTGATATTCCATAAAGACATGCTTCCGGCAGTTTGTTTTGTATTGACTACTGCCGATATAAATCAGGTTGAGATTAATGCTGGTCTCGAAGATGTTCGTTGAAGAACGCAATAGTTCTCTTCCAGGCGAGCTCTGCACCTTCTGGGTCAAATCGAGGCGTAGTATCATTGTGGAATCCATGTTGTAGTCCTTCATAGATATAAGAGGTATACTCCTTGTTATGCTCTTTCAAGGCGGCCTCATACGCTGGCCAGCCAGCATTGACACGTCTGTCTCGCTCGGCAAAGTGGAGTAGCAGTGGTGCTTGGATTTGCGGGACCAAATCTGTGTTAGGTTGCCCGCCATAAAATGGAACGGCAGCGCCAAGTTCGGGAATACGCACAGCCATCATATTGGAAATCCATCCACCAAAACAGAACCCAACGACTCCGACACGTCCGGTGCATTGAGCATGTTCTTTCAGATACTGATACCCGGCGATGAAATCCTCAAGCATTTTTCCACGCTCCCGTTGACGCTGTAATTCGCGCCCTTCGTCATCTGTACCGGGATATCCTCCCAATGGAGTGAGTGCATCTGGTGCCAAGCCGATAAATCCAGCTAAGGCAACCCGCCGGCATACGTCCTCAATATGGGGATTTAATCCACGATTCTCATGCACAACCACGACTCCAGGCAGGTTTGTAGTGAGACCTTCCGGGATACAGAGTAGGGCACGCATCGTCCTTGCGCCTTCTGGACTCGGATAGATTACATATTCTTCGGTTAAACGAGGATCCCCACTCCGGACCTGTTGCGCGGTAGAGTATTTGGGGGATAAAAAGTCAAGCATTGCTGCGGCAGTCATGGTGCCAACGGCATATTTGGAAGCCTTGTCTAGAAATTCCCGTCTGGAAATTTGACTGTGAACATATCGGTCAAACAGGTCGAAAACTTCAATTGGAAGATTGTCTTTGTTCATTTTATTCTGGCTGGGTTCGTGACATTTGGGAAATGGCTTATATCGCCTATTTTCTT
Organism: Rhodothermales bacterium; assembly: GCA_965215475.1. Lineage (GTDB taxonomy): Bacteria > Bacteroidota > Rhodothermia > Rhodothermales > Bin80 > Bin80. Next base: position 3,674,702 of record OZ244061.1, read on the forward strand.
ACCCCCTTTACACGGAGAATCTACTTCTGTTCGACTTGTTACTCGCGTTTCAAAATCCCGTCCAAGGATTCGGTATAGTTAACTATAATAAATCCCTCCCATTTAATGGCCGAAGCCATGATGGTGGGAAAATCAAACCGGGCTCGCTAAGGATCAAGCAATAGGATGCGTTTTGTTGGTTCTTTTACAAAATGTCGAAAAACCGACGGGAAATTCGGTTCGTCCTACTGAGAATTTCTGAAAATCCCTAAACCGTACCATTCGTTTCCCGGCTACGTCTAATACCCATATTTAGATCCAAAGATAACGAATCGTTAAGCTGTCAAAGATGATCATACAAACAAACGACAAACTGACTTGCTTGAGTCAGTGAATTGCTCGGGAGAATTTGGGATTGGTCAAGAAGAGCTTGAAGCAGAGATGTACAAGCTCCTCATCGATGAGCGAGACGGATTCTTTGCCACTCATCGAGGTATAGAAAAAATTCCAGGGATGACTGCGACCCTAATTTTGCCACTATCGAGGAGTATGCTGTATGAATATGCTGTTGGCTATAACACCTCAATAAGGAATCGGAAATGCAGAGATAGATTGAGTTCTGATCCTTGAAGCAGCCAAGATAGTTGTTTAAAGTAGTGGATGTTCTACCGTATAAATATGACGCTTGTGGAGTATAAGAAGCACGATAATAATTGATCCGATCAGAGATCTGATGAAAAATCTGTCGAAACTATACAGAGGCTTTTCGATTATGTGGAAAGCTTATATAGTTCAGGATAGACAGTATTTGTGAAGGAAAAAAATCATTGGGTAGAAGCTGGATAATCCGATCGATTTCATTACATGACAATCTAGATCGATACCAATTTTCGCAGCCCTGAAAAAACATTCAAATGCCATTAAGTCGACGTCATTTTCTTACAGCATGTTCCTCCATCGGAGTAATAGGTACGACATTTTCTGACATTCTATTTCGTCAGGAGGGGCCCATTACCGCAGAAACGATTGCATGCGCAGAGGAGATCGCTGGGATTGAACTTACCCAAGAGCAGCGAAAGCAGTTGATAGAAGGTCTTGAAGAGCATGTAGACCACTACGCCTCTATTCGTGATCTGGAACTACCTAACGATGTGCATCCCGCATTTATATTTGATCCAAGTAGATCCGGCGTGCAGCCCGCATCCAGTGGGCAAGGATTGAAGTGGGAGCCCATCCCCGTAGAGCGTCCAGCCAAAGCAGAAGATCTTGCATTCATGCAGGTGGCAGAGTTGGCATATCTTCTCAAATCGAGAGCTGTCTCTTCCGTAGAACTTACCAGATTATACATTGAGCGGCTGAAAAAATATGACGAAATCCTCCAGGCGGTCATTACCCTTACAGAAGAGTCAGCATATACTCAGGCCACACAAGCGGATATCGAATTGGATGCCGGAATCTGGCGGGGCCCTTTGCATGGAGTGCCTTGGGGAGCCAAAGATTTGCTGAGCGTTCCTAGCTATCCAACAACCTGGGGAGCAATGCCGTTCAAGGATCAGACCTTCAGTGAGAAAGCTGCTGTGGTAGATCGGCTGGAATCTGCCGGTGCAGTTTTGATTGCGAAGTTATCTCTTGGTGCTCTTGCTTGGGGAGATGTGTGGTTTGGAGGAAAGACAAAGAATCCATGGAATGTAGAAGAAGGATCCAGTGGTTCAAGTGCCGGTCCAGGATCCGCCGTCGCCGCGGGGCTGGTTGGGTTTGCGATTGGATCTGAAACCTTGGGGTCAATTGTATCTCCCTCGACCAGAAACGGAGTGACCGGCCATCGCCCGACCTATGGATTAGTAAGCCGCTACGGAGCAATGACACTCAGTTGGAGCATGGACAAGTTGGGGCCAATGGCACGTTCCGCACTTGATTGTGCTTTAGTGTTTGAAGCAATCCGGGGAGCAGATATCCGAGATCCATCAACGATTCATGCACCGTTTCCATTTTCATTGGTCCAAGGCATTAATTCTCTGAGAGTTGGATATCTGAAGGAAGCATTTGAATCTGATTACGATGGAAGCAAGTCGGATGCAGAAACCTTAAGCGTATTGCGTGGACTCGGAATCAACCTCATTCCAATTACGCTTCCCGGAGATCTCCCTGTTGATGCAATGCTTACAACCTTGGGCGTTGAAGCGGCGGCAGCCTTTGATTCATTAACACTCAGTGGGGGAGTCGACCAAATGGTGCGACAGGGGAAAGGGACATGGCCGCATGAATTTAGAGTGAATCGATTTGTGCCCGCCGTTGAATTCCTTCAGGCATCAAGGAGCCGGTCAATTTTGCTGCAGAGGATGAATAAGGCACTGCAAGAAATTGATGTATTTGTATCTCCAACATTTGGAGGTGGAACATTATCCATAACCAATCTCACCGGTCATCCAAGTGTAACTGTACCCAATGGGTTTGATATATTGGAAGATGCATCAGATTCGGAGCGTCGCCGACCTCGGAGTATCACCTTTTCAGGACCACTCTATGCAGATGCCGAGGTATTACGACTCGCATACGCCTATCAGGCGGAGACAGGTTTTCACATGCAGCGTCCACCCATTCAATAAAAGGTAATTACGTACTTAACTGCAACTTTGACGATTGAAGTGAAAGAGATATATATTTTTGTAGGCTTTAGCTAATTGAATAGATGATTCAAAATGTAAACTTGTATGGTGCAAAGAGCGCGAAGAAAGATGAGTTCTACATGCAGTTGAGCGACATAGAGAATGAGTTGCGATATTATAAAGATGATTCCAAGGACAAGGTGGTGTATTGTAATTGTGATCATCCTCGTGTGAGCATTTTTTTTCAGATTCTTCTCGAAACAGTTTGAGTTCTATGGACTGAAAAAGCTGATGACGATGTGTTACAAGAATCAAGAGCCGGATCTATTTTCAAAGCATGATTCCGAGAAAGCAGTATATCTTGAGTACGATAGAGATCAAGATGGAAATGCTTGTCCGGATCTTAATGAGATTCCCGTTTCTGTGAAGAGAATCTTGCATGGGATGACGCTCACTCTCGTTTCCATTGGAGGATGGAATCAGGGAACAAAAAAAGATTCAAAATATAGGAACTGAGCAGGCTGGTTAATTTTCACGATCTTATGGATTGAGTTCTTGCATTGAGAGATGCTGGATCAAGATTCAACGTAAACGTTCTTCAATCATGTCAGAAATACCTAAGATTGCCCGGGAGTTGAATTCTGCTGGAGTAGAATGGGAACAAGCCCAAGTGCATGCGGAGGTAATCACCACTTCCGTAAACGGTGCGCTTGAACAGGTTGCGACCAAGGAATTCGTCAATAGTAAAATCGCCGAAGTACGTGCAGAGATGCAGACTGGGTTTGCCGAAGTAGATGCAAAAAACGCAGAGTTACGTGCAGAGATGCAGACTGGGTTCGCCGAAGTACATGCAAAAAACGCAGAGTTACGTGCAGAGATGCAGACTGGGTTCGCCGAAGTACGTGCAGAGATCGCCGAAGTACATGCAAAAATCGCCGAAGTACATGCAAAAAACGCCGAGTTACGTGCGGAAAATAAAGCATCACAATTGCAACAACTTCGCTGGATTGTTGGAACCATCCTAGCCATAGGCTCCCTCCAGATTGCGGCTCAATTTTTTACGTAACAGATACGATTCATCATTTTCTGATGAATCATACTCTCTGTCCTTGGATTTCGGTTTTACTCATTACAGGATGTAGTAAAGTTTCTCATGAAGATGCAGCTCTTTCTGGAAAGCGCGCTTATGGGCCTGAGAGATCCTTAAATCAAGGTACATGAATCAAAAATCCGCCCGCGACTCTTCTCACATCACAGCATCTTCTTCTGTGAAGAGAATCTTGCATGGGCTGACGCTCACTCTCGTTTCCATTGGAGGATGGAATCAGGGTATCTATACGAAAATCCCATATGACATGATCCATTGGATTGGATAATTTGAGGCAGGTTCTTTTCAGTGTGATCGCGGAGATAAATGAGGGGGGTACGCATCAAATCTGAATAATTTTTTGGCCTGTATTTTGAGGTAGTCATGGTGATCGTCAGGTCCATAAATTTTTTTGCTAAAAAAGGCATCAGGATTTGTTTAATTCTAAGATAATCACTCTATTTGTAGTATCATGATCAACGCGGATAGCACGCCTGTTTTTGACGAGTCATTGCGGCTCATTTTGGTCGATGTTCTAGGGGAGGAGAATGCTCGGCGCGTGCTGGAACTAGTGTATGAATTAGGGCAAGGAGTTGGTGATGCTAGTGATAGAGGAGCTGGTTAACGCAAAGGAGGAGATCATGGATGCCCAAGAGAAGATTGACTATCTTCTACGCAGATTGTATGGGCAGAATCGGGAGCGGTATATAGATCCAAATCAAATGGAGCTCTTTGGCGATCAGCCCCCCGTGGTAGAAGAGTTTCAGGAAGACGAGGAGGAAGAGGAAACGAAGTCACGAAAGAAGCCAAGAAGTCTTCGTTCAGGTCGTAACAGAGATCTACCGACCGTGGTCATTGAGATCAATCCTGAGGGTGATTTATCTGATCTCCAGAAGATTGGATGTGAAGTTCATCGGGTGTTCCATTACCAACCTGCGCGTATTGTAGTCTACGAATTTGTGCGTAATAAGTATGTAGATCCAACCCATAAAGAGGCAGGGGTATTGATGGGTGAGTTACCCGATAATGTGAAAGGCAAGCGCACCGCCACGGTGGAGACCTTATCGCAAGTAGTGATCAATAAATATGTAGATCATCTTCCCGTGGATCGGACGCGGAAGCAGTTTTCAAGATTAGGGGCGGATATAGCCACCTCCACACTCAACGATTTTTGTGCACATGTGGCCAACGATCTGAAGCCGCTCTACGATCTTCATCTGCAAGAAGTGCGTAATAGCGGATACATTCAGGCGGATGAGACGCGAATTCCAGTGCGGGATTCGGTCAAAAGTAAAGCATCGGGCAAGAATCATCTTGGCTATTTCTGGCTGTACTCTGCGCCAACGCCCAAGTTGGTGTTTGTGGATTATCAGCCGGGGCGATCCAGAGACGGTCCGCTCAAGATTTTGGATGGATTTCAGGGGAATTTGCAGACGGATGCTTATCATGTGTATGACGTATTTGACACCTTGGATGGAATGGAGCACTTCAATTGTGTGACCCATTGTCGGCGCACGTTTGAGAATGTAAAGGCCTCGCAGTACGAGTTTGTTCAAACGAACGTCAAGCGTGTTCTCACGCGGTTCAGGAAGATCTATGCGATTGAGCAAACGTTACGCGAGCGTGGGGCTTCGTTTGAGGAGCGCCGGGTGGAGCGTCAGAATCAATCTGCACCCCTGTTTGATCAGCTCAAGGAGATTCTGAAGTCAACGGCAACGATCGGCCCTGAGTCATGGAAGAAGGCCGCGTACTATACACTGGTTCGTTGGGAGAAGCTCACGCGCTTTTTGGATCACGGAGAGGTCGAGATGGATACCAATCTTGTAGAAAACCGCGTGCGACCCATTGCCATAGGACGTAAAAACTACTTGTTTGCTGGCTCCCATGAGGCAGCGCAGCGGGCTGCGATTCTCTATTCACTGCTCAATACCTGCACCTTGCATGAGGTGAATCCACAGGAGTGGGTAGTGGATGTACTCAAGCGCATTGACACGATGGCCGAAGAAGAGATGTACACACTACTGCCTCAACACTGGAAAGCAGCACAGGATACAGCACTTCCCCAAGCTGCATAGATCTCACGGCAGAGATACATTCACCGTCCATCCTACTGCACCAGACAATGAGCTGGGCTATAGTTTATGCGCTGAGGATATGGGATTTTCGTATGGATACGAATCAGGGAACAAAAAAAGATTCAAAATATAGGAACTGAGCAGGCTGGTTAATTTTCACGATCTTATGGATTGAGTTCTTGCATTGAGCGATGCTGGATCAAGATTCAACGTAAACGTTCTTCAATCATGTCAGAAATACCTAAGATTGCCCGGGAGTTGAATTCTGCTGGAGTAGAATGGGAACAAGCCCAAGTGCATGCGGAGGTAATCACCACTTCCGTAAACGGTGCGCTTGAACAGGTTGCGACCAAGGAATTCGTCAATAGTAAAATCGCCGAAGTACGTGTAGAGATGCAGACTGGGTTCGCCGAAGTACATGCAAAAAACGCAGAGTTACGTGCAGAGATGCAGACTGGGTTTGCCGAAGTAGATGCAAAAAACGCAGAGTTACGTGCAGAGATGCAGACTGGGTTCGCCGAAGTACATGCAAAAATCGCCGAAGTACATGCAAAAAACGCCGAGTTACGTGCGGAAAATAAAGCATCACAATTGCAACAACTTCGCTGGATTGTTGGAACCATCCTAGCCATAGGCTCCCTCCAGATTGCGGCTCAATTTTTTACGTAACAGATACGATTCATCATTTTCTGATGAATCATACTCTCTGTCCTTGGATTTCGGTTTTACTCATTACAGGATGTAGTAAAGTTTCTCATGAAGATGCAGCTCTCTCTGGAAAGCGCACTTATGGGCCTGAGAGATCCTTAAATCAAGGTACATGAATCAAAAATCCGCCCGCGACTCTTCTCACATCACAGCATCTTCTTCTGTGAAGAGAATCTTGCATGGGATGACGCTCTCTCTCGTTTCCATTGGAGGATGGAATCGGGGAACAAAAAAAGATTCAAAATATAGGAACTGAGCAGGCTGGTTAATTTTCACGATCTTATGGATTGAGTTCTTGCATTGAGAGGTGCCGGATCAAGATTCAACGTAAACGTTCTTCAATCATGTCAGAAATACCTAAGATTGCCCGGGAGTTGAATTCTGCTGGAGTAGAATGGGAACAAGCCCAAGTGCATGCGGAGGTAATCACCACTTCCGTAAACGGTGCGCTTGAACAGGTTGTGACCAAGGAATTCGTCAATAGTAAAATCGCCGAAGTACGTGCAGAGATGCAGACTGGGTTCGCCGAAGTACATGCAAAAAACGCAGAGTTACGTGCAGAGATGCAGACTGGGTTCGCCGAAGTACATGCAAAAATCGCCGAAGTACATGCAAAAAACGCCGAGTTACGTGCGGAAAATAAAGCATCACAATTGCAACAACTTCGCTGGATTGTTGGAACCATCCTAGCCATAGGCTCCCTCCAGATTGCGGCTCAATTTTTTACGTAACAGATACGATTCATCATTTTCTGATGAATCATACTCTCTGTCCTTGGATTTCGGTTTTACTCATTACAGGATGTAGTAAAGTTTCTCATGAAGATGCAGCTCTCTCTGGAAAGCGCGCTTATGGGCCTGAGAGATCCTTAAATCAAGGTACATGAATCAAAAATCCGCCCGCGACTCTTCTCACATCACAGCATCTTCTTCTGTGAAGAGAACCTTGCATGGGATGACGCTCTCTCTCGTTTCCATTGGAGGATGGAATCGGGGAACAAAAAAAGATTCAAAATATAGGAACTAAGCAGGCTAGTTAATTTTCACGATCTTATGGATTGAGTTCTTGCATTGAGAGGTGCCGGATCAAGATCCAACGTAAACGTTCTTCAATCATGTCAGAAATACCTAAGATTGCCCGGGAGTTGAATTCTGCTGGAGTAGAATGGGAACAAGCCCAAGTGCATGCGGAGGTAATCACCACTTCTGTAAACGGTGCGCTTGAACAGGTTGCGACCAAGGAATTCGTCAATAGTAAAATCGCCGAAGTACGTGCAGAAATGCAGACTGGGTTCGCCGAAGTACGTGCAGAGATCGCCGAAGTACATGCAAAAAACGCAGAGTTACGTGCAGAGATGCAGACTGGGTTTGCCGAAGTAGATGCAAAAAACGCAGAGTTACGTGCAGAAATGCAGACTGGGTTCGCCGAAGTACGTGCAGAGATCGCCGAAGTACATGCAAAAAACGCAGAGTTACGTGCAGAGATGCAGACTGGGTTCGCCGAAGTACATGCAAAAATCGCCGAAGTACATGCAAAAAACGCCGAGTTACGTGCGGAAAATAAAGCATCACAATTGCAACAACTTCGCTGGATTGTTGGAACCATCCTAGCCATAGGCTCCCTCCAGATTGCGGCTCAATTTTTTACGTAACAGATACGATTCATCATTTTCTGATGAATCATACTCTCTGTCCTTGGATTTCGGTTTTACTCATTACAGGATGTAGTAAAGTTTCTCATGAAGATGCAGCTCTCTCTGGAAAGCGCGCTTATGGGCCTGAGAGATCCAACAGTACATGAATCAAAAATCCGCCCGCGACTCTTCTCACATCACAGCATCTTCTTTTGTGAAGTGAACCTTGCATGGGATGACGCTCTCTCTCGTTTCCATTGGAGGATGGAATCAGGGAACAAAAAAAGATTCAAAATATAGGAACTGAGCAGGCTGGTTAATTTTCACGATCTTATGGATTGAGTTCTTGCATTGAGCGATGCTGGATCAAGATTCAACGTAAACGTTCTTCAATCATGTCAGAAATACCTAAGATTGCCCGGGAGTTGAATTCTGCTGGAGTAGAATGGGAACAAGCCCAAGTGCATGCGGAGGTAATCACCACTTCCGTAAACGGTGCGCTTGAACAGGTTGCGACCAAGGAATTCGTCAATAGTAAAATCGCCGAAGTACGTGTAGAGATGCAGACTGGGTTCGCCGAAGTACATGCAAAAAACGCAGAGTTACGTGCAGAGATGCAGACTGGGTTTGCCGAAGTAGATGCAAAAAACGCAGAGTTACGTGCAGAGATGCAGACTGGGTTTGCCGAAGTAGATGCAAAAAACGCAGAGTTACGTGCAGAGATGCAGACTGGGTTCGCCGAAGTACATGCAAAAATCGCCGAATTACACGCAAAAAACGCCGAGTTACGTGCGGAAAATAAAGCATCACAATTGCAACAACTTCGCTGGATTATTGGAACCATCCTAGCCATAGGATCCCTCCAGATTGCGGCTCAATTTTTTACGTAACAGATACGATTCATCATTTTCTGATGAATCATACTCTCTGTCCTTGGATTTCGGTTTTGCTCATTACAGGATGTAGTAAAGTTTCTCATGAAGATGCAGCTCTTTCTGGAAAGCGCGCTTATGGGCCTGAGAGATCCTTAAATCAAGGTACATGAATCAAAAATCCGCCCGCGACTCTTCTCACATCACAGCATCTTCTTCTGTGAAGAGAATCTTGCATGGGATGACGCTCTCTCTCGTTTCCATTGGAGGATGGAATCGGGGAACAAAAAAAGATTCAAAATATAGGAACTGAGCAGGCTGGTTAATTTTCACGATCTTATGGATTGAGTTCTTGCATTGAGAGATGCTGGATCAAGATCCAACGTAAACGTTCTTCAATCATGTCAGAAATACCTAAGATTGCCCGGGAGTTGAATTCTGCTGGAGTAGAATGGGAACAAGCCCAAGTGCATGCGGAGGTAATCACCACTTCCGTAAACGGTGCGCTTGAACAGGTTGCGACCAAGGAATTCGTCAATAGTAAAATCGCCGAAGTACGTGCAGAGATGCAGACTGGGTTCGCCGAAGTACATGCAAAAAACGCAGAGTTACGTGCAGAGATGCAGACTGGGTTCGCCGAAGTACATGCAAAAAACGCAGAGTTACGTGCAGAGATGCAGACTGGGTTTGCCGAAGTAGATGCAAAAAACGCAGAGCTACGTGCAGAAAATAAAGCATCACAATTGCAACAACTTCGCTGGATTGTTGGAACCATCCTAGCCATAGGCTCCCTCCAGATTGCGGCTCAATTTTTTACGTAACAGATACGATTCATCATTTTCTGATGAATCATACTCTCTGTCCTTGGATTTCGGTTTCGCTGATAGACCCGTACAGGGGGAACACCTTCTCTTCGAGATAGCCCTCTCGGTCTAAGACACACCTAGTGAGATTCAGAGCCCCAATTCACACCGGCGAACAGGGAACATCGTTTTTTTCTGTCATGGTTTAAGTATCTTTCAGGGTTTGAGTTTCGTGGGTCACCATGACGTTCATCCGTCCCCTGTATCGGTGCCCAACGGCACAGACTCTCTACGGGTGTAAGTCATAACTCTCCCTGGGGCACAGCTACCCCCTAAGCGTTCCAGACGCAGTGGCATCAGGTGGCTCCTGGGGAGAGACCCATGTTTGAATGATGCAAACCAGTTCAACTTTTCGAGTATCTGGAATGCTCCGATGGGTCCAGTTGAAATTCAAAACCTCTCGACCAATTGACACAGCTTCACCGCATTGAAGACCCAAACAATGAACTTAAATCAACATCTCGTGATGATATACAGGGGCAATGAGAATTCCCATTACCTTCCTGGACAAGTATAACCCAGAGCAGTCTGAGATATTGGGGATAGCAAATAGTGCTCGATGGATTGGATATGAGTGTTTGATCATTATTGAAGGGCGAAAGATTTATAATCGAATTAGGATTCGCAATAAACAGCTTTGAATATAAATCCCCCCAAAAAATCCAAAAACGCTTCCATACGTGAAACACATTCTTGAACTACCATCTTATGAATCCCAAACCAAAGAAATCCAAGCATGATCTCAAAGATCTCTGTGCGGAGTTTGACCGCGCCATGAACACGCCCCCGCGCTACATAGGCTCAACGCCTATGAAAGCGTTACAGCGCAGTGTAAGAACCACACCGAAACCTGCTTCAAAAAAAAAATCAAAATCGGGTTTCTGAGCGGATTCAGTGTGCAGTTAAGTGCATAATTTTCTAATAAATCAGGTTCTTTGGCCATTTTGGGAGAAGGGAACATGTTCAGGTTCTAGTACAGGTCTTACGAGGCTCGCATGACCGAATCACAAAGGAAAGAAATGGATCCATTACCATAACGCAACCCTTCCCCAATGGGAACATGAGGAAAGAATTTGGGTAGCCCGTCTATGTTTTCTAAATTTATCCTCGCGTGGATCAATCTACGATCCAGTTGACCGCCAAATTTTTCATCGAATAAAAGCCATACCTACCTGAATGTTGAGATCGGGGATTGAGCGTCTAAAGCTAAGCCACTTTAAGTATGATGTTCCGAGGGAGCTCATCGCGAAATATCCGGCGGATCCAAGAGATTCGTCACGCATGATGGTGGTGAATCGTGCGGAAAAAACGATTGAACACCGCCATTTTTATGAAATCACAGATTATTTTTCGCCGGGAGATATTTTGGTAATCAACGATACCAAAGTATTTCCTGCAAGACTCAAAGGCAAAAAAGAAAAGACGGGTGCGGAGATAGAAGTCTTTCTTTTGAGGGAACTAAACTCTCAGAGCAGGCTGTGGGACGTTATCGTTGATCCTGCCCGGAAGATTAGGATTGGAAACAAGCTTTTTTTCAAGAATGGCTTGGCCGCAGAAGTCATTGATAACACGACCTCTCGTGGCCGTACAATCCGATTTGACCTGGAGGGAGATAATGATACGCTCTATCGCATGATTGATGATGAAGGCATTACTCCACTGCCTCCCTATATCAAAAGGGAAGTGGAAGAGGCAGATGTAGCCCGGTATCAGACGATTTTTGCGGAGCATCGTGGGGCGGTTGCCGCGCCGACTGCCGGGCTGCATTTCACGCCTGAGCTCGTAAATAAACTCATTGAGAAAGGGGTTCAAGTCGCCCCGATCACATTACATGTTGGACTTGCCACGTTTAGTTATGTTGGAGTAGAAGATCTGACGAAACATCGGATGAATTCTGAATACTATTCAGTGCCGCAAGCCACAGCAGATTCAGTTAATCGAGCGCTTGATTCAAGTGTCAACCATGTGACGATCTGCGGAACAACGGTTGTGCGAGCCGTGGAAACTAGCCTCACAGTATCTCGTCACCTAAAGTCCAAATCTGGCTGGACAGACAAGTTCATCTACCCGCCCTACGATTTTGCCGTAACCGAGCGGTTGATCACGAATTTTCACATGCCGGCCAGTACGTTGATGATGCTCACCGCTGCGTTTACAGGGTACGAACTTTTGAGGGAGGCCTATGAGGTTGCGATCAAAGAGGAGTATCGCCTGTACTCCTTTGGGGATGCCATGTTGATCATCTAAATATGGTGTCTGTGATAATTCCCGCCGCAGGAACAGGGTCACGTTTAGGAGATACTCCCAAGCAGTTTCGACTTTTAGGTGCCGGTCGCCTCCTTCTACACACGGCAAAAGTGTTTGACCATCACCCCTTAGTCTCCGAACTTGTGGTTGTGGGGCCGCAGGATAATCTTGCCTTTACAAGAGATTTTCTTGGACAATTAAAAACGCCATTTAAGGTGGTTCAGGGGGGAGAGACCCGGCAAAAATCAGTACAGGCCGGATTTGAGGCTCTGAGCGAATCCACAGAAATTGTGTTGATCCATGATGCCGCTCGTCCGTTTGTTTCATCTGAGATGATCAAGAAGGTGATTCAATCGACAAAGATTACCGGTGCCGCAGCAGTTGCATTGCCGGTGACAGATACGGTGCGGTATGGAGAGGAGGACCGATTTACAAAATCAATTTCTCGGGATGGACTCTATGCTATGCAAACCCCTCAAGGATTTAAGTATGATCTTCTTCAACGGGTATTTTCTCAGAGTGAAAACATCTCCCATGCCACAGATGATGTGGAGTTAATGGGGGCGATCGGACAAGCAGTTCAAATTGTTGAGGGTGATTCGTGGAACATCAAAATCACAACCAAACCAGACTGGGAGCTGGCCGAGTTAATTTATCAAATAAGATCCCCCCATTACGATGATAACTAGAGTGGGCATCGGGTATGACGTTCATCAACTTGTAGAGGATCGACCCCTGATCATTGGAGGGGTCGAGGTCCCTCACTCCAAAGGACTGAAAGGGCATTCGGATGCGGATGTGTTATTGCATGCGATCTGTGATGCACTTCTGGGAGCCGTAGCCTTAGGAGATATTGGAGCACATTTTCCTGATTCCGACGCACGCTGGAAAGGAGTGGACAGTCGGATTCTACTACGAAACGTAAATCGATTGGTAGTACAGGAAGGATATACGCTCTCCAATATAGATGCAACGATTGCTCTGGAGCAACCAAAGCTTCGCTGCTATATTGATCGGATGAGGGGGGTGATTGCTGAAGACCTGGCAGTAGACCAAAGTCAAGTATCTGTCAAAGCCACGACCTCCGAAAAATCAGGGATGGTCGGGCGTGAGGAAGTAGCCGTAGCCTGGGCGGTTTGTCTCCTGTCAAGATCTGTCGTAGACGTAGAATAGATTCCCGATGGAACAGTTCTTTGCGGAACTTCTGGAAAGAACAACGGAAGTTCCAGTGATCTGGGGATACGCAATGGTTTTGTTTATTGCTTGGTTGGAGAATGTCTTTCCACCAATTCCAGGAGATGTACTAGTAGTTTTTGCGGGATATCTGGCGGCGATCGGTCCAATGGAGATTGTCCCTGTCATTGCATTCAGCACCTTGGGCGGGATTCTTGGATTTATGTGCATGTATTCGATCGGGCGTTATGGTGGACCGAGACTTCTTGAATCACGCGTAATGAGGTGGCTACCGAGTGAATCCATTTCCCGTGTTCAGAACTGGCTTCATAAATGGGGATACCTGGTCGTTGCAACAAATCGGTTTTTGAGCGGAGCGCGTACGGTGATTGCCTTTACGGTTGGGATGAATCGTATGCCAGCTCTATCCGTGGTATTCCTGGCTTCTTTGAGTGCTGCAGTCTGGGTGACACTGATTGCAGTACTGGGCTATCTCGTTGGAGACGAATGGGAGCGCGTAGTTGACTATCTGGCACGCTATGGAAAACTAATCTCCGCAGTGATTTTTTTGTTTCTTACGTGGCAGTTCTACAAAGCAATTCGACGAACTCGCCGAAAACGGTGACCATTTTATAATTGTTGCGTATAACAATAGGCTATAGTGTAATGGGACTTTGCTGCTGGCGTAGCTCAGTTGGTAGAGCAGCTGATTTGTAATCAGCAGGTCGGGGGTTCAAGTCCCTTCGCCAGCTCTGTAAAATGTAGTTTATAATTCATATCCAGAAACAAATTATTTCCAATAGGACACCCAGATATTGTATCGGGCAGGTACCCAAGTGGCCAACGGGGGCAGACTGTAAATCTGCTGACTTAGTCTTCGGAGGTTCGAATCCTTCCCTGCCCACCCCAGCGGGAGTAGCTCAGTTGGTAGAGCATCAGCCTTCCAAGCTGAATGTCGCGAGTTCGAGCCTCGTCTCCCGCTCTTTTGTTTTGATTGGCCGCCTTAGCTCAGTGGTAGAGCACTTCCATGGTAAGGAAGGGGTCCTCGGTTCAAACCCGAGAGGCGGCTCTGCATAGACTAACTAAGATATTAGCAATACAATGGCAAAGGAAGTTTTTCAGCGAACGAAGCCACACGTGAACGTGGGCACGATCGGGCATGTGGATCATGGTAAGACGACATTGACAGCGGCGATCACGCGGGTGTTGAATGATCGGTATGGGGGGACGGAGATCCGCTCATTTGATTCGATTGATAATGCACCGGAGGAGCGGGAGCGTGGGATTACGATTGCGACGGCACATGTGGAATATGAGACGGAGCATCGTCATTATGCGCATGTGGACTGTCCAGGGCACGCAGACTATGTGAAGAACATGGTGACGGGTGCCGCGCAGATGGATGGAGCGATTCTGGTGGTGGATGCATCGGATGGTCCGATGCCGCAGACGCGGGAGCATATCTTGCTTGCTCGTCAGGTGGGGGTTCCCTACATTGTGGTGTTCATGAACAAGGTGGACCTGGTGGATGATGAGGAGCTATTGGAGCTGGTGGAGATGGAGATCCGGGAGTTATTGGAGGCGTATGAGTTTCCGGGGGATGAGATCCCGATTGTGAAGGGATCGGCCCTGGGAGCGTTGAATGGAGAGACGGAGTGGGAGGAGACGGTGGTTTCGTTGATGGAGTCGGTGGACGGATATGTTCCAACGCCGAAGCGGGAGACCGACAAGCCATTTTTGATGCCGGTGGAGGATGTATTTTCGATCACGGGTCGGGGAACGGTAGCGACAGGCCGGGTCGAGCGTGGGATTGTACGTACGGGGGAGAAGGTCGAGATTGTAGGGATCCGGGAAGAGAAGACGGATACGACGGTGACGGGGGTGGAGATGTTTCGGAAGATTTTGGATGAGGGGCAGGCGGGAGATAATGTAGGATTGCTTTTACGAGGGATTGCGAAGGATGGGGTGGAGCGTGGTCAGGTGGTGGTGCATCCGGGTTCGATCAAGCCGCACCGGGAGTTTACGTGTGAGGTGTATGTGTTGAGCAAAGATGAGGGCGGCCGACATACGCCATTTTTCCCGGGGTATCGACCGCAGTTTTATTTTCGTACGACCGATGTGACGGGGGATATCGAGCTTCCGTCTGGTACGGAGATGGTGATGCCGGGAGATAACACGCAGTTCAAGGTGAAGCTGATTCAGCCGGTTGCGATGGAGCAGGGGCTTCGGTTTGCGATCCGAGAGGGTGGCCGAACCGTAGGAGCCGGAGTGGTTACCAAAATTCTTGACTAATATCATACGGGTGTAGCTCAACTGGCAGAGCAGCGGTCTCCAAAACCGCAGGTTGTGGGTTCAAGTCCTACCACCCGTGCCAAACAGTAAGAGAAATGAAAAAATTAGCAATCAAAACTAGAAATTATGTTGAAGAGGTGGCCGCAGAGATGCGCAAGGCCAGTTGGCCACAAAGAAGAGAGTTGATCAATCATACCGTGATCACATTGGTGGCAAGCTTTGTGCTGGCATTGTTCATTTTTGGTGCAGATCGAGTGATCAGTCAAGTCCTCGATATCATCTATCCAGGATAAACCCAAAGAAAACATGAATCGGTCTCGGAAACCCGAATTCAGATGGTATGCCCTGCAGACGTTCTCGGGGCATGAGAAAAAGGTGAAAGATTATATCATTGAGACGATTGCCGAGGAAGGCCTCAGTAATCAGGTTCGGGATATTCTGATCCCAACCCAGAATGTCTTTGTCATGCGCGGTGGAAAAAAGCGTACCCGCGAAAAAACGGATCTCCCCGGGTATATGTTGGTGAATGCTTTATTGGATACGCAGTTGGTTCATGTATTCAAAGAACAAATCTTCAAGCAAAAGAGAGAAGCAATCAAATGGTTGCCAACACGTGATCACCCCGAGCCACTGCTTCAAGAAGATGTCAATCGGATCCTAGGTCGTATTGATGAGGCCCGGGAAGCGGGAGATAAACCAGATATTCCATACTCTACAGGGGATTCGATTCGGGTGGTAGATGGTCCATTCAATAATTTTTCGGGTATCGTGGATGATGTATATCCCGATAAGATGAAAGTCCGAGTGATGGTTTCCATTTTCGGTCGCAAAACCCCAGTTGAGCTGGATTATTTACAGATCACGCCCGAAGAATAAAAAAATCGAGAGTTCACAAAAAAATTGGGAACCTCGTAGATTTATGCCCGTAACAGTGGGCTACGCCTAAATTTCTGTGCATACCCCAAAGATCTGATATGGCTGCAGGAAAACCCGTTGAAAACCTTATCAAGCTTCAAGTCAAGGCTGGGCAGGCGAACCCGGCTCCCCCCATTGGCCCCGCACTTGGTCAATACGGCTTGAATATCATGGATTTCTGTAACCAGTTCAATGCGGAGACCAAGGATCGTGCAGGACTGGTCCTTCCCGTGGTGATCAGTGTCTACTCAGATAAGTCCTTTTCTTTCATCGTAAAAAGCCCCCCTGCCGCCGTACTATTGTTGCAGGCGATTGACTCCGACAAAGGTGCAGATGATTCCATCCGGAATAAAGTGGGTACGGTAACGTGGGATACTTGTCGTGAAATTGCGCAGAAAAAAATGGATGACCTGAATGCATTTGATATCGACAAGGGTGCGGCCATGATTGCCGGGACGGCTAGGTCGATGGGAATCATTGTCACAGGACGTCCGGCTTGAGGTTTGTTCTCAGGTAAGTAAATCAGAAGTAAATAATTTAATTGTAGTACTACAATGGCAAGGAAGGGGAAACGGTATCGGAATGCTTCCAAGGTAATTAAGGAGGCAGGTGGTGGTCCATTCACTTTGGAAGAAGCCGCAGGTGTGCTCAAAGAAATCAAACCTGCAAAATTTGATGAATCCGTTGACATGGATCTTCGCCTTGGTGTGGATCCACGTCATGCAGATCAGATGGTTCGAGGGAGTGTTGCATTACCTCATGGGACAGGAAAAGAAATCCGGGTCCTTGTTCTTGCAAGCCCAGATAAACAGGAGGAAGCAACGTCCGCAGGAGCAGAACATGTGGGGTTGGAGGACTATGTGAAGCGTATTCAGGAGGGTTGGACCGACATTGATGTCGTAATCGCCACTCCAAATGTGATGTCCCAGGTCGGCCGCCTGGGGCGAGTATTGGGGCCTAGAGGATTGATGCCCAACCCCAAAAGCGGAACCGTCACCATGGATGTTGCAGGTGCAGTAAAGGCCGTCAAGGCGGGGAAAATTGATTTCCGTGTCGATAAGCAGGGAAACTTGCACACCGGAATCGGACGTGCAAGTTTTTCGGCAACGCAACTGGAAGAAAATGCACGTGCATTTCTGCTGGAAGTGCTACGACTTCGCCCTGCATCCGCAAAGGGAGCGTATGTTCGTTCCATCACTTTATCCACTAGTATGGGGCCCGCCGTCGAAGTATCGTGTGCGGAAGCCGTTAACGTTGCTCGATAAATAGATGCCCGTGACCAGAGCTCAAAAAGAAGAAGAAGTTGCGTTTTTGACCGAAAGGCTGAAGGAGAAGCCTTCGGTTTATGTAACGGATTACAAAGGACTTAATGTTGAAGAAGTCAGTCAGTTGCGCCAAGTTTTGCGTGAGGCTGGCGTAGAGTATCGTGTTGTCAAAAACACGCTGCTGAAGCGTGCGATGGAGGGGACGGGAGGTTACGATGATGCAGTGGATTATTTATCGGGTCCCACCGCGGTAGCCATCAGTGTCGAGCCAAGTGCTGCGGCTCGTGCAATTAAGTTGTTCAGAAAAAAAAATGATCAAGATCTTCCCAAACTCAAAGCCGCCATCGTAGATGGAGTGCTGTTCGAGGGAGATCAAATTGATACCTTGGCTTCTCTGAAGTCGAAGGAAGAATTATTAGGCGAAGTGGTGACACTTCTGCTTTCACCCGTTCAAAATATTGTTTCTGCAATAGAGTCTCAGGGAAGTCATCTTATCGCGATCCTGAACTCATTGCAAGATCGTGAAGAGGCTTAACTAGCCATAACCCTTAATCAGCGGCGCAGCTTTGTAGGCTGAGACCGTCGCAGGAAAACTTATGAAATAATCATGGCAGATCTAAATTCATTAGCAGAACAGTTGGTATCCCTTACAATCAAAGAAGCCAGTGATCTTGCATCCATTTTGGAGTCCGAGTATGGCATCAAGCCCGCCGCTGCTGCCGTAGCTGTAGCGGCGCCAGGTGCCGGTGGAGGCGGAACTGAAGCGGCGGAAGAGCAGACTGCATTTGATGTCGTCCTCAATAGCTTCGGAAGTAGCAAGATTGGGGTCATCAAAGAGGTGCGTGCCATTACCGGACTTGGATTGAAAGAGGCAAAAGCACTGGTTGACAGTGTACCTGTTCCGATCAAAGAGGGCGCCTCAAAAGAGGAAGCCAACGAATTAAAAACACGTCTCGAAGCCGCAGGTGCCGAGATTGAAATCAAGTAGATTGAGTTCTCTTCGTGCTACATCTGACACGTATTTGTCAGGAACCAAATTTAAGACCATCCCTTAGGCATACATGTCCAATAAGAATGGCCAGCATGCAGGGCGAGTAAACTTCGCTCGCTCCCGACCCGTTTTGGATTACCCGGATTTCTTGGGTATACAACTTGAATCTTACGAGGACTTCGTACAGGCAAAGATCCCCCCTGAACTTCGCTCGGAAGAAAAAGGATTACAACAAATCTTTTTGAGTCACTTTCCAATTGAAGATACCAAGGGGCGCTACATCCTGGAGTTTATTGATTACTCCCTTGGAGCGTCAAAACATTCGATTGAGGAATGCCTTGCGCAAGGATTGAATTACGCCGTTCCAATGAAAGCTACGTTGCGTCTTTCTGCAAAGGAAGATGATAATGACGATGAAGCGGAAGAGGCGGTGGAGCAAGAGGTATACTTGGGGGATTTGCCTGCAATGACCTCGCGAGGCTCCTTTGTGATTAATGGTGCGGAGCGCGTCGTGGTGTCCCAGTTGCACCGAAGCCCAGGGGTCTTCTTTGCACGCGCGATTCATCCGAACGGGACCGAGCTTTTTTCGGCACGAATTATTCCATTCCGGGGCTCCTGGATCGAATTTTCGACGGATGTGCAGAATGTGATGTGGGCGTACATTGACCGTAAGAGGAAGTTACCTGTAACGACACTCTTGCGTGCAATGGGATTTGGAGAGACCGATGAAGTGATCCGTCTGTTTGATCTGGCGAAGAGTGGGAAAACAACGCTGAAGCGGGATTTTAAGAAATTGGTGGGTGCAACCCTAGCCTTTGATGTCACACGCAAGGTCGTTCCTTCAAGGGTATATGATGAAAAGACAGGAGAGCATCTGGGATATGTAGAAGTTGAAACCGGTTTCGATATTGAGTACCAGACACGTGATGACGGTGAGTTTCTTGAAGTGATTGATAAACAAACCGGTGAAATGATCGAGCACATCGATAAAGAAACGGGCGATGTGGTTGAGTACATCAATCAGGCAACGGGCGAGATTATTGAAGAAAAGATCAATCGAATTATCTTACCGGCAGATCACAAACTTGAGGAAGAAGATTGGAAAGCTCTTCGGGATTACAAGGTGGATGTGGTCTACTTGTTGCACGAGGAAGATGACGAAGATAAAGACTCCTTGGATATAACAACCTTGATCAAGACCCTCAGACGTGATCCGGCAAGCAATCAACCGGAAGCACTTGACGAACTGTATCGGGTGCTGCGAGATAGTGATCCTCCAGATTCTGATGCGGCAAAAAACATACTTGATCGGCTCATTTTCAATGAAAAGCGTTATGATTTGGGTGCGGTGGGGCGCTATCGTATAAACAAGCGCTTGGGGCTGAATGTCCCAGCAGAAACGGTCACCTTAACCCAAGAAGATATTGTGACCATCATCCGCAGACTATTGGAACTTCGCTCAGAGCAGACGGGACTCGATGATATTGACCACCTGAGTAATCGCCGTGTACGTACGGTAGGAGAGCAACTGGGGTCTCAATTTTCACTCGGCTTGGCTCGCATGGCTAGGACCATCCGGGAGCGAATGAATGCACGAGATGCCGATTCATTGACCCCCCAGGATCTGGTCAATGCCAAGACAATCTCCAGTGTCATCAATACGTTTTTTGGGACCAATCAGCTGAGTCAGTACATGGATCAGACGAATCCGTTGGCTGAGTTAACCCATAAGCGGCGCATGTCGGCGTTAGGCCCAGGTGGATTGACCAGAGAGCGTGCCGGGTTTGAAGTCCGGGATGTTCACTACACACACTACGGACGCCTTTGCCCGATTGAAACCCCTGAAGGTCCCAATATTGGTCTGATCTCTTCCCTGTGTGTGCATGGAAGGATTAATCACTTCGGGTTTATTGAGACGCCTTATCGTCGGGTCGATAATAGTAAAGTGACCGAATCCATTGTCTACCTCTCTGCGGAAGAAGAGGACGAAGCCGTCATTGCACAGGCCAATGCGAGGATTGATGACGACGGCAACTTCCTGGATGAACTGATTCGATGTCGCCACCGAGGGGAGTTCCCATCGGAGCGGCCCGAGCGGATTCAGTTTATGGATATTGCTCCAAATCAGATTGTCTCGCCAAGTGCCTCCATCATTCCATTTCTAGAGCATGATGATGCAAACCGTGCGCTGATGGGGTCAAACATGCAGCGACAGGCGGTTCCACTGCTCCGAGCAGAAGCACCTATCGTGGGGACTGGATTAGAAGGGCGTGTTGCAAGAGATTCCCGAGCGGCCGTGGTTGCTGAGGGGAAAGGCGTTGTTGAGTATGTTGATTCGACGCGGATTGTAGTTCGGTATGATCAGTCTGTTGCAGAGGAAAGGGTTGCATTTAATGAACCCGTCGTTGAGTATGAACTGACAAAATTCCGACGCACCAATCAGGATACATGTATTAATCAAAAGCCGATCTTGAAGGTCGGCCAGAAAGTAGAAGAGGGAACCGTCTTGACCGATGGCTTCGGGACCGAGAATGGAGAACTCGCACTAGGCAAGAATGTGTTGGTTGCGTTTATGCCTTGGAGAGGGTACAACTTTGAGGATGCAATCGTACTTTCCGAGCGCCTTGTCTCAGAGGATGTCTTTACGTCTGTACATATCGAGTCATTTGAACTGCAAGTTAGGGAGACAAAGCGAGGGCAGGAAGAGCTTACACGTGAGATCCCGAACGTATCGGTAGAAGCGACGAAGGATTTGGATGAGCGTGGCATTGTACGTGTTGGGGCAGAGGTCAAGGCAGGAGACATTATTGTTGGAAAAATCACCCCCAAAGGAGAAACCGATCCTACGCCTGAAGAAAAACTGCTCCGAGCCATCTTTGGAGATAAGGCAGGGGATGTAAAAGATGCGTCCCTGAAAGCCCCTACAGGAATGGAAGGAGTAGTCATTGATACACAACTCTTTAGCCGCCGCAATTCGGATCCTGAATCCAAGAAGCGTGAACATCAGCAACTTGCCGAGATTGAAAGCGTCTTTGACAAGGAATTGACAAAGTTGCAGACCGAGTTTACGAGGAAATTCTTTGAACTTTCGAAGGGATGCACGGCAAAGACCAACATGGAATCCCAACATGGAGAGGTTGTCGTGTTGGAAGGTGCAAAAATTCAGGAGTCAGATTTCAAGGATGTTCCTCCATATGAGTTGAACCCGCATTTTTCCGTCAAAGGGAAACGCGGGGCAGACAAGAATCTAAAGCGGCTCTTTGAGAATTTCAACCAAGCTTTTGATCAGATTGATGCCAAGTTCAAACGTGAGCGTCATCGGATTCAAATGGGAGATGAACTCTCTCCGGGAATTGTCCAACTTGCCAAAGTTTATGTAGCAAAGAAACGTAAGATTCAGGTAGGAGACAAGATGGCTGGTCGGCATGGAAACAAGGGGGTCGTTGCTCGTATTGTTCCGGTCGAAGACATGCCATTCCTTGAAGATGGTACACCCGTAGATATTGTGCTCAACCCGCTTGGTGTTCCGTCTCGAATGAATCTTGGCCAGATATATGAAACTCTTCTTGGCTGGGCAGGTGCGAAGCTAGGGAAGCGTTTTGCTACGCCAAGTTTTGATGGACCCACGATGCAGGATCTGATCGAAAATATGGAAGAAGCAGGTTTACCCGTTGATGGAAGGACGCAGTTGTACGATGGCCAAACAGGGGAACCGTTTGATCAGAAAACGACCGTTGGTCAGATTTACATGCTGAAGCTCAGTCATTTAGTAGATGACAAGATTCATGCCCGTTCCATTGGTCCTTACAGCTTGATCACTCAGCAACCACTCGGAGGTAAGGCGCAGTTTGGTGGCCAGCGGTTAGGAGAGATGGAAGTCTGGGCAATGTATGCATATGGAGCTTCCAACGTCTTGCAGGAGATGCTCACCTATAAGAGTGATGATGTTGAGGGTCGATCAAAGGCCTATGAATGCATTGTAAAAGGTGAAAATATGCCACCTGCGGGTACGCCGGAGAGCTTTAACGTGCTCGTTCGAGAGCTACAGGGACTCGGTCTCGAAGTGTCACTTGACCAGTAGTCGGATTGGTCATTACTCATTCAACTCTAATTAGCCAGGTTGATCGCATTATGCCGTACGGGAATTCGCCCTCACAGAGTAAAAACTTTTCATCCATCACTATTAACCTTGCCTCACCAGAAACAATTCTGGATCGGAGTCATGGTGAAGTTCTCAAGCCGGAGACGATTAATTACCGTAGCTTTAAGCCCGAGAAGGATGGGCTGTTCTGCGAGCGTATTTTTGGTCCTGTCAAAGATTGGGAATGTTACTGCGGTAAGTACAAACGTATTCGTTACAAAGGGATTATTTGTGATCGTTGTGGCGTGGAAGTAACCCGAAAAAGTGTTCGGCGCGAACGAATGGGGCACATTGCCTTGTCGGTTCCGGTTGTCCATATATGGTACTTCCGTACTATGCCGAACAAGATCGGACATCTTCTCAATATTCGATCAAAGAAGCTGGAAAAGGTCATTTACTTTGAGGAATATGTGGTGGTCCAAGCCGGCTGTGCAGCGGAGCACGGGATTGAGGACAACCAACTTCTAAAAGAGGAAGACTATTACGAGATCCTGTACAAGATCAGAGAAGATAATAATCGTCTCTCTGATGATGATCCCGATAAGTTTATTGCGATGATCGGGGGAGAAGCGATCGAATTTATGCTGAAGCGTCTTCGTTTAGAAGAGCTTTCTCATGAACTTAGATTTCAGATTAAGACCGAGAGCAGTCAGCAGCGCAAGGCGGAGGCCATTAAACGGCTAACGGTAGTAGAAGCCTTCCGTGATGCAAATCGGCGGTTGGATAACTATCCAGAGTGGATGGTTCTTCGTGTGATTCCTGTAATTCCGCCTGAGTTACGTCCTTTGGTTCCTCTTGAAGGAGGAAGGTTTGCTACCAGTGACCTGAATGATCTATATCGTCGGGTAATTATTCGCAATAATCGGTTGCAGCGCCTGATTGACATCAAAGCTCCAGAGGTCATCCTTCGGAATGAAAAGCGGATGCTCCAGGAGGCTGTGGATAGTCTCTTTGATAATTCCCGAAAGGTAAATGCCGTACGCAGCGATTCAAATCGGGCACTAAAAAGTCTCTCAGATATGCTCAAAGGGAAGCAAGGTCGCTTCCGCCAGAATCTATTGGGCAAACGCGTAGACTACTCTGGACGATCTGTGATTGTCGTAGGCCCTGAGCTTGATTTGCATCAGTGTGGGATCCCCAAAGAGATGGCGGTCGAATTATTTAAGCCGTTTGTGATTCGAAAATTGATTGAGCGAGGGGTTGTCAAAACCGTGAAGAGTGCCAAGAAGATCGTTGACAAGCGAACTCCGGAGGTCTGGGATATCTTGGAAAAAGTAATCCAAGGGCGACCAGTGATGCTCAACCGAGCACCAACGCTCCATAGATTGGGGTTCCAGGCATTCCAGCCCGTCCTGACCGAAGGAAAGGCCATCCAGCTACATCCTCTTGTATGTACCGCATTCAATGCTGACTTTGACGGAGACCAGATGGCAGTTCATGTACCCTTGGGACATGATGCATGCATGGAAGCGATGATTTTGATGCTGTCAAGTCATAATATTCTTTCCCCCGCCCATGGTGGCCCGATTACCGTGCCAACGCAGGATATGGTTCTTGGCCTGTACTATCTGACAAAATCACGTTCAGGTTGCAAAGGGGAAGGAATGATGTTTTCCTCTCTAACGGAAGTCAGGCAGGCCTTTGATCAGCAGATGGTTGAGGTTCATGCCAAAATCAAGGTTCGACTTAGTTCTGGAGAGATTACGGATACAACGGTTGGACGTGTACTGTTTAATGAGGTTGTCCCAGAGAGAGTGCCTTATATTAATGATGTGTTGACGAAAAAGAATCTAAGGCGCATTATTGGAGAGGTATTGACGGCGACAGATTTTCCCCAGACCGCGCGCTTTCTGGATGAAATTAAACGGGCGGGCTTCGAACGTGCGACGACCGCCGGACTCACGTTTTCTCTGGCAGACATTGTTGTGCCAGACAAAAAACTTGATCTCATCAGTACGGCGGAGACGGAGGTTGCCGAGGCCTATGATAATTATGAGGAAGGGTATATCACCGATAATGAGCGCTACAATAAGGTGATTGATATTTGGACTCGGACGAACAATAGCGTATCGGAGGTTCTCTTTGACACGTTGAAAGAGCACGAAGATGGCTTTAATGCGATCTACATGATGGCAGACTCTGGTGCTCGTGGCTCAAAGGAGCAGATCCGGCAGTTGGGAGGCATGCGTGGGCTGATGGCGAAACCGCAAAAAAGCCTAGTTGGTTCTGCAGGTGAGATCATCGAAAATCCGATTGTGTCAAATTTCAAGGAAGGGCTATCGGTACTGGAGTACTTCATCTCCACGCACGGTGCACGAAAAGGATTGGCCGATACAGCTTTGAAAACGGCGGACGCAGGTTATTTGACCCGCCGCCTTGTAGACGTAGCACAGGATGTAACGATTACGCAATATGACTGTGGTACATTACGAGGGATTGCGATCACGGCACTCAAGGACAATGAGACGGTTGTCGAACCCTTGGCGGACCGCATTCTTGGCCGCGTATCCCTGCATGATGTTCGTGATCCTCTTACGGATCAAGTGATTGTGCTGGCCAATGAGATGATTGATGAAGAAAAAGCCAAGCATATCGCGGGAACCAGTATTGAACGGGTCGAAATTCGTTCCGTCCTGACCTGCGAAGAGAAGCGGGGTACTTGTTCTTTATGTTATGGGCGTAATCTAGGCACGGGAAGGCTTGTAGAAGCAGGAGAAGCCGTAGGGATTGTAGCCGCGCAATCGATTGGTGAGCCAGGGACACAGCTGACTCTGCGTACCTTCCACGTCGGTGGAACCGCTAGCCGTATTGAAGCCGACAGCATGATCAGAAGCAAATTTGCAGGTCGTGTGATCTACGAGAATTTGCGTACCGTTTCGTTTGATCGTGGTGATGGTCCAACGGAAATCGTTCTTACGCGACAAGGTGAAATTCGTATTGTTGATGAGGAGAACCGGCAGTTATTTACGTCCATTATTCCGTTTGGTGCGGAGGTCCTCGTCGCCGATGACGAAGTCGTGGAGAAAGATTCGGTTCTTGCAAGTTGGGATCCCTATAATAGTGTGATTTTATCTGAGGTGTCCGGTTCAATCCAATTTCAGGATATCATTGACGGGACGACCTTACGGGAAGAATCGGACAAGTTCATTGGTCGCAAGGATAAGGTGATTATTGAGACCAGAGAGCGTTCCCTCACTCCGGCACTCCGGGTGTTTATGGATGATGATAGTCATCGGGAATATCCATTGCCGGTACGTGCACGCTTACAGGTGAACGAGGGAGACGTGGTTCAGGCGGGTGAGGTATTGGCAAAGATCCCGAGACAATCCGCCAGGACGCGTGATATTACGGGTGGCTTGCCCCGTGTGACCGAGCTTTTCGAAGCACGAACCCCAACCGACGCTGCTGTTGTAAGTGAGATTGATGGGGTTGTAAGCTTTGGTGGAAGGAAGCGAGGGGCGCAGGAAGTGATCGTGACCAGTCGTGACGGGATTGACAAGCACTCCTACCTTGTTTCACTGCAGAAACATATTCTGGTCAATGAGCATGACTTTATTCGTGCTGGTGATGCCCTTTCAGACGGTCAGATTTCTCCAAGAGATATCCTCCGAATTAAAGGCGCACGTGCAGTACAGGAATATCTAGTCAACGAGATTCAGGAAGTCTACAGGTTACAGGGGGTTGCGATCAATGATAAGCACATTGAGGTGATTGTGCGTCAGATGATGCAGAAGATCCGAGTTACGGATCCAGGCGATACAACCCTCTTGGAAGAGGAGGGAATCGCACGATTTCAGCTTGAAGAGCTCAATGATGCCCTTTATGACAAGTTTGTCGTGACGGATGCAGGAGAGTCGGGATTACGTATCGGTTCTTTGGTTGATCGACGCCAGTTGCGAGAAGTAAATTCAGAAATGAAGCGGCGTGATATAAAAGAAGTTACGGTACGTGAGGCACAGCCAGCTGTGGGAGAACCTATTCTCTTGGGGATCACACAAGCGGCACTTGCGACGGACTCATTTATATCGGCAGCCTCATTCCAGGAAACCACTAAGGTGCTTACAGAAGCAGCCATTGGAGCCAAAGTTGATCCATTATATGGGCTCAAGGAGAATGTAATTGTTGGTCATTTGATTCCCGCTGGAACAGGACAACACAGGTTCCGCGATATTGTAGTCGGATCTAAGAGTGAACTTGAAGAGCTCCAAGCCTCGATCAATGCGGATATGGAACCGTCGGCAGGAGGGGATTCCGCTCCCAGTCAGGCGCCGACCAAGAGAGTCAAGCCTGTATTGGAACTCAAGGTATGATTGGACTCTCCCATTAGCCGGTAATCTGGTTTGGGATGGTAGAGAACTTGTGTACTTCCAGAATGATGATTTCCGTCCCATGATATCGTTCATGCCGTACGGACGTAGTCAAATGCTTTAGCATTCGAAGGGATATATCTCTCTCCAAATTTATAGTTGAGATACCAGAGCCCATGAGTGCAATCCGATCTTGGAGATTTTCCGTGGAATCGGCCGCAATAAACTCTAAGGTTGCTCGGTCGGTTTCTCCCCTAATGATCAGTTGGAGGACGCCATCTTTTTCTTCGGTGTCAGTTTGATTGCATAAGATCAGGATTGCTTCTTCTACTGCTCCCTCGACCCGATTGGTGAAACTAGAAGGCCAGGAATGGTTTTTCGAGAATTTACGAACGAAGGTCTGCAGTTCAGGAAGTGAATCTACACTAAGGGTTGTTTGGATACGTTTCCGGGCTTTAAATGTCAGCTCCGTGAAAACGGTTAATACAATGGCAACGAGTCCACCTGCAACCATCCCATTTTCGAAGGTGCCGCCGGCGAGTCCATCAAAAAATTCCGGATAAATGACTCCATTTTGAAGGCCAGATCCGATCCAGAACGAGATTCCACAAATCAATCCGCTTCGATAATTTATTCCATCCTGAACTACGATTTTCATTCCTAGAAGAAAGAGCATTGCGATCAAAACGGTAACGAATGCACCTACGACGGGGTCTGGAATCGCAAGAATTACGGCCAGGAATTTTGGGTTTACCGAGAGGAGAATAAAGATACATCCAATCGCAATTCCACAGGATCTAGCAGCAACGCCGGTCAGTTCAACGATCGAGACCGAAGTAGAGTACGTTGTATTTGGAATCGTTCCGGTTACTCCCGACAGAAAGTTTCCAATTCCATCAGCCATAAGTGCTCCTTGCACCGTACGAAAGTCTGATACCTTAGGATTGCGCCAAGAAACCCTTTGGATGGCTATCGAATCTCCTACGGTCTCAATGGCTCCGATCATGGTAACAAAAATAAAAGCTGGAAGAAACGTCCAGAAGATGGGGCCGAAGGTTAGATCCATTCCAGGCCATCCTCCTATAGGTGGGATTCCAATCCATGCTGCATCTCGAATGGATTCTAGATCATATAACCCATAAAAGCTGGAAACAACGGTTCCAGCAATCACCCCGATCATAGGTGCCCATAAACGAAGGATTCCTCGTGCCTTAATGGCGAGTAAGATAATGACAAACAGGGTTGTGCCTGCACTGATGGCTGCTCCAGACATGGAGCCTCCTTCAGGAATCTCATTCATCATATCGAACAGGATGGGCATAACGGTCACGGCGATCAGCATAATGACGGTCCCGGTTACCGTAGGGGTCAAAACTCTTCTGAACTTGGATAGCTTCGTGGCAAACAGAAGTTGAAGGAGAGAGGAGGCGATGACTAAGGTCGCCATGGTAGCGGGCCCACTTTGGTTTAGTGCGCTAATACAGATTCCAATAAACGCTCCCGAGGTCCCCATAAGTAGAATATAGCCGGCGCCAATCCGGAATTTTCCAAGTGCCTGCATAATAGTGGAAATGCCACTAATGATAACGGCAGCAAATACGGCCCATACCAAGTACTGGTCACTTCCTCCACCAGCACGAATCACAATGGCAGGAGTGAGTACGATCCCTGCAATACTGAGCAGTGCCATTTGAAATCCCAATCCAATGGTCAGTGGCAGTGGGGGAAATTCATTCGGCTCATAGCGAATATCGGAGGGAGATGGGTTTGCGGTCATGTTCAATGATGCAGATGATTTCTCAAAGGTAGGAATCTTTTTCTCAAGTATAACGATCTGAATGCGGAGTACCCGTTGATGATGGATCCGCCGTTTGTTTCGTGCGATGAGATGGAATGAAAGTCTGCCCCCACCAAACTCGATCAAGAGCACGGGGAACGTTGAAACGAATTTCCATACAAGAACGTTAGTGTTATTCCATTTTCTTTCATACAGGATAAAGTATTTGGTGAGTGCAACGAAGATATTTCCATGATTTTAGAGGAACTATATATCTATCCGATCAAGTCGACGCATCGTATCTCAAAGATCCGTGCAGAAGTCAGGCCTTGGGGACTTGTCGGAGACAGGCGGTGGATGATCGTTGATGACCAGGGAGATTTTCTTACCCAGAGAACAATGCCTCGGATGTCTTTGATTCAGGCGATCTCCCAGCCCGGGAGAAAGATCATGCTTATGGCATTTGGTCAGGAGAGTATGACCGTTACGATCCCTGAAGAAGGAGCTCTGACACGTAAAGTTTCCATTTGGGGCGATTCCGTTTTCGCACGGATGGCTTCAGATCCGGCGAATCAGTGGCTGAGTACGTTTCTGGAACGTAGCGTTTGTCTTGTATATATGCACGATCTAAATTCAAGATTGGCGGATCCTGCCTATGCTGAGCCCGGAACGTCTATTTCGTTCGTAGATGGATATCCTTTGCTTTGTACGACGAAAGTATCTCTGATTGAATTGAACAGGAGGATGTACAATCCAATTCCCATGGGTCGATTCAGGCCGAATATCGTAGTTTCGGGGGATCGGCCATTTGGGGAGGATAGTTGGAAACGAATACGTATTGGGGAGGTCAAGTTTTCTGTTGTAAAGCCTTGTACTCGTTGTAGCATCACAACCATAGATCAGGATACGGCGATCCAAGGCAAGGAGCCTCTTCGTGCATTAAGTGATTTTCGAAAAAGAGATGGGAAGGTATATTTTGGAGAAAATCTAGTCCCGGAAAACACAGGTTTCGTACAGAGAGGAGATCAAGTAGAAGTTCTAGAATACGATTGCGAGGAGAATTATAGATAGATGGAGCAATTGAGCCTTTATCTGATTTAACCGCACGGACTTATCCCTAAAATCTTCGCTACTCAAGTTATTCAAGTCTGTGGCATCTGTATTTCAGTATCCAATTCCAGGATTGAATGAGATCGCATGTGCTTGTACTGAATCATGACTACAGTGCTCTTACCGTCTGTACGGTGCGTCGAGCGGTGGTACTCGTTCACTTGAACAAAGCAGATCTTGTAGAAAGTTTGCCAGATTATTTCCTTCGATCTCCCTCGATCAAATTTCCGTATCCGAGTATTGTCCGTTTACGTGGATACGTTCGCATCCCATATCGGAACATCATGTTATCGCGAAAAAACATTCTTCGCCGAGATGATTACAGATGTCAATATTGTAATCGCCGCGACTCCTTGACCATAGATCATGTGATTCCTAAATCTCGTGGAGGGAAAGATCATTGGACGAATTTAGTTACTGCGTGTATTGCTTGTAACAATCGGAAAGGAGATCGAACTTCTGAAGAGGCAAACATGCCACTTCACCGGAAACCATTTCGGCCCAGTCATGTCATGTTTATTCGTGATTATGTCGGCTATATTGAAGAAACGTGGAAGCCATATTTATTCTTAAGCTGAGAGAGACTGATGGTACGCATGATTGCGAGGTTTTTTTGGGGAGTCCCACTCTTATTATTTGGTTTAGCTGTAAATCAGGGCCTAGTTGCCGTACACTTAAGAGAGACGTGGAATCAAGGAATCCCCGCCATTGCAATCGTGAAGGAGTTTGATGTAACAAATCGTGCTGATGTAACCTATGGGTACGTAAACCTTGAAGTAACGTTACCGGATGGCAGCATCATTGACCGTCCCAAGATGTCGCTTCCGCAATCTCTTTGGTCTCGTGTAGAAGGGCGCGATTCACTTGAAGTGCATGTACGACCTGGGGCGTCCCAAGAAATAGTAATTGATCGACTGATGCCTGCTCACTGGCTTATTGCTACGTCTCAGATGGGCATCAGCCTAATGGGGGGAATCCTCTCAGGAGTTCTGGCTTTTTTCTGGAACCGATCTCTTCGTCGAGGATCTGATATTTCGCGTAGCCTATAATATACATGCCTCTATTAGTATTGTCCTGTATAATATACGGGGGGGGGCACAGCACAATCTCTTCATCCGCGGTCAATTCAAACACCTTACTCACAGTGAGGTCTCACAAAGATGGGCAGAGATTCCGCTTACTTCGTATGAGGCTCTGCTGAACTGCATGAATACTAAACCACAGAGACAGGATCCACCGTCACCGTGGAACAGATTGAACACAAATACAAGCGAGGAATCAAAATCAGCAAAGATGAATGAAATGAGTCAACTCAATCTAGAACACCCCCAAACCCTGTCGAGATGGAGTTATGTGATCCGACCTGCTGCAAAAAGCAACGTAATTGTTTGCAAAATTCTATCATGAATGAGAAAGATTATTTCTTCTTCAGCCCGAAGCATCTTAAATTCATGAAAATTTCACGAAGGTTGAATTGTCAAAAATTTGCTTGAGAAGATGAATTACTCGTTTTGGGTAATAACAGATAGAACTTCCTTTTCCCGATCAGCATCAAGAAGGCCAATCCACACATACTCAACTCTTGCTTGATCATCTAAAATGATAATGGTCGGAACCGAAGTTATTCCCCAATCTTGATTGGGTAGAGCAATCAATGTATCAACAGATAGGTTTTCTTTCTGAAGTATACGTCTTTGAAGTTCAATGGATATGCTCGGATTAATACCGGCGATGACCCCAATATTTTCGCTTTTTTCTGAAATAAGTGTTCTGTAAAAGGGATAACTCTGCAGACAATATGGGCAGGTAGGAGTTAATACAATCAAGACCAATCTATCCTGATCTTCATGGAAATATTCCAACATGGCTGGAAGAGTATCTACAATGCTATGGTTATCAGTTGGCTTAGCAAAAAAAGTCACTTGAAGAAAAAGTATTAATGCTAAGATCAATAGGGTATACATTATCCACTCTAAATACTTCATTGTAACTTCTGTAAGATCTATCCTAAAACGGCATTTCACCTAGACCAAAATCACGAAATATCTTTTGCACGGGTGTGTCTGTAGGGGGAGGTATAAAACATTCTCCTTTCGTAAAAGGTCTATTCTCGCGCTTCATCCTTGACTTAAGAAGGCCTGTTAATTGAATAAGCAATTACAGTTGCATCGCGGGTTGGTTGATATACTCGATCATCTGTTATAACTGATGGCCCGTGATCGGAGATTCTAAAGGAATACTTGTACTCAGCGGTCTCGGCTTCATATACATCAACAATTAGATCTTCTGAATCATCGCGGGACTGAAGAAATAATTCGTCTCCCACGATATTTACCATCAAACCATTCACGAGTTCTCCTTCAATTCTATAGCTCTCGATTCCGTTCATCACATAAGGTTCAAGCCGAGGCTCTTCAAACCTGTCAAAGGTCATTGTTTTCTTTGCCCGAACGAGAGTGCCATCCACATCGTAAATCATAATTACGGGAAAACGAGTGGGAACATAGATCATCCAATCTTTATACGCTTCAATCATTCCATCCGCGATCATCAAGGCAACCATATCGTAATCCTCTTTGATTAATTCTCCGAATTCAACCGTTTTGTTCCTAAAATTAGATTCAAAGAATAGTGGGTTAAACACTCGGGAAATATATTCAATACCTGTATCTGTTCTGGCGTAACGAAAGGGAGCTTCTTGCCCGTCAAATATTCTTGAATCTATAAGTCTCCCTGTCATCTTTGAGAAAGAAGAAATTTTCCTGTTGTTAGGATCTGCTACGTAAATCAGTGAATCAGATGAGACTTCAACACCGCTTATGCTTATAAATTCGCCAGGACCTTGGCCGACACCACTTCCATAGGACATGACATAATTGCCATCAGAATCAAACCGCAAAATCTGATACGTCCCGTAGTCTACAATATAGATGTCTCCATTAGAATCAGGTATGACATACTGGGGGTCATACAACATAACATCTTCTTTAGGCAATTCAAATATCTTACTCACGGAAACATTTTCCCAGATCCTTGCCCTTATTTTTTGGGTCTTCGCCCTTTATTGTGAATTAAGCCATAAATTTAGGACTTTCGAATTTTATGGTTCACCTGAATTTAAAGAATCACATGCAAAACACCTCCTCTGTTGAGAAAAGCCTAGGTCTCCAGGCACCCTGGGAGATTTTAGAAGACACCTACGATGATCAAGCCCAACGAAGGACGGTAACGTTGACCTGTACCGATCCGTCTTCGTTGACCTGTCCGAAGTGTGGCAAGGTAGGTCACTTTTATGATCTGCGTACGGAGCGACAATGGCGCCACCTGGATACGTGTAAATATCAAACGATTCTGGTTGCACGGGTTCCCCGGATTCAATGTTCGGAGCATGGAGTGAAGACGGTACGAGTTCCCTGGGCGGACGCAAGTTCCCGCTACACCCATGACTTTGAGGAGTACGTGATCGGATGGGCCAAGGAGGCAAGTCTTTTGGCGATTTCCCGCCAGTTGGGAATCGGATGGAAGGGCATTGCCGGGATCCAACGGCGTGCGGTGGAGCGGGGGAAGGCTCGAAGAAAGGAGGAGGTGGTTGCCAACATTTGTGTGGATGAGGTCGCGTACCGAAGGGGGCACAAGTACCTGACGGTTGTATCCAATGCAGATACGGGGAAGGTGCTGTATGTGGGACTTGGACGGGAAAAGGGCACTCTGATGGGTTGGTATCAGCAATTATCGCCGGCTCAGTTGCAGGGAATTCGGAGTGTAAGTATGGATATGTGGCCGGCGTATATTCATGCAACCCATGCCTGCCTTCCCCATGCTGACGAGAAGATCTGTTTTGACCGGTTCCATGTCTCCAAGCACCTGGGAGATGGGGTCGATAAGGTGCGGCGACAGGAGCACAAAGAACTCCGCAAGAGTGGGAATGAGATGCTGACGGGAAGTAAATACATGTGGCTCAAAAGTCCTCCCAACATGTCCATGAAGCAGAAGAAGGCATTCCATGCGCTCCGCACCAGTACCCTACGAACGGCCCGAGCCTGGGCGATCAAGGAAACGGCTCGAAATCTATGGCATTATAAAACCCGGGGTTGGGCACGCAAGTACTGGATGAAATGGTTGAGCTGGGCCATGCGCTGCCGACTTGAACCGATGAAAAAAGCAGCCAAACTGATACAAAATCACTTATATGGAATCCTCAATGCGATCGTTCTGAAGGTGAGTAATGGCCCTGCCGAAAGCATCAACAGCCGGATCAAAACCATCAAGGTTCGTGCACGTGGATTCCGGAACAAAGACCGATTCATAGACGCAATTTACTTTCATTTGGGCGGACTAGATTTGAGCCCCAGAATCTGAAAAAAATGAATTTCTCACAGAAAAAGCTGAAGAGCCTATTTTTGCTCCTCAGCTTTTTCTAAAAACGAATCTCCAAAGGTAGTCTCATTTTCGTCACTACCACAGGAAAAAACAAAAAAACAGATCAGGACAGTATATCTAGCGTTCATTAAAACCATGCCCAAGTAGAACATACCTGGACCCCCGGGAAGCAACCTGAAACAGGGCCGGCTTCAACGCACCAATCACATGGCATAACCGCACACAACTGATTTCCCCCTCCACATCCCACTGCTCGACATGATTGTGAGCTACCGCAGTCAGGCGAGATATTAAGTTCGGTATTACTAGAATTATAAGACGTCCACCCCGATAGACCAACGAGTAATGCGAATGCCAATGATGCAAAGAGCACTCGATATTTACGAGATTTAATGATTGATTTCATCATTGCATTCCCAATAGGCCTCCCATACATGCTACGCCCCATGTTTCATCTGTGGTGCAGGGAAGATCATCAGTGTGGCAACATCTGACGTTTGAATAACAAGGTCTAGCACCGCCATTGCACCCCATAAAACTGCATGTATGGTTACATTTTATATCGTATAGATCGTTATATGAGTATGCATTACTGCCGAAAAATATCAGCAGTACCGTGCAAAACAGAGCAATAAATGATCGTATCAAGGATTTTTTTTCGCTTACGCATTGTAAAATGGTTTGATTTTGGATCTCGGCGTGTGCCAATAAAAATGACACAAATTTGATTCATTTTTATTGAATCGGGGCGGAGTCATTTCAACTGGTTGTAAATTGGTTTAATCCAAGTGTTTAGCATTGTTGCCCACTCGGATTTGTGTCATTCGGAGGCTTGTTGATCCATACCTTTCGGGGTGGTTTCTGGATCTGGGGAGTACCATTGACAAATGGTCCTGGGTTGCGATCGTAGGCCTCTTTCATGACGAGCTGACGTTGCTTCCACACTCGATCCACCTCTCGATAATGTACGGTTGCTGGATGCATCAAGGCAATGCCCGAGTGGTAGAATTCGTAGTTGTACCATTGGAAGAAGGATCGTGCCCCGCTTCAATGGATCCGAAGCGGGGGGGTGTACCAATGATGATACTTCATGGTTCGGAAGTGCGATTCCGAATACGGATTATCCTTGGATTGATACGGTCGACTATATGAGCCTTGCACTCCTGGATCTGCAAGTAGACGTACATAGGTTTTCCTGGCCATGACGGCACCTCGGTCCGAGTGGATCACCCGTTGGGGTTCATCCATCTGTTGACGTTCGATCGTGGTGGAGATGAGTTCCTTAGCGATGGTGGCAGACTCATAGGGAACCAGAGTCCCTCCCACGACATAGCGACTGAAGACATCCAGAATGACCTACAACTTGAAGTAGATTCCTTTACGGGGGCGTTTCCGTGTGGTGATATCCCAACTCCACAGTTGATTGGGGGCTGTGGCCCGCCATTCAGGTTTCGCGTAGGATGGATGGATTCTTTGGTTTCTCCAGACGATTGTCCTGTACAATACGATACATGGTCCTCCGGTGACACCAATCCCGTCCTTCCTCTAAGAGTCTGGCCCAGATCTGACGGGGTGGTAGATCCATAAACCGCTCCGAATTCAACCCATCCAGAATCTCTGCCCGTTTCGTTGAAGGCCATCGGCGTGCATTCTGGGGGTTCCTGGTATGCACTTTTTGTGCACGTTGGCTCCGGTAATCGGTGGACTTGGATATCCCCACATATTGACAGGCATTCGGAATCCCCATGATT